>JACKMK010000001.1:0-1200000 GCA_024235395.1 Chromatiaceae bacterium
CGCCGGACCGAGATAAGGGATGTAGTTGAGTACACCTGCCACGACCCCCCAGAGCAGCGGATTCGGCATTCCCAGCAGGTGCATGACGACCGCGACAACGATGCCAAGCACGAGGTTGATCAGGCTGATCGTCGCCAGGTAGACCGTGATCGAATGCTCCACCTCCTTCACCAGTACGACCGCTTCACGCCTGTCCCGGAAGCGTGGCAGGGCACTGACGATATTGCGGAACAGCCGATCGCCCCAGCCGAGGACGAAGAACAGGACCACCAGGGTCGTGAACACGGCCATCAGTGTTGCGCTGGTTTCGACGAACAGCACCTCGTCAAGTGCGCTGGTCTTCAACACGACCTCGTTACCGGGCGTCTCGGACCCGTTGCGCAGGTCGTCCAGTGCATCGGTCGCTGCCTTCACGTCGGAGATTGGTTCGCGTATCTCGGCGATCCTGTACTGCAACTGCCTCAGAGACTGTGGCGCCTCTTTCAACCACTCCGCAGCCGGTTCTTTGAGGCTGTAGATACCCAGGGTCAGGCCGGCGCCGAGAACGCCGACCAACAGTAGGGCCGTAACCGGCGGCGGGACCCTGATCGAATGCAGGGCGCGCACTATCGGGCGGAATACGAAGCTCAGCAGAAACGCCGTAGCCAACGGCAGGAACACCTCCCGTGCCTCGGCCAGCGCGACCAGTGCCGCCAGTACGAACAGGCCGTTCAGCGCCAGCGAGGACCGCTCGCGGATCTTCGCCGTTATTGAGTTCGGCGTGGCAACGGCAGAGCCCTGGCCTGCTTCGATCGGATTGTCATTTTTCTCTAGCACCGCGACATCTCCGCCTTCATTGGTCGTTATGCAATTTGACAGCACAAGTCATGCCCAGGATTGCGCCCGCGTTTCACACACCGGGAACCGGTCCGCGGAACAACAGGCGTTCATCAAAAAAGCCCGGCATGGCCATGAGGGAGACCGCCAAGCCGGGCAAATGGGGATCGCTTCGGTGCGCGCCCGCGTCAGTGCAACCAGTCGCGCAGATATTGAATCGAACGTGAAAACAGCAGTGCCTTGGCCAACGCACGTCGGACCCGACCGCGCGCCTGCGCACGATCCCGGCGCACCTGTACTCTTTCCAGTACGAAGCCTCCGAGGAAGGCGCCGACGAGCGCGCCGGGAGAACTTGCCGTCGTTCGAAACGATGCGCGAAGTTGCATCCGGCTGGCCGCGAGCCGACGTCGCCCGAGTGCGACGCGCTCCAACGCCAGCGACCGCGCGCGATACATGCCAGCCGTCCGAACGGGTACCAGACCGTCGCTTTTCCGCCTCACGGACGTACACCCTCGCGGTCCACATCCTCGGCGGTGATCCTCCGCCCGGGTGGTCGGAACAGCACGGCACGCATCCCGGGGAAACCGAGGTTGCGGCTCAGATGGCGGATCATCAGATAGCAGACGCCTCCTGCCAGCGCACTGGCCGCAGCGACACTCAATGACGTCGCAAGCCAGACCTCATCGCCGTCGAATACCGCCAGCGCAATCGCCGACGCCAACGTGGTCCACAGCGCCGCGGCCATTATCGCGAGCACCAGGGCAGCGGCGAGCATCATCGCCAGGCTGTACGCGGCCAGCCTGGCTTCGCTCGCCGCCAGCTCGGACAGCGCATCGGCCATCAGGCGAACGTCCTCGCCCCACTGCCCCAGGGCATGTCTCAGGCTCGGCGGTTCGTCGCACGAACGCGCTTGCGCAGACGGCTGCTCGGCCACGTCGAACCCCTCAGCGGCGCATGATCGATGAGAACAACATGCCGACACCAAACGCCACGGCCAGTGAAGCCAGTGGGTGCTCCCGCAAATAGGAGCGTGCGGTCATGGTCGCTTCGTCGCTGAGGTCGCGGGCGCGATCGCGTGCTTCATACGAGCGACGACGTACGTCGCCCGCTGCGCCACGGATGCGTTCCTCGGCGCGTTCCGCCTGTTCGCCGATCCGGTCAACCGCATCGTGTGCAGCCGCCGTGGCCCGTTCGGAATAGCTGCCCGATTCCGTCCGGGCCGAATGTGCCGGTTCGTGCTGCTCGCTTTTACGATTGGACATGTCGTTACCTCGCTCAGGTTCGTTTATGGGAGAGTCCCTGTACAACACGGAGCAAACGCTGTGCCATGTGGTCGTCGGCCATTGACCCTGTGCCGTAACCAGCGGTCCTGCTGTGTTGCCCGCAGACCGCAGCCGTGCCACCACAGCCGCGCTCGCCGGTATTCGTTCGCGAGCGCCGCGGAACAGGCCGAAATCAACCGGTGGCGGTGGATATTGGCAGGTGCGTGACCGGGGCCTTGGCCTCCAGGGCACGGGAAAGACCGGCTACGCAAGGTGGACAGAGGCAGGCGGCCATTCAGATCTCGCTGGATGTTGCCGCATCCAACAGATTCTCCCTGCCCGCTTGCCGCTCTTGTTCGGCGACCTTCCGTTCGATCGTGAGATCGACGGACATATCGCCTGCCGTCGCAACTGAACCGACGGCGGCTGCGGAGCCCCCGTGTATCGTGGAACCCTGGGTGCCCGCTGAGCGCCTGTTGCCCGTCACCTCCGGTTCACCCTGTGGCTCGAACAGGCGTACCTTGTACACCGGCTCCGGCATCACGATCCCTGCCCCGTCGAACGCGTGCTTGACGACACGGATGGCCTCGCTACGCACCTTGAGGAAGCCGAAATGGCGTTGGTCGACCCAGCCGTAGCAACGCAACACCACGTTGGAATCGCCGAGCATCTGGACGACCACCAGCGGCCGTGGGTCTGCCAGGACACCGTGGGTACCGGACAGCGTAAGCAACGCCAGTCGCTGTGCCGCCTGCAGGTCCTGGTCGGTGTCGACACCGACGTCGAACTCAAAACGGCGCTCCGGGTGACGGGTGAAATTGGTGACCACCGCCTTGAACACCGTCGCATTCGGGATCCTTATGTGGTTGCCGTCGGGTGACAGCAATATGGTTGCACGAGACGTCAGCTTGACCACATTGCCCTCATGTCCGTCGATGTCGACGAAATCGTTCACCTCGAACGGGTTGCGCAGGCTCAGCAGGATGGATGCAATGTAGTTCTCGACCGTGTCGCGAACCGCAAACCCCACCGCGAGACCGATGATTCCGGCCGCACCGAGCACGGTCCCGAGCAATGCCGTCGCATCGAGCAGGGCCAGCGCGGCCGACAACCCCAACAGCGTGAACACGACCCGCAACAGCTGGCTGAACAGGTTGGCGATGAAAGGGTTGGGCGCGAGTCGATCTAGCCACCCGCTTTGGGCCGCCAGCCACCGACCGGTAAGCAGGAACAGGCTGAATACGGCCAATGCGAGCAGAAACAGCGGCAAGACAGCCCAGGCGTTGCGCGACAGGTCGACGAGCTTCTGCCCTGTCGTCCGCAGTCTCGGTTGCAGGTCGCGGTCGACGTTCAGGTGGTTCTCCACTGCGACCACACCCTCGACCCGGCGGGCGAATCCCAGTGCCCGATTCTCGACCATCGCGTTCGCGACTTTGCCTGTCAGACTGACGACGCCCGCGGTCACTTCAACCTCGACACCGGCCAGTGTTTCCAGCTCGGAAAAGATGGCCTGCAGCCGCTGCCGGATATCCTGATCGGATCGCTCCGATGAGGCGACCGTGATCACCTGGTCGGCTTTGACGGCAGTCGGCGACGGCGTGCCTGCCAGCAATTGTGTCAGTTCGTCAGCACACGCCTGGGTGACCGCGCCGATACCAAGGGTTGTCGACGCGATCGCCCATAACAGATATATCAGCCTCCGACTCATGCCCGGTGCCGATGCTTCCGCCAGTGGAGCCTGCGGCGTATCCGCATCATCTGCCGGATATACCGCACCGCCCGTTCACTCGCAGGAAGGCACGCTGTCAGCTAGTGCCACTTGAAGGACTCGATCTCGCGTTGTGCCTCTTCCTTGGTGATCCCGTAGGCCTCCTGCAGCTTGCCGACAAGCTTGTCTCGGTCACCTTCGATTTCCGTCAGGTCATCATCGGTGAGCTTGCCCCATTGGACCTTGGCCGACCCTTTCAGTTGATTCCAGTTTCCTTTTACCTGTTCCCAGTTCATGTCATCTGCTCCTTTGTAGAACGACGATGGATAGCGCTCACGTCCGGGCCTGTATGGAAGCGGGTGAAGCACGCTCCGCGACCTTCGACGATTCGCCAGGACAACGTTGCATCGATCGTGCCGATGGATCTGAGAGGATGCGCTCCGGCCGACAGACCGATCCCGACCGATCCATGGCGCGGTTGCCGGTACGAATGGGACAAGCCGATCCGTGGTCCGGTGACGGCAGATCGGGACGCGATGCGTCGAAACGGGTGCTTTGGACCTTTGAGTCTGCATATCGACCGCCGGGCGGTGAATACGGCCTTCGACGGCCCGATTCCAGATGGGACTCCGACCAGCACGCCGGATCGGATAGCGCGCATTCGCAGTTAACCCGGCTGGGTTCTTCAACGCTTGATGATCACGTAGAGCGCGTGAATGATCCCCGGTACATAGCCCAGCAGCGTCAACAGGATGTTCAGCCAGAAGTGTCCTGAGAAGCCGACTTCAGAGGCGACCCCGACGGGTGGTAAGAGTATCGCGAGAATGATTTTCAGCGGATCTGTCTTGGTGACGGCCATTGCGGTTCTCCCCGGTTGCGTGATGAACAATCGAAAACCGAAGACGCAATTCGCATACCAGGCGCACGGCGAGCGGCGCGATGTGTCAGCGGCTGTTGGGGCCGTCTTCCGGAAGATGGTCCGCGACATAGGCACCGCGTTGGCCGAGCGGCTGTTCGCCATGCCAGGTCGTGTCACGCGCGGTCTGGCGCTCGAGCTCGGCGTTCAGCTCCGCGCCGAGCATCACGACGAACGCGGTGATGAAGAACCACATCAGCAGGATGACGACGGCGCCCACCGATCCGTAGGTGACGTTGTAGTTGCCGAACTGTGTGACATACAGGGAGAAGCCGAGTGAGGCCGCGACCCAGCCGGCGACCGCGACCAGTGCGCCGGGCGAGACCCACCGCCATCGGGCGTTGCGTCGAGCGGGTCCGTATCGATAGATGGCCGCCAACATCAGCACCGCCACGGAGGCCACCAACGGCCAGCGCAGCAGTGCCATCAACAGCTCGGTCGCATCGCTGAGGCCGACGAACTCGAGCACCAGGGGGACGACCAGGATCACCGCCAGTCCGGCGACACCGAGCATGACCAGGAACAGGGTCAGCGCCATCGCGGTCAGGTTCAACCGGACGATGTTGCGGCGTTCGTGCTCGTCATAGGCCACGTTCAGCGCGACGATCAGCGAGCGCGATCCCTTGGTGGCGCTCCACACCGACAGCAGCGTCGCTCCCACGACACCGAGCCCCTGCCGACCCTCTGACCCCGCCGCCACCTCGGTCAACTGGTCCGCGATCAGGCGAAATGCGTCCTCGGGCAGCACACCCTGAAAATAGGAGAACTGTGACGAGGCCTGGGCGGCGTCGAAGAACAATCCATACAGCGCCAGCAGGGCGACGATGGCCGGAAACACGGCCAGCAACGCATAGAAGGCGACACCCGCGGAGATCAGGCCCAGGTTGTTCGCGCCCGTCCTGTGCCAGACGCGCCTGAGCACCTGCCACCACCCCTTGCGGGGAATCTGTGCCGGCCTTTCGGCCTCTCTGCCGATACCTTCCTGCATCGAAACCCGTGTCGGATTACAAAGGCCCTGCTTGTTGCTGCAAGCACTGCCATCGATGTCCGATCGCCCCCGCTCCGCCGTATCCCGCGATACGTATCAAGAACCGCGCCATTCACAGCTCAGATGTAGCTTCCGTCGTAGTAGTCCCACATTACTGCCTGTTCATCGCGTACCGCGGATTCGAGGAGCTGCAACAATGGATAGGCCCGGGTATGCAGGGCGACCCGGTCGCTGTCCTCGTCCGAATCTCCGGCGGCGTCTTCGGCCGGGGGTTCGTCGCCCTGGTCGTGGCCCAGCGTATCCAGAGACGATTTCAGCGACTGCAGGGCGGACGGCAGATCATCCGGAAGGATCGCACTGGGAACGGTCCCGCTGTGATGCATCATGCGGATCAGCGGCAATGCGTACCGGTCCATCATCGTGATGCTGGGTCCCGCCTTGCTCGAAAAACGAATCATCATGAGTTCCCTGCCCCCGTCCGGAGACGGCGTTGTTGCAATCGACATGGAGCCGCCCTGGTCGTCTTCAGGCTCCGTCGCTCCAGACTCGTCTTCTGCAGGACACATGCCAATGCAGCGGTTCGCCGTACGAACGGCCACCGCGGCATCAGGACTGCCTTCGGTACTGGCGCATCATCGGCTTCACACTGATTCCGTGCGCGAGAATCGACAGTGTGACGACGACCAGCGTGATGTGGATCAGTTCAACCGCCAACGCCTCGGAGAGGCCGTGCTCTATGGCGTACATCAGGTAGTAAAGGGAACCGATACCCCGCACGCCGAACCAGGCGGCCATACCGCGTATGCGCCACGTCGTACGGGTCCCCGCGAGCCCGATCAACACACTCGCGGGCCGAGCGACCAAGAACACGAACGCGGCCGTCGCGACCGCCCGCCAGCTCCACGAGTCGACGAACAGCATGCCGCCGATCGACAGTATCAGTACCAGCTCGGACAGTCGCTCGATGTGCTCCTTGAAGATCAATGACGCCTCGCTGACGGGCAGGCACCGCCCGGCGGCGTCCTCGACCGTGGCCTGGCCACCCTCCCCAGAGGGCTCATTGGCATCCGCGGCGCGGCGTGCGATGCGCAGCTCGGTCTGGCGCAGCGCCACGGCGGCAAAGAACACCGCGAGAAAGCCCCATGCGCTGAGCACCAGACTGATGCCGTAGACGATCCCTATCAGGCCGAGGCCGAGGAAATCATCGAGGAAACCGTGTCCGGGCCTTGTACGTCGAATCCACGCGGCCAGACGCCCGAGTGCGACCCCGCAAACCACGCCGATCACGAGTCCCGCGGCTGTCGCCCAGAACACGTCGATCAGCAACCAGCGTCCACCGAATTCACCCAGCTCGTGCAGGCCGAGCAGTCCGAGTCCCAGCATGACGAACGGAAAGGCGCTGCCATCGTTCATTCCGGCTTCGCATGTCAGGGTAAAGCGCAATCGGTCGCGGTCGCCGGGATGCCGCACCTGTACGTCAGTCGCGAGCACCGGGTCCGTGGGCGCCAGGATTGCACCCAGCAGAATCGCGCCACCGAGAGGCAGCCCCAGCAGGAAATGCCCGAACAGCGCCACCGCACCCACGCTGACCGCCATCGAGACGAAGGCCAACATGATCGGCGCACGCCAGCGGGCCAGCGACACCGGAACCGGCATCTTGACCCCGGCCGAAAACAACGACACCAGCACGGCGACCTCGGTAAGGATCTCGAGCAGGCGCGATTCCTGTAGCGGATTGAAGTGGAAAAGGGCCAAGACGGTCGGGCCGGCGAACAGCCCCACCACCAGGTAGACGATCGAAGAGGTCACCGGTATGCGCCGCAGAAGAGGGGCGCTCATCCCCATCACCAACAGCAGTCCGCCGACCAGGAGGAACCAACCCGCCGTGCCCATCATCTGACCCTTCCCTTCATGCCGTGCCGCGTGCCGTTCGATCCGGCGGATGCATCACCTCTGCGACGACCGGGAAGTGGTCGGAGGCGATGCGGGCAACCGGCGACATGATACGTGTGCAACGTCGCAGCGATGCCGGTCTGCGCACCAGGATGCGATCCAGTGACAACAGCGGTGTGAACCAGGTCGGAAAACTGGCCGGTTGGCAGCGGACGAAGCCGAGCCGGGTCAGGGGGGCAAACGCCCGCGCACCCAGCCAGATATTGAAATCCCCCAGGATCACCGTTGCGGCGTCCCCGTCCTGAACGATGCCGGCCGCCGTTTGCAGCTGTTGACGCCGCTCCCGCCAGGAAAGTCCCAGGTGCGTCGCCAGAACCCGCCAGCATTGGCCATCGACCACCAGTTGGGCATCCACGATACCGCGCGGCTCGCGATCGCGGTGTGTCAGATCGTGTACCCGCTGTTCGGCAACCGGTTGCCGGGTCAGGAGCACGTTGCCATACCGCCCCACGCCACGCTCGAACAGGGTGCCGTCCACCGCCCGCATCGCAGTGGTCCGTTCCAGCAGGGTGATGACGTCGCCGGCATGGTCCAGGGTCACCTCCTGCAACGCGATCACGTCGGCGTCCAGCCCGGCGACGACGGCCGCGATCCGTTCGGGGGCATATTCTCCGTCCCGCCCGACGCAGTCGTGCACGTTGTAGGTCGCGACCCGTAGCCTGCCCACCGATCAACGCGTCCTCAGCCAACGCTTGGCGACCCAGGCGGTGCCGGACAGTAAGATCGCCATGACCGCCGCGATCGCGACATTGCGCGGTGACGGCACCGCAACGGCCTGCCAGAGTGAACTCGAAAACAGCGTGATCGCACCGAGTCCCGGCGCCAGTCCGATCAGCGTGCCGAACACGAACTGACGCGTACCGAGTGACGAGGTACCGGCGACGAGATTGAAAACCGCGAAAGGTGCCACCGGGACCAGGCGCAGTATCGCCACCGCGATGGTGCCGCGACGCGCGAGCCGCTTGCTCAGGTGCTCGGTACGACGACCGTTCATGCGCCGAACCCTGGCGTGGCCCAGGAGGCGACCGCCTGCGAAACCTATCGTCGCGGCGAGCATGGCGCTCGTCATCACGTAGGCGAATGCCTGCCAACCATCGAACACCATGCCGCCGATCAGTGCAAGCAGCGTGACCGGCACCATCGCCAGACTCGCGACCACGAATCCACCGACCGCAACAGCCGCTCGCGCCTCCGGCGAGGCCAACGACTGCACATAGTCGCGGATCCGCTCGGGCGACAGCACCTCCGCCAACGGCGTCCAGCGCCACGCGGCCGCAAGCATCAGCAAGGCCGCCAGCAGCCCCAGGAAAACAGCCAGGCGACGACGCCCCGTGACCCGCCCGAAACGCGGCACGTACTGCTGGACAAAGTAATCCGGGCTGAAGGGTTCAGACGGATCCACCACACCGTCGTCGGGGACCAGTTCGTCCACCTCGGACTCCACCTCCCAGTCGAGTGGTCGCAGACTTCGGCCGTCGCTCCGCAAAGCCTCGATGGCGCCGATCAGGTGCTGCTTTTCGCGCATCGCCCGCTCGACTGCCGCGGTGTCACTGCCGAGGTGTTCGGCGAGCAGCCTGGTGCGCAGACCAGCGATGAAGCGACCCGTCGGGTCGTCCGGTCGGGTGGTTTCGATCGCCACGTCGCATTCCGTGTCCAGCCCCATCGAGCGGTTGCTGGTGTTGGAGGAACCGATACGCAGCAGCCGATCGTCCACGATCAGCAGCTTGGCATGCACACTGATGCAGGTGTCACCGAGACCCTGCTGGTAGGGGAAATAGATGCGCAGCCGGTCGTGACGGTCGGCCTCGGCCAGGCGCTGTAGCATCCGTCCGCGCAGGACGTCCATCGTGACCTGCTCCAGCCATCCCCCGGTCTTTTCGGGCAGCACCATCACGACCTCCGGGCCGTGCTTCTCGGCAAGACGTGCTGCAAGGGCATCCGCAAGGCTGTGGGCGGTAAAGTATTGGTTTTCGATGTAGATGGTGTGTTCAGCGGCGGCGATCGCCGTGAGATACAGCTGCTCGACCTCGTGCACGGCATCGCGACCGCGATAGGCCGGTTCGGTGCGCGCGATTGCGACATCGATCGCCTTCAGGTCCGCGGGCAGGTCGGCCGGCCAGGGAGACGCGGTAACACCGACCGGTGGCGACAATCGCCTGCCGCGCGCGCGTCGCCAGCGTTCGCGCGCCAGGTCGCCGAGGCAGGCGGCCGCCGCTCCCTCGAACACCGCCATCATGTCGTGGAACGGCGGATAGGGTTTGCCGTTCGGGTCAGTACGTCGCGGGTCGTCCGGCTTGTGCTCGCAGGTATCCCAGCGCCAGCGACTCAGGTCGATTCCACCGGCAAACGCCACCCGGTCGTCGATCACGACGACCTTCTGGTGATGCGAGGCGCCCTTCGGATGCACGCCATCGAGGCGGAAATGAAACCGCGGTGGCGCCTGCAGTCGCAGCCGCAAGGCCGGCAGCAATTCCCTCTCCGCGGCATAGATCATGTTGAAATCCCACGACAGGAGATAGACGTTCAGCTTTGGCTTGCGTCGCACCAACTCGACCAGGAAGGCACCCAGCTCGTCGGGCAGATCGCCCGCGTGTTCACCCCTGTGCAGCCGTTCGTGTCGGTCGAAGTCCCAGCCGAGCAGAAAGATCTGTCGTTCGGCGGCGAGGCAGGCTTTGGCAAAGGCGGCGAAGTAGTCTGCTGTATCGATCAGTACGGAGAAGCGGCTGGCGCGCACATGCTTCCAGCAGTTCTGGCCGTCCCGGAGGATGGCCTGTGGCGCTTCCCGGTGGCGGGTGTCAGGCGTGGATCTGGACATGGTCAACATCTTGAATCCCGAGGAATGGCATGGCCGTTGTTCGGACTGAGACGTCCGAGGCAAGCTTGGGGCCAGGATGCACCATTTCCGCCATCGCGGCCCTCACAGCGATCTCCCGGGCCTGCCTCGCCCGGCAGCGCGTCCCAGATGCACCTCGAATGGCGCATATGAGCCACGCCAACGGCGCCGAAGCGACGACTATGGCACGCGAATGCCCCACCGATGTGTCGCCGCAGCGCCCCAAACCGGCCTTCCACTCATGTGGGACTGCGCGGTCGCCGCGACGACTGTCGGCAGCCGGGTTTCGACTTACATCGAAGCGGTGTGCTTGGGTGGCCTCGCCGGTCGTGGATCCTCGACCGGCGGCGTCGGCCTGGCCGGACGTGCTGGAGGGTCCTCGATCGGTTTCGGCGGTACCCCGGGTGGGGTCTTGGTCGGCGTGATCGACGATTCGCGAAGCAGCCCGCCAGCCGTCGTCGCCCGGCCGGCCAACGCCGAGCGGGTCGGTCGCGTTCGCCGCCGCTTCTCAGGTTCGGCGTGAGTCATATCCCCTCCTTCAGACGGCGGTGCCAAGCGGGCCGCCCCGCCCGAGGCGCAGGGTCTGTACGCTTCATGAATGCAGTGACCGATCAATGCGACGAGTCACCGTGCCGACCGCCGTTCTCGAACGGGATGCGTTTCGCGCGGCGGTATTTCTCGCGCGCCGAGGGGCGAAACACGTACACGATCACACCCAGCAGAAACAATGGTGCCGCCAGGTATGCAATCCAGGCGTAGATGTCTTCCCACATGGTCGCCTCCTGACCGTGGCCGGTTTTTGTCCCGGCCCGCATCTGGTCTACAGGTCAAGGCACGAAGCAAGTCACATGCCGCCGTCCTCGATCCGTGCGCGGCGCTGGCCCCCGACGGTCGTATCGAGAGACCGCTTGTTCGGGCATCGCGTGATCGGCGGTGCATCTGCGCCTGCGCGGGCCGATTTGACGCCCGCCGCCGGGAGACTCCGGTGATCGCCGAGGAATGCACTGTCGGGCCGGTCAGGCCGCCGCGTCCGCTCACAGACAGTTCGCCGCATGGCACGGTTGCTGCTGTTACCGGGACAGGGGCAGGCGCGGACACCGGGCGCCGTATAGACCTACGAACCGAAGAGGATGCGAAACATGAACATTTTCGAGGCACTGCGGGCAGACCATGAGATCCAGCGCGGTCTGATACGCGATCTCGTCGCAACCAATGGCGAGAGCGCGACACGCGAGCGTCTGTTCGGCGCTTTGAAGACGGAACTCGCGGCACATGCGGCGGCCGAGGAACGCCACTTCTACGTGCCGTTGATGCAAAGCGATCTGACGATCGAAAAGGCGCGTCACAGTGTCGCCGAACACCACGAACTCGACGAACTGGTCGAGACACTGGAGCACACCGAGATGAGTTCGCCCGGATGGCTGGCGGCCGCCAAGCGACTCGAAGAGAAGCTGCAGCACCACCTCGAGGAAGAGGAACACGAGGTTTTCCAGCTGGCCGGCAAGGCGCTGGAGGACGACGCAAAAAGCACACTGGCGCGGGCCTACCTCGACGAGATGTCGGCGCAGAAAAACAAGGCGGCATGACACACCCCAAACCGGGGCCGGTGAATCGACTGTGGCAGGAGACAGTCCGAACGGCACCCGGGTGTGGTGCATGCCCGGCGTGCGCACTGAGCGACCACCGGCTACACTGCCGATTGGCCGATTTGGACCGCCCGGTGTCGCAAATCGGACGTATGGTCTCAGGGCGTGTCGGCAAAGCACAGCCGTGCGGGCCGCGATGGGATGGTACGCAGTTTGCTCGTCGATTCAGACGGCGATCGGTAGAGATGATTGGCAGCAGATCGTGAGACGTGACAGCAGGATAATGACCAGAACACGTGACCCGGACGAGCCGATGAGCGGCGCCGACGAAGCGCCCTCCTCCAAAGATCCGGCGACCGTCCTGTCCAACCAGGCACGACTGGCACGCGACGAACGCAGTGCGGCGCTGCGTGCGCTCGCCGGACGTCTCGCCCATCAACTGCGCAACCCCCTTGCGGCGGTACGTGCCGCCTGCAGCAGTCTTCGCGCGGAGATCGAGGACACCGATCAGCGCGAAACCCTTGATCTCACGCTCCAGGAGATCGACCGCATGCTGAATTTCGTCAGGACCACGGTGCAGACGATACCCATCCACAACGAAAAACCGCAGCCCGTCGACGTGGCCGCCGAGACGGCCGACGTGATCGATATCACCCGCCCCGGTCACGCGGATGGTGCCCGAATCCGTTTGGGTGCCGATCGCGGCGTTCGCTGCAGGCTGCCCCGCGAAGGACTGAGAGTGGCCGTCTACAGCATGCTGGATCACCTCGCCAGCGTCAGCGCCGTACAGGCGATCGAGGTCGGCGTATCCCATCAGGACGGTCACGCCCTGATCCAGTTCGACGTCAGTGCAGGACAGCCCGGCGACGCGGTGCTCGACACTGGCATGACGGTGCCGATGGGATGGACGCAGCCGGTGGGCCTGCTGGTCGCAGAACGTTTTGCCCGCGACCTCGGCGGCTGCCTGCTGCGCGCCGAGACGAGCAGTACCACCCAGACATTCACCCTGGACCTACCCTGCCCCGATGTCTGACAGCCTGTTGATCATCGAAGACGAGGCCCTGCTTGGCCGCGAAATGCAACGCCGCTTTGTCAAGCAGGGCTGGGACGTCGTGCTCTGCACAGGCATCGCCGACGCACGCACGCAGATCGTCGAGCGACGCATCAGTCCCCTCGCCGTGCTCGCCGACATGAATCTTCCCGACGGCAACAGTCTCGACCTGCTCGGCGAATTGCAGGGCCAGGGGAAGGCGCCCGGCGAATGGATCTTCCTGACCGCATTCGGGACCATCCCGGATTCCGTGCGGGCGCTGCAGCTGGGCGCACACGATTTCATCGAAAAGCCGGTCGACGATGCGCGCCTCGATCTCGCGGTTCAACGTGCCGCACGCAGTGCGCGCGCCCAGCGCCGACTCTCGTTGGCGGCCGCCAGTGAGGCGGCGAAGTTTCGCGTCGAGCAGTTCATCGGGCACAGCGAGCGCGCCCAGGAGACGCGCCACATGCTGACGCAGATCGCGAAGGCCGGCTTCAGCGCCGTGGTGCTGCGTGGCGGCACAGGTACCGGCAAGGGCCTGGCTGCACGTATCCTGCATTACAACGGCCCGCGTGCCGATGGTCCGATGATCGAGGTCAACTGTGCGGCACTACCCGACGAACTGCTGGAGTCGGAACTGTTCGGCCATGAGGCCGGCGCCTTTACCGGTGCCAAGAATCGGCGCGAGGGATTGTTCGAACAGGCAAACGGCGGCACCCTGTTTCTCGACGAGATTGGCGAGATGCCACTTGGTCTGCAAGCCAAGCTGTTGAAAGCCGTTGAAGACCGGACCATTCGGCGGGTCGGCGGCAACCGTGAGATCAGCGTCGACGTCACCATCATCACCGCGACCAACCGCGACCTGGAAAACGAAGTCGCGGAAAACCGTTTTCGCAGTGATCTGTTCCACCGCCTCAGCGTGTTCCAGATCGTGCTGCCCAGCCTGAGTCACCGCATCGAGGATATCGAAGATCTGGTCAAGGAGTTCGTCGCCGAGTTCAACGAACGCCGCAACGAGCGCATCACCGAGATTCCGGACGAGTTCTGGACTCTGTTGCGTCAATACAGCTGGCCAGGCAATGTGCGTGAACTGCGCAATGTGATCGAACGTTGTGTCTTGTTGTCGCGCGGCAATCAACTGGAAACACGTTGGCTGCAACTGACCGCCGGAGACAGGCCGGAGTCGGATTCCGACGGTGATTCCATCCGTTTCCCGCTGAACGGTTCCGTCACCCTCGACGAAATGGAGCGCCGCATGATCGAAGAGGCCCTCAGGCGCCAGCGGGGTAACGTTACCCGGGCCGCCACGCTCCTCGGTGTCAGCCGTCAGACGATGCGCTACCGCATCGACAAACACCATATCGATACGGAGTCGTTTCAGTAAGCGCCCGCGGCCGCCGAAGCCCTTGTTGATTCGCCTTGCAGGTGCCCAGCAGAGCTGCCGCCCGCCGAAGTCTCGATTCTATAAAGTTTCCGAACTGAACCGCAGTCTCGTTCGCCGGCACCGTTCGATCAGCCGGGCGAACGGCGGCTTGATGCCGCCATTCGCTTTGCGGAGTACGTTCAGAGCCGCCCATCTACGCCAGCTGTCGGTTGCCACGAGGCCCGAACAACCACCAGATGATCAGGCCGAGCAGCGGCAGCACCACGATCAACAATATCCATAACACCTTTCCACCCGTCGAGGCACCGCTGTCGACAATCTTCAAAATCGCCCAGATATCCAGCGCCAGGATAATCAGTCCGATCAAGCCACCCACTTCAATTCCCATCGTCGTCTCCTGTCAGTAAAGAAATTTCGATCAACCGATCGTCATGCGATGCCGCGAATGTTGCCCTCCTCGCCGCCATACACGACGTCGGGGTGACATTCCGAGACAATCGCCTTGATACGCGCGCGATCAGCGTTCGCGGTGTTGATGATCATCAGGACCTGACCGTCTTCGATGGCGCACTTGAATTCCTCGACCTCTCGGTTGGGCACCGAAATACCGATGAGGCTGGATGCCCAGGCCCCGAACGCACTACCGGCAAGGGTCATGCCCAACAGTGCAGCGCCGCCGACTGCGAATCCGCCCGGGACCAGGGTCGCTGTGAGACCGGCCAACAGCCCCGTTGCCCCACCGATGGCGGCGCCTTGCTGCATTGCCGGTTTGAGGTCGCTGGTCTGTTCGACGTCCGCATCGGGTAGCGCATCGGCCAGTGCGACATCCTTGCCCAATACGCCGATGTCCTCCTCGCCGGTTCCAGCACGCTTGAGATCCTTCACGATCCGTTCAGCGCACGAGGTGTCAGGAACCAGGAAGTACAGCTTGCTCATCATGTCCTCCGCCGCATTGATTTCACATCCGGGGTGGAGCAATCGCCATGCCAGCCCTCTGGGTTGCCGTGCGGCTCGACCGTCAGGTTGTGCGTCGACAAAGGGGCCTCCGGACGCCCGGCTCAAATCCGACAGTCCGTTGCAAAACGTCCGGACCGGTAAGGTGTTGGCGGACATGCGCAACGCAAAAAAAACCGACGGCATTGCCGTCGGTTCGTTCTGGCGCGATGGTCGACCGACCGGTTAGGTCAACGGGTGGCATCCTGGATCTTGTCACCGGCCTGCTCTAGCTTGTCGCCGGCCGATTCGACGGCGTTGTCGATCTTTTCCCCGGCCTGCTCGGCGGGGCCATCCTGCTCACATGCCGCCAGCACTGCAATCAGTGCGGCGGTCAGCGCCAGTCGCGTAGTCATTCGTTGCATCGCTATCTCCTCTTGGTCAAATCCGTACTGCCTGCGACGCCGCGGTCAGACCCTGCCGCGACGGCCGGTAAGCGCGAAAATCACGGCCACGACCAAGCCCACTACGAACAGTATCCAGGCGATGTTGGTCGCTGTCCCCGCGATACCCGTAAAACCAAACAGTGCCGCGATAATCGCGATGATGAAAAATGTCACAGCCCATCCAATCATGGTCGTTCTCCTCAATCTTCAGATCGTCAGTGGATTACGTCAGCCGGCGATGTCACGAAGCGTGATCGAAATCGCGCTTTTCCTCGGGATCGTGCTCCTTGGCGCGGGAGCGTGCGTCTTCACGTGCGGCCCGTCCTTCTTGCGGCGATTGATCTGCTGCATCACCGATCGCCTCGTCGACCTTTCCGGAATTCACGAACTCGCGGGTCTCGCGGTCGTAACGCTTGGCCGACTCGTAATCGCCCTCGCCCTGGACCTTGTCTTTGGTCTTGTCTGTCATTGTTCAGCTCCTTTTCGTCAGCTCGTTTACCGTCCCACTCAAGGGGACGCTTCCCGAATGCCTACTCGCAGGAGGCGTGCCAACCGCGCCCATGAGTACGGAGATAACTTCGCTAAACCGGGAGCAGTTCACGCTATTGCCGGTACAGCGGGTGGTCGTTAGGGACCTTGCGGTGTCGATCCGTGCACACCTGCCGACCCTCCTAGGGACAACACGGCGACGCAGCCGACGCTCGAACGGTGCATTTGCGCCAAAGAGGGTCGATATGGCGGCGTGAGTCCAACCGCGCGATCGCATCCGGCTGACGGACGCGACCCGTCTGCTGGATCCGACGAGCACAATCGAACCGCGGGACATCGCGTTCCGCGTGGCATGTTCGTTGCTCGACCATTGCTGTAAACCGATGACTCTTACGGTCGTTGGATACACACAAACAAGCCACACAGGACCGATGCAATGAATACCGAATCACTGAACCATGCCCGTCTGCGTGCGATCGCACTGCTCGTTCTCGTATCCGTCGGCAGTATTGGGCTGGGCGGGTGCAACACGGTCGCCGGGATTGGCGAGGACGTCGAAGCCGCAGGCGATGCGATCGAGGACAAGGCGGAAAAAGAGAAGGGATATTGAAGTTGGAGGGTGGCCGGACAAGACGACGCGGCTGCACGGGCGACCCCACGCCCGTGCGGTCGCAGGAAACGACAATGCCAGCGGGCTGTTGAGCACCGGCCCATCTGCAAAACAGGCCATGTGCGAAACCGGCCTTGACTGCGTGCCCCCACAACCGGCACCCAGCCCGCACCAGAGGGTTTGCGATCCCGGTCGACATCTGCGTCGACGTTCAAGGCGTCCCCACTGCACCACCCGCCTGCCGGACGCAACGTCCACGGCATGGACGGCACTTTGCGCAGCGAGGTCCAACTTCGCACAACCGTCGGTCGCGCCCTGACCGTCGTCCAGATGCAAAAAAGATTCTGCATGACCCTGTTTCCCGCGTGCGACACTTGGCGGGCATACCTGTCGGTCAGGCTTCGCGTGCATGCGACCGTCATCACCCGTCCCGTCCACTCAGAGGAAATTTGGTATGGCTCGCCTATGGCACTGGTTTCTGAAGGGGGTCGCACTGGTCGCACCGGTGGCCCTGACCATTGCGTTGCTGGTATGGCTCGGCACCTGGTCGGAGAAGACATTCGGACCGCCCATCAAGGCGATGCTCCCCGCCGATTGGTATTTTCGCGGTCTCGGCCTGATAAGTGGCATTGCCCTGACCCTGGCGGTGGGTCTCGCCGCGAATCTGTTCCTCGTGCGCTGGATGGTCGGGTTGGTCGAATCGATCCTGGAACGGATTCCGCTCGTAACGACGCTGTTCCAGGCGTTCAAGGATGTCGCGCGCCTGTTCTCGAAAGATGCCGGCGAGGACTTTGGGCAGGTGGTCGCCGTGGATCTCGGCGAGTTTCGCTTGGTTGGATTCGTGATGCAGGATGATGCCCACCTACCGGGTCGATTCGACGACACCGAATCCCGTGTCGCCGTCTACCTTGCGATGAGTTATCAACTCGGGGGATTCACCGTGCACGTGCCGCGTAGCCGGATAACGCCACTCGATGTACCGGCCGATCAGGCGATGCGCGCTGTACTGACCGGTGGCCCGCTCGAGCGCAGCGGTGACGAAGCGGTCGCAGTGGAGCGGTCCACCCGCTGAACAATGGCCGATGATCCATCCGTATTTCGATGGCCGGCATACGACCCGATACCCGGGTTGTTACGACATTCATCCTGGATCGACCAGCCGATCCGACGACGTGTCATTTGTTCGTGAACCGGCGACGCATCACAACGATCGCCGAGAGGATGACGAGCGCAAATACCAGCATGATGATCACGCTTTCGGTCGAAGGATCCTCGAAAGCGGCCTTTACGCTGTCTGAAAGCAGGGTCAAGGCTGCGATCCCCGGCCCCAGCGCAATCATGGAACCCAGCAGGAATGCGCGAAATCCGAGATGCGAGGCGCCTGCGACCAGGTTGAACACGGTGAATGGCGCCATAGGCACCACGCGGGCGATCGCCACCGTGGCGACACCGTAGTCCGACAACTGCCGGCTGATCCGGTTCACGCGATCACCCCCCACCTTCTCCAGTGCCCGCTTACCCAGGAGTCGCCCGAACGTGAACACCAGGGCGGCGCTGACCAAAGCCGCCAGAAATGTATATACGAAAGCCAATCCACCACCGAACGCTATGCCGGCAAATACCGCCAGCAGTGTCAGGGGTACCATCATCGTCAGCGCGATCATCATCACGCCGGTGGCCGCGGCCGCACGGGTGATCGGATGATCGAAACCGGCCATGAGGCGCTGAAAATTTTCCGGCGCGAGAAACTCGTTCAGCGCCGTCCACCGCCATGCCGCTGCCAAAGCCAGTAGCGACAAGATCAGCACGACCATCATCACCAGTCGACGACGACTACGTTTGTTTCCCGGATCCGTCATGAATCTTCTCTCCTCGATGGTGCCCTGCCGATATCGGGTCGTTTGGCCGAAATCCTCCACCATTGGCCCATCCCGACCGGATGTTTTTCAGAGTATCGGAGTCTACAGGCGGGCGCGGTGTCTCTGGGTAGCCGACGCAAGGCTTGTGCCACGCGCGCAGTCTACAGACCACCTCTGCTTGCACAGTGTTCGCGGCGTATCGGACCGGTCCATCCGGTGGTATCGGGTCTCTGGCGCAGTTGTTGCACCATCAGCCTGCAGTGTGCCGCCGATCTTCGATCGTTGCGACCGGGGTGTTCCTTTGTCTGCGCGATGAGCGCCGTGCCGGCAGCGAAAGCTTGGGCGCACGAACACGCATCTCGTTGGATATCCGCAGACACATGCGCATATTCCAGCCCATCCATTCCACAGTAGAAGTCCGATAGGAGGAACCCATGTCGAGTCAAAAGGTCCCGGGAGAAAATCAGCTGTTCGATGCGGTCAAGGACCTCAATCCGCAGGAGGTCGAGGCACGTGTCCGTCGCAATGCCGAGCGCATGGGCGTGGAGTTGTCGCACGAGCACCTGGAGGTGGTCCATGCGCTGATCGAACACTACCAGACGGACTGTCAAGGTCATGACTGCCGCGCGGCGTCACCGCACATGCGCCATCTCATCCGTCATTTCGAGCCGCGCGGTGGCAGCCGTTTCCTGTACCGTCTGTTCGATGCCATCCAACCCAGCGACGAAACCGGGAGAGAACTGGGCATCCTGACGATGATCCACGAACTTGCACAACTTCCGGAACTGACTCACAACGAAGATGAAGGCTTTGGCACCGTCTTCTGAGCACGATGATAACACCCGTCATGGCCCCGGCATCAGAGCACACGGCATGGATCGCCGATCTTTTATCAGGCCGCAGCGCGAGACCGCTGCGCCGGCCGGCGGATGCACGCCTCCACCGCGGCATGGCTGGCCGCCGCCGTTCCGGCCTTGCGGTACAGGATCCGCTGGCATTCGGCATCATCCGGCGACGCGCACACTGGTGGACGGGGAACCATTGCGGACACTCGCGACATCTGCGGATCGGCGCGCCGACCGCGGTCTGCCATGTGTAACTCATCGACCGATCGGCGGGCGGCATACCGATCGCAAAACGCATCAATACGGCGCGGTGTCGGGCTCGGGTTCGTGCTGTCCTGCAGCCTGCTGACCTCGACCGGCCTGCCAGCCGCAGACATCGCGAGTCTTCGGCACTCTGTCCACGAAGGTACATCAACGATGGCCGATGAATCCGCCCGACAACAGCCGCCTGATTGGCGGCGCAGGATCGCAACGCTGTTGCAGCGGTCGCGCGCAGGCATCGACCGGGTGGCAGAGGTGACGTGGCGCAGGGTTACGCGCCGAATGGGCTTCGGACAACCAGGACACATCGCTGCCTATCACGGTTATGGCAACCAGGACAGTGTATGGGTCACAGGGCGCCTGCTCGCGAACAGACCCTTTGGCGGACCACGGGACGACGACAACTGGTGGGACAACATCAGGGCCACCTATCGACGATGGGAGAGTGACGAGATCACCGGGGCGACGGTCGAACTGAGCTACGCCGAACACCGCGCCGACGTCGTTACAGACAACGAGGGCTACTATTCGGCGCGTTTTCCGCGCAGTGCTGTCCGCCCCGACACCTACAAGGTGATCGCTCGACACCGTGGCGAACGGCAGGTACTGAATGCGGAACACTGGCTTGCGTTGCCGGACACGGATGCCCGATTGATGGTCATCAGCGACATCGATGACACCGTCATTCACACCGGCATCACCGACCTGACCACAGCCGCCCAGCTGACCTTCCTGAACAATGCCAAGACCCGCAAGCCGCTCGCCGGGGTCGCCGGTCTCTACCAGGCACTGACACAGGCCGGCGGGACGCAAAACCCCGTGTTCTATGTCTCCAACTCGGCGTGGAACATGTACGACCTGTTGCGCGACTTCCTGGATCTCAACGACCTGCCGAAAGGTCCACTACTGCTGCGCGATCTCGATCTGGCAAAGATCATTGCGGGCGAAGAGAATACGCATAAGCGCGACCGTATCGAAGAGCTGATACAACGAATTCCGTTGCCGGCGATCCTGATTGGCGACAGCGGTCAACACGATGCGACATTGTATGCAGAGATCGCGACACGGCACCCGAACCGGATCTGGGCGATCTATATCCGGGACATCGACCCCGGAGTCGACAGTCGCTACGACCTCAAGGTCGATACCTTGATCAGCGAGTATGCGGACGTACCCATGGTGCGTGTGCAAGACAGCAACGATATCGCCGCCCACCTCGCGCAGCTGGGCCTGCTGCGCCGCGACGCGCTCGGCGCCGTCACAACAGAGACCGCCACCGACGCGGATCGCGACACCCTGCCCGGTCAGATGAAGGATCAGGCGGATCGCTGAGCCGATCCAGCGGCGTTGATTCACGGTCCGCATGGCCCGCCTCTTGCAGTCAGGTCTGCAAGGAGGCCGCGATATGCGCAGGGATCAACAGGTTTCAACCGGCAGAAGCGGGGAGCCGCAAGAACGGATCGCGTCGTTGAAGCGACAGTCGGTTTACCAATGGCTGTCCCGACTGGGTTACGCCGCACGCGGCACCGTCTATCTGGTGATCGGCTGGCTGGCACTTTCATTGGCATTGGGATGGGGGGGCAAATTTGCCGATTCCAAAGAGGCGATCCGGTACCTCGCGACCATGACCGCCGGTGACGTGATCCTGTCAACCTTGTTGATCGGCCTGGTTGCGTTCTCGGCCTGGCGCCTGTTTCAGACGGCATTCGATCCGGACAATCATGGCCTTGCGCCAAAGGGCATGGTCATCCGTGCCGGCCTGCTGATCAGTGGGCTGATCTATCTGTCGCTGGCACTGTTCGTCGCACGGTTCCAGTGGGACCTTCCACTGCCGCTGCACGCCGGCGACAAGAGTTATGCCGAATGGGCGGCGCTGCTACTCAACAAACCGGCGGGTCCCTGGTTGATCGCGGGTGTCAGCTGCATCGCGCTGGCGTCGGCCGTGGGACATTTTTTCAAAGCGGTACGCAAGACCTTTCTCCGATACATGGTGCTGGACGATCGTCAGGTGGGCTGGGTGACGCTGATCAGCCGTATCGGCCTGCTGGCACGCGGGTCCATTCTGTTGCTGATCAGCTGGTACTTTGCCCGGGTTTTCGTTTCCCTCAATCCACGACACGCACTCGACCAGGCGGGGGTCCTGAAGGTGTTGCACGATCAGCCGTATGGCGTGCAGCTGTTGTTCGTTGCCGCGGTCGGACTGATGGCGTTCGGGACCTACGGCCTGCTGGAAGCCGTCTTTCGGCGCATCGATGCCGACGCCTTGCCCTGAGCCGCGCGCCGGGTAGGCCCCGGCTCCGCAAAGCCGACGGCGCGAACGGTCGACGTCCGACTCGGCACGCGGTTGTTTTCTCGACGACAGGCGGGACACGGCCGACCCCGACGGACGACTTGATCCGATAGGGGTCATCTCGTCTTTCTGGCCGGCAATTCCGCGGCGGCGTTCGGATGAAAATGATTTTGACCCCCTGCTAGACTGTGGGAAGATCCGGCCAGCCCGGCGGAACCTTGGTGCCTGGCTATCGGACACCACGGCCTGGCATCCCTGTCCGGCCCATGCGAGGTAACGAGGTGTGAACACTGCGTTCAGGTCGGCGCTGGTTTTGGAAGACAATCCATTGATCGCAATGGACGAAGAAGCCATGCTGAAGAAGCTGGACTGCCCGGAGGTCCACGTCGCGAGTTCGGTGGCAGACGCGGAAAGCATCATCGGCCATCACGCAGTCGATTTCGCATTGCTGGATGTTGAACTGGATGGCGAGACCAGCGAATCGATCGCCAGTCAGCTGCTGTCGAAGAAGGTGCCGTTCGCTTTCGTCAGTGGATACGACGATGCCTGTGGACTGCACGGCAAATTTGCGGGTATCCCGTCGCTGCTCAAGCCACTCAGCGACAGCGCCCTGCAGGACACACTACGCGCCCTTGGATTGCTGTGACGCACACGGAGCACACCGGCGGGCACCCATCCTGCTGACAGTTCGGCGCACCCACAAAACGCCCCGGATCCATCGCAACGGCTTTCGTGGTCTCCCATCCCCTATCGACACACGTTGCCGGAATGCCGAAAATGCCTCTGCGACAGGCGAGAGGCCCGGTCTGGCCGGTTGGCCTCCAGCGGATTGTGAACAGCGAGGCCGAAGGTCTTGCGCGATTTGCGAGGGTCGCTGAAGCGTGAAACCTCCCCATCTGCCGATTCGTTCTGAAAACCCCGACGGCAACTTCGAGATCGACGCCGACGGCCGGATAAGAGACGTGGACGCCAATGCCTGCACGATGCTCGGCGTGGCAGCCGGGGCGCTGATCGGCCGGCCATTGCCGGAGCTCCTCGCGGAAAACCAGGAGGCGCCTGCCGGAGTCGACCTTGCGCGCATGACGGATGGCCGTCTGCTGCGCACGGCTTGGCGAATGCGACGCGGCGATGGCACGGAGTTCACCGCCGAGGTGATCGGCCTTGGCATCGATCGCAACAGGGTAAGGTTCATCGCCCGTGACACGACCGAACAGGAAGCCGCGGAGACCGCCAAGGCGCGACTCGCTGCGATCGTCGAATCCTCGAACGACGCGATAGTCAGCAAAACCCTCACCGGTATCGTCACGAGTTGGAACGGCGCCGCCGAACGGATGTTCGGTTACACCGCGGCGGAAATGATCGGACAGTCGATCCGCAAACTGATTCCAACGGAACGGCAGTCGGAAGAGGATGAACTCCTGGGTCTTATCGGGCGCGGCGAACGCGTTCAGGACTACGAAACGGTCCGTGTCCACAAGAATGGCACCCGCATCGTCGTCGCGTTGACGGTATCACCGATTCTTAGCGACGCCGGCATCATCGTGGGTGCATCGAAAATCGCACGCGACATCACCGGCCGGCGTGCGGCGGAGCGGAAGTTGCGGGAAAGCGACGAGCGGTTCCGCACCCTGGCCGACAACATCAGCCAGCTTGCCTGGATGGCCGACGCCACCGGCTGGATATTCTGGTACAACCAGCGATGGTACGACTACACGGGTACCACGCTCGAAGAGATGCAGGGCTGGGGGTGGAAGAAGGTCCACCATCCCGACCATGTCGACCGCGTCGTCGACCGCATCCAGCGCTCCTGGGATACCGGTGTTCACTGGGAAGACACCTTTCCGCTGCGCGGTGCCGATGGCGAGTTTCGTTGGTTCCTGTCGAGGGCCCTGCCGATCCGGGACGACGACGGCCGGATCGTGCGCTGGTTCGGCACCAATACCGATATCACCGAGCAGAAGCAGCGTGAAGAGCAGATCCGCCTGCTGATGCGTGAAGTCAACCATCGTTCCAAGAACATGCTCGCTGTCGTTCAGGCCATTGCGCGGCAGACCGTTGCGACCAGCCCGGAGAATTTCACCGAACGGTTTCAGGAACGCATCCAGGCACTGGCTGCGAGCCAGGACCTGTTCGTGCAGAGCGGTTGGCGCGGCGCCGATATCGCGGATCTCGTGAGATCCCAACTCGCCCATTTCAAGGATGCCATAGGCACCCGGATCGCATTGAGCGGACCGGAACTCGTGCTCACATCGGCGGCAGCTCAGGCGATCGGCATGGTATTGCATGAACTGGCCACCAATGCCGGAAAGTACGGTGCCCTGTCCGATGCGCAGGGTCTGGTAGAGATCAGCTGGGAACAGCGCCGGGACCAGGCAGGAGACCTGCGGTTCTGTCTCGAATGGGTGGAGTCCGGTGGACCGCCGGTGACCCCGCCGTCGCGACATGGGTTCGGTTCGATCGTGATCGAAAAAATGGTGGGTGCATCACTCGGCGCCGTGTCCGAGCTCGATTTCGCACACTCCGGAGTGACCTGGCGACTCGAGTGTCCGATCGGCCGCGTGATCGCCGACGAGGTTTCGCCGGCATTCATCAAGAAGACGGTGCCGCACCGTGCAACCTCGAGCCTGCGGCGCATCCTGGTCGTCGAAGACGACCCCATGGTGGCGCTCGACATGGTCGAACGGCTGCAGTCGGCGGATTACGAGGTGGTGGGTCCTGCCAGCACACTTGCGGAGGCCTTCGCACTGGCTTCCGACGAGGACTTTGACTGTGCCCTGCTGGACGTGAATCTCGGTTCGGAGACGTCCGAGGCTTTCGCGGAAAGACTGCGCGAACAGGCTATACCCTTCATCGCCTTGTCGGGCTATTCGCGGGAACAGCAACCGCCGATCTTTCAGTCCGTGCCGAGTCTCAGCAAGCCCGTCGCAACCGGCGATCTCATCGCTGTCATCGAGCAGCAATGCGGTAGACACTGAGCTGGCAATGTCCTTGAAGGTCACCCGGCGAAACAGCGGCAGCCGCGTATTTCCCGCAGCTGCCGCATGAATCGAGCGATGCAGGTCGGCATCGCTGCCGACGCGATCACCTAGTTGATGTCTTTCGCTTCGAAGGCACTGAACTCGGCGCGGTCGATGGTGCCGTCGCGGTTTGCATCGGTCGCGTCCCAGCGATCCTTCAGTCCGGGGTTCATACCGGCCTCGCCGGCGCTGATCACCCCATCCTTGTCGGCATCCAGGTCACTGAACTGGCTGCCACCTGAGATCGGCGCCTGCTCGTCTTGCACAGACACTTCCCCCAGTCGGTAGTCATCGTCCAGTTCGACGTAGCGTCCCTCCACGTACTTCGGCTGTGCTTCGAGCGATGCCTTGGTCATCGTGGACGGGATCATCAGATCGTTCTCCTGCGGCTGCAGTTCATCCAGCGCAATCGTCACTTCCTTGTCGCCGATACCGAGAAAACCGCCTACCGATACGACCGCATAGTACTTGCCACCGTCGTCCTGAACGACATCGGTCACTTTGCCGATATCGTTGTCATCCCCCATCTCGACGTCCTTGCCCTCGATCTCCTCGACCTGCTTGCCGAGGTACCATGACCCGGCGCGCGGAAGGTTTGCTTCCATGTCCGATTGGACCTTCATACCGGCATCATGCGTCCCGGTGGTCGCTGCTTTGTCCTCCCCTGCATAGGCACCGGTCGCGAATACCAGTGCAACGGCTGCTGCCGTAAGGGTCTTGTTGAATCGACTGTTCATGTTCCACCTCATTTGTAGGGTTCCTACATCGTTATTGCTCCGCCCGAAGGCATCTCCGAGCTCACCGGTTGGGGAGCAACCGACATGCCAAACGGATCGCGCATGCCGGCCGGTGCGTTGGAAAAAGTGATCGCGAGCGGTGCGCACGCCGAGGTGGTTCCCAGATAAGGCATGGCCAGACATCGACTTAACGGCGATGCAGCCCCTCAACGGACACGCATGAGCGGTGAAGCGCGCTGGCGGAATTCGAACTCAAACTGTGAATGGCTTCACAGGCGACTCCGGCCAGGGCCGGTTTGCTCGGCCGGATCGGCCTGCGCTTCGGCGTGCGCAACGGTTGATAAGCTCCATGACAGGCGCATTTAGACGCATGCCGCTAGGCAGCGGGCCCGCCCAGTGACACGGCTTCGACTCGCGTCCCACGCTCGCCCTGTGGCGGCCCGATCGTCGGCATCGAGCAGATGCTTGGCAACGCATATGCGGCATGTGTGCGGTGTCGCTTCGACAGATCCTTGTGCGCTGGCATCTGACCGCGACCCCCCAAGCGACCGGCCAGTGCACGTCCGGTTCGACGGGCACCCGCCCCTTCAGTTTGCCCTCCGACTCGCCGATACTCGCAACAGTAGCGGCGCTCTTGAACCTGTTTGGTCACCAAGCGTCACCGGCCGTCATCGAGCAGAGACCCACAGATGAAGCCCTTGGCCACGATCCTATTGACGTTACTGGCATCGTTTGCGGCCGCAGCCACCCCCGGGATCACGCCGATTGCGATGCGCGAAGCCTCCGCGGCCACCTACTACATACAGGCCGAGATTCCAGGTGTGGAACCATTCGAACTGATGGTCGACACGGGTTCAGGTCTGATGACGATCAACGAGCAGACCCTCGCCCACCTGCAGCGCCTCGACAGCGTGCGCTACGTGAAGCAGCTCGAGGGCATCCTCGCCGACGGCCGCCGCATGGTCGTGCCGGTCTATCGCATTGTGCAGATCAATATCGGCGGGGATTGTGCGCTGTACGACATCGATGCCGCAGTGTTTCCGGGACAGACGCGACAGATCCTCGGACTCAGTGCACTGCGCAAGGCCGCGCCCTTCACCTTTTCGATCGACCCTCCGCAGTTGATGCTCAGCGGATGCGAGGCACCTGCGCCGGCATTGCCGCGTGCTTCGATCCAGGCACGGCCGGACATCGTCGCGTCCGAGTAGCTCCCGAAGGTCATCCGCCTGCGGCATCACCCGGGCGGTTCGATGCGGTGAGGTGAGCCTTGCCTACCGACTTCAACGGCTCTCCGTCTCCACGACCAGGCGTGGCATAGGCCCGTCGACAGCGTGGATCCCGGTGGCCAGCGAAGCGCTCTCGCGCGCCAGCACGGCGTGCAACCACGCGGTCTCGTCGGCATCTGCCAGTTGCAGGCGCAGACGGCATCGGCGAACCGGTACCAGGTCGAAGCGCAGCAGGCGACCGCTGAGGCTGTCCAGCGTCGGGAAGTACAGCAGACCGAGGTCCGGACGGTAGGCCTCGTAACCGCGAATGCCTTCGTAGTCGTTCAACAGATCGCCGCAGCCGTAGATGATCGGTCGTCCGCGATACACCTCGATGCCTTTGACGTGATGCGCCGAGTGGCCATGCAGTACATCGACCGCGGCGGCGTCGATCAGCGCGTGTGCGAAACGCCGCTGTGCCTCATCGATCGCGTAGCCCCAGTTGCCGCCCCAATGGAGCGACAACACGACCAGGTCTCCGGCGCGCCGATACCCGGCCGCCCGCCGGGCGATCGACGCCACCGTCGCCGGCGACAGATCCGGCAGCAGGGCGATGCCCGGTCGCCCGTCGCCGGCGTTCCAGGCACGCGGCGCCCCACTGTCGGCGAGCGCAAACGCGAACACCAGCACCCGGCGTCCCCCGGCCAGCGGGATCACCGCCGGCGCCTGCGCCGTCGCGCGATCGGGCCCGGCGCCCGCCGTCGCGATCCCGGCCGCGCGCAGCGTGTCGAGCGTCGACCCCAGGCCCGGTACGTCCCAGTCGAGGACGTGATTGTTCGCCAGCACACAGCAGTCGAGTTGCGCGACACGCAGCAGGCCGATATTGCCCGGGTGCATCCGGTAATTGATGCCTTTTGGTAAATATCGATCGTAAGTTGTTATTGCGGTCTCGAGATTTACGATCCGCACTTCGGGTCGCATCGCAGCCAGTACAGCCAGCGCATCGCCCCAGACATACTCGAAGGTTACCGGGCTGGGAATGGGACCGTTGCGCCGCTCGGCGAGCGCGATGTAGTCGCGCGCATCGTGCAGATAGGGTTCGTGAATCTCAGGTGGATTGCTGAACGGCAGGATCTGGTCGATCGCCCGCCCGGACATCAGGTCACCGCCGAGAAACAGCCTCACCGCGGATGCCGTCGCTGGCGGCGGCTCGCCGACGACCGCGTGCGCGAATCCCAGGCCCGTCAGCCAGGCCAGAAAATCCCTTCGTCCGAGCTTCGTCATTCGCCTGCACCGTCATCGATACCGATCGAAGCACTATTTATTTTAAAACCGGCTGTTATAGCTTTTTGTTCAAGTTGAATATTGAATCAAAAACCCTGCCGCTGCCCGCCCGTATCCAGGACCAGGATGGCGCGGAAGTCGTTGACGTTGGTCAGGGTCGGCCCGGTGAGCACGGCATCACCCAGGGCCTCGAAAAAACCGTGGCCGTCGTTGTTGGCCAACGCCGTGGCCGGATTGATCCCCTGCGCCCATGCGCGGGCCAGCGTCGACGGGTCTGCCATGGCGCCGGCAATCTCCTCGACCCCGTCGACACCATCGGTGTCACCGGCCACTGCGTAGACACCCGCCTGCCCGCGCAGCGCAATCGCGAGCGACAACAGGAACTCGACATTGCGTCCGCCGCGTCCATCGCCACGCAGCGTCACCGTGGTCTCGCCGCCCGACATCAGCACGCACGGCGGCTCGAAGGGCATCCGGTGGCGAGCGACCTGCAGCGCGATGCCGGCCATCACCTTGCCGACATCACGGGCCTCGCCCTCGAGGCTGTCACCCAGGATGTGCGCGCGCACGCCCGCCTGTTCGGCGATGGCCGCGGCCGCCTCGAGCGCCAGCTGCGGGGTCGCGATCAAGTGGGTCTCGACCCCGGCGAGGCGTGGATCGTCGGGTTTCAGCGTCTCGCCCGCGCCGCTCTCGAGGATCTGGCGTGCGACACCCGGCAACGCGATGCGGTAGCGGTCGACGATCGCCAGCGCGTCGGCGCAACTCGACGGGTCGCCGACGGTCGGCCCTGACGCGATGTCGACCGGATCGTCACCCGGTACGTCCGAGATCAACAGATTGACGAGCTTCGCCGGATGGCAGGCCGCCGCCAGTCTGCCGCCCTTGATGGCGGACAGATGACGGCGCACGCAGTTCATCTCCGAGATCGAGGCGCCGCTGGCGAGCAACGCGCGGTTCACCGCCTGCTTGTCGGCCAGCGAAAGCCCCGGCAGCGGCAGCGGCAGCAACGCCGAGCCCCCACCAGAGATCAGGCACAACACCAGATCGTCGGCGCCGAGCCCCCCGACCCGATCGAGCATGCGCCGCGCGGCGTCCAGGCCCGCCTGGTCGGGGACCGGATGTGCGGCCTCGACGATCTCGACCTGGTCGCACGGGACCGCATAACCGTAGCGGGTGACGACCAGGCCCTCGAGCGGGCCATCCCAGTGGCGTTCCAGCGCCCGCGCCATCGCCGCGGAGGCCTTGCCGGCACCGATCACGACGACCCTTCCGGCCGGTCGCGGTGGTAGGTGATCGGCGATGCAGATATCCGCCTGCGCAGAGGCGATCGCGGCATCGAACATGCGCCGCAACAGCGTCTCCGGTGCCGTGTCCATCATGCCGCGGTCCGTCAGCCGATCTCGAAGTTCGCCAGTTGTTCGAGCGCACGCACCATGGCCGAGTGATCCCATCCGGCACCGCCATGCGCCGAGCAGGCGTTGAACAGCTCCTGTGCGGTCGCGGTGTTCGGCAATGCCACGCCGAGCTCGCGTGCATTGCTCAGCGCGAGGTTGAGGTCCTTCTGGTGCAGCTCGATGCGGAAACCGGGGTCGAAGGTGCGCTTGATCATGCGCTCACCGTGCACCTCGAGAATCTTCGAGGACGCGAACCCGCCCATCAATGCCTCGCGCACCCTGGCGGGATCGGCGCCGGCCTTGGCGGCGAACAACAAGGCCTCGCTGACCGCCTCGATGTTGAGCGCGACGATGATCTGGTTCGCGACCTTGGCCGTCTGGCCATCGCCGTTGCCGCCGACCAGGGTGATGTTCTTGCCCATCAGCTCGAACAGCGGTCGGACCCTGTCGAAGGTGGCCTGGGCACCACCGACCATGATCGACAGCGCCGCGTTCTTCGCCCCGACCTGCCCACCCGAGACCGGTGCATCCAGGTACTCGCAGCCGAGCTCGTTGATGCGGCCGGCGAACGCCTTGGTCGCCATCGGTGAGATCGAACTCATATCGACCACGACCTTGCCGGGGGACAGGCCGGCGGCGACACCGTCGTCGCCGAACAATGCCGCTTCGACGTGCGGCGTGTCAGGCACCATCAGAAAAATGATGTCGGCATTCTCCGCGACCGCCTTGGCGCTGCCCACCGCGTGGCCGCCGGCCTCGGTCAGTTCCGACGCGACACCGGAGCGACTGTGCAGATAGACGGCATGACCGGCAGCAATCAGATGGCCGGCCATCGGGACACCCATGATGCCCAGCCCGATGAAACCCAGTTTGCTCACTCTTCTCTCCCGTTTTGTATATTGCTGTTGCGCTCGCGCGACGCAGAAGGGCCCGGCGTCGAGGACGACTCAGTAGCTGCTGCCGGCCTTGCCGTGCGCGCCTTGGCGCATCGCGCCGAGCACCTGTTGCGCTCCTGCCGCCATCAGCCGAGCATCCGAAGCAACTGTCACGAATTGAAAGCCTTTCTGGATCCGCTGTAGCGCATATTCGGGCGTGCCGTTGTGAATGCCCGCGACCACACCACGCTCTCGGCATTTGGCCAGAATATAATCGATCGCTTCGGCAACCGGAGGATCAACGGCATCGAACGTGGGGGTACAGCCCAATGCCAAGGATAGATCGGATGGCCCGATATAGATCGCCTCGATGCCGTCAACGCGCAAAATCTCTTCGAGATTGTCCAGTCCTTCGCGTGTCTCGATCATCGCAAATGCCACGATGGTATCGTTGGCATGGCTTGGATAATCCTGTCCGGCGTACAAGAACGCCCGTATCGGTCCGAAACTGCGTGTGCCCCGGGGCGGATAGTGGGTTGCAGCAACCAATCGCTCGGCATCCTGCACGGAGTTGATCATCGGACAGATGACGCCGTAGGCACCCGCATCGAGCACCTTCATCAAGATACCCGGATCCAGCCAGGGCACACGCACCAGCGGTACGGTTTCGGTGGTCGATATCGCCGTAAGCATATTCACCGCAGCCTGGTAGTCGACCACGCCATGCTGCAGATCGATGGTCAGTGAATCCCAGCCTTGATGGGCCATGGTTTCCGCCGAAAACGCGCTCGGGATCGCCAGCCAGCCATTGACTGCGGCACCACCCTGAGCCCAGATCGTACGCAGCCGATTTGCTCGAATCATGTTCCTGCGTTCTCCTGAAGAAACGACTCAACGCACCATGCAGGGACGCTTGTTGTCAAAAGTCCAGCCCGGTACCAGGTACTGCATCGCCACCGCGTCGTCACGCGCCCCCAGTCCGTGCCGCTTGTACAACGCATGTGCCTGTTCGATGCGCTGCATGTCGATGTCGATGCCCAGGCCCGGGCGATCCGGCACCTTGATCGCGCCACGCCGAATCTGTAGCGGTTCGCGCGTCAGGCGTTGTCCATCCTGCCATATCCAGTGTGTATCGATCGCGGTGATGATGCCCGGGGCGGACGCGGCAACCTGGGTGAACATCGCAAGCGAGATGTCGAAATGGTTGTTGGAATGGGACCCCCATGTGAGGCCCCAGGCATCGCACAGCTGGGCCACCCGCACGGATCCCTGCATGGTCCAGAAATGCGGATCGGCGAGCGGTATATCGACCGCCTGCAACATGATCGTGTGGCCAAGCTCGCGCCAGTCGGTGGCGATCATGTTGGTCGCGGTGGGCAGGCCGGTCGCGCGGCGAAACTCGGCCAGCACCTCGCGCCCCGAAAAACCCTGCTCCGCGCCGCATGGATCCTCGGCATAGGCCAGGACCTCGTGCTGACCACGGCACAGCCGAACCGCTTCCTCCAGCGACCAGGCGCCGTTGGGATCGAGTGTGATGCGCGCCTGCGGGAAGCGTCGGGCCAACGCCGCCACGGCCTCGATCTCGCGCTCGCCAGGCAACACCCCACCCTTCAGCTTGAAATCGTCAAACCCGTAGTGATCATGTGCTGCCTCGGCCAGGCGCACGATACTGTCCGCGTCCATCGCCGTTTCATGGCGCAGGCGGAACCACTCCACACCGGCCGAGGGCTCGTCGCGATAGGCCAGGTCGGTCTTCTCACGATTGCCGATGTAGAACAGGTAGCCGAGCATCTTGACGCTGTCGCGCTGCTGGCCATCGCCGAGCAGCGCCGCGACCGGTACGCCGAGCGCCTGCCCGAGCAGGTCGAGCAGCGCTGCCTCGACCGCCGTGACCGCGTGGATCGCGACCCGCAGGTCGAACGTCTGCAGGCCACGCCCGCCCGCGTCACGCTCGGCGAAGCGTGTGCGGATCGCGTTGAGCACGCTATTGTAGGCGCCCACGGACTGACCGAGGATCAGTGGCTTCGCATCGACGAGTGTTTCCCGGATTTTCTCGCCACCCGGCACCTCACCGACACCGGTATGTCCGGCGTTGTCTTTGAGTATGACCAGGTTGCGGGTGAAATAAGGGCCGTGCGCGCCGCTCAGGTTCAACAGCATGCTGTCGTGACCGGCGACCGGAACGACCAGCATTTCGGTCACCACCGGGGCCGTCGCGATCACTGCAGCATCGGCATCAGGATGTGTTGCGGATTCCAAGGATCTGTCCTCCCTCTTGGTGAGCCGGTGTCCCCCGTGGTGGCCATGGAATGGACGCTCGACATGCCGAAAATGTTAGCGCTGTCATTCGAATTGTCAAGCCAGGCGAAAAAGGTCGCTGGTTCGCCGCTGCCGTCTGCGATCCGCGGGGTATGCTCTGTTGCTTAAGGACGATTGCCGTGTTGGACGACCATCTGCCAGCCCTGGCTACCCACCCTCAAAGGCCTCGACAAGGTTGCCTTAGCCGCATTAACTGTTAGCCTTAGCATTCAGTCGTACATCGTTCGGGGCGGGCACGGATTTGTCACAGGCAGACACTAAGCAAGGCCGGAAACCGGCGACCAGGAAGGCCTCCCGGTCGTCGCCACGTGCCGGTGGCGATAGCGTCACACTGGAAGATGTGGCGCGACTGGCCGGCGTATCCACGATCACGGTATCGCGGGCGCTGAACCATCCGGACAAGGTGGCGGCGAACACGCTGGGCAAGGTCAACCGTGCGATCAACCAGACCGGCTATGTCCCCAACCTGCTGGCCGGCGGCCTGGCTTCCCGGCGCACGCGCTTGATCACCGCGATCGTCCCTTCGCTCGCCAACCTCGTGTACGCGGAGACCATCCAGTACTTCAGCGCACCGCTGAACGCGGCCGGCTACCAGGTCCTGTTGGGCGAATCAGGCTACCCAGAGCAGAGTGAACAGAAACTGGTCTCGACGGTCCTCAGCCGCCGCCCCGACGGCATCCTGCTGACCGGCGTCAATCACACCCCGGATTGCCGCCGGTTGTTGTTGGCCGCGAATATCCCGCTGGTTGAAACCTGGGACCTGACACCCACGCCGCTCGACGTGGTGGTCGGTTTCTCGCACGAGCGCCTCGGCAGTGCGGTCGCGGACTTCATCGCCGCCAGAGGTTATCGGCGGGTCGGCACCGTGTCGGCCGACGATCGCCGCGCGGGTATCCGCGAGAACGCCTTGTTTGCGCGTCTCGCCGAACACGGCATCAAGGATACCCATCCGGGCCAGGTCCCGGTCCCGAGCGACCTGCGGCGTGGCCGCACCGGACTGGCCCGACTGCTCGACGCCGGCTTCGGCAACGGCATCGTCTGTTGCAGCTCCGACACGCTGGCGCACGGCGTACTGATCGAGGCGCAGGCGCGTGGTATCCGCGTACCCCAGGATCTGGCCATCATCGGTTTCGGCGACCAGAGCTTTGCCGCCGACACCTTCCCCGCGCTGTCGACGGTACGCATCGACCGGCCCCGCATGGGCCGCCTGGCGGCGGATGCCTTGTTGGCCCGCATCGACGACACCCCGCTCGAACACCACGTCATCGACGTCGGCTTCGAGATCGTGGAACGGGGCACCACCTGACGCGCCCGCACAGGTTGTCAGCGCTGAGTGTTCTCGCTATCAGTCGACGTCCATGCCTGCCAAGCCAAGGGTTCGCTTTCGGCAAGGCTCCACGGCACTGTTCGAGGACCGGCGCCGAAAGGTGGCGCCACTGCTCTCGTTACGAAAAAATTTTTATCGTACTGTTTTTTAATATGTTTAAGCTGTCCAGATCGACGTCGCGCTCCCTCTGAGTGACCCCGCCCGGGAGACCGCTCGGATTTCACAAGTCTCCGTTGACAGCACCTGAATAGCCTGCTAGCTTTGGAATGACAGCGCTATCATTTTAGCGACTCAGAACAGACAAAGCGCGGCTGTCGGGACACCGCACCCGAGCGCCTGCCCGACAGATTCGACAGACCCGACCGCTCTCCGAGGAGGAACCACCGATGAATAAGACGATGTTGGGCATCGCCCTTGCGACCTGTGGACTGGTTACGATACTGAGCACCGGCAGTGCCCTCGCCGACACCAAGTTCCCGAACAATCTGCGGGTCGTGATCGGCTCGAAGTCGACCGGCGGCGATACCTACCAGGCATCGGCGATCGTCGCCGAGGCCCTGGCGGAAAAACTGGGGATCAACGTGAAGGTTGATGCTGTCGGCGCAACCGCGGCGTTCAACACGCTCAAGCGGGTCTCCAATGGCAGCACCGTGATGATCTTCCACGACCAGGCCTACCTCGGTTATCTGTACGCACAGAAAGGCTACGAGAACCCGTTCACGGAGTACCGCATCGGACCGACGATTGCGATCAACCCGGGCAATGCCTACCTGGTCGCCAAGAGTTCGCCGTACAAGAACGTCGATGACGTGATGCAGGCGTGCGCCGCCGGCAACACCATACGTGTGGCGATCCAACCTGGCGGCGTTTCCGAGATCGGCTACAGCGCGATGAAGAACGCGATCCGCATCCAGTACCCGGGTAAGGAAGATTGTCTGGTCGCGGTCAATCGCGGCTCGCAGTCAGACAAGAACCAGGCGATGTTTGACGGTCTGGCCGATGTCATCAACGGCTCAGTGCAGGCCAACGAGCAGTACACGCGCCTGCGCGCGGAAGACCAGAAGGCGATGCGCTTCGTATGGCTGACCGCCCGGCAGAAGACCATCGAACAGGCCAATCCCGAGGGCATGGGCGAGACCAGCCGCGACGAACTGCTCAAATACGTCGACCCGAACGTCAACGTGACCCAGGACGGCGAAAAGAATTTCGCCTTTGACAAGGAGTTCTTCTTCCTCTTCAACAAGGACATGGATCCGGAGCTGGTCGCCGAACTGGACAAGGCGCTGACCGAGATCTTTGCCGCGGGCAAGATCCAGGAGACACAAAAGAAGTCGTTCTTCATTCCCGACTTTCTGCCTTCGAGCGAGGCCGAGGCCTACCTGAAGGACAAGATGGCGCAATATGAAGTGATCATCAAAGCCCTGCATCCGTAAACAAACGACCTTTTGGCGCCCCTGCCGGCAATGGGGCGCCAGGTTGTCGAGCGTTGCCGCCGTGACGCGGGACCTTCGACGCGGAAACAGCGTCTTGCACCCTGAACCGGTGCTGGAGAGTGGCGATGGAAACCCCCGATATGCTGCAGGTGTCAATCGTTTTCGAGCAGTCACACCTGTTTTTTCCACGCATAATCCATTGGCTGCTGCTGATCATGCTGGTACTGATCGTGGTATTCCAGGGGATCCCCTATCTGCGTGCCGTGCGCGCCGGCCGGAAAAACCTGCCATTCGTTTCCGGCCCGTTCGACGCCCCGCGCTTCTTTGGCACGATCGTGCTGACCATCGGCTACTTCCTGGTGATGGATTACGTCGGCGCGTTCTTTCCGAACACCGGCCTCGGTTTCCTCTTGATGTCGATCCCTTACATGTTTGCGCTTTCGTGGCTTTACCTCCACCAGCGTGACAAAGGGCACCTGTTGCGTATCGCCGTCAATGCGGTGATCGCACCAGCCGTTTCCTGGTACGTGCTCGCCAAACTGTTCAACATTACCCTGCCCTGAGGAGCGACGAACGTGGAATTCCTTTCGGCACTCGACCCGATGTTCTTTCTGCTGATAATGCTCGGCACCTTGATTGGCATCTTATTCGGGGCCATCCCGGGCATGACCGCCACGATGGCGGTTGCCGTTTGCCTGCCTTTGACCTATGCACTGGACCTGAACCATGGCCTGGCGCTGTTGCTCGGGCTGTATGTGGGTGGCATATCCGGCGGCCTGGTTCCCGCGATACTCATCAATATCCCCGGCACACCATCGTCGATAACCACGACGTTCGACGGCTATCCGATGACGCTGAAAGGCGAAGGTGAGCGTGCATTAAAAATCGGCATCGTATCTTCGCTGTTCGGCGGCCTGGTCAGCGCCGCGGTACTGTTTTACTTCGCACCGGTTCTCGCCGACTTCGCGATCAAGTTTTCGTACGTCGAAAAGTTCCTGATCATCTTTCTCGCGCTGACCGTGATCGCGTCGCTGTCACACAACATGATGATGGGCCTGTTCAGCGGCGTGCTTGGTGTCTGGCTCGCGCTCATCGGCACTTACGATGTCTCTGTCGGTGGCAATGGCGACACCCGCCTGATGTTCGACTTCATGGAGCCTTACCTGGCCGAGGGCTTTTCGCTGCTGCCTGTTCTGATCGGACTGTTTGGCGTCACGACGATTCTCGAAGAGGCGGAAAAGGGCATTCACGAAAACACCAAGGATATGAAACTGACGCTGCAGAAAGGCTCCAAGTTTTCGTTCAGCGTGTTCCGCCACCAGAAGATCAACCTGGTCCGCTCAAGCATCATTGGCACTTTCATCGGTCTGCTACCGGGCGTAGGCGGCAGTGCGGCATCAGTCCTCTCCTACACCCAACAGAAGAACTTCTCGCGACATCCGGAGAGAATGGGCACCGGCGAACCGGAAGGCGTTGTCGCCTCCGAGGCAGCCAACAATGGACTGACCGGGGGTGCTTTGATTCCATTGTTGTCGCTCGGCATCCCCGGCGACAGCACCACGGCCGTACTCATCGGTGCGTTCACCCTTCAGGGTGTGCAGGTAGGGCCGTTGTTCATCGGCGAGAATCCGGCGACATGGGACACGATGATGGTCGCACTCGTGTTCGCCAACCTCGTAATGTTTGCGCTGATGTTTTTCGCAATCAAATACATCGCGCGTGTCGTCATGGTGCCAAAGTACATCCTGTACCCAATCATCATGATGATGTGCGTCGTCGGTGCCTATGCCATCAATTACGGTGTGATGTTCGACGTATGGACGCTGTTGCTGTTCGGTATCGGCGGCTACTTGGCGACCAAGGTCGGGATCGAAGTGGCCCCGCTCGTGATTGGATTCATCCTCGGCGGTCAGGCGGAAGTCTACTTTGTGAAGTCCCTCGAATCCTTCGGCACACTGTCGATCTTCTTCACCAAGAGCCCGATTGCCGTCGTGCTTTGGGTACTGATCTTCATCTCGATCGGCTTTTCCGTATACCAGGCGATCAAAGCGGCGCGTGTGCGACGCTCGCGCAATGGTGATCCATCGTGACCGCACCATGACCCTTATCCTGGCAGGCTCGTCGCGTCGCGGGGGAACCGGATGAAAGGCGCCAAGATCCGTATCCAATGGCCGACTGGCTGTATCACGGCCAGCCTGCGAGATACGCCAACTGTACGAACGCTGCTGCCTGCTCTGCCGATGCACTGTCAGGCCAACACCTGGGGCGACGAAGTGTATTTCAGCGTGCCCTTCTCCGCCCAGGCCGAGCCCGATGCCGCGGTCGTCGTCGATAGGGGTTCCGTATGCTTCTGGCTCGAAGGCGACGCGCTCGCGCTACTGTTCGGCCCGACGCCGGTCTCGACTGGCGACGAGTGCCGCTTGATCAGTGCGGCGAACATCGTAGGCCGAATCGATGGTGACCCTGAGGTACTCCGTACCGTCGTCGCAGGCGACCCGATAATCGTCGAACGCGCCTGAGGTCACATGCCTTACCGCCAAACCCCCATGGAGACTGCTCGATGACTTCAGTGACCGCACTCTCGATCAAGGTCGATGAGCGTGACAACGTCGCGATCATCGTGAACGGCGACGGTGCGCGCGCCGGAAGCCGGTTGACCGATGGGACGGAACTGCTGCACGACGTACCGCAGGGTCACAAGGTTGCTCTGCAATACATCGCACGCGGACAGGCGATCGTGCGCTACGGAGAGACCATCGGATTTGCACTGGATGACATCGCCCGTGGCAGTTGGATCGATGAGAACATGCTGCGCCTCCCAGAAGCACCGGCACTCGCATCACTCCCGCTCTCGACGCGTCGCACCGTGCGCTCGGATCCACTGGAGGGCTATACCTTCGAAGGGTATCGAAATCCGGACGGCAGTGTCGGCACGAAGAACGTACTGGCCATCTCCACCAGCGTGCAGTGCGTTGCCGGAGTCGCCGAGCATGTCGTCAGCCGCATCAAGTGTGAACTGTTGCCCCACTATTCGAATGTCGACGACGTCGTCGCATTGACCCACAGTTACGGATGTGGCGTCGCCATCAATGCACCGGCGGCCGTCGTGCCGATTCGTACCCTGCAGAACCTCGTGCGCAATCCCAACTTCGGCGGCGAAGTCATGGTGGTCGGCCTCGGCTGCGAGAAATTGCAGCCGCAGCGACTGGTTCCACCGCCCATCCCGCCGGGTCAGACCGGCGACGCGACCGCGGCCGCCGCAGTGCTATCCCTCCAGGACGCGGCCTTCGTCGGGTTTGGCGCTATGGTCGACGGCATCATGCAGGCGGCCGCGCGCCACCTTGCGAAGCTCGACCAGCGACGGCGCGAAACCTGCCCGGCAGCCGACTTGGTGGTGGGTGTGCAGTGTGGTGGCAGTGATGCGTTCTCGGGTTTGACGGCCAACCCGGCGGTGGGGTTTGCAGCAGACCTTGTCGTGCGTGCGGGCGGCAGTGTGATGTTCTCGGAGGTCACCGAGGTGCGCGACGCAATTCATCTGCTCGCTCCGCGAACAATCGACGAGGAGACCAGCCGGGCCCTGTTACGCGAAATGGCGTGGTACGACGCCTACCTGAGCCGCGGCGAAGCCGACCGCAGCGCCAACACCACCCCCGGCAACAAACGTGGTGGACTGGCGAACATCGTCGAGAAGGCGATGGGCTCGATCGTCAAATCGGGCACAAGCCCAATCGTCGACGTGATCGGACCGGGAGAACGGTTGCGGCGCAAGGGCCTCACGTTCGCGGCCACGCCAGCGAGTGACTTCATCTGCGGCACTCTGCAGCTTGCAGCCGGCATGAACCTGCATGTATTCACGACCGGCCGCGGCACCCCGTATGGCCTGGCGGAAGTGCCGGTCATTAAGGTCGCGACCAACCGTCGCCTCAGTCGCCAGTGGCCCGACCTGATTGATCTGGACGCCGGACGCATCGCCACCGGTGAGGCCAGCATCGCCGACGTCGGTTGGGAGTTGTTTCATCTGATGCTCGACGTGGCAAGTGGCCGTCAGACGGTCGCAGCCGACCGCCTCGGTCTGCACAACGACCTGGTATTGTTCAATCCGGCACCGGTAACCTGAACTTCCACATGCCCAGGGCTGCTGCCGGGCGGTGTCGACACTCGCGATGACGGGAATTCTGGACAATCTGCAGTTCGCACTCTCGGTCACCGGCCCGATCATGTTGGTTCTGGTGATGGGTGTGTTGCTTGCCCGCTGGCACATCATCAACGACGCGTTCATCGACGCCGGCTCCAAACTGGTGTTCAACGTAACCCTACCGGCGTTGCTGTTCATCATCATCAGCCAAACCCGATTCGAACAAACGGCCAACGTTGCCCTGATTGTCATCGGTGTGCTCGGCACCCTGTTGTGCTTCGTCGCGGTGGAGTTGATCGCGCCTTTGTTTGTCAATCCACCGCGCGATCGCGGTGTCGTCGTCCAGGGCAGCTTCCGCGGCAACATTGCCGTTGTCGGCCTGGCCTACGCGGTGAATGCCTATGGCGATATCGCACTGGCCGCGTCGTCGCTCTATCTCGGGGTAATCACCGCACTGTACAACGTGCTCGCGGTCATCACATTGAACAGGTCGCTGAATCGCCACCTGTCACCCTTGGCGACACTCAGAAGCATTGCACGCAATCCGCTGATCATCGGTATCGTTGCCGGACTGCCTTTCGCCTATTTCGAGATCTCGCTGCCAGGACTCGTCCTGCAGACCGGGGAATACTTCGCCCAACTCGCACTGCCGCTGGCCTTGTTGTGCGCCGGCGGCTCACTGAGCGTCAGCGCACTGCATCTGGAGTCCCGGAATGCTGTGATTGGCACACTCGGCAAGATTGTGCTGTCCCCGCTACTCCTCACATTGAGCGCCTATCTGGCTGGTTTTAGCGGCATGGAACTCGGCATCGTATTCCTGATGTCGTCGGCTCCGACCGCGGCATCCAGCTACCCGATGACCCGCGCGATGGGCGGCAATGCGTCACTGGCCGCGAATATCATCGTGCTCAGCACGATCGGCTCGGTGATCGTCACCACGCTCGGTATCAGTGCGCTGCGCGCGACCGGGCTGATCTAATGGGCTGAGCGCTACGCAATTTTCCGCTCGGCCCGATGGCGCCAAGGGATTTGCCTCTGCTACGGCGCTCGGTTAGCGTTCCCGGCATCGCCAAAGGAACAACATCGCACCATGCTCTACCTGCCCTCCGAGTTTCCCCAGGACCCCGACCTCTGCTATCTGAACCACGCCGCGATCGGGCCCTGGCCGCGACGTACCGCGCAGGCGGTCGCGAACTTCGCGCAACAGAACATGGTGCGCGGAGGGAGCAACTACCCGGACTGGCTGCGGGTCGAAAAGGCGCTGCGCGAACGCCTCGCGCGCTTCGTCAAGGCGCCGAACGCCGACGATATCGCGCTGATCAAGAACACCTCCGAGGGTCTGTCGATCGTCAGCCAGGGACTCGACTGGCGCGACGGCGACGAGGTGGTCGGTCTCGGTGGCGATTTCTGTTCGAACGAGATGGTCTGGGAAGTGCTCGCCGACCGTGGTGTGCGCTACCGGCCGATCGACGCGCTGGGCACCGCCGATCCGGAAGGGGCACTGCTCGACGCGATAACACCCAAAACACGCCTGCTCGCGGTCAGCACGGTGCACTTCGCAACCGGATACCGGTTCGACATGCAGCGCCTTGCCGACGGCTGCCGGCGAAACGGTGTGCTGCTCTCGGTGGACGGCATCCAGAGCCTCGGCGCGATCGATTTCGACCTGTCAAAGGTGCCGGCCGACTTCCTCACCGCGGGCGGTCACAAATGGCTGCTCGCGCCCGAGGGCCAGGGTTTCCTGTATTGCCGCGCCGAGCTGCGCGACGGGCTCAGGTTGCACCAGTTCGGCTGGGCGATGCGCGAGGGGCTGTACGATTTCGAATGTGGCAGCTGGCAGCCGGCGGCATCGGCGCGCCGGTTCGAGGCCGGCACGCCGAACATGCTCGGCGTGCATGCGCTAGACGCCAGTATCAGCCTGTTCGAGGAGCTTGGCATGGCGTTCGTCGAACAGCGCCTCGCAGCGAACGTCGCGTTTCTGGAGGCCCATCTGCGTGAGATCGAAGGCGTCGAGATCGTGACCCCGGCGGAGCCGACGAAACGCGCCGGGATCCTGACCTTCCGGCATGCCGGGATCGACGGTGCCAAGCTGCATTCGGCACTGATGCAGGCGCAGGTGATCTGCGCCGCGCGCAGCGGCGGCGTACGCCTGTCACCCCACTTCTACACACCCGAGGCGACCCTGGAGAAGGCCATGGAGAGAATACGACAGGTCATCCAAACTTTTAGTTAAAAACGATAAGCGATTTATTTTTCTACTAAATAACATATACAATACGATCGTACTAATTAGTACAAACATATTATTTTATTTTCTGCAACAAAGCGTCCGATTTCGCGGTCTATACTCGATGAAGACAGAGAGCATGGCCGAGAATAACGATGCGCGACCTGCTGAGATGGCTGTATGACCAGGCCATCGATTGGCTGACTCGGGATGGTCCGCCATCTCCGACCCCACTGTGCGACTTCAACCGACTGGGTTTCGAACTGCGCACAGGCGACGTATTGCTCGTCGAGGGGCGCAGCCGGGTCTCCGAGGTCATCAAGATCATCACGCAGAGTTCCTGGAGCCACTCGGCGCTCTACATAGGACGGCTGTACGACATCAAGGATCCCGACCTGCGCGCGGTGATCGAGTATCACTACGACGGGGACCCGCAGGATCAGCTGATCATCGAGGCGCTGATCGGGCGCGGCACCATCGTGTCGCCGCTGACCACCTACCGCCTCGACCACCTGCGCATATGCCGCCCGTCCGGACTGTCGCCGAGCGACGCTGAGGCGGTGATCGGCTATGCGGTGAAGCATCTCGGATGGGAGTACGACGTGCGCCAGATCGTCGACCTGGCGCGGTTCTTCTTCCCGTGGAGCTTCCTGCCGCGACGTTGGCGTTCGAGTCTGTTCCAGCACAATGCGGGCAATCCCACGCGCACCGTGTGTTCAACGCTGCTCGCCGAGGCGTTCGGTGCGGTCGATTTCCCGATTCTGCCGTTCATCTCGCGCGAAGAAGACGGCAGCGTACGCTTCTTCAAGCGCAACCCGCGCCTGTTCGCACCGCGCGACTTCGACTATTCGCCGTACTTCTCGATCATCAAGTACCCCTTCCTCGGGGTGAACGACGTCGGCCTCTACCACCGCCTGCCTTGGAGCGACGACGATATCTACAACGACGAACGCCACGCCTTCAATCCGGCGCCCAGCAAGGTGTTGCGTGATCCTCCGGCCGCAGAACCGGAGGTCGAACCCGAGTCCGGGGACGACCAGATCGCTGCGCTCGAGGTTGCCGAAACCATTGCCGACGTGCTGCCGGAGCCGGCTTCGGCGCCGGCGTCACGCTGGCATCACGCCTTTCCGTTCCTGGGACGCAGGGGGTAACGCTATGTGGCTCATTGGACTCTTGGCGACGATCGCGGTGGTCTGGTCCCTCGCCTACTGGGGTGCCGGCACCGGCATCTGGATCGCCGCGCTGGCGGTCGGGCTGACCCTGGTCACGCTCGGTACGCCACTGAGCTGGTACGTGGCCACGCCGGTCTGGTTGGTCTGCGCGTCCCTGGTGCTGCTGCTCGGCGTGCCGCGTATCCGCCGGCGCTACATCACCGCCCCGCTGTTCCGCCAGTTCCGCAAGGTGATGCCGCCGATGTCGACGACCGAGCAGGAGGCGCTGGAGGCCGGCAGCGTCTGGTGGGACGCCGAACTGTTCACCGGACGTCCCGACTGGTCGCGTCTGTTGAACCTGCCGCGGCCACACCTGAACGCCACCGAGCAGGCGTTTCTCGACAATCAGACCGAGCAGCTGTGCGGCATGCTGGACGACTGGCGGATCACCCACGAGGACCGCGACCTCTCCCCGGAAACCTGGCAGTTCATCAAGGAACAGGGATTCTTCGGGCTGATCATCCCGGAGGAATTCGGCGGACGCGGTTTCTCCGCGCTGGCGCATTCCGCGGTCGTGATGAAGATCGCCAGCCGTAGCATCACCGCGGCGGTCACCGTGATGGTCCCCAACTCGCTCGGCCCGGGCAAGCTGCTGCTGCACTACGGGACCCGTGAACAGAAGGCGCACTACCTGCCACGCCTCGCGCGTGGTGAGGAGATCCCCTGTTTCGCACTGACCGGACCGGATGCCGGCAGCGACGCCGGTGCCATCCCCGACCGCGGCGTGGTCTGCCATGGCGAATGGCAGGGTCGCCAGGTGCTCGGCGTACGCCTGAGCTGGGACAAGCGCTACATCACACTGGGCCCGGTATGCACCCTGCTCGGCGTCGCGTTCAAACTGTACGACCCCGACCGTCTGCTGGGCGAGCGCGAGGATCTCGGCGTGACCCTGGCGCTGGTGCCGCGCGACACCCCCGGCGTCACGATCGGTGAACGTCACGTGACCCTCGACACGCCATTCCAGAACGGCCCCAACCAGGGCCACGACGTGTTCGTACCGATGTCCCAGCTGGTCGGCGGAACCGAGTACATCGGCCAGGGCTGGCGCATGCTGGTCGAATGTCTGGCCGAGGGACGGGGTATCTCGCTACCGGCGCTGAGCGTAGGGGCCGGCAAGACCGCGAGCCGCTTCACCGGCGCCTACGCCGCGATCCGCCGCCAGTTCAACCAGCCGATCGGTCGCTTCGAGGGCATCCAGGAACCGCTCGCGCGGATCGCCGCCCTCACCTACCAGATGGATGCCGCGCGCACCCTGACCCTTGGCGCCCTCGACATCGGCGAGAAACCGTCTGTGATCTCGGCGATCGTCAAATACCACCTGACCGAGAAGTACCGCAGCTGCATCAACGACGCGATGGACATCCAGGGCGGCAGCGGCATCTGCCTCGGCCCGTCGAACCTGATCGGGCGCGCCTACCAGGCAATTCCGATCGCGATCACCGTCGAAGGCGCGAACATCCTGACGCGTAACATGATCATCTTCGGCCAGGGGGCGGTACGCTGCCACCCATGGGTACTGAAGGAGTTCCAGGCAGCGCAGAACCCGGACACAGGGCGCGGCCTGGCCGAGTTCGACCATGCCATCTTCGGTCATGTCGGTTTCGTGCTGGGCAACATCGCACGCAGCCTGTTCCTCGGGCTGACCCGTGGACGCTTTTCGGCATCGCCGGTCGACGGCCCGACGCGCCGGTATTTTCAGCAACTGCACTGGATGAGCGCTGCGTTCGCACTGAGCGCGGACGCGGCGATGATGACGCTCGGTGGCGCCTTGAAACGCAAGGAGCGCCTTTCGGCGCGGCTCGGTGACGTGTTGAGCGAACTCTATCTTACGTCGGCGGTGCTCAAGCGCTTCGAAGACAACGGGCGTCCCGAGGCCGACCTGCCACTGGTGCGCTGGGCGTGCGAGAACTCGTTGTACCGGATGCAGGAAAGCCTGCGCCTGCTGTTCCGCAACCTGCCATTTCGTCCGCTTGCCTGGTTGCTGCGCATCGTGGTGTTTCCCAGCGGCGCACCCTATACCGCGACCAGTGATCGCGTCGACCGTGCCGCGGCGCAGATCCTGTTACAGCCGGGCGCCGCGCGCGATCGCCTGACCGACGGCATCTTCACGACCGAAGACGAACGCTTCCGCCAGGGGCAGATCGAACGCGCCTTCGTACAGGCGGCCCGCGTGGAGCCGATCGAAAAGACCCTGCGCGACGCCTACCGGGCCGGCCTGTTGCACGCGGCGACACCGGCGGAGCGGATCACCGAGGCCGTCGCCGCGGGCGTGATCAGCGCCGAGCAGGCCAACGCCCTCGCGCAGATGACCGAACTGCGACGCCGGGTGATCGCGGTCGACAGCTTCGCGCACTACGGCAAACAGCATGCGCTGCGTGAAACCCGCGCGAGGAAACCGGCGATCTATGCCGTCTAGGTGGAGGACGTGATGAGCGAACAGCAACCATTGAACCACGACGTCGGCCGTCTGCGCGGTCGCCCGGTGTATGTCGTCGACGGTACGCGCACGCCCTTCCTGAAGGCGCGCGGCGGGCCGGGTCCGTTTCACGCGAGCGATCTGGCCCTGAGTGCCGGACGTGCGCTGTTGATGCGCCACGGCGTCGCCGCCGAAGCGCTCGACCAGGTCGTGCTCGGCTGTGTCTCGTCGGGTCCCGACGAGGCCAACATCGCCCGCGTCGTTGCACTGCGGCTCGGATGCGGTGAGCGCGTGCCGGCATGGACGGTACAGCGTAATTGTGCATCGGGGATGCAGGCGCTGGAGAGCGCCGCGCTGGAGATCGCCAGCGGTCGCAGCGAGTTGATCCTGGCCGGCGGTACCGAGGCGATGAGCCACCACCCGGTGATGCTGAACGACCTGATGGTGCGCTGGCTCGGTGCCTGGAGCCAGGCCCGCACCCTCGGGGCCCGCGGTCGCGCACTGATGCAGTTGCGACTGCAACACTTCAAGCCGGTGATCGCGCTGCTGCGTGGTCTGACCGACCCGGTGGTCGGGCTGTCGATGGGGCAGACGGCCGAGGAACTGGCCGAGCGCTTTGCGATCAGCCGGGCGGCGATGGATGCCTACGCGGTACGCAGCCACCAACGTCTCGCCCAGGCCTACGCGGACGGGCACATGGACGAGATCGAGCCCTTGTACGACAGCCGGGGGCGGGTGTTCGAGACCGACGACGGGCTGCGACCCGACTCGTCGGTGGAGGCGCTCGCCAAGCTGCGCCCGGTGTTCGACCGCCCGATCGGCCGGGTCACCGCCGGCAACAGCGCACAGGTGACCGATGGCGCCGCGACACTGCTGCTGGCCTCCGACGAGGCGGTGGCGCGGCACGGCCTGCCGGTACTGGGACGGATCGTCGACGGCGAATGGGCCGGCCTCGATCCGGCACAGATGGGACTGGGCCCGGTGCATGCGATGGCACCGCTGATGCAGCGCCATGGCCTCGACTCCGATGCGATCGGGGTCTGGGAGATCAACGAGGCATTCGCGGCCCAGGTGCTTGCCTGTCTCACGGCCTGGCAGTCCGACGACTACTGTCACGGCGTTCTGGGTCTTGCACACGGCTTTCAACCGATCGACGAGGCACGCCTCAATGTCGACGGCGGCGGTATCAGTCTCGGTCACCCGGTCGGTGCCAGCGGTGCCCGGATCACCTTGCACGCACTGAAGGTGATGCAGCGCCAGAACCGTCGGACCGGGATCGCGAGCCTCTGTATCGGCGGCGGTCAGGGCGGTGCCCTGCTTCTCGAACGCAACGCAGGAGGGAACCCGGCATGAACCGGCATTTCCGAATCGACCAAGACGCGCACGGCATCGCCTGGCTGATGTTCGACAACGCCGACGGCGGTACCAACGTGCTGACCGAAGAGGTGCTCGAGGGGCTCGACCAGTGCCTGGTGCAGGTCGCGCAGATGCATCCCAAGGGCCTGGTGATCGCTTCCGCCAAGACATCCGGCTTCATTGCCGGCGCCGACGTCAAGGCATTCGCCAGGGTGCCCGGTGTCGCGTCCGCCGAGCAGCATATCCGCCGGGTACACGAGATCCTGCACCGCCTGGAATCGATGGCGTTTCCGACCGTCGCGGCGATCCACGGTTTCTGCCTCGGCGGCGGCCTGGAACTCGCACTCGCCTGTGACTACCGGGTGTGCTGCGACGATGCGGGCACCCGACTGGGTTTTCCCGAGGTCAGGCTCGGCATCTTTCCGGGGTACGGCGGTACGGTGCGCAGCACACGGCTGCTGGGTGATATCGCGGCGCTGGGCCTGATGCTCGGTGGGCACACTGTGAGCGGGCGGGCGGCACGACGCATGGGCCTGGTCGACCTCGCAGTGCCGCGCCGCGAACTGCGTGCCGCGGCCACCGACCAGGTGCTGCGCAGCCGTCGACCGCGTCGCGCCGGCTGGATCAAGCGCCTGCCGGCATTCGCGCCGTTGCGGCCGCTGGTCGCCCAGCTGCTCGCCCGCCAGGTCGCCAAGCGGGTACGCCGGGATCATTACCCCGCACCCTTTGAACTGCTGGCGCACTGGCGGCACAGTGCCGGCGATCCGGCGGCGATGTACGCCAGTGAGGCGCGTAATGTCGCGCGCCTGATCAACGCCAGCAGCGCGCAGAACCTGATCCGCGTATTCATGCTGCAGGACCGCCTCAAGGCGGAGGGCAACAAGGCGGATTTCACGCCACGTCATGTGCACGTCGTCGGCGGCGGCGTCATGGGCGGCGACATCGCCGCCTGGTGTGCACTGCGCGGCCTGCGCGTCACCCTGCAGGACCGGGCACCCGAGTTTCTGACGCGCGCCGTGCAGCGCGCGCATGCCCTGTTCAAACACAAGCTCAAAGACCCCTATGCCGTGCAGGCGGCCATCGATCGCCTGATGCCCGACCACCACGGCAGCGGCGTCCGCAGCGCCGACGTCGTGATCGAGGCGATATTCGAGGATATCGATGCCAAACGCGCTCTGTACGCGCAACTCGAACCACAGATGAAACCCGACGCCGTACTGGCGACCAACACCTCGAGCATCCCGCTGGCGGTACTCGGCGAAAGACTGCAGCAACCGCAACGCCTGGTGGGCCTGCACTTCTTCAACCCGGTCGCGAAGATGCCCTTGCTCGAGATCGTCCACGATACGCATACCGACGCAGCGATGCTGGCACGCGCGGCGGCGTTTGCGCGGCATATCGACAAGCTGCCGCTGAAGGTGCGCAGCAGTCCGGGGTTCCTCGTCAATCGCGTGCTGATGCCCTATCTTCTTGAGGCAGTGGAGCTGCTCGACGAGGGTGTGCCGGCCGCGGTGATCGATCGCGCCGCGGTGGCATTCGGCATGCCGATGGGACCGATCGAGCTGGCCGACACCGTGGGCCTCGACATCTGTCTGTCAGTGGCGCAGAAGATGGCGCAGGCGTTGCACAATCCGGTGCCGGACAGGCTGCGCGATCTGGTGGAGGCCCAGCACCTCGGTCGCAAGTCGGGTCGCGGCTTCTACGTCTGGAAGAACGACAAGCCTGTGAAGCCCGAGACCGGCGGTACCCCGACATTGAGCGACAGCGATGTCAGCGACCGCCTGGTGCTGCGCCTGGTCAACGAATCGGTCGCCTGCCTGCGTGAAGGCGTGGTCGCGGACGAGGACCTGCTCGATGCCGGGGTGATCTTCGGCACCGGCTTCGCGCCGTTTCGTGGCGGGCCGATGCACTATGTGCATGCACGTGGCAGTGGCGTGGTACAACAGCGGCTGGACGAGTTCGAGGGGCGCTTTGGCGAACACTTTCACGCCGATGCCGGCTGGGGGGCGATTGCCTGACCTTAGGAACAAGGAGAACAACAATGCTGCACGAACAGCGGACCATCACCCAGGAGCAGGCACCGACACTCGCCGAACTTTTCAACGAACGTTGTACCCGCTCCCCCGCGGGTCTCGCCTACGTGCAGCATATCGATGGCGAATGGTGCCCGTTCACCTGGGAACAGATCCGTGCCGAGGTGGCGCGCTGGCAGGCGGCGATGCTCGCCGACGGCCTGCAGCCCGGCGACCGGATCGCGATCATGTGCGGCAACCGGCGCGAATGGGTGGTCTGCGACCAGGCGGCGCAGGGTCTCGGGCTGGTGACCGTGCCGGTGTATACCAATGACCGGAACGAAAACATCGACTGGATACTGCGCGACTCCGGTGCCCGCATGCTGATGATCGAGACCTGCGACCAGTGGGACGCACTGTCGGACATGCACCAGCGCCTGGGCCAGTTGCATCGGGTGCTGTGTCTCGAACCCGGGCGCACAGGGCCCGCGAACCTGTCGTCGCTCGACGACTGGCTGGACACCGCGCCGGCGGACTACCGATGCCGACCCGGGTCGAGCGACAGCCTGGCGACCATCGTGTATACGTCCGGTACCACCGGGCGCCCCAAGGGGGTCATGCTCAGCCATCGCAATATCCTGTTCAACATCCAGGCCGCACTGCAGCTGTTCGATCTCTTCGAACACGACCTGATGCTGTCGTTTCTGCCGTTGTCACATGCGTTCGAGCGCACCGTCGGTTACTACCTGCCGATGAGCACCGGCACCGCGGTCGCGTACAACCGCTCGATTCCGACGCTTGCCGAGGATCTGGTCGCGGTGCAGCCGACCCTGATGATTTCGGTGCCGCGCATCTTCGAACGGGTGTATGCGCGCATCATGGACAAGCTCACCGGCGAGTCCGCACTCAAACGTCGCCTTTTCCACGCCGCCGTCGACCTGGGCTGGGCGCACTTCGAGCACCGCCAGGGTCGTGCTCCCTGGCAACCGGCGTTCCTCGTCAAACCGCTGCTCGACGCACTGGTCGCGCGCAAGGTGCGTGCCCGACTCGGGGGACGCATGCGCTTCACCGTGTGCGGTGGCGCCGCGCTGGCACCGGATGTCGCCAGGCTGTTCATCGGCCTCGGCATCCCGGTCGCGCAGGGATACGGGTTGACCGAGACGGCACCGGTGATCGCCGCCAATCCACTGGACAACAATCAACCGGCGTCGGTCGGCGTCCCGCTACCGGGTATCGAGGTACGCATCGGCACCGACGATGAGCTGCTGACCCGTAGTCCGAGCGTGATGCTCGGGTACTGGAACGATCCCGAGGCGACCGGAAAGGTGATCGACGCCGATGGCTGGCTGCACACCGGCGACAAGGTCCGTCTGTCGGCGACCGGGCATGTCTACATCACCGGTCGCCTCAAGGACATCATCGTGCTGTCGAACGGCGAGAAGGTCCCACCGGGCGACATGGAGAATGCGATCGTGCTGGACGAACTGGTCGACCAGGTGATGGTGATCGGCGAAGGCCGCCCCTACCTGAGCGCGCTGGTCGTGCCGAATCCGGAGGCGTTCGAGCGGGTCGCGCGCAATCTGCGCCTCGACCCGGCCAACGAAGAGACCTGTTGCGACGAAAACGTCGTCTCGATCTTCATGCAGCACGTCCAGCAACGTACGGCGGCGTTTCCCGGGTATGCCCAGGTACGCCAACTCGCCGTCGTCAACGAACCCTGGACCCCTGACAACGGACTCGCGACGCCGACCCTGAAATTGCGCCGAAATGAAATCATCAAACGGTATCAGACCATTGCCGACCATCTATACGCCGGACACTGAACACGCGCCACCGCGCGAGCTGACCTACCGCGTTGTCGCGATGCCGGCCGATACCAATGCCTACGGGGACATCTTCGGCGGCTGGCTGATGTCGCAGGTGGACATCGCCGGCAGCATCCTGGCGATCCGCGTGGCCGAGGGTCGCGTGGCAACGGTCGCCGTCAAGGAGTTCCGGTTCCTCGCCCCGGTCGCGGTCGGCGATTTGATAAGCTGTTATGCCGAGGTGCGACGCCATGGTCGTACCTCGATCACGATCCACGTGGTCGCCGAGGCCGCCCGCCAGCTCGAGGCGAACCGGGTCACACTGGTCGCCGATGCGACGCTGGTGTATGTTGCGCTGGATGATGAAGGCCGCCCGCGGCATCTCCCGCAGATGGACGAATGACCCCGACCTCGCGTACCGATATCGGTCGAAATCACTGAGAAGACGGGTATCACCGGGCGTTCGCAGTTTGATCACCCACAAGGAGCCTGTCATGTACAACCCCATCACCACCCGTGTCGGCGTCACGGCGACACTGCTGGCGCTGCTGCTGCCGGCCGCGGCCGCGCTGGCCGACGGCGTCGCCGACCAGGTCACGGTCATCGACCCCTATGTACGCGCGGTCCCGCCGGTCGTCGGCACCACCGCCGCCTTCATGCAGCTGCGCAGCGATGCCGCCACCGAACACTTCGTGGTCGAGGCCTCCACCCCCGCGGCCGGCGCGGTCGAACTGCACATGCACACGATGGACGGAGAGGTCATGCGCATGCGGCGTGTGTCGCATTTCCATCTGCCACCAGGGGGCAAGGCTGTGCTGCAACCGGGCGGCGAGCACATCATGCTGTTCGACCTGGTCAAGCCGCTCACGCCGGGAGAGCAGGTACCGATCACCCTGACCTTCGACGACGGTTCGACCAAGCAGGTCACGGCCGAGGTACGCCGCATCGAGCACACCATGCAGCACTGATTCCGGACCGGGAGGGGCGCGGCCGTGCCCCCCCGGCAGCCGATCGTTCCAGGAGACAGCCGTGTTGAAGACCCGAGTGGGCCTCGTGCTCGCATCCGCATTGATCCTGCTCGCACTGACGGCGTGCGAAAAGGCCGAACAGGCATCCGTCGCGCAGGTGCCCACCGAGCAGCCGCGGTTCACCCTGCGACTGGCCGAGACCTGGGGACCGAACTACCCGATCCTCGGCGACACCACGCGCAATCTCGCGGCGCTGGTCGACAAGATGTCGGGCGGCCGCCTGCAGATCGAGATCGACTCGTCGAACAAGCACAAGGCGCCGTTCGGTATCCTCGAACTGGTCAAGGCCGGCCAGTACGACATGGGGCACTCCGCGTCCTATTACTTCAAGGGACTGGATCCAAACACCCTGTATTTCACCAACATGCCGTTCAGCATGACCGCGCCCGAACAGCTGGCCTGGTTCTACCACGGCGGCGGCCTCGAGCTGATGCAGAAGGTCTATGCCCGGCACGGGGTATTGGCTTTCCCCGGCGGCAACACGGGTGCGCAGATGGGCGGCTGGTTCCGCAAGGAGATCCGTTCGGTCGAGGATCTGCAGGGACTGAAGATGCGCATCCCCGGTTTTGCCGGCGAGGTGCTGGCGAAGCTCGGCGCCAAGCCCACCAACATCCAGCCGGGAGAGCTGTACACCGCGCTCGAACGCAACACCATCGATGCGCTGGAATGGGTCGGCCCGGCGCTCGACCTGCGCATGGGCTTCGAGAAGATCGCGCCGTATTACTACACCGGCTGGCACGAACCCAGCGCCGAGCTGGTGTTCCTGATCAACCAGAAGGCCTGGGACCGGCTTCCGGGCGATCTGCAGGAGATACTGCGCGTGGCGATCCGTTCCGCGGCGTTCGAGATGTATGCACAGAGCTATCACGAGAACGCCGTCAGCTGGGCCACGATTCAACAGGAACACCCCGAGGTTCAGGTCAAGACCTTCCCCCGCGAGGTACTGGCCGCGATGCGTGCGGCAAACGACGGGTTGCTCGCCGAATTCGCCGCCGCAGATCCCCTGGCCAAGGAGATCATCGATTCCCAGGCGGCGTATCTGAGAAAGGCCCGAGCCTGGACCGCGATCTCGGACCAGGCGTATCTGAACAGCGTCGCCGACTAGTGGGCCCTGCGGGGCGCAGCGGCGGCTACGATGACGCAGTTTCCGGCCAGGTGATTCGCCTATGAACGCAAACGCTTTGCTGCGCGCCGAACGGTTTTTCGACCGTTTCTCCGCCTGGATCGGTCGGCTCTCGGCGCTGCTGCTCCTGCTGCTGCTGGTGAACGTGTTCTATGACGTGTTGATGCGTTACCTGTTCAGGGACGTGTCGATCGGCATGCAGGAACTGGAGTGGCACCTGTATTCGGCAGTCTTTCTGCTCGGGGTCGCCTACGCCTTGAGCGTCGACGGGCACGTGCGCGTGGATCTGCTCTACGAGCGATGGGACCCGCGCCGACGCGCGTTGATCGACATCGTCGGTACCGTCCTGCTGTTGTGGCCGTTCTGTCTGCTGGTTGCGGTCTACGGCATCGGCTTTGCGCACGAAGCGTTCACGATCGGCGAAATCAGCGGTGATCCGGGAGGGCTGCCGTTCCGGTGGGTGGTCAAGGCCCTGATTCCGACGGCATTCATCTGTGTACTGATCAGCAGTGTCGGCTTCATGCTGCGCGCGCTGAACCAGCTACTCGGGTACCAGACCGCCCAACTGCCACCGACGGCGCGACCCTAGGCAATAAGGAGGCGCAACGTGGTCGGCGTCATCATGTTCCTTGTCGCGCTGCTGTTGCTGCTGGCCGGCTTCCCGGTCGCTTTCACCTTCGGCGGCGTCGCACTGCTGTTCGGCGTGTTCGCGCAGGGGTGGGAGCTGTTCGCTTTGATGCCCTTTCGCATCTACAGCATCATGCAGAACGGCGTGCTGATGGCGGTGCCGTTGTTCATCTTCATGGGCATCGTGTTGCAGAAGACCCAACTCGCCGAGCAGCTGCTCGAGTCGATGGGGCGGCTGTTCGGTCGCATGCGCGGGGGCCTTGCGGTCTCCACCGTGCTGGTTGGCGCCCTGCTCGCTGCGTCCACCGGTGTGGTCGGCGCCAGCGTCGTCGCGATGGGGGTGATCTCGCTCCCGGTCATGTTGCGCTACGGCTACAGTCGACCGCTGGCATGCGGCACCATCTGTGGTGCCGGCACGCTCGGACAGATCATCCCGCCGTCGATCATCCTGATCATCCTCGGCGACGTGTTGGGCCAACCGGTCGGCGATCTGTTTCATGCAGCGATCATCCCGGGTGTCGCGCTGGTCGCGCTGTATGTGCTGTACATCGTCGGATTCTCTATCGCGCGACCCGCGCAGGCACCGCCAATCCCGTTCGACGACGACATGTCGCGCCGTTATCTGGAGGCATTGCGCGCAATAGTGCCGCCGCTTGCGCTGATCATCGTCGTGCTCGGCTCGATCTTCGCCGGTGTCGCGACCCCGACCGAGTCGTCCGCACTCGGCGGGGTCGGCGCCCTACTGCTCGCGGTGCTGTACAGGCGCTGCTCGTGGCGGTTGATTCAGCAGAGCGCGATGGAGACGGTCAAGGTCACCGCGATGGTGTTCGCCATTCTGTTGGGTGCGACCGCATTCTCGATGGTGTTTTCCTACACCGGCGGCGACCAGGTCGTCGAACGCCTGCTGTTGCAGCTGCCCGGCGAACAATGGGGCTTCCTGATCTTCTCGATGCTGATCATCCTGGTGCTCGGGTTCTTCATCGATTTCGTCGAGATATCGTTCATCGTCGTGCCGATACTCGCGCCGATTGCCGAGACACTGGGTATCAACATGTTGTGGTTCGCGATCCTGATCGCAATGAATCTGCAGACCTCGTTTCTGACGCCGCCGTTCGGGTTCAGCCTTTTCTACCTGAAAGGCGTCGCCCCGGCGGGCGTCACCACCCTCGACATCTATCGCGGGGTGGTGCCGTTCATCGCGATGCAGATCGCGATCCTGATCGTTATTCTGGTGTTTCCGGGTTTGTTCGGTCTGCAATGACCGTAAATGGAGCGTCTGCGATGATCGAATCCAAGGAGCAACTGCTGGACGGCTTTCGTGAAAAGGCACGGGCATTCGTCGAATCGCCCGGCCTGATGAGTGGAATCGACCTCGACGACGCCGCGGTCACGCTCAAACGTTACGCATTGAGCGAACTCCACGACCAGGAACTGGCCAGTCTCCTGGGACGCCTGCCAAAACTGCTTCGTAGCCTGGATGTGACGGCAGTCGTCGGGTTATTGGAACAGATCGAGACCCACCTCGCCGACTAGGCAGACCACTGTTCGTACCACCGCGGCAGGTCCGCGATCGAGTCGAGGACCGCGTCCGGCGAGATACCGAGCGACAGATCCGCCTCACGGAACTTGCCTGTACGCACCAGCACGCCATGCAGACCTGCCCTCTGCGCACCTTCGATGTCACCGCGGATGTCGTCTCCGATCATCACGACCCGGTCGTAGTCGGCACCGAGCAGATCGACGGCCGCTTCATAGAATCCCTTCGCCGGCTTTCCGAGCACCAGGGGTTCGACCCCGGCGGCATGCGACAATGCGACGACGAACGGCGCGACATCCAGGCGCAGACCGTCGGCGGCCTGCCAGTAACGGGTCATCCCCAACGCGATCAAACGCGGTTGCGGGTCGCGCATCAACAAGCGGAACGCCTGGTTCATTCGGGCGAAATCCCAGGCCTCACCGAGATCGCCGACGATGATCGCACCGATCGCCTCTTCGTCGCCCGCTTCGCGCAAGGTGTCGAACTCATCATGGGTCTGTGGGGGAACGAACAGCGCCACCGACTGGCCCGCAAGGTGTCGGCGACACCAGGCCACCGCGGCGACCGGTGGGGTGACGATATGTGCTACGTCGGTTGCGATGCCGAATCCCGCCAACTTGTCGACCAGTGCAGCGCGTGGGCGCGAGGTCGTGTTGGTCAGGAACAGGTGCGGAATCCTGGCGGCATCCGCCCATTGTGCGACGCCCGCTCCACCGGAGATCGGTTGATCGCCCCGGTAGAACACGCCATCCAGATCAAACAGTATCGCCATCGCACGTCGTCCATTCAGCGATTTCCGAACCGTGGAAACGGCCTGGCCGCAAACCGCCGGCTTCGGCAGGCACCGAAGGTTGCGACGCGTGTGAAAATCATGACACAGGGGCCGACACGGTCAAACCATGACCATTGCGGGCATACCCGCCGGGACCCCTGCGTACGCAAATGCGTAGTCGGCGTTGCCGTGGTCGGGTGTCCTGCCCCAGGGGCGCTGAACGACGATGCGACAAGCTGCCGCTATCGGCGATCCACTGGCGTCTCTCCCACCAGACCGGCCGGATCGAGCAAGCGGCGCAGTTCGGACGCTTCGAGACCGGTGAGTTCCAATGCGACATCGATGACTGCGCGCCCTTCGGCGTAGGCCCGCTTCGCGATCTCGGCGCCCTTGTCATAGCCGATCACCGCGTTGAGTGCGGTTACCAGGATCGGATTGCGCGCGAGTGCATCGGCGAGACGCCCTCGGTCGACCGCGAATCCGTCGATCGCCCTGTCCGCGAGCGATCGGGCTGCATTGGACATCAGTTCGATGCCTTGCAACAGTTCGTACGCTATCAACGGCAGCATGACGTTGAGTTGGAAACTGCCCGACTGTCCGGCGACCGTCAGCGTCGTATGATTGCCCATCACCTGGGCACAGGCCATCGCGACTGCCTCAGGAATCACCGGGTTCACCTTGCCGGGCATGATACTGCTGCCGGGCTGCAGCGCCGGCAGGCGGATCTCGCCGAGACCTGCCAGGGGGCCGCTGTTCATCCAACGCAGATCGTTGGCGATCTTCGTCAGCGCCACCGCCAGGACATTCAGCTGCCCGCTCAGTTCGACGGCGCTGTCCTGACAGCTCAGGTCGCGAAAATGATCGTCACTGCAGACCAGCGCCAGACCGGTCTCGGCCGCCAGCCGCTCGGCGACGCGCGGACCGAATTCCGGATGCGCATTGATGCCGGTACCGACCGCAGTCCCTCCGATCGCCAGGCGCTGCAGGCGGGCCAGGCAACCGGTGATGCGCTCGGCCGAATCGCGCACCTGGCTGGCCCACGCCCCCAGCTCCTGATCAAGCCGCAGCGGCATGGCATCCATGAGATGCGTACGCCCGGTCTTCACGACGTCGCGGTACTCACTCGCGCGCCGTTCGATCGTCTTCTGCAGATGGCCCAGGGCCGGTAACAGACGTTCATGCAGGGCGAGCGACGCACTCAGGTGAATGGCAGCGGGAATGACGTCGTTGCTGCTTTGCGCCATGTTCACATGGTCGTTCGGATGCACGAGGCGCCCGGCACGCGCGCTCGCCAGTCGTGCCACGACTTCGTTGACATTCATATTGCTGCTGGTACCCGACCCGGTCTGGAACACGTCCACCGGGAACTGGTCGTCGTGACGGCCCTCGATGACCTCCCGGGCGGCTCCGATGATCGCCTGGGCGACTGCGCTGTCGAGCAGACCCAGCCGATGGTTCACCTCCGCCGCGGCCTGCTTGATCATCGCCACCGCATGGATGAAACGCGTCGGCAGCCTGAGTCCGCTGATCGCAAAGTTGTCGATCGCACGCTGGGTCTGGGCGCCATACAGGGCGTCGGCCGGTACCGCAACCTCGCCCATGCTGTCGTGTTCGATGCGATGCTCTGTCGGCATGGTTCCTCCTACCGGGCAGCTGGTGTCGCTGAGATTACTCCGCGTCGCCCGCTGCGTCTCTCCGGTAATACATACCCGGGTCCGGCAATGCCACGGAACACCCTTTGCATGGTTGAAGGCGTCAACCGGTAAGGAGAACGCCATGTCGATCGATCACAAAGATCTGAACGAAAACGGGTATCTGAACCCGCGCCGCGCCTGGAACGAAGCGCTCGCAGCGCAGCTCGCGCAGCTGCTGGGGATAGGCCCACTTTCCGACCGTCACCTGGCGGTGCTGGAGGTACTACGCCGCCACCACGACCAATCCCGAGCGATACCACCGGCGACCCACGTCTGTCATGAGGCCGGCCTCGAAGCATCCTGTATCGACGAGCTGTTCGGCGGACCGGCCAACGCGTGGAAGACCGCCGGCCTTCCGGATCCGGGCGAAGAGGCGCGGATCTACCTGGAAAACCAGACCCACGACCGCTGAGAAGACGCAGTTTCGGTGTATTCGCGCCCGCGGTCCCACACGCAACAGCCCACGCGGGCCACCGGTCCTGCTACCGTCGCCTTGACGTCCGCGGCCCGCTTTTACCGCATATAGGCATATCCCTCTTGCTGCTGCAGTCGCACAATCTCCGCGTCGGCCATCGGCACCACCCTGACGAAGCCATGGATATCAGCAGGTTCGAGGCCATGTCCCCGTGCCGCGATCCGGCACATACGAAACTCGATCGGCCCGGCAAGCGTCAGACTCTGCGCGCGCTGCATCAGTTCGCGGTAGCGCGTTGTGTTTGCGATTGCGAAAAAGGGAATCTCGTCGCCGTGCAGAACGATCACGATCGACGCCGAAAACGGATCGGCTTGGTAGACATTGTTCAGGTAACTCACGCGATCGAGCACCCGATCGAAGGTCTCCTGATCATGCACCGCGACGTCGTACACGACGCGCTGTGGAGCGTAGTCTATGGGTTCGACGTTCGACTGGCCCCAGGGTGCCGTCGGTGGCCCGGTCGCCTCTGCAGTCGCATGCAGCATACACAGCATCATTCCAGTCACCAGCGATGCCCAGCGACCGGGGCGCACACCGAGGGCCGCTGCGACCCGTCCAACACCGGGTGGCGCACATGGCGTCGCGGACACTCGCCTGCCGGGACTAGGATTTCTTCTTCCAGTGTCCATCGCGTTTCTCATATTTTTGCTTGACGGCCGACCAGGCCACCTTGTGCGCTACCTCTTCGCGCGATACATCCCCGCGCCGATCCTGCGGGTCGGCATACTCATCCCACGCCGCGTTGAAGGCCTCGCGGTAGATCGTCTGTGCGTGTTGAGGCAGGTTCGCACGCACAGACTCCGGAAGACCCGCATTGTCGCGACAAGGCATGTCGTCGACCCACCTACGCCGGACTCATCCGTCACCTCGACCGCCACCGGCATTGACTTCGGATGCATCGAATCATGTTCGATGCGTGCCCCTACGACGCTGCAAACCGGGTGCCAGGATCCCCGATGACGGTGCAAGGCAGGGAAAACCGCGGGCGCCGGGTCCAGGTGCCCCGCCGTTACGCCGGCGCAGCGGTGCAATTGCGCCGCAACCCGGCGTAAATCCACCATCTTATGGATACAGCAGGCGCTCGCGCCGGTGAAGGGCCGCCGCCCGATCAATCCTGCTCGTAGTGCATGCCGTAGTGTCGATACAGCGCGAGTTGATAGTCGCGACTGATCAACTCTCCGGCATCGTAGTCGGGCGCCGTCTCAATCGCGTCACGCGTCAGTACCGTGGTCAGCTCGGCCCGCTGCCAGTCGATCTGCTCGATCCAGGCAATCGCGAGCAGGACATGTCTCCCGAAGAGCCAGGGGTCGGTAGAGACCTCGATATACCGCACCGGCCAGCCACTGTCCTCGAGCACGATGTCGGCCACCTGCCCCACCTCGCCGTCCTTTGCGCGAATCTGGTAACCGGTCACTTGCTCACTGCTGCGCAGGTGCGCCGGCGATGCCGCCGATGCGGCATATTCCGGTTGGCCATGCATTCCGCTCTCGCTCCGCAACGTCTGTCGTCCGAAATGTCTGCGGACCGACTGCTCACGACCGGGAGACAGGGGGTTGCGCAGATCGACCTGTGGCGCTCGGCGGACCTGCTCACCGGCCACTGTCAGATCGATGCGGTGCCGGGCATCATCCACGGCCGAGATGATAGACGACGGCACCAAGATCTCTTCGCGCGACAGCCAACCACCGGTTTGCACGACGAAGTAATGCGCCTGCCACGCGTGCTCGTCGAAATACACCTCGCGCAACCTGCCGATGTCGCCATCCTCGGCATGCACTGCGTATTGTTTGAGGTCCGCCAGTTTGCGCGCTTGTCTCATGACCCGTCCGTCGTCCGACTCGGTGATGTGCCATTCATCCTGCGGTATCTGATAGTGAAGCACAGGCGACGCCACTCATCCCTTGAGCAGCACCGGCGGCTAACGCAGCCAGCGCACGCTCCGTAGCATCAGGTAACCCGTCAACATGCCGCCGAGATGGGCGAAATGTGCGATCCCGTCGGCGGTGCCGGTGACGCCGGCGATCAACTCCACGGCACCGTAGGCCACGACAAACCATCGGGCCTTGATCGGAACCGGCGGAAACAGCAATAACAGTCGCCAGTCGGGATACAGCTTGCCGATCGCCAACAGCAGCCCAAAGATACCGCCAGAGGCCCCGACCACCGGATAGGCAGCCCCCCCGTGCGCCAGCGCGTATTCAGCGACCATCAGGTGCACGACTGCGGCACCAATCACGCAGGCAAAGTAATAACCGGCGAACGCAGCCGAACCCCAGCGCCGTTCCAGGGGTACACCGAACAGCCAGAGGGCATACATGTTCAGCACAAGATGCAGCACGCTGCCGTGCAGAAACGCATAGGTAAGGATCTGCCAGGGCTGGAAGCTGAAACCAGTCACGCCGGCCGTGTTCGTCAATCGCAGCGGCCACATCGCCAGCGACTCGACAAACAGGTTGCCGGCGACGAGTTCGAGCACGAAGACGACGCCACACAATGCCATGATGGCACCCACGACGGGGGTGTCTTTCATCCGCGGACTCCTTCGATCCGAGGCAATCGGCGCTAATAGCACGCCTGAGATGTACGGTTCAGCTTCGAATGGTCGCGTTGATCGATGCACGAATCCGGAAATAGCGCCAGATACCGATCGCCGCGGTAGCGAAACCTACGGGAATCAGGACGCTGCCGAGCAGTTCCATCAGCCATAGGCCCTCAAACAATTTGATGATCGTAATGCCCGAAACTATCAACATCAGCGCCGTACGCACCCACGCCAGCAAGGTGCGCTCATTGGCCAACCGCGTACGGTCGATCGCCAACATATCACGCAGTATCAGCTGCTCCGCCGGATACGAATACAGGGGAGGCTGTCGAGTACCACGGAGTTTCATCGATGGCCTCCACCGGGAATGTACCGCGATGCGGCCCGCGCCCAACCCGTCTCGGACAGCCGTGTGCCGGGCGCGCGGTCGATCACCACTCCCCTGCAAGACGGATGTCCACTGCGACATCCGATCCTTGAATCCCTTACGCCATACATATATTGGCCACTCGTCTTAAACCTCCGTTTCTGCACGCGTTGGCCGGGGCCCTCGCGCGTGCGCACCGGGCCCCGGCAAGGCAGCGCAACGTCGACGCATCAGTAGCAGGTACCGGAGGCCGGATCGATGCTGTGCGCCGGCTCCGGCACACCGGCGATCAGGCATCCCTGATGGACCGGCCCGCCCGGGAACAGGGAATACAACCAGCGTGTCCCGCCTCGATCGTGAAACGCCCTGTCAAGGCTGGATGACAGATCACGCGCCTCCCCCGGCACGCCTTGGGCCAGATGTACCCGACGAAGATGCGCCACGACCGACCAGTGATCGTCGGTCATCGCGATGCCCTGCCGCGTCGACTCCGCCACGGCGCTCCGACGGCTCCATCCGGAGAGTTCGCGCAGGCGCGCGACCCGGTCCGGATCATGATCCACGCTGCGTATCGCCTTCAAGATATCAGTCATTCGCTTGATCCTCCATTGGCGTCGACGGTGCATCACCACGACGCCGCTGCTGTTGTACCTCGAACAGAGCCCCACCGGAGGCCGACACCAGCACCATCATCACGGTGCCGACCAGCCAGGCGAAATACCAGGGACCATGGTCTCCAAGCATTACCGCCAGCACGATCACCAGGACCGTAATCAGTAACATCAGTGTGAACAGCAATCCGGTCTTCATGGCTCCATTCCCATCAATCGCGTACGCGTCGTTCCACGACGGGGTGCTCGCCACTTACCTTGCCGCGCATAACCTGGAACGACCAGCCGACGTACCAGATCACCAGCGGCAGCAGGATCGCCATCGCGGCGAGCATCCACGACAAGGTGTAGGGTCCCGCTGCGGCATTCCAGACCGTGAGGCTCTGGTCCGGCCGGATACTCGACGGCATCAGGAAGGGAAACAACGCAAACCCCGCAGTCCCGATCACGCCGGTCCAGGCCGCGGCCCCCAGCCACCACGCAAGCAGCGCACGGCCGGCGCGCAACACCACGGCCCCGATCGACAGGCTGATGCCCACGGCCGTGGGCAGCAGCCAACCCCATGGATGCTGACGGAAGTTTCCCATCCATGCCCCCGCTTCGAGCTGAACCGATTGCTGCAGCGGTGTCTGCGCCGAACCGATGGGTGCGGTATGCACCAGGCGATACCCGTCCATCCCTGAGACCCAGTGGCCACCGACTGCGAATGACGCCACCGCCAGAAGCGCGGCAAACCACGCGAGCATCCGGGCACGCCGGTGCAAGCGACCTCCGGTGCTGATCATCAATCGGGTCGCTCCCATGTAGACCGCCAGAGACAGAGCGAGCACCCCGCAGAACAGCGCGAACGGGTTGAACAGGTCTAAGAACGACCCGGTGTAACGCGACGCCAATTGCCAGTCGAACCGGAACGGCAGACCCTGGAACAGGTTGCCGACCGCGGCCCCGAACACAAGCATCGGGATCACCCCGCTGATCACCAATGCCCAATCCCAGAGGTTGCGCCAACCCGAGGCGGCCAGCTTGGAGCGGTACTCGAAGCCCAGTGGTCGCAGGATCATGGTCCACAACAGCACCATCATGACGACATACAGACCGGAAAATGCCGTCGCATAGACCAGCGGCCAGGCCGCAAACATGATCCCCCCGGTCAGCACGAACCAGACCTGGTTGCTGTCCCAATGCGGTGCGATCACCTCCAGTGCCTGCCCCCGCTCACGGTCGGTACGCCCCACCAGTCGAAGCACGGCGCCGATGCCAAGGTCGGTGCCCATCATTGTGGCAATCCCAACCAGGAGGACGCCGACCAGCAACCACCAGACGATTTTCAATACCGCGTAGATCTCCATTCCTGCCACTCCCTAGCCCCCGTGCCCCAACGAATCGTCCGGTCCACGTCGCACAGTGCGTACCATCAGATACACTTCGACGATCGCGAACAGGGTGTACAACAGGATGAAGCCGGTCAGCGAAAAGGTCAGGTAGGACACGCTGTGTGCGGATGCCGACAGCCAGGTCGGCAATATCTCGTAGACCGCCCAGGGCTGGCGGCCGACCTCGGCGACGATCCAGCCTGCCTCGCCGGCCAGCAGCGGGACCGGGATCATCCAGACCCCCCAGCGTAGAAAGCGTTTTCGCCTTTGCAGATCTTTGCGCATGCTGTGAATCGCCGCGAGCAGAAAATACACGAGCATCAACAGTCCCAGGCCGACCATCAGACGGAACGACCAGAAGACCAGTGGTACGTTTGGCACGACGTCGCGCGCCGCACGTTCGATGTCTGCGCGGGACGCCTGCCCGACATCGTTGTCCGGCGCATAACGCTTCACCAGAAAGCCGTAACCGAGATCGTGTTGATGGGCCCTGAATTGTTCCAACGCCTGCGCATCCTGCGGATTTCCACCGAGCGCCTGCAGCGCCTCGACTGCAGGAATGCCGTTGCGAATACGCTGTTCAGCCTGTTGCTGCAGTTCTTTCAAGCCGGCAATCGGGGTATCCAGGGTGTGGGTGACCAGCGGCGTCAGCAAGTAGGGGATCTGCAGCTCCCAGTCATTATTCCTGGTCGTTGTATCCGGCCATGCGGCGACGTTGAACGCCGCCGGTGGTCGCTCGGTCTCCCACATCGCCTCCATCGCCGCCAGCTTGGTCGGCTGTGCGTGACCACCGACGAATCCCAGCGCATCGCCCAGGGTGATGACGCCCGCCGTCGCGAGCACACCGAACAGTGCCGACATCCGGAAAGAACGCAGCGCGAACTCGTGGTGTCGTCCACGTAGCAGGTACCAACTACTTATCGCACAGACGAAAACCGCAGCGGTGACGTAACCGGAGAGGCTCGTGTGGACGAACTTCGCCTGCGCATTGGGGCTGAAAAACAGCTCGCCGAGGCTTTGCAGTTCGAGTCGCATGGTCTGCGGATTGAATGCGGCACCGTGTGGTGCCTGCATGAAACTGTTCGCCACCAGGATCCACAAGGCCGATAGATTCGCGCCCAGAGCGACCAACCAGGTCACCGCGAGGTGCTGCCCTTTCGACAGCCTGTCCCATCCGAACACCATGAGCCCGATGAAGGTGGACTCCATGAAAAACGCCATCAGGCCCTCGAGTGCCAGTGCCGCACCGAAGATGTCGCCGACGAAACTCGAAAAGAACGACCAATTGGTACCGAACTCGAACTCGAGTGTCAGGCCGGTCGCAATCCCAAGGGCGAAGTTGATCAGCAGGATCTTGCCCCAGAACCGGGTCATGGTCCGATAGATACGGTGCCCCGTCGTGTAGTACACGGTCTCCATCGCCGCGAGGAGAAAGGACAGCCCCAGCGTCAGCGGGACGAACAGGAAGTGAAACATCGCAGTGACAGCGAACTGCAGCCGCGACAGGTCCACGACACCGTCAGTCATACTGTCCCTACCTCAAAGCTCGGTCCCGACATGTACATGCCGCTGCAACATCTGCGCCATGGCGCACCACACCTTTCTCCGGAGGCCGTTGACGCGACGAATCGATGTTTGCCCGGTTTGCGTTTGTCCAATTGCACCAGCATGTCGGACCCGCTGGTGGTTGATTTGCACCCGGCATACAGACTGTCGCACTCGCCGGTGCCGCACGGGCGTATGCCGCGGCACGGCGCCCACCCATCATGAGGTGGACACCGTCACTAGCAGGCGTGCAGGCTGTATCGCCTCAGAGCTGGCGGATCAAGGTGCTCAGCTGCGCCTCGGCGCGATGAAACTCAGGCAGGGCGCTCGCTGGCGACTGCGCCTTGTCAACCTGCTTGTCGAGACCCTTGATCAGGGACGCGAGCTGCTGCAGTTCGTCCTTCCTGTCCGGCGCGACCTGCTGAATGGCCGTATCCAGGTAGCTGCCGGCCTCCGCCAGATCCACCTTGGCCGCCGCCGGATCGTGCGCCTGCACGCTGTCGATGCGCGCGTAGGCGAGGTACAGCTTCGCCTCGATCAACTCCTTCTTGCCCGCGCCTTCGGCGCGCAACCGTTGCCAACCCGTACTGATGTACTCGGCCGACCGCTCGGACAAGGCGGTAAGACGCTGCCAGGCATTTTCGATACGCGATGAGATGGAGGTGTCGTTGGTATCGATGGCGGTGTGCAGATCCCGCACTTCGCCAACCAGGTCCGAGACCGCCTTGCGGCTGACCTCGTCGTCACTCCTGGCCGCCCGCTCCAGGAGCTTGACGGCCGCATCCAGATCGGCCTTGGCCTGATCGCGCTCGCCGAGTTTCGATTCCTGCCAGGCCCTGTAGATCGCCGCCTTTGCCTGGGTGAGCGGCGACTCGAACGACAGCGAGACAAACACCACGTTGTCTTCCGCCTGGGCCAGCACCTGATCAGCCGTTTTGCTGTCGTTCTTCGTGAGCGCCTGCTTGGCCTGGTCGACGAGTTCACGCGTGCTGCCCAAGGGCAGGTCGGCCTCGACATACATCAGCGCGTCGTCCACCTCCTGCAACTGGCGCGAAGCCTGCTCCTTGTCGCCTTTCTTGAGCGCCTGTTTGGCGTTGTCCAGATGCGCCTTGGCCACGGACGTCGGCACATAGTCGACCAACTCGTCGAGCGAGGTGTAGATCGGTATCAGGTCCGGCAGGACCTCGCGGGTATCCTCGTACTCCAGGTGCTTGCGTGCGACCCAGATCCGGTCCTTCACCTTGGTCGTTGGCAGCGCCGCCTGAATGATGTCGAGCAGTTGCTCGGATTTGGCCAGCTGCGCCGATGCTGCGGCCACATCGGCGTGCTCGCCCTGCAGTGCGCCGCGCGCCTCGGCGATATGCCGCAGTACCTTGACCGCCGCCGACGAGATCGCGTGTTCGTCCTGGATGGTGATCTGGCGTCCGGGCAATACGCTGATTTCCTCCTGGATCGCGCGATCGGCGTAGCTCGGGCCGCTGACCAGCAATGCGCCGGCGAGCGCCGCGACAATGGGCTTGATGGTGAATCGATGAAACATGTCCGTTACCTCCTGGAATGGTCTTGCTCGAACCCCAGAACGGGGCCTCAGCCAAGTCATGGCATTTCCCGTGCCATGCACCAGGATGTCGAAGATTCAGTGACTTGGTGCGTCCGGTGGGCGGTCGCGCGTCACCAATGGTGAACCTGCACCAGGGGGCGTCGGGGATTCTCAACCAGGGAACGGCGGCTGTCCGGCCTCGTGTTTTCCCATTTTCTGTTTCGCGCTGCCGCGCTGATGTCGCAACGTGGGGGTCTAACGCCCCGAAGAGGACCCGCTGATCAGTCGATCACCGTGAAACCGACCACCATCTCGCCGGCCTGGTCGTCGTTGAAATCGCTACCCATCGCGGTGTAGGAACCCGCCGGCAACGTGATCAGCAGGGCCGCTTCCAACTCGTTGAGCGGCCGATTCGCGGTCAGGGTCGCAATCTCGTCGGCATTGGCGTTGCTCTGCCAATCGTCGTTTTCCTGCAGCTTCAATGGCGGTTCACCGGGTCGCAACAGGAACAGTTCGAGCGTCGTGTCGTCGAGTGCCGTCTGCAGACCGGTGGTCGGACCCCGCGCGGTGATCAGGACCTTTACGCTGCCACCGACCACGATACCGCCGTGCATCGGAATTCCGGGTCGGACCAGACCACGGGTCGACAGATTGCGCGCAACGCCCGTCGTCGCCGCGTCTTCGACCAGGGTAAACCCGAGCACCGTCTCGCCCGAGTCGTCGTCACCGGCATCGGACGCGGTCGCGGTATAGGAACCATTGGACAACTCGACCAGGAAGGCGGCCTCGAGTGCGTTCAACGGTCGACTGGCCGTCAGTGTCGCGATCTCGTCCGCGTTGGCGGCATCCTGCCAGTTGTCGTTTTCCTGCAGCTTGACCGGTGGCTGTCCTGCGTTCAGCCGGTACAACGCCATGGTGGTATCGGCCAGAGCCGAGTCCAATCCGGTGGTCGGGCCGCGCGCGGCGATCAGCACCTTGACAGTGTCTTCGACCACAATGCCACCGTGCATGGGTACCAGTGGCTCAACCTGCCCGCGTGTCGAAAGATTGCGCGCGCGGTTGTCGTCAGCCGGCGGCGGTACCGGATTGCTCAGCCATGCCGCGTAGTTTCCTGCACTGTAGGCATCGCCGAAGCTCGCATAGTTGGTCCGCTCGTTCGGATTTGCGCAGGTCACGCTGCTGCTGCTCAGGGTGCCGAACAACAGGTTGGCACTGGAGTAGATACCCGAGCCACTGCTGCCCGCTTCGATCACCCCGTCCGTCCAATTGACCTCGAAGAAATTCCCCTGCTGGTCGGGGCTGCAGAAGACCGACTCCGTGAACAGTTCGCAGGACACCGGGATATCGGCGTTTGCAAAGGACACCTTCTGCCAGTCCGCCTCGGGATGGTGTATCGCGAACAACGGCTGGCCGACCTGTGGCTCCGCAGTGGTCCACCCTGCCAGGGTCACACCACCCGGCGGAGGTTGATTGAGTCGCAACAGGCTGGTGTCGTAGGTACCGCTCAGGGTGTTGAGCAGCGTCGCCCCCCCGCTTTGCGGGGTATACGCCAGGTCCTCGAAGATCGAATTGCACGCCTCTGAGCGGAAATACCAGTGAAACTCGATCGTCGAGGCGACCACCTGATTCGGGATGCAATGGTTCGCCGTGACAAAGTGGAAATCGCTGCCGGGATTGCTATCGTTGAGCAGCACGCCACTGCACGCAAACGACTCGCCACCATCGACGTACGATATCAGCGCGGTCGCGCTACCGAACTGTACCCGCTCGGCAGAGTCGCAACGGATATCGTTCTGGCAGCTGCCCGCATCGCCCACGTCGTACGGGACCAATCGTCCGTCGGCTGCGGCGGCGTCTTTGAAAAACTGTGAAACCGTTATCAAATCGACATCGACCGATGTCCGGTTCGCACCGGCCGGCAGCTCGAGTTCGAGCAGCAGGCGCTCACCCCTGACGCGCGGCGACCAGTAGAGCACCGCCTCGGGATCGTCCGGCGCAGCTGCCCGGTTGCGTCCGATCAGCTTCAGGATCTCGCGGCCGTCGATCGCAACCGGAGGACGTGCGCCGCTGGTATCGGTACCAAAACGCAGCACGACGGCTTCCGGCAGGCGACGTACCTGCACGCCGAGGCGCAGCGCACCGGCACCCGGCGCCTCGATGGCCACGACCAGTACCTGGCGGCCGTCCGCGAGTGTCTGCCAGTTCGGATGGTCGGCACCGAGCCGGCGCTCCGCAACGTCCGGCAAGGCGCGCGCAAAGCCACGTTGATGAGGTTTTGCGGCACGCCGTCTAGCGGTCAACTCGGTGGCGTCGAGCGCCTCCAGCCGCAACGTCGGTGGATCCTGGACATCGCCTACAAACCAGGCACGATCGGCCTTTGCAGCCTTTGGGACGAGCGGCGCGTACACCGTAGGCGCCATCTCAGCGGCGTTCACGGCCACCGCAGCTGCGCACACCAACGGTATGGCGCATCGCGCAAGACGCAGCAGCATATGGCGGGCCATCAGGTTCCACGCATAGGGGGGTCGCACGGCAGTTCGGTCCTTCTGATTCAACGACTCCACACGGCGCGCACACCGCGCCCATGCAACGGCCGGATGCGGAAGTCTGGAAGACGAACACCTGAGGTGTCAACGACCCGCCGATGGCTGCTCGGGCGCCGGGTAGCGCCGTGGTCAGTTGCTGTTTCGCAGCGGATCGTCAGTGGCAGTGCGGCTATGCGAAGGTCCTGCGGAGATTCCGCCCGGCAGGATGCCGACGTCGGGTGGTCGCCAGGCGCTGCAGTCGCCCGGATCGACCCATTGATGCACGACGACGAGGATCCGGCGTGCATGGTCGCTGACGACCGGACTGTTCGTGATGACCACCGTTGTGGCCGGTATGCCGCAGCCACCTTCAGCAGACTGGGCGCCGGACGCTCGCGTCCGACTGACCGATCCGCTCGAAGCCCCCGACGAGACCGATGCCGTGAGACGGACACCTTCCGGCACGACGCCGCGCCCAGACGGAAACGAGATAGAGAATCCACAATGGAAGGTCCACGCTACGCACTGGCGCTCAGTCTCGTGGGCAGACTGAATCGTCATCTGGCATACGCCGCCGGCTCGGCGTGGACGGACCTCGATGCACGGGCGCAAGAGATCCTCGCACCGTTGCAGGACACCTGGGAGCAGCTACCCGAGCAACGCGCATGCATCCAGGCGCGGCAGGAGGAATGGAATGTGATGAGCGACGAGGAGCGTGCAACGATAAGGTGCCGGCGTGCGTGGTTCCGCTCGCTGCCGGAGGAGCGTCGCGCACGTCTGAACGCGCGCTGGCGATCGATGACCTCGGCACAACGTGAGGCAGCGCGTGCACGCATCGAGGAGTACCGTCGGGCCTCGCCGGTCGAGCGTGCAAAGATCCGACGTGAGATCCGCGGGTCCAGGGAGTGAAACCGGGCCGGCGATGACCCGCAACAAACGACGGAATCGTGGACGTCCGCACGCCGTTCGGCGTGCAGATCAACCCTATGGCGTCGTCGAACGGGCCGAGACTGGCAGCGCTGCCGATGACTCCCAGCGCTTACGCCGCTCGCATCACACCTTATACTGCGCCGCCATGGACTGCAGTGCCGAAGCCAGGCGTGCCTGCTCGGTACTCGCCTCGGCGGTCTGCGCCGCGCCACGCGCCGATTGCTCGGAGAGATCGTTGATCGTCATCACGTTGCGGTTGATCTCCTCGGCGACCGAGCCCTGTTCTTCGGCCGCCGAAGCAATCTGCATGTTCATCTCCTTGATGCGTGCAACCGCCTGATTGATCGCATTGAGCGTCTGATCCGAATGTTCGACGCGCTCCAGGGTGCCCTGGGCCATGCTTTGCCCCTGTTCCATCGCCTTGACCGCTTCCTTCGCACCTTTCTGCAGGCGCTCGATCATGCCCTGGATCTCCTGTGTCGATCCCTGCGTCCGCCCCGCCAGCGTGCGTACCTCGTCTGCGACCACTGCGAAACCACGGCCCTGCTCTCCCGCGCGTGCCGCTTCGATCGCGGCGTTCAGCGCCAGCAGGTTGGTCTGCTCTGCGATGCTCTGGATCACCTCCAGTACCGATCCGATGCTGCTGCTCTCGCTGTCCAGCTGGCGGATGGTGGCCGCCGCCTTCTCGACCTCACCGGCGAGACTGCGCGTCGCACTCAATGCCTGACCGGCGATACTGATGCCCTCATTGGCCTGTACGTTCGCCTCCTGCGCCGCCTGGTCTGCGGATGCCGCATTGCGCGCGACCTCCTGTACCGTTGCGGCCATCTCGTTCATCGCAGTCGCGACCTGCTCCGTCTCGGACCGCTGTACCCGGATGTGCCCGTTGGTCTCGGCGGTGACCATCGAGGTCTCTTCGGTCGCCGCGGCGAGTTGCGTCGCCGAATCGATCAGTTCACGTATCACGTGCTGGAATTTTTCGCCGACGCGATCGAACGACGCCGCGATGCTGCCGAGTTCGTCGCCGGCGCTGTGATCACAGCGGGCCGTCAGATCCCCCGCGGCCATGCGGTCGGCGGCGCTGTTGAGCTTGCCGACCACGCTGACGATGCCGCGGATGGTGACAATCGCGAGGATACTCAGGAACGCAATGCCAAGCACCAGCACGCCGATCGACACGGTCTGTATGGTCGCGCCCCGCTCGATCTCCGCGTCATAGGTAATCCTGGCGACCTCGATCTGACGTTCCCAGAGTTTGTCGACTGCTTCATGCGCGGCGTCGAACGAAGGCTTGGTTTCCTTCGCCAGGTGAATCGCCGCGTTCAGATAGTCGCCCTCGCGAATGAACGCGACCGCGGGCGTGAGCCCCACCTTGACGAATTCGGCGCGTTTCTGCGCGAACTCGTCGGCCAGCGCCTTGTCCACCCCGGACAGGTCGTGCTCGGCAAGATAGCGATCCCAGATGGTCGAGATCTCCTGGATATTCCGCTCGACATTGGCGACATGCACTTCGACATCGTGCTTGTGATAGGGCTCGGTCTTCGAACCGGGCTCGTGTTGCAGCGCGTACAACAGCTGACTGCGATTCTCGCGCATCAGTTCGCTGATGCGGCTGATCTCCACGGTGGGAACGAGACGGTCCTGAAACACGGTGTTCAGCGAGTCCTCGGCGTTGTGCATGCCGTTCAGTCCCAGCAGGCCCACGCAAATCATCGCCAATGCGGCGAATCCGACCAGCACGATCAGTCTTGCGCGAATTGTCAGCTTCTGTATCAGGTTCATGAGCCCTCTCCACGGTATCGTTATAAGCAGTTCGATTTTTCGCGGTGACGGGGCAGAAGGGTTTTCAGCGTGCCGAATTCGGCTGCACGCATTCCAACTTCGCCGCATGAGAATCCGTTTCTCGGCAGGACACTCGCGGTGCTGTGTTAGCGGCCAGCACCCGCGAAACTTAACGAATATGACTATCTGGTCCAAGCGGCCTTTTTGCCGGGCGACCGGTAGTTTCGCAGCACGATCCGGCGCACGCGATCGAGCGCGGACGCGCCCGATTCCCATGTAAATACTGCCTATACTTGTCATAGGTTGGTGAGCCTGGCAGCAGCGCTCACATGGAACGACTGCGGAGCTTCGGCGATGAGTGACCGACTGGACTATCCGGCATTCTACGAACTGGTGACCGAGTTGGTGTCCAGTTCGGCCACCAGCACCCTCTTCGGGCGCACCGATACCAATCACTCTGTGATCATCGGCCTGGACGGCGGCACGATCGTCTGCGTCCGATGTGGCCCGAAACGCGGCCTGGCCGCGATCCATGCCTTGCGTTCGATGCAGTGGGGAACCTTCAGGGTCGACGATGCGTTGGTGGAGCTCAGTTCGCCGACTTTGCCGCCGACTGCGGAACTGGTCGCGGCGCTGCACCCCGGCGCTACCGTTTTCGAAGACACGCCCGGCGACGACAGCGCGGATCCCGCACAACAAAGCGATAACCACAGCGCGGAGGCGAAGCTGCTGTGTGACCTGCTCTCGCGCTACGTCGGCCCGGTCGCCCCGGTACTGTGTTCAGAGGAGATCAAGGCCGTCGGCGGGCTCGACCATCTGGGCAAACTCGATCTGGTTCTGGGCAAGCTGGCCCGCGAGATCGATGACGCCGGCGAGGCCAGTGAGTTTGTCTTGCTGGCTCAGCGTGAGCTCGCACACCGCTTCGCCCCCCCGCCGTCGACCGGGCCCGCGGACACCGTCACACCACCGTCGAAGGCGTTGCTCGATCCGACCCAGGCGGCCAAGGATCTCTGCGGACTGGTCAGCGATTATCTCGGTCCTGTCGCCGAGATCCTCTGCCAGGAGAAGATTGCCGAAGTCGGTGGACTGAACGGCCGACACGAGTTGGACTCGGTCATCCGGCACCTGGCTCGCGAGATCGACGAACAGCGCGAAGCCGAGCAATTCCTCAGCCGCGCGCGTGCGCATTTCGCTGCCGCCATGACCTGACCTCGTGCCTCGGCCGACACGCAGCGGGCCGCCAGCCGCTGCGACTCAGCCGCTGTGGGCCTTCACTCGCCGCCCTTGCGCATCCTTTTCATCAGTTGCGCGAAACTCCTTCGCAGCAGTTCCACTGATCGCGCCAGGTCGCCGATCTCATCGTTGCGCTCGATGTTCATAGACCGGTCGAGTTCACCCTTGGCAACAGCATGTGCGGTCTCGGTGATCTTCAGCAGTGGAGATATCAGGTAGTGTCGCACCAGCAGATTGATCGTCATGAATACGATTGCAAACATCAATGTCAACAATCCCGTCGCAACCAGGCTGCGCTTCAACGCCAAGGCGTCGACGTTGGCGATCGGTACGCCGACGAGTTCGACACCGACCACGTCACCGATCCGGTAGTTGTAACCAGCGCCTCGGCCATAGTCTGCGGTGATCTGGATCGGTACCTGATCGGGGTCACCGTGGCAACGCAGACACCCCTTCGCACTGACGATCGGCGCGCTGCGCACCAGCATCTGTTGTCCGCCCAGCAACCCCTCGACCCGCAGTTCATCGAGTTGCTTGTCCGCGCGGAAACGTGACAACAGCTCGGATTCCAGCGCCTCGGGACGGTTGTCGGGATTCAAGGGGTTGTCCGACACGTTGCGTATGGAATAGCTTCCCTGCATGCCCTTGAAGTTCTCGGCGACGCGCGATACCGCGACGATGCCGGAGAAGCCGGCGGTGTGGAACAACCGTTGTTTCATGAAGTAGGGTCGCAGATCCTTCGCCACGTAACCTTTGATCGACTTGACCATATCGACCAGGAGCCCGAGTTGGGTGCTGGACTGCGCATACACCTCGTGCCGTGTGTAGTAGTAGATCGTCGGAGCGCTGATCAGGATGCTCAGCAGATAGATTCCAAGGATCGAAAGATTGAATCGCCGCGTGATGCTGCCCCGCGCGGCTGCGGGTGTGGTTTGTGTCGTCATGGCTGGCCCTGCCTTTTCCCTTTAGACATCAGGCGCCCGCATCTATGCCCGGACTCACTGTCATGGCGCCTCATTATTGTTAGCGCCCCGCTGAGCCCTTTTCTTTAGTACCTAAAAGGACCAGGTATCCGGGAACAAACGGACACGCGGTCAATACAGGGCCGATCGATTGGCCATGCCGAGGCTCAGGCCGCTTGTATCGAAGGCGCGTGGCTTGACTTGCGCAGCTGTGCTTTTCAACATGCCAACGCGCGGCCGGCACTTCGAGCGGTTCCATGGCCTGGCGATGCCGGGGTTCTGGAACGCTCCGGGGTTACCCCGGGGATGCCTGGTTCAGTCTGACAATGCATTGCCGGTACACCACTGCGCTGCACGCAGATGCTGTACCGGCGGGACGAGAGTGGTCGAAGGCCGGTCGCGCGCCCGACACCATGCAACGCGGGCATCCGGTCGTCTCGCGTGTGGGGTTTGACGTGACTGCTCATCAGATCAAAATGCGGCGACTGATGCTCTCCATCCAGTTCGGCAGATGGGATCGGGAGTCGCTCGGCGACCGCTTGCGCAGGGCGCTGGATGGCGGGCCACCCGACCCCGACCGGCTTGCCGCGAGGCTGCTGTTCCACTTCCCCCCGGGGCATCCACCGTCTCGATCGCAGCTGGCCGGACTGCTGGCCGCCGACCGCGAGTTGGCAGCTGCCTCGCAGTCAGGTGGCAAGGGGTTCGAGGCACGGATCGTACTCGACACCTCGGTGATGCAGGCGCCGACCGGGCACTTCTCGACCCTGCCGCTGCCGACCTTGGATCATGCGAGAGACCTGGGCCTTTGGTTGGGTCTGAATCAGCGCGAGCTGGCATGGTTCGCCGACTGCGAATCGCGACAGACGTCTGTACGCAATCCCAAGCTACATCATTACCGCTACCGCTGGCTCGCCCGACGTAGTGCGCCGCCACGTCTGCTGGAGATACCCAAGGCACGACTGAAGCTCATGCAGCGACAGGTCCTGCACCACCTGCTCGACTGCGTTCCGCCGCACCCCGCCGCTCATGGTTTTCGCCGTCATCGCTCCTGCCTCAGCTTCGCGACGCCACATCTGCAAAAGCCTGCGGTGCTGCACATGGATCTGGAAGATTTCTTTCCGTCTATCCCGGCGCCGCGCGTCGGCGCACTGTTTCGCCGCCTCGGTTATCCCCCGGGGGTCGCGCGTGTCCTGCAGGGACTGTGCACCCACGCGGTCGCACCTGCCCTGGTCGGCGCCGAGTTTGATGCGTTGCCCTGGGAGACGCGACGGCGGCTACAGGCACCGCACCTGGCGCAAGGTGCCCCCAGCTCGCCGGCGATCGCGAACCTGTGCGCCTGGCGGCTCGACTGCCGTCTGCAGGGTCTTGCCGACCGGTTCGAGCTCGATTACACCCGTTATGCGGACGACCTGGCGTTTTCGGGACCCGCGAGCCTGCTGCGCCGCGGCCCTTTCGTTCAGGCGCTGATCGGGGCAATCGCCGCCGAGGAGGGGTTCCGCATCAACCATCGCAAGACGCGTCTGAACACACAGGCGCAATCACAACGGCTCGCCGGGGTCGTGGTCAACCAACGACCCAACCTGCAGCGGCGTGACTACGACCGCCTGAAAGCCACGCTGCACAACTGTGCCCGCTTCGGGCCCGAGGGACAGAACCACGAAGGCAGGCAGGATTTCAGGGCGCATCTCGCCGGACGGATCGCCCATGTGGCCTGGTTGAATCCGGACCGGGGAGCCCGCCTGAAGGCCTTGTGGGCACGGATCTCCTGGCCCGACTGAACAAGCGGCGGCGCGTCGCCGCCGGTGCCTCAGGCCGCGCGCAGGTCAGAAGGCTGTAGCGGCACCCTGCGGATGCGCCGACCCGTTGCCGCGAAAATCGCGTTGAGCACCGCCGGCGCCGCGACCGCAATGGTCGGTTCACCGACGCCACCCCAGAAACCGCCGGACGGCATCACGATCGATTCCACCTGCGGCATTTCGGCGATCTGCATCGAGCGATAGGTGTCGAAGTTCGACTGCTGCACGCGGCCGTCGCGTATCGACACACCGCCATACAGCAGCGCGCTCAGGCCGAACATGAATGAACCCTCGATCTGCGCCTCGATCTGTTGCGGGTTGACCGCGTGACCCGGATCGGTCGCGGCGACAATGCGATGGATCTTCAAGCGGCCGTCGTCCACCGACACCTCGGCGCAGGCCGCAACATGGCTGCCGAATGCCTTGCACACCGCGAGGCCGCGATGCACACCTGCCGGCACGGGCTCGCCCCAGCCGATACGCTCGGCAACCGCATTCAATACCGCGAGACTGTGGGGATGCTGCCCCATGAGCTTGCGCCGGAATGCCAGCGGATCGACGCCCGCGGCATGCGCCAGCTCTTCGATGAAGCACTCCAGGTAGATCGCATTCTGGTTGATGTTGACGCCCCGCCAGAAGCCGGGTGGCACAGGTGGGTTGCGCATCGCATGGTCGACCAGCAGGTTGGGGACCGTGTAGCTGATCGCGTGATCACCGTCCGGCAACAGGCCCTGGAAGGTGATCATGTCCGCGCCGCCTTTCAGCGCGTTGGGCCTTACCCCGGCCAGGATGGACTGTCCCGAGATGCGCACCCGCAGCCCGATAAGGTCGCCGTTCGCATCCAGCGCGCCACGCAGGCGCGCCTGGGTGATCGGATGATAGGCACCATGCCGCATGTCCTCCTCGCGCGTCCACAGCAGCTTGACCGGGGTGCCCGGCAACTGCTTGGCGATCTTGACCGCCTGGCTGACGTAGTCGCTGAAGCCGCGCCTTCCGAAGCCACCGCCGAGATGCAGCTTGTAGACCTCGCATTGGGTTGCCGGCAATCCCGCCGCCACGGCGGTCGCATCGAGCGCGGCCTCGCCATTCTGCGTCGGACACCAAACCTCGCAACGCTCTGCGGTCCAACGGGCGGTCGCGGTCATCGGCTCCATCGTGGCATGGTGCTGGAACGGATAGCTGTAGACGGCCTCCACGGTCTGCGCGGCGCCGGCGAATGCGGCATCGACATCACCCGCCTGGTTGCCGATGAACGCCTCGGCGGCGTCCAGGCCTTCGACGAGCATGCGCGCGATCGATTCATCATCGACCGTCGCATTGGGTCCCTCGACCCAGGTGATCGGCAACGCGTCGAGCGCGGTCTTCGCCTGCCACCAGGTATCGGCCACGACCGCGACCGCATCGTCGTCGACGCGGACGACGGCGCGTACGCCGGGCATCTTGCGCACGGCCGCTTCGTCGAATCCGCCGAGCCGGCCGCCGAACACCGGGCACGCCTTGATCGTCGCGTTGAGCATCCCCGGCAGCTGCAGATCCGCAGCGAACACCTGACGGCCGGTGAGCTTGTCGGCGGTATCGAGACGCTTGAGCGGCTTGCCGGCGATCGTCCAGTCCTTCGGGTCCTTGAGTTCGACACTGACCGGTGGCACCAGCTTGGCCGCCGCGGCGGCGACCGCGCCATAACGGGTCGTGCGACCGGTCGGGGCATGGGTAATGATCCCGGCGACCACGCTGCACTCCTCGACCGGCACGTCCCAGGCCTCGGCGGCCGCCTCGATGAGCAAGGTACGAGCCAGCGCGCCACCCTCGCGAACATACTGGTGACTGCCCCGAATCCCGCGGCTGCCGCCGGTCGCAAAGCTGCCCCAGACGCGGTTGCGCGCCAGGCTCTGGCCCGGCGTCGGGTACTCGGTACTCACCTTGGACCAGTCGCACTCGAGTTCTTCGGCGACCAGTTGGGCGAGGCCGGTCAATGTACCCTGGCCCATCTCCGAACGGGCAATGCGGATGATCACCCGGTCATCCGGCTCGATCACGACCCAGGCATTCACCTCGCGGGTTGCTCCCTCGGCGCGCGCATCGGCGTCGACCAACGGCAGGAACAGCCCGATCGACAGGCCGGCGCCGGCGCTCGCCGTGCCGATCAGGAAATCGCGGCGCGAAATTTTCACCGGCCCCGTCTTCATCACGCCCTCCCACGCCGATTCAATTCGGCGGCCAGGTGGATGCCACGGCGAACCCGGTTGAAGGTCCCGCATCGACAGATGTTGGTGATACGGGCATCGATATCCGCATCGCTCGGCTGCGGATTGTCGGCCAGCAGGGCGGCCGCGGCCATGATCATCCCGGGTTGGCAATAGCCGCACTGCGGCACGTCGAGTTCCGCCCAGGCCCGTTGAACCGGGTGGCTGGCGTCTGCCGACAGGCCCTCGATGGTCACGACCTGCTGCGACGGCTGCACCGCGCCGACCGGGACCACGCAGGCGCGTGCCACCTCACCGTCGATGTGCACCGTGCAGGCACCACAGACCCCTATCCCGCAGCTGTACTTGGTGCCGGTCAGGCCCAGTTGCTCGCGCAGCACCCACAACAGCGGTGTCGAGGCGTCCGCGTCGACCTCGACGGGCTGCCCGTTGATATTCAGTTTGGCCATGGCCACAACTCCATCTTCGATTACCGGTGACGCCGCCCTGTCGGACGGCGTGAACGCGGGGCTGGAGGCACCGGAGCGGCATCCAGGCTCCGATCCCGATTCTGTTCAGCAGTATAGACAGCGCGGATCGATGGATCCGGCGCGGTCGGCGCCCTGTGACGAGGTGGACGGGCAACGTGGCGGCGGTGTCACCTGCACCGGGCGCAGGTCATGCGCCATGACCGCGCATTGTGCCGACGGTGTCATTGCAGCAGCCCTGCCGATCGGTAGTACCTGGCCGCTCCAGGATGCAGCCGTCCAGGGTCCACCTGCTGTACCGTGTTCTCGGCAGAGGTATAACGACCCTGCGCGAACCGCTGTGCCAGTGTCCCCTGATGCCGGTGGATGGCCTCCGCCAATCGGTACGCCAGGTCGTCCGGCAGATCGGCGCGGGTCAGGATCAATGACCAGAGGCCGACCGACTCGATCGATTGCGTCTGGCCGCGATAGGTCCCCGCCGGCACGCTCATCCTGCGCAGGTGCGGATGCCGTTTCAGGATTGCCTCGATCTGTGCGCCGGTCGGGGCGATGAAGCGCGCGCCGGTAGCGCTGTCGGCGAGCCTGACGAAACCGGGCCAGGCAATCCCGGCGCCCCACAGCGCATCGGCCCGGCCGCTCAACACCAGCCGCGGGCCCTCAGCGGCCTTGTCCAGGATCAGCTCGACGAAATCCCCGTCGGACGTCAGGCCGAGCCCATCCAGCACGTCGCGGGCGAGGATCCGCAGACCGGACGCCCGGGTACCGAAGGCGATCGGCCGGCCCCTGAGATCGTCGATCGAGCGGTGCGGCGAATCCCCGGACACGGCGAACAGCCCGGGGTTGGGGTACATCACGCTAAGGATACGCAGGCCATGCGCCTGTTGCGCCGGGTCCTCCAGCACCTGGCGCGCCGCATTGCCTTCTACCAGCGCCAGATCAACGCGTCCCTGGTCCAGCAGCTGCAGATTCTCCCGGCTGCCACGGCTCGCGACCGGCTCGATCCGCCACCCCTCGCCCGCGGCGTTCAGGACCTCGGCGAACTGTGCGCCATACAGCTGAAATCCCCCACCCGGCGTCGCGGTCGCCAGACTGACGTCGACCACCGAATCGCCTCCCGGCTTCGCGTCTGCATGAGCCAGGGGCAAAACCGCCAGCGCGATCAGCTGCAGCCGGGCAATCCAGGCTTTCCATCCGATGTGCATGGGTACGCTCCTCGCCGGCACCATCGGATACAGCATAGCGTCGACCACCACGATCGTCAGGCACTGGACGGTTCAGCCTTTCAGTTCCGGGCGGTCTATACCCCAGCGTTTGATGCGCGAAGCCAGCGTCGTGGGTTTCACCCCCAGGATCTCGGCCGCCCCTCCCGGCCCGAACACCTTCCCCCCGCTCCGCTGCAGTGCCTGTCGAATCGCCGCGCGGTCACGTTCGCGCCGCTGGTGCTCGGTCAACAGGCCGTCGGTCGGCACCGGCGTGACCGTCGCCGGTCGCTGGGGGACGTGCTGGACCTGCGGCAACTCGAGGCGCAGCTGGCTGCCGCGCGAGATGATCACCGCACGTTCCAACACGTTCTCCAGTTCGCGCACATTGCCAGGCCAGTCGTATGCCTGCAGCCGCTGCACATCGGCGGTCGTCAGACGCAGCGGGTCGCGACCGAACCGCCGGCAGGCGTTATGCAGGAAATGCGATGCGAGCAGCGGAATGTCTTCCGGGCGTTCGCGCAGCGGCACCGAGGTGATCGGAAAGACGTTGAGCCGGAAATACAGATCCTCCCGGAAACGTCCTGCGGCGACCTCCTTGCCGAGTTCGCGGTTGGTCGCCGCAATGATCCGCACATCGACGCTCAGGGTCTGATCGCTGCCGACCCGTTCGAACTGACCTTCCTGCAGCACACGCAACAGCTTGCTCTGAAGCTCGAGCGGGATCTCGCCGATCTCGTCGAGGAACAAGGTACCGCCGTCTGCCAGTTCGAAGCGACCGGCGCGATCGCGCAATGCGCCGGTGAAGGCGCCGCGCACGTGACCGAAGAACTCGCTCTCGAAGAGCTCACGTGGCACCGCCGCGCAATTCACCCGGATCAGGGGTCGCGCGCTGCGCGCGCTGCTTTGATGGATCGCGCGCGCGATCAGTTCCTTGCCGGTACCGGACTCCCCGACGATCAACACCGCTGCATCGGTTGGGGCCACCATCTCGATCTTGTGGATCGTGCGGCGCAACGCCTCGCTACGGCCGACGATCTCCTGGTAATTGTGATCACCGCGGATCTCCTCCTGCAGGTAGGCGTTTTCCATCTCCAGGCGCTGTTTCAGCCGTTCGAGCTCGTCGAGCGCCTGGTGTAGTCGGCGCTCGGTCTCCTTGCGTTCACTGACGTCGCGAAACACCACGACCGCACCGACCAGTTCACCGCCCTGGCGGATCGGAGTACTGGTGTATTCGACCGGGATCGGGCTACCGTCTTTGCACCAGAACACTTCGTTCTGTACCTGGTGAACGGCACCGTCCTTGAACGCCGCGTAGATCGGGCAGTCGCCCACCGGGTAATGGCTGCCATCGGCATGCGTGTGGTGCAGCACACGGTGCATGTTCTCGCCGACCAGTTCGGCCGCCGAGTAACCCAGCATGCGCTGCGCAGCCGGGTTCACGAAGGTCGTCGTGCCCTCGGTGTTGACGCCATAGATCCCCTCGCCGGCCGCCTGCAGGATCAACTGGTTTTCTTGCTCGATCTCCTCGAACAGGCGCTGCACACGGCGCCATTCGGACAGACCGCGACGCACGAACTCGTTCGCCTCGCTCGCCGCCTGCTGATGGTCCTGATGCTCGATGTCGCGCAACGCCAGCAACAGGGCCGCACCGTTGCGTGTCTGCACGCGCGTGGCACGGCAGGTCACCTCGCGCACCCGGCCATCGAGGGTGTGACATTGGAGGGCATCACTCCAGCCGCTGCCCTTCTCGAGTACCGCCTCGGTGAACACGATCAGTTCGGCGGTCTGCTCACCAAACAACCGGCTCGGCACCAATCCGTGCAGGTCGTCACTGCCACAACCCAGAAGCGTCCGACATTCGGCGTTGGCGGCGAGCAGCCGATCGGCGAACGGATCGATCAACGCCTGGGCCTCCGGCGAATGTTCGAACAGATCCGCCGCCGGCAACATGGCTGCGTCCACGCCGTCGCGCATCAGGCACTTCTACGCAATTGCGTAGGCAACGCTACGCAGACGCGCGAATCACGCAAATGCGTAGCGCTATGGATTGCGTTGGGACGCGTGGCAATCCTCATCTTTTCAGCCATTTAGCGTGAACTCTCCCGGTTGGCACGGTGCCTGCCTAGGTACTGATGGCCGTGGACGGCCCTGACCGCATCGTGATGTCGCCTGTCGGCGGAACGCACCGTATCGGTGCGCACACCGCCCCATCATGCGCATCCATGCGCCGAAATCGGTCCATCGGTGCGCCGCATTCGCGCGAATGCGGCGTCCAGCCGAATACGAGCAGGGGTTGTGCCAATCGTCGGCAGCCGTGCCACAGCGAGTTTCTTGCAACGTTGGTTTAGGGGAGAGCGATGTCTTTCAAAAGTCTGGGAAACCCCTTCGATGGGGAATCCGATCTCACGCATGGCCCCGGTTGTTCCTGTCCGATCTGCGTTTTCGCGCGCGAACAGGTGCAGGCGGAGTACGAGTGTTCAGAGACGGAACTCACCGAACGATTGGAACGAGCGGTGTTCGAGGAGGTGGACCAGCCGCAGAGGGATATGCCGCTGCAGGCCGCGACGCGGGTCGGTGACCGCGTGCCCGAAGACCGCACGCTGGACTCACCCGAAGACGTCATGGACCGGGTGATCGAAAGCGCGGTGGTGCGTTCTGTGTTCGGCCATCACGAGCCCAGCCGACGCCAGTTCATGCGCATGATCGGCGGCGGCACCATGGCCGCGATCTTTGGCGCGATGTTCCCGATGGAAGCGGCCAAGGCCGCAATCAAGGAGACGCTCGGCAAGCCGGAGAAGGCGAAGCTCAAGATCGGCTTCGTACCGATCACCTGCGCGACGCCGATCATCATGTCGCACCCGATGGGTTTCTACTCCAAGTACGGACTGGATGTCGACGTGATCAAGACCGCGGGCTGGGCCGTTGCGCGCGACAAGTCCCTTGCGGGTGAATACGACGCGTCCCACATGCTGACGCCGATGCCATTGGCGATGTCGATGGGTGCCGGGTCGACCGCGATGCCGTTCCGCATGCCGCTGGTCGAGAACATCAACGGCCAGGCGATCGTGTTGCACGTCAAGCACAAGGACAAACGTGATCCCAAGCAGTGGAAGGGCTTCAAGTTCGGTGTGCCGTTCGACTATTCGATGCACAACTTTCTGCTGCGCTACTATGTCGCGGAACATGGCCTGGACCCGGATCAGGACATCCAGATCCGCGTCGTGCCACCGCCCGAGATGGTCGCCAATCTACGCGCCGGCAACCTCGACGGATACCTTTCCCCCGACCCGTTCAATCAACGCGCGGTGTGGGAGAAGGTCGGCTTTCTGCACACGCTGACCAAGGACATCTGGGAGGGGCATCCCTGCTGCGCCTTCGCGTGCTCGGAAAAGTTCACGGTCGAGCTGCCCAACACCTACGGTGCGTTGATGAAGGCGATCGTCGACGCGACGGCCTATTCGCAGAAGCCCGAGAACCGACTTGAGATCGCGAAGGCGATCGCGCCGAAGAACTATCTCAACCAGCCCGAGCCGGTGATTGCCCAGGTGTTGACCGGCAAATACGCGGACGGCCTCGGCAACGTCAAGAACGATCCCAAGCGAATCGACTTCGATCCGTTCCCGTGGCATTCGATGGGCGTCTGGATCCTTACGCAGATGAAGCGCTGGGGTTACATCAAGGGCGATATCGACTACAAGAAGATCGCCGAAGAAGTCTACCTCGCCGCCGATGCCACGCGCATCATGCACGACCTCGGATACGACGCGCCGGATCATACCTATGAGAAGTACACGATCATGGGCAAGGAGTTCGATCCGGACAACGCCGAGGCGTACGTCAACAGCTTCGCCATCAAACGCGTTTGAGTCCAATGGACCGGGGAGGCACGCCCTCCCCGTATGAGGTTTTTCGATGCTGCAATCACTCAACCTGCGCGCCGCCCTGGTTTCGATCGGCATCCTGGTACTCGTTCTCGGCGTATGGGAGATCCTGAATCGTCCGCCGGAATCCAGCCAGGCACTGACCGAATACGAGATCCTGATGGGCGGTGCCGACCAGGAGGCGCGCGTCCCGCCGCCATCCGATGTCGCCAGACTGGCGTTCGAGGAACTGTCCAACCCGTTCTACGACGCGGGCCCCAACGACAAGGGCATCGGAATCCAGCTCGCCTATTCGATCTACCGCGTGCTCGCGGGCTATCTGATCGCCGCGCTGATTGCCATCCCGATCGGCTTCCTGATCGGCATGTCGCCGCTGATGTACAAGGCGCTCAATCCGTTCATCCAGGTGCTTCGGCCAATCTCGCCACTGGCGTGGATGCCGCTGGCATTGTTCATCATCAAGGATTCCGAGGCGTCGTCGATCTTCGTGATCTTCATCTGCTCGATCTGGCCGATGCTGATCAATACGGCGTTCGGCGTCGCCGGTGTACGCAAGGACTGGGTGAATGTCGCGCGCACCCATGAACTGTCACCGCTGCGTACCGCGTTGACAGTGATCCTGCCTGCCGCCGCTCCAACCATCCTAACCGGCATGCGCATCTCGATCGGTATCGCCTGGCTGGTGATTGTCGCCGCCGAGATGCTGGTCGGTGGTACAGGGATCGGCTACTACGTGTGGAACGAATGGAACAACCTCGACCTCGCCAGCGTGATCTTCTCGATCCTGATGATCGGTCTGGTCGGCATGGTGCTCGACCTCGTGTTGTCCGCCGCCACCCGCCTCGTGCAGTACGAAGAGTGAGACGGTCACCATGAACAGACATTTCCTCGAGATCGAGAACCTGAGTCGTCGCTTTCCCGGCAAAGAAGGAGAACTCACCGTCTTCGAGCACGCGAACTTCAGCATCGACAAGGGCGAGTTCGTCTGCATCATCGGCCATTCGGGCTGCGGCAAGTCGACCATCATGAACGTGCTCGCCGGATTGGACGCACCAACCGAAGGCAACGTGTTCATGGACGGCCAGGAAGTGGCAGGTCCCAGCCTCGATCGTGGCGTGGTGTTTCAGAACTACTCGCTGCTGCCGTGGTTGAGCGCCCTGCACAATGTGACCTTTGCGGTGCGTTCGCGTTGGCCTGGCTGGAGCAAGGAACAGGTACGCGCACACAGCTACAAGTACCTGGAGATGGTCGGCCTGGGCGGCGGTGCGGAACTGCGCAAACCGGCGCAGCTGTCGGGAGGCATGCGTCAGCGCGTATCGATCGCACGGGCATTCGCGATCCAGCCCAAACTGCTGTTGCTCGACGAACCCTTCGGCGCCCTCGATGCCTTGACGCGCGGCACCATTCAGGATGAGTTGCTTAAGATCTGTGATGCGACCCACCAGACGGTTTTCATGATCACCCATGACGTCGACGAGGCGATCCTGCTGGCGGACCGCATCCTGTTGATGACCAACGGCCCCTATGCGCGGGTCGCCGAGTCCGTCAAGGTCGACCTGGCAAAGCCGCGGCTGCGCGGCCAGATCATTCACGATCCCGGCTACTACCCGATCCGCAACCACCTCGTCGACTTCCTGGTACGGCGTTCCGAGGAACTCTCCGGTGCAACCCAGCTGGATCGGCAAAATGACGACCCGGCGGCACCGCCGGTCGAGGTGAACCCGGCGCTCGATGCCGCGGCCTCGATGTCCGGACCCGCTCGCAACAGTGTGCGTGCAGGATGATTCCCCAACACGATGACCGAGAGACCAATCGATGACAGCCTGTCCGACAGAATCGTCCGCACTGCATCCGCCCACCGCCGAGCCTGCCGGCGACGGCCGCGTACCCGTCACTGTGCTGACCGGGTTTCTGGGTGCCGGCAAGACCACGCTGCTGAACCGTATCCTGACGGAGCGGCACGGCAAGCGCATCGCGGTGATCGAGAACGAATATGGTGAGATCGGCATAGACCACGAGCTGGTCGTGCAGTCCGATGAAGAGATCTTCGAAATGAACAACGGCTGCATCTGCTGCACCGTGCGCGGCGATCTCATTCGTATCCTCGGTCGATTGATGCGGCGTAGACAGCGCTTCGATCACATCATCATCGAGACCACCGGCATGGCGGACCCCGGACCGGTTGCGCAGACCTTCTTCATGGACGACGAAATGAAGGCCAAGCTGCGGCTCGACGCGATCGTCACGCTGGTCGATGCACGACACGTGCTGCAGCATCTAGACAGCGACGAATGCCATGCGCAGCTCGCCTTCGCCGACGTGATCGTGCTGAACAAGATCGACCTGGTCGACGCCGAAGCGCATGCAGTACTCGAACAACGGATTCGCCAAGTCAACCGCCTCGCCCAGATCCATCCCGCGGCTTACGGAGCCGTCGCGCTCGATCGTCTGCTCGACATCCGCGCCTTCGACCTCGCGTCCCGCACTGCCGAGCAGCCCGAGTTTCTGCAGGAAGAGCTGCCGTTCGAATGGGCCGGCGTGTACGACCTGGTTGTAGGACGCTATCAGCTGGATCTGCAACCCGGCCCCGATCCGACCATCGATCTGGTGCTCGACGGGCCCGGCCTGGAGCATCCGGGCGCGTTTGATGCCAGCAAGCGCGCCGCGATGCTCTCGTACTCCGCGGATCCGTGTCCGCTGGTCGAAGCAGCGTCGCTCGTACCCGACCGGCGACTCTACCGGCTTGCAATAGACCCGCTCACGGGCGCACACCCATCGATCGAGATCCGCGCGAGCGGGCGCTACGTGTTGTTCAGCCAACACCTTCCCGAGGAATTCGCGCTGTCATTGCGCGACGCTGCCGCAGTGTCGCTGACGCCCACCGCGACGTACCGCTACGCCAGCCCGCACAGCCACGACACCAGCGTCGGCTCGGTGGGTCTCCGTGTGCAGGGCGACCTCGACCCGGCACGGTTCGAGACCTGGATGGTCGACCTGTTGCGGCGCCGCGGGGCCGACATATTCCGTACCAAGGGGGTGCTGAGCATCGCCGGCGACGACCACCGGTTCGTTTTCCAGGGTGTGCACATGCTGTTCGACGGACAGGCTGGCCGGGCATGGGAACAGGACAGCCTTCGCGAAAGCCAGCTCGTCTTCATCGGCCGTGACCTGGATCGAGCGGCACTCAGCGACGGACTGAACGCATGTCTGGCCTAGCTGCTGTCCAGGACCCCGCCCCGTTCGGCGTCCACGGCACGCTGGCGGTCGAGGACGCGGTCACCACACTGGCGTGGCGACCCGACGGCAGTGCGTTGTACGTCGGCAATGCAGCGGGCGGCCTGCGCTGCCTCGACGCCCACGGCGCCACCCGGTTCGCATGGCAGGCGCACCAGGGCGGCGTCACCCGGATCGCCTTGCAACCGGGCGACCCCGAGGTGCTGGCGACCGCCGGTGAAGATGGCCGTGTCGTGCTCTGGAACGCAAACAGCGGGGAGCAGACCGCCGTGCTGGCCAGCGAGAATGGTTGGGTCGAGCACCTCGCCTGGACGTCCAACGGCGAGGTCCTGGCGGCCGCAGCGCGCAGGACCATCTCGCTGTGGCGTGGCACCGAGTCTCTCGGGGTCTGGTACGACGCGCGCCGGCAGGTGCTGGCGATGTCTTGGGCGCCTGATGGTCGACGGCTCGCGACCGCCGCGAACAAGGGCCTGTATCTCTGGCACCTGGACTACGCCGGTGAGGACGGTGCGCAACCGATGCAGCTGTTGAGTTTTCCCGGCGCACCGATCGCACTCGCCTGGCAACGTGACAGCCGCGCGCTGGCGGTCGGCACACAGGACGGCTATCTGCAGGTGTGGCAGCCCGCCAGGCCCGACCGGGGCGGATCACAGGGCAAGGCCCGCCAACTGACGATGCGCGGGTACCCCGGCACGGTGGATTGTCTCGCCTGGCACCCGCGCCGCGCGTTGATCGCGACCGCCGGGGGCCACGACGTGGTCCTTTGGGAGATGCCCGCCGCCGGACAGAACGCACGCGGGCGCCCGCTGCGCCATCACCGTGAAACCGTGACCGCATTGAACTGGTCCGGCGACGGCGAGTACCTGGCCTCGGCCGATCGCGGGGGCCGCCTGTGCATCTGGAACCTGGACGGCGACGCGGTTTTCAGCCTGCGGGCCGGCAACGAGGTCACTGCGTTGACCTGGCGATCCGATGGCAGCGCGCTGGCCGTCGGCGACATCGACGGCGGAATCTCGCTGCTCCACAGAGATCCCTCGACCAACCCAACGACTACTGCACCCATCGATTAGGAGGCGCACCTTGAACAAAGACGACATGACGCTGGCCATCCTGGCCGCCCGCAAGAAGCTCGGCATGAGTTGGGAAGATCTGGCCGCCAAGGCAGGGCTCGCCCCGGTCTTCGTGACATCGGCGTGCCTCGGCATGAACAGCCTCAAACCGGAATACGCCGACAAGGTGGCGGCGGCGCTTGGCCTGGATGCCGAACTGAGCGAGGCGTTGCGGCAGTTTCCGCACAAGAAGTGGGACCAGATCGTCCCGACCGATCCTGTGATCTACCGCCTGTACGAGATCGTCGGTGTGTATGGCGAGACGATCAAGGAGATCATCCACGAGAAATTCGGCGACGGGATCATGTCGGCGATCGACTTCTCGATGCACATCGACAAGGAACAGAACCCGGCCGGCGACCGCGTCGTGGTGACCATGAACGGCAAGTTCCTGCCCTACAAATCCTGGTGAGCACTTCGCCCATCCACGCAACTTCGAGGTACACAGTCATGACCCATGCACACGCACTGTTCGCTGAACGTCGCGCCCGCCTGAGCGGCGGCGCCGCGGTCGCCCTGACCCTGGCAACCCCGCTCGCACACGCTCATCACGCCATGGGCGGTGCGATGCCAACCACCTTCGGCGAGGGCCTGATATCCGGGATCGCTCACCCGGTGATCGGCCTCGATCATCTGGCTTTTCTGGTCGTCGCGGCACTGCTCAGCGCGACGCTGAGTGGACGCGCCCGCTATCTCGCACCGTTGGCATTCGTCGTCGCGACGATCGCCGGCACCCTGTATCACCTCGGCGCCCATGAACTGCCGCTGGCCGAGACGGTGATCGCACTGTCGGCGCTGCTGGGCGGCGTCGCGGTAATGCTGAGAGGCAGCCTGCCCGCATTGATGACAGGCGTGGCGTTCGCCGTGATCGGCATCTTCCACGGCTATGCCTACGGCGAATCGATCATCGGTGCAGAGCAGACGCCGCTACTGTCCTACCTGGTCGGTTTCGGCCTGGTCCAGTACGCGATCATCGTCGGCGGCGCGCTGCTGTCGAGTCGAATCACCGCACAATCGCGCCAGTGGCAGCAGCGCGTGGCACGGTTCGGTGGCGGCTTTGCCGCGGCGATCGGTGTGCTGTTCCTCGGCCTCCAGCTCGCCTGACCCGTACCCTTCGGCCCGCCGCGCCGGTGTTCGGTGCGGTATGGGCCGTGGCGGCGTCAGCGATAGTCCCCGTCCGCCTAGAGACAGATCGATAAGGTCCTCACTCCCCAGCCCGGCTGCGAACATGAACGAGCTGATACCGGCAACCGGGCACGAACCCGACAGCGTTGGCAACCTTGCGAGTGCGCTTTCCGAGTTGGAACTGTCGCAAGCGGCATCTGATATTCCTCGTCCAGGGAATCGAGAAGAAGATGTCAGAATAATTTACAAATTTTTTTATCCGCGACGGTGCAATGCCGAAAAGCTCTAAATAACATAGTGTATTAGCAACATTGGCCTTGATATTGCTTGGCGCCACTCAACGCTTTGTCGAATGCAATGCACAACGCTATTCGATTTGGTGAACGTGTCGTGCCGGTAACTTCTCGCACCGCGCACGAACTTCGCGGAAAGCGGAAGAGTAAGTAGTGAACAAGAACAAGAAACCCGAGACGAGGCGATCTGTTTATCCCGCCTGTACCTGTCGCCAGGTTGCGCAGCGATCCGCTTGCGCCTTTGTTCCGGTCCGCTGCTTCGATCTATTGATGATTGCATAGAGTAGCGGTTTGATGACATCCCATCGTTTGAGCTGGTTGGCTCTCCCCATACTGGCTGTCGCGTGCAGTTTGGCATCGGCAAGCCCTATAGATCTCTCCCAGTTCGATACCGTCGACAGCACGGTCGTTGTGTTCGGACCCGACAATGCATCTGCCACGGTCACTGAAGACGACATCGACTTCTTGGCGCCGGTCGGCCTTTGGGATTTAGATCTGGCGATACCGGCGGATGCCGACCTCCTGCGCTTCAGCTATGAACTGGTCGTGCCCGCTGATAATGAAGACTACTTCGATTTCTACTTCGGCGATCTTGCCGGCCCTCATCTGTCCTTCGGTGGCTACGAAGGCGTGTACAGCGGCACGGTCGAAGAGAGCCTGACGGCGTACCGCGGTGGCACCTTGGCGCTCGCGTTCGCGCTCAGTTTCGGTTTCGACGATTTTGGATTCGATTCAATCCTCACGATCAGCGATGTCGAGATATCGCAGCGCGAACAGGTGCCCCTACCGGCTAGCATCGTATTGCTCAGCGCAGGACTGATTGGTTGGCGCACTGCGCGCCGATGAACCAGCGCATGTGCATCGCAATGCGCTACCAGGGATTATTTCTACGAGCTCACGCCTGAACCGGCCAGATCGGGCACGGCGTGCGCGCCGTCGTCTCAGCCGAGGCATCGCTAGCCAGACAAGGGAGTGGATCGATGGTCGAACTCAAGTCCATGTTGCGAGTCATCAACCGATCTGTGGGACGCGCAATTGTTCGGTTCGTCGCGGCGATGGCATTCGCAGTATCCACCTGCGATGCAGCCTGGATCGATGTCAGTGACAGCGTCTCGGTGCAGCGCAGCCGTCCACTCTACAACTTCGCCACCAAGACGAGTTATTTCGATGCCTGGCTGGTCAACGGACCACAGGAACGGTCGGGTGAGCTCCAGCTCGTCATCGATTCGGTGACTCCCTCAGACGTCGAGGTTTCGAACGCAGACGGAGTAACCGAAGACGGGTTCCCTTTTTTTGCCTACGATGGCTTGCTTGCAGATCAGACCAGTGGCAAACGACGCATCGAATTGTCCAATCCGCGCCGCCAGCGGTTCGCGTATACGACACAGGTCAGGTCGCTCGACGCAAACCAGGCACCGGTCGCCGATGCCGGACCGGATCAGACCGCCTACGTCGGTGACCTGGTGCAGTTGGACGGCGGCGCCTCTAGCGATGCCGAAGGCGATCTACTCGACTATTTCTGGAATTTTCTGACTCGTCCAGCGGGCAGCCTGGCCACACTGTCCGATCCGAACGCGGTCGGACCGAGCTTTGTGCTCGATGTCCCTGGGGATTACGCGATCCAGCTCGTCGTCAGCGACGGGCTCTCGGACAGCGCGCCGGATGTGGTCGCTGTCTCGACACTGAACAGCTCACCGGTCGCCCGTGCCGGCAGCGACCAGAGTGTTTTCGTCGGCGACCTCGTCACGCTCGACGGGAGTGCGTCCAGCGATGCCGACGGCGATACGCTGACCTATCAGTGGTCTTTCGAGAGCGTGCCGCCCGGCAGCGGTGCATTCCTTACCGACGCGACCGGCACGCGCCCAACGTTCGAAGTCGATCTGGCCGGCGATTACGAATTGCAACTGGTCGTCAACGACGGTTTCGAGGACAGCAGTCCGGATACCGTGAGGGTGTCGACGCAGAACAGCGCGCCGATCGCACGCGCGGGCGACGATCAGAGCGCATTCCTCGGCGACACGATTATGCTCGACGGTAGTCTGTCCAGCGACGTCGACGGAGATCTGCTGACTTATAGGTGGTCGCTGATCAGCATACCGCTGGGTAGCGTCGCAACATTGTCGAATTCCGCGGCGGTCGCGCCGACGTTCGAGATCGACCAGCCCGGTGCGTACGTGGCTCAGTTGATCGTCAACGACGGTGTGCTGGACAGCACACCGGACACGGTGACGGTTTCGACCGAGAACAGTCCGCCGGTCGCAGAGGCAGGGCCTGACCAATCGGCGTTCGTCGGCGACAACGTCATGCTCGACGGTAGTGCGTCCTTCGATGCCGACGGCGATGCGCTGTTCTTCACCTGGTCTCTGGTCGGTAAACCGGCAGGCAGCGCCGCGGCCCTTTCGGATCCGAGCCGGATCGATCCGGGCTTTACAATCGATCTGCCCGGCGACTATGTGGTGCAGCTGGTCGTCAACGACGGTACCGCGGACAGCACGCCGGACAGTGTCACGATCAGCACGCTGAACTCGCGGCCGGTGGCCGATGCCGGCCCCGACCAGGAAGGCGGCGTTGGCGAAGCGATGGCACTCGACGGTACCGGCTCGTTCGATGCCGACGGTGACCTGCTCGATTTCGCCTGGTCCCTGCTGTCGCGGCCGGTAACCAGCGGCGCGCTGATCGAGAATGCGGACCTCGCCGTCGCATCACTGACGCCAGATGTCGACGGCGACTATGTCGTACAGCTGATCGTTCACGACGGCGAACTGGAAAGCACGCCGGATACCGCGATGCTCTCGATCAGCCCGGTCGTCGTCAACGATCCGCCCGTGATCACATCTGCGCCGATCACGATTGCACAGGTCGGGGCACTGTACGGCTACGCGGTACAGGCGAGCGATCCGAACGGCGACACCTTGGCGTTCTCGCTCGACGAGGCACCCATCGGCATGGACATGGATGCGGTCGACGGTTCGATCAGCTGGACGCCAACTGCCGATCAGACCGGTGACTTCCCGGTGATCGTGCGCGTCACGGATACCGGTGGTCTCTTCGCAACCCAGAGCTACTCGATATCGGTGCCGGGCTTTGGCGCGCATGCGCCGGATCTGTTGCCTCCGGGCGACCGCAGCATCCCGGTAGCACAGGCGTTCTTTGCTCAGCTGTTCGCGGTCGATCTCGATCCCGGCGATACCAGGACCTTCAGCCTGATCAGTGGGCCGGCCGGTTTGACGGTCAGTGAAACAGGCGTGTTGCAATGGACGCCTGATGTCTCAGCGCTGGGATCGCACCCCGTAGAGGTGTCGGTCAGGGACGGCGCCGACCAGTCGGATTCGGAGACTTTTTCGATCGACGTCTATGAACCCGTGCTTCCGAGCGCGGTGAATACACCGCCTGTCCTGCTCGTGCCGGGTGAACAGCCCTTGCTCGTCGGCACCGCGTTGAGCTTGACGGTGGCGGGGTCCGACGCCGATGGCGACAGCATCGAGTTCGCGTTTGCCAACGCGCCCGCAGGAATGACCATCGATCCGTTGACCGGTGCAATCGCATGGACACCGGACGTCACCGCTGTCGGTCGACATGACGTTGTCATCAAGCTCACCGACGTCCGCGGCGCGGCCGACTTCGGCAGCTTCGTGGTCGAGGTGTCGGCAGTCAACGGTGCACCGGTCGCTGCCGACGATGCCTACACGGTCAGGCTCGGTGACACGCTGACCGTGCCGGCGCCGGGGGTGCTGCGCAACGATTCGGATCCCGACGATGATCCGCTGACCGCGGCGCTCCACAATCCGCCGCAGAAGGGCACGCTGAACCTGGCGGCCGATGGCGGCTTCGAATACACACCGGATGTCCCGGTGATCGAGATCGGGCTGGCGCAGCAGTGCGTCTACTACGATCGTGGCGGATTTGCCGAAGGTACCGCGGTGGGCGATATCGACGGCGACGGCGATGTCGAGATGGTCAGCGTGCTGCGTCCTGCCACCGGGCCGGAGGTTGCCATCGTCGATGGCGCGACCTGCGCGGCCGAGGTCGTGCTGCTGGGCGGTGGCGAGGACATCGGTGAGGGTGACCCGGAAGCGACAGTGACGCTCGTCAACCTGGACGACGATGCCGATTTGGAGATCGTCGTGCCGTACAGTCGCTGGAACCCCAATGCGGGTGCGGATTTCAGCAGCAACGAAGCGGCCTACTTGATGGCCGTCAATCGCGATGGCACACCGGTGTGGAATACGCCCACCCGTCTCTCGGATCCCGTCAGCTACGTGCGAGACAGCAGTGTCGCACCCCGGACGGTCGGTCCGGTACCGGTCGATCTCGATGGGGACGGCGACGTCGAGCTGCTGCAGGCCTGGATCGCTGACAGCACGATCATCAACACGGTACGCGCAGCGGTAGTCGCCTATGAAGGGCGTACAGGTGCGGTGCGTTGGGAATATGTCGGTCCGCCACAGCGGACGTTCGGTACCGGTGTGCCGGCGCGCAGCCCGATCGTGGCCGACCTCGACCTGGATGGCAAGATCGAGATCATCTGGAACCACAGTGTGCTGAATGCCGATGGCACGCTGAAGTTCCTGTTGCCGGTCGACGAGTTCACCACCGGTGTCGCCAATATGCTGGTCGCCGCGGTCGCGAACTTCGACGACGACCCCTATGCGGAGATCGTTGCGTATGATCCCTTTAACCACTATGTGTTCGAACACGACGGGACACTGAAGTGGAAGATCGAGCGTGACATGGGTTCGGTTTCCGGTTCGGTGCGCGCCTATTCCCTGATCACCGTGGCCCAGCTCGACGACGACAGCCCACCGGAATACGTCGTGATGCGCCGCGGCACGGGAACGGTGGCTTGGGCCCTGTATGCCTACGATACCGACGGCAGCGAGTTGTGGAACCAGTTCGACCTGGGCCTGTCGATCGAAAACCAGGAACTGAGCGCGGTGGCACCGGCCGCGTTCGACTTCGATCGCGATGGCATCGATGAAATCGTCTTGCAGCACCCGGGTGGTGAAGGTGGTAGCCTGCCAGAGCCCGGGCTCTACATCCTGTCGGGTGAGGACGGCTCGATCATCGCCCAGGACCCCACGGGCCTGCTGCCGGGGCGACCCGCAGAGCCGGTCACGATCGCCGATATCGACGGTGACGGTGCGGCCGAGATCATCGGCTCGCATGTCTACCCGTCCGGTGGCGGCGGTGAATTGCGCGTGTTCGAGGGCCTGCCCGGTAACCCGTTCCCGGCGGCCCGGCCGATCCGCAACCATTCCAATTACCAGCCGACGCATGTCAACGCCGACGGATCCATCCCAACCTACATCCGGCCGCACTGGCTGATCCCGGGCCTGAACAAGTTCTTCGCCACGCCGATCATCCCGGGCGAGGATGGGGTCGAGGCCGACACGTTCAGCTATGTCGCCAATGACGGCGAGTTGGATTCCAACGAGGCGACCGTCACGATCGAGCTGACGACCTTCGGTGCGCCGGAGATCGTCTCGCAACCGATCCTCGGTGCGTCGCCCGGTTTCGCCTATGAGTACGGTGCGCTGGCGATCGATCCCGATGTCGGCGACGAGTTGACCTGGGCGCTGGTCGACGGGCCTGACGGCATGACCATGGATCGGTTCGGCATCGTGCGCTGGACACCGGCGGCGGCCGATCTCGGCACCAACCGCGTCCAGATCGTCGTGACCGACAGCAACGGCAACAACGATAGCCAGATCTTCAACGTCAATGTCGAAGGCGCCGCCGAGGTGCCGTCGGTGATCGGCCAGGATCAAGCGACCGCCGAGAGCACGATCGCCGGCGTCGGCCTGGTGACCGGCGCGGTGCGAGAGCGTTTCGATCCGGCTGTTGCCGTCGGCTTGGTTGCGGCACAGGATCCGGTGGCCGGCACGGTGGCACCGGCCGGTGCGTCAGTCAGTATCACCCTGTCGCTCGGGCCTTCACCGGCCGACATCGACGATGACGGCGATGGCTTCAGCGAAAACCAGGGCGATTGTGCCGATGACGACCCGAGCCGTTTCCCGGGTGCTGTGGACTCACCTGGAGACGACATCGACCAGAACTGTGACGGTGCCGATGCGACACTGCCGATCGTCGACCTGGTCATCGAACCTGCGATATCCGAAGTGTTGACGGGGCAGACGGTTCGCCACGCGGCGACCGGCATCTTCGACAACGGCACCAGCCAGAGCATTACCGATCTCGCGGCCTGGACCAACGGACCAGTGTTCTCGTCCGGTGTCGCCGGCAGCTTCGAGGTCAGTGCAAGCCGCGATGGCGTCACCGCGACCGCGACGGTCAACGTACGTGACCGTGTACCGGGCGACGATACGCCACCGCTCGCAGAGATCACCGGCCCTGAGGGCAACGCGACCATCACCGCGCCGACCGACATCGTCGGCACGGCCAGCGACGCGAACCTGCTGAAGTACGAACTGGCCTATGCAGTCGCCGGGAGCGACGACTTCACGACCTTCGCGAGCAGTACCACGCCGGTCACCGATGGCGTGCTGGGCCAGTTCGACCCGAGCCTGCTGATCAACGACCTCTACACGATCCGCCTGACCGCGTATGACCGTGGTGGAAACATCACGATCGACGAGACGACCGTGCAGGTGGATGGCGATCTAAAGGTGGGCAACTTCACGCTGCGCTTCGCCGACCTGACGATCCCGATGTCCGGTATTCCGATCACCGTGACGCGCACCTACGACAGCCGCGAGCAGCGAAGTGGCGACTTTGGCTACGGCTGGTCGCTGGACGTCAACACGCTGCGACTGAGCACCAGTCGCGTGCTGGGTACCGGGTGGGAAGTCCTGAAATCCGGTCTTGCGTACAGACTCGTGCCTACCGATGCTCATACCGTCAGCGTGACGATGCCCGACGGTCACGTAGAACAGTTCGACATGGTTGTCGCGCCGTCGAACTCGGCGATCGTCCCGTTCCCGCCATTGACGCAGTCGGTGCGTTACCAGCCCCGGCCCGGCACCTTGGGCCAGTTGGCGAGCCTCGACGAAAACTTCGTCAGTATTCTCGACCCGCAGCCCGGCGTCATCGACCTGCGACGTGACAGCGATGGTCGTGTCTACGAACCGCAACGATTCCGCTATACAGCCGCGGACGGCACCCGGATCGACATCCACAAGACCTCAGGGGTCGAGCGCATTGTCGACCCGAATGGCAACACGCTGACATTCAGCGAAAATGGCATCACACACTCGGCTGGCAAGTCGGTCGTGTTCGATCGTGATGTTCAGGGGCGGATCACCCGGATCACCGACCCGGTCGGTAACGTACGGTCCTACGATTACGATGCGAACGGCGACCTGCGCAGTCATACCGACGGCGAAGGCAACGCGACCCAATTCACATATGATTGGCGGCATGGCCTGATCGAAATTGTCGATCCGCTCGGCCGGCCGCTCGCGCGCAACGAATATGACGATGACGGGCGACTGGTTCGCAGCACCACCGCGGACGGTCGGGTGATCGATTTCGCACACGACATCGGCGCGCGCCAGGAGGTGCTCACGGAAGCCGATGGCAGCGTCACCGTGATGGAGTACGACGAGCGCGGCAATATCCTCCGCACGACCGACCCGCTGGGACGTGTGACCACGAATACCTATGACGCCGACGACAATCTGCTCGGTACGACTGACCCGTTGGGCAATACCATCACGCAGACGTTCGACGCGCGTCGTAACCGACTCACGGTGACCAATGCGCTCGGACATACGACCACGCTGGCGTACAACGATCAGGACCACGTCACCTCGATCACCGATCCGCTCGGTCGCACGACGCGCTTTGCCTATGATGCCCGCGGTAACCGCATCTCCGTGACGGATGCGCTGGGGAACGTCACGGCTCATGCCTACGATGCGCGGGGAAGCCGGATCGCGACAACCGACGCGTTGGGTAACACGATACAGCTGGAGTACAGCGCGGCAGGTAACCTGGAGGTTCGAACCGATGCGCTCGGGAACAGCGAGACACTGAGTTATGACGCAAACAGCAGGTTGATCGGCGACACCAATCGGCTCGGACATAGATCCGTACTCCGGTTGGATGCTCGTGGTCTTTCTGTCGGTGGCGATGACCCGGCTGGTCGGTCCATGACGTTCGTTTGGAATGCGGCCGGTAAACTCGAAACCGTGATTGATCCGGCGGGTGCTGCTACGCAGCAAGCGCTCAATGCGGCCGGCAAGGAGATCGCGTTCACCGATGCATCGGGTCAGCGCACCGAGCGGACCTATGATCTGAGAGGGCGCTTGGCGTCGATCGTCGATCCACTGGGACGGACAACGTCGTTCGGTTACGACGCCGCGGGGCAGCGCACCAACGCAACGTCTCCGGACGGCGGTGTCAATCAGACGCGCTACGATGCCGTGGGGCGTATCGCCGAACTCGAAGACGCGTTGGGCCGCATCATGCGATACGAATACGATGCGGCGGGACGCAACACCAAAGTCATCGATCCGTTGGGCAACGAGACCCGCTACGCGTACGACGCGGTCGGCAACCAGATCAGCATGACCGACGCGCGCGGCAACGTATTCGAGTACGCCTATGACGTGCTCGGGCGCAAGGTTCGCACCACCTTCCCGGACGGCAGTTTCATCGAGACCGGCTACGACGCCGTTGGTCGCGTCATCAGTGAAACGGATGCCTTGGGCCGGACCACGACCTATGCTTACGATGCCAACAGCAATCTGGTGCAGGTCACAGATCCTGCCGGCGCGCAGACCCGCTTCGTCTACGATGCCGAAGACAAGCTCGTCAGTCAGACCGATGCGCGCGGACACGTCACAACCTTCGCATATGATGTCAACGGTCGCCAGATCGCCAAGACCTATCCGGACGGCACGACCGAGACGCAGAGCTACGATCTGGCCGGCAATGTCGCCTCGCAGACCGACCCGAATGGAGATACCACGGTCCTCGCGTACGACGCAAACGGTCGGCTGACCCGCAAGGTCTTTGCCGACGGCAGCGAGGAGACCTATACCCACAGCGCGACCGGGCGCACCCTCGTGGCGGGTAACGCGAACGGCGATGTCACATTCGAGTACGACCTCAACGACCGGCTGACCGGGTTGGAGAACCCGGACGGAAGTGCCATCGCGTATACCTACGATCTTGCCGGCAACCGGACCAGCGATACGATTCGAAGCGCGCTGGGTGCACCGGCGCGGACTACGCACTACACCTACGACGATCTCAACCGGATCGAGACGGTCACCGATCCGGACGGGCAGATCATCACCTATGGCTACGACGCGAATGGCAATCTAGCGAGTATCGACTATCCGAACGGGGTGACCTCAACGTTCGCCTACGACAGCAACAACCGCCTCGAAGTGCTCACCCACTCCAATGCCACGAGCACCCTGGCGCGTTACGCCTATGACGTCAACGCAGTCGGCGACCGGACACGTGTCACCGAGATGAATGGCAGCTGGGTGGACTATGCGTACGACGATATGCGTCGACTCGTCAGGGAAAGCCACTTCGACAGCAGTGGAGTCAAGCAGTTCGAGCTGCTGTACGAATACGATTTGGTCGGCAACCGCACCGCGCTGATCGACATTCGGGGCGACAGGACGGTGTTGAGTTATGACGCCGCCGACAAGCTGCTTGCCGCGGGCGGTGACACATTCGACTACGACGCGAACGGCAACCTGCGCTCGAGAAACGGCGCAGGCGGTCTGACCGCCTATCAGTACGACCGCGAGAACCAGCTGGTCGGCGCATCGACGCCGCTTGCGGATATCGCCTACGCCTATGACGCGAACGGCGAACGTGTCCGGCGTGACGACGGCGTGGCGGCGACGCGTTATCTGGTCGACCCGGTCAGCACGACCGGCTATTCGCAGGTCCTTGCCGACTACGAAGCCGGTGGGATTGCCGCGCAATACGTGTTCGGTAGCGGGCTCCTGAGTCGCCACGATGCAGCGCAGAGCCAGTTCTTCCACAGCGACGCGAGTCGTAACGTGCGCCTGCTGACGGATGACGCAGGACAGACGTCAGACAGTTACCGCTACAGCGCGTTCGGCGAGGTCATCGAGCGCACCGGCGGCACGGCCAATCCACACACCTTCGCCGGTGAGCGCTACGATTCGGCGACCTCGCTGACCTACCTGCGTGCGCGCTACTACGACCCGTCCACCGGGCGCTTCGTCAGCCGCGATCCGTTCGGTGGCATGTTGCGTGACCCGGTGTCGCTGCACCGCTACCTGTACAGCCACGCCAATCCGGTCGCGTTTTCCGACCCGAGCGGGTTGGTGACCTTGGCGGAGGTGAAGGTCAGTACCTTCATCGGGGCAACAGTCGGCGGCATATCGTCTTACATTTCGGCTCGCTTGGCGGGTAAGAAAGGATTGGCGCTGATCTCAGAAACGATTATCGGCGCAGCCTTCGGAGCGATCGGTGGCGCCTATGGCACGGCTCTGTCGAAGGCGTTTGCCGAATCCAAGATGATCATGACGCTGCTGCGCAACCCTGCCGTTGCGAAGTTCGCGGGGCGTCTGGTCTATGCCATCCCGGTCACTTTTCTTAATTTCCTCGAAGACCTCAGCAAAGGCCTTAGCAGTGGGGAGGCGCAAGAAAAGGGCTGGGATTATGCCTGGAGCCTGGCCGAGGTCACGGCTGCAAACCTTTTCGTCAATGCCTTGCTCGGCCCAGGACTTTCGACAGCAGGAGTCGGCGACGATGTGGTCGCAGCGGCGGGGCCCACTGGTCGGTTCGCCATCGAAGGAGCGCAAGGGACGCTGGAGATCTTTGGCGACGCGGCACAAAGGTCGCGCGCCATCCGGACGGCGGCGCTTGTTGAAGGGACGAAGCTGGGGATCGGAGACGGTACCGGATTGCGCATTCTGCGCCACGTAGGCGGAGAAGCATGGAAGGCGCTGGAAGACGCACCCAAGAAATATCTAGAAGAAGCGATCGGAGCGCTCTTGACGTTCTCCTGGGAGATGACAAAGCTGTTCGTCTCAGTGGCACCTGACCGTGCGTACGGCAACATCAAGTGATCGATGGCTGATCAGGCAGGCTCCAACCCGGAAGGAAACTATAGCAATCGCGCTTGAGGTGCCATTTGCTGGCGAAGTCGCGCCGGGAAACGGGTCTGGGTGTGCCGCGTAGACGTCTTTTCGGGCCGGTGAGGCCGTACCCGCACCCTTGAACTCATCGGGCGGATGCACCAGCAGGGTTGGGCTATACGTCTCGGCCACTCGATCCTTTCGCAGCTTGGCGACGCCAAGCGCTACGTGATCGTAGCGTAGATCGAGCCACGAATTCACGGTGATGCGTCTTCAATAGTCCGCAACGCGACGGAGGTGCAAGTTGGATGCGCCTGCAGCCGGTGTCTCCTGATCGGCCGAAGCTGCGGGTGGAGGTTCAATCTAGCGTCGACCGCAATGGGCCGTTCGCCGGACATAGGCCAGCATCTCCAATCGAACCACAGCTTTCTGATTCCCCATCTGGCAGATGTCGACCCGTTGCGGACGTCGGTTGCAAACGCAACGCGGTATTTCAGCGGGCCTCTATGCACTTGACTCACGTGTACTGCAAGACGAGGCAGATACCGATCTCAAGCAAACCTTGGGGAAGTAAGACGCCGCATACTGGATGCGACCCCACCTTGCGGGCGCCACGGAGCTCCGCTTTGGCCGCCCGCTTGGCACGTCGATGCCCGAAGAATTACTTGCCGTTCATTCGCTCTGTGGCAACACCTATCAGTTCAGCGACGTTTCGATGTTGTGACGGATTGAACGACACCACCTCGACACTGAATTGAATGTCATAGCTGCGGGCGGAGCGTATCTCGCGGTCCTTCAGCAGTTGTTCCATCCTTCCCACCGCAGACGCCGTGCCCTCTTCGGATGCACCCGTCACCAACACCGCGAACCCGTCCCCGTCGATGCGACCCAATACGTCGCAGATGCGGAATGTCTTTGTGAGGGCGAGCGCAAACTCCTTGAGGGTCAGGTCACCTTCGGACGCCCCCAAGTCATCGTTAATCTGCTGGAGACCACCCAGGGTCAGGTAGATCAGCGCAGCGGATTCGTCCAGACGACGACACATCTCCAACGCATACGAGGAGTACAGTTCGAATCCACGCCGGTTGGAGATCTGCGTCAGTTCGTCCACGGTGATCAGCTGCAGAGCGGCGAGTTCATCCTCCACGACGTTCGCCAGGTCGCGCAACGCCGCCTCTTCGTCCTCCCGCAGATCACGAGCAACCTGGTCCATGATGCACAAGGCGCCCAACTTGTCACCCGTGGAAGACTCGAACGGGTACCCGGCAAAAAAACGGATGCCGGTCTCACCGGTCACGAGCGGGCTTTCCCGGAAGCGTTCGTCTTCGAGCGCATCGGGAATCACGAACACACCGGAGCCCATTACCGCATGGGCACAAAAGGACATGTCGGGTGTTGTTTCGAGCTCCTCCAATCCTTGGAGTGACTTGATCGACTGGTGACCCTGATCGACCAGGGTGATCAATGCGATCGGAACGTCGAACAGCCCTTTCGCGATGCGTGTTATGCGGTCCAATCGTTCTTCCGGTAACGAATCCAGCATGCCAATTCCTCGCGGCGACGTGAGATGGAGATGTTCGTCAACAGGTTTCCCTGGAATCGAAATGACTGTCTCGTCAATGGCTCTCGAGGTCAAGCGGGCCAAAAGAGGCCGGGAGCGCCCGCCGGACGGCGTCGGGGCAACCGATCACGAGACGGGCTGCACAGGGTAATCTATCGGTATTTTCCCGGCTTCCCTTAGTCAAACGGTGGGCTCGGTTCTCGCAGGCCATTCCGGGCCTTTCGTCGACAAGGACACCACCGCACCGACCTGCTACGAGGAACGACCGGGAAAGACAGGAAATTTGCCGTCTTCGCAACAGGTTAACCGAGTAAGACCCCATACGCCGTGACCAAAAGGCGACCGGATCAGCGCCCTTGTTCCGCCAAGTCGCGTTGCAGCCTGGCGATGGCATCCCCCGGCCCTATGACCACCAGGATATCTTCGGGTTGTAAACGCATGTCCTCGGCGGTCTGGCTGTAGACGAAATGCTCTTCCATCTGACGGTCCACAACACCCAGCAGGATCAGCTCGTAGTTGCGTTCCAGTTCCAGCTCGGAGAGCGCCCGATCGACCAGTGCCGAACCGCCGGGTACCGTGACCTCGGCAATGTTCAGGTTCGCCTGGCCGAACAGCGTTCGGTCGAGAATCGCGGTGACCACTGGTCGCGTGATGATGTCCCAAACGCGCAGGCCGCTGATCTCCAGCGTCTCGATCACCTTGTCCGCCCCGGCGGCGCGCAGAGCGGGTACCGCCCCTCTCCCGTGAGCGATGCTGAAGATGCGTACGCTGGGTGCCAGGGCACGGGCCGACAGGGTCAGAAACACATTGTCGGCATCGTTTGGAAACAGGCAGAAAACCGTGTCGATGGACTCACCCAGGCCCAGCTTCGCGAGTTCGTCGTCGTCCCGGAAATCCAGCGCCGCTGTCTCGAAACCGGCCTTGCGCGCTTTCGACAGGTTGACCGGGTCATTGTCGACGATGGTCACCAGGTAATCGCCGGTGTTCAGGTAATACGCGACCTCCACCGCGGAACGATAGTAGCCAAACAGCGCAATGCCGCGTTGCGCCACCTCAGGCCATCCCCGAGCGAAACTGACCGGCACCGAGTTCCCGGCGGAAATGTACCAGGCTGTACTCGTATCCGAACACGACCAGGGTATCGCCGGCTTCGATACGAAAATCGAGGCTCGGCTTGAAGATGAAGCAGAAGTCGTCCTCCAGGGGGAAGAGATGGTCCACGTCCGCCGGACGCCAGTCGCGGACCGTGATCACGCCGAACAGGAGCAGCTTGCGTCGGACGAAATCCACTTCGGCGAGGGTGTGCCCACATACCGGGGCACTCCCTTCCACGCGCACCGCCTCCAGAGCGACCTCCCGCTCACCCCGCAGAATTCCATAGATCGCTTCGAAGGCGGTCGGTCGCCCGACGTACTCCGCGGCAATCAGGCCGACGACCTCCGAGGTCGACACGGTATGGTTGGCCCCAGCCAGGACCAGCTTGCGCGCGACATCCTTGGTACCCGCCCGCGCAATGATGCGTAGTCCGTCATTCAACTGGCGGGCACTGACCGTCAGGAACACGTTTTTCACGTCGTCATTGGTCACGCACACCAGGGTATGCGCGCGATCGACCTTCGCTATGCCTTCCAGCAACCCGTTGTCGGCTGCGTCGCCCTGTACCGCCAGGTAACCGCGCTTGCTCGCCAGACGCACCTTGCTTTCGTCGATATCGACGACGACGAAACGTTGCCTGACCGCCCACAGTTTCGCCGCGACGACCTGTCCGACCTCGCCAAATCCATAGATCACGGTGTACGAAGACCCGCGTTCGAGCTCGGAGAAAACCCGGTGCTCACGCAGGTCCCCCAGTTTCTCCTGGAAGGCTGCGACCACTATCGAAGTCGTGAAAGCGAGCACACCGATCCCTGATACGATCAACGCCAGGGCCACAACACGTCCTTCGGTGGTATGCGGTGTGATGTCGCCGTAACCGACCGTGGACAGCGTCACCATCGACCAATACACGGCGTCGAAAAAGGTATCGATGGAGCCACCCTGGACAGCACCTTCGAACACGTAGATGGCGCTCGCCGCCGCCAGAACGACGAACACCATGAAAAAGGCGAGTACGTAGAACTCGAACCGCCGCTCGGCGAGCACATCGGTCATGCCATGCACGCTACGGGCGTAGCGGAACAGTTTGAACAGGCGGAACAGCAGGAAGACACGAAGCAGGCGCACCGGCCGATAGCTCGGCAGGATCGCCAACAAATCGATGATGGCGAGTGGGCTGGAGACGTACGCCCATTTCCGGCGCGCGACGTCCACCAGGACCGGCCACAAGCGGAACGGCACGTGCAGGAATTCGGCCTGTCGGTACTGGTCGAGTACCACCGCATGCACGTCGCTGGAGATCCACAGCCGCGCCAGGTACTCGAGGATGAACAGGGTTACCGCGAAATACTCGAACCACAGCATCCACGCTGCGACCTTGTTCTCGACCGAATAGACCAACAGCGCGACGCTCGCCAGTACGACCAGGATCATGGCGAGATCGAAGTAGCGCTTGGCCCGCGACGTGGGATCCTCCAGCAACTCGCGAACGGCGCCCTTCGCCCGCAGATAGTCGGGGCTCGACTCCAGCATCAGGCAGAAACGGACCAGCAGTGTCTTCGGCGTCATATTCCGGAGGATTCACCTGTCACTCGCGAGCGATCCTGCTGCCGTCGGTCAGCGTGCAAGCGAGCGGGCACGTGATTCAATAAGGCTCGGCGAAGCGCCGGGATCAACGGGAATTATCCCATATATCCTCGCCGGGCACCCGGAGGTGGGGTGCGGCCGCAGGGATCGACAAGACCACTTCTCTTAATCGATCTGCTCAATCGCCCCATCATCAGGTCGACAGCGGCCCGCATCGAACCGCGCTCACCGAGCCCCGGCATTCGACGACGTGAAGACCGGGTCTCCGGTCATTGCTCCCCGTCGCGCATGCGCTCGCAAAAGGTGCGGGTGTCGGGGTTTTCCACCGCATCGACGATCGCGTTGACGATACTGCCGAACTCCTCGGGCGACAGCACCGTCATCACCCGTGTGAGCAACGTCGGATCGACATGCGCATAGACGGTCTGGCCGCTCTCCAGGTTCAGCACCACCCCGGCCGCCTGGTAATTATCCGCCCCCTCTTCCTGCGCGTTGTCGAACAACTCCCGGTCCATATCCATCAAGGTCTCGTAGCGGGCCTCGATCTCCTCCGAGAGCACGTCGTCGATGTCCTCCGGCAGTCGAACCTCGAAGCCCTCCTCCACCTCACCGGCTTCCGGCTTCTGACCACGCTGGCGCAGAAACTCCACGAATGCCTCGAACGGTGCCTGGTGAAAAAAGATGTACTCCAGCATGCTTTGTCATCCCGCGTGGTCAAGTGTTCCGATCGTTGGCCTAGCTTCGTTGAAGAAATACCGTCCCCGCAAGCCTTCACCGGCGACGGCGAAAGAAATTTGGCGCCGTCGGGAAGAATTTCTGCGTTCGCGCGGTCTGACAGTGAACGGCCGATCGCTCTACGGGGGGCGCGATGAACAAAACTCTCTTGGTCAGTGTACTGCTTGCAGCCGCGGTACTGGTGGTGGTGCTTTGGCCATTCGGCCGGTCGAGCCAGCGTGCGCCGGCCGGACCGGCGGTGGGCGCGCTGGCTGCCGACGGCCATACCCGGCTCGCGACCTTCGCCGGTGGCTGTTTCTGGTGTGTGGAGGCCGATCTCGAAAAAGTGCCCGGGGTGATCGAGGCGGTCTCCGGCTACACGGGTGGCAACCTGGAGAACCCGCGCTACGAACAGGTCGCCGGCGGCGGTACGGGTCACCGCGAAAGCGTCCAGGTCCGGTACGATCCGGACGTGATCAGCTACGAAGGGCTGTTGCAGGCGTTCTGGCGGATTGTCGACCCAACCGACGGCAGTGGCCAGTTCGTCGATCGTGGCAATCAGTACTCGCCTGCGATCTTCTACCACGACGACGAGCAACGCGTCGCCGCTGAACGCTCGCGTGCCGAACTTGCGGCCAGTGGTCGGTATTCGCGCCAGATCGACACACCGATCGAACCGGCGGCCAGATTCTACCCGGCGGAGGAATACCACCAGGACTACTACGCGAAAAACCCGTTGCGCTATCGTTTCTATCGTTTCAACTCCGGGCGCGACCGCTATCTGAGCCGCACCTGGGGCGAGGATCTGGCACTGGACTACGCACGATACTCGGCAAAGCTGCCAGCCGGTTTCAACAAGCCCGACCCGACCGACCTGCGCGAGCGCCTGACGCCGCTGCAGTTCCAGGTGACCCAGCAAGAAGGCACCGAGCCGCCTTTCGACAACAGCTATTGGGACAACAAGCGTGACGGCATCTACGTCGACGTGGTCAGTGGCGAACCACTTTTTTCGTCGACCGACAAGTACGATTCCGGCACCGGTTGGCCCAGTTTCACGAAGCCGCTCGACCCACAGTTGATCGTAGAACACAAGGATTACAGGCTGCTGTTGCCGCGCATCGAGGTCCGCAGCCGCTTCGCCGATTCTCACCTCGGGCATGTGTTCGATGACGGTCCCGCGCCGACCGGGCTGCGCTACTGCATCAACTCGGCGGCCTTGCGTTTCGTCCCGAAAGCGGATCTCGCCGCACAAGGCTATGCACAGTACGCGAAGCTGTTCGAGTGACGCAGTGGTAGTGGGGGTTCAAAACGTCATGATGTCACGATGTACCACCAGCGCCGGTTTGTAACCGAAGATCGCGCTGAGGTGGTGCAGAAACGCATGGTTCGCCTGTTCGAACCACAGCCGGTCGAGTGATTGTTCGACGGCGCGATAGCGTGCATGCAGGTCTGGTTCATCGTGTAGCGCCGCTTCGGCCTGGGCCAGTCCCAGCCACATGCGGCTCGCACCCATGATGAAGTAGGGCCATTCACGTTGCACCGCCACCGGCCAGCGTTCGTCGCTGGTGCCTTCCGGCAGAGTGCCACGCACATCCGGTACCGGCTCTACACGGAATGACAGCAACATGTCGCGGTTACGCAGTGCCTGCAGCAGCGGGTGAGCGGCCACCTCGGCCGAGATTGCATCCACCGTCGCGGGGTCGGTGTACAACACCAGACTGAAGCGATGTCCAACCGGGTCGTCCGGCCAGCGACGGTGAAACCGCCACAACGGGATCGTCGACGCATGTTGCGCGACGATCGGCGCGAGTATCCGGTCGGCGACCAGGATGTCGAGGTAGCTGTCCACCTCACCGTCCGCTGCCGTGTTGAAACGGAAACGCAGGTAGTTCCAGCGCGGCTGGACCACGACGGGCGTCGCCAGGCGCTCCAAAGCGACCGGATCGCCCTTTGGGCTCGGCACTGTCGTACAACCGCCCAGAATCACCGCGAGCAATGTCAAAACCAACAGCACCGATCCGCTTTGACCCGGCTGGATCGCGGTCATGTGGCTGGTGCGTGACGCCCGGGGCGACACGCGCCGGGCGATTTGTCCGATAATCGTGTTGTGTGACATCTTATCCATGAGCGGCGACGGCGACCGCCGCCCGGCTCGAACGGGCCTTTGCACGACAATACCGTGGCAGGTTATGCCGGATCGCAGTAGCGGAGCAATGCCGCCAGAGGGAGATGACGATGATGGACAAAGGATCTCGCCTGCCGATTTTGCTGCTCGCCCTCGGTCTCATCGGGGCGACCTGGGCCGACGACGGCCTGCTGTATCGCTGGACCGATGCACAGGGGCAGGTGCACTTCGGCGACCAACCGCCGACCAGCGACCACTCCTCCGCCCAGCGGTTCGCGGCGCCGCGCTACCAGCCCCCGGAACAATCGCCCAAGGACGACCCTTACTCCATCCTGAATCAGGCCAAACGCCTCGAGGAGGCGCGCCAACGACTGGAGCAGGAGCGCCAGGCCGAGCGCGAACGACAACGTGAATACCGGCTGCGTGAACGTGAACTGGCTGAACGCCAGGCGCCGACCGCCGAACCACCGGCCTCGGCGGTGATCGCCTACCCGCGCCCCGCCTATCCCTATCGGCCACGCTTCCGGCCGCATCAAGTACCGCAACCACCAGGTAGCCTCTGGGAACCCGATCACCCGGCCTATCGCGTACCGGCGCCTTACCCGGCACCGCCGGTCTACGGTCGCGAGGGCATGGGACCCCGCCGCTAGCCCCGGCTCGCCGCTGAACATCCCCGCCGCGTAGGAATGCGGTGCATCTTGCCGCGCCGTTTCGGAAGCACGTTCTGCGCACCTCGTCTTGGATTCCTGAATTGCCGTTCGGCACTGAAGCCATGCGCCGCATTGCCGATAGAGGCGCGTCACATTTTTCACAATCTGCGAATCTAAAGGAGTCCTTGCATGAATGTCCGTTTCCGATTGCTCTCGGTGTTCAACGTCGTCGGTGTCCTGTTCATGGTCTACGCGGGTGTCGTCGCGTATCTGAGTATCGCGCAGTCGCATGCCGTAGACCGACTGATCGGGGGCAACAGTGCCGCGATCGGGAAGCTTCACGAACTGGTCGTTCAACTGGAGAAGACACGCCGCTTCGAGAAAGAGTATTTCATCTATGTCGGGCATACCTCGAAGAAGGCGAAGTACGTCTCCGAATGGTCCGAGTCCATGGAGCGGGTTTTTGCAATCCTCTCGACGCTGAAAGAAGATCCGCAACAGCTGTTCGACGCCGACAAGCAGACGGAATTCACCAGTTGGCTGGGGGCGATCAGGTTTTACGATGCCGAGTTCCGCAAGATCGTCGACAGCTACCAGCACCTGCGGCTGGTCGGCAGTGCTGCGGAAGACGCGACCTCGCGTTACACGGTCGATGCCAACGCAGCCATCGCCGATGGAAAGAACCGCTTGCGCACGGTATTCGACGGTGCTGAGCGGACGCTCGGTGACCTGCGGACAGAGCTTGCCGAGGCACGGGCCGATGTGCAGACCCGCACCGACCGTATGGTCTACCTGGTGTTCGGCGTGAGCCTGTTGCTGTTGGCGATCCTGATCGTCGGTGTGCGCGGACTGCATTCGTCCTTCATGGCACATTTCTATGCGATTCTTGCCAAGGTCAGCCTGTTGCGCGACGGCGACAAGAGCATGTACTTCGACAAGACGGGTGTCGCTGAACTCGATCGGCTTTCTCACGACCTCGAGCAGATAAAAACCCGGTTGATACGCTGCGGCTGACCGCCCAGCATCCGCAACACTGGCAGGGACCCGGTGCGTCACCGGGTCCCTGCACAGGGTATCGTCCACCGGTATCCGCCGCTGAGCCCGCGCCGTCCTGACCGGTGCTTCCCCGACACCCTTCCCCAAGCCCATCTGCGCCCCGATCACCCTTCACGCAACCGGACCCGAAAGCCGTACGGTCGACTGACGCGATCGATCAAGCCATACAGTGCGAGACGTCCGGAGTGATCCAAACCCGGCGCTGCCCCGTATAAGCGGGCGTGTACGAAAAAACCTGGCGGTTAAAACCGGGACGGCTTGCCACCATGCACTCCTCATTCCTCGCTGCTGTCGGCACCGGCGGACTTGCTCTGGCCATCCAATCCAGCGCACCGGCCGCCCAACCGGAGACATACCTGCCGGCGGGGCCCGAGGTCGTGCTCGAACACCTGCCCGATGGAGCGTTTCCGCTCCGGTCATATACGGGCAATGAGCGGCCGAGCATCGAGCAGGTGCGTAGCGATGCACTCGCCTACATCGAGGTCGCACGGCGCAGCGGTGATCTGCGCTACCTGGGATACGCCGACGGCGCCTTGCGTGCCTGGGAATCGGTGCGGCCGCCACCCGCGCCGTTGTTGCTCCCTCGCGCCATGCTTCAGCAGGCACGTCACGAGTTCGACCAGGCCCTTGCGACCCTGGATCTTTTGCACGAGCGCCAGCCCGACAACGCCCAGGCGTGGCTGACACGTGCAGTGGTCCATCAGGTGCGGGGTGAACCGGATGCCGCGCTCCGCAGCTGCATCAAGCTGCACCCAGGTGGCGGTCGCCTGATCACGGCCGCCTGTATCGCCGGCAGCGCGCGAATCACCGGTGACGCCGCGACCGCCTACCGGCTGCTGCGCGCCGCAATACGCGACGCGACGGACCACGACAGGGAGCACATCCCCTGGGCATTGCGGGTGCTCGCCGAACTGGCCGAGATCAATGGTGATCCGACCTTTGCGCGCGCCTGTCTGATACAGGCCCTGGACGCAAATCCCGGCGATATCCGCACGCGGCTCGCATTGGCCGATCTTCTGTTACGTCAACACGACGCCGCGACGGTACTCGAGATCGTGCCCGCGGACTCCCGGTCGCCGGTACTGACTCTGCGACGCGCGCTGGCCGCGAGTCTCCTCGGACACCCGGATCTGGCGCGCCACCAGACCGTGCTCGAGGACTACTTCGCCGCCGCGCGGCGACGCGGCGAGACACTGCATGACCGCGAGTCTGCGCTCGCCGATCTGCGGATCTTCGGACGTCCTGAACGCGCTCTCGCCGTGGCCCGCCGAAACTGGCGTACACAGCGCGAGTTCGCCGATACCGAGTTGCTGCTCGGCGCGGCATTGGCGTGCGGCGACCTGGCCACGGTGCAGCATGTCAGAGACTGGCTGAGGGGGCACCGCAACCTGGACGCCCGACTGGCAGCGATCTTGCGGGCATCCGCACCCGAAGGCAGCGGCGATGCGTCTTAGTACCGTGCAGCGCTGGACCTGTTGGTGGTTGTTGTTCCCGGTGGTGGCACTCGCGCATACCGCGAGCGATAGCTACCTGACGCTCGACCTGGCGGGAAATCCTCCACAACTGCGCTGGGATATCGCGCTGCCTGACCTGCAGCAGGCGCTCGGCCTGGACCGCGATGCCGACCGCCGCATCACCTGGGGGGAGCTGCGCGCGGCGCACCCGGAGATTGCCGGCTATGCGATGCAGCGGCTCAGACTGCGTGCCGCTGGGCGGGACTGTGCCATCGCGGCGCTGCCGCAACGGGTCGCTGACCACAACGATGGCACCTACGCGGTCCTGCCGCTGGACGTGGATTGCGATGGCACCACCCCCACCACGCTTTCCTACAAGCTGCTGTTCGATATCGATCCGACCCACCGCGGTGTACTGCGAGTGATCACCAACACCGGCGAGCAGGTCCACCTCCTGTCTCCGGAGCAGCCCACGGCCATGCTCTCTCGAGAGACCTCGGGCGGCAGACTGCTGCTGGTTCGAGAGCACCTCGAGAACGGGATTGGACACATCCTCGGGGGAGCCGATCACCTGTTGTTCCTGCTTACCCTGATCCTGCCGGTCGTCTTGGAGCATCGCGAAGGACGTTGGCAGGCGGCGACCTCGGCCAGGCAGGTCGCCGGCAAGCTGCTGGGTGTGGTAACCGCATTTACGCTGGCCCATTCCCTGACCCTGTCGCTCGCAGTGCTCGGCATGGTCGAGACTGCCGCGCGCTGGGTCGAGCCCGCTATCGCGTTGACGATATGCCTGGCGGCACTCAACAACGTGCGACCCTTCCTGCCGGGGTCGGCCGCGTCGATCGCGTTTGTCCTCGGGCTGGTGCACGGTTTTGGATTCGCAGCGGCGTTGAGCGGTTTGGGCACGACGCGGGAAACGACCCTGCTGGTGCTCGGCGCGTTCAACGTCGGCGTCGAACTCGGCCAGCTGCTGGTGGTTGGACTGGTTGTCCCGATCGCCTACGTGTACCGGCATTCGAGCGTCTTCCGGGTCGTCGGGGTGCAGTTCGGTTCTGTCGCGATCGCTGCCGTCGCGATCTTCTGGTTCGTCGAACGCAGTCTCACGCTGGGGCTGCTGGTCCGATGAACCCGATCCACTTCCAACCAGAAAGGAGCATGCCATGTCAGCCATGAAAACGATCTTTTCCGCCGCCCTGGCCACCGGCCTGGGCATCACCGCCAGCGGGCTGGCGCTGGGTGCGAGCCACAGCGACGCACCGCTGATCAAACAGGACCCACAGGCCAATCTCACCGACGTCTACGCCTTTGTCGGTACGCGCTACGACGATCCCGACGAACAGGTATTGAACGTGATCGCCAACGTGCGGCCTTTCTCGGAACCCGGTGACGGCGTGATCTACGACCGCTTCGCGGACGATGCACTGTACAGCATCCACATCACCAACCCGGTCAGTGGCGAGACCCAGATGCGTTACGACTTTCGTTTCTCTTCGGTCACCGACGGTTACAAGAATCGCGACACGATACTTTCCTACGGCCTTGGAACCGAGGTCGGACCCATCCAACAGGTCGGTGACGCGCGCCAGAACTATACCCAGCGCTATGCCGTCACACGCACGACCGGCAAGCGTTCCCGCCTGATCGCCCGTGGCCTGCTGACACCGCCACCGAACGTCGGCGGCAACACGACACCGGCATACAACGACCCGGACGGCGCTGCCGTCTCAGGCGCGCCGGACCTAGACGGGCTGGACGACTACACGCGTCAGACCATCTACGACGCCACGACCGGCGAGTCCGTGTTTGCCGGTCCCCGTGAAGACGGGTTCTTTGCAGACACGCCGGCCATCTTCGACCTTCTGGACCTGCGCATTCTCGACAACAACGGCACCCTCGCCGACGGCCTTGGCCAGGACGGCGATGGCGTCGACGGGTTCAAGGGATTCAACGTGCTGACCTACGCGATACAGATTCCGCTGCGCGACCTGCAGCCCATGCCCTACACGGCTGCCTTCGCCGACCTGGGTGACAGCCCATTGCCTGCCGTTTCCCAGGCCACCGGCGTCGGGGTGTACGCCTCGGTGAGCCGCAAACGCATCCGCGTACTGCGCACCGACCGGGAGGCGTTCGACGCCGGTCCCTGGGTACAGGTCAATCGCCTGGGAAATCCGCTGTTCAACGAGGTGCTGGTCGCGCTGAAGGACAAGGACCGCTACAACCGCAGCGAACCGACGAAAGACGCCCTGCTGTTCGGCCGGTATGCGAGTAACCCCGAGATCGCCTCCCTGATCAATACCGTGTTCGGCACCGCCTTTGCCGACACCGGGCGCAACGACCTGGCGCTGGTCTATCTGCCTGACGTGATCCGGGTCGATACCACGACCGGGCCGGTCACGCTGGCTGGGCAGGCAGGGTTCAGTCGACTCGGGTTTGTCGGCGGCGACGTCGCCACGGCCGCGGATGGCCACGTGATGTCGAGCGGCTGGCCGAACGGTCGACGGCTGGGTGACGACGTCGTGGATATTGCGTTGACCGCGGTTGCCAGCGGCCCAGGCTATTCCCCGGTTACGCTCGTGGGTGACAACAGCGACACGAACGACCAGCTTTACCATCAGGTGTTTCCGTATGCGGCAACGCCGCATGCAGGCCCGAGCAACCTCAAGGACTCGCTGTAGTCGCTGCCGGGGAGGCAAATGGTGAAGCGGGCCAGCACTCAATCCGATCGGCGACATCAGGGAAGGCGGTGAATACCTCGACACACCCCAATGAATCCGAGAAACGCCCGCCGGTCGGAGCGAGTCGCGGGCCGGACGACAATCTGCAGGCCACGCTGGCCGGTTGGCTGGTGCGGGTCGCCGCAGACCGCGACCGCGATGCCTTCGACTGTCTGTTCAACCATTTTTGTCCGCGCCTGTACAATTTCATGCGACGTGCCGGGCTCGGCGAGGCGGAGGCGGAAGACCTGGTCCAGGAAACGATGGTCAGGATCTGGACAAAAGCGCACCAATACCGTTCGACGGTCGGGTCCGTGAGCACCTGGGTATATACCATCGCGCGCAACCTGCGTGTCGACAACGCGCGCAGCAAGGTCGGCGGCATCTCCTGGTGCTCCTGCGAAGAGGTGATGGAAGCGCCACTACCGACCGATGGCGAGACGCAGGTCGATGCACTGATGCTCCTCGACCGCGTCGGCCAACTTTCACCCGAGCAACTCACCGTGATCGAACTCGCCTACCTGGACGGACTTTCGCAGTCCGAGATCAGTTCCCGCCTGAAGGTACCGCTGGGTACCGTGAAATCGCGGATCCGCCTCGCCTTCCAGACACTGCGCCATGCGCTAGGTGTTGCGTCATGAACATCACTCACCATATCAGCGTCGAAACCTTGCTGGCCTATTCCGCCGGCACCCTGCAAGCCCCCCTGGCGCTGGTCGTAAGCGTGCACCTGAGAATGTGCGACCAGTGCAGAACGCGCCACGCGGACGCACTGGGTATCGGTGGAGCGATGCTCGAGGGCCTGGGTGGCCCACGGATGCCGTCGGCGGGCCTGGAGCGTTGCCGCGTCGGGATCAGGGAGCGTCTCGATCAGGCTGAGTCGTCAACAGCGGCCGCAGCCACGGATCACGGCGGCGGTACGCGCGACCCCCTGCTCCGCCAGCTGCCGACACTGCCCGATCGCCTGCGCTGGCGGCCACTGACACGCGGTATACAGCAGGTCGCCGTGGCCATGCCGGGCCATCGCGGCAATGGTTGGGTGCGCCTGTTCCGCTTTCAACCGGGGGTGCGCGTGCCACATCACGGTCATCATGCCGAAGAGTTTTCTCTGGTCCTGCAGGGTTCCTATGTGGATGCGATCGGCCGCTACTCGGTTGGCGACCTGGCGGAACTGGATGGCAGGATCCGTCACGAGCCCGCCGTCGACAGCGTGGTCCCCTGCATCGCACTGATCGGGTCGACGGCCGGCGTGGACTTCGACCGCCCGCTGCTACGGACTGTTTCGCGGATTATCGGCATCGGTTAGCAGCGGCTCGAACCCCGTTCAGCGACCCGGCGCCCTGGGGAAGCGATTCAGTTGATATTGCTGCTGCAGACGAAAGTTGCGCTGCAGGCCGATCGCCTCCGGGCCCGACCGCCACCACGGCTGGTAGCGTGCACGTTCATGCTGCAACAGCAGTGCACGGCGCTGCTGTTCCTGGAGGCGGCGCTGCGCCGACAACTGGTCACGATCGGCCTGCCGCCGTGCGATCTCCTCCGTCAACGTCTCGGCGGCATCCGGGTCGCGCTGGATACGCTCCAGGACCTGCTCATTGGCACGATTGAGTTGCATGAGTTCGGCGGTGCCGCTCTGCTGGACCTCACCCCCGACTGCCGGCATGGCGCCGGCCAGGATGAGTGTCTTCAACAACGTGCGTAGAGTCATGGTCCCGCGATCCGAGCTGACTTGATCAACCTTTGAGACAACCCTCACCCGCAATGGTTGCAGCCGGGCCGCGCTCAGACGCCGGTCCGGGCGTCCTCGCGCAGCATCGCCGCCGCCTTCTCGGCGATCATGATGGTCGGCGCATTCGTGTTGCCGGAGGTCAGGGTCGGCATGATCGATGCGTCGATCACGCGCAGGCCATCCACCCCGTGCACCCGCAGGCGGTCGTCGACCACCGACATCGCATCCTGGCCCATCTTGCAGGTACCGACCGGATGGAAGATGGTGGTCCCGAGGTCACCGGCGGCATCGATGAGTGCACCATCGCTGTCCACCGCGGCACCCGGCTTCCATTCGATCGGCGAATACCGGCGAAGCGCCTCGGCGGCCATGATCCGGCGCGTGAAGCGCATCGCGTCGATCGCCACCCGACGGTCCTCGTCGGTGGACATGTAGTTCACGAAGATCTCCGGATGTATCCGCTGTTCAGGGGACGCGATGCGCACGTGTCCGCGGCTGCTGGGTCGCAGGTTGCACACCGACGGGGTGATGGCGGGAAACCGGTGCAGGGGCTCGCCGAAGCGGTCGAGGCTCAGCGGCTGTACGTGCCACTCGATGTTCGGTGTCGCATAGGCCCCGCTGCTGTAGGCGAAGGCACCGAGCTGGCTGGGAGCCATGGTCAGGGGACCACTGCGAAACAGCAGGTACTCAAGCCCCATCCGCGCCTTGCCCCACAGGCTGTTGGCGGCCTGGTTCAGGGTCTCGACCCCGTGGACCTTGAACACCATGCGGATCTGCAGATGATCCTGCAGGTTTTCGCCGACCCCCGGAAGCGCATGCCGCACGGCGATATCGTGCCGGCGCAACAGGTCCGCGGGACCAATTCCAGAGAGCTGCAAGAGCTGCGGAGAACCGATCGCGCCGGCAGACAGCACCACCGCGCGCCGCGCATCGACGCGCTGGACCTCGGAGCCGGCGATACGCAACTCGACGCCGCTCGCACGCAAACCACGCTCTGAATGTTCGAAGCGGACACGTTGCACCTCGGTATCGGTCCACACCTCGAGATTGTCACGGCCCCGTACCGGTTCGATGAACGCCTGATGGGTGTTCTGCCGCCGGCCACGATGCTGATTGACCTGGAAATAGGCACAGCCGAAGTTGTCGCCGCGGTTGAAATCACTGACCTTGGGAATGCCGCACTGTTCAGCCGCATCCCGCCAGGCGTCGAGGATCTCCCAGTCGACCCGACGCTCCTCGACACATACCTCGCCCTGGTCGCCGTGCAAGGCATCGGCGCCGTGTACATAGCGCTCGCTGGCCTTGAAGTACGGCAGGACGCTGTTCCAGTCCCAGCCCCGGTTGCCAAGGCCCGCCCATTCGTCGTAGTCGCGCGGCTGACCGCGCATGTAGATCATCGCATTGATCGACGAGCAGCCGCCGAGCACCCGACCACGCGCGTAGTGCAGCGAACGCCCGTTGAGTCCGGGGTCGGGACGCGTCTTGTAACACCAGTCGGTGCGCGGATTGTTGATCGTATACAGGTAGCCGACCGGGATATGGATCCAGAAGTAGTTGTCGGCGCCGCCCGCCTCGAGCAGCAACACGCGCAAGTTACGGTCCGCCGACAGCCGGTTGGCCAGCAGGCAGCCGGCCGAGCCGGCACCGACGATCACGTAGTCGAACACCTGTTGCATCAGACGAGTCCTGTCGGTGCGATATATCGGGCCGTACGACACGGCGCCGCCTGCACCAGAAGATAGCAAACCGCAGCCGGCGCAGTCGCTCGGCCGGACCCGCTGCGCCTAAACCGCCTCCCCGTCCGCCTGCGCGTACGCCGAGATCGCCTCCAGGAAGGCCTCACCGTACTTGCTGAGCTTGTGCTGTCCAACACCGTTGATCTCAAGCAGCGCGTCTTCGCTCATCGGCTTTTCGCGCGCCATCTGCATCAGTGTCGCGTCCCCGAAAACGATATACGGTGGCTTGCCTTCCACATCGGCGAGACGTTTGCGGACACGCCTCAACGCATCGAACAGCACCGTATCGTAGCTACCTTCGGCTCGCTCTTTGCGCCCAGCGCGGACGCGACCCTCGTCGCGAATCCGTGGTCGCGCCAATGCGAGACGAACCTCGCCCCGCAGCAGCGGCCGGGCCGCAGGCGTCAACCGCAGCACCGAATAGTTCGCGATGTCCTGCTCCAGGTAGCCGTGATGTATCAACTGACGCAGGATCGACGTCCATTCATGCACGCCCCTGTCGCTGCCAATGCCGAACGTCGAAAGCTCGGTGTGTCCCAAGGTACGCACCCGCTCCGTATCGGCGCCACGCAACACGTCGATGACGTGCCGAATGCCAAATCGCTGACCGACGCGATAGACGCAGGACAATGCCTTCTGCGCATCGGTCGTCGCGTCGAAACGCTCCGGCGGGTCGGTACAGACGTCGCAGTTGCCACAGTCCTCGGCCAGCTGTTCGCCGAAGTAGCCGAGCAGCACCCGGCGCCGGCAGGTCACCGACTCGGCCAGTGCGACCATGGCGTTCAGTTTGTGCAGTTCGACGCGCTGCTGCACCGCGCTTTCGTTGCCCTCGATCAGCCGTCGCGCGGTGACCACGTCCTGTGCTCCGTACAGCAGCAACGCCTCGGACGGCAGTCCGTCACGGCCCGCACGGCCGGTTTCCTGGTAATAGCCCTCGATATGCTTTGGCAGGTCGAAGTGCACGACGAACCGGACATTGGGCTTGTCGATGCCCATGCCGAATGCAACCGTGGCCACCACGACATCGACCTCATCCCGAAGGAACCGATCCTGAACCTGTTCCCGCGTACCACTGGGCATGCCGGCATGATAGGCCGCGGCGCGTACGCCCTCCGCGGCGAGCTTGTGAGCGACTTCCTCGACGCGTTTTCGCGACAATGCGTAGACGATGCCGGCCTGATCTTGATGCTCCGTCACAAAACGCAAAAGCTGCTCGAACGGCTTGTGCTTGTCGAGCACGCGATACCGGATGTTTGGGCGATCGAAACCACTTACGTAGTGCGCGGCCGTCTCGAGTCGCAGGACGCGCACGATGTCTTGCCGTGTCTGTGCATCGGCAGTTGCCGTGAGCGCAACCAGGGGAACCTCCGGGAACCGGTCGCGCACGCTGCCGAGCGCCGCATACTCCGGTCGGAAATCGTGTCCCCACTGGGAGACGCAATGCGCCTCGTCGATCGCGAACAACCCGATGTGGACTTCCTGGAGGCGCTCCAGGAATCCGTCGGACAAGAGCCGTTCCGGACTGACGTACAGCAGGTCGAGTTCACCGGCATGCAGGCGCGCCAACACCTCGCGTGCGCCACGCTCATCCTGGCTCGAGTTGTAGAACGCCGCGGCAACGCCGTTGGCGTTCAGTGCGTCGACCTGGTCCTTCATCAACGACAGCAGCGGCGAAACGACGATACCCACACCGGCCCGGTGCAATGCCGGGATCTGGTAGCACAGCGATTTTCCGCCGCCGGTCGGCATCAGTACGAAGGCGTCCCGGCCTGAGATCAGATCTTCGACAATCGATTGTTGATGCGGTCGGAACGCGGTGTAGCCGAACACGTCGCCGAGGGTTTGCTGGATCGTCGAGCGAGCTTTCGAACGGCTACCCGTCATCGGCCGTACCCTGACCGGCGAAGGTCGGATGGTCGGCGATGTCTGCAATGGTGGAAATCGATCGCTGCCGTCATCACAGGTAACGCAGGTAGATGTACAGGCTGCTGACCGCGATCCCGAGGATCATCAGCGGAAACGCCGCGAGGGTGAAGGCGAGAAATCCGATCGGCTGCTGCGATCGCTCGGCAAATCCGGCAACAATGAGATTGGCACTGGCGCCGACAAGGGAGCCGTTGCCGCCGAGGCAGGCTCCGAGCGCCAGCGACCACCACAACGGCATCAGGTTCTCGGCACCGCCGAATGTCGGTGCCATCGACTTGATCAGGGGAATCGTCGTCGCGACGAAAGGAATGTTGTCTACGACTGCCGAAGCGACTGCAGAGCCCCATAAGATTGCCATCGCCGTCACGGTGAGGTCACCACCCGTCAGGCGCAGAATGCCCTCGGCCAGCATCGTCAGCAGACCGGTTCTCTCGAGGGCATGCACCACCACGAACAGGCCGACGAAAAAGAAGATCGTCACCCATTCGACCTCGGCAAAGGTCGCGTGTACCGACTTGGTCTGTGCGGCGGCATGCCTGCCGAGGTTATCCAACAGCAGGAGCAGAGCTGCACCGGCGAGCGCTATCGTCGATGGCTGCTTGTCGATGAAATGCGACAGAGCAAAACCGAGAATGACCAGTGCCAGCACGGCCAACGACTTGATCAACAGCACCTTGTCGGTGATGGCCTCACGTTCTTTGTAGTTCATCACGCGTTGCCGGCTTTCGTCGCTCGCATGCAGATGGCGCCCCCAGATCCAGTACACCGGCACCATCGTGACCAGCATGACGATCACAGCCGCGGGTGCCGTGTGAACGATGAAATCGTTGAAGCTCAGTCCCACAGAAGACCCGATCATGATGTTGGGCGGATCACCGATCAGCGTTGCAGCCCCCCCGATGTTCGATGCAAATATCTCGACAAAAAGGTACGGATAGGCCTTGACACCGAGTGCCTCGGTGATGAGCAGCGTGACCGGAGCGATCAACAGTACCGTCGTGACATTGTCCAGCAAGGCCGACAGCACCGCGGTGACCAGCGACAGCATCAGCAGTATGCCCCAGGGTTGCGCCTTGACCTTTTTCGCCGACCATACCGCCAGGTACTGAAACACGCCGGAACGACGCGTGATCGCGACGATCACCATCATCCCGGTCAACAGGCCAATGGTGTTGAAATCGACCCCGTCGACCGCGTGCTGTTCGCTGATCACCCCGGCGAGCACCATGATTGCAGCCGCACTGGTCGCGACGATCGCGCGATTGATGCGTTCGCTCATGATCAACGCGTAGGTCACCACGAACAGGCTGCCCGCAAACCAAACGGGGTCCCAGCCGAAGATCAACTGAGGTGTATCGACTGCGTGCATGTCAGTCCTCCTGCTCGAGAATGCGCCTACCGACATCCCAGTAGGAGATCATCCCCACCAGGCGGCAGGTGCCCGGCTCGACGACCGGCACGCTGGCGCGAGTGCGATAGAGCGCAAGCAGGGTCTCCACCAGCGGCGTATCCGGATTTACGGCGACCGCCTCGTCGTTCATGAACGCGCGCACCGGCTGTTGCTCCACGCCAGCCAGCCGGCGTCGCAGGTCATGTAGGTCGTCGGATACGAAAGGCGCGGTGGTCAGTCCCTTCTCCAGGATGACCGCGGGCGGCAACACCATTTTCAGCAGCACGTTGACGCCGAAGACGCCCAGGTAGCAGCCGTCTTCGTCCACCACCGGCAGACTGCGGTAGCGGTGTTGCATAATGATTTCAATCGCTTTCGCCACCGTTTCGTCGGCGCGCATCACCGACGGATGGGGGTCCATGACCAGTCTGGCCGTCATCGTTGCTTCCCTCCGGCAACCGGTCACCCGGGGCACCCACTATGCCTCTTTACTTTGCCCGGTTTCCGCTACAATAGTAACGGACAAATACGGCGGCAGCGGTTGTTTGAACGGCCCGCCAGCCAGGGCACGCTTGGCCGGCCTCCTGGCAATTAACCTGAGTCAATGCGAACGGGACCCCAAGTATCCGGGGCGGACGTGTTGCGCCGATGTTGAGGAGCGGCTGCGTTGCATCGATCGGACCACGCACGGTATCGGCTTGAATTGAGGCAGGCTGGCACTGAGGGGACATCCCTGCGTTGAACAACCCAAAGGTCTTCGTCAATCTCTGGTTGACCCTGATGGCGATCTGGCTGATCGCCAACGCCTCGCTGCAGTTCCAGGTCGTCGCAAGCGGCGTGCTGCTCGCGACGTTGCTCAGTCTGGTGATGGTGCGATTCAGCGCCGCCTATGCAGAAGTGAATCTCACGCCGAGGGCGCTGCTGTATTATCTGCGCTACCTGGCCGTGTTCACCTGGGAGCTGATCCGCGCGAACCTGAATGTCGCGCGACTGGTGTTTTCGCCGCGCATCGACATCCACCCGGGCATCGTCGAGATCAAGACCAATCTGAAGACGCGCACCGGACGCCTGGTGCTCGCCAACTCGATCACGCTGACTCCCGGCACCCTGGTGGTCGATATCCGTGACGACACCCTGTTCGTGCACTGGATCGACGTGCAGAGCGTCGATCCGGAGGCCGCGACGCGGGCGATTGCGGCGCGCTTCGAACGTTACCTGAGCGTGATCTATGGCTGACCTGGTACTGAATCTCGCCTTCGTGCTGATTGGCTTCGCCATCCTGTTCGGCGTCATCCGACTGGTAAAAGGCGAAACCGAGACCGACCGGATCATTGCCGTCGATTTGATCACCATCGTCTGCATGTCGGTGATCGTGCTGCTCGCCCACCTGTCGGAACGGTTCATTTATGTCGATGTCGCGATCGTGTACGGTCTGTTGAGTTTTCTGGGGGTACTGGCGGTGGCGCGTTATCTCGAGCGAGGCATCTGATGGATCCGACGCTGTTGCTGACCCTGCTTCTTTGTGCCGGGATCCTGGTCGGGGGCATCGCGGCCGTCAGCCTCGGCAACGTGGTCAGCGCAGTGATTGCCGCGGGCCTGACCAGCCTGTTCGCCTCGGTGACCTACGTGATCCTGTCTGCGCCGGACGTCGCGATGACCGAGGCGTCGATCGGCAGCGGCCTGTCCACCGCGATCTTTCTGTACGCGATCAACCGCACGCGTCGCCGGGAGCGCGAAGACGATGATTGAGCTGCTCGGCAATCTGGTGATCCTCGGCGGCGCGGTCTTTCTGTTCGCAGCCGGACTCGGTGTGCTGCGCATGCCGGACAGCTACAACCGCATCCAGACCGGCACCAAGGCATCGACGCTGGGCACCATTTTGGTGCTCATCGGCCTGTGTTTCCACCATCCCGACTGGATCGGGAAGATGCTTCTGCTGGTGTTTTTCGTGCTGTTGACCAACCCGATCTCCTCGCACGCCCTGGCACGCGCTTCGCATAGTCGGCGAATACCACGCAGCGAGAAGACCGTCGTCGACCGGCTCGAAGAGTTGGAAAACCGCGTGGAAGAGGTATAGACACCCCGACATGGCAAAACGCCTGCTGATCGTTCTGACCCTGTTCCTGCTGGCCTCGATGTTCTGGCAGGCGATCTCCCACTATACCGAGAAGACGGCGCTTTCTCCGCTGGCGACGCGCTATGTCACCCAGGGGCCGGACGAACTGGGGGCGCAAAACCTGGTGACCGCGGTTGTCGTGACCTATCGCGGACTCGACACCCTGGGCGAGGTCACGGTGCTGTTCCTGTCGGCAGCGGCGGTCGGTCTGCTGCTGACGCTCGGTGGCCGGGAGGCGGCGGAACAACCGCCGACCCCTGCGAGCGAGCTGGTCCAGACGGCGGTGCAGTATCTGTTCCCGATCGTGCTGCTATTCGGGATATACATCTTCGCCAACGGTCACCTGACGCCCGGCGGTGGCTTCCAGGGCGGCGCAGTGATCGCTTCGGCGACCCTGCTGCTGTTCCTTGCACTGCCGCTTTCACGCCTGCGCCACATGCTGCTGTCACTGACCGAGTCGCTGTCGGGATTCGGATATGTCGTGATCGGCGTACTCGGACTGGTCCTGGCCGGTGGTTTCCTCGACAACCGGGCGCTGCCGCTCGGTGAGTACGGCCATCTGTTCAGTGCCGGTGCCATTCCGGTGATCTACGTATTCATCGGCCTCAAGGTCGGTACCGAACTGAGTGCCGTCCTCGAACACTTCAAGGGCGATTCGCAATGAGCGAACTGGCGCTGTCGACGGTCACCCTGGGCACCGGTTGCGGCCTGATGCTGATCGGCATGTGGGGCATGCTGATACGCAAGAACATCATCCGGATGATCGTCGGTTTCTCCCTGATCGATACCGGCATCCACATGATCATGGTGTCGCTCGGGTACGTGCGCGGTGGTACCGCACCGATCATCGATGCGTCGGTCGAACGCGCCACCGCGGTTCAGAATGTGGTCGATCCGGTGCCATCGGCGCTGGTGCTGACGGCGATCGTGATCGGACTGGGGATCACCGCGGTGATGTTGGCGTACGCGGTTCAGATCCATCACCACAAGAAGTCGCTGTCGATCGAAGACTGCACGGACACCAAATGGTAGACGTCCTGACCAATCCGCTGAACCTGATCATCGTCGCACTCGGCGTGGGTTTCCTGCTGCCGCTGGTCGACCGCTACAACCCCGTACTCTGTCGCAGCCTGTTCAATTTCGCGCTGCTCTACCAGGCGGCAGTACCGCTGCTGTGGCTGGTCTGGCTCGGTGACGGCGCACCGGTCAGGGAGATCGAGACAGCCGGCATCGCGCCGCCATTTGCGATCAACCTGCGGTTCGGTCTCGAGGAGGCATTCTTCGTCGCGGGAGTCAACCTCGCGTCGCTGCTCGGCGCCTGGTATCTCAAGGGGTTGTTGCGCGGGCGTGCCACGGCGATGTCGGTATTCGTTGTCCTGACGATGGGCATCGACGGGATGATCATGACCCGTGACCTGTTCAACCTGTTCATCTTCATCGAGATCACGGCGATCGCCACGTACGGGCTGCTCGCGCTGGAGCGGACCGCGACGGCCCTCGGCGCCGGTTTCAAGTACATCATCGCCACGTCGCTCGCGTCCTCGTTCTTCCTGCTTGGCACGATGTTCTTCTACTACCTGACCGGGACGCTGAACATCGACGACATGCACGCCCAGATCCATCTCGTACAGGGTCCACTGGGCATACTGGCGATGTCCCTGCTGGTCGCCGGCGTCGTAATCGAACTGAAGCCCTACCCGGCAAACGGTTGGGGGTTGGACGTCTACCAGAGCATGCCCAGCGGCGTCGCCGCCATGGTCTCGGTCGGCGTTTCGGCCGGCGCATGGTTCGCGCTCTACAAGGTCTTGCCACTGATCGATCCGTTCCTGCCCGCAGTGGCCGCAATTGCTGGCGCGACCTTCCTGGCCTCCAACGTGATTGGCCTGAAGCAGGACAAGGTACAACGCCTGCTCGGTTATTCGTCGATCGGGCAGATCGGCCTGCTGACCTTGGCCGTGGTACTGCTGTCACAACTCGGCCGCGTCGACGCGCTGCCGCTGGTGATCGGTGGTCTATTCGTGAACCACCTGCTTGCGAAGGCCGGCCTGTTCTGGCTGGCGGGTGCCCTGCACCGCGAACGCATCGACGACTGGTGCGGGTTGCGCAGCAACCGCCTGTTGCTGATGACGCTCGGTCTGTTGCTCGCGGCGCTCGCCGGGCTGCCGCCGTTTCCGGGCTTCTGGGCGAAGTGGGAACTGGTGATGCAGTTGTCGGCCGGCGGCATGCAGTTCTGGGTCGCAGTGATACTGATCGGTTCGCTGTTCGAGGCCGTCTATCTGTTCCGCTGGTTCGGGCGCGCCATGCAGGCGCATTCGGTGGGCGCCGGCGAACCCGCGTCATCGCTGCTGATGCCGGTGCTGGTCGCGATCCTCGGGCTGTTCGGCACCGGGCATCTGATCGCCCAGACGATGGGAGTGCATACCGTGCCGGCCCTGCTGCCCGTTTACGCAGCGCTGGCGTTGAGCCTGCTCGACGGTCTACCCGGGCGCATCAAGGCCGTGCTCACCCTGTTGGTCGTCGCGCTCTACAGCTACCTGGTCATCCCGACGCTGGTCGGATTGCAGGGGCTGTTCGGGCTGATGCTGCTCGGGGGCGGCCTGGTGATCACGGTCGCCAGCCTGTACCGAAGCGACGCCCGTCCCGCGTACTTCCCGCTGCTGACCATGCTGTTGCTGGCGTTCGGCAACCTGGTCGGCGCGGAGACCAGCCTGGCATTCTTCCTTGCCTGGGAATTCATCACGATCAGTTCATACCTGTTGCTGTGCCTGGGCCGTGACGCCGGTCCGGTCACCCTGCCGTACCTCGTGTTCTCGCTGGCTTCGGCATTCCTGCTGCTGGCCGGTTTTGGCATCGCGTACGCGGAAACCGGGTCGCTGGCACTGGCCGATCTCGATCAGGTCGGGGAACTGGGAGGCGTGGTGCTCGCCTTGCTGTTGGCCGGTTTCCTCACCAAGGCGGGGGCGCTCGGTGTGCATGTCTGGCTGCCCGGCGCCTACGCCGAGGCCGACGACGACGTCTCGGCGATGCTGTCCGCCGTGCTCGGCAAGGCCGCGATCTTCGGCCTCTTCCTGGCCGTGGTTCACCTCGGCTTTGCCAGCGGCAGCGACACGGTGCTGTACCTGCTTGGATGGATCGGCCTGCTGACCGCATTCTTCGGCGCCTTGATGGCCGTGTTCCAGGAGGACATCAAGCGCCTGCTGGCGTATTCCAGCATGGGCCAGGTCGGCTACATGATCGCCGCGCTGGCGACCGGCACCCATCTCGGCTGGCTCGCGGGCGGCTATCTGGCGGTCAACCACCTGCTGTTCAAGGGGCTGCTGTTCCTGGTGGCCGCAGGCGTCATCCTGCGTACCGGCCAGCGCGAGATGTACCGCATGGGCGGGTTGATCCAGAACATGCCGTGGAGCTTCACCGCAATGCTGATCGGTATCATCGCGTTGTCCGGCGTGCCACCGCTGACGGGCTTCGGTGGCAAATGGCTGATATTCAATGCATTACTGGAGAGGGGCTGGCACTGGCAGGCCGGCCTGGCGTTCTTTGCCAGCGCGGTCGCCTTCCTGTACCTGTTCCGCATGATCCACACCGTATTCCTCGGCCAGCGCAAACATGTCCACAGGGACCTGGGCGAGGCGCCGCTGGCGTTGATCGTGCCGCAGATGGCTCTGGTACTTGTGATCGTGGCGCTTTCGGTGCAGCCGAACTGGCTGGTCGGCCCGGTCGCAGGGATCCTGGCGGACTATCTGCCGCAGACCCTGGTGGTCGACGGCACCCTGGTGCAGAGTGGGTTGGGATATTGGGACGGTTTCATGATCATCAACGTGGTCGGTGCCGTGTTCATGGTTCCACTGCTCATGCTGTTGGTTTTTTCGACGTTCATGCGTGTTCAACGTGTCAAACAGTTCAACATCGTGTTTGCCGCCGAACGCCCGGAGTCACCCGAAACCACGCATTACGCCTACGATTTCTACCGTTTTTACGACCGTGCCCTGGGTTTTCTGGTGGTACCCAGGGCAACGGCGTTCTGGAACGGGGTCGCGGAATGGAGTCACTCGCTCGGTAGCGGGCTGCGGGTGTTCTACACCGGCAACGGCCAGACCTATGCCCTGTATGTTCTTTTGTATGTCGCCCTGCTGCACTTCGCCGTCGGAGGTTAGGCCCGATGTATGACTGGCCGCTGCAGATCAGTTATTTCGTACTGAACCTGACGATCATCGGGCTCTACGGCATGCTCTTGTCCGGTATCGTTGCGCGCACGCTCGCCAAGGTACAGGGACGCATCGGCATCCCCGTGTATCAGCCGTTCCTCGATCTCTTCAAGAACCTGGGTAAACGCACCGCCGTCAGCCACGGCTCGATGTTCTACCTCGGCCCCGTGTTCCGCTTGGCCGGCGGGATCGGCACCCTGGCGTTTGTCCCCGTGCTGTACGGCAGCGACATGTTCAGCAACTTCAATTTCGCCGGCGATCTCCTGCTGGCGATGTACTTCATGTTCTTCGGCCAGCTGGGCATGGCGATGGGGGCCGGCGAGAGCGGGCATCCGTTCAGCGCGATCGGTGTCGCCCGCGGTCTCGGCCAGATGACCGCTTACGAGGTGCCATTCGCGTTGGCGATCATCGCGGTCGTCGTGCAATACGACACCCTGTCGATCAGCGAGATCGTCGCGGCCCAGCAAGGCGGCGTCCTCGACTGGACCCTGTTCACGAACCCGCTGGCGGTTGTCGCAGCGATGATCGCGTTTCTGGGCATGACCGGTTATTCGCCGTTCGACGTCACCATGGCGCCCAACGAGATCCCGATCGGTCCACCGACCGAGTATCACAGCTCGTATCTGGCGATGATGACGATGAACCGCGCGGTATTCACCGGTGCCAAACTCGTGCTGTTCATGGATCTTTTTTTTGGTGGTGCCACCAACCTGGTCGAACTCGTCATAAAGACGTGGGCGATCTACATGGTGGCGGTTATCGTCGGCGCGGCCTTCCCGCGGTTCCGTGTCGATCAGTCGATCCGTTTCTTCCTGCGTTATCCGACACTGATCGGTATCGTTGCCATCGCCTATACCCAGGCCTTTCTGTTGGCCTGAGCACGGTAAGGAGGAATTGCCATGGACAAACTTCCGCAGACCCTCGGACCCTTGCCAAACCTTGGATTGAGCCCGGAGGACCGCGATCTTTTCTCTGACGCCCGGCCTGTGCCCTACGAGCCGTACCCGGTCGCGGTGGTCGAGAAGTTCGTCAACTGGGTGCGCGCCAACTCCCTGTGGATACTCGCGTTCGGCACCGGTTGCGGCGCGGTCGAGCTGAATCCATTGATGACCGCCCGCTTCGATGCCTACCGCATGGGCGTACAGATGCGCCCTACCCCGCGCCAGGCCTCGGTATTCATTATCGGCGGCTACGCCTCGGTGAAGACGTTGAAACGGATCATCCGCTCTTACGAGCAGATGCAGGGGCCGAAGTTCGTCGTGTGTCTCGGTATCTGTCCGATCAACGGCGGCATGTACTGGGACAGCTACAACACGGTCAACAAATTTGATGAGTACCTGCCGGTCGATCTGTACATAACGGGATGCATGCCGAGGCCCGAGGTGCTGATGGCCGGCGTTCTCGAGTTGAAGAAGAAGATCAAGGAAGGGCGCGCAGACGGCGCGAACCGCTACATCGAGAATTTCGAGTGGTACAAAGCCAATCAGCGACGCGTGATCAAGGATTGGAACATGCCCGATTACAACTGGTGACGACGATGACGACCGCGACCGAGCTGCTGGCGGCATTCGCCAGAAACTTTTCGATCAGCGAGATTCACGAGCAGAAGCCCGAGCTGACCCTGTTCAAGGTGCCCAAGGAGCAGGCGGTCCGGTTGTTGCGCGAACTGCGCGACGACGCCGGCTACACGCACCTGGCATTCCTCACCAATATCGACTACATCGAGCGCGGGGTCTTCACCCTGACCTACATGCTGCACAATTACGCTGCACGGCATTCTATCGGTATGCATGTGGATCTCGACCGCAACCATGCCGAGATGGAATCGATCCACAACCTCTGGGCCCAAGCGGCCACCTACCAACGTGAGCTGCGCGAGATGTACGGCATCCGTTTTCCCGGAAGCCCGCGACTCGACGACGACTTTTGCCTGGAGGGCTGGGATCAGATCCCGCCGATGCGCAAGGAATTCGATACCGCTGCGTTCAGCCTCGAACGTTTCTACAGCCGCGAAGGACGCGGAACCGAGGATCCACGCGAGCATATGAAGCAGCAGATGTATCCCACGCATACCGACAAACCATCGTCGGGGAGCCATTGACCGTGTTCGAGCCGAATCCGCCCGTCGATCTGAGTTCCGGCAAGTACCTGAAGCTCTGGCAGGGACCGCAGCACCCGGGCATCACCGGCAACATGGCACTTGAACTCACGACGCTCGGGGACGAGGTCGTCGAATGCACGACGCACGTCGGTTACCTGCACCGCGGCTTCGAAAAGCTGATGGAGCGGCGCACCTTTATCCAGAACTTTCCCATCGTCTGCCGCATCGCGGTGCCCGAACCGACTTTCAACGAATACCTGTATGCCGCTGTCGTCGAGGAACTGGCCGGCATCGAGTCACCCGAGCGTGCCGAGTGGATCCGCACACTGAACCTGGAGCTGATGCGACTGGCCAGCTACCTGATGTGGCTGGGCGGAATCGGCGCGGCGTTCGGCCAGGGAACCGTGTACCAGTGGACGGTCACCCACCGCGACTACATCCTCGACCTGTTCGAAGAGATGACCGGCGCGCGGGTGTATCACATGTACATCGTGCCGGGCGGCGTGCGCGGTCGCCTGCCCGACGGTTTCGAGGATCGATGCCGTGACGTGCTCAACCGGGTCGAGAAACTGTTGTTCGACGTGGAGAAGGTGTTGTTCAACAACGTCGTCTTCAAGGCCCGCACCAAGGGGCTGGGCCATATTCCGAAGGAAATGGTCGACCCGTACGGCATCACCGGACCGAATCAGCGCGCCGCGGGTTTTGCGCGTGACCTGCGCAAAGATGAGCCCTACCTGGTCTACGACCAGCTCGAATTCGATTTGATCACGGCGACCGAATCGGATACCTACGCCCGTTCCTGGGTCCGTTATCAGGAAATGCACCAGGGTATCCGGATATTGCGCCAATGCCTCGACCGCATGCCGAAGGACGGCCCGTTCCAGGCCCGGATGCCCAATGTACTGCATTGGCAGGTGCCGGCCGGCGAGACCTATGTGAAAGCGGAGTGCACACGCGGCGAGTACGGCTATTACATGGTGACCGACGGCAGCGAATACGTACGCCGGGTGCATGTACGTGGCCCGAGCTACACACACGCGATCGCCCTGATGGAAAAGCTCGCCGTGGGTACCAACATCGCCGACATCGCCGGGCTGATGGTGTCGCTGCACACCTATCCGCCTGAGATCGAGAGGTAGCGTCGATGAGCCTTAAAGACCTGATCTCGCCGTTCTACGTCTGGCAGCGTGCGTTCGAAAAACCATACACGCAGAAGCGCCCGATCGAGGAGCGACCCGGCGCACCGCGTTACCGCGGGTTTCACATGAACAGCGAGGACTGCATCGGCTGCGGTACCTGCGAGTCGATCTGCCAGAACCGTGCGATTGACATGGTCGCGGTCGAGGGGCTGGAACCGCGGCCCGGTGACAGCGGCCTGCGGCCACGTTTCGACTATGGACGCTGTTGCTGGTGCGCGCTGTGCGTCGACATCTGCACCACCCGTTCGCTGCGTCTGAGCAATCACTACGCCTGGGTGACCGAGGACCCCGACGCCTTCCATTTCACCGCGGGCACCGACCCGATGCCGTGGAACGAGAACCAGTACGGCTATCGGCGCGATGACGATTACCATCTGCTGGTGCACGACCGCGTCGAGATGGACGCGCTGACCGCCGAGCAGAGCGTGCAGGGCTTCGACGAGGTGATGAAGGGCTATACCGAAGAGCAGGCGGTCCTCGAAGCCGACCGTTGCGTCGAATGCGGCATCTGCGTCGCGACCTGTCCGGCGCACATGGCGATCCCCGACTATATCCGCACGGTGCGCCAGCGCGACTACGAGGCCGGGCTGCGTCTGCTCTACGAGACCAATCCCTTCTCGTCCACCTGCGGACGCATCTGCACCCATCGCTGCGAGACGGTCTGTGTCATGGGATACCAGGGCGACCCAATTGCAATCCGCTGGCTGAAGCGCGCGATCGTCGACCGGGTGCCACGCGAGCGCTATCGGGAGATTCTCGACGACAAGATCGTCGACAACGATCACCGGGTCGCCGTGATTGGGGCAGGACCGGGCGGCATGAGCGCGGCCTACTACCTGCGTCGCCTGGGCTACGCGGTGACCGTGTATGAAGCCCAGAGCCGCGCCGGAGGCATGCTGCGGTATGGTGTGCCCTCGTACCGCCTGCCGGACGATCAGCTCGACAAGGATATCGAATACATCCGTTCCCTGGGCGTCGACGTCAAATTCAACACGCACATTGGACGCGACGTGGCTTTCGGCCAACTGATGGACGACTACGATGCCGTGTTTCTCGCGGTCGGACTGAACCAGCCCTCGGCGCTGCGCATCCAGGGGGAAGAACATCCACGGGTGCTGTCCGGGCTGAAAGTGCTCGACGACGTGGCCAACGGGCTCGATCCGGGTATCGGCAAACGTGTGGCGGTAATCGGTGGCGGTAACGTGGCGATGGATGCCGCGCGGGTCTCGCGCCGGCTGGGCGCCGAGGTCACGGTGCTGTACCGTCGGCGCATCGAAGACATGCCGGCCGATCCGGAGGAGATCCACGAATCGCAGGCCGAGGGCTGCACGCTGGTACAGCAGGCCATTCCGGTCGAGATCAGGGATGCGGACTCGAAGGACCAGGTGGTGATCGTCTGGGGCGAAGCCGAGATGGTCGCCGACGACAAGGGTGGCCGCCCGCGACCGGTACTGCAGGAAGACCGGATGCACGAAGAAACCTACGACTGCATCATCGCGGCGATCGGCCAGGGAGGACAGCTGGATTTCATTCCTGCCGAGTACCGCGATCAAATCGAATTCAAGTGGAACAAGTTCGTTCCCGGTGAGTATCAGCAGACCGGGTTGCGTAAGCTCTTCGTCGGTGGCGATATTGCGAACAGCACGGCAGATGCGATCAGCGCCATCGAAGACGGCCACCACGCAGCGCGTGGTATCCACCGTCTACTGAGCGGGACGAACGATGCCTGAGCCCAGATGCGACACTGTTTTGCTGGCACTGCCGGCAGGATCGACCCAGCGACACAGTGGCGATTGCCGCAAAGGAGGTGACGCATGAACACCGTGGACGAGATACTCGACTTCGCGATCGAACGTGAGCAACAGGCTGCGGACTTCTATAGCAATCTGGCCGAGCGCGCGAACAGTGCCTGGATGAAAGAAATGCTGTTGGGCTTCAGCCGCGAGGAGATGCGTCACAAAGGCAAACTGAAGTCGGTGAAACTCGGCGATCGCCTGCTCAATGCCGACCAGCACGTCCAGGACCTGAAGATCTCCGATTACCTGGTCGATGTGGAGGCGGCCGCCGACATCAACCTGCAGGACGCGTTGATCGTCGCGATGAAACGCGAGAAGGCGGCCTACCGTCTGTACAGCGACATGGCGCACAAGATCGACGATCCCGAATTGAAGATGATGTTTCTCGGTCTGGCTCAGGAAGAAGCCAAGCACAAGCTGTATTTCGAGGTGCAATACGACGAACAGATCATGCGAGACAACTGATTAGTCTTCGCTTCATCTACCGCACGGAGTCTCGATGAACAAGCTGGAACAACTCAAGGCAATGACCACGGTTGTTGCAGACACCGGCGATATCGATGCGATCGCCCAATACACACCTACCGACGCCACGACCAATCCGTCGCTCCTGCTGAAAGCGGCCCAGCAAGCTCAATACGCCCATCTGCTCGATGACGCCATCGACCACGCCCGTTCGCGCAGCAACGCTATCGAGCAGATGTCGCGCGACATGATGGACAAACTGGCGGTCAACTTCGGTGCAGAGATTCTGAAGATTGTGCCCGGCCGCGTATCCTCGGAGGTCGACGCGCGGTATTCGTTCGATACCGCAGCAACCATGGCGCACGCCGATCGCCTGATAGCGCTGTACCAACAAGCAGGCGTCGATGCGGACCGGATCTTGATCAAGATCGCGTCGACCTGGGAGGGAATCGCCGCCGCCGAGCAGCTGGAGCGCCGTGGCATCCATTGCAACCTGACGCTGATGTTCAGCATCGCTCAGGCGGTAGCCAGCGCGGAGGCAGGCGTGACGCTGATCTCGCCGTTCGTGGGACGGATAATGGATTGGTATAAAAAGGCCGAAGGTGTCGCGAGCTATGCGCCGGCCGACGATCCCGGCGTGAAGTCAGTCACCCGTATATACAACTACTACAAGTGCCACGGTTATCCGACCGTCGTGATGGGCGCCAGTTTTCGCAACAGCGACGAGATACTCCAGCTGGCCGGTTGCGACTACCTCACGATAGCGCCTTCATTGATGCAGGAGCTGCGCGACACCGAGGGCGAGGTGGCGCGCCACCTGGATCCCGAGCGGGCCCGCACCATGAAGGTCCCCACTGTGGCGGTCGACGAGGCGAATTTCCGCTGGCATATGAACGAAGACGCCATGGCGACGGAGAAACTGGCCGAAGGTATCCGCAACTTCACCAAGGACACCTTGAAGCTCGAGCAGTACGCCTGCCAGCAGTGTGCGTGATTGGTGGCGTCCTACGACTTATCCGATCCTGAGCGCTCAGCGACATCGAGATTGTGTCGCCAGTGGTCGATGTCGCGATCGAACAGGCGGCGACTCTCTTCCGGCCCCCAACTGCCGGCAGGATAGGTGGTGATGAAATCGCGCTCGATCGACCATACCCGAAGAATCGGGTCGACGATCCGCCACGCGTACTCGACCTCGTCGTAACGCAGGAACAACGAGCGGTCACCTTCCATGATATCCAGCAGCAGCCCCTCGTAGGCGTCGGCGTAGACATCGCTCTGCGCGCGGAAGCCGGCATCCAGGCTCACCTCGCGCGTCTGCATCTCCAGGCCTGGAACCTTCGCAGTCAACTGGATGCGCAGGCATTCGCATGGCTGGATACCGAGTATCAGCCAGTTGCGTTCCATCTGCTGGATATGGGTGTCGCGGAAAAACTGGGTCGGCGGCTGGCGGAACCGGATCATGATGCTGGACATGCTTTCGGTCATACGTTTGCCGGTGCGCAGGTAGAACGGCACGCCGCGCCAACGCCAGTTGTCCACATAGACCTTCAATGCCGCATAGGTCTCGGTCACGCTGTCGGCGGGTACGCCGTCTTCGTCAAGATATCCTTTCACCGCCTTGCCGCCGATCCGGCCCGCGCCGTACTGGGCACGAAACGCCTGCGAGTGCACCGCACTCGCTGGAATCGGGCGCACTGATTTCAGCACCTTGACCTTCTCGTCACGCAGCGCTTCCGCTTCCATCGAGACCGGTGGCTCCATGGCCACCAGTGTCAAAAGCTGCAGCAAGTGGCTCTGTATCATGTCGCGCAACGCACCGGCACCATCGTAATACGGTGCACGCGAGCCCACACCCAGCTGCTCCGAATGCGTGATCTGCACGTGATCGATGTAGTTGCGATTCCACAGCGGCTCCAACATCACGTTTGCGAACCGGAACACGAGGACGTTGCGGACCGTCTCCTTACCCAGGTAATGATCGATACGGTAGATCTGCCGCTCGTCGAGGAACCGCGTCAACCGGGTCTGTAGCGCCTGCGCGCTGTCGAGGTCGTAGCCGAAAGGCTTTTCGATCACTACCCGCCGCCAGCCCGTCTCCTCCTTGAGCAGACCGGCACGACTGAGGCTCTCGGTGACTATGCCAAACTCGGCCGGACGGATCGACAGGTAGAACGCGACGTTCGACGAATAATCCGGTTGTTTGCTCAGATAGTCGGCGAGCCGATCGTACATCTCCGCATCACCGATCTCGCCGCGGAAGTAGTCCAGGCGCTGTTCGAAACGCGCGAGCACCTCGGGATCGACGCCGGTCTTGATACCATCGTTGAGCATGGTGCGAGCTTCGTTCAACCACCGCTCACGGTCCCACGGCCGCCGGCCGGTTGCCAGAATTCGGCAGTTCGCGGGCAGCTTGCCGGCCGCGTCCAGCTGGTACAGGGCAGGCATCAGCTTGATGCGCGACAGGTTGCCCGTCGATCCGAAGATCACGAAGGTGCAGGGCTCGATCGACACGCTCATGCTCAGGCCTCGTAGGTCGTGGATGCGACCTTGCCGCCATGCCCCGTCCAATCGGTATGGAAGAACTCCCCGCGCGGTCGGTCGACGCGCTCGTAGGTATGTGCACCGAAGTAATCACGCTGTGCCTGCAGCAGGTTTGCCGGCAGACGTTCGCTGCGGTAGCCGTCGAAATAGGCCAACGCCGACGCGAATGCCGGCGCCGCGATCGCCTGTTCGACCGACAGCACCAATGCCCGCCGCCATCCCGCTTCGGCCCCTTGCAGTGCTGTGGTGAAGAAATCGTCCAGCAACAGGTTGTCGAGTTTCGGGTTGCTGTCGAACGCCGCCTTGATGTTGCCGAGGAACTTGCTGCGGATGATGCAACCGCCGCGCCACATCAGCGCGATACCACCATAATTGAGCTCCCAGCCCTGCTCCTTCGCCGCTTCGCGCATCAACATGAATCCCTGGGCATACGAGATGATCTTGGATGCGTACAAGGCATCGTGCAGTGCCCGGAGATGAACCTCGCGGTCGCCCTGCACGCCCTGGCGGGACGGCATACCGAACTTCCGCGACGCCCTGACGCGTTCGTCCTTGAGCGACGACAACACCCTGGCGAATACCGCCTCGCCGATCAGCGTCAGAGGAACGCCGAGATCCAGCGCGCTGATCCCGGTCCACTTGCCGGTGCCTTTCTGGCCCGCGGTATCGAGGATCTTGGTCACCAGCGGTGTCCCGTCGTCGTCCTTCTTCGCGAGGATGTCCGCGGTGATCTCGATCAGGTAGGAATCCAGCACACCGCCATTCCAGCGGGCGAACACCTCGTGCATCTCGTCGTGGCTCATGCCGAGCGCGCCTTCCATCAGGGCGTAGGCTTCGCAGATCAGCTGCATGTCGCCGTACTCGATACCGTTATGGACCATCTTGACGAAATGCCCGGCGCCCTCCTGTCCGACCCACTGGCAGCAGGGTTCGCCGTCGACCTTGGCGGCTATCGACTGGAAGATGTCCTTGACCAGCGGCCATGCCTCCGGGTCTCCGCCGGGCATGATCGAGGGGCCGTGCCGGGCCCCCTCTTCACCGCCCGAGATCCCGGTACCGATGAAACGAAGGCCCTTGTCACGCAGGTAGGCGGTCCGCCGCGTGCTGTCCGGATAATGGGAATTGCCGCCATCGATGATGACATCGCCAGGCTCCAACAGGGGCACGAGCATCTCGATGAAGCGGTCGACCACTTCGCCCGCCTTGACCATCAGCATCACTTTGCGTGGCTTGGACAGCGCTTCGACCAGTTGCTCGAGACTGTGCGCACCGACGACCGTCGTATCTTTCGCCGGCCCATCGAGAAACTCGTCGACCTTGCTGGTCGTGCGGTTGTAGACCGCCACCCGGTAACCGTGATCGGCCATGTTGAGTACCAGATTCTGACCCATTACCGCGAGGCCGATCAGGCCGATGTCCGCCTTTACCATGTCGTCTTCCTTTGTGCAGTTACCGCCATCCCGCAAATGTAGACGAATAGCCAGGCTTGTTCATGCCCGCGGCTAGACGCAGATCAAGCGAGTTGGATGCGGTGTGGTTTGAACCAATGGGGCCGGTTTCGATCCCTGCAGAATCTGCGCGCTTCAAGTCGATCCTTCGTTTCCGGCTGGCTGCGGCATGCCGGCGAGATGCACGAATGCGGGCGGCGCCGAACCGTCCTTGTCCTGCCCGAAGTAGATCGTCTGGTGCGGAAATGGGATCTCGATCCCCTGTTCGTCGAACCGCTGTTTGACGAGACGATAAAACGTTCTGCCCGCGGCCCATTGCTTGCCGGGTTGGACCTTGATGCGACCTTTTATGACCACGGCAGAATCCCCCAGCGCATCCAGGCCAAACACCTCGACCGGTTCCAGGACCGTCTCGCCGATCTCCGGTTCTTGGCGCAGCTCCTCGCCGATCTGCTTGATCAGCTCGATCACGCTCGCGACATCCTCCCGGTAGGCGATACCGATCTCGAACACATGGCACGAGTAGTCGCGCGTCAGGTTGCTCACACCCTCGATCGCGCTGAACGGAATGGTGTGCACGGTGCCGCTCAGATCGCGCAACCGGACCGTGCGGATCGACAGTGCCTCGACGACCCCACCCTTGTCGCCCAACTTCACCACGTCACCGACGGCCATAAGGTCCTGGAACAGAATGAACACGCCGGTGATGACATCCTGCACCAGGCGCTGGGCACCGAAGCCGATCGCCAGGCCGACGACCCCCGCACCGGCCAGCAGCGGCGCGATGTTGATGCCCAGTTCGGACAGCACCATCAGTGTCGATACCACCGTCAGGATGACCAACAGCGCATTGCGCCCGACCGCGAGCAATGTGCGGACGCGTGGCGACCGACTGGCACCGGTATCCGGATCGTTGCTCGCCAGAAAACGCTCGATCGCACCGCTCGACAGTTCCCAGAGCACGATCGCGATCCCCAGGATCAGCAGGATGTTCAGGGTCGCACCGATCAGCACCTTACCGCTGCCCTCGGCAAACCAGCTCAGCGCATCGATACCCCAGGCGTCCGCGATCAACAGCACCGCGACCACCGCAATCACGCCTTTGAGCAGCCATTGCAGGATCGGGAAGTAACGGTTCAGCCGGGCCTCGAGGCCCGGCAGGCTGTTGCGCAGTTCATCGGACAGCCTGAGACCCGTCCCGAACACGCGATCCGATGCGCGAAACAGCAGCACCGACAACGCAATGACCGCCAGCGAGACCAGCGTCGCCTTGAGCACGAACACCGCACCGTGCTCGACCTGCATCGCCCAGACGCCGAAAATCACGACCAGGTAGAGACTCGCGACGACATGCCAGATACGTGCGAATCCACGCCGCAAAGGTGCGAGCGGTCGGGGTTGTTCTCCCTCCCTGGAACCGGCGATCGCATCACCGATCTTCTGTCTGTTCTGAGCGATCAGCACCAACAGCAGCGCAACGACCACGGCACCCAGGAGATGCAGCAGGAGCTGATACACGGCGCCCTTCAGGCCCAGCAGCAGCGCGGCCTGCAACGTGAAGAATCCGTAGATCGAGATCAGTGCCAGACGTTTGACCCAGTGATGCACGTAGTTTGCCGTCTCGTCGCTGGTCTCCCACAGCCTCAGGTGCGATGCATCGGGGGCAAACAGAAACGCAGAAACCGCCAGCACCAGGCGTGAAATGATCGACGCGTTGATCAGTGCGAGCGCCACCAGCCGGGTCTCCTGGCGCGGATCAATCACGGTCAACACACCGTAGGCTGCGACGGCGAACGCCGCTATCGGCAGGATGTCCAGCAACAAGCGTCCGAGCAGGTGGACCAGCCGCCGCACCAGTCCCGGCACCGGTTGCCTATCGCCTCTGCGACGCGCACGACGGATGGGCCAGGCGATCAATGCCGCAGCGGCGAACCCCGCGGCCAACACGACGAACAGGCGTCCGATGATCCTCAGCCAGCGTGCTCGTACCGCTGGGTCACGCAGTGCCGTGGCCCACTGCACCAGCGTATTCGGCAGGTCGCGCAGGTGGCCGAGCAGCAGGGAAGCGCTGCCGGCCAGTTCCGCGATCCGCTCCGAGACGGCCGTGAGTGCGTCGGCAGCCGCGGACTTCACGCTGTCTTGCGGTTCGGCCTGCTGCGCATCGACTGCGGCCAGCGTCCGCAGCGACTCGATCAGCTGCTTGCGCTGCGCCTCATCTTCGAGCCGTTCTATCAGCACCTGGATCTGTCGACTACTGAGCGGTGCCTGTTCCGCCACTTCCGCGGTCTCCGCCGCGTCGAGCGGGCGGACCGCCACCATCAGGACCAACAACAGGACGCGCCGAATGAATCCACCAGTTAACTGCATACTTGTTCTGTTATCCCGTTCCCGGGCGGCTGTCACCACCCAGAGGCTCGCAGAGAACCACGACCGATTGCAAGGTCGACGACGAATAACGCCCGCGGAAACGCGGGATATACGGCGTTCTACTAAAATAACGACAGGCAGAGCGGTCGACTCAGGTCATGGATCCTGTCGGCGTGGCCGGGGCCCTTGCCTCGCACCGCGCCTGCACCCACCGCATCGGCTGTCGATCGGGGACGTGTGCCCATACCGGGTGACGGCGGTGCAACCGGGCGAACCGCGGGTTCTGGGCCAAAGCTCACGTCCACGGCGTGAATTTTTCACCCACGCCGCGGGTGGCATCGACCTAGTCTAGACCGCACAGAGAGAACGACTTGAAGGCGCTGGAGGCCAGTGATGTATTGTCCAGAATGTGGAGCAGAAAACCCGGATGATGCGCGTTTTTGCGGCAGCTGCGGCAAATCGATGCAGGTGACGACGCCCCCCCCGGTGACCGACCGGCCGACCAGGGTAATCGAACCCACCGGAGGTGACGAAGCGGTCTCGGATGGCCTGAAATACGGCGTCATGGCGGCCAGCCTGCTGATCCCGCTGATCGGCATCGTGATGGGCCTCTACTACATGGCCAAGGGAGACAGCGAAGCCAAGAAAGGCGTCGGGCGGCTGTGGCTGTACGTCGGCATCGGCATCGTGGTGTTCTACATGGCGATCAGCGGCGAGTTCTGAGATGGCAACAGGCACCGGGTACATTTCGATCAGCCGCGAACGTTCGGTTTCCTACGGCCTGCGCGCTTTCACGCTGGTGATCGACGACCAGACGGTCGACAAGATCCGATCCGGTGAATCGAAGCGTTTCGCATTGCCTGGCGGGCGGCACAGTATCCGGGTCCAACTCGACGGGTACAAGAGCAGGCCGCTCGAGGTCGACCTGCAGGCCGGCGAGACGATCACCGTGGAATGCGGCAATCTGGCGCCCAAGACGCTGCGCGAATCTTTCTCGTTGAGCGGGATCGGGCAGTCGCTGAAGGCGTTGTCGGCACCCGAAGACTATCTGTTCGTCAAGCGGGTCGGCAGCGACCACGCCGCCGCACCGGCAGCGCCACGCCGCGAAACGCCTTCGCCCCCGCGCAAGGCGCGCAGCGACCTGACCCTGTTCGTTTCCTACCGGCGCGAAGACAGTCGTGCGGTCACCGGTCGAATCTGTGACCGCCTGACCGCCCACTTCGGCCGCCGCGGGGTATTTCGCGACGTCGATTCGATCCCGATCGGCATGGATTTCCGCGACAAGATCCGCGAGACCATCGATCAGGCCGACATGCTGGTCGCGGTCATAGGTCCACGGTGGGTCGACATCCGTGACCAGCACGGCGAGGTGCGTCTCGCCCAACCCGAGGATTATGTCCGACTCGAGATCGAGAGCGCACTGGCCAAGGGTATCCCGGTGATCCCTGTCCTGATCGATGACGCGCCGATGCCGGGCACCGATCAACTGCCGGAATCGCTGGCGCAGTTCGCGTACCTCAATGCACTGTTTATCCCGCGCGAGCCGTTCTTTCACGCCGGCGTCGACAAACTGATCGAGGAGATAGAGCAACTGGCCGGCCATGCGCCACAGGCGCGCAAACAGTTCTGTGTCGGCTGCGGCAGTCCGCTGGCAGCCGGTCAGCGTTTCTGCACCGGCTGCGGACGACCGACGACCGCTGCGTGACGGCGAACGCAGCGTCTCTTGAAGGGTCGGGCATTCGCGGTCAGGATAGCGGCACCGTCTGGCCGCAACGAGGTATCGAATCGATGAACAGGCTGCTGGGTGTTCTGCTCCTGGTGCTGTGCACGCCGGCCCCGGCGTCCGATCTGGCACGCGAAAACCGGTGGGCGGCGGAGATCGCCGATTCGATCATGACCGGCGATGTCGAATACCTCGATGCCGATGGGCATCGATTCCTGGCGCTCTATACACCGGCGGCGAGCGACCCGGCGAAGGGTGCGGTGATCGTCGTTCACGGCAGTGGTGTGCACCCGAACTGGCCGGACGTGGTCTACCCATTGCGCACCGGCCTCGCGGAGCACGGCTGGGCCACGCTGTCGCTGCAGATGCCGGTGCTGGCAGCCGATGCGAGCGGCAAGGATTACTTCCCGGTGCTGAACGAGGTGCCGCCGCGCATGGAGGCCGCCCTGGCTTTCCTCCGCGAGCAGGGTTTCGAGCACGCGATCGTCGTGGCGCATAGCCTGGGCAGTCTGATGAGCACCTACTGGTTGAGTCACGCCCAGCCATCCGCGGTCAGCGCCTTCGCCGGCATCGGCGCGACCGATGCGAGCAACGGGGCCGACGAGAGCGTCGTCGCGTACCTGAAGAAGATCCGTACACCGGTGCTGGATCTGTACGGCGAACACGACCTGCCTGGCGTGATGGCGCAAGCGGCCGACCGCGCGGCCGCGACGGGCGTCGCGGGCGGCACACTCACCCAGGTACAGACACCGGGCGCGAATCATTTCTATCAGGGCAAGGAAGAGGAGTTGGTGCAGACGCTGCTGCAGTGGCTCGAGGAACTCCCCCGCTAGCCCCCGACACCGCCTGGACCCGGTGTTGTTGCGCGCCGACCCTCGCGACGGGACCGCCGGGGTCTCTCCGATCAGGGCCGCGTCCCCTCACCCGACGCGCGCCTCGCATGTAGATAGCGCAGATGCGTCGGCGACGAAAGATCGCCGGCGTCCAGCCAGATCAGATGCAGATCGCCGGACGGGTCGAGGTCCATTGCCGGACTCCCCTGGTAACCGGGCCCGGATGCACCCGGCACGACCAGGTCGGCGCTCCAGCGGCCGTCGTCGGTCCACGACAGGATGATATCGCCCGGTTCCGCCTGGTCACCCCAGCTCTCGCGCGTGTCGTCCCAGGCGGCGACGAAGCGCTCTCCGCCCGCGAGCGCCGCGTGCCACTGCGGTACCGTGGCACCGAACTCGTCCTGGACCATCACATTCGGCCCGAAGCGGTCTCCCTGGTCGTCGCTCGACGCACCCCAAACCGCGTAGCCGGACGCGGGATTGCGCTTGTCGAGCCAGATCGCACGCAGCTCGCCGTCGGCTGCACGCGCGACCATCACGCGCATCACCCCGCTACCGAGGCCGACGCCGTCAGGGCTGCCATCGTGCGGACCGCTGTGTTCGTTGAGTTGTCGCTCCGCGGCGAAATCTCCCCCGGCAGAAGAGCGGCTGTGGAACAACCGCGTATGGCCGGCACGCCGGTCTTCCCAGGCGACCACGAGGTGCCCATCGGCGGTCCAGGTCGCCGCCGGGTGCCCCTGGTAGGGGTGATCGTCCAGCGGTGCGACCTGCACCGTGGGAGACACGGCCTCGATGGACCGGCCCGTGACATGCAGCTCGGCGGACTCGAGCAATTGTCCGCCATCCCGGTCGCGCGCCCAGACTGCCGCTACCCGGCCCTGCGCAGCAGTGGCCAAGGTCACCTGTCTGCTGCCAGAACCGGCCAGTGTCACGCGTGGGCCTATACCCTTCGCATCGACGACGACCGCCCTGATCTGTCCGTCCTGCTCCCAGGCCGCCAACCAGCGCTGTCGGTCTAGTGCGACGATTGCCGGCTCGTATGCCTCGCCACCGTCACTGAGACGCATGCTCGGCGGAAAGACCACCACTGCGTGCGGCTTGATGACGGCATAGACCTGTGGCGTAGCGTCTCGATCATCCTCCCAGACCAGCGCGACCGCGTCGTCGGTCGCGGCCACGTGGCGCCGGCCGGCTCCGTCGAGGTGATGAAAATGGGGTGTTCCCTCGCCGCCGGCCACCTCGAGCGGTGCGCCGAAATCCCACGGGGCCGCGCTCAGCGCCGACGACCACGCGAGGACGCCAAACAGCAGACGATGCTTCACGCGGCGTCGGCCTTGAAGCTGCCAAAGTCCTGCACCTTGTAGTGTTCGCCACCGACGAACCTGTCGTACAGCAGAAACTCTTCGGCGGTCTGATACCCGGGAGCACGCAGGATCGGCTTGCCGTTCGGTTCCATGAAGTAGAAGAACGGCGTGCCGACGACCTTCAGGCGCACGCCCAGTTCCATCTCGGTGACACGTTCTCCGCTGGGTAGTCGCAGCCGTCTGCCGCTCTCTGAATCCACGTAAGCGAGCACGTAATTCGCGTTGTAACGCTCGATAACGCGCGGGTCGGTGAAGCTTTCGCGGTTGGTCCGCTCGCACGACGGGCAACCGTGGCGACCGAAGTAAAGGAACACCCGTTTCTGCTCCTTGGCGGCCGTCTTCAACGCCTCGTCGAACGGCAGGAATGTCCATTCCTGCGGCGGGTCGGCGCTCGCAGTCGCCGCCCAGGCGATCGACACACACAGGCAGAAGACGATATGCACCACTGACGGCGATCGATGTTGCTGCATGACCGGATTCCTCGTTGGTGCGCCCTGCCGGGCGATAGGAGCCGAATATACCCGATCTGCAGCGCCCACTAGCCCCGCCGCCGACCGCTCAGATCGACCACGAACACCAGGGCCAGCACCGCCAGATAGACCGCAAACGCCACGCCGACCCACTCCGCCATCGTCAGCGACAGCCACTCCCACTGGATGTCGTCGCAGTAGCCGGTCGGCAGAAACATGCCGGGCCACCATTCGTCGAGACGCATCCAGGACGGAAACTCCGGCGAAAAGCTGCAGCTCAGGGCCGCCGTCTTGTCGACCTGGATACCGACGTGTTCGAGTGCCAGCCGCAACCCCCAGCCCGCGCTGATACCCCATAGGAGGTACCCGCCGAGCCTCACGATGAACGCAGCCGGGTAGAGCGCGCCGAACAAGCCGGCCAGCATCAGCCCAGCGACGGCAAGTCGCTCGTAGATGCACATCACGCAGGGGTCGAGCTGCATGCCGTATTGGAACCACAGGGCCGCCAGCTCCAGCCCCAACGCGGTCGCCGCAAGCGCCAACCAGGACGAGCGCCGCTCGACCCAGCGCCGCGACTTCGGCCTCTGCAATGGCATCGATTGTCCCTCCGCGCGACAGGCGCCGTTTTTCGTTGCTACGTCTGGCCGGCATGATACCCGTACCCCAGCCGTGATGCCGATCACCTGCTCAGGGCGCGGTACCGAGATCCTGCTCGACCATCCGCAGGATCGCCTCGAGCAGCGCCTCGCGCGGAAAGTCGTTGTGATTCACCAGGGTCGCACGCAACAGCGAATGGCTGCGCGCCACCGGTACCGCCAGTGCCCAATGGTCCGCATTCACGTAACCGATCAGGCGGCTGCCCGGTATGACCTGGTCGTAGAAGGTCACCTGGCTGTCGTTGCGTGCATCGATACGGGCCAGTTTCCTGTAACTCGGACGCAGCACGGCCGAGATGCGCGCCGGGTCAGGGAAGGTGACCAGGGAATAGTAGGGCACATCGGACGGCAGCGGATTTTCGGCAAGCCAGGCTTTGCGGGCCGCCGGCCGCAGGTCCTCGAGACCACCGCCGTCGCCGGCGGTGCAGCGCGAGCCGGGCCAGTACTGCAGCAGGTTCACCTGCCACTGCTCGGCCTCGTTGGCCAGCGCCGAACCGCCGATCGCACCTGCGGTGCTGACCACTGCGGCGATCCGCGGCCTGATCTCCGGGTAGGCGACGATCGCCTCGAGGATATCCGGCGCACCCTTCGAATAGCCCACCAGCACGATGTCCGGTGATCCGCCGGGGTCCGATCGGCGCATCAGCGCATCGCGGATCTGGCGTGCGTTGTGGGCGCTCCCGGACAATGCATCGACCTGCAGCATCTCCGCGTCGTAACCGTACTGCCGCAGGTGCGTCGCGACGCTGCCAGAGGGATGCAGCCAGTCGGCGAAACAATCCCAACCGATCCCCGGTACGACGAGAGCGGTCAGCCGCCGCCGGGACTCACCCAGGTCGACCGGGGCCCCGCTCCCCGGCGGTTCCGTCCCCACCTCGACCAGCGCCTCGTCGCAGGGCCGATAGTCCGGAAGGTCCGCACCGCCGCGTCCGAGCACCGCACAGAAAATCTCGCGAAAACGCCCCCTTTTATCGACGACCCCGGCGCTTGCGGTCGGCGTCAACACCAAGGGTGGCGTATCGGTGGAGTACGGCAAAAGTGGCTTGGTGCCGCAGGCCGACAACAGCATACCGGCCAGCAAGAGTGGCACGAGACGCCACAGCTCGGCCGACGGGCGCAACGCGCGATCGGCACCCGAATCGGGCGCGCCCTGAGGTCTGGGGAGTTTAGGGGTTGGCATGCGCATCATCCTGAAGTCTGGCGGCGTCGACACGGTCCTGAAGGTACGGAACCCAGTCGAGGAGTTCGATGTCCGACAGCGCCAGCGGCCGGGTAGAGATAAACAGCACCGCACGCAGACCGTCGCTGGCATAGTGCGCATCCGCCCCCGATGGGCCGGCGACGACGCCGTTGACGAATCCGAGCCGCGCCAGTCCGCCCGAGTAGATCAGATCCTGAATCAACAGGTTGCGCGCCTCATCGACCAGCGGGTGCAAGACCGTTCCGGCGCGATCGACATCGGCGAACCGTCCACCCGACGGCCTGCCCACCTGGCCAAGGAACACCGGTTGGCCGCGGAAGGTGAATGACGCCAGCCACAGGCGCAGCCACTGCGAGGTCGCACCTCTTTCGTGGCCCTTGTCCGCAACAAAATCCGGTGGTCGTCCGGCGTATGCCTGACCGTCGTCGCCGGCGAAGACAGCACGCCGGTAGCCACGCCTCACCACCGCCGCGGCAATGTCCTCGAGACCGCCGATCATCACGAGATTGAGGGGATCGCCCCCGCGCATCCCGCCCGCCACGTCTGCACAGCACGGCAGTTGCTCGAGCGCGTCGCGCAGGGCCTGGGGGGCGGTGAAATCCTTGCCGGCCTGCGCGGCCAGTTGCGTACGCACCCGCTGTACCGGGCTGTCCGATGCGTCGTCCGGGATGGGCAGAAACAGCGTGAACGGAACCAGATGCCGCACCCCGAGGAGATCGACGTTCAGCACCTTGGTGCGGTGATGTCGATTGGTGAACAGGATACCGCTGCGAGTGGATTGCGGCGGGATCGGGTTCTCGAAGGCCAGTGCGTTCAGATGTGCATCGATCGCGGCATTTCGCTGTGGGGAAAGCTTGCCATGGAACGACCATGCGAGCCTGTCAGGAATTTTGTGTTTGTGAGCCATACTGACTCCCGCAAGGGAAGGAGCAAGTATGGCGAAGAAGACTACCCCGGCGTTCAGCGCCGAGATGCTTGATCAACTGCTTGATGGCCAGGACCCGACGACGGTGCTGCGCTCGGATGGGCTGATCGGCGATCTTAAGAAAGCCCTGGCCGAGCGCATGCTCAATGCCGAGTTGGATGTCCACCTCGACTCCGAGGCTGAGCAAGCAGCAGGTAACCACCGCAACGGTTCGAGCCAGAAGAGGGTGCTCAGCGACGACGGCGAGCTGGTCCTGTCGATCCCGCGCGACCGCCACGGTCGCTTTGATCCAGCGCTGATTCGCAAGTACCAGCGCCGCTTTCCAGGCTTCGACGAGAAGATCATTGCGCTATATGCCCGTGGCATGAGCACCCGTGATATCCAGGCCCACGTCGGCGAGCTCTACGGTGTGACGATCTCACCCGACCTGGTTTCAGCGGTGACCGATTCGGTCATCGATGAGGTCCGTGCCTGGCAGTCTCGCCCCCTGGAATCGACCTACGCCATCGTGTTCTTCGATGCGCTACGGGTGAAGATCCGCGACGAGGGTATGGTCCGCAACAAAGCGGTTTACCTTGCCATCGGCGTGCGCTGCTCTGGCCACAAAGAGGTGCTGGGGCTATGGATCGAGCAAACCGAGGGCGCCAAGTTTTGGCTGCGGGTGATGAACGAACTGAAAGCCCGCGGCGTCGGAGACATCCTGATTGCCGTGGTCGACGGCCTCAAAGGCTTTCCCGACGCGATCACGGCAGTTTTTCCGGATACCGTCGTCCAGACCTGCATCGTCCACCTGATCCGTAACTCGATCCAGCTGGCGTCCTGGAAGGATCGCAAGGCGCTCGCTGCGGCGCTCAAGCCGATCTACCAAGCCGACCATGCCGAGGCCGCTGAGCAGGCGCTGAGCGACTATGAGAACGGCCCTTGGGGTGAGCGTTTCCCAACGGTGGCACAGAGCTGGCGACGCAACTGGGAGCACGTCATCCCGTTCTTTGCCTTTGCCGCGCCGGTGCGCAAAATCATCTACACGACCAACGCCATCGAGAGTTTGCACAGTGGCGTACGCAAGAGCATCCGCAACAAGGGGCACTTCCCGAACGACGAGGCCGCCAGCAAACTGATCTGGCTGGCGTTGCGCAACATCACGGTGAAGTGGAAAAATCCACCCATCGCTTGGGCCGCGGCAAAAGCCCAGTTCGCTATTCAATTCGGTGACCGATTCACCCTGGATGGCTGATTAACTGAAACGGCTCACACACAAAAATTCTGACACCACCGACCATGCAACCTCGAGGGGCGAAAAATAGTCCGGATCGGTGCCGGCCCGCAACAGCCAGTAGGTCTGTGGCGTCGGATTTTCGATCTCGACCCATACCGGCTGCACACCCGACCCGTTCACGTCGAGCCCGAACAGGGAACGACTCTCATCGCTGCTCAAGACCGCAGCGCGCATCTGGATGTCGCCGTGCGTTGCGCGCAATGCACGTGACCGCAGCGACGCGACGTCTCCCGTCGGTGCCTGCCAGGTCGCGCATCCTGCCATCCACACGCAGCACAGCGCGAGCAAGCCAGCTGCGACGAAACGCTTCCGGTACCGGTTCGTCGTCACAACCGATCGATGGACTGCAGAGTGAAATGTCACCGATGTTTCCCCTCGAGCTGCCGATCGATGAATCCCCCGCTACGCCGCCGCCATGGCAGGAACTCGATCTCACCGAGCGACTTCGGATAGCTGCCGAACAACAGCACGACGCGCAGACCATCGGTGTAGTACGGATCTGTGGTGAGATTGCCGCGCGGCGCCGACGGTGGCGCCTCGCCGACCCCCCCGACCAGACCGATGGCGCCAAGATTCTGCGAATAGGCCATGTCCTCGATCAGCGCGGTACGGGCCTCGTCCACATCCGGATCGATCTTGTGGGTCGTCAGGTAGGGAGAATGGATCGTGAGCCGACTGCCGATATCGCGGCTGATCTGTCCCACCCAGACCGGCTGACCGCGGTAGCGCATGGGGCTTAGCCACAACCGCAGGTGATTGCGTTGGTGGATATTGTCCCGGGCGCGTTGCAGCGCGAGATCCTGCTGCCGCCCGAACAGGTATAGCGGGCTGACCGGCGCATAGGGGTAGCGGTCGCCGAGCAACGCCGATTTCGCCATCTGGGTGACCGATCCCAACCAGGTCTGCTCGGTCGGTCGCCAGCCTCGGCGGACCAACGCAGGAAACGCGTCCTTTACGCCACCGATGACCACCAGGTTCACCGGATCCCCAAGCCGGGTCCCATGGCGGTTGCTGACGCAACACGGCAGCCTCTCCAGCGCGTCGCGGAACGCGTCGTCGTCCGTGTAGTCGACGACCTGGTCGGCTGCATACAGCCGCGGCAAGGTATGCTCGATCTCGGCATAATCCGCGCGAAAGCCGGGCACCCGGTTGAACAGCGAGAACGAACGCAGGTCGCCACTGGTCACCAGGTCCACCTGTACAATCTTCAGTCCCTGGTCGAGGTGCGTCAGGACGAAACCGGATACCTTGCGTGCCGGGGGAACGGGGTTGTGAAACGCAAGCCGCTGGAAACGTTCCGCAACTTTGCCGCCACCCTCCTGGCCGGCAAACGCCTCAGCGGCTTCCGACGCCGGAAAGAAATGCGGGTCCATACCGGTGAACATCAGCCAGTACGGCCGGTCGCTTTGGTTGTCGACCTCTATCCAGACCGGCTGAATACCCTTGGCGGCAAGCGGCACGCCGTACAGGGATTCGCCCTCGTCCGCCGACAGGACGCTGGTCGCGACGGTCACACCGCTTTCGCTGGCGGTCACCAGGCGCTGCTTGAAGTCGCCCGTGGCATGCACCGGCTCCGCGCCGAGCGATGCGCATCCCGCCAGTCCCAGCGCACCGAGTACACCAAGCACAGCTGCAACGATAAAGCGAATCACGATCGGCAGTACTCCCAAGCCGGCGCGCTCATCGCGAGGCCGGAAAAGATTGACTCCATCGACCTTCGAACTATAGGTCGCAAAACGTGCTATCGCCTATCTGGCCGATCGCAGTGTGTCGCCGGGGGGGCGCCATCGGACCGAACGGGCGACGGCTACGCGGCCCGTCAAAAGGATGCCGCGAGACCAAGCGAAAAACCCCTGACGTTTTCTCCGAACACGTAACGCCCGACGATGCGGGTGCGGGTGATCACCACCGGGTAGGCGCTCGAATCGAATTCAATGCCGGCACCCAGTGACGTCAGCGCGTCGAAACCCAAGGCTCCGCTCTGGGCGCCATAGTAGCGGGTGTGCGAGGTCTCGAGCACGTAACGCAATGGACGTTGCATCAGCTGGATCCCGGTCGGCGCTCGCCAGCGTGCCCAAACACCCGCGCTGTTGGTTTCCGATTCGCCGTCCAGGCCGGAGGTGGTGCCGCCGATCGACCTCAGACCGATGTAGGAATAACGCAGCTCGACGTCGACCTCGTAGTCGTCACGGATCAGTTCGTAGTCGAGCATCAGTGAACCACCCAGTCCGTAGGCGCCCATCCGGCCGCCGTCGACGATCTCGAACTCGGTATCGAATCGGTCGTTGACGATTGCCTGCGCGATGGTCGCGTCGGTCGCGACATAACCGAGGGTAAAGTTGAAAATCGGCCGTACGACCAGGGAGCCGTCTGCATTCACGGGAAAATCCCAGCCGACGCCGCCGGTGGCGGCAAACGAATTCCATTTGACCGGAATACGGCGTTGCTCCCCGCCACGCGAGGCGATGAACACGGGGTCGTAGCGGTTGTATCCCAGCGTGCCTTCGAGGTACAGGGGCACACTGCGGCTGACCGTGAAACCACCGCCCAGGGTGGTCTGCCAGATACCCGGATTGCCCTCCGACAGGTTGTCGTTACGGATCGTCAGCGAGGCCGTCGTGACATCCGGCAGCACGGTGAACGACATCAACGTGAGCGCGCCATCGGCAATCTGCTTGAGATCGGCGTGCGAGACACCCAACTGCCAGCTGTCCGCGGATCGTACGGAAAGACTCGTAAAAATCAGGCAAGCGGCACTTGCCGCTATCGCAAACCCCATCGGATGTCGCGCGCCTGCCACCGTCTAACCGAAACCTTTGCTTGCCTGTTCAAACCCAAACGAGGTATCGAGTGGTGACCTTGGGAACATTGCGGACAACGCCGGTGCACTCTGCCCGGCCGGTGTCCCGGTTGCCCGTGCGGGCCCACGCCAAACGACCGTCACCCCGACCGACCACCATCACCCGGCCGGGATGGCGCTATCGGGTCAGCTCGGGCGCAAATACCTGCTTGACGATTTCCATCTGATCGGCCGGCAGCTCGCGGAGTGCCGCTGTCGTGTCCACACGCTGCACCGGACGACTCTCCACGACCCGAACGCTGGCCTGCGGCACCGTCGCAGCCAGTCTGCCGGTACCTTCGCCCATCACGATGCGCAGATACAGCGCGATCGCGAGCGCCAACAGGAGCAGCACAATCAGTTTGGAGAACCACCCGCTGCCAGAGGTAGATTGCTTTGCGGTCGACATGTTCACCCCTCAGATTCGATTTTTCGCCAATCTCTCGCCGGATTATCGCCTATCGTGAGGTTTCTCTCACCAGGGTCTTGTAAATCCACGCATGGACCTGGCCGGTTGCCGAGGGTAGCACCACCATCAGCCAATCCGCGCGACGTCCGATGACCCTGAGCGTCGTGTCCTGATCCAGCTGGGCGACGACCCGGTGTTCGGTCCCGGGTCCGGCCCGCACATTGATGCGATCGCCTTTGACGGTCGCAGTCCAGCCAAACCAGGATTCCTTGGCGATCTCGGGGTGCCGTTCCAGCAGGTGAACCGTTGAATCGCCGTTCAACTGCACCAGGATGTCCCGCGCGTCCTGGTGTCCCTGCCGCGCGGCCGCCAGATACCAATTGATCGCCTCGTCGAGGTCCTTCTTCATGCCCTCGCCGGTCGTGTAAGCCAGCCCGACGGCAAACTGCGCATCCGCATGTCCCTGCCGCGCCGCCTCGCCCCACCACGCCAGGGCCTGTTCGATGTCGACCGACATGCCATTGCCATTGGCGAACAGCCACCCGAGGTGATATTGCGCCTCGGCATAGCCACGCTCGGCCAGCGGCCGCCAGCGACAATACGCCTCGGCATAGTTGCCCTCGCGCAACGCCTTCATCCCGGCCTCGAACTGGCTCGGGCTGTTACCCGCACCGCAACCACCGCACAACACCAAGATCAGCAACGTGGTCGGCGCGAGTGCCGATCTCATGCGCTGGCCACCGCTGCCAGCACTCTGCGCGCGCGCGCCATACCCTGCTCCAGGTATCGATCGATCTCCGCCATCGTGATCGGCCCTTCGGTCTTGCCGGCCGCCCAATTCACGCTCAATGCGAAACAGGCGTAACACAGACCGAGTTCGCGGGCGAGCGCGGTCTCCGGCATGCCGGTCATACCCACCATGTCGCATCCATCGCGCTCCAGGCGCACGATCTCGGCCTTCGACTCCAGTCGCGGTCCCTGGGTGGCTCCGTAGGTACCGCCGTCGTACACCTCGATGTCGACGGAGCGCGCCGCTTGCAGTAGCGCGTCGCGCAGTTCAGCACAATAGGGATTGGTGAAGTCGACATGCGTCACGCCGCTGCCGTCGCCCTCGAACAGCGTGTGTTCGCGGCCCCATGTGTAATCGATGACCTGGTCGGGAACCGCCAACATGCCCGGACCGAGCGGCGCGGTGATACCACCGACCGCCGCCATGCCCACTACATGCCGGACCCCTGCCTCGCGAAGCGCCCAGAGGTTCGCGCGGTAGTTGACCCGGTGTGGCGGTATGCCGTGTGAAGCCCCGTGGCGTGGCAGAAACACCACCGGGCTGCCGTCGAAATGCCCGAATGTCAGAGGGGCGGAGGGGTCACCATACGGCGTGGTGACGATTTCCTGCCTTTCGATCTCAAGTGCCTTGAGCCGTGTAAGTCCCGATCCACCAATGATTCCAATCGCCTGCACGCTGCTACCGCCCTCCGCCACTGCCACCTCACTCCGCGACCGCAAAGATACCCGCCGCGTTGCGCCAGTAACCCTTATAGTCCATGCCGTACCCGAACACATAGCGATCCGGCACCGTCAAGCCGATGTACTGAACCGGCGGACGTACACCACGATCGTGCTCCTTCTGCACCAATACCGCAGCACGTACGCTGGCCGGTGACTGCTGGCGACAGAAACGCAGAATCGCATCCAGCGTGTAGCCCTCATCGAGTATGTCGTCGATCAGCAGCAGATGTTTGCCGGTCAGCGACTGGAGCGGTTCCGCTCTCCAGTGCAGTTCGTCGCCGGTGGTCCGCTCGCGATAACGACTGGCATGCATGTAGTCGATCCGCAATGGGAATCGCAGGCGCGGCAGCAAGGCACCGGCGGCCACCAGGCCACCGTTCATCACGCAGATCGCCAACACGTCTTCATCACCGAGATCACGATTGATCTCGGCGGCCATTCGATCGAGCGCGGCCTCGACGACTGCCGAATCGTGCAGGCAGTCGGCCTCACGCATCACCAAGATCGCCTCTTCTCGCAGTTCGTTCATTGCGGTTCACCCAGATTCAATGCAAGCGTCGATTCTGCGCTCAGCTGCGCCGCAAGCGCCGCTGCGCGATGCCAACGCGGGTCTTCTCGCAGCCGTTCTGCATGTCGAGCCGGGCGTCCATGCAGCCGGACCATACGCGATTGAGCGACCGGATCATGGTAGTCCTTGAGTTCCTCGAGCACCTCGGCGGCGCCAGCGGGATCGTTGCAGACCAGGACCATGTCGCAGCCGGCTTGTAATGCGGCGCGGGCACGTTCCGCGTAACACCCGGCATGACCGGCGGCTGCCATGCTCAGGTCATCGCTGAAAATGACTCCCTGGAAAGCGAGGCGGCCACGCAGCACGTCCTGCAGCCAGAAGCGCGAAAATCCGGCCGGCTGCTCGTCGCATGCCCGGTAGATCACATGGGCCGGCATCACCGCTTCAAGGCCGTTGTCGATCAGGCGGGCAAACGGACGCAGGTCATTGTGCAGCAGATCATCGAACGGACGATCGTCGACCGGGAGATCGGTATGCGAATCGGCGGTCACTCCGCCGTGTCCCGGGAAGTGCTTGCCGACACTGATCATGCCGGCCTCACGGGCGCCGAGCATCCAGGCTCCGGCCAGCCGGCCGACGAGTTCCGGTGAACCGGCGAATGCGCGATCGCCGATGACACCGCTCACCCCGTGATCGATGTCGAGCACCGGCGCAAAACTGAAATCGACGCCGACCGCGCGAAGCTCCGCCGCCATCAGCCAGCCCAGTTCGCGAGCTGCCCGCCGCGCCGAACGAAGATCTTCGTCGCAACCCGCGACGATCTTTGCGGCCGGTGGCAGCCGGGTGAACCCGTCGCGAAACCGCTGCACGCGACCGCCCTCCTGGTCGACCGCGATCAGCAGGTGCGGAGAACGCAACTCATGAATCTCCCTGACCAGCCGATAGATCTGGCGGGGCGAGACGTAGTTGCGGGCAAACAAAATGACCCCACCGGTTGCCGGATGCAACAGCAGCTCACGATCCTCGACACAGAGTTCGGGACCGCGAAGGTCGATCATTACCGGACCATGCAGCATTTAGGCGCCTCCCGGGCGCACGGCGGGCGGCAATTCACCGGATTGAAAGAAACTGACGATGAAGATGAGCATGTTACCGCGCCACGGCCTAGACGCCTTGATTGTCTTATTTGTCACCCTGATCGGCGCAGGCGCCGTATCGGCCGAAGATGAAACGAAGCAGATCGCCTACTACAAGCTGTCACCATCGATCGTCAGCAACCTGGCCGGCGGTCCGCAGTACATCCGCTGCGACGTGCAGTTGATGACCGAGCAGGCGGACGAGCTACCGCAGATCGAACTGCATTCACCAGCGCTGCGCCATAGTATCCTAATGCTGATCGCCGGGCAGGACGGTAAGCAGTTGCAGACCCGAGACGGCAAAGAGGCGCTGCGCAAGGCAGCGCTCGAATCGGTACAGGCCGCGCTGACCGAGCTGACCGGCAAACCGCTGGTCGAGGATCTCTATTTCACCGCCTACTACGTAAAGTGACGTCGAATCGGTCGCGTAGCGCGTCGCCAAGCAGATTTGCCGCCAGCACCACGCCGAACAACGCCAGACCGGGCGCCAGCACCAGGTGCGGAGCAACCAGCAGGTAGCGCACGCCATCCCGTATCATGCCGCCCCAAGAGGCCTGGGGTGGCTGCACGCCCAGACCGAGGAACGACAGTCCCGCCTCGGCGACCACCGCCGCCGCGAGGCCGAAACTCGCCTCGACCCAGACCGGCGCCATCACCAGCGGCAGCAGATGCCACCGCATCACCGCGAAACCGGTGCGTCCCAAGGCAACCGCGGCAAGCACGTGATCACGCTCGCGTAGCGCCTGGACCTGGACGCGCACCAGTCGGGCGTATCCCACCCAGCCCATCACCGCCAGCGCGACGATCACGTTGTCGATGCCCGGTCCAATCATCGCCGCGAGCGCAATCGCGAGCAGCATCCCGGGGAACGCCAGGAACACTTCGATCACCCCGCTGACCACGCGGTCCAGCGCCCCGCCAAAGTACCCCGCGGCCAGACCGACCGCGATGCCGATCGACGCAGAGAGGGTCACGGTCGACAGCGCGACCAGCAACGAGATCCCGGCACCGGCGACCAGGCGGTCCAGCACCGGCCGCCCCAGGTCGTCGGTCCCGAGCCAGTGGACCGCCGTCGGCGGCTGGAGGATCTGCGGCAACACGACCCGATTCGGCTCCAAGCCGGACCACAGACCCGCCAGCGCCAGGCAGGCCCACAACCCAAGGACCACCGCAGGCAGACGCATCAGGCGCCGCCCCGGACACGTGGATCGATGTACGCCGCCAATCCATCCGCCACGCGATTGGCAAGCACATAAGTCAGCGCGATCAGCAGGACGACCCCCTGCACCACCGGATAGTCGCGCTGCCGGATCGCATCGATCATCAGGGTTCCGATGCCCGGCCAGGCGAACACCACCTCGGTGATCACCGCGCCGGCCAGCAAGCCGCCGAGTTGCAGGCCGAGCAGGGTGATCACCGGCAGCAGCGCATTCGGCAGGCTGTGGCGCAACATCACCGCCGGCTCGCTCAACCCCTTGCAGCGCGCCGTGCGCAAAAATGGCTGCGACTCGACCTCCAGCAGACTGCTACGCACCATGCGGGTGGTGATCGCCGCCATCGACAGCCCCAGCGTGAAAGCCGGCAGGATCAGGCTGCCCGGTTCCTCGATGCCGCTGACCGGTGTCCAGCCAAGGTGGATCGAGAACAGCAGGACCAGCAGCGGTCCAAGCCAGAAATTGGGTATCGACACACCCAGCAATGCGAAACCCTGCGCCAACCGGTCCGGCCAGCGACGATGGTACCGGGCGGCGAGCAGACCGAGCGGAAACGCCGTCGCCAATACGACCAGGAATGCTGCGCCGGCAAGCCACAGGGTCGCCGGCAGGCGCTCGGCGATCAACTCGGTCACCGGGCGGTGCTGGACCAGCGATTCCCCCAGGTCGCCGCGCACCAGGTCGGCGTAGTACAAGGCCCACCGCTCCGGCAACGGCCGGTCGAGACCCATTGCGGCCCGCATCGCCGCGCGATCGGCGGCCTGGGCCGACTCGCCGAGTACCACGTCGACCGGATCGCCGGGCACGAACACCAGCAGCAGAAACACCAGGGTACTGACGCCGAACAGAACGGCCAATGTGTCTACCAGTCGCGGCAATACCCTATTCATCGGTGCGGGTCCCACCGCTGATCGACACGCGTGTGCCCGCTGTGACCTGTTCGAACAATGCGACCACGTCGTCGTTGCGCATCCGGATGCAGCCATGCGAGGCCGGTACGCCCATCGGTTCACTGTCGGGACAACCGTGGACGTAGATATAGCGTCGCAGCGTGTCGCAATCGCCGCCGCGGTTGCGGCCGGGTTCGGCACCGCACAGCCAGAGGATGCGTGTGAGTATCCAGTCCCGGTCCGGGAATCGCTCGGCCAGCTGCGGGCCATAGACCTCGCCGGTCGCACGACGACCGACGAACACGGTGTTGACCGGACAGCCCTCCCCGATCTTGATGCGTATCCGGTGCTCGCCACGTGGCGTACAACCCGAACCGGACTGCTCGCCCGGGCCGTTGAACGCGGTCGAGACCGGCCAACGTGCGGTCGCACGGTCACCCGCATACAGGGTGAGCTGCTGACGGTCGAGGTCGATCTCTATCCGGGTCTCAATGTCCGGCGGCATTGCGCTGCCTCACCTCGGTCAACGCCAGGTAGTTGCCATCGCGACCCGGTCGATATCGATCCAGTCCGCGACTGGCGACGACATTCGACTCGTACCACAGCGGTACATAGACCAGGTCCCCATGCACCTCGTTCTGGACCCTGGCGTAGAGTTCCGCGGCTTCCGCGAGATCGGCGGCCTCGGCCGATTCGATCCAGGCATCCACGCGCGCTGATCGATAGCGGCCGCGGTTCGCGCCGCCCGGAGGAACGGAGGCGCTGTGAAACGCGTAACGCAGGATATCCGGCGTATTCACACCGACCCACGCCAGGCTGCACATCTGGAAGCGACCGGCCTTGATGTCGCCGAAGAAGGTGCCCCAATCGTAGCTGGAGATCTTCAGCTGTATACCGACCTCGGCCAACTGGCTCTGCACGACATGGGCGATGCGCTGGCGAAACGGGTCCGTGGACGTTTTGTAGCCGAGCTGTAGCGGATGCTCGGGGGAGTACCCGGCGTCGCGCAACAACCGACGCGCCTCCGCGGGGTCGTAACGGACGGGCGGCAGCGCGTCGGCGCCCGCCCAGTGCTCGGCGCGCAGTACCGATTCCGCGACCTGTGCGCGACCACCGAACAGGTGACGAATGATCGCATCGCGATCGATTGCATGCGCGATCGCGGCCCGAACGGTCTCGTTCGACAACACCGGATCGGCGAGGTTGAATCCGATGTACGTAAAAGTCGTGCCCGGGTATTCGCGCACTTCGACACCGGGCTGGTCTGCAAGAAATGCGTATAGCTCGCCTGGCAGATCGTTCTGCACCAGATCCGCCTCGCCGCGCAACAGCTTCAGTGCCCGCATGGTGGGGTCGGAAACCGGCACAAAGGCGATCTGCTGCCCATCGGCGCGGCGACGCAAGACCACGCCGCCGTCCTCGCGCCATCGCAAAAATGCCAGCGGGCCACTGCCGAGCGGTTCGCGTGCGATCTGCCTGGTGCCGATTGCGGATGCCGGGACTATCCCAAGGGTCAAACGGGCGGGAAACCTGGGATCGGGCCGTTTCAACCGGAAGTCGACCTGATCCTCGCCGTGAGCACGTACCTGTGCAATATGCGCCAGCGTCGCCATATGTGGCGACCCGTTGGCGGGATCAAGAACGCTGCGATAGGTCTCGACGACATCCTTGGCCGAAGGCATCGTGCCATCCCAGAACGGCATACGCTCGGGACGCAGGCGGACACGGTAGTGGGTCGGTGTGATCATCTGCAAGTCGGCCATCGCAGCCTGGGGCTGGCCGGCCTCGTCGAGGGTCACCAGCTGAGCGTACAACAGCGCATTGACGCGCTCCGAAGCGGCGTCGGTGGCCAGTCGCGGATCGAGCACGGTCGGCGCATTGGCCACGGCGAATACGATTGCATCGCCGCGTGGCGCGGCACAGCCGGTCAACAGCAGTATCAAACCAAGCGCCGACCACCTTACCACTGCCTGTAAGGTCTCTTGCTCAGGTTGCTGTTGTAGTAACGGACATCGTGCGACACCTCCTCACCGAGCCACGGCGGGCGCTCGAATGCTTCGTCGGCATCCTCCAACTCGATCTCGGCGACCACCAGTCCCGCGTTGTCACCGAAAAACTCGTCGATTTCCCAGAGATGTCCCGCATATTCCACCAGATGGCGGGTTTTCTCGATCAGCGGTCGCATGGCGACCTGTTCGAGCATTTCGCGGGCATCGTCGAGCGGTATCGGATACTCGAACTCGAGCCGATCGATACCATCCAGCGTGTGTTTTATGTTGAGTTCGGCGGTATCGCCGTCGATGCGGACCCTGACCGCAGAACCTTCGCTGCGCGCCAGGTAACCCTGCACCAGGCGGATACTCCGATGCACCCCGTCGCGCCAGGCATCGGAACGCAACAGAAATTTCCGTTCGACCTCCTTACCCATGCTCAAGCCCTCTCAAACAGTGCAATCGACTCCACGTGCGCAGTATGCGGAAACATGTCCATCACGCCGGCACTGAGCAGTCGATAACCGTATCGTGATACCAATTCCCCGGCGTCACGTGCCAGCGTCCCCGGGTAACACGACACATACACGATCCGCTGTACGCCGAGCGTCGGCAACAGCGGCAGGATCTGTAAGGCACCGCTGCGGGGCGGGTCGAGCAGCGCCTTGTCGAACGACTGGCGCATCCACGGCGCAGGCTGCAGTTCGGCATACAGGTCGGCGACGAAGAATTCGGCATTGTTCACGTCATTGCGTGCCGCATTGGCACGTGCGCGGTCGACCAGGCCCTGGTCACCCTCGACACCCACCGCCCGGGCGGCAAGACGCGCAATCGGAAGCGTGAAGTTGCCCACACCGCAGAACAGATCGAGCACCCGGTCATCGACACCAAGGTCCAACAGTGACAGAGCACGATCCACCATCTTGCGGTTGATCTCGGTGTTCACCTGAGTGAAGTCACCCGGCAGAAAGCCGAGCTCCAACCCGTGCGCCGGCAGCCGGTAGAGCAGACCGACCTCTTCGCTGAGCGGCCGTACCGTCTCCGGCCCACCGGGCTGGAGATAGAAGACGATATCGTTGTCCGCCTGAAACGCGTTCAATCGTCGTTCGTCTTCAGCCGTCAACGGCTCGAGGATGCGCAGAATCAACACGCATTGCTCATCGTCCATGGCCATCTCGATCTGAGGCAACCGCGACCGGATGCTCAGCGATTCGACCAACTCGCGCAACGCCGGCAGCATACCGCCGACGCGCGGATGCAGGACGTGACAGTTTTCCAGATCGGCGACGAGGCTCGAACCGCGTTCGCGGAATCCGACCAGAACCTTGCCCTTGCGTAGCACATCCTTGACCCCAAGGCGGGCCTTGCGCCGGTATCCCCACGGCGTGGCGTTGACGATCGGCGACAGCACCTCCTCGGGCGCCACGTGACCGATACGCGCGAGGTTGTCCAGCAGCGTTTCCTGCTTGATGCGTACCTGCGTCGCGGGGGCCAGGTGCTGGAGGCTGCAACCGCCGCACACGCCGTAGTGTGCGCAGCGCGGTTCGACGCGGTCCGGCGAGGCCGTCAATACCGAAACGGTCTGGCCCTCGTCGTAGTTGCGCCGACGTTGCAGGTAACGGAACTCTACGGTCTCGCCGGGCAGTCCGCCGTGCACGAAGGTTGCCTTCCCATCCACCTTGGCGATGCCCCGGCCGTCATGTGCCATCGCTGTGATCTCGGCACGGAACTCACCCTCAGGGATGCGCAGGCGACGGCGGCGACCGCCCATTCAGCGGTCACCCCATGCGGCCATGAACCGGGCCAGGTGCTCCCCAGGCTGTCGCCTCAGTTCTTCGCGCAGCCTGAGTGCGACCCGGGCACTGTCGTGCCGGGAGATCTCGCCAGTGACGACGAACACGCGCAACGCCAATAGATAGGTATTCAGCGCCGCCAGCTCGGTGAAGGCACCAACTGCGGAGCGGTCGCCATTCAGCCAGTCCTCGGTGAGAGCCTCTTCGCTCAGACCCGCGAGTCCGGGGTAACCGAGCCGACGCGCCGTTTCGTCCAACCCCGGTCGCTCGTGGCCGGTCGCCGCGAACCAGTCACACAGATCGAGATGCGGATCGCCGCTCTCGCTCAACGCCTGCCAGTAGGCGGGAAACGTCACTTCATGCAGCAGCGTGCGGAAACGCATCAACGCCTGATCGGACTGCCCGCCGTTCCACGACACCATCCGTCCATTGCGCAGCGCAGCGGCGTAGTACGCCTGCAGCATCTCCGGTTCGCTCGCCGTCGCACTGCTCAGTGTCTGGATCTGCAGGCTGTCTATCGAATGGTGCACCACCGTTATGCCGGCCACGGCACGCTGGTCCCAGCGCAACGTCTCACCGCCCGATTCCTGTTTGCGGCGATGAAACAACACCTTGGCCACCGAGACATCGTCGAGCGACGGCAGCTGGTAAACACGACGGGCGGATTCTATGTCGGGTGCCGTGGCGATCGAAAAAACTGCAAAGCGCATGACTAATCGGAAGGAAATACGCCGGTAGACAGATAGCGGTCACCGCGGTCACAGATGATCGAGACGATAACCGCGTTTTCGACCTCGTCGGACAGGCGCAGCGCAGCAGCCACAGCGCCCCCGGAGGAGATGCCGCAGAGTATCCCTTCCTCGGCGGCCAAACGGCGGGTCATGTCTTCCGCTTCCTCCTGACTGACATCCATTTCGCGGTCAATCAGCGATGCATCGAAGATTGCTGGCACATATTCCGGCGGCCAGCGCCGGATACCCGGGATCGAGGCCCCTTCCTGAGGCTGCACACCGATGATCTGCGGCCTGGGCCGCTGTTCGCGCAGGTAACGCCCGGTGCCCATGATCGTACCGGTCGTGCCCATTGCGCTGACGAAATGCGTGACACGACCGCCGGTATCGCGCCAGATCTCGGGGCCGGTCGTCTCGTAGTGGGCGCGGGGATTGTCCGGGTTGGCAAACTGATTGAGCACCTTGCCCTTGCCTTCCCGCTCCATCTGCAGCGCCAGGTCGCGTGCATACTCCATGCCCTGCTCGCGCGTCACCAGGATCAGGTCGGCACCGTAGGCGCGCATCGAGGCACGCCGCTCGACACTCAGGTTCTCCGGCATGATCAACAGCATCCGGTAACCGCGGATGGCCGCAGCCATCGCCAATGCGATCCCGGTATTGCCACTGGTCGCCTCGATCAAGGTGTCGCCGGGTCGGATTTCGCCGCGTTCCTCTGCGCGAGCGATCATCGACAGCGCCGGCCGGTCCTTCACCGATCCCGCCGGATTGTCGCCCTCGAGTTTCACCAGCAACGTGTTGCTTGTACCGCCGGGAAGACGCTGTAATCGCACCAACGGCGTGTTGCCCACGCAGGACTCGATAGTCGGGTATTGCATGCGTGCAGTGTACTCAAACGGCGCACGCAAAACGAGTTAGTATCAGACCATCGGCGGCGCGACCGCCGCGCGTAAGCGAGAGGCGTCCTCGGCGTGAAACTGCCCAGGTTCTACCGGTCCGACCTCTATTACTACCGGACCTATTTCATCACCCTCGCCCCGACGCTGGCCGGGCTGACCGGATTCGGCCTGTACCTCTGGCTGGCTCGCGGAGAATCCCTGCTGGCGCTCATCGGCCTTGCCGTGCTGCTGGGAGGACTCGGAATCACCCTGCTGATAGCCGCCAACCGGCTGCGCCACATGCTGCGCCCGGTGCGCATCGTCAATCGCGCCATGCAACGGGTGCGCGCGGGCGAACTCAACGCGCGGGTCAAGACACGTTCGCCGGGCGAGATGGGCGAACTCGAGCACGGCTTCAATAACATGGCCCACGAACTGGTGGCCGCCCACGACCTGTTGCAGGAGCGTGTAGACCAGGCGACACGCGAGGCGCAGGAAAGCATGGAGGTAATCGAAATCCGTAACGCCGAACTCGACATGGCCCGACGGCGCGCTATTCAGGCCAGCCGAGCCAAGTCCGAGTTTCTTGCCAACATGAGCCACGAGATCCGAACTCCGATGAACGGGATCATCGGGTTCACGGAGCTGCTCGCCAAGACCGATCTCGATGAAAAGCAACGCGACTATCTGGGAACCATCCAGAAATCCGCCAACTCGTTGCTGCGGATCGTCGACGACATCCTCGATTTCTCCCAGCTCGAATCCGGCAAGCTGGTGCTCACGCATGAGCCCTTCAGCCTCCGCGAATGCGTCGAAAGCTCGATCAGTCTGTGGGCACCGCAGGCGCACAACAAACACCTGGAACTCGTTTCCATGGTGTACAGCGATGTACCGGACCACCTGGTCGGCGACGAGACCCGTATCATTCAGATATTGAACAACCTGATCGGCAACGCGGTGAAATTCACCGAGCGTGGCGAAGTCGTGGTTCGGGTGATGCTCGAAGAAGAGGATGAGCACCGCATCAGTGTCGCGTTTGCGGTCAGCGACACCGGTATCGGCATCCCGGTCAGCGAGCAGCAACGACTGTTCCAGGCTTTCGACCAGGGCAGTTCCACCGCCAATCGGCTGTTCGGCGGCACCGGTCTGGGGCTTTGCATCTGCCATTCACTGGCTGAAGCGATGAATGGCGGCATTACGGTGAACAGCCGGCCCGGTGAGGGCTCGGTGTTTCGCGTCACGCTCAGGCTCGACCTCGATCCGGACGCCCAACCGACCCGCGCCACACCGCCGCTCAACCGACGTGGCCTGCTGATCGAACAGCACAGCCTGTCGCGCATCGCCCTGCGCAACGCGTTGACCGATATGGGCCTGGCCGTGGACGATATAGCGCGCTTCTCGGAACTCAACGACATCGACATGTCGCGCTTTGCATTGGTCGCCGTCGGCTGCAACGACGAGCGTGCAGTGGTCGCCCAGTGCCTGGAACACATCCGGCGTATCGCCACGGATTACCGCATACCGCTGATCGCGCTGGTCTCAAGTTCCGACGAAGAACTGTTGGCACAATTTGCCGCTCACGGTGCCAGCTATTGCCTGAGCAAACCGCCGCAGCGAAGGCATTTGCGCGAAGCGCTGCGAGGATGCCTGCGTTCCGGTCAAACAACCGCCACGACCGAGCAGACGGCGCAGCCGGACAACGGCGGCGCCAGCGCGTCGACCAGCAACGGATTGCTGAGCGGTCAGCTGTGTATCGCTGCAGATGATCATCCGATCAACCTCGAGCTGATCAGCCATTTGCTGTCCGACATGGGTGCCAAGGTACTGACCGCCACTGACGGGGACGAGGCCGTCGAATTGGCAAAACGGCATGCTATCGATATGGCGTTCCTCGATGTGCATATGCCGCGCATGAGCGGACTCGAAGCCGCGCGTCGCATCCTTGCCCTAAATCCCGCTCGCCCGGTGCCCATTATCGCACTGACAGCCGACGCCGCAGAAAAGAATCAACGCGAGATCGCGCGGGCCGGTATCCTGCGTTACCTGATCAAGCCGGTCAACGAAGAAGCCCTGCAACAGGTGATCAGCGGGATCCAACAGGGAACCAGCCCGATCCAGTTCATCAACGCCACGTCAAACACGATGCCGCAAAAAGAATGGCCGGTGCGTGACGAGGCCCAGGCACTGCGCATCGCGGGTGGCTCGCACAACATTGCGGGAAAACTGTTCGATGAGTTGCGCACCGAGTTGCCGACCACCGTGGCAACGCTGCGCATGCATCTCGAAGCCAAGGACTGGGACGAGTTGTGGCAGCTCGTGCACCGTCTGCATGGCGCGTCCGCGGTCTGTGGTGTACCCGCGCTGTATCATGCCCTCGGCGACCTGCAACCGGCGATCACGCTCGAGGACGAACCCATCGTCAGCACGCTGCTTGAGCGCGTCGCCCAGGAAGCGGAACGGGTCATCCACCTGGAATCTGCCGATCCCCAGTTGCGCCGGCGCAGCGATTAGCGACCCGGGGTCTGCAGCAGGCGCTTCATGTCTGCCACCGCGGTTGCCAAGCCATCGAACAGGGCACGACACACGATCGCATGACCGATGTTGAACTCGAGGATGCCGTCGATTGCAGCTACCGCCTTGACGTTGTGGTAGTCGAGCCCATGCCCCGCATTGACCTGCAGACCCAGTTGCAGCCCTCGCTGCACCGCTTCGCCGATACGTGCGAGTTGTGATCGAGACTCTTCGGGTCTGCGCGCCTCGGCATAGTGTCCGGTGTGAATCTCGACTACCGGGGCACCGATCTCGGCGGCCGCCTCCAGCTGTCGTGGATCGGCATCGATGAACAACGAGACCCGGACGCCGGCTTCGCCGAGGCCTGCGCAATAGTCCTTGAGGTACGGGATGCTGCCCGCAGCGTCGAGGCCACCCTCAGTCGTCAGTTCCTGGCGCCGCTCGGGCACCAGACAACAATCCGCCGGTTGCACACGCTGGGCAATCGACAACATCTCCGCGGTCGCCGCCATCTCCAGGTTCATCCGTGTCTGCAGGATGTCACGCAGAAGCTCCACGTCCCGATCCTGGATGTGACGACGATCTTCGCGCAGGTGCAGCGTAATCGAATCGGCGCCGGCCTGTTCCGCGGTCAGCGCCGCCTGGATCGGCTCCGGATAACGCGTGCCGCGCGCCTGCCGCAGCGTCGCCACATGATCGATGTTCACACCCAGCAGTCGTTCGTATTCGCTCATCGCTCCCGTCCAATCCGCTTGTGTTCGATGCGGATCACGTATCAACGGAACAGTTCGCGGCTGACCAGCGGCTTACCGTCCAGATGATGATTCAACACACGGCGCATCAGAACCCGCGCCTCGCGCAGCGAGTCGGCATCCGGGAACTCGCCGGACGCCAGCGCCAACAATGTCGTCCCGCTTAACGCCCCTGCCTCGTTGGCACGGCACAAGGCACATCCCGTTTCGACGTCGTAAGTGTAGTGGCTGTCGGAGATCAACGGTCGACCCTGGGTGTCCCGGCTCAACGACAGTCCCAAACCGAGATGGCCGAGCAGACGCACCTCGAAACGGCGCAAGACCGGTTCGATCGGCACATTGCCGGACAACCGTTCCAGGGCGCCCACGTATTCTGTGAACAGACCGGGGCTGGGATCGTGTCGCGCCGTGAGTCTCAGCAGCAGCTCGTTCAGGTACATCCCGCAGTAGATTGCTCGGCCTTGCAGTGGTAACGGCGGCCCCGCCGACTCGCAACGGCCGACCGTCTGCACCTCGCCGCGCCCGCGCAGCTCCACCAGAAGCGGCTGAAAGGGCTGCCAGTTCGGTCCGCCGCGACGCCCCTTCAGCACCCCCTTTGCAATGCCCGCTACGCGACCGGCATCGGGGCCGAACATCTCGACCAACAGGCTGCTGTCCCCATAGCGGCGACTATGCAGCACATAGGTGGTCTGCAGCATCGAGGTCCCGGTGTCAGTCCGTGTAACCGAGCGCAGCGAGACCGGCCTCGTCACTCGACCAGCTCTTCTTGACCTTGATCCAGACCTCGAGATGAACGCGAGTCTGGAAAAAGTCGACCATTGCCTTGCGTGCCGCGGTGGCCGTCGCCTTCATCGCCTCGCCGCCCTTGCCCAGCAGAATGGCGCGCTGGCCGTCACGCTCGACCCAGATCACTGCCCCGATGTCGTATCGACCTTCGTGCTCCTCGAATTTTTCAATCTCGACGGTGACCGAATAAGGGAGTTCGCGGTGATAACGGCGGATCAACTGCTCGCGCAGCAACTCGGCTGCAAAGAAGCGTTCGGATCGATCGCTGATCTGATCGTCGGGAAACAACGGTGCGCCCTGTGGGAGCTGTCGCAGGACGGCCTGGGCAAGCGCCGCGGTATGCTCGCCATCACGCGCCGACAACGGGATGACCTCGACGAATGGATGAAGGTCCGCGAGTCTCTGCAGGAAAGGCAGAAGGCGCTCCTTCGGTGACACCAGGTCGATCTTGTTGACCGCCAGGATTACCGGCAGGCCCGACTTTTTCAACCCGTCCAGTACCCGTTCGTCCTCGTCATTCCAGCTCAACGCCTGGACGACGAATACCGCCACGTCGACATCGTGCAGGGCACTGTATGCCGCGCGGTTCAGATACTGATTCATGGCCTTGCCGCCGCGCGTATGAATCCCCGGTGTATCGACAAACGCGATCTGCCCCTTTTCCATCGAGCATATGCCCAGCAAGCGGTGGCGCGTCGTTTGCGGCTTGTGCGACGTGATCGCCAGTTTTTGACCAAGCAGTCGGTTCAGAAGCGTCGATTTACCCACATTGGGTCGTCCGACCAGTGCTGCGTAACCGCTCCTGAAACTCATTTGCGTTGTTCCCCTATGCATTCCAGCATCTTGCGTGCCGCCGCCTGTTCGGCCTTACGCCGGCTGGGTCCTTCGCCGACGGTGTCATCGGCAAGCCCCGTAGAACACCGGACGCGAAACGTCTGATCGTGCTGATCCCCTTTGATATCCACCACCTGATACTGCGGCAACGCCCGACCGACTGCCTGAAGATGTTCCTGCAACCGGGTCTTGGGGTCTTTGCGGCGGGTCTCCGGCGTCGGCTGCGTCAGCCGACCGCCCAGCAACCGACGCACGAGGGCACGCGCCTCGTCCATACCGCCATCCAGATAGACTGCGGCAATGATCGCTTCCACCGCATCCGCGAGAATCGAATCGCGGGCATGTCCACCGCTTCGCAATTCACCGGGTCCGAGACGCAAGATCATGCCGAGCTCCAGTTCGCGGGCGATCTCGGCCAACGTTTCCCGCTTGACCAGATGCGCACGCATGCGGCTCAACTGCCCTTCGTTTGCGTCGTCGACTGTGCGAAAAAGGTGATCCGCCACCTCGAAGCCGAGGATGGCATCACCGAGAAACTCCAGGCGCTCATTGTTGCGTGCGCCCAGACTACGATGTGTCAGGGCGCGCTCCAGCAGGCCGCCATCGTGGAACCGATAGCCGATGCGCTGCTGCAGACGCCTCATGGTGGCGGGATGACGACCGACTCTGAGAACGCCATTACGATGAACACGTTGCCCGCGACAGGTTTACGTACCTCGTAGTCGACGGCGAAACGGGTACCGAACTTTTCTTTGTTGATTTTGATCGCGTTACGATCGAATTCGTAGACGCTGTTGATCTTCAGGCGCTTGATAAAAGACTTCTTCATCTCACCCGGCGACATGTTGCGCACCGCGCGGTCCTGCTCCATGTTGGCCAGCACCTGGCGCAGCGAGTAGTTCTCGAGGTAGGTCGGCACCATTTTTATGCCGACGAGAATGAAAAACACCGCAACCCCGAGCACGACAAGCCACGACAGCATTGTCATACCACGTTGATTCTTTAGTGCAAGCTTCGGTTTCATAAGACTATTCCTGATCCGGGTGTACCCCAGGTATCGGCAGATGTCGTGCCAGTCTTGAAGGGCGGTGTGACGTCACTTCCCGATAGAGCCGATACGGTCGAGGGCCAGGAATCCGCTACGCTGCCAATCCCAGCTCAACCAGACAAAAAAGGCCTTGCCGACCAAGTTCTCCTCCGGCACGAATCCCCAGCAGCGACCGTCGTTGCTGTCGTCCCGGTTGTCCCCGACCATCAAATAGTGGCCTTCCGGCACCGTGACCTCCCGGTGTCCGAGGAACCGGCATGACGGGCTGAAGTCCGCCGCGATCGGATTGATCAGCACATCGTGCTCCACGTCCCCGAGTTGTTCGCGTCCTTCGACGAATCCCAGCGCCCGCATCCCGGAACCCTCCGGCTGGTACTGCCCGTCGATCTCGATTCGCATCGGCTTGCCGTTGATGAACAGCGTCTTATTCTGATAGCGGATGCGGTCACCCGGCAACCCGACCACGCGCTTGATGTAATCGAGCCGCGGATTGACGGGCCAGCGAAACACGACGATATCGCCACGGTCAGGCTCGCTGATCTCGATCAGTTTGGTCTTGGTCACCGGCATCCGGATGCCGTAGGTGAACTTGTTGACCAGGATGAAATCACCGACCAGGAGGGTCGGCATCATCGATCCCGAGGGGATCCGGAAAGGCTCCACCAGAAACGCGCGCAGCAGCAAAACGATCAGGAAAATCGGGAAGAACGATCGTGCGTATTCGATCGTCGTCGGCAGTTTTTCGGTGGATTTGCCTTTGACCAATCGGTACGCCAGCCAGACCACACCCGAGACCAGCGAGGCGATCGCCAGCGCCGGTTCTATACCGAGGGTCATCACCACCCAGACGAGCAGCGCAAAAAAAACGACGATCAGAGTTGTCTGCATGTTGCCTTCCTAAGTCTTGATGGCGCCCCGGGACAGACCTCCGACGCAACCGCTTCTCAGTTGTCTTTGCCTACCTGGAGTACCGCAAGAAATGCTTCCTGCGGAATCTCGACGCGCCCCACCTGCTTCATGCGCCTCTTGCCGGCCTTTTGCTTCTCGAGCAGTTTGCGCTTGCGTGTCGCGTCGCCACCGTAGCACTTGGCGGTCACGTTCTTGCGCAGGGCCTTCACGGTCGAGCGCGCGATGACCTTGCTGCCGATTGCCGCCTGAATCGCCACTTCGAACATCTGCCGCGGGATGATGTCCTTCATGCGCTCGGTCAATTCCCGACCACGCGACTCCGCATGATCGCGATGCACGATCAACGAAAGCGCATCGACCCTTTCACCATTGATCAGGATATCCAGCTTGACCAGCGCCGCCGCCTGGAAGCGCTTGAACTCGTATTCGAACGACGCATACCCACGGCTGACCGACTTGAGTCGATCGAAAAAATCCAGAACCACCTCGTTCATCGGCAGCTCGTAGACCAGTTGCACCTGCCCGCCGAGGTACTGGAGGTTCTTCTGCATGCCGCGTTTTTCGATACACAGATTGATGACGTTGCCCAGGTGGTCTTGCGGCACGAGGATATGCGCCTCGATGATCGGTTCCCGGACTTCGCGGAATTTCCCCGGATCGGGCAGTGCGGCGGGATTCTCGATCTGGATCACGCCGCCGTCGTTCAATGCCACCTCGTAGACCACGGTCGGCGCGGTCGTGATCAGGTCGAGGTCGTATTCCCTCTCGAGCCGCTCCTGGACGATCTCCATGTGCAACATGCCGAGAAAGCCGCAGCGGAAACCGAACCCCAGGGCCTGCGAGGTCTCGGGTTCGTAGTGCAGCGCGGCATCATTCAGCTTGAGTTTTTGCAGCGCATCACGAAACGCATCGTAATCGTCGGAGCTTACCGGATAGAGACCGGCGAAGACGCGTGGCCTGACAGCACGGAAGCCGGGGAGCGGCGCGGCAGCGCGGCGGTTTTCCAGGGTCAGGGTATCGCCGACCGGTGCACCGTCCACTTCCTTGATCCCGGCGATCACGAAACCGACCTCCCCCGTTCCCAGCTCGGACTTGTCGAGGCGTTTCGGCGTGAATACCCCGACCTTTTCCACCTGGTAAACGCGTCCCGTCGACATGACCCGCATCTTGTCCTTCGGACGGATCGCGCCGTTGACCACACGGATCAACGAGATCACTCCCACGTAGGAATCGAACCACGAGTCGATGATCAACGCCTGCAGCGGTGCCTCCGGGTCGCCTTTCGGAGGGGGGATGTGGGCGACCAGGGACTCCAGCAGATCCGGAATACCCAGGCCGGTCTTGGCGCTGACATGGAGTGCATCACTTGCCTCGATCCCGATGATCTCCTCGATCTCGGTCACCACCCGTTCCGGCTCCGCCGACGGCAGATCGATCTTGTTCAATACCGGGAGTACCTCGAGCCCCTGCTCGATCGCCGTATAGCAGTTCGCGACGCTCTGGGCCTCGACACCCTGCGCGGCATCGACGACCAGCAGGGCACCTTCGCAGGCTGCCAGCGAACGCGATACCTCGTAGGAAAAATCCACGTGCCCGGGGGTATCGATGAAATTCAGCTGGTAGGTTTCGCCGTTCTTCGCGGTGTAGTGCAAAGTCACGGATTGTGCCTTGATAGTGATCCCGCGTTCGCGCTCCAGGTCCATGGAATCGAGCACCTGGGCCGCCATCTCTCGTTCGCTCAGGCCACCGCACACCTGAATGAAACGATCTGCGATGGTCGATTTACCGTGATCGATATGCGCGATGATCGAGAAGTTCCTGATGTGACTGAGATCGGTCATGGGCGCCTGCGAAAACCGAAAACCCGGCGGACGAAAAAACGGAACTTTCCACCGGAAAGTTCCGTTCTGGATGCATGCTGCTGCAAAGCGCGCCGATTATACCGGATTCAGGCTGGCTCCGAAATACTGGGCAAGCCGCGCCGGATCGGGGCGCAGACGGCACACCACCTCGTCTCCCAGCATCAGTACCGGAATCGAGGCACCGTAGGCCGCCTGCCAATCCGGGTTGGCATCGACGTTCCGCCATTCGATCTCCGCGGCATGCCCCGGCCAACCGCGAAACAGTACGGCCGCCAGCTCCTCGCAGAGGTGGCAGCCGTCGCGGTAGTAGAACACCAGCGGGTCGGCCACCGGGTTAGTGGTCGAGCCGCAGCGCCATGAACAGCGGATCGTCGCCACGCCGAACCAGCACGGCCACGGTGCGCTTACCGTCACTTCGGTCGATCAGTTCGCGCAAGTGCCGGGCGTTCTTGACATCCACGCCGTCGAACATCAGAACGATATCGCCGCGACGCATGCCTGCGTCCTGTGCAGGACCGGACGCGACACCGCTGATGAGCGCCCCTCCGGCGACATCGAGGCCGAGCTGCTCGCGCACCTTGGGTTCGATGTCAATCACGGTCAGACCGAGTTGTTCGATCTCGTCAGGTTGACTCGGCTCGGGGGTCGGTGTCGCCGCGGTTTCATCCTCGTCCGGCAGACGGCCGACGACCACCTTCAGCTCCCGCTCATTGCCGCCACGTAACACCGTCAGTTTGGCCTGCTCGTCGATGCGGGTCGTTCCCACCAGTGGGGGCAACTGACTGGAATTGAGCAGACGCTTGCCGTTGAAAGCCACGATCACGTCGCCCACCTTGATCCCTGCCGCATCGGCCGGCGAACCGGGCATCACGCGCGAAACCAGGGCGCCGTGCGGTTGCGACATGCCGAAGGATTCCGCCAGGTTACGATCGACATCCTGGATCAGGACGCCAAGATAGCCGCGCGACACATGCCCATACTCGCGCAGCTGATCCGCCACGTTCATCGCAAGCTCGATCGGGATGGCGAACGACAGGCCCATGAAGCCGCCGGTACGGCTGTAGATCTGCGAGTTCACGCCGATCACCTCGCCGTCGAGATCGATCAGGGGGCCACCCGAGTTGCCGGGGTTGATCGCGACATCCGTCTGAATGAACGGAACATAGTTCTCGCTCGGCAGGCTGCGCCCTTTTGCGCTGACGATGCCGGCAGTCACCGTATGATCGAAACCGAACGGCGAACCGATCGCCAATACCCACTCGCCGACCTTCAGGTCACCACTCTTGCCGATCTTGACCGTCGGCAGATCGGTCGCGTCGATCTTGATCAGTGCGATATCGCTGCCCTTGTCCGAACCGATGACCTTTGCTTCGTAGGTTCTGCGATCGCTGAATCTCACCTGGACGGAGTCGGCCTCGGAAACCACGTGATGGTTGGTCAGGATGTAGCCGTCGGAGGAAATCACGAACCCCGAACCCAGCGACTGGCTTTCGCGATCTGCGAAATCTTCGATGCCGTCACCGAAGAAATGCTTGAACAGCTCGTTGAAGGGACTGTCCTCGGGGACATCCGGCATCGAGAAGCCCTTGGGCAGCTGACGATGAGCATGTGATTTCTGCTCTGAACTGATGTTCACCACGGCCGGGCTATTGCGCTCTGCGAGCGTCGTGAAATCGGGCAGGTCACGTGCATTCGCGTTGGCGCTCAGTAGCAGGGCAACGAAACATACCGACCAATACGATCGAATTGCATGCATGAAAATCTTGTTCATTCGACCTTCCTGAATACCTTCGTGATGGGAATGGTTGGCGAACGACCCGCAATACGCAGCAGTTGCACTCCACATCTGCCTGTCGCCACGTCCGCCAAGGTGAGGCGCCGGCTGATCGCCAACCCCACACTCAGGCCCAATAGACCTATCGCCACAGCACCGAGTTCCGAAGACCATGAAAGATGAAGGAACAATCGGTCGCCGGCGATTGCACCCACCAGCAGCCCCGCCAATGGGACCAGGTAGAGCCACAGTGCGCCCCGCTGCAAGGCACCTTCGTCGAGACCGACGATCACGCGGTCGCCGACCTTGGCGTCGATCCCATTGCGCACTCGAAAAGTCAATCGACGTTGCGGAAACCACGCGGCCAACACGGAGGTTCCGCATCCGGACTGCGCGGCACATGTCCCACAGGCACTGCGCCGTTCGGTCGCGATCTCCGCGTAAGCACCGTCGACACCAACGACCTGCGCCTGCTCTTCGATCATTGCGAAGTGGCGTGGACGTGACCGGCGAACAGATGCAAGGTCTTCAGGGGCACCTCTCCGACGACGATCACCTCGTGATCGTCGACCACGCGACCGACCGCTTTCGCGGCACCCAGCGACGACTCGCCTATCAGGCTGTGTTCCCCGGTATGCGGTTGGATATACACCGACACGGTGGCGAGACCATCCGAGAAGATGAAATGTTCGGACTCGCCGGGCAGCTTCGCCATCGCTCTGCGACGATGCACATTCAACTCAAATCCGGGAGGGAGATCGCTGAATGCCCAAGCCGGCCTCGCGAGCCGGTCGGTCGGCAACTGCACCCGCTGACCGGCACTTGTCGCCCTTTTGCCTTCGACACCTGTCATGACCGGGCTTACCGCATCTCCGGTGACAAGGTCGACGAACATCATCTGCGAGACCGGCTGAAGCGCCTCGTCAAACATCACCGAACGCAACGGCAATGCGGTCTCTCGATCGATGAACAGCCGGTAGCCGTAGCGCAGATCGTCCCGCGGCCGGATCAGGAGCTGAAAGGCCGGGCGTCCCGCGACCCGGGTTTCGGACAACAACTCGAGTTGGTACGACATATCGAGCTGTTCGGCACTGATTCCGGCCAGTGGTGAAAACGAGCGGTCATGGGAGCGGCGACCGACGTTGACCTTGTTGTCACGGCCAGGTACCGGACAGGCCACGGCCTGATCGTCGCGGACGATCTCGCGTGGTTTGCCGTTCAGCGTCAGCACGCGTTCCTTTTCGGCTCCATTGTCGACCCGATGCACGATATACATGCTGTCGAGACGATCGCCCATCTGGACGACAAATCGACCTTCGTAGTCCAGGGTACGCACCGCTTCGTTCATGCGCTCGAGTAACGCATGAGGCGTGCTTTCTTCCGATGAAGCCGCGGCAGAAAACAGCAGGCAGCTCCAACACAGTGCGCTGCCGAGTGCACCCAGCCGGATCAGGCGACGCCGCACCATCTAACTAACGGGCGTCATAGCCGACGAACCCGATGTGCGGCACGGGACCGTTGATGCCCGTCCTGCCTCCAAATTCATTGTGTTCGATCACCAGGCGATTCAGTCGGTCTTCAAGTTCCTTGTCGAGCGTCTGCCAGTGTCCCTGGGCGGCCAGGCCGTTCCGATCCGTTATCGACGATACCCCTGGCCCGCTGGCGACGAGCATCGGTGCCGGTGTTGCCAAAGGCGCCTGCATCACCGTCTGCTGACTGCCAAGCCCGGGGTCGGACTGCGGCATCAGGCGTGGTGCGACAACGATTGCCGCAGCAGCGACCGATGCAGCGATCGCCAGACCGGCGGCCGGGCGGGTCCAGCGCGGCGCCACGCGCCGCGGTGGCGCCAGGACCACCGGCTCGTCGCGTAGCGCCTCGTGCACCCGCGCCGCGACCGAATGCGCCTGGCCCGCGGATTCACCGCGCATGACGTCGCCGATCAGCCGGTAGCGACCAAAACAGTCGAGCGCTTCCCCGCCGGCACCGAGTATTGCCGAGACCGCCTTGTGAGGATCGTCGTCCGCGACCTCACCGTCCAGGAAAGCCGAAGTCAGTTCAAGATGTCGCTCGTTCATCTGCCTTTCTCTCTCGTATCTAAGGTGCCAGCAGCGGTTTGAGTTTGGCGTCGATCGCCTCGCGCGCCCGGAATATCCGCGAACGCACCGTTCCTATCGGGCAGTCCATGGCCTGGGCGATCTCTTCGTAACTGAGGCCTTCCAGTTCACGCAGGGTGATCGCGGTCCGCAGATCATCGGGCAAATCGTCCAGTGCCTTCTGTATCGTCTGAGCAATCTCACGCTGCAGCGCCATATGCTCCGGCGTGTCGGATTCCTTCAACGCGCTGCCCATGTCCATCTGCTCTGCGGTGTCGGCCTCGATGTCGTCTCCCGGCGGACGCCGCGCCTGCGCCGCCAGGTGGTTTTTCGCCGTATTGATCGCCACGCGGTAGAGCCAGGTATAAAAAGCGCTGTCGCCGCGAAACTTCGGCAGCGCACGATAGGCCTTGATGAACGCCTCCTGAGTCACGTCGAGGGCCTCGACGGGATCACGGATGTAGCGCGAGATAAGATTCGCCACCTTGTGTTGGTACTTCAGCACCAGCAGGTCGAAAGCCCTCTTGTCGCCGCGCTGCACACGCTCCACCAGCGCCTGATCTGTCGCCCGTTCTCCGCTCACCGCCGTGCGACCTCGGAAAAACCCCGCTCGAGCCGCACCACCTTGCCGTTATTGACCACGGCCCGGGGGCAAAGGTTCCGGATTTCGGTGCTCGGGGCGGTTGCGGTCATGCTGTGTTTTCGTTGCTGTTCGGGACCCATTTTCGTGTCAACGGCGTGACGCGCCCGACCGCCAGCGATTACCCTTGCGAAATCGGAGGCGGACCGGCCCGCCCCCGGTGTGGACAAACGCCGATTATGGCGACTCATTACTGGGCCATCAACGTCATGAAGCACAGTCAACACGCGGACTTCGATGTGCTGATCATCGGCAGCGGCGCTGCCGGCCTCAGCCTCGCACTGCGCATGCCGCCCCACCTGCGCACCGCACTGGTGTCCAAACGCGAGCTCTCCGAGGGCAACACCCTGTATGCCCAAGGGGGGATCTCGGCGGTACTGGACGCCCGGGATTCGATTGATTCTCATGTGCAGGACACCCTGGCCGCCGGCGCCGGCCTGTGCGACGAGTCCGTGGTGCGCCTGGTCGTCGAACACGGCCCGGCCAACATCCGCTGGCTGTTCGAAGAAGGCGTGGAGTTCACCCGCACCCCGCCGACCGGCGATTCGGGCTATCACCTGACCCGCGAAGGCGGCCACAGTCACCGCCGGGTGGTCCATGCCGCCGATGCAACCGGCCAGGCGGTGGAGACGACCCTGGTCCGCCAGCTCGAGGGACACCCCAATGTCAGCGTGTTCGAACACCACATCGCGGTCGACCTCGTCACCAGCGAGTACCGCGATGGCCGTCGCCTGCAACGTCGCTGCGACGGCGCCTATCTGCTCGACATCGCCGCCGACCGGGTGATTCCGGTCGGCGCGCGCTGCGTGGTCCTCGCAACCGGGGGGGCCAGCAAGGTCTATCTTTACACCAGCAATCCCGATGTCGCCACGGGCGATGGGATCGCGATGGCCTGGCGCGCCGGGTGTCGCATCGCGAACATGGAGTTCATCCAGTTTCACCCGACCTGCCTTTTCCATCCGGCTGCGAAATCGTTTCTGATCAGCGAAGCGGTCCGCGGGGAAGGCGGACGGCTGCTGCTGCCTGACGGCAGCCGCTTCATGCACCGCTTCGACGAGCGTGGCGAGCTCGCGCCGCGCGACATCGTGGCACGCGCGATCGACCACGAGATGAAACGGCTGGGTATCGATTGCGTCTACCTGGACATCAGCCACAAGCCGGCGGAGGAGATCGAGCGGCTGTTCCCGACCATCCACCAACGCTGCATGGAACTGGGTTTCGACATGCGCAGGCAGCCGCTCCCGGTGGTTCCGGCGGCCCACTATACCTGTGGTGGCGTCAAGACCGACCAGCACGCCCGCACCGACGTGAACGGGCTGTACGCCATCGGCGAGACCGCCTACACCGGGCTGCACGGTGCCAACCGCATGGCCAGCAATTCACTCCTGGAGTGCCTCGTCTTCAGCGAGCTGGCACTGACCGATATCGTGCGCGAGATCGAGCGGGCCACTGCCCCGCCGGTGCAGCTGGCCCCGTGGGACGAGAGCCGGGTGACCGACTCCGACGAAGAGGTCGTCGTATCGCATAACTGGGAGGAACTGCGCCGGTTCATGTGGGACTACGTCGGCATCGTGCGCAGCAACAAGCGCCTCGAGCGCGCACGTCGTCGCGTCAACCTGCTGCGTCACGAGATCGACGAGTATTACGGCAACTTCCGCGTATCCAACGATCTGCTCGAGCTGCGCAACCTGGTGGACGTCGCCGATCTGATCATCGAGTCGGCGCAGCGGCGCAGGGAGAGTCGAGGCCTCCACTACAACATCGACTTTCCGGATCGCGACGAACACCAGGCATCGCCGACCGTGCTGATCCCAGACAATTACGTACCGCGACGCTCATCCGGCTGACTCGTTCCGGCTGTCACGGAGCGACGACGGTCGGAAGGACAGCAGGGCGCGACGTACTGCACGATGCTCAGCCGCCGGCAGCGAGGCCCCCGGTACGAACAGGTCGAAATGGTCGCCGGTGTCGTCGTCGAGTCGCGCGCTGATCAGCCATGGATTCACGATCCCGATCTGACAGTGCGCAATGCGGATCTCGTGGCGATCCGCCGTTTGGCAGCGCAGGCCGCGCAGCCGGCCGAACACGATCGCCTGCGGGCGTCGACGCAGGTGACGACGCCAACTCCAGGTACCCAGCCCGCCGACCGCCAGTGCGAGTGGCAGACGCCACGCCCACTCGATCGGCGTCCACAACGCCAGCATCATGCCGGCCACCACCAACGCCAGGGCCGACACCTGCATGCAGCGCGTCAGCGGCAGTTTGACAACCGTCATGTGACCTCCTTGTCACCGTGCGGCCCCAGCCTGTCCCCACCACGATATGGGGATGTTACAGCCTGAGACCGGGTCAGTTGACCGCGGACGTAAACAGGCGGAAGTAGTTCTGTGCGGATCGCTCGGCGATGTATTCCGTACTGACGCCACGCAGCTGCGCGATAGTCTCTGCGACCCGGCCCACATAACGCGGTTCGTTGGGTTTGCCGCGGTGCGGGACGGGAGCCAGGTACGGGGCGTCGGTCTCGATCAACAGTCGATCGTCGGGGACCCGCGCAGCGACCGCTCGCAGCGCGTCGGCGTTCTTGAACGTGACGATGCCCGAGAATGACACATAGAATCCCAGCTCCATCGCCGCCTCCGCCATCTCCCAGGTCTCGGTGAAACAATGCATCACCCCGCCCACCTGCTCGGCACCCTCTTCGCGCAGGATCGCGATGGTATCTTCGCGCGCGTCCCGAGTATGGATGATGAGGGGTTTTTGCGCCGCGCGCGCGGCCCGGATGTGCGTCCGGAAGCGCGCCCGCTGCCACTCCAGATCGCCGGTGGTCCGAAAGTAATCCAACCCCGTCTCGCCGATCGCGACATTGCGCGGGTGGCGTGCCAGTTCCACCAACAGCTCGACATCGGGTTCGCGCCGGTCATGGTCGTTGGGATGCACGCCGACCGATACCGAGATCTCGGGATATCCCTCGACGAGGGCGAGCATCGCCGGGTAGGACTCGAGGTCGATCGACACACACAGCAGGTGTGACACGCCGGCGTCGCGCGTCGCCTGCATCAGCGCGGCGAAATCGCCGCCGTAGCGCTGGAGATCCAAGCGATCGAGATGGCAATGAGAATCGACCAGCATAGGACTGCCCATCAGGTACCTTTCGCAAGCAAAACCGGTCGCAGCATGCCGCTCCAGGCGGTTCGCTTCAAGGCGTTATCTGTGGGGGATAGCGGGCGCTACCGCGCCCCGTGTCACATGGTGTGCGTCGGTTTGTCCGATTTCAACGCGCCGGCGAGGTAGCCTTCGATCTTGTTGCGTGCCATGCCGCCGTCCTGATCGCTGAACTGCACGCCGATGCCGGCGGCACGGTTGCCCTCGGCCCCAACCGGTGTGATCCAGATGATGCGCCCCGCCACGGGCAGGCGCTCGGCCTCGTCCATCAGGCTGAGCAGCATGAACACCTCGTCGCCGATGCTGTATTTCTTGGTGGTCGGAATAAACAGACCGCCGTTTTGCACGAACTGCATATAGGCGGCGTACAGCGCCTTCTCGTCCTTGATCGTCAGGGAGAGTATGCCTTTGCGGGCACGCGGCAGGTTGGGCACCGACATTTCACTGACCTCCCGGTCGGGTCATCTGTAACCAGCGGTTGGCGACGAACTCCAGCATCATCTGCACATTGAGATTGCGAGCCGTGTCCCGCTCAAACCTCAAAACCTCATCATAAAAATTAAAAATAGCTCTCAATTTTATGTTTTTAATGAGTTTATCAAGATCACCTGCAAGCCCTGGGTGGTACAGGGACGAGCGATCGGCACCGCTCGCCAGGCGCACCAGGTCGCTCACGCAGCGTTTCATTCCTTCTGTCAGCAAGATTAGCGGCCGCTTTTGCCATTCTTCAACTATCCGTAGCGGGTTTTCGCTGCGACACGCAAGCGCCTCCAACTCGCCGCACAACCGACGCCCCTCCTCTATCCACCCCTCCTCGGCCGCCTGCATGGCGCGCAACGGTGCGCCACCGCTGACCGCCATGAGCTGCTCGGCATCGCCGGACACCCGCCGCTCGATCAACCACTGTCGTACAAGAGTCCCGGGCGGCGGCGTGAAACGCACCGCCTGGCAACGGCTGCGGATCGTCGCCGGCAGCCGATCCGGGTGCGAACTCACCAGGATCAGCACCGTGCGCGACACGGGCTCCTCGAGGGTCTTGAGCAGCGCATTGGCGGCCGACCGGTTCATCGCATCGGCCGGTTCGACGATGAACAATCGGTACCCGCCGGCCTGGGCCGCCAACACACTCTGCGACGACAGCTCGCGGATTGCGCTGATCTTGATCATTTTCCCGGGCTCGTCCGGCTGCACCCAACGCAGGTCCGGATGACTGCCGGCGCGCGTCTGACGGCAGGCGGCGCAGCTCATGCAGGCATCGCCTTCAGGGTCCGGCTGCGTACAGGTCAACGCGGCACCAAGGCGCCTCGCGAATGCCGTCTTGCCGAGCCCGGCCGGACCGCACAACAGCAGTGCGTGCGGCAGTCGTTGCGTCTGCCGGGCGGCAATCAGGCGGCGCCATTGCTCAACGTGCCAGGGGAAACGCTCATCGCCGCTCACCCCGGCACCTCGTCGAGAAAACGCTCGATGGTCGCACCCACTTGCCGGGCGACCTGTTGTAGCGACTGGGAGGCGTCGATCACGCGGAAGCGTTCCGGCTGCGCCGCGGCAAGGCCAAGGTAGCCCTGGCGGACGCGTTCGAAAAAATCCAGGGCCTGGCGCTCGATGCGGTCCGGCGCCGAACGTCGCCCTGCACGTTCCAGGCCGACCGTCACGGGGACATCCAGCAACAGCGTGAGATGCGGACGTCGCGACCCCTGGACCCACTCCTCGAGTGCTGCAATGCGATCGAGCGCGATGCCTCTGCCATAGCCCTGATAGGCATAGGTTGCATCGGTAAACCGATCGCACAAAACCCAGCTACCCTCTGCCAGGGACGGTTCGATGCGCGCATGAAGGTGTTCGGCACGCGCCGCGAACATCAGCAACAGTTCGGTGTCGTCACCCATCCCTTCGTGGCGATGGCCGAGCAGTAAAGCCCGCAGATCCTCGCCGAGCGGCGTGCCACCCGGCTCGCGAGTGACCAGCAGCGGACGCCCGCGTGCGCGGATACGCTGTTCGAGCAGTTCCAGGCAGCTGGTCTTGCCCGCCCCCTCGATCCCCTCGACGGTGATGAAACGTGCATCGCTCATCGCTTCAACTGGTATTTCCTTACCGCGGCATTGTGTTGCTCCAGGGTTGCCGAGAATGCGTGGCTGCCGTCGCCGCGCGCGACGAAATACAGGCTGCTTCCGGGAGCCGGATCGACCGCTGCCAACAATGCCGCGCGACCCGGCATGCAGATCGGCGTCGGCGGCAGGCCGGTATGTACATAGGTGTTGTAAGGCGTATCCCGCTGCAGATCGCTGCGGCGGATATTGCCATCGAAATTCGCGCCGATACCATAGATCACGGTCGGATCGGTCTGCAGTTTCATCCCTTTACGCAGGCGGCGTGCAAATACGCCCGCGATCTCCGGACGTTCCTCGGCGAGCCCGGTCTCCTTCTCGACGATGGACGCGAGGATCAATGCCTCTTCCGGTGACGACAACGGGACATCGGCCGCGCGTTTTTCCCATGCAGCCGCCAGCTCTCGGTCCATGGTCTCCAGTGCGCGGCGCAGGAACTCGAGGTCGCTGGTACCGCGGGTGAACTGATAGGTGTCGGGGAAAAAGCGGCCCTCCGGGTGTTCGTCGGGACGGCCGAGGCGTGCCATCAACTCGGCGTCGCCGACGTCCTGCAGCGTGTGCTCGAGCGCTTCGTGCGCCGCTACGGCGGCACGCACCTGCCGGATGTTCCATCCCTCCAGCAAGGTCAGGCTGTAACTCACCGACCTGCCGGACACCAGCAAGGCCAGCAACGAAGCCGGTTTCAGCTGGTCATCCAGACGGTATTCGCCGGCCCGAATCGCGTTCGCCTGGCCGGTGAAGCGCCCGTACCATTGCAGGTAGCGGGGCCGTTCGAGCATCCCTGCTGCAGCGAGGTCATTGGCCACCGTCGCCAGCGAGGCGCCCTTGCGGACTTCGTAGATCACGCTGCCCTGCTCTATCTTGAGCGGGGTGTCCATGAAGGCCCGGTACTCCATCCACGCCCAACCGACGAACAGGCTGGCGAGCAGGACGAATAACCCGATCGCCCTAGCCACCGTTTCCGTCCTCCGCTGCGCCCCCGTGGCACAGCCTGCGCGTCTCGCTCATCAACGGGTGTTCCGCGACCGCCGGGTCATACTCGACGTCTTCGAATCGCGCGACCCTCACCACACCGATCAGCGAGTTGGTCAGGTAGACTGCGTCGGCGCCGAGCAGCTCGGCGCGATTGACCGGCGACTCGACGAGCGCGTGCCGGTCGCGCTGCGCAATCGCCAAGGCAAGACCGCGGACCACACCGGCGATCCCCGCGCCGTCGACCGGTGGTGTACGCAACGTCGAACCCGATTGCACGAACAGGTTGGTCATGGTGCCGCAGACCACGCGACCGTCCTGACCCAGCATGACGCCCTCGTCGATCTGAGGATCGGACCATTCGGCACGCGCGATCACCTGATCGAGGCGGTTGAGGTGCTTGATGCCGGCCAGGCCGGGATTTTCGCCCAGCCGATGCTGGCATTGCCGCAGACGCCAGCGTTGCGGTGGCGCGGCATAAGGCCAATCGGAACAGCGTAGAACACGCGTCGCCCGCACGGCTTCGGGTCGGCGATATCCGCGTGCGGAACGTCCTGCGGTCCAGTAGAGCTTCAGCACCGCGGTGCTGCGCCCACTGCACAAACGGTCCGCCTCGGCCGCCAGCAGCGCGGTATCCGGTTGCGGCAGGCCGAGGCGCTCGCACCCGAGGGCCAGACGGCCCATATGGGCGTCCCATAGGCAGGCCCGCCCGTCGCGCACCATCAGCGTCTCGAACAGGCCGTCGCCGAACTGGAAACCGCGCTCATCCAGCCATCCAGCAGATTCCAACCGACCGTCGATCAGCGCATCGTCAGGCATCTGGTCCTGCTCGTGCTGCGGCCCGTAAGGACGACCGCTCAGCCGGTGAAGCGTCGGAACACCAGTGTACCGTTGGTCCCGCCGAAACCGAACGAATTGGAGATTGCGACCTCAACCTTGGCTTCGCGCGCGGTCTTGGGCACATAGTCCAGATCGCAGCCTTCGCCGGGATTGTCGAGGTTGATGGTCGGCGGCATCACCTGATCGCGGATCGCGAGCACGGTGAACAAGGCCTCGGCTCCGCCCGCTGCACCGAGCATATGACCGGTCATCGACTTGGTGGAACTGACCGCGAGTTCGTAGGCATGATCACCGAAGGCCGCCTTGACGGCCATCGTTTCGGCGACGTCGCCGGCCGGCGTCGAGGTACCGTGCGCGTTGATGTAGTCGACCTGATCCATGTTGAGCTTGGCATCCTGCAACGCCAGGCGCATGCAGTCGGCGGCACCCTCGCCGCCCGGCGATGGCGACGTCATGTGATAGGCATCCGAATTCATCGCCGATCCGACCAGTTCTGCATAGATGTGAGCACCGCGCGCCTTGGCGTGTTCGAGCTCCTCGATCACCAGCACACCCGCGCCATCGCTGAGCACGAAGCCGTCGCGGTCACGATCCCAGGGGCGGCTGGCCCCAGCCGGATCGTCGTTGCGCGTCGACAGGGCGCGCGCAGCGGCAAAGCCACCGAGCCCGGTCGGCGAAGTCGCCATCTCGGCTCCACCGGCGACCATCATGTCGACGGTGCCGTACTGGATCATGCGCATGGCATCACCGATGTTGTGAGCGCCGGTGCTGCACGCCGAGACGATCGAGATGTTCGGACCTTTCAGGCCACAGAGGATCGACAGATTGCCAGCCACCATATTGATGATGTTGGCCGGCACGAAGAACGGCGAGATCTTGCGTGGTCCACCGGACAGGAAGGCGCCGTACCCGGTCTCGATACCGGTCACACCGCCGATCCCCGAACCGATCGCAACACCGATGCGCTTTGCATTGGCGTCGGTGACCTCGATTCCGCTGTCCCGGAGCGCCTGCAAACCCGCGGCGATGCCGTAGTGGATGAATGCATCCATCTTGCGCGCTTCTTTCTTCGCGATGTACTGCTCCACGTCGAAGCCGTAGATCGGACCGCCGAACTGCACACTGAACTGCGACACATCGAAGTGCGTGATCGGCTGTATGCCGCTCTTGCCGGCCAGGATGTTTTCCCAACCGCTGGCCACATCCAGCCCCACTGGCGCGACCAGACCGAGACCCGTGACCACAACCCTTCTATCAGACATCTGCAAAGCCCCTTATTGCAGGCTGGACATCAAATCAAACGGCCGCGGGTTCGCGAAACCGAACCCACGGCCGCAACACAAACACCCGCTGCAGATCAGCTGTGCGCAGTGACGTAATCGATGGCCTGCTGCACGGTCGTGATCTTCTCGGCGTCCTCATCAGGAATCTCGGTTTCGAATTCCTCTTCCAGGGCCATCACCAGTTCGACCGTATCGAGCGAGTCGGCGCCGAGATCGTCGACGAAAGATGCAGAAGGTACGACTTCTTCTTCTTTGACTCCCAGCTGCTCAACGACGATCTTCTTTACCCGTTCTTCGATAGAGCTCATTCTGTCAATTCCTCCAGAAATGCGTGATTTAAGGCGCCACGCAGGGACGCCGTATTGTATTCAGTTTGCCTGTGCCTTCAAAGCAGAAGGATGCAATTTCAGTACTCACTTAAACAGCGATAGAGGCCGCGCGGTGTGGCGTCACGCCATGTACATCCCACCATTGACGTGGATCGTCTCTCCGGTCACGTAAGCCGCCGCATCCGAGGCCAGAAATGCAACCACCGCGGCGATCTCTTCGGGCCTGCCGAGACGCCCCAGCGGGATCGCAGAAAGCAGTGCATCGCGCTGGCTGTCCGGCAGCTCGCGCGTCATGTCGGTATCGATGAAACCGGGGGCGACGGCATTCACCGTGATGCCGCGCGACCCGACTTCCTGGGCCAGCGACTTGGTGAATCCGAACATTCCCGCCTTGGCCGCCGAATAATTGGTCTGCCCGGCGTTGCCGCTGGCGCCAACCACCGAGGCAATATTGATAATCCGCCCGGTTTTCGCCTTCATCATCGCCCTCAGGCATGCCTTCGACAGCCGATAGATGGAGGTCAGGTTGGTGTCGAGGACGCTGTCCCATTCGTCGGTTTTCATGCGCATCAACAGGTTGTCGCGCGTGATGCCGGCATTGTTCACCAGGATCGTGATCGCTCCATAGCGCTCTCCGATGTCCTTGACCACGCTCTCCACCGCTGCATCGTCCGCCACATCCAGGCACATTCCGGCACCGTTGAAGCCGGAATCGGCAAATCGCTGGCTGATCGCATCGGCTCCCGACTGGGACGTGGCTGTGCCAACCACCGTGGCCCCTTGGGCACCGAGCGCGTCGGCAATCGCCTTACCGATCCCACGGCTGGCGCCCGTGACCAGTGCCACTTTTCCTTCAAGCATGCATAGCCTCCACAGCGGATTGCAGGCTGGCCGGATCGAATACCGGCAGCACTTCGAGTGTCTTGTCGATGCGTTTGATCAGCCCGGCCAGCACCTTGCCGGGACCTGCCTCGATCACCCGCTGAACGCCGCGTCCACCGATCGCCTGCACGGTTTCGACCCAGCGTACCGGGCTGTACAACTGCTCAACCAGTAGCTGGCGGATCGCATCCGGGGCCCCCGCCTCTTCGACGTTTACGTTGTGCAACACCGGTGTCCGCGGAGCGGCAAACGGTACCGACCGCATGGCCTCGGCGAGACGCTGCGCAGCCGGACGCATCAGCGCACAATGCGACGGGACACTGACGTCCAACAACAACGCACGTTTCGCACCCGCTGCCTTGGCCAGCTCGGCGACGCGGGTCACCGCTTCCACGTTGCCGGCGACCACCACCTGGCCCGGCGAGTTGAAATTGACCGCCTCCGCGACCTGCCCCTGCGCGCCCTCGGCACACAATGCCCGGACCCGATCGTCGTCGAGGCCGAGAATCGCCGCCATCGCTCCGGTGCCGGCGGGTACCGCCTCCTGCATGAAACGACCGCGCAAGGCCACCAACCGCGCGGCATCGCTCAGTTCCAACACTCCGGCGGCAACCAGCGCGGTGTATTCCCCGAGACTGTGGCCCGCCATCACCGATGGCTGCAGATCCGTCTCCTGCTGGAGCACCCGCAACACTGCAATCCCCGCACACAGCAAGGCCGGCTGGGTGTTCTGCGTTTCGTTGAGTTTTTCCTTCGGACCCGCCTGGCTGAGCGCCCACAGGTCGACACCAACGGCGTCGGAGCCGGCGGCGAAGGTCTCCTGAACGATCGAGTGGGCGCTCGCCAGATCAGCGAGCATGCCGACCGATTGCGAGCCCTGGCCGGGAAAAGTGACAGCAATCTTCTTATTCATGGGTTTTTCGTTTCAGTACTTGAGCAGTACGGAGCCCCAGGTAAAGCCTCCACCGAACGCCTCCAGCAGCAGCACCTCACCGGGCTGGATGCGACCGTCACGCACGGCGGCGTCGAGTGCAAGCGGTACCGATGCCGCCGAGGTATTACCGTGCTGATCGACGGTCACGACGACCTTGTCCATCGGCAGGTTCAGCTTGCGGGCGGTCGCATTGATGATGCGGATATTCGCCTGATGCGGCACCAGCCAATCGACGTCCGATTTCTTCATGCCGTTCGCGTGCAGGGTTTCGTCGACGATGCGTCCGAGCGTGTTGACCGCCATGCGGAACACTTCATTGCCCTTCATCTGGGTGAAATGCGGATTACCGTCGACATCCGGCAGATCGAATCCCCTCGACACCCCGCCGGGCACGTGCAACAGGTTTTCGTAGGCTCCGTCCGCATGCAGGTGAGACGACAGGATCCCCGGCTCATCTGACGCCTCGAGCACCACGGCGCCGGCTCCGTCGCCAAACAACACACAAGTAGTGCGGTCGGTCCAGTCGATCACACGCGAAAACGTTTCCGCGCCTATGACCAGTGCGCACTTCGCAGCGCCGGTCACGACGAATTTCTCGGCGACGCTCAACGCATAGATGAAGCCCGTACATACCGCCTGCACGTCGAATGCCGCACAACCGTGGATATCGAGACGTTGCTGCAGCAGGCAGGCGGTGCTCGGAAAGATCTTGTCCGCGGTGGTCGTCGCAAGCACGATCAGGTCGATATCCCCCGGCGTTCTGCCAGCTGCCTCCAGCGCACGGCGCGCGGCCTGCTCGGCGAGATCGCACGTGGTCTGACCGTCAACCGCGATATGACGTTTTACGATGCCGGTGCGCTCACGAATCCACTGGTCGTTGGTCTCGACCATGGCCTCGAGGTCTTTGTTGGTAAGCACTTTTTCGGGCAGGAAGCTGCCAGTGCCTCGAATCCGGGCATAGATGCTCATGCGCTGGCCGAAACGTTCAGGAGCTTGCCGACGTGTTGTTCTATTCGGCCCGCGATATCGGCAAGTACTTCTTTCTTGGCAATTGCAATCGCGTGTTCGAAGGCCAGGGTGTCTGCACCCCCGTGACTCTTCACCACGATACCGCGCAATCCGAGCAGGCTCGCGCCATTGTAGCGACGTGGATCTATGCGACGGCGCAAGGCCTTCAACACCGGCAGCGCGACCAGTGCAGACAGCTTGGTGAAGATGTTGCGCTTGAACTCCACCGTCATGAAGTGGCGGATCAACTTGGCGACACCTTCGGTGTTCTTAAGCGCCACGTTGCCCACGAAACCATCGGTCACGACGATGTCGAGTCCTTCGCGCAGATAGATATCGTCTCCTTCGACGTAGCCCACGTAGTTGAGTTCGCTACGCCCGAGCAACTCGTGCGCCTCCTTGACCTGCTCGTTGCCCTTGATCTCTTCCTGTCCGATGTTCAACAGGCCGACCCTTGGCTGCGCGATACCCTCGACCGCCGACACGAGTTCCGAGCCCATCACCGCGAATTGATACAGGTGCGCCGCCTCGCAATCGACATTCGCACCCAGATCGAGCACCCAGGTCCGGCCATCCACCGCCGGCAGCGAGGTAATGATGGCCGGTCGGTCGACATGTGGCAGGGTTTTCAACACGAACCGGGCAGTCGCCATCAGCGCGCCGGTGTTGCCGGCACTCACGCACGCATCCGCTCGCCCCTGCTTGACCAGGTCGATCGCGACCCGCATCGATGAATCCTTTTTGCCGCGCAAAGCCCGCGACGGCAACTCGTCCATGCCGACCTCCTGAGTGGCGTGCTGCACCGCAATACGGTCCGTTACGCCCCCTGGCGGAAGGTGCGCGCGAATGGCTTCTTCGCGCCCCACCAGGATCAGCCGACACTCCTGGTCACGCTTGAGAAAATTCAACGCGGCGGGGACGACCACGCCGGGGCCGTGATCTCCACCCATTGCATCGAGCGCAATCGTGATCGACTGATTCACGCGAAAGCAGGATTTCTGACGGGTTCCATAGACGTGGGCAAGTCGATTGCCGACTTACTTGTCAACGACTTTACGTCCTCGGTAGAAACCGTCAGGGCTCACGTTGTGGCGCAGATGGGTCTCTCCCGACGTCGGGTCGATCGACAGCGATTCCGGTTTCAGGGCGTCGTGCGAGCGACGCATGCCGCGCTTGGAAGGGGTTTTGCGATTCTGTTGGACTGCCATGATGGTCTCCTCAAATTCAACGACTATTCAATCTCTTTTCTGTGTATCGCTCTTCCACGCCGCCAGTGCGGCGAACGGATGCTCCTCGCCCTCCCGGGGCGCCGGAGCGGTCGCCGACCGCGCATTGACGTCTTCGACCTTGACTTTGCAGTCCTGTGCCGGGTGCAGCGGCGCCGAAGGAATTGTGAGGATCAATTCGTCCTCTATCAGCGAACGCAGTTCCATTTTAGCGTCTTCCACCAGCAGCGGATCGAGCGCGTCGGGCAACCGTTCCGCCTCGTCCGTCCCGCTGACCACGGCCAACAGGGAGTCCGAGTCCACATCCAGCGTCATTTCGCCAAGGCAGCGCTGACACTGCAATGCCAACCGGGCGCTGACCTTCACCCGCACCACGGGCCGGCGTTCTGCATCCATGTCGAATGCCAATGTAAACGCCGCTTCACCTTGTGTGGAGGTCAGAAGCGGCGCAAGACGCGGCAAATCGGCCAACGGGATCGTGCCCTCGTACACCTTACCGAGCGAACACAGCCGCAGTGGATCGGCGAAGTCGGGCAAGAGCGACAACATAAGCGCGCGATATTACGAAAAATCGCCCCGCCAGGCAACTGAAAAACTTATGAATTTCGGGCGCTTACTGGCCGGGTTTCAGCCGCCGACGACGGCCAGCAGCACACCCGCCGCGACCGCGGAGCCGATCACCCCGGCGACGTTCGGCCCCATCGCGTGCATCAGCAGGAAGTTATGGTGGTTCGATTCGAGCCCCACCTTGTTCACGACCCGCGCGGCCATCGGCACCGCGGACACCCCGGCGGCGCCAATCAGCGGATTCACCTTGCCGCCCGAGACGCGGTACATCACCTTGCCCATCAGCACCCCGGCAGCAGTCCCGACACAGAACGCGATCGCCCCCAGCGCCAGGATGCCAAGGGTCTCGAGGCTCAGGAACTTGTCCGCCTGCAGCTTCGAACCGACCGACAGGCCGAGGATGATGGTCACCGCGTTGATGATTTCGTTCTGCGCCGATTTGCTCAGGCGATCGACGACGCCCGACTCACGCAGCAGATTGCCGAAGGTCAACATGCCGATCAGCGGGGCCGCCGACGGCAGGAACAGCAGACACAACAGCAGCACCGTCAGCGGGAAAAGGATCTTTTCGAGCCTGCTCACCGGCCGCAGCTGCGACATGACCACCTGGCGCTCCGTGTCGTTCGTCAATGCACGCATGATCGGGGGCTGGATGATCGGCACCAGCGCCATGTAGGAATAGGCCGCGACGGCGATCGCACCGAGCAGATCGGGGGCCAGCTTGGACGCGAGAAAGATTGCGGTCGGGCCGTCAGCACCGCCGATGATCGCGATCGCCGAGGCATCGGCGAGGGAAAAATCGAATCCCGGCACCGCGTTCAGCGCCAGCGCGCCGATCAGGGTGAGAAAGATACCGAACTGGGCCGCAGCGCCCAGCAGCAGGGTCGACGGCTTCGCGATCAGGGCGCCGAAATCGGTCAGTGCGCCGACACCCATGAAAATGAGCAGCGGCGCCACCCCGGTGCTGATCGCAACCGCATAAAACTGGTACAGCATGCCCGGGTCGTAGCCCAGGTTGCTGGCCAACATCTTCGCCGCGCTCAGGCTCGCCCCGGTCGCATGTTTGGCGGCATCCGCCACTTCGGCAACCGGCACACCGAGCAACTGCGCCAGCGCGGCGAGGTGCTGCCGATCACCCGCGAGCAACAGCTGACCGACAGCGTCCTCGGCCAGACCGGCGACCGGCACGTTGGCCAGCACGCAGCCGAAGCCGATCGGCAACAGCAGCAAGGGTTCGAAGCCTTTGCGGATCGCGAGAAAGATCAGCAGGCCGCCCACGACGACCATCAGGAGCTGCCCCCACTCCAGGTTGGCGATCCCCATGGAGCGCCACAGGGCTTCAAAGCCATGTTCTATCATCGCGCGTCAGCTCAGCGTCAGGAGGATATCGCCGACCTGAACGGCATCACCCTGTTTGACCAGCAACTCCTGGACGGTACCGGATTCGGGTGAACGCACTTCGGTCTCCATCTTCATCGCCTCGAGGATCATGATCACATCACCCGACTTGATGGCCTGACCGGCGGCCACGTTGACCTTGAAGATGTTACCGGCCAATGGGGCCGGTACCGGGGTCGCGGCGCCCCGAGGTGCCGCCGGTGGCACAGCTGCTGCGGGCGCCGCCGTGGCCGGCGCGACATGCGTAACCTCGCCACCCGGTGCGACCACCACCTGGTAGACACGTCCGTCGACAGTGACCTGGTAGGCCTCCGCGGCGGGAGGTGTGACGGCGGCAGGTGCCGCGGCCGGCGCAGCCTGCGGTGCCTGCTCGGTGCCGGGTGGCGGTTCGAATGCCGCCGGGTTGTCGCGATTCTCGAGAAACTTGAGCCCGATCTGCGGAAACAGGGCATAAGTGAGTACGTCGTCGATCTCGTCATTCGCGACGCGGATGCCGCGCTCCTCGGCGATGTGGCGAAACTCGTCGGTCAGTTTGTCCAGTTCCGCCTCGATCAGGTCGGCCGGCCGACAGGTGATCGCCTCCTCCCCGTCCGCCAACACGCGCTGCTGCAACTCGGCATCCACCGCAGCCGGTGCGGCGCCGTACTCGCCCTTCAGTACACCCGCGGTTTCCTTGGTGATGGTCTTGTAGCGTTCGCCCGTCAACACGTTCAACACCGCCTGGGTGCCGACGATCTGCGAAGTCGGCGTCACCAGCGGTATGTAGCCAAGGTCCTTGCGGACACGCGGGATCTCCTTGAGGACCTCGTCCATGCGGTCGGCGGCGCCCTGTTCGCGCAGCTGACTCTCCATGTTGGTCAACATGCCACCTGGCACCTGGGCGACCAGGATGCGCGAATCGACTCCGCGAAGCGCGCCCTCGAACTTCGCGTATTTCTTTCGCACCACGCGGAAATACGCTGCGATCTCCTCGAGCAGGTTGAGATCCAGACCGGTATCCCGTTCCGTCCCCTGCAGAATCGCCACCACCGATTCAGTCGCAGAATGACCATAGGTCATCGACATCGACGAGATCGCGGTATCGACCATGTCGATTCCGGCCTCGGCCGCCTTGATGTTGGTCGTCGTACTCATGCCGGTCGTCGCGTGAGACTGCATGGCGATCGGAACCGCGACGGTCTCCTTGAGGCGCGAGACGAGCTCAAAGCAGGTATAGGGCGTCAGCAGACCCGCCATGTCCTTGATACAGATCGAGTGGCAACCCAGGTCCTCAAGACCTTTCGCCATATCGAGCCAATACTGCAGGTCGTGCACCGGACTGACCGTGTAGGACATCGCTCCCTGCGCATGCCTGCCGACCTTCAAGGTCGCACGGACTGCCGTTTCAAAATTGCGCAGGTCGTTCATCGCATCGAAGATGCGAAACACGTCCATGCCGTTGTCTGCCGCGCGCTCGACGAAGCGCTCGACCACATCGTCGCCATAGTGGCGGTATCCGAGTATGTTCTGTGCCCGGAAGAGCATCTGCATCGGGGTATTCGGCATCGCCTTTTTGAGCGCACGAAGGCGCTCCCAGGGATCTTCGCCGAGAAAACGGATACAGGCGTCAAACGTCGCGCCGCCCCAGGTTTCGAGCGACCAGAATCCGACTTGATCGAGCTTGTCCGCGATCGGCAGCATATCCTCCAGACGCAGACGGGTGGCGAACAACGACTGGTGTGCATCGCGCAAGACGACGTCGGTAATGGCGAGCTGGTTCGTAGTCATGAAGCCTCTACGTCCTGGTGGAAAGTGATCGGATCAGGCAACCCGCGACGCACGGTAACGCGCGACCGCGGCCGAAATCACCGCGATCAACTGGCGGTTGTCGGTGACGTCGAGTGGTTGCTGGGTGGTTGTGGCCTCCGTCCCGGCCGTGTCATCCAGACGATCGGCAAGCATCGACATGCCGCGCAGCGTAAACACCAGGACGACCAGGAAGCCGAACACGATGCCCATTCCAAGCATCATCAATTCGACGCCCTGCATCAGCAAATTGCCCATTTGGCTCGGTCTCCCCGGAGTTCAATCGCTTGGATCACCGATGCGCCGAACGCGGCCACTATTGTAATAATTCGACAGTAGACGCACCGTGACGCCCGCATTCTAATAGAAGACCGCCGCATTCTGGTATTGAGAGATTCAATCCCTACACCCAAAATCGTCGGTTCGCCGCTCAAACAGGATCGTCGTCGACATGCAAGCCCTGATCCTCGGTTCGTCGTCACCGTTTCGCCAGGCCCTGCTCGCCAAGCTGGGACAACCGTTTTCGACCGATTCACCGATGATCGACGAGACACGGCGCCCGGACGAATCGCCGCAGCAGCTGGTGCTGCGCCTGGCCGAAGAAAAGGCCCGCGATGTCGGTCTGCGTCATTCCGACGCGCTCGTGATCGGCTCCGACCAGGTGGCCTGCATCGGCGAGCGCATCCTTGGCAAACCGGGAAATCGCGAGAATGCCATCGAGCAGCTGCGCCAGGCATCGGGCAGGAATGTGGAGTTTTTCACCGGGATCTGCCTGCTGAATACCGCAACCGGGCATCTGCAGGTGGACGTCGAGCCGTTCACCGTGCGGTTTCGTCGACTCGATCAGGCACAAATCGAGCGTTACGTCGATTACGAACAACCGTTCGACTGTGCCGGAAGTTTCAAGTCCGAAGGTTACGGTATCACGCTGTTCAGCGCGCTCGACGGCCGCGACCCAAACACCCTGATCGGGCTACCCCTCATCCGCCTGGTCGAAATGCTGGCCGCAGAGGGCATCGACCTGCCGTGAAGCGCAGAGGCGCTCCCGCGGTCGCCGGTTATTTCGTTTCCGCCCGCAGAAATGCCTCGAACATCAGGATCGACCACAAGGGCGTGCTCCAGTCGCGCCGCCCCTGGTCATGTTCGGTGAACAGGCGCTGCAGCCTGTTTCGGTCGAACACCGCCGTATCCTGCAATGCCTGACTCGCCAGGGCTTCTCGCAAACGATCGCGCAACGGGCCACGAAACCATTTTGCCAGCGGGACATCGAAGCCCTTCTTCGGCCGATACAGGATATCGCCCGGCAACCAGGGCTCCATCGCTTTCTTCATCAGGTACTTGCCTACCCCCCCCCGACGCTTCAGATCGACCGGCAGCGTCGATATCCACTCCACCAGTTGGTGGTCGAGCAGCGGCACACGCACCTCGATCGAGTGCGCCATACTCGCGCGGTCGACCTTGGTCAGGATATCTCCGGGCAGGTAGGTTTTGAGATCCAGATATTGCGCTAGCGACAACGGTTCGTCGGTCGGTGCCGCGGAGGCATGCTGCCGAAACACCTCGACTGCATCGTAGCCGTCGAGACGCCGGGTGAACGCCTTGCTGTACAGTGACCGGCGCAGGTCGCGCTTCATGACGGAATTGATCTCGAAGAAGCTCTCCACCGGGTCCTGGCCGATCGAGATCAGGCCCTGGCGCCTGCGCAGAACCTCCGGCAACAACGGCCAGTCGGGGTAATGACGCCCGATACCGCCGAGCAGGTGACGCACAGCGGACGGAACATGGGCCTTCATCGCAAGATCGTCGAGGTGCTGTGCGTAACGCCTGTAACCGGCGAGGTTCTCGTCACCTCCGTCACCGGAGAGCACGACCGTCACGTCTCGGCTGGCCAGTTCACAGACCCGATAGGTGGGCATAGCCGAGCTGTCTGCGAAAGGTTCATCGTACAGACCGGGCAACAGGTCGAGCAGCGAATGATCGTCTGGATCGACGGCACCCACGCGATGAACGCAGCCGAACTTTTCTGCCACCGCGGCTGCGTACTCGGCTTCGTTGTACTCCGCCTCTCCGAACGCAATCGAACAGGTATTGACCGGATCGGCACTCACCTGCGCCATCAGCGCGACCACGGTGCTCGAATCCACGCCACCCGAAAGAAAGGCCCCAAGTGGCACTTCGGCGATCAGGCGTATATCCACCGCCTCGCGCATCCGTGCCACCAGCTCCTCGCCGGCCTGAGTCTCCGACAGGTTTGGGTCGAGTGGCGCGAAAGGGATGTCCCAGTACGGCTTCTGATCCAATACGCGCCGACCGCGCCGCACCATCAGGGTATGTCCCGGCCGCAATTTGGCGGTATTGCGGTAGATCGTGCGCGGCTCCGGAATGTAGCCGAGCGCGAAATACTCCTCCACCGCAGACTCGTCCATCTGTCGGTCGAGGGCGGGATGTTGTTTGATGGCCTTCAGTTCCGACGCAAACACCAGATCACCTTGCGGCAGCAAGGTGTAATACAGGGGTTTGATGCCGAGCCGGTCGCGTGCGAGAAACAGGGTCTCGCGATTTCGGTCCCACAGGGCAAACGCGAACATGCCGCGAAACCGCGTAACGCAGCTATCGCCCCACTCTTCCCAGGCGTGCACTATGACTTCGGTATCACAGTGCGTCCGGAAGCTGTGACCGAGCCGGGTCAACTCCTCGGCCAATGCCGCGAAGTTGTAGATCTCCCCGTTGTACACGACAACAACCGAATCGTCTTCGTTGTACAGCGGCTGCTGTCCACTCGACAGGTCGATGATCGACAAGCGGCGATGCGCGAGTCCGACACCGGGCTCGACGTGAATACCCCCCTCGTCCGGTCCGCGGTGAAACTGGCTCTGGTTCATACGTTCCAGCAATGCGCGGTCGACATCACTGCGCGAATCGATCGAAAAGATGCCAGCCAATCCACACATCGCGCGCTGCCCCTCAGTCCGCGATACCAAGCACGTGATCGATCGCCCTGCCGATCGTCGGCGCAGCACTGCGTGCAAAATCCTGCAGGCGGGCATCGCTGGCGTCGAGCCCCTGGACACTCAGTGGCGTCGTGATGGCGATCCAGGCACCATCGGCACGCCCCGGATAGATGCGCGCCAGCGCCTCCCAGGCCTTGCCTTCGTACCGGTTTGTCAGGTTCCGCCCCGCAACCCGGTACCATTGCCAGACGAGATGTTCCTGTTGCACGCCGCCGACAGGCACGATGACCTTGGACCGAACCACGCGGACCTCTTCGCCACCCAAGTCGACGCGCACCGAATCGAGTCCGGCGGAGCGCTCCAGATCGGCCGCGATCTTGTTCTGCTGGCTGATCGCCTCGACACCCTGCCGCTGCTGCGGATACAGCGCCACGAACAGTTGAACCTGGTCGCCGTCTGGATCAGCGTAGCGCGCCTCGATGGTCTGATCGGTGGGCAGATAATCGGGTGACCATAGCGGCGACGCTTCGATCGCACGCCAGCGATCTATCGAGTTCGGCGCGGAAAACTGGCCGACCAGCTGTACCGACGCGTTTTCCGCACGCATGGTAAACAGCACCACGGCGAGTGACAGGCCGAGCGCCGACAATGCCACCGCCGCAACACGTAACCCCACCGATTCCCTACTCAATACGCGCGGCGGCGGAACGAATGCGGGCGCATCCTGCTCCTCCTGCCAATAGGAACCGATCCAGAACAGGATGAACATCACGATGCCGAAGAAGAACCAGCCGTAGATCAGATGATCAACGCCGGTCGCATATTTCATGCCGCTGAGGTGGCCGATCATCACGATGATGTAGGCACGCACACCGTTCGCAAGGATAGGCACTACAGCCGACACCGCGATGAACAGGATGCGCTTCCACAAGGTGTGATAAGTCACATAGGCGTACATGAAACCCAGCGTCACCGATGCGATCAGATATCGCACACCGCTGCACGCCTCAACCACTGACCAGTTGCCGCTCGGCAACGAGAACCACAGGCCCTCGCGATAGACAGGGATGCCGGTCAACTTCAATGCCGCAACCGTGAAACTGGCCGTGAATTCCATCATCGGCGGCACGAGGTCCTCACCCATCGGCACGGCGAAGAACAGGAACAGCAATGGAAACGCCAGAAAACGCGTGACCTGCAGTCCGAGTACGCCGCCCAAGGCACTGATGACGATCGCGACGAATGCCAGTTGTTCAACCACCAACACGCCGGTCAGCCGTGCCAGCACCCATACGCCGAGTCCGAGCGCGACTGGAACGAGAAACCCTGCAGACGGCTGCGGAGTGAAGACCAGCAGATGGCTACGTCTCTGCCAGATCAACCAGAGCGTGATGGGAACGATCAGAAACCCATGGGTATAGGTTTCGAAGTTGTACCAGGTGTGCACCATGCCCAGCGCGGTGGACTGGAACAACAGAACCATTCCGACAAATACCACGACACTGGCCACGAATGTCGCGCGCCAGCTTGGAGCTACGGAGTGTGCTGCCTCATTCACAGGTTCTACTACCTTGCAGACGGCAAATAATCAGCGCTTGTGCCGCGAAATCAGGAGACCGTGGCCGCAGCAGGCTGCTCGCGGCGAGCATTGGGGAAATACAGCACTTCGTCCATCCGTCCCCAGGCAAAATCTTGCAGCAGACGTTCCAGACGGGCCTCCATGCGCTCAAGGTTCAGATAGTGCCGAAACTGGGTTTTCGCATCGAGTCCGGATTGACGCGGCTGGTCGGGGTCGATCTCCCACGGATGGAAGTAAAAGATGGCCGGCTGTCCATCCACCATGTTGACCCGGCGCATGGCCCACCGCATGCCAGCGTACGGCACGAGACGAAACCAGCCGCCGCCGCCGCACGGGAGATTCTTGTTGGCGACCCTGACCGTGGTTACCGGAAACTCGAGAAACTCGTCGTCGACCGGTCTGAACACAAAACGCGGCGCATCCGGCATTCCGTAAAGGTCATGTTTGATCGGGTAGATACTTGAGCTGTATTTGTGTCCGGTGTCCCGCAACACCCCGAGCGCCCAAAGATTGGCGGCCCCGATGGAGTAACTGGCCGCCCGATACCCGATCACCGGTTTACCCGACAGATCCTCCAGCAGAGACTTGGTCCGAATGACGTCTTCGCGAAACTGCTCGGGATCCTGTTGGGTCACTCGAACGTGCGACCATCCATGGCTGGCCAATTCATGGCCTTGCGCGACAATTCGGCGCACCATGGCGGGGTAACGCTCCGCTATCCACCCCAGGGTGAAGAACGTTGCCTTGGCGTCGTGGCGATCGAACAACGCAAGGATTCGATCCACGTTGCGTTCGACCCTGCATTCCTGCCGATCCCAGGAATCACGGTCGATGTAGCGTTCGAATGCCGAGACCTGAAAGTAATCTTCGACATCGACGGTCATCGCGTTCGATCGGCGTTGCAACACAGCGTTACCGCCCGGCACGCACGATCAAGGCAGACGCTGTCGGGCGTTCAGCCGGACGGCAATGGTTCATCGTCGTCATCCATATCCATTTGCAGCATGATGGCCTGCTTCAGCATGCGCCGATTCTTTGCCAAAGCCCCGCGCAGCTGCGCCACCTCCTGTTCCAGCAACGCGACACGCCCCTCCAGGTCAGTCGGGCGCTGAGTGCTGGTACTCTCTGCGCGTACCGTCGGTCGGGTTTGGGTCGCCGTTTCGGCGTTCGCCTGCCCCATCTCCTGCGCCATCTCCTCAACCACTGTCTGCACGTGTGAACCATCGAGTTCGTGCAGTTCTTCCAGCGATCCGAACAACAGCAGTCGATCGCACAGATTGTTCACCCGACGCGGCACGCCGCCGGTCGCCGAAAAGATCGCGTCGAACGCCTCGTCGCCGAGCAGGGGGTCATTCTGCCAACCGACCAGCGTGAGCCGGTGTTCGACATACGCCTGCAATTCCTGGCGGTCGAGCGGCCTGAGATGGTATCCGGCAATGATGCGCTGACGCACTTGCTCCATGCCGGGGCTCTGCAGGGTCTGCTTCAGTTCGAGCTGACCGAGCAGGAAACTTTGCAGCAGTGCCTGCCCGTCTTCCTGGTAATTGGACAGCATGCGCAGCTCTTCGATCGATCGCGGCGGCAGGTTCTGCGCCTCGTCGACGACCAGCAGGACACGTCTGCCCTCGGCACGCCGTGCGCGGAAAAAGGCCTCGAGGTTGCGGAGCAGCGCGGCCTTGGAAAGGTTTTCGTGGGCCAGGCCGAACGATGCACTGATCATGCGCAACACTTCGTCTTCGTTGATCTGGGTCGAAACCAGCTGTGCGGCGACGACGCTTTCATCGTGCAATTCCTTGAACAGGTTGCTGACCAGCATGGTCTTGCCGGTCCCGATACCGCCGGTTATGACGATGAAACCTTCCCCCTGACGGAGCCCGTAACGAAGGTAGGCCATCGCCCGGTTGTGCCCGGAGCTATTGAAGAAGAACCGCGCGTCCGGGCTCAGCTGGAAAGGTTTGCCGGACAGATTGTAGAAGGATTCGTACATGGCTAGAGAAAACTCGTGGTGAGCGAGAGCCCGATCCGGTTTTCTGTTTCCGTCCCGCTGTCCGAAAAATCATCCTCTTGATGCGAGACACTCAACGATGCGCTGGTGCGCGGGGACAACCTCTTGCTCAGCGAAAAGCGCACATCGAAGCTGTCGCTTTTCGCGTCATTGTCGTTGACGCTATGGGTGTATCCACCGCTGACCGAGGCACTGTAGTCACCCCCAAGGCGGCGCGAGACGTGCGCCGTCATGCCATAGGTGTCCTCGTTCGCCTGCGACACTTCATACTCGCGCTTCGAGAGGTACCCGGTGACGGACACGTTGGTGCGACGCCCGGTTACTGTCACGATACCGCTGACGCGGGTGCTGATGAAATCCTCGTTGATATCACGCAGATCCGGAATATTGACGATGACCGGGTCGCCGGTGTCCGGATCGACGATGATGTTGCCGTTCTCGTCTGCAAGGAAGAAAAACGAATCGACCAGTTCGAAACTGCGCCGGTTGGAGATATCGCGAGACACGGTTATCCCGGTACGCGTCCGCCGGCTGACGTGCGATATCTGGCCGGAATAGGTGTGGCCGAAATACCGCGATCCGTAATTTGCAGACAGGCTGGTGCGTGACGTCGGGTTCCATGCGGCCCCCACAGACCAGGTAATCCCGTTCGTGTCGCTGCGGCTGGTTTCGACGTCGTTGTCCTCCCAACCGATGGTGGAACTCAGATTCAGCCGGGGGTTGACGCGATAGCCGACACCGGCGCTTGCCGTGGTCGTGCTGTCGTCGCGATCGTCGTAGTGCGTGGATCGCTGGCTGACATCACTCCGCCAGCTCAAAGGCCCGAAATAACGACCGCTTTGCACCCCCAGATGCAATCGCGACGAGGTTGAATCGCTGCCGCTGTTGCCGGAGTCGCTGACCACGTAGTCGACAGAGTTGTTGCTGACAAAATCCGCGTAACGGTTCAGGTGATGCTTGAAGATCGGTTTCACTCGCAGCGAGTAGCTCTGTTGCCCGCCACGCCGATCGAAATTGATCGAGTCGACGTTGCTCGTCGTGGTGCCGTCACCACTGCTCAGACGGGCCGTGGCCTCGCCGCCAAGGAAGAAGAAATCCTCGATCGCCTCCACTTCACCGGCCGCCAGCAGGGAATGCGCAATCGGGCGCGGGTTGGTATCACCGGTGCCTTCTGACAGCGTCAACCGGTAGTGCGCATTGGCCTTGGAACGGCCGCCTTTCCCCGTTAGGTTCAAGCTCGGGCTCAGTTGCAACACTGTCCCGGAGGAACCCTCGGAGTCATCGACCACCGTCGCGCTTGCAGTGACCGAATCCTTCAGTCGCCATTCGCCGGCGCTCGCCGTACCAGTGAAGCAAACCGTGACCACCGCAATCCCGGCGAAAGAGCCGAGATTCCGCAACCACCCGCGCTTGGCAAGATGCATCTCCCGCGACTCCCTCCTAATGCTCATCGCTACCGTAGCCGTATCCGTACCCATAGCCGTATCGATAACCGTAGCCGTAGCCGTAGCGACCGAAGAACAGGTCGGGTTTGCACTTGTTCAGGATCAGCGACACTTTTTCGACGGAATTCAACTGCGATACCGCGTCCTGCACTAGAAACTGCGGCGTGACACCGGATTCGACGACCAAGCAGATCTGTCCCATCTGGTGGGCGAGCACGCTCGCCTCGCTGGTGGCGAGCAACGGTGGGGAATCGAACAGCACGACACGGTCCGCGTACCGCAATGCCAGTTCGTCCAGGAGATGGCGCATCGTATTGCTGGCCAGCAGTTCGGTCGAACGCCTGTGCCGACGCCCTGCCGGCAACACCGAGAACTTGGGTATGTCCGTCTTGACCAACAGATCCTTGAGATCCAGGCTGTCATCGATCAGCCGATCAGTCAGCCCCGGAAGATTGTTGATCTTCAGCAGGCGAGACAAGCCGGGTTTCGCGAGGTCGGCATCGACCAGCAAGACCGTGCGATCCATTTCCATGGCGATCGAGATCGCCAGATTGAGCGAACTGAAGGTCTTGCCCTCGCCCTCGACCGAACTGGTCACCATGATCAGGTTGCGATGCGCCTCGCCCATCGCCCCCTGGCCGAACGCCCGCGTCAGCAACGGCCGTTTGATCATACGGTACTCTTCCGCCGTGCGGCTGCGCTCGGAATCGGGCGAAAGCACGCCTTCGAGGCCCAGTGCACGAATCCGCAACACATCGCTCGGCGCTGTCGGAGACTCGTCGAGCGGAAGTTCCATCGCCGGTTCGGCGGCAACGAAAGCTTCCGGCTCTGGCGTTTCGACCGACGCCTGAGGCGGTTCGAAAGTCATTTCGTCTGACACCGGGGCTTCGGCGACCGCCTCGGCTTCCGCACGCGGTGGTGGTGCCGCGGGCTCACGGGCGGCAGGTGCCGGTGGCTTCTGCGCCGGCTGGTCCAGCTTGCCCATCATTTTTTCGACGGCTTTTTCGATGATGCTCATGGTCAGGCCAGATTCAACGACTGCGCCAATCGCGGCAGAAGTTCGATGTTGAATTGATACAACGCGATCACGACGCCAAATGTAAGCAGCAATCCGCTCAGCGTCAGGACGAAACTCACGTTGCGCACCTTGCGTGCGCGGATCTGGTCAGTCGTCCATATCATGTTGACGCTGCCCAACACAGGCAGATTCAAGGTCTCGCTGAGCGCCTGACGTTCGTCGAACGTCGGTCGGAACTGCGACATCAGGAAAGCGACCCCAAACCCGACCGCGAGGCCGGCGAGCAGGACCAGGGAACTCAGCAGGACACGATTCGGACCGGAGGGCTTGGTCGGCGCCCGCGGAGGATCGACCACCCGGAAGCGAACGTTTTCCGCCGTGCTGTCCACCTTGCGTCCGAGACGTGCCGATTCCAGGCGGGTCTCGAGCACGTCGTAGTTCTTCTTGGCGATCTGGTAATCGTTCAGCAGGTCGCGACGCTCCGCTTCCAGTGCCAGTACCTTGTCGATCGAGCCCTCGAGTTCCGCGAGTTGCTTCTCGTAAGCGGCAAGCCGTGTCTTTCGGGCTGCCACGTCACCCTCGAGCTGCGCCATCGAGATGCGCATCTGCTGATAGACCGGGTTTTTGTCGGCGTCGTAGGCGGTCGGGCCGGCCTCTGCCAGCCGCCGCTGGATCTCCGCAATGATGCCAGCACGTTCCTGCTTGAGGTCGGCCAATGAGCGTTGCGCCTGGACCACGTCCGGATGACGATCCGTGTAGCGCACGTTCAGTTCGTCGAGGCGCAGCTGCACCGACTGGATACGCCGGTCTATATCGGCCGTTTCCGGGTTGTGAGTGACCTCGGGCACCGGCACCATGCCGAAACTCGGCACCTCGCCTTCGACCTGGCGACGTGTCGTCTCCAGACGCTCTTCGAGGGCCGCCAGTTCGAGCTTGTCGGAAGCTATCCGCTCCTTCAGTTCCCGCACCCTCTTGTAGAAGCTGTCCGAACCTTCCGGCAGGACCTCGAAATTGCGCTGTTTGAAACGCGCCAGCTCGGCATCGAGTTCACGCAGACGACGCTCATACTCCGATTTCTGCTGCTCGAGGAACTGGGTCGCCGAATCCTGCTCCTTGCGGGCCTCGCCCAGATTGCTCTCCATAAAGATGGTCAACAGCGATTTGACGACCATGGTCGCGAGTTCCGGAGAGTCCGAATCGTGCGAGATCGTGTAGAGGTTTTCGCGGGAGGTGCCGGACAAACGAATATTTTTCTTCAGGCGGCTCAACAACTCGTCCTTCTCGGCATCGGTGGTCGCCTTCAGGTCGAGGTCCGTCATGCGCGTGACCTTCTCCAGGTTCGGCTGACTGAGCAGGGTCCGCGTCATCAGAAAGATCTTCTGTTCGGTATCGCCCGCGTTGAACGCGATGCCTTTCAGCAAGGGGCGAAGCACCGAGGAAGTATCGACGTAGACGCGCGCCGATGCCCGGAACTCATCCGGAATGCGCGCCACGACCGACCAACCGATGACACAGATCAGCCACGCGACTCCGAGCATCCACCAGCGGAAACGCCAGGTTCCCCTGGCGTACCGAAGCAGTATTACGATGACGTCATGCATACCGCTCGCCTACAGCTCAGAACCATGCCTCTGGGACAATGATGATATCGCCAGGCCGCATGTCGACGTTGGCCGTGATATCGCCGTCTTTCAGCAGGTCGTCGAGCCGCAGGCGGAACTGCTCCTGATTACCGTCGACCGCACGGATCAACGTCGCATCGTTGCCCGCCGCGTATTGCGTCAGGCCGCCGGTTTCGACCATCACGTCGAGCAGGGTCATCGAATCACGGTACAGCAGCGCTTTGGGCCTGGCCGACTCACCGACGACGCGGATCTGCTCGCGGAAGGTGCCGACAAACGACCCCACGATTACCGTGACCAGCGGATCGCGAAGGTAGGTCGCCAATTCGGCCTCCAGGTCGCGCGCGAGTTCGGCCGGCGTCTTGCCCGCCGCAGGGACCTCCTCGAGCAGCGGCGCGGAAAGCAGGCCGTCCGGGCGCACCGGCACCGAGGTGCTGACTTCGGGGTTACGCCAGACGAATATCTGCACCGAGTCGCCCGGTGCAATCCGATAGCGCGTCGAATATTGGGCATCACCGCTGGCCGTCGGCAGTTCAGGCCGCGCATTTTTCTGCGACGCGCACCCCGTCATTACCAAAACCCCCGCAAGGGCGCCCAGCGTGGTGACCAAGCGCACTGATCTAAGGAGATTCCGCATATCAATCCTCTCTTTCATGGTCGCTGTCCGTCGAAGCCTATCTGCGCCGCCTTCCACGGCCCGGGCAGTTTACTCAATGTTCATCAAAAAAGCTTGCTGCACAAACGGTTGTAGCGGCAGCTTGTAAATAATCCTGACATTGCGGCGACGCCAAAAACCGTCGCGCCGCAGCCATACCGACCCGGGCTATACTGCACGCCGCGATTGCCACTCGAAGACTTTCCCGCATGTGGTCCACGATAGGCGGTTTTTTCCTGCCGTTCCAAGGTTTAACCCTCGTATTTCGTCCCGGCCTGCGGCGCTACGTACTGGTTCCGCTGGTCCTCAACGTCGTCATATTCGCCGGTCTCGCGTATGTCGCCGGCCATTATTTCGACGTCTTCATGGATCGCTGGCTGCCGACGCACGAGTGGCTCGCGTTCCTGCGCTGGGTGCTCTGGGCGATCTTCGCAACGGCCTATGCGCTGGCGTTGTTCTACGGTTTCACCCTGATCGCCAACCTGATCGGCGCGCCTTTCAACGCCTTGTTAGCGGCGCGTGTCGAGGAAAAGTTAACCGGTGAGCTGCCGCAACAGGCCGATGCCTCAGTGCTCGCCGCGATCGGCCCCGCACTGGCCGGCGAACTGAGCAAGATCCTGTATCTCGCCAGTCGCGCACTGCCGTTGCTGATCCTGTTCCTGGTTCCCGGACTGAACATCCTGGTCAGTATTGGATGGGTCCTGTTCGGGTTCTGGTTTCTCACGATCGAGTACGCCGATTACCCGATGGGCAATCACGGCATCGCGCCGCGAGATCAACGCAAACACCTGCGGAGCCGGCGCTGGAAATCCCTGTTATTCGGGGCCGGGGTGACCACGCTGATGCTGATCCCGGTGCTGCAGTTCGCGGCGATGCCTGCCGCCGTCGCCGGCGCGACCCGGCTGTGGGTCGACGATCTGCAACCGGATTGATCCACCCCCCGCCCGCTCCTAGGTCTCGGTGCGCAGCCAGGCGGCGATCCGCTCGACACCGATCGCCAGACGGTCAAGATCGGTCGTGTACGCAAAACGCACGTGCCGGCCGGCCAGATGGGCGCCGAAATCCACGCCGGGGGTGATTGCCACCCCGGCCCCTTCCAGCAGGCGCCGGCAGAGCGTCTCGCCATCATCGGCAAATGGCCGGATGTCCGCGTACAGATAGAAGGCGCCGGCCGGTCGCGCGCCGATCCCGAACCCCAGCTCGGTCAAGGCGTCGTACAGGAAATCGCGTCGATGCCGGAACGCCTCGCGCCGCTCTTCGAGGATCGCCATCGTCGATGCCTTGAACGCGGCCAGCGCGGCAAACTGCGACGGTGTCGGCGCGGCGATGAACAGGTTCTGGGCGAGGCGTTCGAGCGGTTCGACCAGCCCTTCCGGCGCGACCAGCCATCCGACCCGCCAACCGGTCATGCCAAAGAACTTCGAGAAGCTGTTGATGACGACGATATTGTCGTCGCCGAGTGCGAGCGCGGTCTGCGGCGGCGCGTCATATTGCAGGCCCTGGTAGATCTCGTCACAGACCAGCAGCGTGTCCGGTTGCGTCCGCAGCTGCGCGGCCAGTGCGGCAATCTCGGCATTCCCGATCAGGTTGCCGGTCGGGTTCGCCGGCGACGCGAGCATCAGTGCCCGCAGACCCTCGCCGATCAGCGGCTGCAGGGCATCCGGCCGGACCGCGTAGCCGTCGTCCACCGAAACGGGCAGCGCGACCGGCACGCCACCCAGCTGCGAGATCATATGACGGTTGCACGGGTAGCCGGGGTCGGTCACGACCACGCGGTCGCCGGGATCGACCAGCGCACCCAGCACCAGCTGCAGCGCACCCGAGGCACCCGGCGTGATCAGGACCCGCGCCGGGTCGATGCTCACCGCAAAACGTCGCGCGTAGTAGTCGGCGATCGCCTCGCGCAATGCCGGCAGACCGGCCGCCGGCGTGTAGCGCGTCTGTCCGTCGCGCAAGGCGCGCATGGCCGCCTCGATCACCGGCCGAGGCGATTCGAAATCCGGTTCGCCGATCTCCATGTGCACGATGTCACGCCCGGCGGTCTCGAGCGCGCGCGCCTGCGCGAGGATCTGCATCACCCGGAACGGCGCGATCTCCTGCATGCGGCGCGCGATTCTCATCCGGGTACTTCAGCCCCGGCGCCGAGCACCTCGCGCAGAAAAGGCAGGTCGACCATCCCCGCCTGCGGCGCCGGCCCGGCAATGCTGGTGGCCGGGCGGCGCGGCTCGCCGAGCGAATCGAGCACCACCATGGCGGCGCTGAAATCCTGGCCCAGCGTGTAATCGTTGACCGTCACGACAACCCGTTCGATGCCGGCATCGCGCGCGGAATGCACACCGTGCGCCGAGTCCTCGAATGCGATGACTTCGTCGGGATCCAGTTGCATGCGTTCCAGTACCCAGGTGTAGATGTCCGGCGCCGGTTTCTTGTGCGGCACGATATCACCCGCACCGACCACCTCGAACCAATCCAGACCGTCTGCCGCCAATGCATTGCTGAGCAGTGCGCTGACATTCTCCGGAGTCGTGGTCGTCGCGATCGCCAGCCGCAGGCCGGCGCCCCGGGCCTGTTCCAGCAGACGGCGTACGCCCGGGCGCAAGGGTATCGCGCCCTCGGCCATCAACGCCATGTAGTGACGGGTTTTGTCGCGATGCAAACCCGCGATGAAGCCCGCCAGATCGTCGGGACGACGGAAATCGCGGTTGAAGCTGTCGAGGTAATACCGTATCCGCTCCTTGCCGCCGGTCACGCTCAGCAACTTGCCGTACAGCTCGACCGTCCAGTCCCAGTCCAGGCCGGCCTCGCGGAACGCGCGGTTGAATGCCACGCGGTGGCCGTCGCGTTCCGTGTCGGCGAGCGTACCGTCGACGTCGAACAACAAGGCTTTCAGCTCACTCAATTTGATACTCCCGGCAAAAGCGCTGAGCTTATCCGACCCAACGGCGCAATTGCCCCTACATGCAGTGAATGTTAGTTTGATGGTTTGACGCGGAGGCCGCGAGCATGGGCGACGAACTCTATCCGCAAAACGACCGTCACGGGATTGCGCCTTACCAGGCGGCGCCCGACGAGGTGTACATGAATCCAGCCCAGGAGGCGCACTTCCAGGCGATCCTCCAGGCCTGGCGTCGCGAGCTCATGGAGGAGGTGGATCGCACCGTCGATCACATGAAGGTCGACAGCGGACAACACCCGGACCCGAACGACCGCGCCTCACAGGAATCCGATATGGATATGGAACTGCGCACGCGCGAACGCGAACGCAGGCTCCTCGGCAAGATCGAGAAGACCCTGAAAAAGATCGACGAGCACGAGTATGGTTACTGTGTGCAGTGTGGCGTCGAGATCGGCATCCGACGCCTCGAAGCGCGCCCTACCGCCGACCTCTGCATCGACTGCAAGACCAAGCAGGAGGCGCACGAGCAGCTGCACGGCTGATCCCGCCGGCCCATGCGAATAGTCACGCCGTGCTACCGCGGCCGCTTCGCCCCTTCACCCACCGGCCCCCTGCACTTCGGTTCCCTGGTCGCCGCGGTCGCCAGCCATGCGGACGCGCGCAGCCAACACGGCGAATGGCTGGTGCGCATCGAGGATGTCGACCAGAGCCGTGCCCGCCCTGACGCCGAACGCCAGATCCTAGAGGCGCTGCATGCATTCGGCATGCACAGCGACAGCCCGCCGGTACGGCAGAGCGGCCGCGTCACCTTATACGACGCGGCACTGCACAGCCTGGCGCAACGCGAACTCGCATACCGCTGCAGCTGCGGCCGCCGGCGGATCGCCGAACTCGGACGCCCCGGCCGGGAGGGACCCATCTACCCCGGCACCTGCCGGGTCACACCGCCGGCGCCGTACATCAACAGTGCCTGGCGGGTGATCGTCGACGGCGAGCCGATCGCGTTCGAAGACCGCGTGCTCGGACCCATCGTGCAGGACCTGATCGCAGAGATCGGCGACTTCGTGATCCGGCGCCTCGACGGCTACACCGCCTACCAGCTCGCGGTCGTGGTCGACGACGAGGCGCAGGGCATCACCCACGTCGTGCGCGGCGCTGACCTGCTATGGTCGACGCCGCGCCAGATCCGGCTGCAACGCCTGCTGGGCTACCGCACGCCGAACTATGCGCACATCCCGCTGGTCTACGGCACCGATGGACACAAACTCAGCAAGCGCGACAATGCGCACCCGGCCGACCCGGGCCAACCGATGAACGGATTGCGCGCGGCCTGGCTTCACCTCGGACAGACCGATCCGCCCGCCGAGATCCGCGACGTCGATGCGTTCTGGCGCTGGGCGACACGACACTGGGACATCCACCGCGTACCCCGCGAACAAGGGCCACTCAATGAACCTCCCGATTCCCTATGAACTGATCGGCGGCGAGGATGGCGTACGTCGCCTCGTCGACCGCTTCTACGACTACATGGACAGCGACCCAGAGGCCGCCGATATCCGCAAGCTGCACGCCAAGAACCTGCGCGTTTCGCGCGAGAAGCTGTTCCTGTTCCTGTCGGGCTGGCTGGGCGGCCCCAACCTGTATGTCGAAAAACACGGCCACCCGATGCTGCGCCGTCGCCATCTGCCGTTTGCGATCGGCATCAGGGAGCGCGACCAGTGGCTGCACTGCATGCGCCGCGCCCTGGCCGACAGCGAACTCGACCAGACACAGCGCGACCGCCTGCTGCAGGCGTTCGCGGCGACCGCGGATCACATGCGCAACAAGGCAGAGCACGAGGCGGATGGGCGGTTGCGGTTGTTTCCGGGCGGCTCGAACTAAGCTGCACCTTGTCCCCGGGACAAAAGCCTGGAGACTGAGGTGGCTGCATCACGCCTGCTGCCAGACAGCGGCCAACACCGGGCTGAGCTGATCACGAACGTCGCCTGACAAGGTACTTTCGCCGGGCCCCGGACGGGTGAAAGCGGCCATCGCGGCGACCAACTGATCGATGTCGGTGTTGACGGCGATCACCGAGTCAGACGCTTCGAAACGCTCGATCTGATTTCCTGCATCCAGGTACCAATCGCCGATCACGACGGCGTCCGCGCTTCCGATCACCGTTACCACCAAGTCGTCCTGTATACGTTCGAACCACAGTTGATCGTGTGCCAGATCGGAGAAGCTCAGCACGTCGCTGCCGCTGTTGTCACGCACGAGGTCGCGCTCATCACCCATTGCGTAGCGGTAGGTGTCGTTGCCGTCACCACCGGACAGTTCATCATTGCCGATTCCACCTTCGAGCACGTCGTCGCCCGCCATGCCGAACAACAGGTCATCGCCGTTGGCACCCGCCAGATGATCATTCTGCGCCGTGCCCCGAATGCAGTCGTCGCCGTCTCCACCGTCGATCTTGCCGATACTCACCAGCTGCGTTTCGGAAAAATCGAGGACATTGTCACTTGCGTCGCCGAAAACGGTTTGAGAGTACACGCCTTGTATCAACTCGACGCTGTTCTCGGGGCCGAAGTCACCCGCCAGCCCGATTATGTGAAGCGGACGGCTGTAGAAGATGCGATCGTATCCATCGCCCCCCCAGTAGTGATCGTATGCATCATTGCCGAGCACCCAGAAGGTGTCGTCCCCTGCACCGCCGTACGACCAGTCGCTTCCGGCACCGCCATAAATGATATCGTCGCCACCGTTGCCATAGATCCTGTCGCTGCCGCTCCCGCCCCCCAGCAGATCGGATCCGTCTCCGCCGAGCACCACCTCGTCCAGGGCCGACCCCCGGTATCTCACCGGGTCCTCTGCGAACACTGCGTCGATGCGCTGGTCGGTCAGGACCCCGCCATCGGCGAACAAGAACTGCTCAATGCGTTGATCCGGCGATTCGAACCAGTTCCGAATCAACAACTCGTCGTTGGATGCGTACTGCGCAATCAGATCATTTGCGTCGCGAGACAGGACGAGATTACCGGGGTCGATTCCGGGCGCGAACCGCACCGCATCGACGCCCTGCGCGTCGACCAGCGTGTCTTGGCCATCTCCAGGAGTGAACAGGTAGCTGTCGTCACCTGTACCGGCATCCAGCCAATCATCGCCCCCATTGCCGACGAGCAGATCACTGCCCTCGCCACCGAACAGCTGATCGTCACCGCCGTGGCCGCAGATGGTGTCCCGCCCACCGTTGCCACGGATCAGATCGGCACCTTCCGTGCCTTCAAGCAGCTCGTCGCTTGAGTCTCCCTCGAGCTGGATACCCTGCACCACCAGCAAAGCCTCAACGTCTGACGACGCCAAGTGACCGCCATCGGCAAACTCGAAAAACTCGACTTTGTTCGCGTATGATTCGAACCATCCCTGGATACGCACCAAATCGGCCTCGGAATAGGCCAGCAACAGGTCGTCGCCATCACGCGTGGCCGAGAGACTGCTGACGGTGATCCCTTCGGCGAACTGCAGCCTGTCGATGCCTTGAACGTCGGTCAGAATGTCTTGCTCATCGCCCAACGCGAACACATAAGAATCGTCACCATCACCGCCATCAAGAAAATCGTTGCCGGTTCCGCCGTCCAGGACGTCGTTCCCGGCTTGGCCGGCCAACACGTCATTTCCCGCGTCTCCAAGGATGCGATCCACCACCGACGTGCCGCTCAACGCATCGTCGCTGTCCGTGCCATCAATGTCGAACCCGCGAGCGACGAGTTCTTCGTAGCTCAACTGCGTTCCATCGTCAAAGATAAAATGATCGATATCGCGTGGGCCACCAAGCACGTTTGCTGGATCGAAGTTTTCGAGATGAATCTCGATGCCATCAACATCGGTTGTGAGGAGCAACGATCCAAATCCGAGACGCACGCTCGATGCGCCGTAACCAAAACCCATTACGAGGCTGTTGCGGTTTCCATTTGTGGAAGGATCGTCAATGTGCACACCGAGCGCCGGAAATCCCGCGGCGGACACGACATAGGTATCACTGCCCTCGCCACCGTGCAGCGTCGCGCCTACGAATGGCACCCGCACACCAGACACGCCGATCGGCACGTCAAGAACGATGGTGTCGTCACCGCCACCCGCTTGTACGTCGAACGTCACCGGTTCCGCAAATGTCCATTCGACTGGATCGAGATCGATTCTGATCACGTCGTCACCGTCCCCGGTATCCACGTGGAAGTCCCATGGGCCCGGCCGGACCACCACGAAATCACTACCTCCATACGTAAAGTAGGCGCCCGCACGATCGACAAACATGACATCTTCACTGTTTGTTCCTTCGACAGTTGGCTTTCCTTCTCCGTCGTGTCTGTTCAACACATGGATTGAGCTGAACAGCGGTGAGCGCCCCTCATCGAGTTCCACAGCGGCCTTGACTACCTCAGACGCACCATCGCCATCGACATCCGAGACAGCCACCTGGACCATGTGGGAAGAAGGCGTTGTGACACTGGTATCTGGGTATGGCACAAGCAACCTGAAACCGTCTGTGGGCGCTAAGGTCGCGACATCAATTTCTGCCGATAATCCATCTGGCCGCCCGAAGATCACCTGTGCGACACCATTTGCGGGATCCGACGAACCCGCCACACCGTCTGCTACTACAAAGGTACCGAGAACAATGTCATCGATGCCGTCGCCATTGATATCCCCGTTCGCGAGGTCGAAGTCCGCGTAACCATGATGTCCCCGCTGCTCCAGGCCCAAGATACGAAATCCGTTTGCGCCATCAAGTTCCGAGAGATCGAAAACTGCGGGCATATCCGCTTGACCAAACACGACCCAGGGGTCATCCCATTTTTTGCTAAGCAGGAAATCATCGAATCCATCGCCGTTCATGTCGCCGATCGAATGCGCAACAAGAGAAGAGCCTGGAAAGTTGCCATTCATGACGACCTCCACACCCTGGCCTGCAGCAAGAGCGGAAATATCGACATCGGTGGCTGCCGCGCCGCCAAAAACCAGCCGTGCGCTCCTGTTGAAACCGTCATAATAGGTGTGTACGAAGAGATCATCGAAGCCGTCGCCGTTGACATCTCCGATTTGCTTGGCCTGGATGTTTTTCGCATTGGGATTCAAGTCGGTAATGACAAAATCAGCCATTGCGATCAACTCGGCCGATGATGCCGTGAATCCTTTCAGTGATGAACTACCGAGAATGACGGCCACTTCCGGAGCCGCCCCATCGGCGGCCTGCACCTCGGTGTCGAAAATGAAATCGGGAGTTCCGTCGCCGTTCCAGTCAAGCACATCCGCCACAGTGACAGAATCATCGGCACTATACTCGGACGCCGCCCCCAACGCGATGCTGGCCAGCTGATCGGATGGCTGACCGGTGACCGTTGCCCCCCAGCCTCCAGAGCCGCCAAACGCGATGATGAACTTGAGCTGCCCATCCTCGACCTCGTTGAATCCAACGTCCGAATAGCCATCCCCGTCCACATCACCGAGCGCCTTGACGACCAGAGGATGATAGAAGTCGAGATAGAGCTCCCAATGGTAGGATGTACCCGGAGCGAACTCATTGTCGCCGTGGTCGTAAAGCGTCGTAACCCGCTCGGGTGCATCACCCCATCCACCAGCTTGCCCATAAACAACATACGCGGCATTTTGCACGGTGTTTTCCGCACCGTACCCTTTGTTACTTCGAACCAGCAAGTCTTGGTAACCGTCACCGTCCACGTCGCCGGCCGAGTCGACCACCTGGAAAAACAGCGCGCCGGCCGCACCGAGGATAGTCGAGGACACCGCATACGGCGACCGCTCACCGACCGGATCAAACGACTCTGCACCGGCGATAAGGTCCGCCAAAGCATCGCCATCCAGCCGTACGCCGTCAGGCAGCACCATTGCTGAAGGCGGTGCACTCAATCCGTTCAGCAACTTGGTAATCGGCTCGCCATTCATTAACAGATACAGATCGTCGCCGTGCTTCGCGAATGTCACTGTTGCGTCTATCGAGCCATAGACAACGATCGTGTTCGAACCGGCTGTATCGTCGATGAGGGCAAAGGGGTAATCGCCGAAAATGCGATAGACATCGTCACCCTCGCCGCCCGCGAGAACCGTCGCTTCCCGCTCGACATCGAACAGATCATCGCCTGCAGTGCCCGCTACGACCCCCGCTTCAACATCAGCCCCGGTTCGAAACTTTCCAGCACCAGCATCCGGATCGAACAGCTTGCTTACAGTGACAACAGTGCCATCTGCGAAGCGAATCTGTTCCACCGCTCCGCTGAGCCAGTCTTGGACAGTCAACTGATCGTTGCCGGTACCAATCCGGAGGTCGTCACCAACCACCTCAAAATCCAACTCACCTCGCAGCCTATCGGCAAAATGGACGGTGTCGTGACCATTTTCCTCGCTGATCAGATCAACGCCGTCGCCGGCAAAGAAACGGTATTCGTCAGAACCGGTTTCCCCATGCAGCTGATCATCACCGGCGCCGCCGATCACAACATCGCCGCCAGAACCGGCCTGCACAGTGTCAGCACCCATACCACCGTATAGGCGATCGTCTCCGTCGTCGCCCGAGAGTGCGTCATCTGCCAGGCTACCAAACACCACTTCGGACCCGCCGCCACCCACCAGAAATGCCGCATTGGGGATGCTTTTCCGGATCATTTCTTGAAAGGAGACCGGGGCTGCACCCTCGAAAAGAAACTGATCGATCGCACCCGTCAGTCCCTGTGCCACAAAGACGGTGTCCATCGCACTGAAATTGACAATCAGATCGCCATTTCCGCCGACGAGCTGGGCACGCAAAGATTCTGTGTTGACGCCTGGTCCGAATTCGAAGGCGTTTGTACCGGCAGTGTCATCGACTCCATCAACTTTGCCTGCAACTATCGGGCTGTCTCCTTGATTAAACACATAGGTGTCGTCCCCTGGCCCACCTTTGAGTTCATCAACCCCCTTGCCACCAATCAATACGTCGTTGCCTGATTCGTCCGATTCGGCAGCGAGGCCATCGCCGTGCAGCGTGTCATCATCTTCTCCCCCGAACAGCCAGTCATTGCCACCCTGACCCACTAATTCGTCGTCGCCAGAATGCCCGTAAAGCACGTCGTCGCCATGGAACGATGACGGGAGGCCAACAATGTCGCCGAATAGATAATCACCGGCCTCGCCTCCAAACAGCACGTCCGATCCACCGTCACCATGCAAGGCATCGTTGCCCGCACCACCATCGAGATAGTCATTTCCCTCATACTCGGCGTCATCGCCGATGCGCACCTGAAAGTCCCCTTCTAGCCAGTCATTCTCCGTTCCACCGATCAACCAATCGTCGCCACCATTGCCGACCAGGCTGTCCTCACCCGTCCCGCCAAACAAGCGATCGTTGCCGTGAAATGCGCCCGGTACGACTTGGCCACCCTCACCATCAGGCTTCGAAATGTCTCCCTGGATCTTGTCGTCTCCAGTGCCTCCATAAACAACGTCGCTTCCGGCCTCTCCCCAAATACGATCTTCACCGTCGCCACCAAATATTCGATCATCACCGATACCGGAAACGTAACCGAGGTGTGTTTCTCCATCACCATCTGCGTGCAGCGTGATCCATTCATAGTCATAGGTGTCTTGGGGAATGTCGCTGGCGCTGAGGTGCGGCTGCCAATCACCGTAAATCCAGTCGTTGCCCCCGCCGGCATAGATGAAATCGTCGCCATTTCCACCAAAAAGACCGTCCAGCATGCCACTGCCAAACAGCATGTCGTTGTCGCCTCCGCCTGAGACGAAATCGCCCCAATCGTCCGCCGGCCCACTGAACGCCGAGTCGCCCTGACCCTGCCTAACCGCCGCCTCATCGGATTGATCCGTTGCGTAAAGGGCGTCGTCACCGGCGCCACCAAAGATGAAATCCTTGCCGACGCCGCCTTCCACCAAGTCCGTGTCGGGCGCACTACCCAGGTACTCCCCATCTGCACCACGATTGGGCTCCTGCCAAGCGTAGATCCAATCGCGACCGTCGCCGCCGACAACATGGTCCGGCTGGTTGAATTCGTTCAGCGCACTCCAGTTCGTGCCGGCACCCCCACCGACCGTCGTGCCATCCAGCTGCTCCGAATCCGGAGACCCGATCACCGGCACGTATGACAATGCCGGCGCTGGCGAAGGATCAATCAGTTCAATATGGAAATCGGTATTCCTGAATGACTCAATCGTCAGGACCGCACCATTGTCGACACGCGTTACCAATAAGTCATCGGCAAACATCTCATACTTGAAGTCACCTTCGACCCCGAGATACTCATCCGTGCCCGCGACGCGCATACCGCCATCGAGCACCTCTCCATCGAAGTGCACGGCGCCGTCCCCATCATGATCGAATATCGTGTCGCCGCCCCCTGCGAGATAGATATCCAGGCCCTCGCCACCCTCGAGATAGTCGGCGCCACCACCCCCAATCAGTAGATCGGCCCCACCGCCCCCGTAGAGGGCATCGCTCGCGTCGCTGCCTTTGAGTTCTTCCGGACTTCCGGTACCGAACGCCAACAGCCTCGCTTCCGGTGTCGGGTACTCGCCGGACGGTGCACTGCTATCGACCTCGATCTTGGCGGCGAGCTCGAGATAACGGGTCGGCGACTGCTCGGTGAGCAACGCCATCCCGCTGTCCGCCTTGTTCCATTCGACCAAAATCGCGAGAAACGCCGCGCGATCCGCGATATATCGCTCGGTCAGACCGGTCCTCGTACCGGGGTCGTAGAGATCCAGATCGTGTTGCGCATACAGTGACGCATCGCCGATGACCACGAACGGATTGAGGTGCACCAACGCATAGCGGAACGCCGCGCCGTCAATTTCGGTGTTGCTTGCCTGGTCCATGAGGAAGCCAAGCCGCTGCATCACGCGCTCCTGCGGGTTACCTGCAGGTTCTGCGGGATCAATCAGCTTTATGTCAGTAACCCCGTGCGCGCCTTCTGCTATCGCACGCAATTTGTGGATGTTTCCGTAAAACTCATCGCGGTTGACGATGTTTGCGAAACCCTGGTCGCCGCGATCCACAGGCGATGATTTCCAGTCGTTCGGGAAGAACAGACGGCCGAGCCCGTCGAGCACGTTTTCGAGCGAGTTGCCGTCAGACAAATGGCGGAACCCTGCCCTTTGAAAGGAGGCCGCGGCAAGCAGTGTATTCAGCCTTTCTATCGAGATATTTGGCACGAATCGCTCAACGAGATCCATCAGTGCAGTGCTGTCCGCGATCAGCGTGATGCTGTGGGTTGAGCCGAACGTGCGCAGCAATCGATCGAATGGATTGCCTTCCTTTTCGATAGACCCCATCTCAGGTTGATCTTCGATAAAGATCGGATCAAACGAACCGTAAATTTGGCCCGCGCCGGCAACAAGATTCAGGTCGCGCAAACCACCGTCGCCGTAAAAATTCGAAACTAGGTCGAACTCGGTGCGCGCTTCACCAGTAAAGTATTCCCCGAGCGAGACCTTCAGTGCCGACGTGGTGTCGTTGGGGAGCGCAGACATCGCATACTTGAACAATCCCTGTTCGTAGATACTGCGCGCCACCGGGTCGTACTGTTCGACAAGCGCCTGGACGAAGGCGAGCCGCTGTTCCAATGTGGCACCACCATCAAACGCCTGAGGATCAATGTCCTGCAGTTCACCAACAGTGACGGCGTCGATGAATGCGGCCGGATTAGCTATGACCTGGTCGATCAGCGCCACGCGCTCACGCAACGCCTGGCCGAGTAGCGCCGACGTTGTCGCACCGCTGATTTTGCCCATTCCAGCGCCGTTGAAGACATAGGCTTGCTTGACATACTCAGGATGCATCAGCGCGAATGCCTGGGCGAGGTGCCCGCTCAGCGAATAGCCAGTGATCGTCAGCGGCCCTTCTGCTGTTTCCGGGAATGCATCCAGCGTCAAGGCACCCGCAATCCCACTGCCGTCTCCGCCGGTCGCCAGTTGACCCGCGCGGAGACCCTGAAAATAGACCTCCATATCGCGCAACTGCGCCCATGCGAACCCATGACTGAAGATCTGGCCATCGGCGCCGTTGGCGCCGTCACGTTCGAAATCGCCACCGTCGTCACGGAACTTCGACTCGGTCGAGCGCATCGACAGCGTGTATTGCCCGGTCTCGCGATGCCGGAGCAGGGTCGCGGAGAAGCCGCTGGTGGTGTTCGGCAGGTGATCGATGACCTCCCAGGTTGCGATGAAGTCGTTGACCATGCCAGGCGCACCATCGGCCTCGCCACCCGTCATTCGTGTTGGACCGAGGATTCCCTCCTTGTCGAGCCTGTCGAACATGTTGTAGTGGTTAGAACCAAATCTCAGACGCCCAGTCAACTGATCTCGATCATTGAGACTTGTCATATCATCGAGATAGCTCTCCGCTGCAAACTGCGCCAGCAGCCTTTCGTACAATGTTCCAAGCTCATTCATGCTTGCTCTCCGTGTTCTTATGGTTTGGCAGGCTTCAGGACCTTGCTTACGAACTCGAATTCCAAGTAGTGGGATTTGCCGGGTGGGCAGAAATTGAAGCGGGTATCAAAAAAGCCCCGTTTGACAGCGAGGGTCTCATGGGTCTGCAGGTCCTTGACGATGATCTCCCCACCCCAGACCCCAAAATGTCGGTCGTACTCGTCACGGACTTCGCGCCAGGTGTAGCCATAGCGACTCTTCAAGGTATCGATCTTTTCCGCGACTAGCGGCCGCCCGAATCGTTCGCCAGATCGGTTGTTCAGATACTGCGTACCGTCCGGCTCACCGAGTCGATAGCGCCAGTAGCGGCTCTCGCCAGACGGCGGCCGCTCGGCGAAGACATCGCGATTCCATCGATCACCCCGGTCCCTGAGACCCCTAGTCGTCTCAAAGAAGGGATATTTCGTAAGGTAAGCCCCCCAGGGCGTGGCCGCCTCAGCATCGGTATGCCCCCACGGGTCTTCGGGGATATCCCGATTCTTCAGCCGCGTCAGGTAGTCGCGCGGATCGCGCTGGCGCATCTGAAACACGCCCTCGACGTTGTCGACGGTCTTGTAGATGAATTCACCAGCCGCGGTGTCGCACTTGTGCCGGAAGTATTGCTCTCGCGAGAAACCGGCGTAGGGGCCGAGCTGCGAATCCAGCAACCGCTCGCCATAGCGGCGGGCTAGCTCCTCGTGGCGCATCTCGTCTTTCACACCAGACACCGCGCTGCATCCTCCAAGCAACACTGCAACTGCGATCAACAGCCACAGCTGTGTTGCCCTGTTCCGCCGCCGCTCACACGCTCTCACCGTTGCACTCTCCCTCGTTTCTTGGTCATCGTGGCCATTCAACCGCGCTGCCATCATCGCTCCCGCACGCTCTCATCCCGATACCGCAACAACGGACTGAGGAAGAACTCGATCATCCGCCGTCTGCCGGTCTTCGATTCCACTGTCACCGTCATACCGGGACTGAGCTTGACTGGCCTGCCGTTGACGTCGATCTGCGTCCGTTGCATGCGTACCCGCAGCTTATAGACCAGGCCCTTGCGTTCATCGGCGACCGCGTCATTCGACAGGTCGACGACCTGACCGTCGATCGTGCCGTACTGGGTGAACGGGAAGGCGTCGATCTTGATCGCGGCGTCCTGCCCCACCGCGACGAAGCCGACGTCCTTGTTCTCCAGCACCGCCTCGACCTCGAGCGCCTCGTCCTGGGGCACGATCACCAGCAGGGCCTGCGCCGGGGTGACGATCGCGCCGACGTTGTGGACCGCGAGCTGCTGCACGACGCCGCCGACCGGGGCGGTGATGGTCTGCGCTCGGACACGGGTATCGGCCTTGATCAGTTCCTGTTGTGCGGCAGTGAGCCGCTGTTCGGCGGCTTCATGACGCTCCAAGGCCTGGCGGTGAAACTCGCTGTGCGCGTAGGTGATGCGCGCGTCGATCTCGTCGACCGCGGCGGCGAGCCGCGCGACCTCGCCCCGGTGTGCGGCCAGGTCGTGGAAGGTCGTGAGGCGCTCTTGTTCGGTCTCGAGGTACTGCTGCTCCGGCAGCAGCTTCTGCTCGGCGAGGCCCTTCTGGTCGGTTGCGCGCCGGGTGACCAGCGGCAGGATGGCCTGCAGTTTATCGACCTGGCGCGCCGCGGCGTCCCGCTCGGCGGCCAGCTTGGCGCGCTCGCGCTGCAGGACTTGGCGCCGGTCCCCGAACTCGCGCCACTGGCGCAGCAGGATCGGATCGAGGGGCCGCTGGTTGTCATGTTCCGCCACGCCGTCACGTTCCAGCCAGTCGGCCAGGGTCGCGAAGCGGGCGACCTCGCGCCGGGCGTTGCCGACCTCGTCGCGCAGACGATCGACGTCGGCCTGGGCGCTGGTCGGGTCGAGCTCGATCAGGACGTCGCCGGCGCGTACCGCCTGCCCGTCGGTCACATGGATCGCGCGTACGCTGCCGATCTCCAGCGGTTGCACGGTCTTGCTGTGCCCGCTCGTGATGATGCGCCCTTGGGCGACCGCGACGATGTCGACCTGGCTCAGGCTGGCCCAGGCGACCGCCGAGACGAAGCACAACACGATCACCCAAAGAATCGCGCGTCCGGCCGGTGACGGCGGGGTCTGTTCGATCTCCTGCGCGGCGGGCAGGAAGGCGGTCTCGGTGCGGCTCATGCCGGCTCTCCGAGCGGCGGCTGGATGGCGTCACCTTCCGAATCGCCGTCGTCGATCCCACTCTGCAGCGCGTGCAGCCGGGCATACAGGCCGCGCCGCTGCAGCAGCGTGTCGTGGCTGCCCTGCTCGACGACCCGGCCGGCGTCGATCACCAGGATACGGTCGGCATGACGCACGGCGCTCAGGCGGTGGGCGATGATGAACACCGTGCGCCCCTGGCAGATCGCACGCATATTGCGCTGGATAATGCGCTCGGACTCGTAATCTAGTGCGCTGGTCGCCTCGTCGAGGATCAATATCCCGGGGTTGCCGACCAGTGCGCGGGCGATCGCGATGCGCTGCCGCTGCCCACCGGAGAGGTTCGCGCCGTGCTCGCCGACCAGGGTGTCATAACCCTCGGGGAGTTCCAGGATGAACTCGTGCGCACCGGCAAGCTTCGCCGCGGCGATCACCGGTTCCATCGGCAGACCGGGATTGGCCAGCGCGATGTTCTCGCGCACGCTGCGGTTGAACAGCACGTTCTCCTGCAACACGACCCCGACCTGGCGGCGCAGCCAGGCCGGTTCGACCAGCGCGAGGTCGACGCCATCGATCAGCACCCTGCCCGACTCCGGGACGTACAGGCGCTGGATCAGCTTGGTCAGTGTGCTCTTGCCCGAACCGGAGCGGCCGACGATCCCGATCACCTCGCCGGGGCTCATCTCCAGGTCGATATCGCGGAACACCTGCGGGCGATCCGGAGCATAGCGAAAACCGACATGGTCAAAGCGCACCGCGCCCTGGAGCTGCGGTAGGGTCGCGCGGCCCGGGTTGTAACCGATCTCGGTCGGGGTGTTGAGGATGTCGCCGAGGCGCCGCACCGAGATCCCGGCCTGCTGGAAATCCTGCCAGAGTTGTACCAGGCGCAGGATCGGGCCGCTGATGCGCCCGGCGATCATGTTGAACGCGATCAACTGACCGACCGACAGCTCGCCGTGCATCACCGCGGTCGCGCCAATCCATAGGATCAGCACGACCGTGACCTTGTTGACGAAGCCGGCACTCTGACTGGCGATGTTGCCGAGGTTGGAAGCGCGGAAGCTCGCGCCGACGTAACCGGCAAGCTGCTCTTCCCAGCGCCGCTGCATCTGCGGCTCGACCGCCATTGCCTTCAGCGTCTGGATACCGCTGATCGACTCGACCAGGAAGGCCTGGTTCTCGGCACCGCGATTGAACTTCTCCTCCAGCCGGCCGCGCAGGATCGGCGTGACGACCAGCGACAGCACAATGTAGAAGGGGATCGCCCCGGCTACGACCGCGGTGAGCAGCGGGCTGTAGTAAAAGAGCACCGCGAAGAACACCAGCGTGAACAGCAGGTCGATCACCAGCGTCAACGCCGAGCCGGTAAGAAAGTTGCGGATATTCTCCAGCTCGCGCACCCGCGCGACCGAGTCGCCGACCCGGCGTGCCTCGAAATAGGCCAGCGGTAGGCGCAGCAGGTGCGCGAACAGCTTTGCGCCGAGCAGCACGTCGACACGGTTGGTGGTGTGCGCGAACACGTAGGTGCGCAGGCCGCCGAGCACGACCTCGAACAGCGACAATGCGAGCAGCCCGATCGCGAGCACGTGCAGTGTCGTCAGGCCGTGATGCACCAGGACCTTGTCGATGATCACCTGGAAGAACAGTGGTGTGACCAGCGCGAAGAGCTGCAGGAAGAACGAGGCCGCGACCACCTCGCCGAACAGTTTCCGGTGTCGCACGATCGCCGGGACGAACCAGCCGAAGCCGAAGCGCCCCCCGAGGTCTTTCAGTGTTGCGCGCCGGGTCACCAGGATCAGCTCGCCGGACCAGGCAGACTGGAAGATCGTCCGCGGCAGCGTCAGCGGTCGCGTCTCGAGCGGATCCTGGATCAATACCTTGTCGTCGTTGATGGCGGCGACGATGAAGAAGTGGCCGTCGGTATGACGGGCGATCGCCGGCAGGTGCGTGCGCTGCAGACGTTGCCAATCGGAGGTCGTACTGCGAGCCTTCAGATCGAGGGCCTGTGCGCCACGCAATATTTCCGCATTGCCGAATTCGTCGGTGTCGCGGATACCGAGCAAGTGGCGCAGCTGCCCTCCATCGGCCGCGCGCCCGTGATAGCGGGCAAGAAAAACGAGAGACGCGAGCCCTGTGCCGCGCGCGCTGGTCTGCGTACTGTGTGGCATGTCCACCCTTCCATGGGTCTCTCGGACCTGTTCTGGCTTTTCGCCGTCCCGGTGTCCGCTCAGGCCTGAACCTGTGGTCTACGTAATGTGCTGCTGGTCCAACCTTCCGTGGCGGACCTCGGCTCGAACCTATCCGACGACGGCGAAAATCTCAACCAACAATCCCCGTTGGCACAGAGGTTTCAGACGAATCCTACAAAATAGGGTCGACAGTCATACTGCTCGCTTGCGTTGTCTTTCGGTATTCGATCGCGCGCGATTCGTGGCATTCCTGGCAGCGCGATGGATCAAAATCGGCAAAGCGCCTGCGGGACTGCAGGCGGCGCGCACCCCCCGTTTTCGACCTCGATCGCACAGGATCAAAACCGGCACTCCACGTAAGGCGATACCGTCAGCGTCGAGCCACCGGGCCTCGTGTGCGCCCTCGCCCACCCAGCCCAAACAACAGGTACAGCAGCACCGGAACGCCCACCCAGGCCACGATGATCCACCACCGGACCTCTATCCGGTAGCTGGTCGCGGCGGCACCCATCTGCCAGGCGCGGTTCTGTGTCGATGCGGAGGTCGGCGGTTCGTCGACCCAGGTGAGCAAGGGATTGCGCAATACGGGGACACCGTCTTGGTCTTCGGCCAGATCGACCTGGTGGCGCCAGTAGTAGTGCCGCGCGGTCTGAATGGATGTCTGCGAGGCTCCACCACGCGAAGCCGACACCGATGCCGAGCCACAGCAGGTAGGCGGCCGTGGACAGGTGCCTCGCGGGAGCGTCGCTGCCGACGAGCCAGACGAGGGACCCACCGCGCACCGGTGACGCACGCATCGCCAGGCAGAACGCCAGCAATGGCATCACGAACAGTGGCGCGGTCACCAGCGCGCCGACGCGCCCGTTCCACTCGTAGGGATCACCGAGCCAGCCGAGGTGCACGACCAGCGCGGTGGCGACGACCGCGACCAGCGCCGCATAACTCAGCCCGACGACGACACTTGGTGCATGGTGCCGTAGAAGCAGTGTCACCGGCGTGAGTGCGAGGTTCGGGAGCGCCCACCAGAAACCACCGAGCGCGAGCGACCAGACCTCCGAGAGAAGCGGCATATACGCGGTACCGCCCTGGCTCTGAAAACCGCTTACCGTCGTCGCCACGATGAACACCAGCACCGGCACCAGCGGCGGCAACAACGCGACCTGCAGCAAGGTGCCCGTCCAATCGACCTCGGTACGGGCCTGGGGATTCATATCGTTCGCCATGCTCGCCCACCGACCGTCCGTGTGATGATGCGTTCGGACTGTAGCACCCGGGCAGGACGAGCGTCGCCGCGGCGCCCGTCACCTGGTCTTCCGCCGATTCATGGACGACGTCGGATGCGACGACTGGCGGCCCTGCCCTCGACTCATGGCCGCCGGCTAGGCTTTACACCACGGTCAGAAGACGCAGGCCAGCCCCCAGACCTGATAGACGAACAGCGTCATGTAGCTGCCCAGGATGGTGTACAGGATGTGCCGGACGCGTAGCGTGCCGGCGACCCGGAAGGCGGCGTGGGCAACCAGGAACACCACGCCGATACCAGTAAGCGCCAGCTTCGTCGACACGAAGGTCGCGTTCCCGATGTCGAGCAGTGCCGCCATGAAGAGGTTAATCTCCCTGGCGCCCTTCCCCAGCAGCTCCAGGGTGAACAGCGCATCGAGGCAGCACAGCAGCAGAATGCCCAGCGCGACCGCGAACAGCCGCTCATCGTACCGGTCGACGTAGTGCGCATGCGCATCTGTCTGGCGGCGTGCACGGCGCCGCCGTCCGTGGATCATGGGGCCGAAGAAAAGGCTGCTGAACGTGGTCCGCCGTCGGTCCGTCACGTCGCGCTCAATCCAATCGCTCACCACCACGGCGACTTCTTCGGCCACTGAAACCCCCTGCTGTTATGGGTTACGACACCATTTTCACAGCGAAGATCGGGCCAATCTTGAAAAACGCCCCCCATCAGCGGCTTACCCACGCCAGCCGCGCGCGGCCACGGCCAAGTGTTAAAGAATCTTGTCATTTTTCCGGAATAGCGTTCCGACCGCGCATCTGTTGCGGGCTCCAGTGTCGCCCGGCGCCAGGTCGGGCGAAGCCGCAGGGGTCGGACGGGCACGAGCCTGTCTGGTCGTCTAGATCCAGCCTCCGCTGTCGGCGCGGAGTGGCCGACCAGGCCGAGTTCGATTCCGAAAAGAGGTTCAGTCTCCGTCGCCCAAAAGGCGGCTCATGGGAAAAGCCGACACTCCCCCTGGGACATGCGCCGGCCGCGAAAGACCATCACCAATCCGGTCCCCCCGTCGGATTGATCACACACTGACACCCTCGATAGAATTCCGGTAACAGAAACATTCGCGAGAACAACGAGATGCAAGTCGAAACGCACGACCTGTTGCACGAATTTCCAGAACACGCCGGAAGAATCGCCGAGCTGCGAGAGGACAGCGACGCTTTCAGGCACATGATGGATGAGCACAATTGGCTGGATTCGCACATCCGCAGCCTGGAAGAGCATGATCTGCCGGTGGCGGATTTTCATATCGAGGAAATGAAAAAGCGCCGTCTGTTGTTGAAGGACAGGCTTTATGCGCTGATCACCGAGTGATCCAGGCATCCCTACCCAATCACCGCTGCGCGCATCGACAACATCGATGGTTCGGTTGGCCGCGCGCGGGCCGACGATCCTCAACACCGCTGAATCGCGACAGCCGAGCGGAGGTTCAGGGCGAACATTATCCGGGGACGGTGGCTCGAGGAGTAGCCTTCCAAGAATGCGAGAAATGAAGGCGTTACGTTTCGGGTAGAACCAAGGGGTTGCACGATTCAGGGGGTTGCGAATGTGCGGGGAGAGATTGTGGGTCGCTTCGATTTTCGCGGCGGTCGAAAACACCGCTAGCTGCCAGCGGACCGATCGAGACAACTGCCACCCAGGTTCTCCAGAACTTTCCCCCTCAGCCCGGCCACGGCCGTTGGTTTCAACTCCCTGTTGAAAAGCCCATCTGACAGGCGCCTTACGAAGGCTTGCGGATGGGGTTGTCAGGGGCGCGTTTGCCAGTCTTCTAACAGCCAGGTCGGTATGTCCTGCAGGATGGGTGGAGTGCGTTTCCAGGGATCGGGCGAGCGTCCCAGTTCGTATCCCAAATCGAAAGAAGTCCGCATCTGCTCTGGATCGAACGCCAGGAAGTTTTGGCCCACGTCGGCATCGTCGGGGATGGAGACCAATCTGAACTCGTAGCCGCGGATCTTTGCTGCCGTAAATGCACGTAGCAACAGTCCATCCGTGGAGTTGCTCATCATTGCACCAAGCGCCGGGCCGGCGAGGTGAAGCGCATCGTTGCGAACGGCTGAAGGCCTCGTGACCTGTTGCCCGTTCTGCACGACGTAAACGGTGCCCGGTCCGTATTTCGGCGGTTTGGGTTTCCCGGTGCCGGCGAGGCCGACAACGACTAGGTTTTGGCGGACTCCGCCATCTGCGAACAGGTAGCCCGCTATTTCCACGGGCGGGAAGGCAATGGGTGGCGCCGCCGAGGCGCGCAGCACTTGCTTGTAGAGTGCGAGTGCTTCTTGCGTTCCCTCCTTGGCAATCATGCCCAAGTTCCAGACCCAGGTCTGACCATAGTCGAGGTTGGTCGTCCCGACCCATAGGCGCCGATTCGCGTCATGGGCAGCCGCAACGCGCTGCAGAACTTCGGCAGTAATGTACTTGTCGAGCAATGCCTGCAGGGGCGATGTGTCGAATACGGCGTTCCTGCCCCAGAGCAGGCTGAGCAGTCGCTCGTTGCTATAGATGTCCCTGGACGTGATGGTTGTGAAGATCTGCTCGAGGGCTGCGTCGTCCTGGGGTGTCCCGAGGAAGGCATGCGTCGCCAGTAGCGCGCCGGTGCTGACACCGGTTACCACGTCAAACTCCGGACGCTGACCGCTCTCTGTCCAGCCCTTGAGAAAGCCGGCTCCGAAGGCGCCGTATTGTCCGCCCCCGGATAGCTCCAGGATATTCAGGGCATGTCCACGCAAGCGCTCGAGCCCCGGAATCACGCCCTCTGCTGCCGATGCCTTGGCGGCATCGACGACCATGTAGCGTTCGGGATTCAGCGGATCGTGGCCATTGGGAAGCGAAGCGTAGGGTACATGCTGCCGCGACAGTTGGCGTTCCGGGGCCGAAGCACAGCCCCCAAGCGTGACCACCAGAAGCGCCGCCACCAGCACGGTCACAACGTCACTCCTTGTCGTCATGCTGCCCCCATTCGAAAGAGAATCCTGGCATCCGTGGCCTTGAGGTGGCTCTCAATTACGAGGAACTGCCATGTTTCGCCTTATCTGGCCCCAGTCTACAACCGAGAGACCTGGTAAGAGTCGTCTTGGGTGATTCATTGAACAGGTCGCGATATTCAGCGGCAAAGCGTCCGAGATGCGTTAGGCCGGCCCCTAATGCTGCGCGCTTGATCGCGCCGTGCTTCGCTGAGGCGCCGAGCAACGCTATGCGCGCCTCGGTAAGACGGCGCTTCTTGAAGTATTCGATTGGGGTGCAATCGCACATGGTCAGAAAGGCGTTATACAGTGTTCCCTGACTGACGCCTGCCGCCGTACACAAGTCAGCGAGCGAGACCGCGTGGCCCTGCGCAGATGCAAAGCTTTCCTCGGCTTTGCGCACAATAAGTCCGTATCTCGGACGGACGCGTACTTTGCTCCCGGTTGCCTGTCGCGCGTGCAGGTAGAGTTCGGTGACAGTACTCAAGATATGGGCAGTCAACATTTTCTCTGTACTTGAAGGCCATGTAGCCTGACGAGCTGCGTCATAGTGGGTCCTGAGTATCTTGGCTAACTTATGCCGCGTCTTCGCCAAGATTGCCGGCGCCATTTCGATTCCACCTTCACCAAGCCGCACGGCATCGCGACCAACGCCCCTCAGGGCGGCAACCGTCGCGATGAAATCGTCGCGAGGAATTCCGACAGCCAGTATTTCACGAGCCTCGCCGTAGACCTGGTACAAGGTGTTGGCCACCGGCATATAGATTGATGAGTAGGTTGCCTCTTCGCCGTTGATGACTAACGTTCCATCCCAGGCAATGGGAATTAGGAATGCCGTGTAATCTTCGTTCAGATCCGTCAGTGCGCTGGATCGTGTGCCGACGACTGCATGGCTAAGCGCGGCATCTTCGCCGCTTACCACGGTCACCTTCGCGTCGAACTTGCCACGTCCCAGCTGTGTCAACGCGTCGGTACGAACCGGCAGGTTGCGACGAGCCTGCCCGTAGCCATGCGCATCCTGACCCCGCCAGCTCGTTTCCTCCTGCCGGGAATTGTCGTCGAAAGCTTTATCGCCAAGGATGGTCACTGGGCAAGCGGTCGCATAGATCGGATCGACGGCATTCTATATCGTAAAACTGCATTGAAGTTGGAAGATTTGGATATAGATTCCACGATTTTGACCCGCGCCTATAGCCAGAATGGATTACCTTTGAAAGACCTATTCGTGGTCGGCTGGGGCGGGCTGCGGATTGTGTAAGACTTGTGGATCTTGTCGAGATGCGAGATCCCGATGATGCTTGGACAGCTTCAGTTCGTGACTTCATTGCTCTGTCTGCCGGGATTGGCTGTATCCGCCGCAAGCGAGGACCCTCTGGAGACGTTTCTGGCGGTTCCCGATGCCGCAACGGCTCTGCCGGTCGAGGCTGCGAAAACACCTTGAGAATTGGAGGAGACCCATGCTTATAGACAAAAAGTACCTCAGCGCAGCGATTGTTACCCTGTTCTTGACCGGTATTGCCTCGGCGCAGGACGCCGATCCCCAGGTCACGCTATTCACCAACGTCAACGTGTTCGACGGCGTCAACGAGAAACTGATTGAAAACGCGAACGTCGTGGTCACCGGAAACAAGATCAGCGCGGTGTCTACCGAGCCCCTCGCCGTGGCCGGTGGACGGGTGATTGACGGCGGCGGATGTACGCTGATGCCCGGCCTTATAGATGCCCATTGGCACACGATGTTCAACTTCGCACCCATCAGCAAAGTGCTCGGCGCCAGCTTCGGTTACCTGAACATTGCCGCCGCCGACGCGTCGCGAAATACGCTGATGCGTGGGTTCACGACGGTGCGCGATGTCGGCGGGAACAGTTTCGCCGTGAAACGCGCCATCGACGAGGGCCTTGCCCAAGGCCCGCGGATCTATCCCTCGGGAGCGTATATCGGTCAGACGAGCGGGCATGGCGATTTCCGGGGCCCGAACGATGTTCCGGAGAACCCAGGCCTTCCCTTGGACTATCAGCAGAGGGTGGGAAACACGCTGATCGCGGACGGCGTTCCCGAGGTGATCAAGCGCACACGCGAGGTGCTGCGCATGGGCGCCAGTCAGATCAAGGCCATGGGCGGCGGTGGCGTGTCATCCCTATACGACCCGCTGGATGTCACCGAGTACACCTTCGAGGAAGCGAAGGCGATCGTCGACGTCGCCAAGACTTGGAACACCTACGTCGCGGTCCACATCAATACCAAGGAAGCGATCAAGATGTGGGTCGAGGCCGGTGCGATGTCCATGGAGCACGGCTTCTTCATCGACGATGAAACCGCGAAGCTGATGGCCGAAAAGGGCGTCTGGTGGAGCATGCAACCGATGGATGCCGAGGGCGAAGACGCCTTCGAGTTTGAAAGCCCGATCAGCACGGCCAAGTACAAAGATCTGGTCTCGAAACTCGATATCGCCATCGCCGCCGCAAAGAAGTACAAGGTGAAGACGGCGTTCGGTACAGACATGCTGTTCGACGCAAAGCTAGCCGCGAAGCAAGGCAAGTTCCTTGCCAAGCTTAGCAAGTGGTACACGCCTTACGAGGCGCTGAAGATGGCCACCCATGACAATGGTCAGCTGCTCAAGCTGAGCGGACCGCGCGATCCCTATCCCGGCGAACTGGGCGTGATCAAGGAAGGTGCACTCGCAGACCTTATTCTGGTCGCAGGCAACCCCTTGCAAAACCTCGAGCTTGTGGCCGATGCCGACACGAATTTCGTCATCATCATGAAAGACGGCGTCATCTTCAAGAACAGCCTCCAGTGAGGCGGATCAGTATCGACGTTTACGCAAGCCCGCGCTTCATCGTCGGGCTTTGCCTAGTTTGCATGCTGTGCTGCGACGTCTCGATGGGTGCCGAAACCGGCAGCAGTGATGCGGCCGCGCAATCTGAGACGGGTGCCGGCAGTCAACTCGGTTTTGCCTCACACAGAAGTGTCTAGGGAGAGTTGGCTGAGACCGCCAAGCGGCAAAGCGAAGGCGCTCTGGCCAGATTTCATCGCCGCAAGAAAGAGCTTGAAGACCGAACCGGTCTGACCTACGGGTTCGATAGTCAAGCCCAGTACCTCGCAACGGATTCAGACAAGTCGCGATCGGATGCCGCCAGCAATGTGACCCGGTTCTATGGTGTCTGGACCGCGACGGGGCGGAGTACGCCGGATGACGGGGCTCTTGTCTTCAAAGTTGAATATCGCACTGCGCTCGGAGATAGGATTTCGACCCAGGCGCTGGGTCCCTCGCTTGGCTACGCAGGCGTTTTTTCCTCTACCTACAGCGATGCAGGCGCGATCTTGACGAACCTCTACTGGCGCCAGCATTTTGCCGGCGGGCGCGGCGGTTTGGTCGTCGGCCAGGTCGATCCCTACGACTATGTCAATGTCAACAGCCTCTCGACTCCGTGGACAGCATTCACCAACCTCGCTTTCGAGCAACAGCCGACGCTGCCGGCACCCCCTCAGGGGCTCGGTGCTGGGGCGCGCTGGCGGCTGGATGACAACTGGCAGGTTCTGGCCGGCTTTGCGGATGCAAATGCGGACCCGTCGGAGCCGTGGCAAAGCGCGAGAGACTTCTTCGACGAATTCGAGACATTCAAGCACGTCGCCATCGGCTGGGCGCCAGACTGGGCTGATCGCTACGACCAGACATTGCAGCTGACGATCTGGCAGGTCGACGAGCGGACAGAGGCCGGCGTGGAAGACGGTTACGGTGCCGCTTTCACTGCAAGCGGGCGGCGGGACCAGTGGCGCCCCGTTCTGCGGTTTGGATACGCTAACGACGCCGGCGCTGTTTTGGAGCGCGCGGTCAGTATCGGTACCGGTTACGATGCGCGCGGCGGCAAGGATCTCGCCGGCCTCGGTGTCAGTTGGGGACGCGCGCCCGACAACTCCCGCGACCAGTACACCGTCGAGGCATTCTATCGCTACGACATGACAGACTTTCTGGAACTGACACCGGAAATTCAATACGTGGTCAATCCTGCCAACGACCCGGCAACGGACGACATTCTGGTGTTGGGATTTCGTCTCCGCGCCTTCTTCTGAAGCCACCACTATCTGCATGCCCGCGACACGACCCAGATAAGAACGTCCTGGTCATCATGAAAGATACAAGAACGCCCTCTGATACCAGCGGGCTCGGTGGGGTGTCCGCACTGCCCGCGCAGAATATTCACGCCCGCCGCCGAGGACGTGCACGAGCTTCAGTGGGCTGATCTGGTCGATGAGTCGGCTGATGTCGACGTCGGCTACGCGCTATGCACCAGCGGCGTCGACCGCTATGACCGCGAACGATAGCGACCGGGCTAGTCGCGGAGAATTTGCGCAACAATCGATCGACGGCAGTCTTGGTTCGGTGAACTGAAGCTCACGGCGGCCACCGTCGGATCTCAAGGTACCGACGTTGCCGTCGCGCGCGGCAAAGGGGCTTCGTCTTGAATCGTTAAGCCGATTTGATCATCGTTTACTTGAAATCGGCTGGTGGCGAAATCGTCGACGGACCTTATCCCCGCCTCTCCAACTTCGCGTAGTCCGCAGAAAAACCAATCCGGGGAAAGCTTCTGGCCGAACCTTTTCCTCGGGCGGTGGCTCAAGGAGTAGTGAAAGGCGGCGGCAAAGCAGTCCCGGCGATCGTGAACCTCAGGTGGCTTCTGACGAGGCGGTGCGGCTGTCCGCCCGACTGTCAGTTGCCGGGGTTTACCGTGTTTCCGAACGCCGCGAGCGCACGATCAGCACGCCGCTTAGTCCGGCGATGAGCAACAGCAGGGCACCAGGCTCTGGCACCGTCGTGCCGTTCATCTCACCGACACGCAGCCGATAGACCTCGACGTCCGTGCCACCGATGTTGGCGATCTCGATGCCGTAGCTGTAGGTCGTGCCAATGCCCAAACCGAAGATCGACACGCTGTCGAAGTCACCGGTTATGCCATTGATGCTGTCGCTGACGATGAGGTCGTAGACAGCGGACAGCGGATCGAACGAGAACAGCACCTCGAGAATGCCGTCGAGGGCTGCAGTGGCGGCGTCAAACGCCGCGTAGTCGACGCCTCGGTTGTTGCCATCGATGGCCATCTGCAGCGTACTGCCATCACCCAGTGTCAGTCCGGTATCCAGTGTCACCAATGTGTGGTCGAGGCTGACGATGCCGGTCGCGATGCCGATACCGCCTTCGCTGACGCCGACCCGCATGCTGGACGCGGTTACCGGCCCGCCACCGACACCGAGCTGGCCGGTGGCTGTGCCTGTGCTGTTGTTGCCGCGCACGTTGCCGACCTCGATCTGGCCAAAGCCGGTAATGTCGCCAGTGACGTTCGCCGTGCCCACGGCCGTGCCGTGGGCATTGGTGTTGCCGACCTCGAAGGACACGCCGTTGGGGGCACCGCTGTGTACCCCGCCAGCGAGCACGTCGAGCGTACCCGTGGTGCTGCCGGTCGCGTTGGGGTCGGCCGAACCGTTGCCGATGCCGATGGACGCGAAACCGCTGATGCCGTTGGTCACCGACAGCGCGCCGCTGCTCTGGCCGGCGCCGGCCACCGTGCCGACGGAGATGAAGCCCCCGCCGGGCGTGCGTGACAGGGTGCCGCCGACGTTCAAGCCGCCCACGGCGTTGCCCGTGCTGCCCAGGCCAGTGACGCCGACCTGCAGCGACGTGAAGTCTGCGACGTCGCCGCTGACCGTCAGGGTACCGTCGGCGTCCCCGCCGCCCTCGGTGCGCCCTACGATCAGGCCGCCCGACCCCATGCCGGTGAGATTGCCGGCGACGCTGCCTGTACCGGTGGCCGTACCGCTGCCGACCCCGTCGACGAAGAGGCCGAAGGCCGCTTCGCCACCGACGTCGACGTCACCCGGGTTGTTGACGCCGCCGCTGGTCGCAAGGCTGCCGTCGGAGCTGCCAAGGCCGACCGCGGACGGTGCATTGGTGACACCGACGTGGAGGTCGCCACCAACGGACAGACCGACAGCGTTCAGGGTCAGAGAGCCGGTGCCATACGGTGGCAAAAGAATCGGATTGGCCCTGACGCCGACGTTGAGGTCGTTGGTTTCGGCCAGGGTCCCGCCGCCCGGATAAAAGGCGCTGCCACTGTCTGCGGTGGCGCTGCCGCCATTGTCGATCTGGGTGTCGTCGAGGTTGCCCGGAGGCACGCCGAGTGACCACTTCGAACCATCGAACCAGTCGTCGGCACCGCCGATCCACGATATGACGGCGGCGTTGGCCGAGCTGGTGGTCAATATCAGCGTGCCGGCAAGACAGAGCACGGCGTTTCGCCAAGGCCGTGGTCTGGCGACCGTGGAGCCTGCGTCCCCAGCTCCGTGGTCGTTGGCCAAGATCCGCGCGCGAGCGGCCCGATCTTCGTGTCGCAGACTTGTCATTGGCCATCTCCCGTGTCGGCTCACAACTGTTTGCGTCAGACCACACCCGGAGAACGAGTCTTCTTCCGTGAGCAACGCATCAGGCAAGCCGCTAGCAATTCGAGTGCCATGCCATCAACTGGTTATGCGTAAAGGGTTTTTGGGGCTGCCACAACGGTCGACGAGCATGCGCCTGTAAGATATCTGGACAGCATTTCTCGTGGCCAAACCGGATGCCGACGCCGTCGCTGGGTGGGGACCCGAGCGTGGAAAACCGAACGGATGGAGCGCCGGCCAGGCGGTCAAGCGGGCTGCCGGACGTCCCCGGGAACCGAATTCAGACGATCCGGGACGCAGCCGTCGAGATGTTCGATCGGGGTGAAATCGATCCAAGGCGGCAGCGACAGATTGCGGGTCCCTTTGCGAACCGGTATGGATCAAACACCGGCTGACCGGGTGGCGCGACAAAGAGGCGTTTGGTTCGCATTCGATGTCGAGGCTTTTTACAGTTGCCATGCACTGTGGGACGCCCAGGTCGCCCAAGCCGCTGATGCACGTAATCTCCCACATTCGGTATGGTTATTGCTGATATCCTTTCAGGACGCCCCCTCGCATCGGGGTTCTCGATGGAAGTCTGGGTAGCACGCGGGGAAAGGCATGACACACATTAAGACGCTCTGCATCGCGTCGACGGCCTTTGCGTGGTTTCCGGGCACCGCCACCCGGGTCGTGTCGGTCGGTTTCGGCTACCTGAAGCCGGGTGTCTCGGCAACGCCGCTCGAGTGGGTCGCCTCGAGTTCCGGCACCGGACGGCAATCTCTTGAACACCGGGGAGGTGATTGTCGTCACGTCTGACTCGGTATCACCAAAGGGACTGGGCAGCACTTTACGGCGGTAGCCGAGGGTTGGATTCCTTCGACATCGGTGACGGCGCGCTCTACGACAATGCCGTCGATGTCTCTCCTACCGGCTACCCGAATCTTGGACCGGGTGTACCCCGACGACTCCCGGTCCGGCGATTGCCCGCAGGGATGAAGGAACACCTGCGACGCATGTCTGAGCGGAGGTCGAAATGAACAGATTACAAAACATTCTTGCTGGCTCTGCCGTGTTGTTTGCACTCTGCGGCGGCGCCTATGCGGCGGTGAGAAGCACGCCGGTCACGGTCGTCAACTCCGAGGCCGAACCGGTACCCGTGGTCACCGAGGACGAACGCAATATTCGCACGCCATTCGCGGTGCGCGTCACCACACCCTTTGGGATGTTCCGTGGGATCCCGACATCTGACCGGGTGGCCGGCGACGACTTCACCGTACCCGCCGGTCAGATCCTCGTCGTCGAGCACATCTCACTGCGTGCGACCATGGCGAACGAAGACGAAATCGGCTACGTCGAGGCGCGTTTTGCTTCTGACAGCGAATCCGTCACGCACTACCTGCCTGTGCAGACGGACACACGGTCATTGCCGGCCGGTTCGACTCAGAAGATAGTGTCCCAGGGTTGGCAGATCAGGTTCTTTGCGGATCCCGGCAGCGAGATCATTCTCAACCTCAACAGCATCGCCGGGAGTCCCGGGGGTGTCGCGATCTACTCCCTGTCCGGCTATCTGGTCCCCAACGACAGCCCGGGCCTGGGCCGTTGACACCGTGATCAACCGGGGATGTCCTCGGGCGGAAAGGAGGATGGGCGGAAGATGCGCAGCGCACTATTTCTGATCTTTGCCGCGTGGGTCGGCGTGGCGCATTGCCAGCAGGCGGCCGTCAGCCAGGACTGGCTGGACAACCTGCGCGAGGAACGGACGACCATCGTCTCGCTGTTGGCAGTGCGCGCCGCGCTGTTCGTGCCCAACCTGCTCGGTTTGCCGGTGCCCGTCTCCAGAGAGAACCTCGAGAAGGCGCTTCTGCTGAACGGGTTCGATCCTGCCTCGCCGATCGACAGCGAAGAGGCGATGCGCCAATTGCTGACATTCGACCGCGGCTACCGTCAGAAGCTCAAGGAACGTCTCGCCGAGATCGATCGCGAACTGCAGGCAGGCGGCACCCCGGCAGCGCCGCCGCAGACACAAGCCGCACCGCTGGTACCCGTCGGCGGATCGCTGTTCGGCGACGACGCGGGCTCGCGTGGACTCGGATTCGACCAGTACATCGAGGAGACCCGGCGTGACGCGACGTCCGGTTCGACGACCGGCGGGGCGCTGCAGCTCGGCGCCGGCGGTGCGACCCTGTTCGGTCAGGCGCTGTGCACCTTCACGGTGGAACTCATCATCACGGCGGGTACGGAGGTCGTCGATCGCGATCCCGCGAGCCCGAGCCGCGGCCGGTCGGTGCTGATGGTGCCCGCATCCGCCGAAAGCGGCTTCCACGTCCAGCTGTACCACCCGGCCACCGGCAAGGCGAGGCTCAGTGGCCGCGATGCGCGCATCGCGCTCGAACAGAAGGGGTATCTGGTCGCGACCGGCAACGGCTGGCGCGGTACGCTGGCATACGAAGACTTCGTCAACTACGGCGCCGGTTATCAACGCGGCGCGACCGCCTGTTCCACGCCGTCAGTTCCGGCTGCCGCGGGTACGCTGCGTGTCACCGCGAACGGCTCGGTCATCAGGGGTGGGGACCGCTATGCGAACGTGGCGGTCAAATGGATGATCGACAACCCGACCGGAAAACCGATCCGCTTCACGAAGATGACGCGCACTCAGTGGGTGATGCAAAGGGATGGCTCGGGTCGTTTCACCGGTGGCCGGTGGGAGACGGATACCCAACGCGGTTTCACCTTGCCATCCGGCCGCAGCGAAAAGCAGGCCTACCCCTGGCTGCCGTGCAACGGTAAGGGCAACGCCAGCGGCACCTACCGCGAGGTCTACGAGGGCAGCGACGCCGACGGCAATCCGGTAACGCTGGAACTCGAATTCAACGGCGGCGAGGCGAAATGGCCGTAGAAGCGGCAAACCCCGCGTGGACAGCGCCCGGTTGATCTGGACACAGCGGCGCGGTATCCGCCTGTGTTAGGCGTCGAGATCGGGAATCAGCATGCTCTCGAACTGGGCGATGGCGTCCTTGAGGACCAGCTTGCGCTTCTTCATACGCCGCAGCTGCAGCTGGTCCACATACACGCTCTCGGTCAACCGATGGATGGCGTCGTCGAGGTCGCGGTGTTCGAGCCGCAACTCTGCCAGTCGTGCGCGGACCTGGGGTTCGTCTTCTTCGTCTACGTGCATTGTCTTTGCCAGCCCTGTTGCGGGCCCTTCAGGTTCATTCTTCATTCGAAAGACAAAACAGGCAACGGGTTTCGCCGGTTTTTTGCGCCATCATGGCCCCCGGAGCGAAAAGCCGGGTGCCCAGCCCAAACACCCATACCCATGCCATCCCCGCATTTCTTATCCAGTCCGGAACCGGGCTTCATGCCGCGTTTGCCAACATCTGATCAGCGGTGATGCTCACCGGCGTCTGGTACCGACGAAACGCAAGGATGAAGGCGCCCTTCCCTCGCGTCATCTGCTTCCGCCCGGTTTCAGCCAGCCGCCGACACAAGACGAGGTTGAGCCGCACGGGTTTCGTGCCGGAAACAGCGAACTCATCCGGAATGTCTTTTATGTTTTTTCCAGAGTGGCGCAACGATCAGAAAAAGGCCCAGACACAGCACAATTCCACTGAACCAGGCGGCCCGCGAAGCCCGGTCGACCCACTCGCCCTGCGCGATCTGCACAAGCTCTTCCGGCGAGTACTCGCCGGCTTTGATCAAATCCAGGTAAGTACCCTCCTTGTCAGCTACCAGGGAAAGCTCGCCCCCCTCATGGCGAGCGATCATGCTCACGGTCCCGGGCGGCAGGTAAGCGAATGTCACGCGAATATCCCCGACGTCTTCAGCTGTCCCTTCAGGTTGCGAGTGGAAGGTGCCATCCGACCGGCAGACCAGTTCTTCACCCTTGTATTCCGGGATCCGGGTAATCCGCCGGTCGTCACAGGGAATGGGGATGCCGTCTTCGAGGTAATCGACGAGACTGCTTGATACAAGGTAGCCGGACAGGGTTACGGGCTTTGACTGCTCACGATAGCTCGTCATTGGATGCCGTATGCGCTCTCGCCAATGAAATTCGGTGAGCGGACGACCTTCCGGCCTTTTTACAATCTCGCGAACCAGTTCCTGTACCTGTCGCTCCAGGAACAATCCAGTCAATTGGATGCCAAAGTCCTCGTCTGTCAGTTCCTCACCCGCCACCGCATGCCCCTGAAGGTATACGTAATCTGGAACATCACCCTGACCAGTATTCTCAAGAGCGTGGTCTGGAATGCGGAGCGCAGAAAGCATCTCATCAAGAGTCCCGAGGGAACCATCGCGCGAGCTGTCGAATGAAAGATGGAACCACACCGCAAGAGCCACAAGGATCAAGCCAATCAGGATCGACAAGATCGTCTGAGACTTTGTCCGGCCTTCGTCTTGGTACATTGCGAAGCTCGCCTGGAGGGTTTCCGGAACGAAAGTAGCAGAGGCCGGTGACACCTGCTATCGGGTGAGACAGATCGGAGCATGCAATATCGCCAGCTGTTCAATCACCGGGCAGACGCGGACCGGCGAGACGGCGCAGGAAGCCGATGATGCGCTCGCGCGCCAAAGTGTCGTTTTCGGCGTAGACGAAGCCGTGTCCTTCGTCGTACTCGTGGTACTCGACCGGGATGCCGCGCCGCTTCAGTTCGGCGACCATCGCCTGCGATTGACTGGCGGGCACGCGCGGGTCGTGTATGCCCTGATGGATCTGTAGCGGCGCCTCGATCCGGGACGCCTGATACAACGGCGACATCGCGCGGGCGCGCTCCGGATCGACGGACGGATCGAATCCCAGCTCGGAGACGAACTCGGGCCGCACCTGGTCCGTCAGGCCGTCGAAGAAGGCACCGAGATCCGACATGCCGAACAGGTCGACGGCACCGTCGAACGCATCCGGGTACTGGCTGATCAACGACAGGACCGAGTACCCGCCGAACGACGTGCCCATCACGAAGCGCGGTCGCCCGGCGACAAGGTCCAGACCGGCCGCATACTCGGCGACCGCCAGCAGGTCACGGATATGGCCCCCGCCCCAGTCGCCGTTGTCGAGATCCATGAACGCCGAGCCGAACCCCGACGAGCCGCGCACGTTGGGCAGCACGACGACGAAGCCGGCATTGGCGAGGCGTTGCAGGTTCGGGGCATACAGCGGATCGATGTGATCCTGCGGCCCACCGTGGACGTAGACGACCATCGGGAACGGCGTCGCGGAGGTTGCCGCCACCGGCAGCAACAGGTGGGTGGGAATCGCGGTGCCATCGAAGCTCTCGACGAGACGCGATTCGAAACGGGCGAAGTCCCGATCCGAGAGCCCGGTGCGGTCGGTGTTCATCAGCGTCGTCAGCACCCCGCCCTCGAACACGCCGATGCGGGGCGGCCGACCGTCTTCGGTGACGACGACGATGCGCTCGGCGGCATCCTGCGCCAAGGTCACATCGGTCAGGCGGGCGTCGCCGGTGGGGACCTCGATGCGCCGCCAATGCCCGTCGTCATCGGCGCGCAGCAGCGCCACCAGCGGATACAGCGGACCGCGATACGCAACACCGAGATGGCCGGCGCGATTCATCACGAAAGACAGCAGTTCGCTGTCGATCGGCAGCGCGACGCGCTCGAACCCGGCCGCATCCGAATGCCGCCAGAGTGCCATCTGCCCACCGTCGCGGTCAGACAGAAAATAGATGTACCGGCCATTGAACGTCACCGAGCGCAGGTTCTCGCCGGGCGCCGCGATCAACCAGCGCAGTTGTCCCGATTCGACGTCGAGCAGCCCCAGCTGCCAGGCGGTGTTACTCAGATAGCGTTTGACCAGCAGCCGGCGGTCGTCGTCCGAGACGCCCGCGCAGTAGAGATTGGCGCCCGGGATCGACAGTACCGTCTGGGTCTCGCCGGTCCGGGCATCGATCCGGATCAGCGCCTTCTCGCCCCAGATGTGGGCGCCGCGCGCCGCGTAGACATAACGACCGTCATGCGAGAAGCCGCAGGTGACGTCGAGCCGGTCGCGCGGTGTCGGCACCCGGTAACTGCCGTCCGCGATGTCGACGATATGCAGCCTGTAACGTTCGTCGCCAACGGTATCGGCCGTATAGGCGAGTCGGCGCTGCTGGTCGTCCGGAAAGGCCGCATCGACATTGCCGTCGACTTCGTCGACGAGCACCTCGCGTTTGCCGCTGGCGAGATCGTAGCGCAGGATCTTCGCGCGCTCGCCGAATTCGCGCGCAATCAGGTACAGGTGGCCACCATCGACGCTCATCACCAGGCTGCCGGTGCGCACCACCCGGTGATAGGCCTCGGGGTCGTCCGGCTGCGCGGCGGCAGCCATCAGGCCGTACAAGAACAGCAGGCCCGTCATGCACAGCCGGGAAACCACCCGGCGTATCGCAACCCGACCCGTTCCGGGCCAATGACCGTCCATGCACCGCCTCCCGCCAACCGCATTGAGCCGGATCCTAACCGCTGGCCAGGGCGATACCCAAGGTCCGGTGCCTCAGCGACCCGCTCGACTTGGCAAAGCAACCGGGCAGGCGGCACTGATCATCGAGCCGGACAGCGGGCAATCGTCAACGGCATGCACTGCGCCACGGCTGCTCGGTTCGAGTAGCGCGGTTGTCGATCCAATAGCCCCGCTCCGACGCGGTATGTGCGACGGCAGCCCGATTGCGCCCATTACGGTCCATCAGCGATCCGAACACGCCAAGGCGGTCTCCGGTCGCCTGTACTTTTACGCCAGGGTGGCTGCAGCGGTATCATGGAAAATTGACCGTCGCACCTTCAGGGAGATCCAGAACAATGAACGACGAGGTGAACAGCCTGGAAATTTCCGCCCACGCCTGCAACGAGACGGGCCTCGAGCAGCTGCAGCAGCAGCTCGAAGACCAGCGACTGGAGATCGAAACGCTACGTAAAAGGCGCAGCAAGGCGGTCCGACAGTTCAAGCGTGAAGAGGAATTGAAGCCCTACCAGGCGGAACTGATCAAGCTGCAGCAGCACCTCGAACAGACCCGCAAGCGGATGATCATCTTGTTCGAGGGCCGTGATGCCGCCGGCAAGGGCGGAACCATTCGACGCGTCACGCGCTACATGAACGAGAAACACTACCGCGTGGTCGCGCTCGGTAAGCCGACCGACGAACAGAAGACCCAATGGTTCTTCCAGAAATATGTGCGCGACTTTCCGCGTGGCGGCGAGATCGTGCTGTTCGATCGCAGTTGGTACAACCGCGCGGTCGTGGAGCGGGTATTCGGTTTCTGCAGCGACGAGGAGTACGAAAACTTCATGATCGGCTGCCCCGGGTTCGAGAAGGACATAGTCCGCCAGGGCACGATTCTGGTGAAACTCTATTTCTCGGTCACCAAGGAGGAACAGGCGCGCCGTTTCGAGCGCCGCAAGAACGATCCACTCCGCCAGTGGAAGCTGTCAGAGATCGACGTCCAGGCACAGGATCGCTGGGACCAGTTCACGAACCAGAAATACGAGATGCTCAGGCGCACCAACACGACCCATTCACCGTGGACCATCGTTCGCTCGAACGACAAACACCAAGCGCGCCTGAATGCGATAAAGGTCATTCTCAACGCGGTCCCGTACGAGCGCCTGAATCCCGAGCTGGACTTCGTCCCCGACCATGACGTCGTGGTATCGGGCTCCAGGGAACTCGAACTGATGGAGGCTCAACGCCTGCGCGAAGGCCGGTTCATCGGCTAGCCGGGGCCGCCATCGCCCGCCCTCGGTGTGTCGCGGCGGACGCATGCCCGGCCGCGGCACACCGGATCGATCCACGCTGAGAATTCTCAATGCAGCCAATGCCCGAGATCGGCTGCAATGGTCACGGTGCCAGCCGGCATCTTTTCCATGCATGCGCCTGCGTGTCGCCGCGCGTGCCTTGCCGAGCGGACCGGTCGGTAGGGGTTGTGCGACGACCGCGCTGCATCGATATCTTCGGGGGTAGTCCGAGATGCGTATTGGGGTGACCAGCCAGAACTTCCGCACCATCACCGGCCATGCGGGAAAGACACGGCGCTTCCTGATCTTCGAACCACAGGCCGACGGTACCGTGCGCGAAACGGGGCGGCTCGATCTACCCAAGGCGATGTCGCTGCATGAATTCCGCGGTGACGATCATCCGCTGTTCGGGCTCGACGTCGTCGTGACCGCGGGTTGTGGGGAGGGGTTCCTGCGACGCCTCGGCGCGCACGGCGTCCGGGTCGTGGCCACATCGGAGCCCGATCCGATGACTGCGGCCGTCGCGGTGGCGTCCGGTCGCGAACTGCCGCCACCTGCCGCGCACGAACACTGATCCCGGCCCCAGGCTGCTGATCGTCCGCGTCCGACCGAACTTCCGACGGCTACTCATATCGACGTCACCGATGCTGTGACGCAGCCGCCGGACAAGACAAGACCCACCCCACCCGGTTCCTGAGACGCACGCTGTCCGGAGGCGCGGCTCGCGCGCGATGGGCCGGTTGCCTTCCACATCTGGCAAGACAGGCTCAGGTACACAGGCGTTATGCTTCGTGATATACAACGGTTCGATGAACACAGCCAGTCGACACAATGCCCGTTCGGCGAAACGTGGATACAGGATGCGCGGGCGCGTCTGGATCGAGGGACCGGACGGTACCTTCCTCGGCTATGGTCGCGTGGTACTGCTGGAACGCATCCGCGAACACGGCTCGATCAGCGCTGCAGCGCGGTCGATGGAGATGTCGTACCGGCACGCCTGGCGACTGGTCGATTCGATGAACCGGCAGAGCCGCACGCCGGTGGTCCGGATGAGCACCGGCGGACGCGGTGGTGGCGGTGCCAGCCTCACCGAGGCCGGTGAACGCGCGGTGGCGGTGTTCTGGTCGTTCTGGAGCGACTTCAAGGACTATCTCGCAACCCGCACCGAGGGCCTGCAACTGTGAGCGGGCGGCGGTCTTTTTTTGCCTGTCGCTATTCCTTCCCGAACATAGCGATGCCGCGACCCCGCAGACCCGTCTGGTACCTGGTCTGCGCCCTGGCCGTCGCACTGGGCGCGCCGACGATCGCCACCCCGGCGTTCGCCGACCTGGTCCGGATCGCGGTCGCATCGAACTTCAACGAGCCCGCACGCGAGATCAGCCGGCTGTTCGAGCAGGCCACCGGCCACACCGTGTCGATGAGCACCGGCTCGACCGGCCAGCTGTATGCCCAGATCACCCAGGATGCGCCCTTCGAGGTGTTTCTGGCCGCCGACCAGCTAAGGCCCGAGGCCGCGGTCGCCGAGGGTTACGCGGTCGACGGAACGCGTTTCACCTATGCCACCGGAAGGCTGGCACTGTTCAGCACCCAGCCCGCGCTGGTCCGCGACGCATCCACGCTGCATACAACGTCGTTCACCAGGATCGCCATCGCCAACCCGGCCACCGCGCCCTATGGCGCGGCCGCCGTCGCGGTGTTGAAAGCGCTCGGCGTCTACGCGGCCGTCGAGGCCCGTATCGTGTACGGCAGCAACATCGCGCAGACCTTCCAGTTCGTCGCCACGAACAACGCGGAGCTCGGATTCGTCGCGCTGTCGCAGATTGCCGGACACCGCCGCGGATCGCGGTGGGTGGTGCCGCAAGACCTGCACCCACCGATCGCCCAGGATGCGGTGCTGCTCCAGCGCGGCGCGTCGAGTGACGCCGCGCGGGCCTTCGTGGCGTTCCTGCAAGGACCACAGGCCGCGGCGGTGAAGGCCCGGTACGGTTACGACCACATCGACTAGCGACGCCTTGCGAGATGCCTGAATTCACCGACATCTGGTCCCCGGTCCGCCTGACCCTGGCGCTGGCGTCGATCACCACGCTGGTGCTGCTGGTCGTCGGGACCCCGATCGCCTGGTGGCTCGCCCGCTCACGATCGATGTGGAAGGAGGTCGTCGCGACCGTCGTGGCCCTGCCCCTGGTCCTGCCGCCGACCGTGCTGGGCTTCTACCTGCTGATCGCGCTCGGGCCGGATGGCCCTGGCGGCTGGATCGCCGGTCTGTTCGGCGGCCGTTCGCTGGCGTTCAGCTTCGAGGGACTGGTGATCGGCTCGGTGCTCTATTCGATGCCGTTCGTCGTCCAGCCGATCCGCAATGCGTTCGAAGCGATCGGCGACCGGCCGCTGGAAGTCGCCTCGACCCTGCGGGCCTCGCCGTGGGACAGCTTCTGGACAGTGGTGATCCCGCTGGCGCGTCCCGGCTTTCTGACCGGCAGCGTGCTCGGCTTTGCCCATACGGTGGGCGAATTCGGCGTCGTGCTGATGATCGGCGGCAACATCCCCGGCGAGACCAGGGTCCTGTCGGTGGCGATCTACGACTACGTCGAGACGTTGCAGTGGGGGCATGCGCACCTGGTGGCCGGCGGCATGCTGGCGTTCTCCTTCGTCGTGATCCTGACGATGTTCCTGGTGGAGAAACGGGCGAGGCACGCCGGCCTGTGAATGCCGACGGCACGCAGATCGGGCTGCGTTTCGCCGGTACCCTCGGCCGCTTCGCCCTGGACGCCGAGTGTACCTGTCCCATGCGCGGGGTCACGGCCCTGTTCGGACCCTCGGGTTGTGGCAAGACCACGCTGCTGCGATGCATCGCGGGACTGCAGCGCATGTCGGGGGTGCTGCATGTCGGCAGCGAGACCTGGCAGGACGATGACAGGGGGGTGTTCCGACGACCCCATCAGCGTGCGCTCGGCTACGTGTTTCAGGAGGCGAGCCTGTTTCCGCATCTTTCGGTGCGCAGGAACCTGGAGTACGGGTTCTCACGGATCCCGGCACGCGACCGGCGCGTGACGTTCGACGAGGCGGTGGCATTGCTGGGCATTGAGGCACTTCTGGCGACACGACCCGATCACCTGTCCGGCGGTCAGCGTCAGCGGGTCGCGATCGCGCGCGCCCTGCTGACGAGTCCGCGCCTGCTGCTGATGGACGAGCCGCTGGCCTCGCTCGACCACCGGAGCAAGCAGGAGATCCTGCCGTACCTGGAGCGCCTGCACGACGAACTGGCGATGCCGGTGATCTACGTCAGTCATGTACCGGACGAGATCGCGCGCCTCGCCGACCACCTGGTGGTCATCGACAATGGGCGGGTCAGGGCCTCGGGCACCCTGCCCGCTCTACGAACCCACCTGGACCTGGCCCGCGACTTCGGCAGCCAGGCCGACACCGTCGTCGAGGCACGTGTGGCTGCTCACGACGAGGTCTTCCACCTCAGCTATCTCGACTTCCCAGGCGGCCGTTTCAGCGTCGGCCACCGTGACCTCCCGATCGGGCAGCAGGTGCGACTGCGTATATTGGCCCGCGACGTCAGCATCACCCTCGCGCCGCAGACCGGGACCAGCATCCTGAACATCTTCCCGGCGGTGATCGAGGCGCTCGCCGAAGAAGACCCGGCACAGGCGCTGGTACGCCTCGACTTGGCCGGCGTGCCGCTGCTCGCCAGCGTGACGCGCAAGTCTGCCGAGATGCTGGCGCTGGTCCCCGGCAAACCCGTGTACGTCCAGATAAAGACCGTGGCGCTGATCGAACGAGGGCTATGAGCATCTCGCGGCATACGCCCGGGCCGCTGCCAGGCGGCGCGCGCGCCGTAAGCCCGAACCCGGCCGCCACTCGATTCGACGTCTCCGCCCGTGACGCGATCAGCGGCGACGGCGCAGCAGCGACTTCAGCTTCGCCAGCGGCCGTGTATTGAGCACGTCGTCCTTCTCCAGCCAGCCACGCCGGGCCTGACCGACGCCGTAACGCAGGTTGTCGAAGTCCTGTACGCGGTGCGCGTCCGAGCTGATCGCCACCAGCACCTGCTCCTCATGTGCCATCTGACAATGGACGTCGACCAGGTCGAGCCGGTCGGGGTTCGCATTGAGTTCGAGACAACAACCGCTGTCGCGCGCGGCACGCACGACCCTCAGCATGTCGACATCGTAGGGTTCACGCGCCGCGAGCAGCCGACCGGTGGGATGGGCCAGGATCGAGACATGGGGATTGTCGAACGCGCGCAGGATGCGCTGGGTCTGCCGGGTGCGCGACAGATGGAACTGGCTGTGCACCGCGGCGACCACCAGATCGAGTTCCGACAGGACCTCGTCGGGGAGATCGAGGCTGCCGTCTTCGAGGATATCGACCTCGATGCCCTTGAGGACCGTGAACCCGCGCAGGGTTTCGTTGAGCCGATCGATCTCTTCGATCTGGCGGCGCAACCGCCGTGTGTCGAGACCGTGGGCCATCGTCAGACGCCGTGAGTGTTCGGTGATCGCCAGGTAGGCGAAGCCGCGCGACTGGGCGGCCTCGGCCATCTCGCGCAGGGTGTTGTGACCGTCGGTGGCGCGCGTGTGGGCATGCAGGTCGCCGCGCAGATCGCTCAACTCGACCAGCTTCGGAAGCCTGCCGGCACGCGCCGCTTCGATCTCGCCGTGATTCTCACGCAGCTCCGGCGCGATCCATGGCAGCCCGACGGTCTCGTAGACCGATGCCTCGGTGTCGCCGGCGACACGCTTCCTGCCCCGAAAGACACCGTATTCGCTGATCTTCAGGTGGCGTTGCCGGGCCAGCCTGCGCAGTTCGATGTTGTGCGCCTTCGAGCCGGTGAAGTACAGCAGGGCCGCGCCGAAATCCTGTGCATCGACGACCCGCAGGTCCACCTGGATGCCGCAACGCAGGCGCACGCTGGCACGCGTTCCTCCCCTGGAGAGCACCTGTGTGACTTCGTCGTAGCCGACGAAGCGATCCATCACGACGCGCGCGTCGCGGGCGGTTACCAGGATGTCGAGGTCGCCGACCGTCTCGCGGCTGCGCCGATAGCTGCCGGCGAGCACCACGTCGACCACCCCCGGCACCTTCGCCAGATGAGCGCGCAACGGTTCTGCATACTGGGCGGCGACCGCAAGCTTGAAGCGCTCGGGTTGACCGCTGCGCGCGGCGAGCGCGTCGAGGATGCGCTGCTCGGTCTTCGCACCGAAGCCGTGCAACTCGCGCACACGACCGTCGCGGGCGGCCCGCGCGAGTTGTTCGACCGTATTCACGTCGAGTTCGTGGTAGAGCGTACGTACGCGCTTGGGACCGAGACCCGGCACCTGCAGCATCTCCGCGACACTCGGCGGCGTGGCGCGTTGCAGCTTGGTCAGCAACCGGCACTTGCCGGTCTCGACGATCTCGCCGATCTTGGCGGCAAGGTCTTTGCCGATGCCGGGCAGCTCGGTGAGGTCTTCGCCGTTCGCAAGCAGCTCGGCGACCGGCACGCCGAGCGCTTCGAGTTCACGCGCGGCATTGCGATAGGCACGCACGCGGAAAGGATTGGCGTTTTCGATCTCCAGCAGATCGGCGATCTGCTGGAACAACGCGGCAACCTCTGCATTGTGTACTGGCATCGTCGACTCACTGTGCCGCGGCGCGCCTGGGAGCTTGGCCTCCCCCGACGGGGTCCGCCGTCCAGACCGCCGCGATCTTCCCTACCCTTTGATACAGACCAACGGTTCCAGCTTCGCGACCTTGCGCGCGAGGCCGGCGGCCTCGGCGGCATCGACGACCGCGGTGACGTCCTTGTAGGCGCCCGGTGCCTCCTCCGCAACGCCGCGGGCACTCGGGCTGCGGATCAGGATACCGCGGGCGCCGAGTTCATCGATGACCTGCCGACCCTGCCAGCGACGGTGCGCCTGGTGCCGGCTCATCGCGCGGCCCGCGCCATGGCAGGCGGAACTGAAGCCGTGTGTCCCATCCTGCTCGGTCCCCGCAAGGACATAGGAGCAAGTCCCCATCGAACCGCCGATCAGCACCGGCTGACCGAAGGCGCGCAGCGCCTCCGGAACATCCGGGTGCCCGGGCCCGAAGGCCCGCGTCGCGCCCTTGCGATGCACATACAGCTTGCGCGGTCTGCCGTCGACCGCGTGTTGCTCGAGCTTGCAGGTGTTGTGTGAGACGTCGTAGAGCAGCGCGAGCCTGGCCTGCGGCAAGACGCCGGCGAAGGACCCGCGCACCAGGTGCGTGATGATCTGGCGATTCGCGAAGGCGCAATTGATCGCGGCCCGCATCGCACCCAGGTAGTCCTGGCCGATGCGTGAATGGATCGGCGCGCAGGCGAGTTCGCGGTCCGGCAACGCGATCCCCTGGTGCGCTGCGGCGACCGCCATCGACTTCAGAAACTCGGTCCCGATCTGGTGTCCGAGACCACGCGAGCCGCAGTGCAGGCTGACCACGACATCGTCCTCGCCGAGCCCGAATCCGGCGGCCGCCACGGGGTCGTGGATGGACGCGACGCGCTGTACCTCCAGGTAGTGGTTGCCGCTGCCGAGCGTGCCCATCTCATCACGTTGCCGCTGTTTCGCATGCTCCGAGACCGCGGCAGGCTGCGCATCGGGCATCCGGCCATGCTCTTCGATCCGCTCCAGGTCCGCGGGCTCACCGAAACCCTGTTCGACCGCCCAGGCCGCTCCGCCGGCGAGCATCGCGTCCATCTCGCGCCGATTCAGGCGGATCGCGCCGGTGCTGCCGAGACCGGCCGGTATATCGCGATACAGGCGATCGGCGAGCGCACGCTGTACCGGCAGCAGGTCTGCGGTCTTCAGACCGGTGTGCAGGCAGCGCACGCCGCAGGCGATGTCGAAACCGACACCGCCCGCCGACACGACACCGCCCTCGTCCGCATCGAACGCGGCGACGCCGCCGATCGGAAAACCGTAGCCCCAGTGCGCGTCGGGCATCGCGTAGGCTGCCTGAACGATACCGGGCAGGGTCGCGACGTTGCACGTCTGCTCGTAGACCTTGTGGTCCATCTCTCGAATCAATGCCTCACTGGCGAAGATCACGGCCGGCACGCGCATCCCACCGTGCGGCCGGATCTCCCAGCGGTATTCGGAATGGCGTAAGAACAGCGACGGATCCATGACTGTTCCGCTCCTTTGATCTGTGCGGCGCCGGCCTCAGACGTCGACGACGCATTGTGCGGTCCACCCGACCCTGTTCTGATGCCAGACCCGCAGCGCCGTGTAGGTGGCACCCTTGACCTCGACCGCCGGGTGGTGCTTCGCGGCATCGATAGGCTCCCCCCATGCCCGTGCCGTGAGGCGGTGATCGTCGATACGCACCTCGAACCGGCCGAACAGCAGGTGACGCGTGGCGATTTCGAAGACCAGGGCGTTCAACCAGTCGACCAGCAGCAACTCGTCGTCAGTCGCCTCGCAGCGCAACTCGACGGCCGCGAGCGGAGCGACCCGTGCGGGATCGGTCACCACCGCGATCATTGCCAGCGCCGCCTGCTCGAACGCCTCGTCACGGGTCGCACCGATGCCGCGAACGCCGACGTCCGCATCGTGCGGAAAGTGCTCCCAATGCCCGGTGATCATTCAGCAGGTCCCGGTCGAAAACGGCCGTCCGGTCATGTCGCCTACAGAAAATTATAGGTCGTGCCGATCCCTCGCACCTTGCACCGTACCGCTCTCCTCGACCGCCACTGACACGACTCAATGGATGGACGGCGGACACGGCGGCACCAGGGCCCGCAGTGGTAGAGTGAAAGTTGCCCAGGGACATTGCCGGAAAGGTGTTCAGATGCGCGCGATGGTGATCAACCGGGTCTCGCCCGTGCTGCAGGGGACGACACCCTTGCAGCTGGTCAACCTGCCGGTTCCGGAACCGGCGGCCGGCGAGTTGCGAGTACGCGTGGCAACCTGTGGCGTGTGTCACACCGAGCTGGACGAGATCGAGGGTCGCACCCCGCCGCCACACTTTCCGGTGGTTCCGGGCCACGAGATCGTCGGCCGCGTCGACAAGCTGGGTGCCGGGGCGCAGCGATACCGGATCGGTGACCGCGTCGGCATCGGCTGGATCCATTCATCGTCGGGCGCGGCAGACGAAAACCTCGACCCCGCATTCAAGGCGACCGGCCGCGACGTCAACGGCGGATACGCCGAGTACCTGACGGTACCCGAGGCCTACACCTACCCGATCCCGGAGATTTTTTCGGACCAGGAGGCGGCACCGCTGCTGTGCGCGGGCGGTGTCGGTTACCGTGCCCTGAAGCTCACCGGGATCCGCGACGGCGACTCTCTCGGCCTGACCGGATTCGGCGGATCGGCGCACATCGTGCTGCAACTCGCGCGTCATCTGTATCCGCACAGCCGGCTGTACGTGTTCGCACGCGATCCGCAGGCACGCCGCTTCGCACGCGACCTGGGTGCCGATTGGGCCGGTGAGACGCAGGAACGGCCGCCGGATCTGCTGCATGCGGTGATCGATACCACCCCGGCCTGGTTACCGGTGATCGCCGCGCTCGGCGTGCTGCGGCCGGGCGGCCGCCTTGTGATCAACGCGATCCGCAAGGAGGACGGTGACAAGCGGCAGCTGCTGGAACTCAGCTATCAGCACCACCTGTGGCTCGAGAAGGAGATCAAGACGGTCGCCAACGTCACGCACACCGATCTCGCTGAGTTTCTGCCGATCGCGGCGCAGATCCCCATCCGGCCCGAGGTATCGACCTATGCGCTGGAGCAGGCGAACGAGGCACTGGTCGACCTGAAACATCGACCGGTGCGCGGCGCCAAGGTACTGCAGATCGGCTGAAGCGGCGCGTTTCACGCAGATCGGTCACGACGCGTGGTGCGTGGTGCGCGTGACCCTGGCGCTATAGCGGCCGTCGCCGCGTCGTTCGACCGAAGGGGTGGGAAAGATGGCGTACGAATTCATCAGCTGGCGACGCTTCGAACGGCTTTGCGGCACGCTGTACAGGCGCATCGCGGACTCGGGTTACACACCGGACCTGATCATCGCCATCGCGCGCGGCGGCTATCCCGTGGCGCGGCTGCTGGCCGACTACTTCGGCATCATGGCGCTCGTCAGTCTCAAGATCGAGCACTACCGTGGACCGGACCGGACGCCGAACGCGATCGTGCGCTACCCGCTGCCGTTGGAGATCGACGACCGGCGGGTGCTGCTGGTCGACGACGTCAGCGATTCCGGTGACACCTTCACGGCCGCACTGCACCACCTGAGGGAGCACGGAACGCCGGCCGCGCTGCGCACCGCGGTGCTGCACCACAAACTGACCGCGAGCCTGGCGCCCGACTACCACGCCCAACGTATCCGCAACTGGCGCTGGATCACCTATCCCTGGGCGATCGTCGAGGATCTCACGGTGCTGGCGAGCCGCTGTTCGCCCGCTCCCGTGGATACGCATGCACTGGCCCGCTACGTCCGCGAGGAGATCGGCATGCGCCTGCCATCCGGTGTTCTCGCGCAGATCGCGCCGATCGTATTGGAACGTCTGCGCGACGGTGCGCCCCGGTGACACCGGCCACACACGGTTGCTGTCCAAAGGTGCCCGGTACATGACCCGGAGGCGAAACCGTGGTCACCGCAAGCGTTCGCGAACACATCCACCCGGTCTCAGACCCTTTCGCACCGAATGGGGTGCACGGCGGTCGATACAGGTCCGCTCAATTCGGTCGCTGCCCGGCCGATACGCATCGATGAGCAGCGTTGCGAGGCCGGTGCCATGAAAGAGTCCGTGGACATGAACATTGCCGCCGAGGTGGTGATGCTGTTGGCCCGCCTCGGCGTACGCGACGCGCGTTGCCTGCGGATCTACCAGGATGCGGTGCGTCAGGCGATCGAGCACGAAACGGGCGGCCAGGAGGAGCCGGACTGGTCGGCACTGCCGACGATGCTGCAACGTCAGCTCGTTCTACTGGAGACTTCCTTGCGCGATTCCGCGGCGCGCAGGTCGCCGGTCGCGGCGGCACAATCTGCCGACGCGGACCCGACCGTGCCCACGGAAGACAAGGCCGCGCGGAACCCGGCGCGCCGCCGGCCACTGTCATCCGGCCATGCCCCCGAAGTACGCAGCATGGAAGAAAAGCTTCACGACGAACGCCTGCCGATCCAACAGTTGCTGCGCGAAGACTGTGTCCACGTCGGTTTGATCGACCCCAAGACCGCCGAGCGCCTGGTCGGCAACATGACCGGAAAGACCAGCCGTGACGCCGAGCTGGAGATCGTCGAGCACCTGCGCCAGCACCTGCAGGATCAGGTCAAGGGCTTCATTCGCAAGGCCAAAGGCGGACCCTGGGGAGACCCTCGTACCCAGGAGGATCTGCGCAAGGACATCCATGCGGCGCGCAGCGTACGCAGCGTGCTGATGCTGGCCCGCCAAGTCGTGAAGGAATACCAGACCTGGGAACAGGAACACGGTCGCCACGGCATCCTTGGCCTGTTCAGCCCACGGCGAAAACTGGCCCGCTGAACGATCGCGTTGTCCGACTCCGGCGACTGCCGGCAACCGGCCGCTGCGCGTGTCACCATCACACGACCCGACCGCTCGACCGGCCCCGCAAAGGGCAGGGTCAGAACTGGAACGACAGCCCGACCGCCGGCCCTGTGAACGCCACGTCGAAAATGAAGCCGTCCCTTTCGAAATCCGCAGTCAGATAACGGTAACCGGCACGCAGTTTCAGACTGTCGGTGAGGCTGTAATCGGCCTCGATCGCCAGATTGGCCATCGAGTCCGCATTGACGCCAAAGCCGCCGACATCGGCCCGTGCACGCACGCGCCAGTGGTCGGAAAACCGGTGGGTGTAGCGCACACCCAGGAACGGATCCGCCCAGTCTTTCCTGACCGACGACTCAGGGCCCGGATTCGAATCCAGCGACGTCCTGATCGAGAAGTACCGGGCACCCCCGAGCAGTTCCCAGTCGGGGTGGCTCTCCAGCCGGTAGGCCGCTGCACCCTCGAACATGTATCCCTCGAGTTCGGCCGATATCTCGAGCAATCGGCCATCTCTGACGTCGTCGGCATAGTCGAGATGCAGGGTGTCGACCAGGACCCGCCAGCGATCACGACCCGCTTCGAAAGCGAGAAAGTAGGCCGCCTGCAGGTTCTCGAGCGCAAAAAAAGACCCATCGCCGACGTCGGGCGCGCTGACCGGGGTGTCTCCACCTGTTGCGAGGTCACCACTGATGGTTGCGCCCCAGATGTAGGGCGTGATCTCGAACTGCCAGTCCTCGGCATGGGCGATGCCCGGTGGCACCGGCAACGCAAGTGACAGTGCCGCCGCCACGGCTGGCGGTAGTGGCATCGGTAGCCTCATACAGGGTCCTCTGGATATCTCGAAGGCGCCGCCGCAAGCGGCCTGCGGCGGCACCGTTGTGTGGAACACCGCGCGAACGGCTGCATCCAACGCCAATGCATTGCGTGTGCTGGCGTCAGCCGTCCGTGCTCAGCGCAGATCGACCACGTCGTCGAACGCGTCCAGCGATGGCGTCCAACGCGCATCGGGATCGAAGGTCGCGATGCCCGCCGCGTACTCGCCTCCTTCAGGTCCGAGGTCGGCCTCGTACACCGTTCCATCGCGTCCCATCATGAAACTCATCACGCCGCTGTCGCCGTATTCGGCCGGCCAGGCAACGATGCCGAATCCACCGGTCATATTGCCCCGCTCGACGTAATCTTCCGCGCCGCCCGGTGCGTTGGCGCCCTGCCCCGTCAGGATGCGATAGAAATAGCCGTGGTATGCCGTCCCCGGTTCACGTTCGGCCAACAGCGGTCCGAGCGGACTGACGTCTCCAGCGGACGCAGAGTCCCAGTAGAGCCCGTCGCGTGTCCCCGGCGTACTGCGGAAACGCTGTGCGTACTCCAGCACGCCGTCGCCGTCACGGTCCAGTTGTGCGTACTCGACCTGAGCATCGTGATACGCCAGTACTGCCTGAATCGTCGACAGTTCGTTCGCCCCGATCCGTCTCATGCGGATCAGTATGCGACCGCGTTCGGTGTCGAAATGCCAGCCCTGGTCGCCCCTGACGATCGGGATCGGGAGCGTCCAACCGTGTTCGCCGACCGCCAGCATCCGGGTGTCTGGCGATGTCGACTGCAAGGTATCGAACGCCATCCAGGCGGCGAGGAATTCATCGACCGGATCCGCCCGGTCGGCGTCCGACGGCAGCAGATCGGCATAGTCCTCGCCGAGCAAGGCCGACAGGGCCGCCGAATCATCGCGCGCCACCGCGACCACCAGCGCCTTCGCGGTGGCTTCAGGGGTTGCGAAACTTTGCTGTGCCGCCGATACCGGCGCCAGCGTCAAGAAGGTTGCGATCAAACTGATCAGACCGGCCCACAAGGTGTCGCAGAATCTTTTCATCGTGTCGCTCCTAGCGGCGTCCGCCGAATCCACCACCCATGCCGCCACCACCGAGGCGACCTCCCCCACCGCTGAACCCGCCTCCGCCGCCCAGCGAACGGCTGCTGCGTGCCCCGCGGTCGGCACTCCTTCGGGTGTCGCGTCCGCTGTTCAGACCGCTGAGCGCATTCCCTGAACGGCCCGCCTTCGACGTTCTCGCGGTGTCACCCACCTTTGCGCCGGCCGCCGCGCCCCTGCCGCGGTCGACCTGGGACATCTGGCTTGCGGCCCTGCCCCTGTTCGCCTCGCCTACCTGGGTACGCACCTTCTCACCGGCCGACCCCCTGAGTTCGCTGCGACCCGCGGCCGGATCCACACCCTTGCTTTTCATCGCCTCCATCGCTTTCTGCCGCTCGGCGTCCCGGCCACGAAATTCCTGCCGCTTGTCCGCACCATCCAGTTTCTGGGCATATTTCTGACGACTCGCTTTGTCGGCATACGGCGTGCCCTTGCGGTTGATCGAATTGTGCTTCCACGAAACCTTGTTCTGGTTCACGTCGATCTTGCGATTGATGTTGATGTTGTTGTACCGGTTCACGTCGATATCGATATCGTGGTGATGCCAATCGAACCCTCCCCAGATGGAGTTGGTGATCGCGATACCGACGCCGAAACCGATACCGGTGACCAGGCCCGCGGTGAAACCGTATCCCGGGGGCGGTGGGTAGTAGTACGGCGGATAGGCTGGCCACCACCAGGTCCCGTAGACGATCGTCGGGTTGTAGGTAGGCACATAGACCACCTGTGGGTCGGCTGGCTCGATCTTGATCACCGTCTGGCTGGCCGAGGTGTCGACAACGACCTTCTGCTGTTCGCTGTTTTCGAGATTGCCCGCCTCCTTGGCCTTCTTGCGCAATCCCTGAACCGTATCCATGACGTCGTCGGGATCGGCAAGGAACGCATCCCCCATATCCTTTACCCAGTCCGGCTTGTCGCCCATCATCGCCAACGCCTGGGGAAATGCGACCAGCGACGCCACGCTCGGGTCCCAGGCCTTGTCCTGTACCGCGGTGACCGCGGCGTCACCCTTCTGGTCGGGGTTATCCTTCGACCATTTGGCCGCTTCAGCGACCTGGTCCGGGTAGGTGGACGCCATCAGGATCTGCGACAGCAGCGAATCCGGATACAACGCCACAGGCGCCATCAACTGATCGAGCTTGGCCTGCTTGTCATCGTCGGCATGGACCACCGACCACGTCGAGCAAAGCGCGCTCAGCAGCACGATCGCGATGATCGGCCCCAACCCGACCGGCCGCCCGGCAAACGTCGTTCGTTTCATCTCTCCCCCTCCGTGCATGCATTCTTCGTACGCTCGATACGGTCGCCGACTTGTGGGTGAACTGCCGCGTCTCGTCGTGTTGACCGTACGGACCCGATCCCCTTCGTGGCCAAAGATCCGGCGGCGGCCACCGAACGTTGCCGGGCCGTCAGGAAATATCGAGGCCCTGAGGATCCGCCCCACCCCCTTGGGGACCAAATCCGCATCATATTCCGCAGATAGTCAAAAGACCTATCTTTTAGCGCGTGGCGAGATCCGGTCGAGCGAGCGCGGACGATTCCCGGTTCGACGGTGCACCGCGCCAAGGCCTTGCACAACCATAGATCGTGATGCCCAATACGGCGGCAGGAAGACACACCGTTCGCCGCGCCTCGCCCAATGATGGGCCGGCGAGATAACCGCCCCTCCCGGCGGCAGGCCACTTTGATCCACGGCACGGACGGTGAACGGTTTCACAAACTGCCGACACCGTGCGGCCGCTGCGGACGGTTTGCGATATATCGCCCGGGTACCTGCGGGTTCCTGCGCCGACGCCGAGGAGCCGCTGCGCCCATACCCGCGATACCGTCGGGCAACGCCCGGACCGCACCCGTCACCGCTGCAAGCCAAGGAGATGAACCGTGCCACTGCGCTATCTGAAGCCGTTGACGTACTGCGCAGCCCTTTTCGCCAGCTCCATCGCCCAGGCCGACGGCTGGGTCTGCAGCAAGGCGGACCTGGTACGCGAGGTCACGGTCTTCTACCCCGACGCACCGGCCCAGTTGCCATGCCGGGTGTACTACAGCAAGTCGACCGAGCACGCCATGCCGCGGGTGCTGTGGGACGCCACGAAAGAGGAAAACTATTGCGAGCGCAAGGCGCAAGCGTTCGTCCGCAAGCTCAGGACCATGGGTTGGAGCTGTTCCGAGGAGACCGGCGAATCGCGCTCCGCGGGAGCGGACTGATCGCGAACCGGCGTCCGGCGCCGTGGCCCCCCACGCGCGGGCGTGCCGCTCACATAGCCGCGAGTTCGATGGCTTCGCGGACGTGGTCGCGATACTGGGCCTGCAAGGTCGCGACGAAATCGAACAGTGCCTGGTCACCGCTACCGGCGAGACGCTCCGAGAGCCGGAACGGTGGAAAGACGATCGCCGCCGTCGTCGTGCGCGTGAGGCGCTTGTCGAAGTTTGCGACCGCGATCGGCACTATCCACGGCTCGGGGTCGACGGCCGCCGCGAGCCTGAATGCGCCTGCCTTGAAGGTACCGGGTGACGCCTCGGTGTAGTTGCAGCGTCCCTCTGGCGCTATCAGCAGATTTCTTCCGGCATGCAGATGTTCCGTTGCGCGTTCGATGAATCGACGGTTTCGCTGCTCACGCGTGACCGCCTGGTCACGATCTTCCTCGTCCACGTCGCCCGGGTAGACATACAGGTAGTCGAGCCGGTCGAAATACAGCTGGTAGCCAAACCATCCCATCTCCGGTTTGCGTACCACGCGCACGGGTGCCTCGCCGTATCGACGGAAGAGGATCATGCTGGAGACGAAATGGCTGTCGAGGGTCAGGCGGAACGCGTTCGGCAGCATCGTGTCCATGTGGTTCTCGAGGTGATTCATGATCACGATGTTGCCGGGTGCATCGGGCAACAGATCCTGTCCGCGGACGCGGTGAGACAGCCCGCTGAACAGCGCCACGAACGACTCCATGCTCCGCCTTCTCACCTGTTCCGGTGTCAGGCTCGGGGGTGCGTTCGCAACTGCCTCATAGGTGCGCTGCAACCCCTGGTACAGATCCAGTTCACGACGCACCTCCTGCAACAGTTCGAGTGAAAGTTCGGCGAGATTGCGTTCGGTGGCGTCACCGTGCGCGCGCGTCAGCTCCAATGCATGAAAGGCATCCGACAGGGTCAGGCGATTCTCCAGGAGGTAGGGAATCTTGTGTAGCGGCGAACTGACCGGCAGTGATTCCGCGGCCTGATCGAGCAGGGTACGCATCGCGCGGACCTCTTCGCCATAACGCCGGGCGACCAGCCGGACCCGGTTGAATCGCAGCCGGGAACTGATCGCGTGCAGTACCCGGCGCATGATGCGCACACCGATCTCCGGTTCCTGCTCGCAGAGCCGCTGCAGGGTGTCACTGGGCAGAGCGACCACGTGCGTCAGCTCCAGCGCGAAGGCCAAGGTATGGTAGCGCCGCGGATCGACCAGCGCCGACCAACCGATCAGGTCGCCCACGCCCTCCATCGCGCGGAGATAGACGCAGCGCTCGCCGCCTGCGTCGCAGTAGGAAAACGCGATCCGTCCGTCTACCAGCAGATAGATGGCGTCGGCAATGCCATCCTGCCTGAACAGTTCATCATTCGGCGCCAGTGTCCTGATCGATGCCTGGTGTGCCAACCAGTCGAGCAGGCGTGGCTCGAACCCTTCGAACAACGCCGAGTGAGCCAGGAAGTCGAGCATCGGCTGCGACTCCCGCAGACGGTCGATGGTCCAGGGACTGTCAGGCTGACGCGCCGGCTCGGGCAAGATGTCGGGTTGCGCCGAGCGGGCATCAGCCGTTTTGAGTAACCCGGAGCGTTCCAGTTCGAGCCGCGCCGCGAGCGATTCGGTAACCCGGCGCAGGAGTTTCAACCCGCTTGCAGGATCGTCCTCGACCAGGGCATCGATCACGTGATGCGGGAATCGCAGGAGCCGGCACGGACCCGCACAGCGCACGTCGGTCATGTAACGGTAGGGTGCGCGAAGCACTGACCAGCCGATGATCAGACCGGGCTCGTGTCCCACGCCCACCAGCAGTCTGCCGCTGCCGTCGACCTCGATCAGGAATTGCACCTGCCCGGAGAGCAACACGAACAACGCGATCGCCCGGTCGTGCTGACGGGTCACCAGGGCATTGTTTTCGAGCTCCACGATGCGCGCCGCATCAGCGAGCGATTGCAGAACGCTGTCGCTCAGGCCGCGCAACAACGGCAGCCCCCTGAGTGTGTCGATCGATACCATCGCCCACCCGCCACATGGAACCATGTACGCCCGACGCCAGCTGCCGATCGGCCGGGCTCGCATGTTAAGTTTAGCGGATGCGGCATCGTTTCAAGCCAGCGTTGACCCGACCTGAAGACTTCGACGCCTTCTGGGACAGCACGCGGCTGCAGCTCGAACAACTGGACCCCGCCGTCGAGCGCCTGGCCACCACCGAAGATGGCGGACCACCGGCTGTTGCACTCGAGCGGGTCGGCTTCATGTCGCTCGGACGCGCGCGCATATCCGCTCACATGCTGCATTGGCGCGATGACCGACCGCGCCCCCTGGTCGTCGGCAGCCACGGCTACGGCGGACACTGCACACCACGCTGGGACTGGGCGGCGCGTGGCGTGAATGTGATCAGCGTCGATATCCGCGGCTGCGGCCTATCGGCCGGCGCCCTGCCGCATCCATCACGCTGGGGTTATGTACTGACCGGCATCGAGACCCCTGAAACCTCGGTCATCAGGCAGGCCGTTTGCGACTACATGCAGGCCGCGCGCGTTGCGCAGGGATTGCTCCGAGAACGTGTGACGAAAACGGTATTCGAAGGGGTCAGTTTTGCCGGCGGACTGGCACTGATGGCGCAGGCAGTGATGGGTGAAGCGGACCTGCTCGCGGTCGGCGTGCCGACCTTTGGCTGGGCCGAGGGCCGCAACCTGTTCGTCCGCTCCGGGTCCGGCGCCGAGATCGGCGCCTACCTGGCACGCCGGCCCGACCACGCCGAGGATGTCATGCTGGTGTTGCGTTATTTCGATACGGTCAACTTCGCCGATCGCGTCACCTGCCCCACGCTGCTCGCCCTCGGTCTCGAGGACGAAGTGGTGCCGGCCAAGACCGTGTACGCAATCGCCAACCATCTGCAGGTGCCGTTCGAGTTGCTCGAGTTCCCGATCAGTCATTCGGGCGGCCCCGAAGAGGCACAATGGCAATGCTTCGACGACCGCTGGCTGAACATCGCGTTGAATGGGCTACCCGAAGGGTTCGGCAAACGCGAAATGCCTCCGTGCTGATCCGCTGAGCGCGGATCTCCGATACGCCGCGTCGCCACGAACGAGACCCATGATCCGGTACACCGGGCCCGCTGAGTGCCTTGAATCCGCGCTTCACACCCGGCTTCTCGCCCGGCGGGTCACGGCGCGCGGTCTGAATGGTGGCCCCCGATCACCGCTTTCAATTCGCCCAGGCCGGCGACCGTCGCCGTCGGCGCCATGTCCCAGGGGTCGAACACGGCATCCGGCGACCGCCGCAGCCATGCCGCACGCATCCCGGCCGAGATCGCACCGATGACGTCGAACGGGTTGCTCGACACCAGCCACGCAGCGTCTCCGCTCGTCCCTGCCCGACGCAGGAACAGATCGTAGACTGCCGGATCGGGCTTGAACGACGCCAGGTCGTCGACGCTGACGATATCGATGAAGAAATCGGCGATGCCGGCGCCGGTCAGCAATGCCGCCACCGCGGACTCGGTACCGTTCGAGAATGCGTACAGGCGAAAGCCGGCATCGCGCAGCTGCGCCAGGCCGTCACCGACGTCGGGGAATGCCGGCAGACACCGATACTCGGCGAGCAACGCCCCTTTCTGCTCTCCGGACATCGCGATGCCGTTCACGGCACAGGTGTAATCGAGCGCCTGACGCGTACATACCGCGAAATCGACGTAGTTCCGCATCAGGCCTCGCCGGAAGGCGTATTCGAGCTGCTTGTCGCGCCAGGTCGAAGAGAACGCCTCGGTGCGCTCGCCGACGATCGCGCGCAATGCGTTCACGACACCGTGGGTATCGATCAGGGTGCCGTAGATATCGAATGCGAGCGTCGTCGGCATCTGCAGTTCCCCATGGCATCGAGGACGGTAGTCGGCGGATCGCCATGCCCGGGGAGTCCGGCCGGCTGACGGGGCATCGAGCGGCGGTCTGGAAACGATAGCACCGTTCGGTCTCTGCATGTCGACAGCGGGGTCACCGCAGGCCCGGCCGGTGCGGTCCTCTGCCTTCAGTCGAACCGACGGCCGGTGGGTACTGCATCCACCGGTGCACCGGCCGCCGCCGCTTCCGTCCGGAACAGCCGGTCGGCGTTGGCATGCGCGAGCCTGTCGGCAACCTCGGGCGGGAGCTGTGCGAGCCAGTGCCGGATCCTTGCGGTGACCTCTGCGATACCCTGCCAGCGTTTCACGTAGAAGGTGTCGATCGCCACCAGTATCCGGTCGGCGTGCCGAGTGAACAACGACCTCCAGGCCGGTTTCAGTGCACCGTTCTCGGTGAACCGCTCGTCGCGCACCGAGGTGTCGACGTACAGACCTAGCGGGAACCTGCGCAGCATCGCGTCGACCAGTGTCGGATCAGGTTGCGTACCGAGATGCGCCCATATCACGGTTGCCGCCGGGTGCCATTCGAAGACCTGTTGCACCACCTCGGCATCGCCGTGCAACAGGATCGGCAAGCCGCGGTCCGCCGCCAGGCCGACGATCTCTCTGAAAACCGGGTTCGCCTTGTCGCCGGCGAACAGATGGATCTCGCCGATACCCCTGTAGGTGCCGGTGTCCAGCAGTGCGCGCAGCCGCCCGGGGAGCGTCGGATCATGCATCCAGCTCGCCTTCTGCGTGTAGTCCTCGTACAGGCCCAGAAACGGCACGATGCGCGATGGCGCGAGCCGGTACAGCGACTGCACGCGCGCCGGCGGTTCGCCGACGACCACCATGCGGTCGATGCCTTCGCGGTCCATGATCCGGATGACGTCCTGCGGTGCAAAGACGCCGGCGTCTTCGGACTTGTAGTGGGAATGTGCATCGAAGATCCGGATGGGCTCGTCGGACGACGCCGACCCGCAGCACATCGGCAACAGGGCACAGACGGCTATCCCGGCGATTCGCTGGATGATGGACGACATCGGCATGTCTGTTCGGTGCGCAAAGGCTGACATTGTCCCCGGGACAGCCCCGGCGGTCGATCGGTATAGCGCCCGGCAAAGATCCGCCCGGCATCAATCGTCGTCCGCTGTCAGCCGCTCGACCGAATCCGCGTGCAGCAGCCCGCCGCCGTACAGACCGATCCAGGTACCTCCCTGTGCATCCACAGCGAACCCGCTGACCCGGTCACCCGACAGCGCGCCGGCGGCGACGCGCCGCCAGCTGGTGCCTTTGCCGAGGTAGAGTCCGTCGCCCCAGGTACCGGCCCAGATCCTGTCCGCGTGCGGTTCGACCGCGGCGATACGGATACCCTGCAATCCACGCCGCAGCACCTCACCGCCGGGCGACAGCTCGACCAGTCCGTCCGAGGTCCCTACCAGGAGTCGACCGCTCGCCGTCCACCGCATCGCGTCGATCGATCGTGTGCCCGGCCCCAGGGTCGCCAGCGGCTCGACCCTGTCACCGGCATACCGGAAGATGTCCCCGCCGACGGCGACCAGCAGGCCGCCGTCCGCCATCGCCAGAAGTGCGCCCACGTTGCCCGGCGGCAGGCCCTCGACCCGATCCAGTCCGTGCACCGGCCTCCAGCGCCAGAGTCCGTCGGCACCACCCATATAGACGGCATCCTGTCGACGGGCGATGGTTCGTATGCGCCCCGCCAGAGGCGCACCGCGCTCGCTCAGGCGCCACCAGCTGCCATTCGCGTAGCGGAACAATTCGCCGTACCAGCCACCGATCCAGGCCTGGTCGATGCCATCGACGTACAGCGTGGACCAGGCATTGAACTTGTCGCCGAACTGCGCCCGGTAGCGCCGGCGATCCAGCAGCACCTCCTGCTCGTCGCCCGACGCATGCCGCGTCAGTCCGTATTTGCTCAGGACCCACACCCGCCCGTCCGGACCCGTGCTCAGTCGCATCACGTCGGGATAGACGCCCGGCACCGCCTCGAGCGCCATCCACAGGCGCGCGCCGTCCCAGACCGTCGCCGCGGCAGCACCTGCCCGCAGCAGCGTCTGCGGCGCGTAGTACCAGGCGAGCCCGAGGAGCGCGGCCACTGCCAGCGGCAATCCCAGTTCGAACCGATACGCCGCAAGGCGACGCCCGCTCAAAGGCCGAGCGCGGCGCGGCACCGCAACCCGGTCGTGCCCGCGCGGGTACACGGGAAGCGGAAAGCGCGCGCGGTAATCGATCCCGGGGCCCTGTGCCTCGACCAGCAGTTCCCAATAGGCGATGCCTGGATCCGCTGTCAGCCGCGTGGTCCATGACGCGTTGTCCGGGAGCTGAAAGCGGATCGCGACCTCGGGATCGCGCCGGTGCGGCGAGATCCGCTGCCGCGCCTGCCAGCGCTGGGCGCTACGCAAAGTGACCCGACGGTGTCGCCCGTGGCCACGCGTCTCGAACCATTCCTCGACGAACCGCAGCGTGACATCCAGGTTCGGGAACCGGTTTGGCGACAGACCGACCGACAGAACATCGCCCGGGGAAAACGGAAACCGTGAGAACGACAGGCGGCTGCGGCCGAACTTCAGCGCCGCGGCAAGTCGGTACAGGAAGGCGAGCGCGCTCACCAATACGACCAGATCCATCCCGGCGGCGGCGATGCGTACCATCCAGGTCCCCTCGCCGCTGGCGAAGGCCCACCAGTTGAACGGCACCGCGAGAGCGGCGACCACCGCGGTGAGACCGAGCAGACGGACCCAGCCACCGGCCGGCTGATCCTCGATGCCCTGGGGGTCCCAGGGATAGTCGCGCAGCCAGGGCTGCGCCGCATGGCGCCGTTGGAGTTCCGCGACCCGGCGTCTGGCCGACAGCCCACGCACCGCGTATCCGAGCAGGATCGCGCCCGCGAGCGCGAACGTCACCCCCACAGCGCCGATCACCCATAGCGGGGCATGTGCGGTGCCAAGCAGTGGCAGATAGCCGAAACCGGCCAGGGACAGGTAACCGCCGAACGCAACGAACGGAAGCGCCAGCAACATCGCCGAGCCACCGTACGCGGTACGGTGGATTCGGCTCTCGAAGGCCCATACCGGCGTCGCCCGGCCATTCTCCAATGTCTCCATGCCCGCCCAGCTTCCGGTGGCCACAGCGCTTTCAGCGGCAGCGCCCAGGATATCTCGATGTCGGCGCACCATCCGGCACCGGTGTGTCGCAGCGCAACAAGCCGAATCGGCCGGCTTCAGCTATTTCCGTGCCTGTCGATAGCCTCAATCAACGACACACCTGGAGACGTCCGTCGCAGCCGATCTCCACGGGCGGTGATGCGAGGACCTGTCCGCCGATCCGATCGGTGGCCCCACAGGATCGCCGAAACGCGTCCCATCGAACGTCATAGAGGAACCGGTTATGCAAGGAAACCATGCGGCCACATCGGCCGGGAAACTCAGTCAGACCGTCGCGCGCGCGCCGGTCTTGATCTTTCTCGTGGTGGCGGCCGCGGACGGCGACGTGGACAACAAAGAGCTGAAGATGTTTCAGAAACTCCTCAGCGGCAAGAAGTACCAGGTGCTCCTGGCGCTGATGCAGCAATCGGACGTCTCGACAACCGAAGCCGTCAGCCAGCTGGTCGCACAGGGTGGCGACCTCAACGCGCGGCTCGCCGAGCTCAACGACGCGATCGACAACGCCTTCTCCGAGGAGTCCGCGCTGGGACTCAAATTGACACTGCTCGCCTTTGCCCATTCGATCGCCGAGGCATCGGGTGGCTTCCTGGGCATATTCGGCAGCAAAGTCAGCAACCAGGAAAAGGTCGCAATGGCGATGATTGCGCACGCCTTCGGGCTGTTGGAACAGGCCCGCAGCCAGCCCGTGGCGGGCACGGCCGCCGCACCGCTGAACGAAGTGCCCGGCAACCTCTATCCGTTGTTGAAGACCCGTGAATGGGCAGCGCAAGCCGCTGGTCAAGTGGTCACGCGGGCGGTCCATGAAGGTGCCGAGGTGCGCGCCGACGAACCCGCCGTCGCCTACGCGATCGATGCGAACGAGACGGTCGTGTTCGTCAGTCCCGACCGCCTCGGGCCGGCGCTGTCAGCCGCTGCCCTGCACGCCGGCGCCGTCGCCAATCTGGAGAAACGGCTCGCCGAGCGCGGCCGTTGGCGGGAGATCAGGTTCGACCTCTCCGACCAGGGCGTCGGGGTCGTTGAAGGCCTGGTCTTCGCAGGCGATTTCTACTGCGCCGAGGCACTGCTGTCGGAAACGACACTGCAGCAGGCGCACGAGAAGCTCGATTCCGTGTTTCTGGTCATCGCGGCACCGGCGCGCGGCGAACTGTATGCGGCCAACCCGATCGATCCGGACAACGTCGACCCGGCGAAGCTCGCGTTCATGATCAATGCGATCAAACCTTATTTTGCCGGGCACGATGCGCCGATCGCGCCGACCCTGTGGCTGAGCCGCAATGGCCGCATCGTCGGTCACCTCTCCGGCGCCGACGCGGTGATCGAGATGGCACGAAAAGCCGCCGAGGCGGAACGTGTCGAAGAGGAAGAGATGCTTGTGTGCGAGGTCAGCCGGACTGGTGACGAAACCGCCTTCGGCATCCTCCTGGACGTCGTCGTGAAAGACCTGGACGTAATGTTCAAGAACCTGCAACACCTGATCCGCAACCATGCAACGCACGGCAACAGGGACGATCATTTCAATGGCCGCCTGCATGTCAGGTTGAAAATCGAAGATCCCGACTACGACCCACGGCAGCAGGCCGAGCTGAAGGCATCGATGGACGACCTCTTCGGTTTCCTCAGCAACCAGATCCAGACGCTGTACGATGGGTCGCAGAGTGCGCGGACAGTCGCCCTCTCTTACGATATCGACTGATGATACAGACACAGTTCAGTCTGCATGACTGGGACCGGCTGGTTCAGCTGCCGTTCCTCGTGTTGGTCTCCTTTCGCACGCGCAGCGGCGGACTGCATCCACCGCAGGTCCGCCAGTTCGTGAAACAGATCATGCGCGAATCGATGGCAAGCCGGGCCCGAACGACCACGCAGCTGTTCGACGACGCACTCAACAGAACGCGAAAGCTGACCCGGGAGGTCCTCCGCCTGAATCCGTCCGCGGTGCTCACCCATGTACGCCAGGCGGTGAACACCGCCCGGCGCGCACTGAATCGCGAGACTTTCGAAGACTACCTGGCGAGCATCCTGGCGATTCAGCGCTGCGTCGCAGACGCCCTGCCGCTGCGTGCACGGTTCGCCCGGATCTTGCGCAGGGCGCCCGCGAGATCCTTGTCCGAGGCCGTTCGGATGGAGCTCACACAGGCCCTCGAGAACCAGTCCGCGTAAACGCGCAAATTTTCTGAAAGCCGGAACGCGCACCGAGCGTCGATTGCCTGCGGATCTGGTTCCTGATTACCACGTACGCGCAGCGATCAAAGGACCTCGAACACCTCAACCTCGCTCTGCTTGCCGCGAATGGGCACGCGTCCGCGTGAGCGCATGGCGATCTCGCGCCCGTCGAGCCGGCCCGCGGTGCTCGCCGAGATCAGCAGGCCAGTGCCCAACGTCTTATTGAGATCGTCCAGGCGCGCAGCGACGTTCACCGCGTCGCCATGCACCGTGTAACTCAGTCGATCCGTTGCGCCGACATTGCCGGCGACGACCTCCCCGGTGTTGATCCCGATCCGGCAACGCAGCTGTCGGTCCTGGAAACGGTTTTCGGCGACAAATCGGCGGATCTCGGATGCGGCCGCGACCGCATGGTCGGCATGCGCCGGATCGGCGACCGGGAGATTGAACACCGCGAGGACCGCGTCCCCCTGGAACTGGGTGATCATGCCGCCGTGGCGTTCGATGATCGCGGCGACGCCCGAGAAATAGGCATTCAGGATATCGACGATCTGTTGCGGCAGCAGGTCCTCGGAGAGCGTCGTGAAGCGTTCGACGTCGACAAACAGCACCGTCGCCTCGACCTGGCGTGGCCGCAGCTTGCCCTTGTCCTTCAACAGTTCGTCGACGACGCCCTTGGGCACGTATTTGCCGAACAGGTCGCGGATCATCTGACGTTCCCGCAAACCATCCACCATCTGGTTGAACGCCGCGGCCGCCTCGTTCAGCTCCTTGATATAGCTTCCGGGCACCGGTCGGGTGTGTTCGAAGTCCAGGTTGCGCACTCTGCGTGACTGCTCGGCCAGCAGGCGTACCGGACGCGAGATACGTCGACCGAGCCACGCCGCCAGCAACAGCGCCAGCAGGATGATCGCGGCACAGGCGACGATCGCATTGAACAAGCGCTCGATCTCTTTCAGGACGTCCGACGCGGTCAGATAGCTGCCGACCAGCCAGTCGCCGCCGTATCCGCGCTCCTCGCGATACACGAACACGTAGGTCTCGGCGCCCAGATCGACGGCATGCCCCTTGCTCCGCCCCAGCAAAGCCGAAACCCGGTCGTTGCGCGCACGCGGATCCGACATCGCCATCAATACCGGATCACCCAGCTCGCTGACCCCTGGAACCGGATGCCAGGGCGTCAGGCCCGGGAATCCGAACTGCAGCATCGGATGCGCGATGACGTTGCGGTCGCCGGCGAGGATGAACGCATTCAGTCCAAAGTCGGATTCCAGTGAGCCGATCAGCTCCGACAGGCTCGGGATGCCGACCTCGACATACACGAATCCGGCAAACCCGCCATTGCGCCGCACCGGCTCACGACGGGTCAGCTGCGCGGTGCCGTAGACATGTCGCCAGCTCACCCCGCCCCAGTAGGCCTCAGATGCACCCTGCGCCTCGGCCAGCAATGTCTGCCAGGTGGGATCATCCGCCAGTCTCGCGAAGATCGGGACAGGCGTCGGCTCGTCGCGTTCGGCCGCGACCAGGTTCAGCGCCGTGTCGACGTATCCGATCGAGGTGATCTGGGGCGTCGCCGCCAGGGCCCCGGTGAGCAGCGTCACCAGGTCGTCAGGATCGGCGGCGTCGATCCAACCGGTCGCGAGCGCCTGCGAGACGAAGTGCGCCTGGCTTTCCGCGGCATCGAGATGGATATGCAACTGGTCTACCGCCGAAGACACCATGATCTCGGCCTTCTGCCGCAACAGGTCGACCGTGTTGCGATAGCCGGTCCAGGTCGCGATCGCAATCACCAGCAACACCGCGAGCAGGACCATGGCCCCCAGTATCAAGGCGAGTGCCGCAGAGATCGGTGCCCCTCGCGCCGCTCCGTCTGCTTCGCTGTTCAGACTCTCCGTACGAGACACCCCAGTCTCCACGCCGGACAGCGCCGACCGGTCATTGCCCTCCGGTCCGCATCGCACTGCCATTTGTCTTAAAGTTGCACCAGTCGGCCGCGCTTGCCGTAAGGCCGGTATCGAGTTCAGCATAGGCGCTATCGAGCGTGTCGTACGCGATCCGGTGCACCGGCACGGCAGGGTTGCGGCCGTTCCAAACCGGAATCCGGTGCGCTGTTCGCCATGGTCTCAGCGGGTGGATGGGTGTGAGATATTTCCTCAAGGTCAGCGCGCAGCACCCCTGGACCATCGTCGCCGTTTTGGCCGTCATCACTGCAGTTTTGGCGGCACAGTTGCCCAAGCTGCATGTCCAGATCTCCGCCGAGAGCATGCTCGACAAGCAGACACCGGCCTGGCAACGCTACACCGACGCCGAACGGACATTCGGTAGCGAAGACGGCACCATCCTGGTCATCAGCGACCCCGACCTGTTCGCCCCCGACAAGCTGACGGCGATCCGCGACGTGATCCGGAGAATCGTCGCACTGCCGGCCGTGGACCGCGCGACCAGTCTCTTCAACGTGCCGAACCTGAAGAACGTCGATGGATTCGTGAATACCCGTCCCTACCTTCAGCCGCTGCCCGGCTCACCCGACGAGGTGGCGTCGATGCTCGACGATGCCCGGCGCAATCCGCTGGTGAGCGGCAACCTGGTGGCGGCAGAGAGCAACACCATGGCGATCAACGTGTCGTTCAATCGCGACACGCGACAGCCCGGCTTCGACAAGACGGTGACGGAGCAGATCGAACGACTGATCGATCCACTGCGCGCACGGCTGGACGAGGTATTCCAGATCGGTCTTTCCGCGATGCGCAGTGATCTGACCGACAAGATACGCAGCGATCAGCGTATCTATCTGCCGCTGTCCGTCATTGTTCTGCTCACCGCCCTCGCGTTGATGTTGCGCCGTGCCAATGCCGCCTTGATCCCCTTGTGCACGGCCGGGCTCAGCGTGATCTGGACCCTGGGCTTCCTCGGCGCGGTGGGTATCCCGCTCAACATCATGACGTCGATCGTGCCCGCCCTGGTGATCATCATCGGATCGACGGAGGATATTCACCTGCTGACTGAATACGCCGCCGGGATAGACCAGGGTCTCAGGCGACGCGACGCGGTCGTTCGAATGGCCGACAAGATGGGTATGGCGGTTCTGCTCACGTTCATCACCACCTACCTTGGCTTCCTGTCGATCGCGCTGAACGATATCGAACTGCTGTTCCAGTTCGGGATAACCGCGTCGACCGGGCTGCTGTTCAACTTCCTGATCACCGTGAGCCTGGTTCCGGTCATGCTGCACCGGTTTGGCCACCGCGATTCCGTCGTCGCGACGGGCACGAAGCGCTCCAGCACGTTGTTTCAGCGCTGGGCGGTCGGACTGATGCTGCGGCTGCGCAGACGCCGGGGCCAGGTTTTCGCGATGGCCGCATTGCTGGCCCTGCTGTCTTTTCTCGCAGCCACCCACTTGCGGATCAACAACAACTTTCTCGACTACCTCGACCGGCATTCCGCGCTGCGCAGCCACACCGACCGCATCCACGAAACGCTGTCCGGCGTGCATTCGTTCTCGATCGTCCTTGCCTCGGGCATCGAAAACACCTTCCTGCAGACCCGTTATCTGGCCGAGATCAGCAAGCTCCAGGGCTTCATCGACGACCTGGAGGTCTTCGACCGCTCGTTTTCGTTCGCCGATTTCGTCGTGCAGCTGAACAGCGCGATGGCGTCGGACGCGGAACCAATGATGCAACTCCCCGAATCGGACGAGGTGTTGCGCGAGTACATGTTGTTCGTCAAGCACGATGACATCGCCGCCTATGTGTCACCGGCGTTTGACCAGGCACAGATCGTCGTGCGCCACAACATCACGTCGTCCGAGCGGCTCAATCAGGCGGTGGCCGCGTTGCAGACCCGGATCGACGAAGAGATCGACCCGGCCTTGAAGGTGGAGATCACCGGGATGTCGATCCTGTCGAACCAGGCGATCGAGCAGATGGCACTGGGCCAGCTGCAGTCGCTGTTGCTGGTCAGCGCGGTGATAGTCGGTCTGGTATCCCTGCTGTTCGTCAGTATTCGTGCCGGCCTGATCGCGCTGGTCCCAAACCTGTTTCCGGTCGTCGTCCTGTTCGGCGTGATGGGCATAGCCGACATCCCGCTGAATGCCGGCACCAGCATGGTCGCAGCGATCGCACTGGGCATCTGCGTCGATGACACGATGCATGTGATGTCCCGGTTTCACGAGGAATTGAAGGTGCATGCAAGCCGCCGGGCGGCGCTGATCGCGATGCTCAAGGCCGAGGCGCAGCCGATCTTCGCGACATCGATCGCGCTGGCGGCCGGATTCATGGTGTTCGCTACGTCCAGTTTCCAGCCGGTGGTGCATTTCGGTGTACTCAGCGCGATGGTGATGCTGGTGGCGCTGGCGGCGACCTTCATCCTCACACCCCTGTTGTTGAGCACGTCGGAACTGCTCACCGTATGGGATCTGTTGTCCTGCAAGATCCAGAACATCGCAGTACGTGAATCACCGCTGTTTGCCGGCATGTATATCTGGCAGATCAAGAAGCTTCTGTTGGCGAGCGAGATACGTCGCTACCCGGTCGGCAGCAGGATCATCGAAGAAGGCGCAGAAGGCAGTGAGATGTACCTCGTGCTCGACGGAGCGGTCGAGGCGCGCAAGACGCATCACGATGGCCGCACTGATCGGTTGCGGGCCATGGGTATCGGGGAGCTGTTCGGCGAAGTGGCCCCGCTTTCGGGATGTCGACGCACCGCCGATGTCGTCGCCGTGGCGGACACCCGCACCCTGGTTCTGAGCTGGAGCCGCATCGATCGACTGACGCATCGGTATCCCGTGCTGGCGTTCCGACTGTTCAGGAATCTGACCGCGATCATCGGTGCGCGCCTGACGCAGACCAGCGAATACCAGATCGCGGCCACGGGGTCGTCGACTTCGGGTCAGGACGATGGGCGCTGAACGCCCGCACAGGGCATCACCTGGGCGGGTGGTCGCCGAGCTGCCGCGAATGGCCAGGGTGTAGCGATGCCTTACGTACCCAGCTACCTGCTTCCGGAGATGCCGGCCGGACTCGAAGGGCTCGCGGAACTGGCACTCGACATGCGCTGGTCCTGGAGCCACAGCGCGGACGAGATCTGGCAGCACATCCATCCGGAGCTATGGCAGCGCACGCGCAATCCCTGGGTGATCCTGCAGTCTGTCGCCGGCGAGCATCTGCGCCAGCTCGCTGCCGATCCCGCATTCGTCGCCCGTGTCGCAGACCAGGTCGCAACCGATCGCGACGCCACGGCCGGTCCCGGGTGGTTCGATCAGAGCCCGCATGCCGGCGCGTTCGGCGCCGTTGCCTACTTCAGCATGGAGTTCGGCCTCAGCGAATCCTTGCCGATCTATTCCGGCGGACTGGGTATCCTGGCCGGCGACTGCCTGAAGAGTGCCAGCGACCTCGCGGTGCCACTGATCGGTGTGGGCATGCTGTATCAGCAGGGCTACTTCCGGCAGGTGCTGGATGCATCCGGAAACCAGCGTGAGTTCTATCCTTTCAACGACCTCGTGCAACTGCCGGTGACCCCCGCGCGCGATGCGCACGGCGAGTGGCTGGTGGTCAGTGTCCCGCTGCCCGGACGCGCGCTGCGCCTGAAGGTCTGGCAGACGCGCATCGGGCGGGTGCGCCTGCTGCTCTTGGACAGCAACGACCCGCTGAACAGTGCGGCCGATCGCGGCATCACTGCCGAACTGTATGGCGGTGGGCCCGAGACCCGCCTGCAGCAGGAGCTGGTACTCGGCATCGGGGGCTGGCGGGCTCTGCGTGCGCTGGGCGTCGACCCGGACGTCTGTCACCTCAACGAGGGACACGCCGCATTCGCGGCACTCGAACGTGCGCGCTGTTTCGCGCTCGATCAGCGCTGTCCGCTTCCGCTCGCGCTGACCGTCACGCGTGCCGGCAATCTGTTTACCACCCATACACCGGTCGAAGCCGGTTTCGATCACTTTCCCGCGCCGCTGGTGGAGCAATATCTCGATCCCTATTGCGCGGAACTCGACTGCAGCACGCACAGTATCCTGCGACTGGGACGTACCGATCCGGACGACCTCTCTGCGCCGTTCAACATGGCGCACCTCGCGGTGCACAGCTGTGCCGCAATCAACGGGGTGAGCCGTCTGCACGCGCAGGTCAGCCGACGTATCTTCCAGGCTCTGTTCCCGCGTTGGCCGGAGGCCGAGGTCCCGGTCGGCCACGTCACCAACGGCGTGCACGTACCTTCCTGGGACTCGCCTGCCGCAGACGCCCTCTGGACCCGCGCCTGCGGCAAGGACCGCTGGCTGGGCGAGCTCGGAGAGCTGCGGGCGGCACTGTCCGTGGTACCGGACGAAGACCTGTGGGCATTGCGTACCGCGGGTCGCACCCGGCTCGTGGACTTCGCCCGGCAGCGCCTCGCGCAACAGCTCGCCGAGGCGGGCCTGGGGGCACAGGCCGAGGACGTCCACGGTGTCCTCGACCCGAACATCATGACCCTGTGTTTCGCGCGGCGTTTCACCGAGTACAAGCGGCCGACCCTGCTACTCAGCGACCCCGCCCGATTGGCGCGCCTGCTGCAAGACGCCCGACGCCCGGTACAGATCGTGATCGCGGGAAAGGCGCATCCGCGTGACATCGTCGGCAAGGCGCTGATTCGTGAATGGACGGCGTTCATCGGCGAATTCGGTCTGCAGTCCCGGGTGGTGTTTCTCAGCGACTACGACATGGTGTTGGCCGAGCAACTGGTACAGGGTGCGGACCTGTGGCTGAACACGCCGCGCCGTCCCTGGGAGGCGAGCGGTACCAGTGGCATGAAGGTACTGGTAAACGGCGGGCTGAACCTGTCCGAACTGGATGGCTGGTGGGCCGAAGCCTGGCGTCCGGATCTCGGCTGGGCGATCGGCGACGGACGTGAACATCCACTGGACCCTGAATGGGAATCGGCCGAGGCCGATGCCCTGTACCGACTGCTCGAGGACGAAGTCGTACCGTGCTTCTACGACCGCGACCCGCGAGGCCTGCCACGCGGCTGGCTGGCCCGGGTGCGCGCGAGCATGTCCGAGCTCGCACCACGCTTCTCCGCGAACCGCATGCTGCGTGAATACGTCGAGTCGTACTACGTGCCGCTCGCTGCCGGCTACCGCGCACGTACCGCCGACCGGTGTCGCGCAGCGGTCGCGATCAACGAGTGGCGGGCACGCCTGGATACCCATTGGGGCAAGCTGCGCTTTGGCGATCTCGAGGTCGAGCGCGAAGGCGACGCCCATCGATTTCGTGTGGCCGTTTACCTCGACGACCTGGACCCGTCCGACCTGGAGGTCCAGCTGTACGCCGAGGACGAGCGCACCGGCACCGTATTGTGTGAATCGATGCAGCGCGCCGAACCCTTGGCGGGCGCCGTCAACGGCCATCTCTACACCGCACGCCTTGTCGCCGACCGCCCGGCGTCCGATTACACGCCGCGCCTTATCCCCCGCCACCCGGATGCGGTCATTCCGCTGGAGGCCGGACAGATCCTTTGGCAACGATGATCCGCACGCGGCCGCCGGTTTTTTGTACCGACCGCATGCCGCAAGACCCCGGCACCGAACCGGCAGGTTCGTAGCTACCGCCGATCACCGTGCACCTTTCTGGCGCGCCCGGCCTCTCCATCCGGACGATCAGCGTGCAAGACGAGTCAGGAATATTGACGGTAAACGCATTAGCGGTTAATAATATAGTCAACCATTTAATACTTAGGGGCTTGATTCTTATAGTCTTTTCGTTTTTATGGCTCAACTATTGCTAAGCAACAGCTGAGAACATTTTTTTGGCGGTTTTGTCGCCGGTTCGAGATGTACCGCGTACCGTAGGACGGTCACGGCTACCCCGAGCAACGATCGGGTCGACGGCAGCCCTTCACCGAGGTGCGAACTCATGTCCGACGTCTATACAGTGCTGCTTTCCTGGGCGATATCACTATCCGGATTCGCGCCACCGACCGAAGAACCGATCGTCGTACCAAAGCCACATGACTTTTTCGTCGAACAGGCATGCGACGGCCAGGAGTGCAAGGTGTACGGCTGGTATGCCGGCGGTCGCAATCTGTACATCGATGAACGCCTCGACCCGGAAGAAAACCTGCTTGCATCGTCGATCGTCGTGCACGAGATGGTGCACTACCTGCAAGGAACCTCACGCAATGGTGGCGTACCCTATGGCGGTGCCGCTTTCAGTGAGTCGCCGAACTGCGATGACGCCATCGAGATGGAACGCCAGGCGTACAACGTTCAGCGTCAATACCTGCAGCGTTACGGATCCATCCAGCCGGTGGGCGTTTCGATGATGCGCGTGGGTTGCGCGCCCTAGACGTGTGCGGGGCGCTCAGGCCCCGCCGATGACCACTAGAGCCCGATCTCTGCATCGAGCCAGCGCTCTACCGTCCTATACAGTTTCGCCGCATCGATCGGTTTTGCGAGGTGCTCGTTCATCCCGGCGTCGAAGCATTCCTGGCGCTCGTGTTCAAACGCGTGAGCGGTCATCGCAACAATCGGTGTCATCGCGTTCATCGACTCGCCGCGAATCATCCTGGCGGCCTCCAGACCATTCATGGTCGGCATCTGCAGGTCCATCAGGATCAGGTCGTACGGGACTTCGCGTGACATCTCCAGCGCGCGGGCACCGTCATCGGCAGCATCCACGACCAGACCCGCCTGCTCAAGGAAGTCCCGGGCCACAACCTGGTTGACCGCCTCGTCCTCCACCAACAGTACACGGCGTCCCGCATGCGCGTGCTGCAGCCGGGCCGCCGTCGGTGCCTCGCCGGCCTCCGGCGACACCGATTCGGTTTGCGGATCCCCCTTGCCGAGCCGCACCGTGAACCAGAAGGTACTGCCCTCGTCCGGTTCCGATTCGACGCCGATATCGCCGCCCATCGCCCGCACCAGACGCTTGCAGATCGCCAGTCCCAGACCAGCTCCACCGTACTTGCGCGTCAGCGAACCATCGGCCTGTTCGAACGCGGTGAACAGGCGTTCCTGGTCGGCCGCCGATATCCCGATGCCGTTGTCCTGCACTTCGCAGCGCAACTGCAGTTCGTGTTCGCTCTCCTGGCTGACCACCGCACGCAAGGTGATTGCGCCACGGGTGCTGAACTTCACCGCGTTGCTGCACAGGTTGATCAGGATCTGCGTGAGTCGCAGTGGGTCACCGCGCAATGGTCGTTCAACGAGGTCGGGCGGGATCTTCACGTGCAGGCTCAGGCCCTTATCCGCGATCTGGTGCCCGACGGCGTTTTGCAGATTCCTGACCACGTCGGCAAACGAAAAACCGACCGAATCGAGTTGCAGGCGGTCGGCTTCGATCTGCGAGATATCGAGAATGTCGCTGATCAGATTGAGCAACAGCTTGGACGACTGATCGACCACCTTGAGGCGGCGAAGCAACTGCGGATCGCGGGTGCTGCGCAGCGCGAGCTCGGTCATGCCGATGATGCCGTTGAGTGGCGTGCGCAGTTCGTGGCTCATGTTCGCGAGGAAGGTACTCTTCGCCCGGCTGGCCGCCTCGGCGGCGACCGTTGCGTCACGCATCGCCCGTGTCCTTGCCTCGAGTTCCCTCGCCATATCGTTGAAATTGCGGCCGAGCAGATCGATCTCGTCGATCCCCGCAACCTCGGGACTGCTGGCCTTCAATGTCTCACCGAGGTCCCGGGTGAGCTCCGACAAATGCGCGATCGGTCGGGCAATGGTCGCCGACAACCTGCGCGATTTGTTCAGCATGTAAACGAAGAACGCAATGTAAAAAAGCACCATGCCGGCAATGGCGAGGTAACCGATCCGGTTGCTCAGCTGTTTCAGGCGGGTGATCGGCTCGAGCACCTCGGATTTCTCGATCAGCGAGATCATGCGCCAACCGGATTCCGGTACGATCTCCTGGCTGAGCAGGTAGTCCGTGTCGTCGATGGTGATATCCCCTATCCGGGCCTTGGACTCGAACAATTGCCGCGTCTGGCGCCGCACCGACACGTCGCCGAGCGTCAGTATGTTGTACTCCTCCGGCTTCGTGACTGTCTCTCCCACCCGCTCTTCGTAGCTGTGCGTCTTGAGTTCACGCAGTTTCAGCAGGTCCTCGGCACGCTCCTGCATCGCAAGGATGACCCCGTTTCCATCGACCATCAGCGTGCTTGCATGCCACGGCATCTGCAATCCGAGAATCTTCTGCACGAACGAGTCGATGGTCACGTCGAGTCCGGCGACGCCTTCGAGGAAATCACCGAGATAGATCGGTACCACCAGCGAAACCATCCACCCCTGCCCGGCCGGATCGAGGTAGGCCCCGGTCCAGACCGGTTTACGCATGGGGTTGTGCGTCGCGTCGGCCTCGTAGTAGAAGTTGAAATCCTCCATATGCAGCTGCGGACCGTACTGCGCCGGCGCATCGGCAATGTAGGGATACAGCCGGTTCATGTCGTCCCAGGTGTTCAGATAGGCCTGGGTCACAATCGGGCTGGTCTCGACGATCGAGGCCAGCAACGGGTCCATCGCCTCGCTGCAGCGCGCCTTGTGCATCTCGGCTGCACCGAGCGTGGTGCCGCCCGAGTAGTACAGGGACGCGCCGCCGTTGTCGCTGTTCTTGAAGTAGGCACCGTTCGCGTGGGTCGCGAACCCGGGTTCGCCGTGCGGCAGGTGGCAATCGTCTCCGGAGAAAAAGGCCTGTTGGTCACGCTGCATCATGAGCGCGAGGCGCGCCACCTCCTGCAGCTTGCCGTCTATGTTCGCCACCTCGCGGGAAGCGATCTCCTGGATACCCCGCGTCGCTTCCTGCAGCAGCATCTCCTGGCTTTTGCCCGAGACATAGAAAGTGATGCCGAAATACAGCAGCAGGACGATCTCGATCGCGAATATCGGAATGAGGGAACTGGACAGGTAGTTCCGATAGATCAAAGCGCTGAGGCTTCTGTTTTTCTTGTCGAGGTCTTTGGAGATCGGCATGCCTGCAGTTTTCGGCCGTTTCACTGAGGAGTTTACCGGACCGCCGAACGCAGGGAGATCACGGCACCCGGTTCAACCGGCGAACCGCGGCGCCGTTGGACCCCGGCCTCGCAGTCCCCCGAAAAGGAACCTTTGTCGCATCGCTAGGACAGTGATACGTCGTCGGGGATTGACCGCACGGAGCACGTGTCGCTCAGGCGTTACCCCTGTGACCTGACACGAGCCGGCGATGTTGCGCGATCGTCAACGGCGTGCGGGATTTCGCCACCTTGTGGACGAAGTTGTAACGTGCCACGTGGTAGCTCGGATCGAACCCGTAGAAGTTCAGGCGCATGCGCGCCAACTCCGCCTCGCGGTAGGCCGTCAGGGGCTGCTGGCGTTGCTCGGCGGCGCGGCGCTGCCGCTTGGCGTCCAGCCGGTCGGCGAACGCCGGCACATGCGCCAGCTCGGCGGCACGCCGCCGCGTGTCTTCGACAAACCCGGCCCCGGTACTCGCGAACACCTGGTTGACCAACCCCAGGCGTTGCGCCTCGTCGACGCCCATCGGCAGGCGTCCCTGGGTGATGCGTTCGACATTCTCGTCACCGGCGTAGCGTGGCAACAGGTAGGTCCAGTACTCGGAACCGTAGAGATTGCCCATGTCCTTGTAATGCGGATTGAGCACGACGCCGGCACGCGCCCAGACCTCGTCCGCGGCACGCGCCAGGAACACCCCGCCGGCGCCGGCGTTGCCCTGCAGCGCGGCGACCGTCAGGTGGGTGTCGGTCTCGATGATCGCCTGCGCGAGGTCGTCGATCGCATTGATGTTGCGCCAGGACTCGTCGGCGGGACTTGCCGCCGCCTCGATCAGGTTGAGGTGCATCCCGTTCGACCAGTAGTCCGGCCCGCCCATCAGCACGATCACCCGGGTGTCGCGCGCACAGGCGGCGCTATAGGCCTCGCGCAGACGCTCGCACTGCCGGGTGCCCATAGCGCCGTTGTAGAACGCGAAGTGCAGATAACCGACCTCGTTGGCCTCCTCGTACCAGATGTCGCGGTAGCCGCTGTCTTCACCCCCGGGGACCACCGGCAGCTCGCCGAGCAGCGCCTCGAACAGCCGCGCAGCCGGCAGCTTGAATGGATGCTCCGCATGCGCGTCGCGCAGGTGGCCGATCCACACCGCGCCGTCGCGGGTGGCCCGGCACAGCGCGTCGCCGCTGCGCGCGATCAGCGAACCCGGCGCACCGCGCAACACGCGCTCCGGATGGGCGTCGTAGAGCAACACCTCGCGGCCGAACAGCTCGTCGCGGACCCCCGGCGCACCGTCAGCGCTGCGGATCTTGCGCAGCACCGTGCGCGTGTCGTCATTGGACCAGTCGATCGCCCGTTCGGCCTGCCGCAGCAGCGGCCGCGCACGGCCACGCACGCCACCGGCGCCGGGTTCGAAGCGTCGCGCCACGAGGTCACCGGCGGCGAAGCGCTCCAGCGCCTCGATCACCGCGTCGACCGCCGCCGCGCTGACCTCGTTGCGATACAGGCTGGACTTGGTCGCGTCACGCAGCGCGAACTCGCGCCATGCCCAGACCGGCCCGGCGTCCATCTCCGCCTCCGCCTGCAGCACCGTCACGCCCCAGTGCGTCTCGCCGTCGAGGACCGCCCAGTCGAGTGCCGACGGACCGCGATCGCCGCGAATCCCCGGATGCACGATCAGGCAGGTGTGGTTGCGCCAGACGTCCTCGGGGATCGCGCGCTTGAGAAAGGGGGCGATCAACAGGTCGGGCTGGAAGGCGTCGACCGCCTCGCGGGTTACCGCGTCGTTGATGTCGAACTCGACCGACACCTCGTGGCCACGTTCACGCAGGGTCACGAACAACCGCTGGGTGAGGCTGTTGAACGCATGGCTCAGCAGCAGGATACGCATGCTCAGCAGATCCGCGGCAGCTGCTCGCCGGTCAGCCAGTCGACCACCCGGCTGCCGCCGAAGTTGGTCTGCATGCGCACGAAACCGTGCGCGTCCTCGACCACCGCACCGATCCGCGCGGCCTGCGCACCGAGCGGATGGGCGCGCATCACCTCGAGCAGCGCGTCGGCGTCGTCCGCGGCACAGATACAGACCAGCTTGCCCTCGTTGGCGATATACAGCGGATCCAGGCCGAGCAGTTCACAGGCAGCCGCGACCGCCGGTTTGACCGGAATCGCCTGCTCGTCGAGCTGCATACCGACCGCGGACTGCTGGGCGAGTTCGTTCAGCGTGGTCGCCAGGCCGCCGCGCGTCGGGTCGCGCAGACAATGGATGCCCGGCACCGCCTCGACCATCGACGCCACCAGGGTGTGCAGGGCGGCCGAATCGGACTCGATCGTCGTCTCGAAACTCAGGTTCTCGCGGCTGGACATGATCGCGATGCCGTGATCACCGATGCTGCCGCTGAGCAGCACTGCATCCCCGGGACGGGCGCGGTCTCCGGAGATCCCGACCCCGGCCGGCACCACCCCGACCCCGGTCGTCGTGATGAACACACCGTCACCCTTGCCGCGTTCGACGACCTTGGTATCCCCGGTCACGATCGCGACGCCGGCCGCCTGTGCCGCCTGCCCCATGCTGATCACGATGCGCTCCAGGTCGGCGAGCGGAAAGCCCTCTTCGAGTATGAAGCCGGCCGACAGGTACAGCGGTCGGGCGCCGGCCATCGCGACGTCGTTCAGGGTGCCATGCACCGCCAGCGAACCGATATCGCCACCGGGGAAAAACAGCGGCGAGATCACGTGGCCGTCGGTGCTCATCACCATCCGGCCCGCCGGCACCTCGAACGCCGCCTGGTCGTTGGCCTGGCGCAGCATGGGATTGTCGAAATGGGTGACGAACAACTCGTCGATCAGCTGCGCCATCGCCCGCCCACCGCTGCCGTGGGTCATGTCGACGGTGCCGCTGCGCAGGTTGAGGCGCAGCGGGAAGCGTTTCATCTGTGCGCTCATGCATTCGCCTCGCGCAGCGCAGGCTCGCGGAATCGGCCGTAGGTCCAATACGCCGCGCAGGCACCTTCCGACGACACCATGCACGAGCCCATCGGGTTCTCCGGCGTACACACGGTACCGAACAGCTTGCAGTCGGTGGGCTTCTTCACGCCGCGCAGGATGCGCGGGCATTCGCAGCCCTTGACGTCGGAGGCCTCGACCGCGGGGACGCTGAAACGCTGCTCGGCATCGAACTCCGCGTAGGCCGTCTTGATGCGCAGCGCGCTGTAGGGCACCAGGCCCAGGCCCCGCCACTCGAAGCTGCGGCGCAGTTCGAAGACCTCGGCGACCAGCGCCTTGGCCTTGTGGTTGCCCTCGCGCGAGACGACGCGGGTGTACTCGTTCTCGACATCGTGACGACCCTCGTTGAGCTGACGGATCAGCATCAGTGCCGACTGCATGACATCGAGCGGTTCGAAACCGGCGATCACCACCGGCTTCTGGTACTCCTCGGCAAAAAACTCGTACGGCTGACTGCCGATCACCGAGCTGACGTGCGAAGGGCCGAAGAAACCGTCGATCGACACCGTGCCGATCTCGCGGACCTCGGGCGATTCGAGGATGTTCTGGATCGCGGCCGGCGTCAGCACATGGTTGCAGAACACGCTGAAGTTTTTCAGTCCCTCGGCCTGCGCCTGGCGAATCGCGACCGCGGTCGGCGGCGTCGTGGTCTCGAAGCCTATGGCGAAAAACACCACCTGGCGGTCGGGATTGTCGCGCGCGATATTCAGCGCATCCTGGGTCGAATACACCATGCGCACGTCCGCACCCTCGGCCTTCACCTTGAGCAGACTCTTGCGCCCGCTACCCGGTACACGCAGCATGTCTCCGTAGGTGCACAGAATCACGTCGTGATCGCGGGCCAGCGCGATCGCGTTGTCGATCCGGCCGATCGGCAGCACGCACACCGGACAGCCCGGCCCATGGACGAAGCGCACGTTGTCCGGCATCAGGTCCTGAACGCCGTAACGAAAGATCGCGTGCGTATGGCCGCCGCAGAACTCCATCAGGTTGTAGCGACGGCCGCGCTCGACCTCGGCGTGGATCGCTGCGGACAGTTTCTGCGCGAGGTCGTGACGGCGAAACTCGTCGACGTATTTCACGACACCGCCCCGCCGGCCGCCGGTCCGCCGAGTTCCTCGATCAGCTCGGCCTCACCGAACAGCGCGAGCGTGCGCTCGGCCTCCTCGGGGCTGATCTTGTTCAAGGCGTAGCCGACGTGGATCAACACGAAGTCGCCGCAGGCGACGTCTTCGACCAACGCGAGTGATACCGCCTTGCGCACCTCGCCGAGCGCGACCACCGCGGTATCGCTGGCCACGTCGATCTCGACGATCTGAGCCGGTATCGCCAGACACATGGCTAGCTACCGATAGCCGCCAGCGCACGCGTCGCGCGAATCCACTGATACCAGTCCGCCATCCCTTCGCCCGAGGTCGCGGAGACCCGCAGCACCTTGATGCCGCGGTTCACCCGGCGCGCATACTCGATGCACCGGTCGACATCGAACTGCACGTAAGGCAACAGATCGACCTTGTTCAACAACATCAGGTCGGCGGCATGGAACATGTCGGGGTACTTAATCGGCTTGTCTTCACCCTCGGTGACCGACAGGATCACGACCTTGTGTGCCTCACCGAGATCGAACGCCGCCGGGCAGACCAGGTTGCCGACGTTTTCGATGAACAGCACGCTGTCGTCGACCGGCTGCAGGTGCTCGATCGCATGGCCGATCATGTGGCCGTCGAGGTGGCAGCCCTTGCCGGTATTCACCTGCAGCGCCTTGGCCCCGGTCGCACGGATGCGCTCGGCATCGTTAGAGGTCTGCTGGTCGCCCTCGATCACCGCGATGTCGACTTCGTCCTTCAGATCGTCGATCGTGCGTGTCAGCAGCGTGGTCTTGCCCGAACCCGGACTGGACACGAGATTGAGGGCCAGGACGCGATGCTCGCCGAACCAGCGGCGGTTGGCATCCGCGTAGGCATTGTTCTTCGCCAGGATATCGGTCTCGATCTGCACCATGCGTGCCTGGCTGAGCCCGGGGGCATGCGCACCGGCCGGCCCCTGACCGTAGTCGTGGGCGTGATCATGGGCATGGGCATGGGCATGGGCATGGTCGTGGTCGTGGTCGTGGTCGTGGTCGTGGTCGTGATGGTGACCCTGATGCGCATGCCCGTGCGCGTGATCGTTCGCCGCACCCGGCTCCTCGATCCGCGTCTCGCCCTCACCGCAACCGCACACCGTACACATCGCTCGCTCTCCGCTAGTTGACCGTCGCCCGGGCCGCGGTGGTGATCCGCAGCCGCTCAGCCCTCCCGCAGCCGACCCCGCAGCAGGTCCCGCCGCGAGATCATTTTACCCTCAACCCGCACGCCGATGTCCGCGAGGCGGCGCGTCGGCCGGCGCTCCACCTCCACCAGCCGTCCCTGCTCGAGGGCCTCCAGGTCGATCTCCGGGGTCTCCTCACCGCGCATGATACGCCCCAGCAGCTCCTCGTCGACCGGCTCCGGTGCGCCGCGTGCCGCTGGCGCCATCAGGTCGCGCAGGAAGGCCTCGGCGGCCGCCAGCGCGTGCGCCTGGCTGACGAACTCGCGCATCGGCGAGAACAGGGAATGGGTCTGGCAACGCCCCAGGCCGTCGATCTCGTTGACCATGAACTTGTAGGTCCCCGAGGGGAAGTCGTGCGGCTGCTTGTGGCCGAGTTCCAGCGCGTCCCAGTCGTCACCTGCCCGCGGCAGCATCACCAGGTTCATCAACCACGGGGTGACCAGCACGCCCAGCACCCGCCCGGCGTATTCGCGGAAGCCGACGGTCTCGACACGCAGCGCGTCGTTGAGCAGTGGCAGCCCGGCCATCTGGTCGCGGTGGATGCGTTCGAAGGTCGCGGCGATCACCTCGCCGGCCTGCATTGGATCACCCATCATCCTGTCTCCCTCGCCGACCCGAGGCCGGGGAAATAGTGATCGACGTCGATGGATTCGGCGCCATTCATGATCTCGCGGAGGCCGTCGAGCGCGCGGTTGATCTGGTCGGCGTCGTCGGCACTGATCACCTCGCGCGCCCAACCCAGGAAGTTCAGCACCCAGGTGCCGGCCGGTTGCATGCCGACCAGCAGCATGTGCACGTGCTCGTCGCCGTTGCGCCCACGGCACAGGGCGGTCGCCGCGCCCGGCTCTATGACCTGCACCGGCACCCCTAGGCACATGCCGCGCGCTCCAGTTCGGCCTGGCGCCGCCAGTGTCCGGTGCCGGCCGCGGCGCGCGGGTGCAGCGTCACGCCAAGACCGGCAAGCTCCGCGACCAGGCGCTCGACCATCCCGTCCAGCCCGGCGGTCGCCTCGGGGGTCAGACCGAGCCGGTTCTCCAGCGAGTGCGGCACCATGCCGATGATCGCGATATGACGCGGCGACTCGCCCTTGAACGCGAGCAGCGCCAGCAGGTCGGACAGCCCGAGCTGGTGGTTCGACAGCTTGGTCTGGAAGAACGCGCGGATCTCGTCGTTGGCGATGCGCAGCAGCGAACCCGGCGGCAACGCGGCGTTCACCGCATCGGCGACGATCAGGCTGTGGCAGCGGCGCATCGGTTCGAACAGCTCCATCCCGGTCGTGCCGCCATCCAGCAGGCGCACCCGCGCCGGTACCCGATAGCGCTGTTCCAGTTCCTCGACCGCACGCACGCCGATGCCCTCGTCCTGCATCAGGACATTGCCCATGCCGATCACCAGGATCCCGTCGTCACGATCGTCGTCTGTCATCCGTCCGCTCCCGTGCTGGTTGCCTACCGGCGAAGTGATGTCCGTCGGACGCGACGCTGCCGATGCGCCCGCCCGGTCCGCCGCCATCACCGTCACAATGCCTTCACCTTCACGATCTCGGTCTGCTCGGTGTCGAACATGTGGATCGCGCAGGCGATGCACGGGTCGAACGAGTGCACCGTGCGCAGCACCTCGAGCGGGTTCTCGGGATCGGCGACCGGGTTGTCGAGCAGCGACGACTCGTAAGGGCCGATCTGGCCGTCGGCGTCGCGCGGACCGGCGTTCCAGGTGCTCGGCACGACCGCCTGGTAGTTCTTGATCTTCGCGTCCTCGATCACCACCCAGTGCGACAGGGTCCCGCGTGGGGCCTGGTGGAAGCCGACCCCCTTGATCTCGCCCTTCGGGAAGACCGGGGCGTTGAAGGTGTCGAGGTCGCCCCTGCCGATGTTGTCGACCAGGTTCTGCCACTGGTCCTTGAGGGTGTCGATCATCACCGCGCAACGGACCGCGCGCGCGGCATGCCGGCCGATGGTCGATTCCAGTGCCGACAGCGGGACCTCGGAGAGCCCGGAGACCGCCTTGATGGTGCCGATCGCCTCGTTCAGGTACTTGGTGTAGCGCGCGTTGCCGCCGGCCACCGCGACCAGGACGTCGGCCAGCGGGCCGACCTCGGCGCGCTTGCCGTAGAAGGTCGGCGCCTTGACCCAGGAGTACTTGCCGTCGTCCTGGAAGTCCGTGTACTCGGGTTCGGTCTCGCCGACCCAGGGATGCAGCGCGGCCTCGCCCTGGTACCAGCTGTGCTTCGAGCTCTCGGCGACACCGTCGCGGAAGTAGGCGTCGTTGAACGTGGTGATCGGTTTCAGGGCCTTGAGGTCACCGTTTTCGATGTAGCCCCCGGGCAGATCGAACACCGTCCCCTTGCTGTCCTGCGGGCAGTCCGGCACGGTCAGGTAGTTGTTCACGCCGCCGCCGACCTGGGTCCAGTCGAGGTAGAAGGCGCCGATCGCCGGGACGTCGACCAGGTAGGTCGACTTGATGAAATGCTCGAGCTTGTCGATGAAGGTCCTGATCAGCATCAGGCGCTCGATGTTCAGCACCGACGGCGCCTCGTGGCTGATCGAGTTACTGACCCCGCCGACCGCGACGTTCTGGATGTGCGGGCTCTTGCCGCCGAGGATCGCCACGATCTTGTTGGCGTAGTTCTGCACGTCCAGCGCGTTCATGTAGTGCGCGACCGCCAGCAGGTTGACCTCCGGGGAGAGCTTCATCGCCGGGTGACCCCAGAAGCCACTGGCGAACGGGCCGAGCTGTCCGCTGCCGACGAACGTCTTGAGCCGGTCCTGCACCGCCTTCATCTCGTGCGGGCCGTTCAACGGCCAGTCCGACAGCGACTCCGCGAGCTTCGCGGTCGCGACCGGATCGGCATCCAGCGCGGAGACGACGTCGACCCAGTCGACCGCCGACAGATGATAGAAGTGCACGATGTGGTCCTGGATCGCGTGCGCGCACTGGATGATGTTGCGGATCAGCTGCGCGTTCAGCGGGACCTCGAGCTGCAGTGCGTTCTCGACCGCGCGCACCGAGGTGATCGCATGCACCGTGGTGCAGACCCCGCAGAAGCGCTGCGTATAGGTCCAGGCCTCGCGCGGATCGCGCCCGACCAGGATCTTTTCGATACCGCGCCACATCTGCCCGGAGGACCAGGCCTTGGTGACCTTGCCGCCGTCCACCTCGACGTCGATGCGCAGGTGGCCCTCTATGCGGGTGATCGGGTCAACGGTGATGCGTGTCGTCACAGGGAGTCTCCTCGTATGCGCCGGCGTCAGGCGCCGGTAACGGATGGCTTGTGCTCGCGCGGCAGGACCGGGAAGGTCTTGACCACGAACAGAAAGACCATGATCTCGATCGCCACCAGGCCGACCGTCACCATGATCTCGGGCAGTGCCGGGAAATAGCTGTAACCGGGACCGGGATCGAAGGTGATCAGAAAGGCATTGAAGCGGTACAGGGTGCCGGCCAGCAGCATGCTGACCGCGGCATACAACAGCCGGGTGGCGTCGGCACGACCTCGCGGCGAAGACAGCACGACCAGCGGGTACACGAACAGCGCCGTCTCGATCAGGAACATCAGGCTCGCCAGGTCACCGGCGAAGATCAGCCCCAGCTTGCCGCGCACCAGGATCTCGCCGAAGCGCAGCACCAGGCACACGCCGATCAGGCCGACGATGATCCGACCCAGACCGGTCAGCAGGTGGGTCTCCGGGTGGCGGGCGAAGCCGACCGACGACAACGAGCCCTCGAACACCACGATCGCGAAGCCCATCGTGAATGCGGTGAGCACCGCGAGCAGCGGCTGCAGGTGCAGGGTCTGCCACAGCGGATGGACCTTCCAGCCCATCGCGATCAGCATCGTACCGAGCGACGACTGGTGCATGGTCGGCAACAGCACGCCCAGCGCGATCACGAAGAACAGCACCTTGTTGAGCCTCTTGCGCCACGCGTCGGCCCGGAAACGCTCCAGCACCGTCGGCAGGAACTCGATCGCCAGCACGACGATATAGGCGCTGACGCACAGGCCGACCTCGAGCATCACCGAGTTGAAGTTCATCTGCCAGGGCAGGAACAGGTTGTAGAACTGCCACCAGCGGCCCATGTCGATGATCGCGCCGAGTCCGCCGAGCCCGTAACCGAGCAGGCTGGCGAGCAGCGCGGGTCGGATCAGCGGGTGGTACTGGCCCTTGTTGAAGATGTACACGGTCACCGCCAGCGCGTAGCCGCCGCAGGCCAGCGCGGTGCCGACGACGATGTCGTACACGACCCAGATGCCCCACGGGAATCCGCCGTTCAGGTTGGTGACCGCACCCATGCCGTTGACGAAGCGCTCGGCCAGGTAGTAGAGGCCGACCACGGCGAGTACGCCGAGCAGCAGGAACGGCAGCGTGACGATCCGGCGTTGGAGCGGTTGATAATGACTCACTGGTCGTCCCCCTCGTCGTCGGTATTGCGCTTCACCAGCCAGGTCAGGCCACCGAGCACGACCGCCGGCAGCGCCATGTAGCTGTACAGGGTGTGCTGCACGGTCTCCGAGATCGACACGTGGGAACGCTCGCCGAGCGGCGGCATGCCGAGCCTGTCGAACGGGATCGCCGAGACGTGCATCACGTTGGTGCCGCCCGCCTCGTGTTCGCCCCAGACGTGCTGCTGGTACACCGGCACCGCCTTCTCGTGGAAACTGTCGGGCTGGCGCACGTCGCCGCGCGGGTAGTTGTAGGTATCGCCCGGTTTCAGCGCCATGCGGCGCTTCGCCTCCTCGAGCAACGCGCTGCGCGAGCCGAACAGCGTGGCACCCGTCGGGCAGGCCTCGGCGCAGCCGGTCATCAGGCCCCGGTCGATGCGCTCGACACCCTTCTGGTTGCAGAACTGGCACTTGTGCAGCTCACCGAACGGGTTGCCGTAGTCGAACTGCGGGACGTTGTACGGGCAGCCGGTCATGCAGGTGCGGCAGCCGATGCAGGCGTCGCGGTCGTAGCTGACGATCCCGGTGCGCGGATGCTTGGTCAGCGCGGTGACCGGGCACACCGAGACGCAGCCCGGATCGACGCAGTGCATGCAGCTGCGCTTCTCGAACGCAAAGCCGTCGACCACCGCGTCCTTGGTGACCGGCTGGCCGTTCGTGTAGACCTTGATGACGTTGTAGGTCTGGTGCGACAGGTCCTTGGCCGAGTCGTATTGCACGTCGCCGTCGAGCACCGTCGGCGGCAGCTCATTGACCCGCTTGCAGGCCGAGACGCAGGCCTTGCAGCCGACGCACAGCGTCGAGTCGAACAACATGCCGACCGCCTCCGGTGCCGGCTCCAGGTTCGGCCGCGCAGCGGCGTGGCCGCTGCTCAGTGCCGCTGCCGCACCCCCCAGGGATGCGCGCAGGAAGTCTCTGCGGTTCATCGTGCCTCCCCCGCTCATTCCTGGTCCGCGTCCTTGTTCAGTCGCCGGCCGGCGACCGCCGAGGCACCGAGCACCGCCCCGACCGCGGCACCGGCGACCGCCGCGGTCGCCACGGTCGCGTGGCTGGTCCCCTCACGCGCGTCGATGGTCGGGAAGGCGTTCGGTGGCGTGTGCGTCTTGACGTCGGACAGGCTGAACAGGGCCTTGTGGAAACCGGTGCCCTGCTCCGAGCAGCCGAAGCACGGATGCCCGACCCCGATCGGCCAGACCCCGCCGCCGACGTTGTTGAACTCGAGGCTGGGACAGTTGTTGTAGGTCTCGGGCCCCTTGCAGCCGAGCTTGTACAGGCACCAGCCCTTGCGATGTCCCTCGTCGCCGAACTCGGTCGCGAAGCGGCCGGCATCGAAGTGCGGCCGGCGATAACAGTTCTCGTGGATCAGGCGTCCGTAGGCCCACTTCGGCCGCCCCTTCTCGTCGATCGGCGGCAGCTTGCCGTAGGTGACGAAGAACAGCACCGTGCCGATGAAGTTGGCCGGGTTGGGCGGACAGCCGGGGATGGTCACGACTGTCTTGTCGCTCAGGAACTGCGGCGCGCCGACCGCGCCGGTCGGGTTCGGCGTTGCCGACTGCACACCGCCCCAGCTGGCACAGGAACCGTAGGCGACAATGGCCGCGGCATGTTCCGCGGCCTCGCGGGTCGCGTCCATCATCGTCTGCCCACCGATCTTGCAGAAGATCCCGTTCTGCGCCAGCGGAATCGCACCCTCGACGACCAGCAGGTACCTGCCCTTGTTGGCCTGCATCACCTCGCGCTTGACCGCCTCGACGTGGTGGCCGGCACCGGCGTCCAGCGTCTGGTGATAGTCGAGCGAGATCAGGTCGAGGATCAGGTGTTCGAGGCTGGGCTGTTCGGCACGCAGCAGCGCCTCGGTCGGGCCCGTGCACTCCTGACCGTGCAGCCAGATCACCGGGGGCCGCCGCTTGCGATCGGCCACTGCCTCGGCCATCGCGTAGGCGGCGTTGTTGCCGAGCCCGAGCGATGCGGCGACCCCGGCGCAGAACTTCAGGAAGGTGCGACGGGAGACCCCGAGCCGCTGTTCGATTGCCGTGTAGTCGAAACTGTCTTCCTTCATGGTCCCCCCAGGTCCCGATCGGCCGCGGCCGGTACGTGTGATGCGGGGGCTCGGGCAAGATCTGCGCCAGGAATCGATTTCGCTGTGCAGACAGCGGCTTAGGTTCACACCCTGAGGGACGGGCCGGGGCCGGACCGGCAACCGGGTATACGCCTTGAGAGCGATCGCGGAAACCTGCTTTCCAGGGCGGCGCGTCGCGCTCGGCTGTTCCCCGGAGGCCGCGAAGGGGGGTCCGTCGGCCTGCCTGTTTCAGCGTATCGGGGGCCGCAGCAGCGATGTGGAGATGCGCAGGCTAGTACCAGCTGCCACCCGGTTCCACGGCCCCGGACAACAGGTCGGCGATGAAGCCCGCCGGGTCCGGCAGCGCGCTGAAGTGGCGGAAGCTCTTCACGCCGAACGCCGCCGGATCGAGGCCGTAATAGACCCACGAGATCTCCGCGGTGTCCGCGAACCCCGGCATCGGGTAGTCATCGAGGATGCGCTGCCGCAGATCGGCATCCATCGTCGCGAGCTGGACCACGTAGGCGAGGTACTCCTGTGTCAGCGGCACCATGCCCGTTTCGCCACGCCGCTCGACGACCACATGGGTGGCCTCGTGGGCGACGAAGCTGGTGTACAACGCGACGTCCATCGGCACGCGGAACGGCGACTGCTCCGCGCACAGCTCGCGTGCCCGCGCGAGGGTCAACAGGTCGATGCGGTCGGCCGCGGTGTCGTACTGACCGATATGGGTCCCCTGCGCGCCCATCGGCCCCTCGGTCAGGCGCACCCGAAACGCCTCCTCGACCGGGATGGCATGGCGGCGGAAGAACCCGACCGCGCGTCGCAGGCCGTCACAGACCAGTTCGAACTCCGTTGCCGAGGCGCCGGCCACATGGAGGTCCACACCGGGACAGGCCGCTGTGATGTCCGTGCCGGCGGCGGTCGCCGGCCCGCGGAGCGGCAGCAGCGCCGCGAGCACGGTGGCCGCCAAAGCGCAGGGACCGGGGAGATTCGGCAGGTAAGGACGTGGCATACCTGCACCCTAACGCAGCCGATGCGCGGCGACCAACAACACCGGCGCTCGCGCTGCCCGCGATGGGCCACCACGCTGATGCATCTGGGCCCTTCAAACTGGGACGGCTTTGTAATTCCCTTTCAGGCCCTTGCCGACCCGTTGCTGCCCTCCGATGGCGCCACCTTGACGGTCGGCAAAGCGACCTGAGCGACGTTCGATCGCAGCGAGTATCCCCCTGAAAAGTCGAGGGGTTTCATGGGTTATTCGGAACAGACCACGCCCTCAAAACTTTGCAGGGAAACCAAGGACTTCTCTTCACAGTTCTGCTTTCTTCAAGCCGAGATAGATCAACGTGGTTTCGAGGAAATTTCTCGACCGATTTATCTTTGGCGACCCAACAAAAACATCCTTGCCATCTTCCACACAACAGGAATCATTGGTTCCGGAGCATTTGATGATTATGCCCTTGTCCCTGACGAACACTTCAGCGGCCTGTTCACACTCGAAAAGCCAGACGTCGCGCCCGAAGTGCTTGCTCCTGCATGCGATCAAATCGGGATTCGGGCAGGTGACGCAAATATTGCTGGCATAGAGCGGGTTGGGGTCTGCCATGGTTTCAGTTTCCCGGTTAGCGACCTTGCTAGTAAGCATAGCCACCTCGCTACCCTAATTCTCTCTCCTGCGACCAAAACTGCCGCCCAGGCACAGGCAGACTGCGAGGACGTTTCCGACACACTGCGCGCAAAAAAACCGCTGAAATCTGCCGACACCTCTCGACTTGATCCGACGAACCACACGACTGTTCAGCGGAGATGTAAATTTAAGCGCAGGTAGAGTGAACATTCGCAGGCGCCTGTGTGTGGCTGCTTCGTCCACGACTGGCGTGCTGCGCCGGCTTGAGCTGCACGATGCACGGTCGCGGCAATGTCGGTGCGGCGCTGATTCGACATTTCGAGACCGGACCGAAAGTCGGCGTAACCTTGCGACAAAGGATCGGTCATGCAACGCCCCGCGCCGTTTTTTTGTTGCGCATCGTAGCGGACGTACGCCGTGTATTCGCCGTCGTCTTCTTGATAGTGGGCGTAGACGGCGATCGACTAGACGGAGGAATCGAATGGGACGCAGGACCCTCGCAACGCTACTCACCTTGTTCGGTCTATTCGCGGTCGGCGGCGTGCTCTACAAAGAGCGCTTCAGTCTTCGTCTGATGCTGTTTGGTGAACACGCCAGCGGGGTCATCGTCAAAGCGCTCGACGTCGATGAGCAGAACCTCTCGCACTCGCGTTACAACCTCGGCGGCTCCGGACCCACAAGCGTCTCCATCTACCATCTGATCGTGCAATTTGCCGGGCCGGAAGGGACTTCTGAATCGACAACACGGATGAACTCTTACGAGATCGATGATCTCGTCGGAGGTACGTTCAACATCGAGCCGATACGTGGAAGGACGGTCGATGTACGTTACCTGAAACGAGAGCCGTCGATCAGCGAGGTGGTACACCCGCTGCCCTGGGAGACATTTTGGTACCCGCTGCTGATCGGCGTAGTCAGTGTCGTGGGGGGAGGCTTGCTGTCGCGCAATCCCAAGGTAACTGCACCACCCAAGGCGTAACGCCCTGAACCACGAAGTCGGTATCGAACAATCTGACGGGCTCCAATGAAGTGTGCGAAATCTGCCATCTCCCTGCAAAGATGGAGGCCCGAAAAACGACATAGGCTATGACCATAGTGCGCTGGTTGCCGGTCGTCGGCCGGGGCAGCTGGAGGAAAGGGCCCTTCGTGCTGCCGATACTTCATGCGGCGGGCGTTGCACTAAGCTTGCATTCACAATCCCGGCAAGATAGGGAATTCGGACGCACGCTGATCCACAAATGAACTTCGCATTCGATTCCCATTCGACTTCGATGGAACGAAAAGGAGTTAGACGATGCGTATTGCACAATCGCTGTCCAGGGTTTCGGAAGCTGTCCGGCCCAAGCTGGCGAATCCAACGAATTCCACGGTCAACATGCCGCGGAACACCTACGAGCAAGATGCCGATCGCGCCGCCGATCTGGTGCTGCACATGACGCACTCGGCGGTTGGCCGTTCGGGAGGACCCGAGCCACAAAGTGCCGGCTCGACGCATGAAATCGGTTCAGAGGCACATGTTGCCGACGACGCGGGCAATCTCACATCCGGGCTTGGCCAGGGGGCGCCGTTGGACACTGCCAGCCGGGCCTTTTTTGAACCACGTTTCGGGCATGACTTCGCCAAGGTACGCGTGTACGCCGATGATGCAGCCGCTGAGGCCGCTTCAAGTCTGGGTGCCCGTGCCTACACGCGTGGATCTGACATTGTGTTCGGCAAAGGAGAGTTCGATCCGCGCTCGCTGCATGGGAAACGCCTGCTGGCACACGAGTTGGCGCACATCGTGCAGCAAAGACCTGTCGTTGGCGTACACGCTGAGGGAGTAAAGGGTTCGTCGTTCGAATCAGTGGCACCTGTCGCGGTACGGAACGCGCCGCGCGCGATGATCTATCGCGAGCCAAGCGAACCCGAACCAGGCGCACTCGATTTCGAGCGCGTCGGCAACGAAGCCGGAACGGCCGGTGCAAAGGGCGCGATTCCCCGCTTGGAGCGACTCGTCAGCGGCGCGGCCGTCACCCGCGCCCTGGCAGCGATACCCATTACCGATGCCGCGCAAAAGAACATTGTCATCCAGCAGATACTCAGTACGCCCGAAGCCCTGCGCAAGGTGGCGGAAGCTGGGAACGTGCGGTTCTTGTCCCAGGAAGAGTACGAGAACGGGATCAAGTACCTTGGCTTCCCGGGCGGCGCTTCGGCATTCGCCGATCCCGGCAACGATTTTCTCTACATCACGCCGCTAGGCACGCCCAGTGGGTTCGTGCTGGGGCACGAGGTCAGCCACATTCAGACCGGCCCCGTGCGCGCAGCCGCTACCGAAACTGATGCCGACGCTGAGATGTCCATCAAGTTGGGCATGCTCAACACCGAAATTCGCGCCGCTTTTGTCGACTTTGCGTTCGTGAAGCTGCAAGCGATGCACCAGCAGATCAACGCCGGCGCGAGTGAAGATTCGGCTGTGGCGGCCTTTGCACAGGACTATTCGAGCGAGATCTTCACCTACATAACGGACCATGGCTCAGTCGGTTCCGCGCTTGGGAAACTGGCAGTCTTGGTGAGCGAGCGGCGTGGGAAAGAAAGCGTCCCGACGAATGGCGAAGCGCTGAAGAAAGCCGCCGCGAAAGGCTATGTCAGTGAGGCAGATCTGCCGTCGATGTTTTCTCACGAGCCGAATCCTTTCGAGATGGACGACTCCATTGAGATCGATGGCCTGTGAGGGTGCGACCTGCGCCAAAGGGTCGGTGGGTCGTTTTTTTGGCGCATCGCGTGGAGTCGTAATGGTGCAACGCGGATCGTCCAGGCATTCCGGCGTATCGTGAACCTCGACGCCGGGCGCCGCGTGGATCGGCTCCAAATCCTTCGCGATCCCTTTGCGCTCTTTCCGCGACGCGGACTACCGCCTTAACCAATGCAAATCGATCGGGCGCACCATCACGACACTTCACGTCGAGCATCGGGTGTCGGGGGATGAACCGCTCGCAAGGGGACACGGCTCATCCCATCGAAAGCCCTCACTTCGCTCGGTAGTGCTTCTCGCTGAAGCCCTCGTATTTCTCGACGAGTGTGCCGGTATACTTGTTCACGACCTGGATCCGAAGAACCGTGTATGCGCCTTGGTTCGGCGCGCAGTTGTTGATGTGCCGCATCTGGACCCTGAACTCTTCCGGGTTGGACGCGTTGCGAATCGCCTTTGCGGGATCGGTATAGGGTTGATGCGTCTGCCGGCTGTACGGAACGCAATTGATCACGTATTTGAAGTCGGCACCCTCTCTGATCGTCCACGGCCAGTTCTCGACCTTCAACGACTGTAGGCCGCGATTGGTCGGTATCGACACCAATGCACGCTCTCGTTCCTTGTAGGCTTCATCTATTTCGCCGAGTTGCCTTTGCAGGTCCGCGATTATCCGCCTGCACTCTTGTGGTGGCGGTGTCGACCCGCCTCCAAAACATCGCGTGAACCGTTCCCACAACTCCTGGCTTTTTTGAAACTTCACCCGCATCTCGGCTTCCTGCCGTCTAAGATCCGGTTCACGGACGATCATCTGTTCGAGTTCACCCGCCGATGCGGCCTGAACGGCAATGCCAACGATGGCGAAACTCAACAGCATCACTTTTCGCAAGATCGCTTCCATCTTGCATCCCTCCTTCCCGGTTCTGGCCCATCCTCACCTTCAACGCTCAACGAAAAGGCGAGTCCACCAGCGCCGCCCGTTCCTGATGAACTGCGGCCTATTTCCAGAATCGACCTAAATGGCGTGGAATGCCTTGATACCCGTCAACGGGCTAATGAGCACGCCTGCATCGGGGAGGCAGGCCGCATCCATGTTGGCCTGAGGACCTCGGGGCCGCCCCTCGCCGAAATCGGGGGTGAACGCTCCCGGAATCCGCGACCTGTTACACGGTCTTCAGATTGATGGGTCGATGCAGATCGGCGTGGCAGCCCCTTGGCTCAGGCATACGGATGCCAACCCCGCCCGTGCTTGCAGCGGTGCACGCCGCCGCCCAAGATGGTCCGGAACGGACAGTCCGGTAGCGCAGGCGACGAGGTGCAGCAGATGATCCTGACCACGACCCCGAACATCGACGGCCGAACGATCACCCAGTATCTGGGCGTCGTCGCCGGCGAGGCGATCCTCGGCGCGAACCTGTTCCACGACCTGTTCGCCGGGATCCACGACATCGTCGGCGGCCGCTCCGGCGCCTACGAGAAGGAACTGCGCAATGCCTTGATACCCGTCAACGGGCTAATGAGCACGCCTGCATCGGGGAGGCAGGCCGCATCCATGTTGGCCTGAGGACCTCGGGGCCGCCCCTCGCCGAAATCGGGGGTGAACGCTCCCGGAATCCGCGACCTGTTACACGGTCTTCAGATTGATGGGTCGATGCAGATCGGCGTGGCAGCCCCTTGGCTCAGGCATACGGATGCCAACCCCGCCCGTGCTTGCAGCGGTGCACGCCGCCGCCCAAGATGGTCCGGAACGGACAGTCCGGTAGCGCAGGCGACGAGGTGCAGCAGATGATCCTGACCACGACCCCGAACATCGACGGCCGAACGATCACCCAGTATCTGGGCGTCGTCGCCGGCGAGGCGATCCTCGGCGCGAACCTGTTCCACGACCTGTTCGCCGGGATCCACGACATCGTCGGCGGCCGCTCCGGCGCCTACGAGAAGGAACTGCGCAAGGCACGGGAGATCGCGTTCCAGGAGATCGAGGACGCCGCCGCGGCGCTCGGTGCGAACGCGGTGGTCGGCATCGACATCGACTACGAGGTGGTCGGCAGTCGCGGCGGCATGCTGATGGTGAGCATCAGCGGTACCGCGGTGCGCCTGGCGTGACCGGATGTCAGTCGCCGCCGCGATCGAGGCGGTAGCGATCCAGCTTGTTGCGCAGCCCGACCCGTGACAGGCCGAGTTCCTCGGCGGCGCGGCTCTTGTTCCAGCGATGGCGGATCAGGGCCTCGCGCAGAATGCGCGCCTCCAGCGCCTCGACCCGCTCCTTCAACGATCCATCCAGGCCAGCCATCAGGTCGGTGAGCGCCTCGTCGGCGCGCGGTGCGGCGCGCAGCACCCGCGGGCTCAGCAACGCGGCCTCGAGGACCGGTGCGCCGCTCATGACCAGCATCCGCTGGATCTCGTTGCGCAGCTCGCGGACGTTGCCGGGCCAGTGATAATCCTGCATGCAGGCGATCGCCTCGTCGCTGAAGCCCTCGCTGGGCTTGCCGAACGCACGCACCGCCTCGTCGAGCAGGCACTGGGCGATCACCACGATATCGCCGCGCCGCTGCCGCAGCGCCGGCAGGTGCAGGCGCACGCCAGCCAGCCGGTAGTACAGGTCTTCGCGGAAACGGCCGGCGCGGATCTCCTCGGCGAGGTCCTTGTTGGTCGCCGCCACGACGCGGACGTCGATGCGGCGCCGCTTCTCGCTGCCGATCGGGCGCACCTCCCCTTCCTGCAGCACGCGCAGCAGCTTCATCTGGAAGGTCGGTGAGGTGTCACCGATCTCGTCGAGAAAGATGGTGCCGCCGTCGGCCTGTTCGAACAGCCCGACGTGCTCGCTGACCGCACTGGTAAATGCGCCGCGGCGATGCCCGAACAGCTCGCTCTCGAGCAGTTGATCGGGCATCGCCGCGCAGTTCTCGGCGACGAACGGCCGGTCCGCGCGGTGGCTGTTGTAGTGGATCGCACGCGCGAACAGCTCCTTGCCGGTGCCCGACTCGCCGTCGATCAGCACACTGATGTCGTACGGCGCGATCTGCGCCACCTGTTCGCAGACCGCATTGATCGCGCTGTCCGGGGCACGCACGATGCCGTCCAGGCGGTAGCTGCGCTTGAGCCGGCTGCGCTGCTGGCCGACGCGCCGTTCCAGCGTCGGTGTCGCGACCCGCATCTCCAGCGAGAGCAGGCTGTTCTCCTGTTGCAGGCGGTACAGCTGGCAGGCGTTGCGCACGATCAGCGTGAGATTGTCCGGATGCCAGGGCTTGGTGACAAACTGGTAGATCCCGGCGCGGTTGATGCCGTCGATGATGTCATCCGGATCGGTATAGCCGGAGATGATCATGCGCACCACCCCCGGCCACTGCTCGCGCACCCGGGCGAGGAAGGCGACACCGGTCTCCTCGGGCATGCGCTGGTCGGCGAGGATCGCCTGGACCCGCTCGCGTTCCAGCAGCTGCTCGGCCTCGGCCGCGCTCTTCGCGGTGAACACCTCGAACTCCTCGTCCAGCGTGCGGGTCAGGGTCTGCAGCGACAGCGGTTCGTCGTCGACGATCAATATGCCGGGGCGGGTCGTGGTCATCGTCTACTCGACCTCGAGGTCCTTGATCCGCATCGCGTCGCCGTCGACCACCTGTAGCTGGTAGCTGCCGCACAGCGGGCAGGCGTCGAAGCGCTGCCGCACCTCGACCTCGCACCCGCACGGCAGGCACCAGGCACGCCCCGGCAGCTCGATGATCTCGAGTGCGGCGCCGTCGGCGAGCGAGCCGTGCGTGACCGCATCGAAACCGAAGCGTATCGCCTCGATCTCGACGCCGGACAGTCGGCCGATCTCCAGGCGCACCCGGGTGACCCGCGAGAAGCCCTGGCGCTGTGCCTCGTCCTCGATGATCTGCATGATCGACTCGCAAAGCGACATCTCATGCATCGTCGAAGACCTCGATGTGCGATTCGACGCAGGGATCGATGGCATCCACGAGCAGGCGTGCCCGCTGCACCAGCCGGTCGTCCGCCGGCAACGTCTGCAGCCCGAGCGCCAGCGCGCCCTGCGGATGGAAGTTCCACTCGGTCGGCGCGAGGATCCGGTAGTCGGCGACCCGGCCATCCTCCAGGCGCAGCCAATGGGCCAGCTGACCGCGCGCGGCCTCGACGCGGGCGATCCCGACCCCGCTGACCGCGCCGCCCGATGCGCCGGGTCCGGCGGCGGCCAGCACATCGATCAGGGCGCGGATCTGCGCCAGCGTCTCGGCCAGTTCCACGACCCGGGCCAGCAGCCGGGTCAGCAGGCCGTTGCCGTATTCGCTGGCGGATTCGGCGACCAGCGGGTTGCCGCGGCGCCGTGCCAGCGCACCGGTCTCGAAGCAGGCGCCGTCCCACTGCGGCGCAGCGACGAAGGCATCGCCGTCGATCGCCGCGAGGCGCGCCGCCAGCGCAGCGGCTTCGATCTCCGGGAGCGGCTCGACGCGGCAGCGGCCACGTGCCGCCTCGTCCCCTGTCGCAAATGTGCGCAGCAGCCGCACCGCGATCGCATCGCCGTGCGCCACCCATTGGAGCAACGGCTGCAGATCCGTGATCGACCGCCAGCGCGCCAACCAGGCCTGCGCCGGTTCACCGATCGCGACCGCCGCCAGGCCTTCGACCTCGTCGGCCAGGCCGAGCAGCGCGCTGCGATCCGGTTGCAGTCGACCGCCCCCGGGCAGGAAGGCATCACCGTCCGGGTACAGCGCGCGCTGCCACGCGGTGCGCATGCGTCCGAGCGCGCCGAGGCCGGCCGCCACCGGGGCCACGCCCAACCCGTCGGACCAGCCGAGCAGGATCCGGAACAGGTGCTCGCGCGCGGTCTCGGCCGCGACCAGCAGCGACCGGGCGTTCGTGTGCGCTGGATCGGCGGGACTGCCGGACACCGCCTCGACCGCCTGCACCGCGGCGCAGGCCTGCGCGGTCGCACAGACGCTGAACACCATAGGCAGGGTCGTCATCAGATAATCGACCGGGCGCCCCGCGAACAGGCGGCGCGCGATGTCGGTCGGGCGCGACGAGCGCAGCTCGACCGCGTCGACCCGCCCGGCGCGCGTCGCGAGGCGCACGCTGATCGCGCCGGCCGGATGCGCGGCGCCCGGCGTCATGCGGTCACCCGCGCGCGCGGCGCCGAGGTGATCAACCGCGCCGCAGTGCCCGCACGACCAACAACGCCACCGCGCCGACCAGCAGGACGCCGAGCAGGTGCTCCAACGACAGGTGTGGATGCAGGTGGGCGATCAAGTGCGGCCCCTCGTGGGCCGAGACGGCGCCGCTCACCCCGAACAGGCTGCTGGCGATGACCGCATGGGACGCTGGACTGGCTTTCATGGCGCGAACTCCCCCGCATCGGCCCACGACCGGGCCCTTTGTCGACAAATGGAATGACCAACCCCGAAACGCTGAGCAATGCCTGTGCCATACCGCGGCAATCCCTTTCAGGACCGGTACTTGGCGCGTAAGCGGCGGCCTCCGTGCCGGCCAGACTGGACATTGACGTTGCGATATCGCATAGGGCTGGAAAGTTAGTTTGCATTCGGCCGCGCCGCAAGCCCCTGCGCCGCGGCGATCACCGCCTGTCCGAGGGCGAGGCCGCCGTCGTTGGCCGGGACCTGCCGGTGGGCCAGCACCGTGAGCCGGTGACCATGCAGGCGTTCGACCAGGCCCTCGAACAGGGTCCGGTTCTGCATCACCCCGCCGGACAGCGCGACACGGTCCGTGCCCTGGGTCGTCGCGAGGCGGGCGGCCAGGCCCGCGACCGCATCGGCGAGACCGGCCTGGAAGCGTCCGGCGATGCGGGCGCGCGCGACACCCGCGTCCAGGTCGTCGAGGAGCGCCCGCCACATCGGGGCCGGGTCCAGCAGTAGCGGTTCGGCGTCGCCGGCCTCGACCAGCGCGAACAGGTATCCGGCCTCGCCGGCGACCGCCAGCGCCTCGAGTTCGATCGCCGCCTGCCCCTCGTAGCCGACCCCGGCGCGTGATACGTCCAGGGCACCGGCGACCGCGTCGAACAGCCGGCCACAGGAACTGCTCGCCGGCGCGTTCAGGCGCCGCGCGAGCATCGTCGCCAGCACCTCCAGTGGCTGGCCGTGCAGCCACGCGGCGAGTTCGCTGTCGGCGTAGCGGTCGAGAAAGCGCTCCCAGCCGACGTGCACCGCCAGGTGGGCGTAGGTGTTGCGCCAGGGCTCCAGCATCGCCTTGGCACCCCCTGGCAGCGGGGCCGGCTTGAGGTGTGCCAGGCGCCGGTAGCCACGGTAGTCGGCGAGCAGGAACTCACCGCCCCACAGGCTGCCGTCGTCGCCGAACCCCAGGCCGTCCAGCGCGACACCGATCACCGGCCCGCTATCCAGCGGCTGCCCGTTGTCGGCCAGCACGCTCGCGATATGCGCGAAGTGATGCTGTACACCGACCAGCTCGAGGCCCTCGTGGCGTGCCAGCGCCTGGCCGAAGCGGGTCGAGCGATAGTCCGGGTGCAGGTCGACCGCGACCCGCTGCGGCCGGTGTTCGAACAGTGCGCGGTACAGCGTGACCGCGTGCTCGAACGCGTCCGCGGTGCGCCCGTCCTCGAGGTCGCCGAGGTGCTGCGACAGCGTCGCCTGACCGTGCTGCAGCAGGCAGATCGTGTTCTTCAACTCGCCACCGAGGGCGAGTACCGGCGGCGCACGCTCGAATCCCGGCGGCAGCACGATCGGCGTCGGGGCGTAGCCGCGCGCACGCCGCAACAGCCGCGGCCGACCGGCCATCACGCGGACCACCGAGTCGTCGACGCGGTTGACGATCTCGCGATCGTGCAGCAGGTACAGGTCGGCGAGATCGCGCAGGCGCTGCGCCGCGTCAGCATTACTGATGCATTGCGGCTCCTCGCTGACGTTGCCGCTGGTCATCACCAGCGGGCGGTCCCAGTCGGCGAGCAGCAGCAGGTGCAGCGGGCTGTACGGCAGCATGAAGCCGAGCGTCGTCTGTCCCGGCGCGACATCGGCCGCGACCGCCTGCGGTCCGTCGGCCTCGAGCAGCACCACCGGTGCCGCCGGCGACGCCAGCAGGGCCGCCTGCTGATCGTCGACCGCGGCGTAACGGCGGATCACCGCGAGATCGCGCGCCATCAGTGCGAACGGCTTGCGGTGGCGGCGTTTGCGCCGGCGCAGCTCGGCCACCGCGGCGTCGCTGCCGGCGTCGCACGCCAGGTGAAAGCCGCCGATCCCCTTCAGCGCGACGATCCGCCCGGCACGCAGCAGGCGGCTGGCGGTCGCCAATGCGTCCTCGCCCGCCTCCACCACGGGGTCGCCCGCGGCATCCTCCAACCAGACGCGTGGACCGCACACCGGGCAGGCGTTCGGTTGTGCATGGAAACGGCGATCGGCCGGGTCGTCGTACTCCGCCTGGCAGGCCGGGCACATCGTGAATGCCGCCATGCTGGTATGCGCGCGGTCGTAGGGTATGCGCTGCACGATCGAGAGCCGCGGTCCGCAGTGGGTGCAGTTGATGAACGGGTAGCGGAAGCGTCGGTCACCCGGATCGAACAGCTCGCCGCGGCAGGCGGCGCAGGTCGCCGCATCGGCGACCACGCCGGTACGCACCGCACCCCGGTCACTGGCCGTGATATGGAACCCTTCGCCGAGCAGCGACGCGTCCACCGCCACCCGCTCCACGGTATCGATGCGCGCCAACGGCGGGCATTCGGAACGCAACCGGCTGCAGAAGCGTTCGATGTCCTGCGCAGCGCCGGCGACCCGGACCAGCACCCCGTCACCGTCGTTGCGCACGTCACCGTGCAGGCCGCAATCGCGGGCGATGCGCCAGACGGTCGGGCGAAAGCCGACCCCCTGGACCAGGCCGCGGACGCGAATCTCCTCGCCGTTCAATGGACGGTGCACACCATGCAGGGATCGAACGAGCGCACGATGTGCTCGGCCGCCAGCGGCGTGCGTTCGCCGGCGCGCAGCGGCGTCCCCTGCAGGGCCAGCTCCAGCGCCCCCGGTGTACCGTCGGCATCGCGCGGTGAGAAGTTCCAGGTGGTCGGCGCGACGATCTGGTAGTTGTGGATGCGGCCGCCGCGGATGGACAGCCAGTGACCGAGGCTGCCGCGCGCGGCCTCGACCAGGCCGACGCCCTCGGCCTCGTCGGGCAGCGCCGCGACGTTGCAGAAGGGTTCACCCGGTCGCAAAGCAGCGACCCATTCCTGCATCATCAGCACTACGCGGGCAATCTCGAGCAGACGCGCGACCACCCGGTTGCGCACGTTGCCGCCGGAGCCCGCGACCAGCGTGCGGGCAAGCGGATGCCCGTCGACGACCTGGCGCGCCAGTGCGCCGACCTCGACCACCTGTCCGTCCAGGCGCGGCGCCTTGCACCAGCTGTAGGCGCCCGCCTTGTCGGGTGCCGGCAGCGTGACACCGCGGCTCGGGTGACGGGCGTCGTCACCCTGCATCCACGAGGATGCGAGGTCCTCGCTGATCGCGGCCGTGTCCAGCGCCTGCGGTCCACCGTCCCAGACGCCGGCGGCGAACAGGCGCCGCCCCGCGCTCGGGTAGCTGCCGTAACTCATGAAGCGGTCGCCGGCACGGCCGAGCTGTTCCAGGTCAAGCGCATCGGCGACCGTCAGGAAGGCGCGCAGGTCGCTGCTGAACGGCGCCGCCGCGGCGGCCCAGGCACCAAGAGCATCGCCGCTGTCGAGCGCCACGACGGTCTCCAGCGAATCGCCGAACGTGACCTGCTCGAGGAAGCGTCGAAAGCCGCCGAGTTGCAGCGCCAGACGCTGGCGCTCCTGCGGCGCCACCGACCGCGTACTGCCGCCCGGCTGCAGGCCGAGGGTATGCGGCCACTTGCCGGCCAGCAGGCCCATCAGGTGCAGCAGGCCGGCACGTGCCGCCAGGACCTCGCGCGCGGCGGTACCGGTCAACGCGCGGAAACGCTGCGCGACCGGCGCGTACCACGGCTCCGCGGCATAGGCCTCGCGCGCGAAATCGGGCATGAAGAACAGGTAGAAGTGGCTGAAGTGGTCGGCGACGTTCTCGGCCGCCAGCACGAGGTTGGTCGCCAGCTCGCCGTTGCGCGGCATCGCCAGGCGCTGGGCATCGGCCAGCGCGTAGGCCGCGGCCATCGACTGCGACACCGAGCAGATCCCGCAGATCCGCGGCGCGATCACCAGTGTGTCGCGCGGGTCCTTGCCGACCAGGATCTGTTCGAACCCGCGGTACAGGGGCGAATTGACGTAGGCGGCCGCGACCCGACCGTCGGCGATGTGCAGGCTGACCTCGAGATCCCCCTCGACCCGGTTGAACGGGCCGACCAGCACGCGTCGCTCGCCGTCGCTCATCGGTACTTGGTGCTCTTTACCTTCGGTGCGATGCGCGCATGATCCGAGACGGCGTTGGTCTTCAGGCGCTCGGGCGTCGCCGCCTTCGACAGCGACGACAGCGCGACGAACCAGGCCTTGGGCATGTCGGTCGGCAGTCCGACCGGGATCCCGGCGACCGAGGGGGTCACGCTGAACGGGTGGCCAGGCTCCTCGAACTCCGGCGCCGTGCAGTTGATGCACGCGTAGCCGCCACGGATGCACGAACCCTCGCCGTTCCACAGCCGGATGTTGCAGTCGGCATGCGCCTGGGTGCCCAGGCAGCCCAGGTGTTCCATCAGGCAGCCGAGCTGCGACGGCGCCCGCGCGCTGGCCTTGTACTCGTAGTATTCGTTGCGCGGACAACCATGATGTACCAGCTGGTCGGCGTAGGCGCGCGGCCGCTGCAGCGCATCCAGGTCGGCCGCGGCGAGATCCCCGGCGGCGATCGCCAGCAGCGTCTCCAGCACCCAGTTCGGATGCGTCGGACAACCGGCCACGTTGATCACCGGCAGCCCGGCCGCCGAGCGGTAGGCGTCGTCCAGCAGGCCGCCCGGATGACTGCCGTCGAACTGCAGGCCGCAGGCATCGGTCGGATTCGGGCCGGCGGCCGTCACGCCACCGAAAGCGGCGCAGGAGCCGACCGCCAGCGTATAGCGGCTGCGGGCGGCGATCGCGCGCACCCAGTCGATCATCGGCCGTCCGGTCCCGGCGAGCACATGGAAGCGCCCGCTGCCGAAGGGTCCGCGCAGCAGTGCACCCTCGACGCACAGCACGTCCACGCCGATCTCGCCATCGACCACGGCCTGCAGCAGGTGGATCAGCTCGTCACCGCCGGTCTCGCTGAGCGAGGGATGCCACAGCAGGCGGATCCCGCCGAGTTCCAGGGTAGCGAGCAGGTCCGGCGACTCGGCACACAGCAGCGACATGCTGCAGCCGCCGCAACCGCCGGACTGCAACCACAACACGTCGAGCGTCGCCGCCGTCATCCCGCGTCTTCCAGCGGCAGCGACAGCGTGAACAGGGCGCCGCCATCGGGGTGGTTCTCGGCAACCAGTCCGCCACCGTGCTCGACGGCGATGCTGTAGCTGATCGACAGCCCGAGACCGGTGCCCTGCCCGACCGGCTTGGTGGTGAAGAACGGGTCGAACACCTTGAGCAGGTCTTCATCGGCAATGCCGTGACCGGTGTCGCGGACCTGCACCAGGACCTCGTCGTCGCTTGTCGCCACCCGTACCTCGATGCGTGGCGATGCGGCGTCGCGCAGCGCGTCGACCGCGTTCTGCACCAGGTTCATCAGGACCTGCTGCAACTGCCCGGGATGCCCGCTCACCATCAGCGACGGCGGCGCCTCGATGTCCAGTCGCAGGTCCTGGCGTGCGCCCTTGGTGACCCAGTGAACCGCGGTCCCGACCACGTGCACCAGGTCGAAGCGCGTCCGCTCCCCGCTCTGACCGGACGAGAAGCGACGCAGATCCTGCACCAGGTCGCGCACCCGTTCGGCTCCCTGCAGCGTGCCGTCCAGCAGGGGTCCGATATCGTCGAGGATCTTCGGCACGCGCAGTTCGTCGCGCAGCTGCCGCAGCTCGTCCGGCAGGTCCGCGGCATCCACCGCGGCCAGGTAACGCACCATGCGCTCGCGGTAGCGAGCCAGCGCATGCACATTGCCGTAGACGAAGCTGATCGGGTTGTTGAGTTCGTGGGCGACCCCGGCGACGAGGCGCCCCAGTGAAGCCATCTTCTCGGCCTTGATCAGCTGTTGTTGCGCCTGCTGCAGCTCCAGGTGCGCCACGTGCAGCGCCTCGTAGGCACGCCGCAGCTCGCCGACCGGCCTGCCGATCAGGACCATGCCCACGCGCCGCCCCCGCTGGTCGTAGCGACAGGTACAGTTCATCGCCAACGGGATCTTCTGGCCCTTGCCGCACAGCGTGACCTCGCACTCCCCGACGACGCCGGCGCGGATGCGCTCGACCATGTGCTCGGCGAGCGGCTGACAGTCGCTGCTGAACAGGGTCTGGAAAGGCCGCCCCTTGAGGGTCGCCTCGGCCTCGCCGGTCAACGCCTCCATCGCCTTGTTGACCTGCAGCACGTTGCCCTTGGCATCGCATACGATCAGCACGTCGGTCATCGACGACAGCACGCTGGCGATGAATTGCTGCGCGGCCTCCAGCGAGCTGTTCTTCTCTTCCAGCTCGACCTGGTAACGCACGAGGTCCGCATAGGTCTCGTCCATCTTGCGGATCACCTCGATCCACGCCGCGTCCTGCGAGGCGCGCAGCGCAGTGCCCGGATCGGACGATCCGTCCTGCGTCCGACTCGACGCTGTCGAGATCGGTGCGAGCCTGTCTTCGCTCATCCCGCTGCGCCCCGGGTGGCTGATACCGGTACAACTATAGGGGTGTTCGATTGATTATGCGCGAATCACATCGGCGAACGGGATTCTGCAGATCGAGTTGCAGAGCCGTCCGGCGTGCGCTCTGCAGATGATTGGACAGGAATCCGGACGCATCCGCACGCGCGGCATGGCACGCGTGGACGGGTAGACCGGGAGTCCGGGCCCGAAGACCCGGCGAACAACCGCGACGACGGCGGCCATCCGGGCCGCCGTCGCGCACGCATCAGGACGCGTCGACTGCCCCGGCCGAATCATTGCCGGCAATCGTGCTCCAGCCGCTGGTCGGGAAGCGCTCGTAGTAGGCGCGATAGGCGGTCGCTTCGGGGCTGCCGCGCTGCACCTCATACAGGCTGATGCGAGTCGGGCCGCTCGCGACGATGTCGCCGACGAACCGGTTCGGCGCGATGCCGTCGACGTCGGATGCAAGCATCAGCGCGCTCAGCGACGAGGCCGTACCGGATTCGACGACCGGCTCGAACCTCAGGTGCGCGGTATCGGCGCCGGGTACGTACTCGCTCGATCCGAACTGGCGCTGGAAATCGAACGGTTGGGCGATCGCACTGCCGGTGGCGATTGCGAGCAGACTGGCGATGAGGGTACGTTTCATGATCATTGTCTCCTGGGTTTCGTTTGCAACGGCAGATGTCCGTCTTGCCTCAGGAGACCCGGGGCAGCGGCATTTTTTTTCACACGCCTCAACGCCTGTCGACCCACTACCGGCGTTCATGCAGAACCCTGTGGCCACGAAAACGCGAACCGCGACGCAAAATCGGGCTTTGCAGGTATCGCGGTTGGGCGCGCCTGTTGATCGCTCCAGGCAGCACTCGCAGAATCGATCGGGTACCGATGAATGCAACAGGCCCCACCGGGGCCATGACACTGCGCGGAGGATGGCCAAGATGGTGAACAGGCAGATCGTTTTCGCCGGCGTCGCGGGCCTGGCCATGGTCGCGGTCACGGCGTCGGCCGCAGACTGGACACTGATGCCCGAAGAGTCACACGTGGTCTACACCACGACCAAGGTGTTCCCGGAGAACAAGTCGAGCGCTGCGGAGAACAACCGCTTCACCTCGCTGACCGGCAGCGTCAGCGACGCTGGCGAGGCCGAGGTGAGGATCGCATTGGCCAGCGTCGCGACCAATGTACCGATCCGCGACGAGCGCATGCGCACCATCGTGTTCGACACCGAAAAGTTTCCGGAGGCGACCGTGCAGGCGCAGGTGCCCCCGGTCGTCTTGTCCAAGGAAGGCACCCACCAGATCGATCTCAGCATGACGCTGGCGCTCAGGGACGCGACGAAACAGCTCACGGTACCGGTGGTCGTGTACAACGAGCGGGGCCGCGCCGTGGTCACTGCTTTACAGCCGGTGTTGATCTCGGCCGGTGATTTCGGCCTCGACACGGGGGTCGCGGAACTCACGAAGATTGCCGGCCTCGGGTACATCCCGGCGACCGTGCCGGTGTGGTTCCATCTGGTGTTCCGCCGTGACTGACGACGCCTGATGCGGTCGCGCGGCGTGCCCGAAGCGGGATCAGCCCCAGCGGGCCTTCTGCGCGACCTCGATCAGGCCGTCGATGACATCTTCGGATCCAGGATCCAGCTGCTCAAACCAGGTGCCGGCGACGTACTTCTCCTGCGACACGCGGCGTACCTCGCGCACCCGGCAACGCAGATCCAGTTCGCCGCGCCCGCCCGCGACGTCCGCCGGCAGGACCACCCGAAGATGGTCACCCGGACCGAGGATATGCCCGCCCTGGGCCAGCGCGACCACCGATTCGCGGGTCAACTCGAGGCCAATGCCGCCGACCGAGATGTCGGAGGACATCGCCTGGAACTGCTCGCCCCGGGCGCCACGGAGCCGAACGCTGTGCGCCCAGGGAAAACGCGGGTAGAGTCGGCGCTCCTGCATATCGCTTCCAATTGTAGACGCAACTTCGTCCAAGAGCTCAAAAAAGCTCTTCATCTATCAAATAAATAACAGATTTTGTCAGAATCACACCGGTATGCCGGTGACCGAGTCACTCACCCGACCTGACGCTCGGCTATGCGTCCGCGTTCGATCGCCAGGATTTCGCCATCCCCCAGCGGCCGCCAGTCCTCCTGCGTCAGCGGGACGCTGGCGACCAGGGTCAGTGCCTGGCGCACCGGATTCAGTACCACGCCCGACCGCGAGAGATCGGGCACACCTTCTTCGCAGCTGCGCTCCAGGACATGCATCCCCGGGCATACCGCCTCGCTACCGGGCGGCGTACGGCGGTGCGAGTGCACGAACAACGCCTCTCCGTCGCTGTACAGGAAGTTTGCGGTACCACAGCGACGCAGCTCGCGCGCGAAGTCGCTGACGATACCCAGTCGCTCGGCGAGGGACGGGACCTGCCCCTGGGCCGCGTCCCAGATCGGCGCCAGTCGCGTCATCAGATTGCAGAACGCCAGTTCCGAGTCCGTCTCGCCGAGCGCCAGGAAACGCGCCGGCGACCCGCCCTGCTCCGCACGAATCTCCGGCAGATCACCGTTGTGTGCGAATACATGCATCCTGCCGCCAAGCTCGCGTGCGAACGGCTGGGTGTTGGCCAGGCTCAGTTCGCCCACCGTGGCCAGGCGGATATGCGAGATCACCAGCTCGCTGGGTGGTCCGTGCCGCTCGATGTGCCTGACCAGGGCACTCTCGCTGGCGGCGCCGGGCTCGCGCAGCAACAACACATCGCGGCCACCGTAGAATGCGACCCCCCAGCCATCGCGATGAGGACCCTCGTCCCCGCCACGCCGGGCCAGTAGTTCGAGCGAGAAATCCACCGTCGTCGGACACCTGCTCGACATCGCAAACAGTTCACACATCGCAGCTCACCCACCCCCGCAGCCGGCCGTCGGCCATCAGTCTGAATAGCGTTCTCATCGTCCTCCCCTGGTGGGCCAAGCCGACAATTGTGTAACGCTCAGAGCCGATGTGCGAGTGCGAATCAAGGCGTGTTTCGCAGGCAATGGCCACTCCCCTGGCAAGGAACGCTGCGCGGAGTCGCGTTCGCACAGCGGCTACGGGAGGGCCGCGCCACACGATCAACGGCCTGACCCACTAGTGCCATAACCCGGAGACGTGCCAGCGCGGCGGCCGCGTGACCGGCTGGCCGAACCCATCCCGATGGCCCGCCCCGGCGTCCGACAATCTATCCGCCGGCCGCAGCGAGGGCCCTTGTTTCAGCGACATCAAGCGCCGGACGCGGTCGCCGGTCTGTGGATGGGTGCGCAGCAGTGATGGTTCGGGGACGCGTCGCCCGGGCATGAAGATCCTCTCCATCCAGCCACCCTGGATCTGTTCAATCTTGGCCAGTGCCGACGCCAGACCGTCCGGATCCCCGGTCAGGCGCACCGCATTCAGATCGGCGTCGTACTCGCGCGTACGCGACAACGCCAACTGTGCGAGCGCGCTCAGCGTCGGCGCGAAGATCAGCAGCCCGATCGCCAGCCAGTTGATCGAGACCGGGGCGAACAGCAGCAGCGGGAGGTTGATCAACAACAGAAGCTGCCCGATCAGCGACAACAGACTGGTGGTCCGACTGAACATGTCCGCCAGACCCATGACCCAGAGGTCGTTCGCTCGCACATGGCTGATCTCATGCGCCAACACGCCGATCAACTCCGGCAGCCGCAGCCGCCTGACCAGACCGTCGGTGACGGCGATCGCGGAACGCGTCGGCGTACCGACTGCGAACGCGTTGAGCATCCGGCTCGGCACATAGTAAAGCACCGGGCGCGATGGCAGGCCGGCCCGTTCGGCCAAGGCGCCGACCGCATTCCACAACGCCGGGGCTGCGCTGGCGTCGATGCGGCTCGCCCCGTACAGGCGCATCACCCACGCGGGAGAGGTCGTCGGATTGAGCAGCACCGCGACTACGCCGATTCCCAGCAGCGCCAGCAGCCCAGCCGTGCCCCACAACAACCAGCCGAGCAACGCCAAGAACCCGCCCATCGCCACCAACAGCAGCAGTGACTGTGCACGGTTCGCCCAGGCATGCTGCCGCCAGCGTTCGTTGTCGATGATGCCACCCCGCATCGCGCACCTTCCCCGACCCGCAGTACCTTTCCGTGACGGCTCTCCGACGATTCTGCCTGTCGTGAGGGCCCGGCTCAAACGCCTGCTTGGCATAATGGCAGTCAAACCCCTTCACCCGCCGGAGGCAGGGTCCGATGGCAGATACACGCAAGGAGCAGGGGCGACACCAGGCACAGGCGCCCGCCGCGCAAGCGACATTGCGCCTCTACGAGGAGTTGAACGATTACCTGCCGAGGGAGCTGCGCAAGCGCGATGTCGCGGTCAGGTTCTCGCCACCCGCGCCGGTCCGCCATCTGATCGAGACATTGGGCGTTCCGCATACCGAGGTCGAGCTGATCCTGATCAACGGCGACTCGGTCGGGCTGGAGACGAGTGTCGACGATGGCGACCGCATCGCGGTCTATCCGGTGTTCGAGTCTCTCGACGTCTCACCGTTGTTGCGTGTGCGTGAACGGCCTTTGCGATCGCCCCGTTTCATCGCCGACGCACAACTCGGTCGGCTTGCGCGCTACCTGCGCCTGCTGGGATTCGACACCCTGTATGAAAACGATCCCGGCGACGCGGCCCTGGTCCGTTTCGCGAGCGAACAACGGCGGATCATCCTGACGCGCGATCGGCGCCTGTTGATGCGCCGCGCAGTAACCCACGGCTGCCATATCCGCGACGACCGACCGCTGCGCCAACTGACTTACGTGGTCCGGCGCTGCGACCTCGCAGGACTCGCACGCCCGTTCACCCGCTGCATGGAGTGCAACGGGGATCTGGAGAGTGTTTCGAAGGAGGCGGTTGCCGATTACCTGCCCGAAGGCACGAGGACGCAGTATGACGCGTTTTGGCGCTGTCGCGATTGCCAACGCCTCTATTGGAAGGGCAGCCATTACGCGGCGCTTCAGCACCTGATAGACACAGCGCTCACCGAGCGCCGCGACTGTTCCGGCCGCGATCAGCGAGCTGGGGCGGAGTGATCCGCCCCGGCCGCTGATGAGAGCTAGGCCATCGCCGCCCGCTGGGTCTGGCGGAACTCCTCCAGGGCGGTCTGGAACCAGCCGGCGTGCTGGGCCTCCGAATCGATCACCCGCTGATAGACCGCCGCCGTCTCCGGCTGACCCTCGGCGAGTGCCTGGTCACGGAAGCCCGGGTAGATATCGCGATACTCGCGCTCCTCGACGCTGATCGCGACGCTCAGCGCCTTTTCGACGACGCCCTGCGGATTCATCTCGATCAAACGGTCACAGTTCGCCTGGATCGTCTCCAGCGCATCGATCGCCCGCTGTGTGTCCTCGCCGCGGCTCGGCACACCGATGTCGTCGTACAGTTCGCGCAACCAGACGGCATGCAGTTTCTCCTCACCCGCCACCTTACGGAACAAGCGCGCGAGATCGGGATGCCCGGCCTTCTCGGCCCAACGGGCGAACTCGGGATACATAATCTGGTTTTCGTATTCCTCGACATCGACGAACGATTCAGCAGTCTGGTGCGCGCGGCTTTCCTGCTTGGCGGCGGCGAAGCAGGCAAAGATCATGTCTTCGGTGATCTCAGGGACAGTCATGTTTCCTCCATCGGGGTTCTGTTTATTGGGCCGGCTGGCGCTGTAATGCTGCAACAGCCTCGCCGCCGGTGACAAGGCGTTTGACGCCCGCTCTCACAGAGTTCCAGGACAAGGCCCGCCAGCAGCTGATCGGGCAACCGGCGCGGGCATAATAACGGCACCGATGCGGCGGTGTGTCTAAATAAGGTTAAAGTCCCGCGCCGGTGCGTCGCCAAGACGAAGCACCCGTCGATATCACCTCGACGATCGGCCCAGGCGCTGCGCGCGACACATTTGCGCCCGTCCATTTTCATAAACTTGATCTTTATCAAGGCTCGTAACCGGCCAAAGTCGATGATGCGATCGACCAATCACCACCGACAAGAGGGGAGATACCGCCCACTATGAGAACCAAAAAGACAACCTTATCGCTGCTGCTTGGCCTTGCGCTCGGTGCTACCGGCACTGGCAGTGCGCTCGCCGACGGCCAGCTGGAAAAAGTGATGAAGGACCGCGGCCTGACCGAGAAGGATGTGCTCGCGGCGGCCAAAACCTATACACCGACCGGCGGACGTGACGAATACCTTGCGTTCAGCTCGGGGGGACAAAGCGGCCAGGTGATCGTCTACGGCATACCGTCGATGCGCATCCTGAAATATATCGGCGTGTTCACCCCGGAACCCTGGCAGGGTTACGGCTTCGACGACGAGTCGAAGGCGGTACTCGCCCAGGGCAAGGTGCGCGGTAAGGACATCCTGTACGGCGACACCCACCATCCGGCATTCTCCGAAACCGCCGGCGAGTACAACGGCAAGTATCTGTTCATCAACGACAAGGCCAACCCACGTGTCGCGGTCATCGACCTGCATGACTTCGAAACCAAGCAGATCGTGGTCAACCCCGTCTACAAATCACAGCACGGCGGTGCGTTCGTCACCGAAAACACCGAATATGTGATCACCGCTGCGCAATATGCCGCACCGTTCGAGAACGACTTCGTCCCGTTGGAGGAATTCAACGACAAGTACCGCGGTGGCGTGACCTACTGGAAATTCAACAACGAAACCGGCCGCATCGAGCCGGAGAATTCGTTCACCGTCGAGGCGCCGCCCTACAGCCAGGACCTTTCTGACGCCGGCAAGGGTCCGTCGCATGGCTGGTCGTTCACCAACTCATTCTGTTCGGAGCGCTACGTTGGTGGTATCGAGCGCGGTCGTCCGCCGTTCGAAGCCGGCTGTTCGGCCAAGGACACCGACTTCCTGCACGTGATCAACTGGAAGAAAGCGGAAGAGCTGTTCAAAGCGGGCAAGACCAAGAAGGTCAACGGCGGAAATGTGCTGCCGATGGACGTCGCCGCGAAAGAAGGCGTGTTGTTCCTGATCCCGGAGGTCAAGAGCCCGCACGGCGTCGATGTGTCGCCGGATGGCAAGTTCATGATCGTATCGGGCAAGCTCGACACCCATGCGACCGTGTACAGCTTCGACAAGATCCAGGCCGCGATCAAGGCCGGAAAATTCGAAGGCAAGGACCCCTACGGTATCCCGATCATCAGCCTGAAGGACTCGATCCACAAGCAGGTGGAGCTGGGCCTCGGTCCGCTGCACACGCAGTACGACAGCAAGGAGTGCGTGGTCTACACCTCGCTGTACGTCGACTCGATGGTTGCGAAATGGGACTACTGCCAGGGCAAGGTACTCGACAAGGTATCGATCCACTACAACATCGGCCACCTGGTCTCGATGGAGGGTGACTCGGTATCGCCGGATGGCAAGTACCTGGTTGCGCTCAACAAGCTGGCTATCGACCGCTTCAACCCGGTCGGGCCCCTGCATCCGCAGAACCACCAGCTGATCGACATCAGCGGCGACAAGATGGAGCTGCTGTACGACATGCCGCTGCCGCTCGGCGAACCGCACTACGTGGTCGCGATCAAGGCCGACAAGCTGAAGCCTGCCGTGCGCTACAAGTCCGGATGGGACAGCCGGTCCGACAAGGTCTCGGAGTTCAAGACCCGCGCCGGCCGCGAGAAGACGGAACGCACATGCGATGCCGGCGGAAACTGCACCACCGAGGTCTGGGGTACGGTCATTCGCTCGCATATCACGCCTGAGATCATCGAGGCCCAGGTCGGAGACACCGTCAAGATCCACCTGACCAACCTGGAGCGTGCCGAGGACGAGGTGCACGGCTTCGCGATGTACGGCCAGAACGTCCAGCTCTCGATCGAGCCGGGCAAGACGGCCTCGGCGACATTCGTCGCCGATCAGGAAGGTGTCTTCCCCTACTACTGCACCGAGTTCTGCTCGGCGCTGCACCTGGAGATGCAGGGCTACCTGCTGGTCCAGCCGAAGGGTTATCAAGCCACCGCCGTCTCGATGAAAGAGGGCGAGTCCTATACCCAGGCTGACTACGACAAGCAGGTGAAGACCAACGTCGAGACCCAGGGGGTCATCGACCAGGTGGTCGCCTACATCACCAGCCACAACTACCAGGACTTCCCGACCGTCGTCGGCCTGGTGGAAGACGCGACCGACCAGCTCGGCTTCGCCAAGGGTGCCAAGGAGAAATCCGAGGCCGCTGCGGGCAAGCAGGACTGGCAGAACGCGATGCTGTGGGCCAACCAGTGGTGGCAGTATCAGGTCAAGGCAGCCGACCTCGGTCTGCGCGCCAAGACCTTCCTGGAACAGAACGGGGCGAAGAAGGTCAAGTGACCTGACAGCAACCCGAAACAAAGGACTGACCGGGGGGCGCGAGCCCCCCGGCTTTGTTATCAACCACCCAAAGCCACAAATTTCACGAGGTTAAACAGCCATGTTCAAGAAACCACTGGTCGGCATCGCGCTGACCTCGGCGTTGGTGCTCGCCGCCGGTAGCGCGGTCGCGTTGGACGGCGCAGAGCTGTACCAGAAGAAGACCTGCTTCTCCTGTCACGGCAAGGATGCGAAGACACCGATATTGCCGATGTATCCCAAACTCGCGGGCCAGAACGCTGCCTATGCGGCGCAACAGATGAAAGACATCAAGAGCGGTGCACGCGCCAACGGCCAGGCCGCCGCAATGAAGGGGGTCATGCACCTCGTCTCCGATGAAGAGATCGACGCGATCGCACAGTGGCTGTCCACGCTCTGAGGCATGCCAGCCGGGCCGCCGGCCGGTCGGTTGGCGGCTTGACTACTGTCAAGGCACCTTTGTCAGTTCCGGCTAGTATTTCAGAGACACTCGAGTCCGACATTCTTTCGGACGCATCGACTGATTTTCGAGGAGTTTGGCCCATGAAACCGTCACATCTGAGACACACCATTGTCGCGGCGGCCATCGCCGCATTGTTTTCCTCCCCGGCGTTTTCGTGGAACGAGGGCGGCGGCGAACAGGACGAGGCCCTGCATCTGACACCCGACCTGGAAAATGGCATGGACGTGTACGAGGTCTGCTCGGCCTGCCACCTGCCGGAGGGCTGGGGTCTGCCGGATGGGACCTTTCCGCAGCTGGCCGGACAGCACCGCGGCGTGTTGATCAAACAGCTCGCCGACATCCGCGCACGCAACCGGGACAACCCGACCATGTACCCGTTCGCCCTCCCCGAGTCGATCGGTGACGCCCAGGCGCTGGCCGACGTGGTCGCCTACATCGAGAAGCTGCCGATGAACCCCGAGGCCGGGCGCGGCCCATGGGGACCGGACACTCCGGAATATGCCAAGGGTGAGCAGCTGTACAAGGACAACTGTGTCAAGTGCCACGGCGAGACCGGCATGGGCGACAAGGAAAAGTTCTATCCACGCATCAACGGCCAGCACTACAACTACATGGTGCGTCAGTTCGAATGGATCCGTGACGGGAAACGGCGTAACGCCAACCCGGACATGGTCGCGCAGATCAAGGGCTTCAGCGACGACGATATGAAGCAGGTGATCAACTACGTCACCCAGGTTCCGGTACCGAAAGACCAGCTGGCACCCTCGGCCGACTGGCAGAACCCGGACTTCAAGTAATCGCAAGTGCCTCGACCGACCGGTTACGAAACCGGTCGGTCTTCCCGCCTCCCCTCAGCCCGTTTTGGATTAGCAACGATGAACCCGCCCATCCAGATCCGTCAAAACCTCCCGGTAATGGCGCTCGCCATCGTGGCCATCGCCCTGCTGGTGGCGATCTACTTCGCCCCCACCTGGTGGGTCGCCCTGAAGGCACCCAACTATCCGCCGGAGGCCTTTCCGGATGGGGTCCGCATCCACTTCCATATGAATGGCGTGTTCAACGGCTGCCGCAAGATCGAGAGCACCGAGATCCGCGAGGACCAGGCGCTCGACTGCGTGCACGAGATGGACACGATCAACCACTACGTCGGCATGTACCCGATTGCGGCCGGTGGCGTCATCGAGCGCGCCTTCTCACCGTTCCTGGTATCGATGCTGGGTGTCATGATCGTGGGTTTCGCATGTTCCCAGCGGGCGTTGCGTCTGGGGATCATGAGCGCCGGTTTCGCATTCATCGTCGGTTGGATGGCAGTGACGTTCTTCGGCGAAGACGGGCTCAGCTTCCAGAACACCGGCTACGTCGAATCGATGGTGACCTCGATGGACCAGGAGGCCGGCAGCGAAGCGGAAGCCGAACCCGAGCCCTCGGGGATCATCGCGCGTCTGAAGGCGGAGATGGCTGAGGTCGCGGCGCGCGAAAAGGGCGAACAGCCTGCCGCAGCGGCCGAAGCGGAGGTCACCGAGCGCTCGGCCAAGACAGACTACATCGAGAGCCTGCGTGTCACCTACGAGAAAGACCGCGAGCGCCGCGGTGCCAGCGTGGTGCCCGAATGGAGCGGCAGTGGCCGGCAACTGCTGCTCTGGCACTATGAGAAGAGTCTTGGGCGCTACTTCAACAATCCAGCGGAGATCGGCCCCTTGGTGTCGGCGATGGGTACCGCCTTCTATGTCGTGTTCTTCGGCATTGTCGCTGCGATGCTGGTACTGCTGTACGGCGCGCTCCGCGGCAAAGGGCCCCTGTACTGGTTGCTGGCGGCGGTGCCCGCCTTGCTGCCGGTGTTCTTCATCATCGACTACTCCGCCTGGCTCTGGTGGTACGGCCACCGCCTGAACGACATGGGTGCCTTTACCGTCAAGCCGTTCATGCCGACCGTGTTCGGAGACGGCAAGGTGGCCCAGTTCTCGACGCACTCTTACCCGTACTGGGGATTCGGTCTGATGCTGGTCCTCAGCGTCGTCGTCGCACTGATGGTGATCATGCGCCGCAAGCAACTCAGTCGTGCCGATACCTGAGGATCGGGCGATGCACGTTCGCCTGGCGAGACCCTGGGCGGCAATACCGATCGCTTGGCTCATCCTGACCACGGTCGCCTCGGCCGAGCTGCCGTCGTTCCAGGCGCTGATCGACGCGGCGGAACCGAACAGCCTGCTTTCACCGCCGGCCGGCACCTATGCCGGTCCGGTCATCGTCGACAAACCGCTGGATATCGACGGTCGTGGCGAGGTCACGATCGATGCCGGAGGAAAAGGCAGTGTCGTGGTACTGGACACCGACGGCGCGACGCTGCGCAATCTGCACCTGATCAACTCCGGCGACTCTCACAACGACCTCGATGCCGGCGTTCAGGTACGCGGCAATTTCAATGTCGTGAAGGACAATCGCATTGAGGACTGCCTGTTCGGCGTCGATATGCAGCAGTCCGAAAACAATATCGTGCGCCGTAACCACATCACCTCGAAACCGGTCGAACTGGGCATACGCGGCGATGCAATTCGACTCTGGTACAGCTTCTCGAACCGCGTTGAAGACAACACCGTCGTCGACTCGCGTGACATCGTCGTCTGGTATTCGCGCGACAACGTCATCCGGCGAAATTCGGCGCGTGGCGGCCGTTACTCCCTGCATTTCATGTACTCGCAGTACAACCTGGTGGAGGACAACGATTTTCGCGGCAACTCGGTCGGCATCTTCCTGATGTACAGCGACAGCGTGGTGGTCCGCAGAAACCACATCTCGCACGCTGTCGGGGCCGCCGGCGTCGGTATCGGGTTCAAGGAGACCAGTGACGTCGACATCGTCGATAACGAGATCCTGTACTGTGCGACCGGGCTGCATCTCGACGTGTCGCCTTTCCAACCCGACACGAGCAACCGGATCCATGGCAATCTGCTCGCCTACAACGGTATTGGCATCCAGTTCCTGAACGATTGGACCGGCAACGTGTTCGAGGACAATCTGCTCAAGGGCAACCTGACCCCGGTCGCTGTCCTCGGCGGCAAGACCGCAGCACGCAACGACTGGAACGGCAATCATTGGGACGACTATGCGGGGTTCGACCGTGATCGCGACGGCATCGGCGACACGCCGTACGAACAGTATGCGTACGCCGACCGCATCTGGATGGACGTGCCGCCAGCCAGATTCTTCAAGGGCACGCCGATGCTCGAGGTATTGGATTTTCTCGAACGCCTGGCACCTTTTACGTCGCCCGACCTGTTGCTGAGGGATAATAAGCCCCTGATGGCCGCCGAGTTCCGGCTCGACAAGTCCCCGACGACACCGGTCGCACCCACCCGGTCGCCGAATGGCGACGACGCTTCGGGCCAATCGACCGATGCGCAACCGGCGGAGCCGGATGCGTACCAGCTGCTGTTGAAATCACTGGGCAGGCAGGACTGAATGGAACCGATGTCCCGCCACTTCCCGTCACCGCGAGGTTCCTGACAGTGGGCACAGAAAACCGCCCTCCCAAGGCGAGCAAGACACCAATACGCCGCGAGCAGAGCCGTCGCGAGTTCATCCGCTCGTCGGTGCTGGTCGGTGGCACCCTGATCGCTGCGCTTGCAGGCCTGGTACCGGTTGCCGGCGGCGGCACCCACCGCCTGCGCCCACCCGGCGCCCTGAAAGACGCCCAACTCGACGAACGCGACTTTCTGTCCGCCTGCATCAAGTGCGGCCAATGTGTGCAGGTCTGCCCGGTCGAGGCGATCAACCTGGCCGACCTTGCGGATGGCGTCGGCGTCGGGGTGCCGTATATCGATGCGCGTGCCCAGGCCTGTGATTTCTCGTGCGACGGCCTGCAATGCGTACTCGCCTGCCCGACCGGCGCCCTGACCCACAGCCTCAACTATCCGGCGCAGTCACGGATGGGCTTTGCGCGCGTGGCGCGCCCTGCCGCCTGTCTCGCCGCACAGGGAAAAGGCTTCGTGGGCCAGGCGCGCGGCCCCGGCTTCACCGGCAAGCTGCGTTTCGAGGAGATCGATCGCTGGAACCCGATCGCCGTCTCCGAACATCCTTATGATCTGGAACTGTGCGACCTGTGCGTGCGCCAGTGCCCGATCGAGATCCGCATCGCGCAGTGCGATGCCGGCAAACCACCATCCGGCGATCCGAACCAATGCCCGCCACGCCACGCGATCCGCCTCGAGCCCATCGGCAGCGGCAAGGCGATGCTGCCGGTCATCCAGGACGGCTGCGTCGGTTGCGGCGTCTGCGAGATGATCTGCCCCGTGGACGAGACGGTGATCGTGATCGACGTCGACACCACCGCCGACACCCTGAGCGCCTGAGGTCAATGCGATGAACTATTTCCTCGAATCGGTCGCACAGATGTTCGGTCGCGCGCCGAGCAAACCCGCCAGGGAAGAACTCAAGGTCGAGGTGCAGCAGATCTACGAGGAGAAACGCCGGCACAAACTGACCAAGGAGGAACTGCGCGGACTGGAAGAGGCGCACGCGCGTACCCGGCATCGCCACAAATGGCGCAACCGGCGCTGGGCGACGCTGATCATCGTCAACCTGCTGTTTGTCGTCTCCTACTACTTCGACGTGCAACTGGTGGAAGGTGCGCTGACGGCCTCACGCGTGGTCGGCTTCCACATGGCGGACCTGAATTCCGCGTTGCAGGTCATGCTGGCTTATAAACACGTGGTCCTGAACCTGTTGATCGGTACCGTAACGGTGTTTCTGTTGTGGGTCCTGCTCGGCGGACGCACCTTCTGTTCCTGGGTCTGTCCCTACCATCTGCTCGCGGAGTTCGCCGAGAAACTGCACCTGAAGCTGGCCGACAAGAAGCTGATCAAGCCGGTCTCCTTCCACCGCGGCGTACGCACGGTGTTCTACGTGATCTTCGCGCTGCTCGCACTCGTCACTGGCTATACGGTATTCGAGACGATCTCGGCGACCGGCATCGTCAGCCGCGCACTGATATACGGTCCGGGTCTGGCGCTGTTGTGGGTGCTGTTTCTGCTGTTGTTCGAGATCTTCGTATCGCGCCGTGCCTGGTGTCGCTACGTCTGTCCGATCGGCCTCACCTATGGCCTGGTCGGTACCATCTCGCCGATCCGTGTCAAGTACAACGTAAAGAACTGTCATCACGAGGGCGACTGCCGCAAGGTCTGCATGGTGCCACATGTGCTGGATACCACCATTCGCATGCGGGCACGCGATGTCGAGGTGCCGATCGGTGCGGATTGCACACGCTGTGGCCTGTGCGTCGACATCTGCCCGACCGACTCGTTGAACTTCGAGCTCGTCGGTTCCAAGAAACTGGGTTGAACGGCCGATGATCGTCGTCCACAGACTGCGCAAACGCCTTGGCCGGCGCGATGTGCTCCAGGGGCTGGACCTGGAGATCGGGCGTGGCCAGCGTGTCGCGCTGATCGGCTCGAACGGTGCCGGCAAGACCACCTTGATCCGCTGCCTGCTCGGCGAATACACGCATGATGGCGATATCCACCTGGTCGGGCTCGATCCGCGGCGCGCGCGCACCGAGGTCCTGCGCCATGTCGGTTTCGTGCCGCAGTTGCCGCCGCCGCTGAAGATGCCGGTCGGACAACTGATCCGCTATGTGGCGGCACTGTGCGGGGCGGACACCGCACGCATCGCCGCGGTGGCGGCGCGCCTCGGCTTCGATGCCGAACGCTTCCGCCGCCACCCCTTCGTGCGCCTGTCCGGTGGCCAGAAACAGAAGCTGCTGATCGCCACCGCGCTCGGCCGCGATGCCGACATACTGATCCTCGATGAACCCGCGGCCAATCTCGATCCCGAGGCCCGTGGCACCTTCTTCGAGTTGCTCGCCGAGCGTCAGAACGAGGCGGTGATGCTGATCTCCAGCCATCGCCTCGACGAGGTCGCGCCACTGGTCAACCGGGTGATCGAACTCGACCAGGGCAAGGTCGTGCTCGACGACCGCGTGGCCGACAGCGTGGATCTGACAAGCCGCCTGCGTTGTACGGTGCGGCTGTCGCGACCGGAAGGCGCCTTCGCCAAGGCCATCGCCGCCTGGGGATTCACCGACGCCGGACAGGGCCTGCATTGGCAGGGGACGGTATCGGGCGCCGATCGTTTGCGTTTCCTCGGCATGCTGTCACGCTACGCGGCGCTGATCGCTGCGCTCGAACTGCACGAACTGGATACGGCTGGCGCACAGCCGCGCGAGCGCGCGAATGCTTGATCGCCCTGTGCACCGCCTATGGCAGCTCGCACCGCTAGTGCTGCTGTTAACCGCCTGTTCCGGCGATCCCGGCACAGGCCCGGTCGAGGTCAAATGGGACCGCGACGTCTGTACCCGATGCAACATGGTGTTGAGCGATCGCCAGCACGCTGCCCAGGTCCGTTACACCCCGCAAGACGGCCGACGCAGCGAGGTGACCAAATTCGACGACTTCGGTTGTGCCGTGCTCTGGCTCGACCAGCAGCCCTGGAAGGACGAACCGGGGGTCGAGTTCTGGGTGACCGACTACCGTGACGGCCACTGGATCGACGCACGCAGTGCCCGCTATGTCACCGGGCGTCATACGCCGATGCAGTACGGGCTCGGCGCACAGGTCGATGCGTCGGCAGACAGCATGGGGTTCGCCGATGCGCGCCAGCACGTGTACCGCATCGAACAGCAATACAACGTCCACGGCGGCAATCTCGACCACCGCGTGGTACCGACACCCTCGAACTAGGAGCGCATCGATGTCATCCCTGTGGCTGACTGCCTGGACCGATATCCTCGAATCGCTGCGCGCCCGTTGGTTCGCGGTCTATACCCTGGTGTTCGGCGGCCTGGTGGTGTTGCTGTTCGTACTCGGCCTGACCGAGTCGCGGGTGATGGGTTTCACCGGGCTGTCACGGCTGATGCTTACCTACATCCAGCTCAGTATGGCGATCCTGCCGATCTTCGTATTGATCACCACGGTACGTTCGCTGGCCGGCGACCGCGAGGCCGGCGTCTTTGAGTACCTGCTCGCGCTGCCGGTTCCCCTGGGCGCCTGGTACTGGGGCAAACTCGCCGGGCGTTTCCTGATGGTGTTCACGCCGGTGTTCCTGGCCATGGTCGCCGCGCTGATCTGGGGTGCGCTGCAGGGTGCACAGATTCCGTGGCGGCTGTTCGGCTACTACACCGGCCTGCTGGTGGCACTTTCCTGGTGCTTCCTCGGCATCGGCATCCTGATCTCCTCGATCGCGCGATCGGTCGACGTCGCTCAGGGTGCCGCGTTCATCGTCTGGCTGGCCCTGCTGTTGTTCCTCGACCTGATCCTGCTCGGCGTGATGATCCAACAGCAGGTACCGGCCGAGACCGCGGTGGCGATCGCGCTGCTCAACCCGATGCAGGTGTTCCGCACCGGCACCATGATGCTGTTCGATCCACAGCTCGTGATGCTCGGACCGGCTGCCTATGTCATTCTCGACCACTTCGGCACCATCGGTTACATGGCCTTCGCACTGATCTATCCGGTCGTGCTGGGTACGCTCACCGCGTGGTTGGGTTTCCTGCTGTTCCGCCGGGGCGACCTGATATGACGCCCTCGCTACCGCTCACCGGGCATGGCTCCGGCTGGCGTGCGCCGCTGGCAGGTCTCGGCCTGGCGATACTGTTGGGCGCCCTGGCCTATCTCGGCACGGTCGCCTGGCCTCTGCTGTTCCCACGTCCGCAGTTCGTCGCCGACGCCGCAGACGATTGCGACCTCAGGGTCGGCCCCTGCACGGCGACGTTCGCTGGCAAGGGTTTCATCCGCCTCACGCTGCGGCCGCAGGACTTTTCGCCGTCGTCGGCGCTGCCCGTGACGGTCGAAACCGGCGGCCTCGCGGTCGAGTCGGTCGTGATCGAGTCGACCGGACGCGACATGAACATGGGCCTGATCCGCCACGAGCTGGTCGGCAACGCTGGCACATCCACCGGCGAGCTGGTGCTGCCGGTGTGCGTGCGTCGGCAGATGGCGTGGCAGGCCGTGGTCATCGCCGACGGCAGCGACGGCTCTTACCGGGCGCGATTCGAGTTCGAAGTCAGCCGCCACTGAGCGGCAGGCGCAGTGCCGCGGTCCGCTGGCTCCCGACAGACAGACCGGCGGTTTCGATCGCAGATCAATCCGCCCTCGCCAACACCCCGGTCGACGTACCCGAGGCTCCGGGCATGTGGCGGTTCAACCAATGCGCTGCGGCCGCGGACTCGTTGATCGTGCGCTGGCTGATCGCCGGGTCGGCACCCTGGAAGCCGAACGCCCGCACAGTGCGGGCCGAGCGCGTCGCGAGTGTTGCGTTGGCGAGATCGAAGCGCTCCGGATCGGGGTTGCGAAAGGTATCCACCGATTCGCGCGCGTCCAGTTCGGGGAACCGATTGCGGACGTAGAAACGCGCGGCGTCGGCAAAATGACAGCTCGCGCAGTCGAGGTTGTCGACATGGGTACGCAGCGGGTTGCGAAATCGCGCCAGCGCGTCCAGCTTGCGCTCAAACTCCGGCAGGTCGCGCGCGTCATTGAAGCGAAAGCCCTTGTTGATCACGGTGAACAGGTTGTCCGCGGCCGGATACTCGTCCGGCAAAACGTTGAAAATCGCGTCCATGCCCCGCTCCGCGCCGAGATCCACACCGTCGGCGACGGCGACGTTGAACACGTCGACCTGCGGTGCATCGACACGCGGGATCTCGAGAACGCGCCAGGTACCCTCGTCGTCCCGTTGCAGGGCGCCGAAGCGCCACCACTTCGTCGGCACCAGCAGTGCCGTGAACGTGACCCGACGCAGGTTGGCGGTCCCGGCATGCTGCAGCACGAGCGCGCGCAGGCGTTCGGCGAAGGCCTCCGCGGTTCTCGGATCGCGGCTGGCGGGATGCACGCCGAGCGACGCCCCCCGCGTGTCTACGCCCTGTGTCGCCACTTCACGTTTGAGCCGCCACAGCCCATCCAGCAGGGTATCGAGCGTCCTGTCGGACAGGCCATAGACGCAATGCACTGCCGCATCGCGCGCCACCCAGCGCTGTTGGGTAACGTCAAACTCGACCGGTTGCCAGACAAGGCGCAGTTCGGCGGCACAGGCACCAACCGAGTTCGCCGGGCAGGGATCGACGCGCACGGCGGTGACACGCAGCGAATCGCGGTACAGCGATGCGTTGCCCTTGCCGGGCTGGTACAGCGTCGGCAGCAGCCCGTAAACCGCCTCTGGCAACAACTCACCCTGTGCGCTCCGCTCATTCGGGGACAGATGCAGTGGCATCGCATCCGCGCCTCCCTCCGGCAATGCCAGCAGGATGCTGACGTCGTTCAGATCCCAGGCCGGCACACCGGCCATTGCCTGGATGGAAAAAGACAGGCCCAGGGCGATGCAGCCCAGGCGCTCAAACCAAGTGTTCAATGTGCTTCTCCTTTGCACTCGACGCGCAGCCCGGTCGTCACGCTTCGCATCCGCTCCGCGTGGCAGCCGAACCGGCACCTGCGGACGGAGTTACGTAGCGATACGTACCTTTGGCATCGGGACGCACCTCACCCGTGTCGACGGCACTGCAGGCGCGTCAGGCGCAGCACCGGGCGGTCAGGTACAGGCGGGGGATCGGACCGACGCTTCGTTCAGGCGAGCGGCGGGCCGCGGGTCGGAAAGGCGGAGAAGTGTTCGGGAAAATAGCCTGGACTGCGCGGCGCGACGGCCAGCGCCAGCAGATGGGCGATCCTGTTCGGACCGGGCACTGCAGCGGGAGGGGTTGCGTGGCCGAACATCTGCAGCATCTGCAATGCCGGACAGTCGGCGGAATCGGCCTCCCCAGTTCCCGGCCCTTCGGCCAGGGCGATGAAGACCGGCTCGTTGCCCTTGAGGGTACACAGCACCGTCCACACGCCGTCGGCATGGCGTTGCGCGAGCGGCGTCGCGAGGTAGGTCAGCAATGGCGACGCCAACAGACCGGCGACCAGCAACCACGCGGTCAGCGTGTTCCGCGTGGCTGTCGATCGACGCTGTCTGTAGGCGACGTGCATGGCGATGTGCCGGACTCCTTAGAAGCCGGCACATTCTGGCCGGCCGCGCCTCGGCCGACAATAGAACCTGCCTATCTGCACATAGCGTGCATCGATGGGCCACCTGCCCGCTTGCGTTACACTAGCCACATCACAGTGGCCGAGGCGTCCGGCGTCGCCGTGGGCCACGCGGCTGCCGATTGCCGGATCGTGGGGAGACGCGGGATGGCATCGACACCTTTGAAGTCCGGATCGATCGGAGTTGACCAGGCAGCGCCCGCCGCCGGCCACCCTGCACGCGGATCGACCTGCATGCTGATCGCGTCGCTGGCGGCGTGCCTCGTCTGGACCGCGGCAGTGGCAGCGACCACCGCACCAACCGAAGGCATCGCGCGCTGGCAGGCGCCTTTGGGCCAGCAACACCCGCTGACCGGACTGATCTGGGACACGGAATCCGCTACCTTCATCGATGAGTCGACGCTGCTCGACCGCCTGGTCGACGTACGTTTCGTGGTCACCGGGGAATCGCACAACAACCCCGACCACCACCGTCTGCAACTCCGTATCCTCAGGGCCATGTTCGGCAACGGGCGTCGCGTCGCCGTGGGACTCGAGATCTTCACCACCAGCGACCAACGGGCGCTGGACGACTTCGCCGCCCTGCTGGAGCCGCAAGAACACGAACTGGTCGATTTCCTGGGCTGGAACATGCGACATCGCAGACTGTGGGAACAGTACCGCCCCCTGGTGACATTCGCTGTCGAATCAGGGTTGCCGTTGTTGGCGATGAACATCTCGCGCCGCGAGACGGCATCCGTGATGCAGCAGGGCACCGATGCGCTGCCGCCGGAACTGGTCGAGCGCTTCGACCTCGATCAGCCACTCGATGAGCGCCAGCAAGCGACGCTGCAGCGCGACCTCGCCCGCGCCCACTGCGGCATGCTGTTCTCCTCAAACCTGGAGGCCCTGATGCTCGTCCAGCGGGCGCGCGATGCCACCATGGCCCATCGACTGGTGGCCACCGATGCGGGCGGCGGCGCGCTGCTGATGGCCGGTTACGGCCATGCGCGTGGCGACCGCGGGGTACCTCACCTGCTCGATGGCCTGCGGCGCGACGGAGATCTGGTCAGCGTGCTGTTCGCCTCGGTCAAGCCCGAGATGACCGAGGCCAACGACTACGGCCAATGGTTCGAGGAGGACACCCCGCCGTTCGATTACGTCTGGTTCACCCCCCGGGTGGATGACGAGGACCCCTGCGACCGGCTGCGTCGCATCTACCGGAAGGACCGCAAGGTGTCGCAGCCGGCGGATTCGCCGGACAACGGGCCGGCACGCGGGGCGACCACTGCCGGCGCTACGGCGCCATCCGAGCCCTAGGCCGTGCACGACCCGGCCGTAGCGGGCCTCGCGGGGCGCAATGCCTTCGACGTGGAAGGACCGGGGCGGATTCCAGGCAACCGCGGCATCTGGGTCGGCATCACCTGCATATTCGTCGAGTTCGGGGTGCTGTTCATCGTCTACTTCGTCGCCCGCGCCCATTTTCCCGAAGCCTTTCACGCCGGTGCCGAGCGGCTGTCCCGGTCGGCCGGCACGCTGATCACCCTGCTGATGATCAGCAGCAGCACCTGCATCGCGGCCTCGGTCACCACCTTGCGCAACGATCGACGCCGGGCATCGCTGTACTGGCTGATCGCGGGCTTGGTGCTGGCCCTCGGTTATCCGTTGACCAAGTACTTCGAGATCCAATGGAACCTGGTGCACGGTATCGATGCGCAGGCCGGCGTCTTTGTCGGTGCCTACTACTACCTGACGCTGAACCACCTGGTACACGCCAGCTGGGGAATCCTCGGCATGCTGTGGGTCCTCGCCCGCCACCTCGGCGGCGCCTACTCGCGTAACGAGCACAGCGGGCTCGAGGCCCTGGCCAGTTACTGGCATGCGACCGACATCATCTGGCTGGTAATCTTTGCGTTCTTCTATGTGTTGGCCTGAACCATGAAAGACGCAGGACAGCCCGGTACGCGCCTGGCCCCGTTGTTTCTTGCCTGGACGCTGCTGGTGACGTTCACACTGCTCAGCCTCACCCTCGGTGCATGGTTGCAGGGCGCCGTCTGGCTACCGCTGCTGGTCGCGGCGATCGTCTGGCTGAAGGCCTGGCTGGTGGCGCACTATTTTCTCGAGGCACAGCTGTGCCGCACCTTCATCCGTCGCCTGGTGTGGATCTTCGTCGCCTTCGCACCGATCTCGCTGGTGCTGACCGACCTGTTCGGGCGGCAGTTCGCGGCACTGACCCGCCTGTAGGCGGGAAAGGCTGCCCTGCCGTGGCGGCGTCAGCGGCCGGCCCCACTACGGGGAACGCGTCGCAGGGATCTCGACAGCCGGATCAATCGCCCGCCGCGGTCGTCGCGGCATCGGGTGCGCCGGACGGCGACGGGTCGGCAAGATCGATGGCATCATCCACGCGCGCGTTTGCCAGGTTCAGGCCACGCATATCGGCGCCGGTAAAGCGCGCGCGCTGAAGATCCGCGCCATTGAGGTGCGCCCGCCGCAGGCGCGCATCACTGAAATCCGCGTCGCTGGCGGCGGCACCCGTCATCTGGCTGTACGAAAGATCGGCACCACGAAAGGTCGTCCCGATCGCAACCATGCGCAACAGGTTCACGCGGCGCAGCACCGCTCCGCTCAGATCCGCCTCTTCGAGTTCCACGTCCTTCATGTACGCATGCGTGAAGTCGGCGTCGCGTGCCCGGACGCCGTTGAGCAGGGCGCCGAAGAGGTTGGTCCGGAACAGCCGGGCACCGTCCAGGTTTGCCGAGTCGGCCACGACATGGAACATGTCGGCCCGACTGAGTTCGGCATCCGTCAGCCTGCTGTCATGGAGCTTGGTCCAGCGCAGGTCCGCCTCGCGCAGATCCGCATCGCTGAGATCCGCCGCCGACAGGTCCGCGTTGCTCAGATCGACACCGCGCAGATCCGCACCCCGCAGGTCTGCGCCGACCAGTTTGCGTCCCTGCAGCGTGCAGTGACGCAGGTCGGTGGCAGCCGCCGGCGCCGAGCATTCTCCGCGCGGCAGATCGGCCGCAAGCAGGTCGTGCGATGCGAGCGGGGACACCACGAGCAACCACAGCGACGCACCGACCAGCCGGCGCAGTGCGTCAGTCGTCGAGGGTCGAGACATAGGCGAAGATGTCGCGCAATTCATCCGTACTAAACTCCGCCAAAAGGCTGTCGTCCGGCGCACTGGGGTCGTGGATGCGTACCTTGGCGATGTACTTGTCGACCTGACGCCACAGGTAGTCGGTGTACTGTCCGGCGAGCAGGGGCACCCCATCCTTCGCCTCTCCGCGGCCGTCGCGACCATGGCACGAGGCACATTCACGCCGGTAGCCCTTTTCACCGCGGTCGATGTCACCTTCGGCGCGCGGGATCTGCAAAACCCGTTTGGCCTCGTTGAGACGGGCCAGGGCATCGAACTCCGCGGCGTTCTCGTCGACCGGCGCCAGCCGGGACGGGAGTTCGATCGCGGCCAGGTAAGCCGAGATATCCTGAATGTCAGCGTCCGGCATCTGACGCTCGTCGACGTACTCCACCATCGCCAGGTTCGGGCGTTTGCGCTCGCGGAACAACACCAGCTGATCGACCAGGAACCGGTACGGCTGACCGGCCAGGCGTGGATAGATCCCCTGCTTTCCGCCCTGGCCGAATTCGCCATGACAGCCTGCGCAGACCTCGTTGATCTCCTCGCCGTTGTCCAGGTCGGGGTCGCGAGCGGACACGCTGCCGGCCAACAGCATCGCCGCACCAACGACTCGCCAGTACCTGTACCCACGCGGCATCGCATCGTCCTCGTCGTACATCGCCGTTTTCAGAGCCCCGTATACACCAATCCCCGGCCCATGTCCTTGTCACCGGACATGGCAACGGGCACCGGCCAACGGCAGTCCAATCGGCTAGCATTGCAGGATGAACGGGATTGCGTCACGACTCGGGAGCGCGGGACTGGTCGCACTGAACCTGTGCGCCACCGCCGTGGCGGACACCCCGTCGGCGGGCGCACGGTTCGACGCCTGTATCGACTACCACTGCGACATGCGCCAGACGGTGGCACTCGATGACCGGACCTGGCGAGGGATCGTCGCACCGCTGCGATCCGACGGCGACGCGGCCGCCGAGCGTACGGCGATCGCCGAAAGCATTGCGCGCATGGAGCACGAGGTCGGCCGGCAGACCGGCACCTGGCGCGATCGTCCGCGCAATGACGCCGACAACGGTGAGCCCGGTCAGCTCGACTGCATCGCCGAATCGACCAACACGACCACCTATCTGCGGATGCTCGAACGCGCAGGCCTGCTGCGTTGGCATGTCGTCGAAGAACGTCTCAAACGTCAGCGCTGGGTGTTTGCAGTCCATTGGACCGCGGTGATTCGCGACACGCACAGCGGTGAGCGCTTTGCCGTCGACGCCTGGTATGGCGGCAACGGCACCCCTCCCTTCGTGCAGCCCCTGCAGGACTGGCGAGCCGGCATCGAGCCACCGGCTACCCCGGATACCTGACGACCGGCTACCCGCTCAGGCGCTGGTCACCGGGATCCGTCGGCTCATGGCCGACCGCAGCTTGGGCAGGGTCACGTTCAATACGCCGCGCCGATAGTGCGCACTTGCCGCCTGACCATCGACCTCGACCGGCAGCGGGATCGCGCGCTCAAAGCTGCCGTAGGCACATTCCATCACGTGGAAGCGCCCCTCGCGCTGTTCGCGCTGGACCCGCTTCTCGCCACGCACCACCAGATGGTTGTCGATCACGTCGATATCGAAGTCGTCCCGATCCATGCCCGGGATCTCGATGCGTACCAGCAGACTGCGCTCGTCTTCCTGGACCTCGGTCGTCAGCAGCGCCCAGTCGGCCGCATGCCGCATCACCTGGTCCTCCCAGGTATCCAGATCCTCGCGTCGTGCCAGCGGACGGAAACGGGTCAGCGCCTGATCGGCGCGCTCGCGCAGGTTGTGCCAACCCTCGGCGAGGTTGTCCCAGGTCCGTCCGAGGCTGCGACGCAGTTGTTGCAATGTGCTCATGTGACTCCTCCTCCCGCGCGACCAGGGTCAACGCGGAAACATCAGCGACTCCAGGAGGCGCACCCGTTCTCGCAGACGCCGCATCTCGTCGAGCAGATCGATCGCCAGTGCGGCCCCTGCCGCGTTGACGCCCAGATCCCGTTCGAGGCGCAGTGCGCTGAGCGCGCGCCCCAGGTCGCCGCCAGCGAAACGCCACTCGCGTTCCGAGTGGCCTTGCGGTGACAGCACACCCTCGGCGACCAACACCAGGATCTTCTCCGCGGTCACGCCGCAGCAGCGCGACAGCTCGGCGAGCGTGAGGTGGTACTCGACGTCCGGTCGATGGGTCTGTCGTTGCGCTGCCACGTCAACCTCCCAGGTGTGCACGCGGGTTGAACGCGAGATCTCGCGCCATCTGTTCGTACAAGGCACGCTTGGCATCGCTGTCGGCCGGTGGCGCGACGATCTGCAATACCGCGAACTGGTCGCCGGGGGCCTCCCCGGGCACCGGCAGACCGCGCCCCTTCAAGCGCAGTTTCTGCCCGCTGCGCGCGCCGGCCGGGATCGCCACATCGACCTGTCCTCCGAGCGTCGGCACCTTGACCTTGCCGCCCAGCGCGGCCTCCCACGGCGTGATCGGCAGATTGAGAAACACGTCCTTGCCGTCCACCTGGTACAGCGGGTGTGCGCGCAACGCCACTTCGAGAAAGAGGTCGCCCGGCGGACCACCGTTCAGCCCGGCGCCACCCTGCCCGGCGAGCCGGATGCGTTTTCCGGCCGTGACGCCGCGCGGGACCTTGACCTGCAGCTTGCGCGACCGGTCGATCAGTCGACCCTGCGCATCGTATTCCGGAATCCGCAGCTGCAGGCTCAAGGTCGCACCGGCGAACGCGTCTTCGAGACCGACCTCGACCCGCGCGTGATGATCCTCTCCCCGCCCGACGGTGCGCGCACCGGCGCCAAAGCCCGTGCTGCGGAAATGCCCGCCGTGTCCGAACAGACTCTCGAAGAAATCGGAGAAACCGCCACGGTCGGCATCCGTGTAACCGCCGCCGGAAAACTCGAAACCCGCGTCCCAACCGGGCGGAGGCCGAAACTCCTGTCCGGCACGCCAGTCCTTGCCGAGCTGATCGTAGGCCGCACGTTTCTCGGGATCCTTCAGGACCTCGTAGGCCTCACCCAACTCCTTGAAACGCCGCTCGGCATCGGCCTCTTTGCTGACATCCGGGTGAAACTTGCGCGCGAGCTTGCGATAGGCACGCTTGATGTCGTCCTGGGTGGCGTCGCGTGCCACGCCCATCACCGCGTAGTAGTCTTTGTAGTCCATCGTTACGAGGCTGCCGCACTCAATTCGGGTCGGCGAAACGAGGCTCCGCTACCACACCGGGTGGCAGCGGAGCCCACGCAGGTTCAGCTGTTGACCGCAATCTTGCGTGGCTGGACCTTTTCGTGTTTGCCGATACGTACTTCGAGCACACCGTTGTTGCTCTTTGCAGTGATCTTTTCAGGGTCCGCGGTATCCGGCAGGCTGAAGCGCCGATAGAAGCTGCCGAAGGTCCGTTCTACACGCTTGTAGCCTTCCTTCTCTTCCTTCTTCTCGGACTCCTTCTCGCCCTTGATCGTCAGCATGCCGTTTTCCATGTGTACCTCGATATCTTTCGGGTCGACGCCCGGGATATCGGCCACGATCAAGAAGCTGTCCTGTTCCTCTTTGATATCCACCGCAGGCACCCAGTCACTGGTGGCCACGCTGCTGCCTTCACCGGTGCGGGTGTCCATCGCCTGTTGCATCTCCCTGCGCATCTGCTCGAGCAGTGTCCAGGGTTCGTATTTCATCAGAGTCATGACGGCTTCCTCCCTTCCGAATCACACAAAGTGACCAAGTTGGCAGGCTCTGCGTCCTACCTTCCTGCCCGAAAGATGGGGCCGAACGGCCGTATTTCAAGGGGCCTGTTTGTCCCAGGTCAAGGGTTCGCGGGACCTTCAGTCGACCAGCGTATAGCAGGGCGTGTACTCGCCTTCGAGCTTCATGCGCCGCTGGGCGACGAAGCGCTGCAGCAGGTCGTCCATCGCGGCCGTCATATCCGGCGGTGCATGGATGTGAAAGGGACCGTGCGCCTCGACCGCACGGATTCCGTTCTCCTTGACGTTGCCGGCGACGATACCGGAGAACGCGCGGCGCAGGTTCGCCGCGAGCCGGTGCGGCGCCTGGTCGCGATCCAGTGACAGTCCCGCCATCGCCGCGTGGTTCGGCACGAATGGCTGCTGAAAATCCTTCTCGACCAGTAGCTGCCAGTTGAAATAGAACGCATCGCGGCCGGCGCGGCGGAAATCGGTCACGGTTTGCATCGCAACACGCATCGCACGCGCGACCTCGACCGGATCGTCGATCACGATGCGGTACAGGCGCTGGGCGGCACCGCCGAGCGTTTGCGCCACGAAATGGTCCACCGCTGCGAAATAGTCGGCGCTCTCTGCCGGCCCGGTCAGGATCAGAGGGAACGGGTGATCGGCATTTTCCGGGTGCAGCAGGATGCCGAGCAGGTACAGCAGCTCCTCGGTGGTTCCGACGCCACCGGGAAAGATCACCACGCCGTGACCAATACGCACGAAGGCCTCGAGACGCTTTTCGATGTCCGGCAGGATCACCAGTTCATTGACGATCGGGTTCGGTGGTTCCGAGGCGATGATCCCGGGTTCGGTGAGACCGATATAGCGACCCTGGGCGATGCGTTGCTTCGCATGTCCGATCGCCGCACCCTTCATCGGTCCCTTCATCGCCCCTGGACCACAACCGGTGCAGACGTCCAGGCCACGCAGCCCCAGCTGGTAGCCGACCTCCTTCGTGTAGTCGTACTCCTCGCGGCCGATCGAGTGCCCACCCCAGCAGACCACGACGTTCGGCTCGACCCCAGAGCGCAGCAGGCGCGCGTTGCGAAGGATATGGAACACCGCGGAGGTGATGTGCTCGCTACGATCGAGGTCCAGCGACGGATCGCCCTGGATCTCGTTGTGCGTGTAGATGATGTCGCGCAGAACCGCAAACAGGTGTTCGCGGATACCCTGGATCATCCGCCCGTCGACGAAGGCGCTGGCCGGGGCGTTCTCCAGGCGCAGCTTGATGCCCTGGTTGCGCTGCATCAGATTGATGCCGAAATCCCGATAGGTGTCGAAGATCTCGCGCGCATCATCGGTATGGCTGCCGCTGTTCAACACCGCCAGCGCACAGCTGCGAAACAGCCGGTACAGTCCGCGGGCGCTGGTGTCCAGCAGGGTCTTGACCTCGAGTTGCGAAAGGACCTCGAGACTGCCTTCCGGGCTGACCGAGGCGCTGATTCTCTTCATGGATGCTCCGTGTTCGAACCCAAAGGGCCAGGATAGCCGGCCGATATGACGAAACGCCATCCCGCCTCCGTCCGGCACAGCAGCTGCCGCTCCGCTGCTTATTGTGGATAGCGCGGATTCTGCAGGATCAACTGGCGTAGTCGCTTCTGGAACTCGCTGTCGGATATACCGCTTTCGGTGAGAAAGCGGAGGTCGCCTGCGGACACATGCACCGGCGTCGAACTCGGCGGACGGCGTTCCCGGTTGTGGCCCGACATATAACCGATGCCGATCGTCAATCCGCGCGGATCACCGCCCTCGACAGCCGAGTAATCGTTCGGAAAAAGGTACTCGATCTCGTACGGCACCTCTTCGAGCACCTCGCGCGCGATCTCCACCGGCACGAAATCGCCGATGAACACCGCATCGGGGGCAGCACGATCGCGATGGTCAAACACGTTCACCGTCATTCCGTAGCTGTGCAGATCCCGCCGGATCTTTTCGGCCTGCTGTCGGGTCAGCCCCGCGTCATGCACGTACATCACCAGGTTGATATCGGGATACTGTTCGACCAACACGCGATCCAACAGGCCCGACCGGTACGCAAAGAACCCGAGAAGCGACAGCAGCGCCACGGCGCCCAACAGGTAGGCGAGCCTGGCCGGGACCCGCCTTCCGGCACCGGGTCCGGCTGACGACCGCCGGGGTGGCTTGACCGGTCCAGTTGAATTGCCGGCGACCAGGTTTTGCAGGACCGCAGCGATCTGGTCCAGCCGACCGACGTCCGCGTGGTCGGGCAGTTCGAGATACTGAATGCCGGTGAGCTGATAGCGCAGCCGGTTGGAGAGGTCGGTCGGTTCGAGATAGACGGGAAGAATCGTCTTGTGCTCCTCGAGCGCGATCGACAGTTCCTTGGAGACGTTCTCCGAATAGGCGCTGGCGGGAGACAGGAACAACAGGACACCCGAACTGTGCTGGATCGCATCGACGATCTGCTCGCTCCAGAACGTGGCCGCCGAGATGTCTTCGGTATCGCGCCACAGGTCGACGCCTCTCGCCTCTAGCGCGCCGGCGACGCGCCCGACCACCTCGCTGTCGCTCCTTGCGTACGAAACGAACACGTAATCTTTGGTGGGTTTGCTGGCGGTCATCCGAAACGAGACCCCGGGTTGCGATGTCAGGTACAGCGTCAGGCCTCGCGCAAACGATAACACAGCGCGCCAGCCGACGGCGCTGAGCCAGGCGCCGCCTTGCGGTCCAGCGGAACACCGGGCAACCCCTTAAGACATGGGTTCTATGCGTCGCGGCCGACGCGACCGGCGCGGTCACCCGGACACCAGCCCGACACCGGCCGGGGACTGATGGGCGCGTCAAATAACGCCTGTAGACAGTGGTTTACCCGGCGCGCTCAGACGTGAGGTGCATGTTCGATGGAGCCAGGCGGGACCCTCTGCTTGAGTCTGAGCTGACAACCCGGCGCGTACCCGAGGGTTGCCAGTCACGGCCGAGACCGGCTGCGGGTGGTGCCCATCTCTCGCCGGCGCCCCGGGTTGCCAGCCATCAAGACCTGTTCAGCGGCACGTTCGGTTCCGATCACGCCAACGACGCCGCAATGTCTGCACAATTGCAAGGAGCCAAAAATGAAGTTGAACAAATCAACCAGCGCGCTGACTGTCATCGCTTGTTCGTTGTTGAATCTGACATTCGCCGCGCCCGCCGCGGCGGACGGAAAAAGAGATTCCGTGTGCGAAAAGACCGCAAAGACGATGTACAGCGCCTGTCGGCTCGACACCTGGGATGACTACAACGTCGCCGAGGCCAACTGCATGAACCTGTCGGATCGCAGCGACCGGCGCGCCTGCAGCCGGGCCGCGCTGGCCGAGCGGCGCGAGGGTCTGGCGTCGTGCCGGGACCAGCTCGATGCACGCGAAGAGACCTGCGAGGTGTTGGGCGAAGACCGCTATGATCCCGACCCATTGCTCGACCCCGACATCGTCTTCGTCGAACCCGACGACGTCGACCCACAGCAGGCCAATCCCTTTGTCTCGGTCGTGAGCGGACATACCCACGTGCTGCGTGAAGGCGACGAGACAATCGTCGTGCACGTCACCGCGGACACCAAGGAGATCAACGGCGTGGCCTGCCGCGTCGTCGTCGATGCCGTGGTCGAGCAGGAGACCGACGAAACCGGGACCGAGGTCGAATACGCGCCGGTGGAGGTCACCGACGACTGGTTCGCACAGGACGTCGACGGCAACGTGTATTACTGCGGTGAACTGGCGCGCAATTTCGAAGACGGCGAGCTGGTCGACCTGGATGGCTCATTCAAGGCCGGGGTCGATCGCGCGAAGAGCGGGCTGCTGATCGCGGCGCAACCGCAGGTCGGGCTCGCCCACCGGCAGGAGTTCGCACTCGGCGAGGCCGAGGACGTCATCCAGTATGCCGATCTCGCTGCCCATCCCACCGACGACAACCCGCGCTTCCCCTGCGCGGCCGCCGGCGGATGTCTGCAGACGCTCGAATTCACGCCGTTGGAGCCCGATACCGCGGAGTACAAGTACTATCTGCCCGGGATTGGATTCGTAATGGCGGAGAAGCTCGAGGACGGTCTGGCAACCGGTGAACGCGCTGAACTCGTATGCACCGGCGATTCGCTCGACGTGCTGCACGACGCCGCCTGCGAGATCGCCGACCCCGAGGCACTGCTCGCCAGCCTCTGCCGCTTGTCACCGGACGCGTTCTGCACGGACCAGGACGAGCTCTGAGGTATGCTGAGTGTGTGCCCCGGGGACTGTGCCGCACGGCAGCCCCCGGGGCACCGCATGGCTTGACGGACGGATGGGCGCTCGGGAGGCCTCGGCACGATGCGGGACGTGGATCAGCGGCGGAAGAACTGGATCAGCGCGGCGGTGATCATCGTCGGCAGCGCACTGCTGATCGGACTCGAGATCATCGAGGACCCGGGTCTGAGCCTCGGTGAGATCCTCGTCGAACTGATTCAACCGGCGCTGATCATCTCGATCGCCGTCGGCATGGTCCGTCTCACCGACCAGGTGAGACAGCAACACGATCAGCAGCAGTTGCTGATCCGGGACCTGGAGACCGCGCGCGTCGAGGGTATGCGCTGGCGGGAACACCGGCGCGAACTGATGCGTGGTCTGAGCCAGGGTATCAGCGATCAATTCGATGACTGGGGACTGACGCCCGCCGAGCGCGAGGTCGGTCTGCTGATCCTAAAGGGACTGAGTTACAAGGAGATCGCCGTGCTGCGCGACGTCAGCGAGAAGACCGTGCGTCAGCAATCGTTCGCGATCTTCCGCAAAGGGCGATTGAGCGGCCGCGCCGCCCTGTCCGCCTATTTTCTCGAGGACCTGCTGATTCCGCCCCCGACACAGGGCCGCTGAAGGACTGCGCAATCGCGGACGGCATCCCGCCCGGTCAACCGCCGGTGAACGTGCGCGCCTGGGCCTTCATCAGCTCCACGATGGAGTAGATGCCGAAATGCCGGTTCGGGCTGAGATGGTCGGCGAGCTTCAATCGGTCGAACAGCTGATCGAGATCCATCGCCTCGATCTCCTGCGGCGTGTGGCCGCTGACCAGCTCGATCAAAAGCGCCAGCACACCCTTGATCACCGCGGTATCGCAGTCACCGACATACCTCAGGCGGTCGGGGTCGTCCGGGTCGCGCAGTGCGCACACCCAGACCTTGCTCATGCATCCCTGCACGCGGTTCTGTTCGGTGCGGTAACGCTCGTCGAGTGGTGGAAGCGCCTCGCCGAGTTCTACCAGGTAGGTGTAGCGCGCGTCCCAGTCGTCGAGGAACTCGAAGTTTTCGATGACCTCCTCGGGTGTCAGCATGCGCCGCTCATACGCTGAAGGATTCGCCGCAGCCACACATGTCCTTGACATTCGGATTGCGGAACTCGAAACCCTGGTTGAGCAGGTTGGTCTTGACGAAGTCCACGACCATGCCATCCAGGTTCGGCAACGATTGTTCATCGACCACTACCTTGACACCGTGGCTTTCGAACACCCGGTCGCCGTCCTTCACCGTGTCGGCATAGTCCACCACATAGGCAAATCCGGTACAGCCACTCTTCTTCGTACCGATACGCAGCCCCTCGCCGGCGCCGCGCTTGGCCAACTGCCCCGCGACATGGCGCGCGGCCGCCTCTGTCAATTCGATAGCCATTCTCGTTTCACTCCTGCCGGCGCTTTCAACCGGCATCAGAACATCCCCAATTCGAGCCGTGCCTCGTCGCTCATCCGACTCTGGTCCCACGGCGGATCCCAGACGAGCTCGACGTCGCAGTGGTCGACACCGTCGACCGACGCCACCGCCTGCGCCACCTGTCCCGGCAGGATGCCGGCTACCGGGCAACCGGGTGCGGTCAGCGTCATCTTTATCGCGATATCGCGTTCACCCACCGCATCGATCGCATAGATGAGCCCGAAATCGTAGACATTCACCGGGATCTCGGGATCGTAGACGGTACGCAGCGCCGCGATGATTTGCTCGAGACGTGCGTCCCCGGCAGGTCCGCCCTGGGTCGCTTCGTCGCCCATTACCGTGTCTTCGCTGGACGCCAACATGGGTCACACCTCGTCATCTTGCAACGTTTCCAACAGACGCTGGCTGAGCAGCGTCGCTGCGCGCGCACGTAGCGGCGCATGGTCGATACGATCGAGCACCTCCTGCGCGAATCCATGGCACAGCATCTGGCGCGCCTTGGCCTCGCCGATACCGCGCGAGCGCAGGTAGAACAGCATGTCGCTGTCGAGTTCGCCGACCGTGGTTCCGTGGCTGCACTTCACGTCGTCGGCGTAGATCTCCAGCTGCGGCTTGGTGTCCACCTCAGCGGCACGGGACAACATCAGATTGTCGTTGGCGAGTACAGCGTCGCTCTTTTGCGCGTCGCGTGCGACGACGATATGGCCGTCGAACACCACCCTGCCGCTGCCGTCGAGAATCCCTTTGAAGGTCTCGCGGCTGGTGCAATGCGGCACCTTGTGTTGCACGCTCAGATGCACGTCGGTCAACTGGCGGTCGCGCGCCAGCATCAGACCGTCGAGTTCAGCCTCGGCGCCTTCACCGGTGAAATCGACGTGCACCTCGGTACGTGACCAGGCACCACCCAGCGAGGCCTGTACCAGGCGATAACGACTGCCGGCGGCCAATCTGACCTGCAGGTCGCTGAGATGCTGCGCATTGCGACTCTCTTCCTGCAGGCGTCCATGGACCAGTTGGCTGTCTTCGCCCAACGCGACCTCGATCAGCGCATTGTTGAAGTACACGCCGTCGCCCAGGCCACAATAACGCTCGATCACTTCCACACGCGCACCCGGGTCGACAACGATCAGATGACGCGGATGCACGATCGCCGGTTCGTCCATGCCGACGCCGATATGCAGGATCTCGATCGGCCGGCCGGCATCGTGGGCACGCGGCACATGGATCAGAGCGCCATCCGACATCAACGCGCTGTTCAGCGCCGTGAACACCGTGCGATGTGCGGTGATCGCATCGAGCTGGTCGCGCAACACCTGTGGCAGGTTGTCTGCCATGCCCTGCAGGCTGCCGACCAGGATGCCGTCGTTGGTGCCGGGCACGGTACTGAGGGATGCGGCCAGGTGACCGTTGACGAACACCAGGCGCAGCGCGTCACTGTCCTGCAACAGCAGGTCCTCGATGTCCGCGGGCTGCAGCGCATCGAATGACTGCTCACGCATCGGGCGGTAGGTCGCCTGATCGAGAAATCCAATCGAGGTGTAGCGCCAGGCCTCCTGACGACGGTCCGGCAGCGGCAGGCCTGCAAACTCGGCAGCACCGCGTTCGCGCACCTGTTCCAACCATGCCGGGGTGCCGGTCAGGTTCGCCGCCCGCTGCCGGCCGGCACGCAGCACCTCTTTGAGATCGGTTCCGGTCGCCGTCACGTCGTTCATGCCGCCTCACCCTGACCGGTCAACCAGCCGTAGCCCTTGGCCTCGAGTTCCTTGGCCAGCGACTTGTCTCCGGAGCGCACGATCCGACCACCGGCCAGCACATGCACGTAATCCGGCTCGATGTAGTCGAGCAGACGCTGATAATGGGTCACCAGCACGATGGAGCGTTCTTCGCTGCGCAGCGCATTGACGCCGTCCGAAACGGTCCGCAGCGCATCGATATCGAGTCCCGAGTCCGTCTCGTCGAGGATCGCCAGTTTCGGTTCGAACACCGCCATCTGCAGGATCTCGTTGCGTTTCTTCTCGCCACCCGAGAACCCGGCATTGACCGGGCGTTTGAGCAGCTCGGGATTCATCGACACCATCGCGAGCTTTTCGCGCACCAGGCGCAGGAACTGCACCGAGTCCAGTTCCGGCTCGCCGCGTGCCTTGCGCTGCGCGTTCAGCGCCTCCTTGAGGAAGTGGGTATTGTTCACGCCCGGCAGTTCCACCGGGTATTGAAACGCCAGAAAGAGCCCGCGCACCGCGCGTTCCTCGGGTTCCAGGTCGATCAGGTTCTCGCCATCCAGCAGCACCTCCCCGGCCGTCACGCGATACCCCTCGCGACCCGCCAGGACGTGCGCCAGGGTGCTCTTTCCGGACCCGTTGGGACCCATGATCGCGTGAACCTCGCCACGCCCCACGTCGAGGTCGACACCCTTGAGGATCTCTTTGCCGTCCACCTCGGCGTGCAGCTGCTTGATCGACAACATCATCTGATTACTCTCCATCGGTTACCCCACCGCCCCTTCGAGGCTGATGGCGAGCAGCTTCTGCGCCTCCACGGCGAATTCCATCGGCAGCTCGTTGAATATTTCTTTGCAGAAGCCGTTCACGATCAGCGACACGGCGTTCTCCTCCGACAGCCCGCGGCTGCGGCAGTAGAACAGCTGGTCCTCGCCGATCTTCGACGTGGTGGCCTCGTGCTCTACCTTCGCGGTCGGGTTCCTGACCTCGATGTACGGAAAGGTATGCGCGGCACAGCGGTCGCCGATCAGCAGCGAGTCGCATTGCGTATGGTTGCGCGCGTTTTCGGCCTTCTGCGCCATGCGCACCAGCCCGCGATAGGCCTGTTGGCCGTTGCCGGTCGAGATGCCCTTGGAGACCACGGTACTGCGCGAGTTGCGTCCGATATGGATCATCTTGGTCCCGGTGTCGGCCTGCTGCCGACCCTTGGTCACCGCGACCGAGTAGAACTCGCCGATCGAGTCGTCGCCACGCAGCAGGCAGCTGGGGTACTTCCAGGTGATCGCCGATCCGGTCTCGACCTGGGTCCACGAGATCTTGGAGCGGGCCCCGCGGCAGTCGCCGCGCTTGGTCACGAAGTTGTAGATCCCGCCCTTGCCTTCGTTGTCGCCGGGATACCAGTTCTGGACCGTCGAGTACTTGATCTGGGCATCCTGCATCGCCACCAGTTCGACGACCGCGGCGTGCAGCTGGTTCTCGTCGCGCTGCGGCGCTGTACAGCCTTCGAGGTAGCTCACATAGCTGCCTTCGTCGGCGACGATCAGCGTGCGCTCGAACTGTCCGGTGTTTTGCGCGTTGATCCGAAAATAGGTCGACAGCTCCATCGGACAGCGCACACCCTTCGGGACGTATACGAAGGTGCCGTCGGTGAACACCGCAGCGTTCAGCGCGGCGTAGAAATTGTCGGTGTGCGGCACGACCGAACCGAGATACTCGCGCAACAGGTCTGCGTGATCGTGCATCGCCTCGGAGATGGAGCAGAAGATAACCCCGGCATCCGCGAGGTTTTTGCGGAAAGTCGTCGCCACCGAGACGCTGTCGAACACCGCGTCGACCGCGACACCCGCCAGTGCCTTCTGCTCCTCGATCGGGATGCCGAGTTTCTCGTAGGTGCGCAACAGTTCCGGGTCGACCTCGTCGAGGCTCTCCAGCGTCGGTTTCTTTTTCGGCGCTGCAAAGTACGAGATCGCCTGGAAATCGATCTGCGGATAATGCACCGCTGCCCATTGCGGCGCCTGCATCGTCAGCCAGTGACGAAACGCCTTGAGCCGGTATTCGAGCACCCATTCGGGCTCGTTCTTGCGCTGCGAGATCAGCCGGATGGTCTCCTCGCTGAGACCCGGCGGTATCACCTCGGTCTCGATCTCGGTCACGAACCCATGCTCGTAGCCCTTGCCGACCAGGGCGTCCATCTGTTTTATGGTCGAGCTCATCGCTGCAGTTAAATCCCAAGTGTTTTAGTCAGGTTTGTTTTTAGGGCCTGAACGGAGGAATTTCAATACGCCAAAGGTAGGGTTTAAGTCGTTTTTTGCTTGTGATCCGGCGTGGGCGCGGGCGTCGCCGGCCTCCCGGGGCCGCAACCCACCCTGTGGCACGGTTGGCGGTAACATCCGTCCGCAACGCCTCCAGGGATTCCGTCGCCGTCGATGCTGAAGGTCGAAAATCTGTGCAAACACTACCGCGCCGGCGACCGGTCGCATGCGGTCTTCACTTCACTCGACCTGCAGGTGGCACCGGCCGAGGTCGTCGCGCTGCTGGGCGCCAGCGGCAGCGGCAAGACCACCCTGTTGAACCTGCTGAGCGGCATCGACACACCCGACAGCGGGCGCGTGCTGATCGACGGCACCGACGTTCATGCGCAGCCCGAACCCGAGCGCACCCTGTTCCGCCGCCACCGGATCGGTTTCGTGTTCCAGTTCTTCAACCTCATCCCGACGCTGACGGTTGCCGAGAACATCGCGCTGCCCCTGGAACTGGTCGGTGGCGCCCCCCGGTCCAATGCGCAACGCGTCACCGGGCTGCTGGCAGCGGTCGGTCTGCAGGGCATGGCGGATCGCTATCCGGAGACCCTGTCCGGCGGTGAGCAGCAACGCACCGCGGTGGCGCGGGCCCTGGCCCACCGCCCCCAACTGCTGCTCGCGGACGAACCGACCGGCAACCTCGACGAGGACACCGCGGACGGTGTCATCGCCCTGTTGACCGGGATGGCGCGAGAACACGCAACGACCCTGCTGCTGGTCACCCACAGCGGGCGCGTCGCCGACGCCGCGGATCGCGTGTTGCGCCTGACCCACGGCCGGCTGGTCGATGCATGAAAGGGATCGCGGCACCGCTGCTGTTGCGCGCCGGTCTGCGCCACCTGGTGCACCATCGCTGGCAGGCCCTGCTGGCGCTGCTCGGGATCGCGATGGGCGTCGCCGTGGTGCTCGCGGTCGATCTGGCAAACAGTGCGGCGCGCGCGTCATTTGCTTTGTCCGCCGAGCAGCTGCGCGGCAATGCGACCCATCGTATCGTCGGGACCACCGGCGAGGTGCCCGAGGCGCTGTACCGGCGCCTGTTCACGACCCCCGGACACCCGCCGATGGCGCCGGTCATCCGCCTGCAGGTCGAGGTACCGGGAATTGGGCAACGCATGCAACTGATCGGCCTCGATATCTTTGCCGAGCGGGGCTTTCGCGACGCGCTCGGCGACAGCGTGCGCGGCCAGGCGTCGCTCGCCGACTGGCTGGGCGATCCGGGCGCCCTGGTGGTCAGTCGATCGGCGGCCGACGTCCTCGGATCGGACGTCGGTGACCCTGTGGTCGTCGGCTACCAGGGCCGACGGCAGACCCTGCGGTTGCTGGCGATCCATCCCGACCGACATCTGGCCAGCCGAGACCTGTTGCTGGTCGACATCGCGACTGCGCAGGCCCTCGGCGGTCGGCCGACGCATCTGAGCCACATCGACCTGATCCTGGATGCAGCGGCGCGCGACTGGGTCGCCGAGCGACTGCCGCCCGATCTGCAGCTGGTCGAGATCAGCGAGCAGATCGCCGGCATCGCACGCATGTCCGGTGCGTTCGAGTTGAATCTCACCGCCATGGGGCTGCTCGCGTTGCTGGTCGGCGTGTTCCTGATCTTCAACGCGATCAGCCTGGCGATCGTACAGCGCCGTCCCCTGCTCGGTCGGCTGCGCGCCCTGGGCGTGCTGCCGGGCGAGATCGCGGGCCTGGTGCTGGCGGAGGCGGCGATACTCGGCGGCATCGGCACCCTGCTCGGCGTGTTGCTCGGAATCTGGCTCGGCAATGCCCTGACCGCGATCGTCGCGGCGACCGTCAGCGAGCTCTACTACGAGGTCAGCGTCGCGGCTGCGCGACCCGATGCCTGGCTGTTGGCCAAGGCGACGCTGCTCGGGATGGGCGGCACCCTCGCCGCGGCCTGGTGGCCGGCGCGCGATGCGGCCGCGACCCCGCCGCTGACCACGCTGTCGCGTGCAGCCCTGGAACGCACCACGGTCACCCGTGTCGCACGTCTGGCGGCGGCCGGATCTCTGCTGGCCCTGCTCGGCCTGACGTTCGCGTTCCACGCGCCGGGCGGCGTCATCAGCGGTTTTGCCGGCCTGTTCATGCTGCTGCTGGGCGCCGCGCTGCTGACGCCGATGGCGCTGCGCGGCGTGCACCGCGTGCTGCGTCCGCTCGCCCGACGCGGTGTCTGGCGTATGGCGACGCGCGACCTCGATCGGCACCTGTCGCGCCTGGGCACCGCGACGGCGGCACTGAGTGTCGCGCTCGCCGCCAGTGTCGGGGTCGCGGTGATGGTGGAAAGCATGCGTGGTGCCGTCAGCAGCTGGCTCGACGATCTGCTGGCCGCCGACCTGTACATCGCCGCCGAGGGTTTCGACGACGGTGCGACGCTGCCGCCGACTGTGCTCGACGAGATCTCACGACTGCCGGGCCTGGCGGGGACAAGCCTGTACCGCAGCCGCACGCTGTCGCTGGACGGTGCGCCTTTGCGCCTGGTCGCCGCGGCACTCGCGCCGCGCTCACGCGCCGGCTTGCAGATGCTGGCCCGGGTCGAGGAGCCATGGACCCGCTACGATCAGGGCGCCGTGCTGATCTCCGAACCGCTGGCCCATCGCCTGGCGTTGAGCGCCGGCGACCGCCTGGTCCTGCCGACGCCGCAGGGTGAACGCGAGTTCCCGATCGCCGCCGTGGTGCGTGACTATGCCAGCGAACACGGCCGTGTGTTCATGCCGCTGGATCGGTACCGTGACCTGTGGTCGGACCCGCTGATCAATACGCTGGCGCTGTTCGGCGACAGCCCCGGGCCGACCGCGTTGCTGGATACCGCTCGTCGGCGGCTGTCGGCGCACCCCGGGCTGGTGTACACCGCGGCGCGCGAGATCCATGCCGAGTCGATGGCGGTGTTCGACCGCACCTTCCGTATCACCGAGGTGCTGCGCTACCTGTCGCTGCTGGTCGCGTTCATCGGTGTGCTCAGCGCCTTGATGGCGCTGCAGCTGGAACGCCGCAAAGAGTATGCGGTGCTGCGCGCCCTGGGCATGACGCCGTCACAGATCGCCGCGCTGATCACCCTGCAGTCCCTGCTGCTCGGCCTGCTCGCAGCCCTGCTGGCGATCCCGACCGGAATCGCGCTCGCCTGGGTGTTGACCGACGCGATCCAGGTGCGGGCATTTGGCTGGAGCATGGCGCTGCAACTGCCACCATCGCCGGTGTTGTTCACCCTGGTGCTGGGCTGCACCGCGGCGCTGCTCGCCAGCCTGTATCCGGCGTGGCGTTCCGCACGCCATGACCCGGCACCGCAGCTGCGCGAGGACTGAAGGTGCGCGTGCTCCACGGTCTGCTGTTGACGACGCTGCTCGCCGCCTGCGAACCGGGCACACAGGCGCCGTCGCCGCCGACAGCGCCGATCGCCGTCGCACAACGCATGGCCGCACCACCCGACCCCGGCTTCGCCCGTGCACTCGTACCACGGCCGTTCGTGTTCCCCGACGATCACGGCGCGCACCCGGCATTCGCGACCGAATGGTGGTATTTCACCGGCAACCTGCAGGACGACGCCGGTCGGCCGTTCGGCTACCAGCTGACATTCTTTCGTATCGGCCTGCGGCCCGGTACAGCACCCGCAGATTCGGCCTGGCGCAGTCACCAGTTGTACATGGCTCATCTGGCGATCAGCGACATCGCCGATCGCCGCCACCACAGCGCGGAGCGCTTCAGCCGCGCGGCGGCCGGACTCGCGGGCGCACATGTCTCACCGCTGGCGGTGTGGCTCGGTCCCTGGTCGATCCACTCGACCGGGGAACGGACATTCCCGCTACGCCTGCGCGCGCAGAGCGAGGGGTTCGCGCTCGATCTGCAGATCGAACGCGGACCCAAGGCACTGGTGCCGCAGGGCGAGCGCGGTCTTTCGCGCAAAGGTGCGGCACCGGGTAATGCCTCGTACTACTACTCGCTCACCCGCCTGCCGACCCGTGGCGAACTGCGAATCGGCGAACGTCGCCACACCGTCAGCGGCAACTCGTGGTTCGACCGCGAGTGGTCGAGTTCCGCCTTGGCCGCCGACCAGGCCGGGTGGGACTGGTTCGCCTTGCAGCTCGACGACGGCCGCGACCTGATGTTCTACCGGATGCGTGGGACCGACGGTAAGGCGCAACGCTTCAGCAACGGCGTACTGGTCGATGCCGAGGGGCAGGCTCAGAGACTCGATGCGGCCCAGGTCGATGTCACGCCCGACTATTTCTGGCGCAATGAGGATGGCGTAGGTTATCCGCTCGGTTGGCACCTGAGAGTACCGGCGCACGGCCTCGATCTGCGGATTCGCGCCCGGTTCGACGACCAGGAGATGCGGCACGCCGTGCGTTACTGGGAAGGGGCCGTCGGCGTCAGCGGCAGCCACGCCGGGGTCGGCTACCTCGAGCTGAGCGGTTACGGGCAACGCCCCCAGGACGGTGCGACGTCGCTATCCGAGGAACGGCACGCAGACCGGGCGGTCAGTACAGACCGGCATACATCGCAGTGATCTCGTTCATCTGACCGAGTATGCGGTTCATCGAACGGGTGACCAGCCAGGGAACCCGGGTGTTGTACTTCTTGCTGAAGTCGCTGATCTTGAACACGCCCCAGTTCTTCGCGACGTCGGCCAACGCAGCATCGACCTCGGGTGTGTTGATGTCCGCCCTCTGCAGGGTCTTCAGCGCATCGCTGAACTGCTCGACAGCGCTCCGGTACTGGGTCGCGAGGTGATCCTGCTCGACGCCCCAGGTCTGCAGCAGGTAGATCTTAGCGATGCGCTGCGACAACATGCGCTGCCGCCCCGCGATGTTGACCAGTTTCCCTGCCACCGTACCCGAGCGCTTCTCCAGCAGCAGCACCAGCTGATGTGATTCGCCAAGCAGCTGTTCGGCCAGGTCGTTGAGGTCTCCGGCCCGTGTGCGTTCCGGTCCACCGGACAGCCGTTCGCGCAGATCGCTCCACAGGTGCGTGATCCTGTCGATCTGCGCACGCTCCTCGGCGTTCGCCGCAAACGCCGTGAGTTCTGTCAGCTGTGCATCGTAGAGCGTGGCCGCGGCGTGCAGTTCGTGCTCTGCATCGTCGCCCAGTTTCATCCCGGCCAGCGCGTACGCCTTGATCATGCGCTGGGTCAGCATGCGCTGCCGACCGGCCTTGTTGATCGCGTCGCCCATGGTCAACACCTGCGCCTGCGCCGCGTCGACGACACCCGTGAGAACCGTGAGGACAACCGCCAAGGCCCAGATCCATCTGATACGTTGCATCGTTCGCTCCCTGATCGACTGAAGGCAATCCGCGTTTCTGCGAGCACCGCGTTCGCGCGGGCTTTCAAAAGGTAGTCGGCGCGTCGTGGCCAGGCTTGACGGTTCGTGGACCGGCAAACTTTGACGCAGTTAACAGATGCAGGGCACGAGGCATGAGCTTCGCACGCGGCCTCCACCGCAACGCGCCGGTGGCCAGCCGCGGGCGTCGTCGCGCTCGCCGGCGGTGATTCAGAAATGCCAGACGTGGGGGACCAGCGCGACCGTGAGCACCCCGACCAACAGGGTCAGCGGCAGGCCGATACGCACGAAGTCACCGAATCGATAGCCGCCGACGTTGAACACCATCAGGTTGGTCTGGTAGCCGATGGGCGTCGCGAAGCTGGTCGAGGCCGCGACCATCAACGTGATCACGAACGGCTCGACACTGACCTGCATCGAGGTCGCCGCCTGCAGGGCGATCGGAAACACCAGTACCGCGGCGACATTGTTGGTCGCGAATGACGTCAGCAGTGACGTCGCGACGAAGATCAATGCCAGTGCGGTCAGCGGGTCCGCGTGCGCGAGACCGATCAGCGTACCGGCAAGGAACGACGCCGCGCCGGTCGTCTCGAGCGCGGCGCCGATGCCGAACGAGGTCGCGATCACCACCAGCACCTGCCAGTCGGGTGCGCGTCGGGCGGTGCGGCCGTCGGTACACCCGGTCACGATCATCATGCCGGCGGCCAGCAAGGCCGCCTGCAGCATACCGAGCACGCCGCCGACCACCATTGCAACCATGCCGATGACGATGCCGATCGCGGTCAGCGCCTTGTCGTGTTGCAGCGGATGCGTATCGCCGAGCTGGCTGATCAGCAGGAAATCGCGTGAGTTGCGCTGTTGCTCGACGAACGAGGGCCGGCATTCGAGCAGCAAGGTGTCGCCGGCACGCAGCTCGATGTCGCCGATCTTGCGCCTTACCCGTCCACCGTTGCGATGCAGGGCCACGATCACCGCGCCATAGCGGGTGCGAAATCGCCCTTCGCGCACCCCCTTGCCGACGAGTGGACAGCTGTCCGAGAGCACCGCCTCGACAAAACAGCGTCCGTGGCGGGCGCCGCCGAGCTTGAAGACCTGGTCGGTGGCCGGCAGCAGGCCACGGGTGCGCTGCAGATCGAGTACCGAGTCGAGGATGCCGGCGAACACCAGCCGATCGCCCGCCTGCAGCCTTTCCTGTGATGAGACCGCCGGGATGCACTGGCCGGCACGGTCGATTTCGACCAGAAACAGGCCGGGCAACTGCCGCAGACCGGCCTCCTCTATGGTCTCCCCGACCAGGGGGCTGTCGACCGGCACCAACATCTCGGCGGTGTACTGGCGCACGTCGGCGTAGCTCGCCGCCGCGGACACGCGTCGCGGCAGCAGCCATTGACCGGCAGTGAGCAGGAACAGCGTCACCACGGCCACCACGGGGATTCCGATCCACAGCAGATCGAAGAACCCGATCCCGGGTGCACCCGTGCGCGCGGTGTACAGACCGTTGACCACCAGGTTGGTGCTGGTACCGATCAGCGTGCAGGTGCCGCCGGCGATGCTCGCGAAACTCAGAGGGATCATCAACCGGGACAGCTCGAGCCGGTGACGCTTGGCCCAGTCCTGTACCGCGGGGATGAAGATCGCGACCACCGGGGTGTTGTTGATGAATGCGCTCAGTGCCGCGACCGGCGCCATCAGGCGCAGACGTGCATGGGTATCCGAGCGTGGACGGCCAAGCAGCGACTGCACGATCCATGCAACCGCACCGGTCTCGGTCAGACCGGTCACGACCACGTAGAGCACCGCGACCGTCAACATCCCCTCGTTCGCAAATCCGATGAGGCCCTCGGCCGGTGTCACGACGCCGACGATCAACAGCAGTGACAGTGCCGCGGACGTCACGATGTCCGGTGCGATACGGGTGAATGCGAACAACAGGAAACTGGCCGTGGTGACACCGAGGGTGAACCAGCCTTCCCAGCCCGGTGTTGAAGGTATGTCCAAGGTAGAGGATCCGTCGTTGACTGCACCTGGCGACGACAACTGCCGCGTCCCGGTGCAGGAGTCTGTCGGCGGCGCTATCCGGCGTCAACCGGCCTCCGGTCGATCATCACCCCCGATAGGTTTGGAATATTCGTCGCACAGGCACGTCCACCCACACGAGGGCCGCGACCGAAAATGCGACCGTCACGCCAGCGTCACGCACGGGTGGCCTGCGGATAACAACGAACTGGAGGAGAAATCGATGACGATATTGACAAGCGGACTCACCCGCGGCCTGACGGCATTGCTGATCGGGATGGCCGCCGGCGTTTCCCAGGCCGCCGAAGATGCCGGGCATGGCTCGGACTATCGCACTTTCCATACCGATGGGACGATCGGCTACGGACAGATCGGCGACTCGTATACCGCCGACCTCGTGATGTACCTCGCCGGCAATCAGTTCATGGTGATGGAGGAGCTGATCAAGGATTTTCAGGGCAAACATCCGGATATCGCGACCGTGTATGTCGAGACCATTCCACCGGGTCAGATCCTGCAGGGCCAGCTGCTGAAGCAGGGCCAGATCGAAGGAAAGGACACCGCGATGAATCCGGACCTCTATGCCAGCGTCAATCTGAACCACCTGAAGAAGCTGCGCACGCTCGACAAGATGGACAGCTACAAGATCTACGTACGCAACCGATTGGAGCTGATGGTCGCTGCGGGCAATCCCAAGGGTATCAAGGGCGCGGAGGACCTGGGCCGCGACGACCTGGTGCAGTCGCATCCGAACCCGCTCACCGAGGGCATTTTCAAATTCTACGGCTCGGAGATGCTGAAGGATCTCGGCCTGTACGAGAAAGTCACCGGCGGCGCCCAGTGCAAGGGCTGCTGGGCGGTACCGGGCAAGACCTGGTTCACGCAACGCCACCACCGCGAGACCCCTCACCGCATCGAGCAGGGTGAGGCGGATGTCGGTATCGTCTGGACCACCGAGGTCGCCCACGCGAAGGCCGAGGGGCGCAAGATCGATGGTGTGCCGATCGCCGCGCCGTACAACAAGCAGGACAAGGTCGCCTACGCGATTGGCCCGTACAAACCGGGCCGCAACCCGGACAACGCGATGCGTTTCCTCGACTACCTCGCGACCACCGACGCACAGGACATCTATGCCAAGTATGGTTTCGTGCGCGCCACCGCCGAAGAACTGCAGCTGAAGCCGATCCCCAGCGCGAAATAATCGCTGCGCATTGCCGGTGCGTCGCCATGGCGGCGCACCGGCCCCCGCGTGGACCGACGAGGTACCACCGACAGATCGTCCACTGAATCGGTCGATTTGAGTATCATCGGTACATTCACGGACGACCCGACGAAACGATCGATGTCATTGCACAACGCGGGTGCCTGGACGCTCACGGTCCTGTCGCTGGTCGCTGGCCTGGCAGCCAGCATTGCGAGCGACGACTGGACCTGGTTCTCGCGCGCAGGCGCCGCGGTGGTCGCGGTCGGTATCGTGCTTACCTCGCACCAGATCTTCGAACACAATCGCCGCCTGCTCGATTACCAGCGTCGCGGACTGCGCAGTAGCCGGTCCGAGGCGCACGGTCCACATGCCCAGGACTGGGCGAACGAAAACAGCATCCGCCAGTTGATTCGCGCGCGCAGTCGCGAGGAAGAGACCTGGCGCAGTGAGTTCAGCGGGTTTCGCATGCTGGTCGGGGGCACCCTGGTCTGGGGATTTGGCGACCTGCTCGGGGTACTGTTCCGCTGACTGTCCGCAGGCGACCGTCGCTCAGCCGGCCAGCAGCGCTCTGAGCCGCTCCACCGGAAGCGGGTGCTCGGGCCCCACGGTCAGGCTGTGTGCCTTTTCCGCTTCATCCAGGGGTTCTGCGGTGGCCAGTTGCGCGTCCAGCACCGCGAGGTCGGCGTCCGAGACGTTGCCGGCCGCCGTGCGACGCCGCTGGATACGATCGCGCAACAGCGTCCGCGGCGCGTCACAGTCGATGATCACAAACGGCACCCGCAGGTCCGCCGCGAGCGCCCGGAATCGGGCTCGCTGCGCCGCTCGCAGGAAAGTGGCATCGACGATGGCGACGTAGCCGGCCGCGATCACGGTGCATGCGAGATCGGCAAGCCGCCCGTAGGTACGTTCGGTCACTTCCGAAGAGTAGCCGCCGATGTCGGTGGCATCACTGTGCGGATCGATGCCGAGCAGGCGCTTGCGCTCGACGTCGGAGCGTAGTCGAACCGCCCGCAGGTCCCCGGGCAGGCCGGCGGTGACATGACTCTTGCCGCTACCGGAGGCGCCATGGGTGATGACCAGTCCACCACGCGCCGGCGCGGTCAACCGGGCCGCCAGATCGAGATAGCTCACGAGTTCGCCATTGGCCGATTCACGCTCGAGCGGTGTCAGCTCCTGCTGCAGGCGTATCGCCGCGATCTTCGCGCGCACCAGCGCACGGTAGACCTCGTAGAACTGCAGCACGCCGAGTGCGGCATAGTCGCCGCTTTCGTGCAGGTAGGTATCGAGAAAGCGAAACGCGAGGGCGGGAAGCGCGCGGTGGTGCAGGTCCATGGTCAGGAACGCGATGTCGTTCGCGGTATCGATCCAGCGCAGTCCGGCGTTGAACTCGATCGCATCGAACACCACGGGTTCGCCGGCGATCAGCGCGACGTTGCCGAGGTGCAGATCGCCATGACATTCGCGCACCCGCCCGTCGGCCTTGCGCGACCGCAGGACCGGCTCGAGCCGTTCGAATCGCTGTTGTGTCCACGTCTCCAGGGTGTCCAGTTGCCCTGTGCCGGCGGCCGCGGCGGCGCGGATCTGCACGAAATTCTGCTGCATCGGCTGCAGCGCGACCGCCGGGTCTCCGTACGGCTCGGACGGAGCACATACGGCCGCATCGCGATGGAATGCCGCCACGCGCTGCGCCAGGCTTTCGATCAGTCGCGCATCGATCGGCACCTCGGGATTGGCCAGGATCGCATCCGGGTCGAAGCGCCGCATGCACACGGCCCAGTCGATCACCGGCCCGTCGCCGTCCACCTGCGGTGACCCGATCGATCCGCTGATCGCCGATACACCGAGGTAGATCTGCGGCGCCAGTCGGCCGTTGAGCCGCAGCTCCTCGCGACAGGCCCGTTCGCGCGCGTCCAGGCTGAGGAAATCGAGAAAACCGAGGTCGAGCGGCTTCTTCAGCTTGTAGGCGCGTTCTCCGGCCAACACAACGGTCGAGATATGGGTGTCGATGCGACGCCGCTCACCACCACCCTGTGGCCAACGCTGCGGATCGAGCAGCGAAACGACCAATGCCTCGTGCTGCGCCAGGGTCGCCACTGAGTTGCCAGATGCAGGCGTTCGTCGCTCGTCACTCATCAGCGTGGTCCTCGTTCGGCCGGCGTTGACCTTCCGGCAGTTTGCCATGTACCGCGCCGGAATCGACTGCAGTCGCCGTCGCCGCCCGCTCGGCGCGATTGATCCAGATCATGCGTCATGGAAATCGCCGCGCATTGAGAACACGCATTGTCAGACGGCCGGCGGCATGCATACACTGGTGCGAAAAACTTTCGGAGCTTTCCCCGATGATGCAGATTGCGCGCGGTGGCTCACTGCCCCGCACTTCCGATTTCGAGTTGATCGGCAGGTTGTTACCCCTCGAGGGAACGCGCCTGCTGGAGCTCGGTTGCGGTGCCGCGTTCACGACGCGCCGCCTCGCGGAGACCTTTGCGTTGCGCGAGATCGTCGCGATGGAGGTCGACCGGATCCAGCACGAGAAAAATCTGTTGATCCCCGACCTGCCCAACGTCACCTTCACGTTCGGCGGTGCCGAGGCGATCGGCCTGCCCGACGAAATGGTCGACGCGGTCATCATGCTCAAGTCGCTGCACCACGTCCCGGTCGAGGCGATGGACACTGCGTTCAGTGAGATCGCCCGGGTGCTGCGTCCCGGCGGCATGGCATACATCTCGGAACCGGTCTACGCGGGTGAATTCAACGAGATCCTGCGCCTGTTCAACGACGAACGGACCGTCAGGGAGGCGGCGTTCGAGGCGACGCGCCGCGCGGTCGACGAGCGGGCGTTCGACCTCCAGGAGGAGATCCATTTCGCGACGGTCACCCGGTTCGAGGGGTTCGAGGAATTCGAAAGCCGGATCATCGGTGCGACCCATTCGACGTTCGATATCGACGACGCGCTGCTCGAACGGATCAGGGAGGCATTCCTGCCGCATGTCGCGCGCGACGGCATCGCCGAGTTCGTCAATCCGATGCGGCTCGACCTGCTGCGCAAACCGGATTGAGGCAGACCGACACCCCCGAGCGGAGGTTCGTGTTAGCGTAACGCGACCGATAGCGTCACAGGTCAAGCCGACGATGCCTACCCTGATCCTGTTCCGACACGGCAAGTCCGACTGGAATGCCGACTATGCGAGCGATCATGAACGCCCGTTGACGCAACGCGGCAGGGAAGCGGCACGCCTGATGGGCCGCCTGCTGTGGCAGTCCGGTCAATTGCCCGATCTGGCGGTCAGTTCGACCGCGGTGCGCGCACGGGACACCCTCAGGCACGCCGCACAGGCCGGGCACTGGCACTGTCCGACACGCATCGAGCGCGCGCTTTACGAGACCACGGCCGCCGATACGCTGGCCTGGGTCCAGGCGCTCGACGAGAACCCGGACTGCCTGTTGCTGACCGGCCATGAGCCGACCTGGTCCGACCTGGCCGGCCGCCTGATCGGCAACGCGACGATCCGCTTTCCGACCGGCGCCATGTTGCGCATCGATTTTGCCGCCCCGTCCTGGTCGGCGGTCGGTTTCGGCGACGGCGAGATGCGCTGGCTGGCGACGCCGAAACTGCTGCAGAAGGTGAAGGGGCGCGGCTGACGCGGGTGCTTCAGCGCTGCTTCCAGGCGCCGCCCGCGTCCTGGTACCAATAGCCCTTGAGGGCCTCCTGTACCCAGACCTTCGCAAAGGTCGAGCGCACATCGGCCTCCCACTCCGGGTGTCCGTTGGCGCGGGCGATCTCGCGGTACAGATTCGCGCGGTCGGCATTCTCGTCCGCCACCAGCTTCTTCACCTTGTTGCGCTCCGGCAACGGCACCGCATTGAGATCGCGAATCGCATCCGAACCGTTGTTGTCGAAGCCGACCGCACCGCTGCGGTAGTAAGGCGCAAGCGCCGCCTGGCGTTGCTTCATGCTGCCGCGGATCGCGCTGATCGCCGGCGTGCTGATATTGATGTCGGCCTGGGCCGCATGCGCCGCCGGCACCAGCGCCTCGAGCACGCGGCCGAAGGCCAACGCCAAGGGATGGATCCCATGGCTACGCGATTCACCCTTCTGTTCCGGGGCCGGCTGCGCCGGCGGTGCCGGTTCCGCCTGATCGCTTTTGAGTACATCGCGCACGATGGTACGCGCCGCCTCTTCGGCCGCCGCGGCGGGGAAGTAGATATTGATCGTCACGCAGGCCGTGAGCGCCAACAGCATCAATGGAAAACCGAATACCTTCTTGACCATGCGTCACCCTTCCCCGCTCATTTGACCTGTGCCCCTTCGACCCGGATCTGCCGCAGACGTTCCACGAGTTCCTTCCAGGCCACGCTGCGGTTGCGCCCGATCACATCGATACGCGGCAGCCCCGCTCCCTTGACAAGGTAATAGCCGCCATCCGGGCGCGCAAGACCGTCGATCTGGGCGCGTTCGCCGTCGAGCGCAATGCGCAGGTCGATGCGATCGTAACGGAACTCGTCGAACACGCTCAGCACGGTACTCGACAGCCCGGCCGGGATGCCGCTGCCCAGCTCGGTGAGGTTCTCGACCGCCCGCTGGCTGATCCGGTGACGTGAATCGTCGCCGGCCGGTGTGTACAGGTGCATTCCGAAATGTGCCGGCTGCCATCCCACCAGTTGCAGACCTTCCACGTCGCCGTCGAGTTGTCCCTCGATGCGCCCGAACGAAAAGGTGTTGGTCAGCGCTTCGAGGTTCAAACCGCGCAGGGTCGCATCGGCCGAGAGTACCGGCGCCGCGCCGAAAGGTTCCTGGATGCGCAGGCCGGTGACCCGCACCTCGCCGCCGAAGGCGCTCATCTCCAGCCCACCGCCGATCGTGAACACCTGGTCCGCATAGCGCATGTCGCGCAACTGACCGGTGACGACGCCACCGAACGGGGGCCACTGCAGTGCCGCGGTCAACTGCTCCAGGGACACGCCATGCAACGACGCGCTGGCCTGCCAACGTGTCGCCGAATCGGCCACCAGCGCGCCATTCAACACGAAACTGTCGAGCGCCACCTCGCCACCCAGCAGGGGTACGACCACCGGTTCGAGCAGTTCGAACCGCTCGCCGGCGAATCGCGCCCGGATCGCGAAGCCACCGGTCGGTATGCGGTACAGCGCGGCGTCGGCAATCTCCAGGCGCGATACCGACACCTCGCGGTTGCGCTCCCAGGCGACGCTGCCGCTGGTTCGGCCCAGGGTGAATCGACCCCGTTGGTCCGACAGCGCCAGGTCATGCAGCTGCAGACCTGCCTGTTCGACGCCCCGGCTGTCGAAATGCAGCACGACCCCGACCTGTCCACCGACCTGCATGTCGTCGACGGCGCTGCCGATCAGGAAGGGCTGCAGCAGACGCCGGTACAGGCGCCCGGCGTCGTCGCTCTGCGCGGCGATCGTCAGGTCTTCGACCGCCATCTCGGCGCCGCCGAAGCGCCCCGTCCCCGAGACGTGCGCGGTCTGCGCAAGCAGCACGGACCAGCTGTCCAGGTTCAGCCGCGCCGGGTCCTGCGACCAGCGTCCGGTGACCGTGGCCTCGATCGCCCCCTGCGCCGCGTCCAGGTACAGCGGGTCGCTGTACAGAGCGCCACCGGGCCACGCGAGGCGCGCGTCGAACCGCCAGTCCGCGATGTCGCGTTGCGCGTCGATATGGAGTTTCGCGTTGATGTTTTCGGCGGCCTGTAGACCATCCGGGGACGCGTAGCTCCACTGGTCGAACGCGAGCTCGGCGCTGAGCCGTTGCGGCGACGCCGCTGCGCCGGTGATCTCGAGCGAGCCGCTCGTGCGACCCTTGATCTGCCAGTCGCGCGGCAGTTCCAACGCCCGGCCGAGTGGTCCGATCCGGGCGAGCGCGACACGTTTTGGTTGCACACGGAGGGTCCAGGCATCGTCGTGCCGAGTCAACGTGATGGCGACCTCGCCACCGGCGAGCGCCAGCTTCGGAATCGTCAGCTGGGCATCGCCCTCGGGTGCATAGGTGCCCTGCCAGGTGGCGTCCTGTGCCTGCAGCGGTGAATCGTCGACCTGCAGCCGGCCATCGCCGCATGCCCAGCCACCGGCATCGTGCAGGGCGTTCGGGCAGGTCAGTCGCAGGCCATGTACGGAGCCATAGTCGTCCGGCAGCGACAGCTCGGCGAGCTCGATCGACAATGCCAGGACGTCCGCTGCGGTTTCGGTGACGTCGATGGCGATGCCATGCGCGGCCCAGCTGTCTGCCTGGATGTCTTCGACCGCGAATGCGAAACGCAACGCCGCGATGACCGGCACGCTCGGCAATGCCAGCACGCCGACAAGGATCGCCGAGTACCACGCGGTGCGCTTCACCTGCCGCAATGTGCGGCGACCGGCCACATGCGTCAAGTCCCGTTGGCGGGGCCTGTGACCGCACAGTCAATGTATGAAGGTCGCCGGGGATCCGGCAGCGGCGACCGCGTCCCCGGATTCCCGCTGTTCGCGGGGCGCCGCACCGGTGATCAGTAGGCGTCGCCCGGAATCCGCACCCACCCCTCCATGAGCACGCGTGCGCTGCGGCTCATGACGACCTTGTCGACCGCCCAGCTACCGTCGCGCCGGCTCGCACCGGCACCGACGCGCAGCGTACCGGACGGATGGCCGAAGGTGACCGCATCGCGATCACCGCCGCCCGCGGCCAGATTGACCAGGGTGCCCGGGATCGCCGCGGCCGTGCCGATCGCGACCGCCGCGGTGCCCATCATCGCGTGGTGGAGCTTGCCCATCGAGAGCGCGCGCACGTTCAGATCGATGTCGCGGGCGTGGATCTGTTTGCCGCTCGAGGCCCGGTAGTCCCGCGCCGGGGCGACGAACGCGACCTTCGGCGTATGCTGACGCGCGGCCGCCTGTTCGACGCTGTCGATAAGGCCCATGCGTACCGCACCATGGGCACGGATGGTCTCGAAAGTGGCCAGTGCCTGCGCATCACCGTTGATCGCCTCCTGCAACTCAGTGCCGGTGTAACCGATGTCCTCGGCGTTGACGAAGATCGTCGGGATGCCCGCATTGATCAGCGTCGCCCGCAAGGTGCCGACCCCGGGCACCGCCAAGTCATCGACGAGATTGCCGGTCGGAAACAGCGCGCCGTCGGCGTCCGCGGGATCGAGGAACTCGATCCGCACCTCGGCCGCCGGGAAGGTCACCCCGTCGAGTTCGAAGTCGCCTGTCTCCTGGACCTCGCCATCGGCGATCGGCACGTGGGCGATGATCGTCTTGCCGATGTTGGCCTGCCAGATACGCACCACCGCGGTGCCGTTCGGCGGCACCCGTGCCGCATCGACCAGACCGCTCGCGATCGCGAACGACCCGACCGCCGCCGTGAGGTTGCCGCAGTTGCCGCTCCAGTCGACGAAGGGTTTGTCGATCGAGACCTGTCCGAACAGGTAGTCGACATCGTGATCCGGCCGGGTGCTCTTCGACAGGATCACCGTCTTGCTGGTGCTCGAGGTCGCGCCGCCCATGCCGTCGGTGTGCTTGCCGTACGGGTCCGGGCTGCCGATCACGCGCAGCAACAGGCGGTCGCGGGCCTCACCCGGCGCCTGGGCGGCTGCCGGCAGGTCCTCCAGTCGGAAGAACACGCCCTTGCTGGTGCCGCCGCGCATGTAGACCGCCGGGATCCGTACCTGGGGTGCAAAAACCATGTTCGTCGTCTCCGCGATCAGCCGGCTGCCGCCGACTCGAGGAAGTCCTGGGCAAAGCGTTGCAACACGCCACCCGCCTCGTAGATGGTGACCTCTTCGGCGGTATCCAGGCGACAGGTCACCGGAACCGACAGCGTCTCGCCGTTCCTGCGGTGGATCACCAGCGTGAGTTCGGCCCGCGGCGTGCGCTCGCCGATCACGTCGAAGGTTTCGGTACCGTCGATCGCGTAGGTCTTGCGGGTCTCGCCTGGCCGGAACTCGAGCGGCAACACCCCCATCCCGACCAGGTTGGTGCGATGGATACGCTCGAAACCCTCCGCGACGATCGCCTCGACGCCCGCCAGGCGTACGCCCTTCGCCGCCCAGTCGCGCGACGACCCCTGGCCGTAGTCGGCACCGGCGACGATGATCAGCGGTTGCTTGCGTTGCATATAGGTCTCGATCGCCTCCCACATCCGTGTCACCTTGCCGTCCGGTTCGATGCGCGCAAGCGACCCCTGCCGGACCTCGCCGTTGTCCCGCACCATCTCGTTCAGCAGCTTCGGGTTGGCGAAGGTCGCGCGCTGGGCGGTCAGGTGGTCGCCGCGGTGGGTTGCATACGAATTGAAGTCCTCTTCCGGCAGGCCCATCTTCGCCAGGTACTCGCCGGCCGCGCTGGTCGGCAGGATCGCATTCGACGGCGACAGATGGTCGGTGGTGATGTTGTCCCCGAGCACCGCCAACGGGCGCATGCCCTTGAGGGCCCGCTCACCCGCGAGGGCGCCTTCCCAGTACGGCGGGCGGCGGATATAGGTGCTCTGCGGCCGCCAGTCGTACAGCGGCCTGGCCTGCTCGCCGGTCTCCTGATGCAGCGTGAACATCGGCGTGTAGATCGAGCGGAACTGTTCCGGTTTGACGCTTGCATGGACGATCGCATCGATCTCTGCGTCGCTCGGCCAGATGTCCTTCAACGTGACCGGCCTTCCTTCGCTGTCGGTGCCGAGCGCATCCTTCTCGATGTCGAAGCGGATGGTCCCGGCGATCGCGTAGGCGACCACCAGCGGTGGCGATGCCAGGAAGGCCTGCTTGGCATACGGATGGATGCGGCCGTCGAAGTTGCGGTTGCCGGACAGCACCGCGGTCGCGTACAGGTCCCGGTCGACCACCTCTTGCTGAATGGCCGGATCCAGGGCGCCGCTCATGCCATTGCAGGTGGTGCAGGCGAAACCGACGATACCGAAGCCGAGGCGCTCGAGCTCCGGCAGCAGACCGGCCTCCTCGAGGTACAACTGCACGACCTTCGACCCGGGCGCAAGCGAGGTCTTGACCCAGGGCTTGCGGGTCAGGCCCAACGCATTGGCCTTCTTCGCCAGCAGGCCGGCGGCGATCACGTTGCGTGGATTGCTGGTGTTGGTGCAGCTGGTGATCGCGGCGATGATCACCGCACCATCCGGCATCTCCCCGCCATGCTGTTCGACCTTGCCGGCGATGCCGCGCGCGGCCAGCTCGCTGGTCGGTACACGCCGGTGCGGGTTGGACGGACCGGCGATGTTGCGTACCACCGCGGACAGGTCGAAGCGCAGCACGCGCTCGTATTGTGCCTCGGCCAGGCTGTCGGCCCACAGGCCTGCCTGCTTTGCGTAGCGCTCGACGAGGTCCACCTGCTCCGGTTCGCGGCCGGTCAGCCTGAGATAGTCGATGGTCTGCGCATCGATATAGAACATCGCCGCCGAAGCACCGAACTCCGGCGTCATATTGGATATCGTCGCGCGGTCTCCGAGGGTGAGATTCGACGCGCCTTCGCCGTAGAACTCGAGGTACGCAGACACGACCTTCTCGCTGCGCAGGAACTCGGTCAGCGCGAGCACGATGTCGGTCGCGGTGATGCCGGGCTGGCGCCTGCCGACCAGCTCGACACCGATGATGTCGGGCAGGCGCATGTAGGACGCCCGACCCAGCATCACGCTTTCCGCCTCCAGGCCACCCACACCGACCGCGATCACACCCAGCGCATCGACGTGCGGGGTGTGGCTGTCGGTCCCGACCAGCGTATCCGGGTAGGCCACCCCATCCCGCGCATGGATCACCGGCGACATCTTCTCCAGGTTGATCTGGTGCATGATGCCGTTGCCCGGTTGGATCACGTCGACGTTCTTGAACGCCTGCTTGGTCCAGTTGATGAAATGGAAGCGGTCTTCGTTGCGTCTGTCCTCGATCGCGCGGTTCTTCGCGAACGCCTCCGGATCGAAACCGGCATACTCCACCGCCAGCGAGTGATCGACGATCAGCTGCGTCGGCACCACCGGGTTGACCTGGGCCGGGTCCCCGCCCTTCTCCGCGATCGCGTCGCGCAGCCCGGCCAGATCCACCAGTGCGGTCTGACCGAGTATGTCGTGACACACCACGCGCGCCGGGTACCAGGGAAAGTCGAGGTCGCGTTTGCGCCCGACGATCTGCCTCAACGCATCGCCGAGTGCCGCCGGTGCGCAGCGCCGCACCAGGTTCTCGGCCAGCACGCGCGCGGTGTACGGCAGCGTGTCGTAGGCGCCCGGCTCGATCTCGTCGATCGCCTCACGCGCATCGAAATAGTCGAGCGAGGTCCCCGGCAGCGGTTTACGGTGTCTGGTATTCATCGGTTTATCTACACTTGCCCATTCAGCCGCGTTGGTCGAGCGGTACGAATTTCAGGTTCTCAGGGCCGACATAGTTCGCCGAGGGGCGGATGATCTTGCCGTCATGGCGCTGTTCGATCACGTGCGCACCCCAGCCGGTGGTGCGCGCGATCACGAATAGCGGCGTGAACATGTCCGTCGGCACATGCATCTGGTTGTACGAGACCGCGGAGAACCAGTCGAGGTTCGGGAACATCTTCTTCGCGTCCCACATCACCGACTCGATACGCTCCGCGATGTCGAACATCTTGGTGTCCCCGTTCTCTTCAGCGAGGCCGCGCGCGACGCGCTTGATCACCTCGTTGCGCGGGTCGCTGACGGTGTAGACCGGGTGCCCGAAACCGATCACGATCTCCTTGCGCGCGACACGTGCGCGGATATCGGCCTCCGCCTCATCGGGGTCGTCGTAGCGGCTCTGGATGCGGAATGCCTCCTCGTTGGCGCCACCGTGCTTCGGACCGCGCAGCGCCCCGATCGCGGCGGTGATCGCCGAGTGGATGTCGGAATCGGTGCCCGCGACGACGCGCGCGGTGAAGGTCGACGCATTGAACTCGTGCTCGGCGTACAACGTCAGCGAGGTATGCATCGCACGTACCCAGGACGCGCTCGGCTTCTCTCCGTGGAGCAGGTGCAGGAAATGTCCGCCGACCGTGTCGTCGTCTGTCTCGACGTGGATGCGCCGACCGTTCACCGCATAGTGGTACCAGTACAGCAGCATCGAGCCGAAACTCGCCACCAGGCGGTCGATGATGTTGCGCGTCTCGCCCTGCGCATGGTCGGACTTCTCCGGCATGCAGGCGCCGAGTACCGAACAACCGGTACGCATCACGTCCATCGGATGTGCCGACGCCGGCAGTCCTTCGAGGGCCTGCTTCACCGCGACCGGGAGACCACGCAAGGACTTGAGCTTGCGCTTGTAGACATCGAGTTCGGCCCGGTTCGGTAGCCTGCCGTGCACCAACAGGTGGGCGATCTCCTCGAATTCGCAATGCTCGGCGAAATCGAGGATATCGTAACCGCGGTAGTGCAGATCGTTGCCGGTGCGACCGACCGTACAGATCGCCGTATTGCCGGCGGCGGTCCCGGAAAGGGCCACCGATTTCTTCGCCTTGGGCAGGACTTGTTCAGCCATCTTCAGCTCCTCGAGTATTGTCATCCGCATCGGGCACGCGGGACCGAATGCGCCCATCCGACGACGGGCCGATCGCACGGGCAGGCGGCGATCAGGATTGGAAGATTCAGTTGCGCTCGCCGTCCGTGGCGAACAGTTCGTCCAGTTTCCGCTCGAATTCGTGGTAACCGAGGTAGTCGTACAACTCCATGCGGCTCTGCATCAGATCGACGACGTTCTTCTGCGTCCCTTCGCCGCGCAACGTCTGATAGACCTTGAGCGCGGCGGCATTGGCGGCACGGAATGCCGACAGGGGATACAACGCGATCGATACGCCGACACTGCCGAGTTCCTCGGTCGTGAACAACGGGGTCGCCCCGAACTCGGTGATGTTCGCCAGCACCGGCACCTTGACCGCGTCGACGAACTCCCGGTACTGCGGCAACGCATTCATCGCCTCGGGAAAGATCATGTCCGCACCGGCCTCGACACAGGCGCAGGCGCGGTCGATCGCGGACTGCATGCCCTCCACCGCCAACGCGTCGGTGCGTGCCATGACCACGAAGTCCGGATCGGTCCGGGCGTCTACCGCCGCCTTGATCCGGTCGACCATCTCCGACTGCGGCACGATCGCCTTGTTCGGTCGATGACCGCAGCGCTTCTGCTGGACCTGGTCCTCGATATGCATCGCCGCCGCGCCGCACTTGATCATCGAGCGTACCGTACGCGCGATGTTGAACGCGCCGCCCCAACCGGTATCGACATCGACCAGGACCGGCAGCGTCGTCACATCGGTGATCCGTTTCAGATCCGTGAGCACATCTTCCATCGTCGTGATGCCCAGGTCGGGAATCCCGCACGAACCTGCGGCCACCCCGCCGCCGGATATGTACAGGGACTTGAACCCCGAGGCCTCGGCGAGTCGAGCGTGATAGGCGTTGATCGCCCCGACGCACTGCAATGGCCGTTCCGCCTGCACCGCATCCCTGAACTGTCTGCCTGCTGATTCGATTGTCATGGTCTCAACCACCCTGCGAGTTTTCTTTGAGGAGTCGTTCGACGTTTTCGCGCGATGCGCGGACGTGTGCGCGCATCATCAATTCGGCCATCTCCGGGTCGCGTCGTTCGATGGCATCGACGATATGACCGTGTTCCGTGAACGCACGCGGTCCCCGTTTGCTGGGCATCCCGAACTGGTAACGGTATAGACGTACCAGGTGATACAGGTCGTTACACAACAGGTCGATCAGACGGGTGTTATGACTCCCCTGCACGATGCGGTAGTGAAAGTCCAGATCGCCTTCGCGTTGAAAATAGGCGTGCCCCGTATCCTGCGCGATCTGCGCGGCGTGCTGCCCGAGCAGGCCGCGCAGTTCTTCGACCTCCTCGAGCGTCATGTTCTGGGCCGCCAGGCGCGCGGCCATACCTTCGAGTGCCTCGCGCACGTGGAAGATCTCGAGCAACTGCCGGCTGCTCAGCGTCACGACACGGGCGCCGACGTTCGGCCGTCGCACCACCAGGCCGCAGGCCTCCAGTCGCCCGATCGCCTCGCGCAATGGCCCGCGGCTGATGCCGTAGGCGCGCGCGAGTTCCGGTTCGCTGATCTTGCTGCCGGCGGCGATCGTGCCCTCGACGATCGCCTCCTTCAGGCGTGCGAAGATCCGGTCCGGGATGGTGCCCGGACCTTCGTCGCCCCCGGGCGGCACTTCTGCCGTCACGCCAACGGGGTCCACGTCAGGCGCGTGCGTAGCCGATCTCACGCAGCGCCTCGCCGATCTCGTCGAGGATCGCCGGATCGTCGATCGTCGCGGGCATGTTGTACGTCTCGCCGTCGGCGATCTTGACCATGGTGCCGCGCAGGATCTTGCCGGACCGCGTCTTCGGCAGACGCTTGACGATTTTTGCCAGCTTGAACGCCGCGACCGGGCCAATCTGGTCACGCACCCGCTTCACCAGCTCCACGACCACCTCTCCGTCGTCGCGCTCGACACCCGCCTTGAGCACGATCAGACCGAGCGGCAACTGGCCCTTGAGCTGGTCGGCGACGCCGATCACAGCGCATTCGGCGACGTCCTGATGGCCGGCCAGCACTTCCTCGATCGCACCGGTCGACAGGCGATGGCCGGCGACGTTGATGACGTCATCGGTCCGGCTCATGATCCACAGATAGCCGTCCGCATCGCGATAGCCCGCATCGCCGGTCAGGTAGTGCCCGGGGTACTTGCTGAGGTACGACTGTACGAAGCGCTGGTCGTTGCCCCACAGGGTCGGCAGGCAGGCGGGCGGCATCGGCAGCTTGATCACGATGTTGCCCATTTCGCCGTCGGGCATCTCCTCGCCGTCCTCGGACAGGATGCGGACGTCGTAACCCGGCATCGCGACCGTGGGCGAACCCGGTTTGACCTCCATCGGCTCGATCCCCATCGGGTTCGCGGCGATCGCCCAGCCGGTCTCCGTCTGCCACCAATGATCGACGACCGGCTTGCCGAGCTTTTCGCGCGCCCAGAACAGCGTATCCGGATCGCAGCGCTCGCCGGCCAGAAACAGCGTCTGCATGCACGACAGGTCGTAGTGCTTCAGATGGTCGCCGTTCGGGTCTTCCTTCTTGATCGCGCGAAACGCGGTCGGTGCCGTGAACAACACCTTCACACCATGCTCACTGATGACCCGCCAGAACGCCCCCGGATCGGGCGTACCGACCGGTTTGCCCTCGTACATGAGCGTCGTGCACCCCGCAAGCAAGGGGCCGTAAACGATGTAGCTGTGCCCGACCACCCAACCGACATCGGAAGCCGCCCAATAGACGTCACCGGCCTCCACGTCGTAGATATGCTTCATGGTCCACAGCATCGCAACCGCGTGGCCACCGTTGTCACGTACCACGCCCTTCGGTTGCCCGGTGGTTCCGGAGGTATACAGGATGTACAAGGGGTCGGTTGCGTCAACCGACACGCAATCGGCCGGCTCCGCCTGCTCGACGGCACCGTCCCAGTCGTGATCACGCCCGGCGACCAGCGGCGCATCCGCCTGCGGCCGCGCCTTGATGATGCAGGCGCTGGGTTTGTGTTCGGAAAGCGCGATCGCCTCGTCGAGCAACGGTTTGTAGGCGACGACCCGGTTGGGCTCGATGCCGCACGACGCACTGACCACGACCTTGGGTTTGGCATCGTTGATCCGGGTGGCCAGCTCCTTGGCGGCGAAACCGCCGAACACCACCGAATGCACCGCGCCCAGCCGTGCGCTGGCCAGCATCGCGACCGCCGCCTCCGGGATCATCGGCATATAGATCAGCACCCGATCGCCCTTTTCGACCCCCTGGGCGCGCAGCGCGCCGGCAAAGGCGGCAACCGCATCGCGCAGTTCCGTGTAGCTGTAGGTCTTCTTCTGTCCGGTGATCGGCGAATCGTAGATCAACGCCGCCTGTGCACCGCGGCCCGCCTCGACATGGCGGTCTACGGCGTTGTAACAGGTGTTGATCCGGCCCCCAACGAACCAACGGGGCGCCGGCTCGGCGTCCGCGTCGAGTACCTTGTCCCAGGTCCGGTCCCAGACCAGTGACGCCGCGGCGTCGCCCCAGAATGCCGCCGGATCTTCGAGCGAACGGCGATACAGCGCCTGGTAGCTGCTCATGTCTTCCCCCTCTTCGGTCGATCAAGGCGCCGGGAAGACCCGGACGCGGGCGTTACGATGGTCGGTAGTGCCGGCACGCGGGCTACCGGGATCCGACCTCTGAGAATTATTGTCGACAATATTAACGACTGCTCAGCAAAACACGAGGATTTATCGCGCTTTCCACCATTGTTTTTTTCAATGTGTCGACATTGAGAAAATCCGCCCGCGCGGACTGCGGCCCATCGCCTCTGGCCCGGATACCGGGTGCGGCCGGCCGGGTCCGGTCCGCGGGCGCCCGCGAGAGGAAATGCGCTACCCTGCACCCCGCGACCGCAGCGAGGCGCTTGGACCGACTCCAGACCCGACCCATCAGATGATCAATCACCCTGCCAAGATGCGCCCGCCCCTGATCGCGATCGGGGCCTTTCTCGACTATTACGCGGCCCTCCGGCAGCGTGCCGGCCGCACGGTGTTCTGCTTCCAGGTCGGCGCCAACGACGGCCGCAGCAACGACCCGGTACACCGCTATTTCCGGGACTACGCCTGGCGCGGCCTGTTGATCGAACCGCAACGCGACGTGTTCGAGCAGGGCCTGGCACGCACCTATGCCGACAATCCACGGGTGACGTTGCGCAATGTCGCGCTGGGCACCGAAGACGGCAGCCTGCCGTTCTACCGGGTCGCGATCTCCAACGAGCGCTGGGCGCACGGCCTGTCGAGTTTCGTGCGCAGTTCGCTCGAAGAACACATCAGAAGCGGCTATATCGCGCGCAAGGCACACGAACAGGGCCTGTCGCTGCCCGACGACCCGGGGCGGATCATCGAGACCGTACAGGTGCCGACCCGGACCGTGTCGACGCTGTTGAAGGAACACGGCATCGACTTTTACGACGTGCTGTGCATCGACACCGAGGGATACGATTTCGAGATCCTGAAACTGTTCGATTTCGAGCGTTACCGGCCGGATGTTGTACTGTTCGAGAGCAACAACCTGAGCGAAGCGGATTTCGTCGCTGCACATGCCCTGTTGCGCAGATTCGGCTACCGGCTGTACTGGGAGAAAGGCGACACCCTCGCGGTGCGCATCCCCTACCCGTTACACCGCCGTCTGCTGCATCAGGCCAAGGGCTACCTGCGGCGTCTGTAGGAAACCCCAGCCCGGCCTGGCAGCATCCGTGCCGGCTAAACTGCTGCAACGCCGGAACCTATGGGAACGGGAACATGATCGAATCCGACTGGCAGGTACACAGCGAGACCTACGCCGTACCGCGTACCCACGGCGTCATGTTCGGGCCGCTGTTGGCGTTGAGCCTGATCGCGATGTTTCCAATTTTCGACTATGCGGCGAGCTGGCTGTACCCCGGGCGTCCCCACTGGCTATACGACCTGATCGCTGCGACGCTTTCCGCGATGCTGGCTCTGGCGATCGGTTACCGTGGCTACCGTCGTTTCTTCGCCTACCAGCAACTGCTCGAACAACACGTCACGCAGCGCCGGATTGCCGAGAATGAACTCGAGACCCTGTTCTCGCTGTCGCTCGACATGCTGACGATCACCGGACAGGAGCCGCAGTTTTCGCGCGTCAATCCGGCATTCAGCGAGACCCTCGGTTACGACGCGGATGAGCTGCTGGCCCGACCCTATACCGATTTCGTGCATCCGGACGATCGACCCGCCACGCTCGCGGCGATAACCCGGCTGAATGCCGGCGAGCCCATCATCGATTTCGTCAATCGCTACCGACGCGCCGACGGCAGTTACCGTTGGCTGCAGTGGCGTGCCTCGCACAGCAAGGTGCTCGGACTGACCTGCGCGGTCGCGCGAGACATCACCGAGGCGCGAATGCGTGAGCAGGCGCTGGCCGAGAGCGAGCAGCGCTTCCGCTTGCTGTTTGAAAACATGAGCGACGGGGTCGCGGTCTACGAGGCGACCGACGACGGCCGCGATTTCGTGTTTCGCGACTTCAACAAGGCGGGGGAGCGGATCAGCAGAATCAGCAAGGACGAATTGATCGGCCATCGCCTGACCGAGATCTTCCCCGGCGTGGAGACCTTCGGCCTGCTCGACGTGATGCGTGCGGTATGGCACGACGGCGAGCCGCGGAGCCATCCGGCACGACGCTACCGCGACCAGCGACTGGAACTGTGGGTAGAAAACTTCGTTTTCCGGCTGCCGAGCGGCGAGCTGGTGGCGGTGTATCGCGACATCACCGAGCGCAAGGCCGCCGAGGATCTGCTGAGACAGAGTGAAGCACGGTTCCGCGCGGTGTTCGAACAGGCACCGATCGGCATCGATCTGGTCTCTCCGGACGGTCTGGTGATTCGTGCCAACGAGGCGCTGCAGCAGATGCTCGGCTACCGCGAAGACGAGATGCTGGGTCGTAGCTTCAGGGATTGGACGCACCCGGACGACCTCGAAGGCAGTCAGGCGCTGGCACAGCGCCTGCGTGAGGGCGGCGACGACCGCCTGGCGATCGAAAAGCGTTATGTGCGCAAGGACGGCGGCACGATCTGGGCGAACACCCAGGTCGCTGCGGTCCGCGATTCGGCCGGTGTGCTGGACTATTTCGTGGCGATGGTCGAAGACACCAGCGAGCGACACCGTGCGCAGCAGGAAACGCGCGCGCTGCTGGAGCAGAACCGGTTCCTCGCGCGTCGCCTGCTGCAGGTCCAGGAACAGGAGCGCGCCTGGATCGCGCGCGAACTGCACGACGAGATCGGGCAGAGCCTGACCGGTATCAGGGCCGACGCACAGGCCATACTCTCACGCAGTCGAGCACCCGAACTGGTGCCGATCCGTGAGAGTGCCCAGGCCATCGACGAGGTCGCCAACCGACTGTACTCCGCCGCGTATGCCCTGATGCACCAACTGCGCCCGTCACTGCTCGACGACCTCGGATTGCATGCAGGTCTGGATCAGCTACTCGATCACTGGCGCCGCCAGCATCCGCGGACGCGATGCGTCTTCGAGTTCGACGATGCCTGCGAGGCGCTGCCGGACGACACCGAGTTGGTGCTGTACCGGACGGTGCAGGAAGCCCTGACCAACATCTCGAAGCACGCGGCTGCCGCCAGCATCCGCATCGATCTCCGGTGCCTGGCCCCCGAAACCACCGCGCCTGTCCGGATCCAGTTGTGCGTGTCCGACGACGGGCGCGGGTTCGATCCCGATGCCCCGCCGCGTGGCATGGGGTTGATCGGCATGCGCGAGCGGGTTATGTCGGTGGGCGGCGAATTCGACCTGCACACGGCCCGCGGAAAAGGCACCACCGTCTGCGTGAGCATCCCCATTGCGGTCGATTGACGCCAAAATAAGATGATTCCTTATTAAAAACCTTACCGTGCTAACGGATAATCCGTGCGCCCGAAACGGCCGTGCAAACACGCACTAAGCTTCTGTCATGCAAAGCCTGTTCATGCAGTCAGAGTGAGGCCTCCCGGACATCCGGGAAACCTGAAGTTCAGTAGATAGTCACATTATTTTTTGTCGTTTGACGCAATCAGGCGGTAACGGAAATGCGGAGCGGTGTGCAATCGACAGGCAGCAGGACTGGCGACGTCATCCGGACGCTGATCGTCGACGATCATCCGGTGGTACGCGACGGATTCCGCCGCCTTCTCGAAAGCACCGGGGAGATCTCGGTGGTCGCCGAGGCGGACACCGGGGAGGACGGCTACGAGGCATTCAAGGAATACCTGCCCGACGTCGTGATCATGGATCTCACGATGCCCGGCGCGGGCGGGCTTGAGGCGATACGTCGCATCAGTCAATGGGACAGCAACGCGCGGGTACTGGTGTTTTCGGTGCACGAGAACCCCATCTATCCGAAGAAGGCGGCTCAAGCCGGTGCCATCGGCTACGTGAGCAAGCGCTGCGCACCGACGGAGATGATCGAATCCGTGCGTAGAGTCGCGCAGGGCCAGCCGTATTTCGCCTCCAACCCACAGGTACCAGACGACGACCTGCAGGACGAGCAGGCGGCAATCGAGAGCCTCACCTTGCGTGAGTTCGAGGTCTTCAATCTGCTGGCGCTCGGCCATCCGGTGCCCGAGGTCGCGCGGATACTCAATATCAGCCAGAACACGGCCGGCGTACACCAGACCCGTATCATGCACAAACTGGGACTGCAGAATGCCGCTCAACTGGCGCGCCTGGCGATCCGTCACGGCATCGTCCGCGCCTGACATGGCGCCGTCGTTCGAGGTGCAGGCACCGCCGGCGCACCGCGAAACGCAGTGGCCGGCGATCGACATCGCGGTTTCCCGGAAGTGCCCGGCCGGAGTGGCGGTTGCAGCGCCCGTGCAACGGCGACTGCAAGGATGAGCGATGGTGCGACGACCGATCCACACAGCAGCGACGACGGACACGTCACCAGGCAAGGGGAACCCGGCCCCCACGCTGCGCACCTGCGTTTCGTACCGCCAATCGCCGCGCCTGCGCGCTGAGGTCCGCGGATTCCCACCGGGCCGCCCAGGCCCGTGACCCTCCAACCGCCCACACACGAGCGACAGGAGCTCGCCTACCGGGTATTCGAGAACATCCTCGAGGGCGTCATCGTCTGCGACAGCGAGTTGCGCATCCGCATGGTGAATCCTGCGTTCAGCGCGATCACCGGGTTCACCAGCGAACAGGCGATCGGGCAGACACCCAGGATCCTGAGTTCCGGGCGGCACGATCCGGACTTCTATCGAGCGATGTGGGAGACCATCGGGCATACCGGGCACTGGGAAGGCGAGATATGGAATCGGCGCAGGAGCGGTGAGGTCTATCCGGAGTATCTGAGCATTACCGCTCTCAAAGATGAGCACGGTTCCGTCCGGCACTACATCGGGGTGTTCACGGATATCAGCCACCGCAAGCTCTCCGACCACCAGCTGCACCGGCTGGTCCATTACGACAGCCTCACCGACCTGCCCAACCGCGAGACGTTCCGACAGCAGCTCAAGACACGTATCGTGCGCGCGCGGACCAATCAACGTCGTATTGCGGTGCTTTTCATCGATATCGACCATTTCAAATCCGTCAATGATTCGCTGGGACACAGTCAGGGCAACGCCCTGCTCCAGATCGTTGCCGAGCGCCTCAAGAAGGCACTGCGCGAAGGCGACCCGAACCGTCTGCCGGACGTGCTCGCACGCCTGGGGGGCGATGAATTCGTCGCCCTGGTGGACGACCTCGCATTGACCGAACATGCGGCACTGGTCGCCAAGGAACTGATGCAGCGGATCGAGGCACCGATCTCGCTCGGTGGCGTGAATCTGCACGTCAGCGCGAGCATCGGGATCGTGGTCTATCCCGACAGTGCCGACAACGTCGACGATCTGCTGCTGCACGCGGAACTCGCCATGCACCACGTGAAGCAGAACGGGCGCGCCAACCAGCAGTTCTTCACCCAGGCGATGCGTGATCACGTGAAGCGACAGATGGCGCTGCGCAGCGCCCTGCACGGTGCCCTCGAACGACAACAGTTCTATCTGTTGTTCCAACCCCAGGTGGTTGCATCCAGCGGCAGGATAGGATGCATGGAGGCGCTGCTACGCTGGCGCAGCCCCGAACTCGGCGAGGTGATGCCGGCCGAGTTCATCTCGGTGCTCGAAGAGACCGGCGAGATCGAACAGATCGGTCACTGGGTATTGGAAGAGGCGATGCGTCAGTGCCTTGCCTGGCAGACCCACTCCAGCAGTCCAATGCGCGTATCGGTCAACCTGTCTGCGCGACAGATGCGCAGCGGTCTGATCGCCGAACAGATCGCCGATGCACTGCAGCGCATCGGCCTGCCCGCAGGATGCCTGGAACTGGAGCTTACCGAGTCGTTGGCGATGGATGACGTGAACACCACCCAGCGCGCACTCGAATCACTGCACGATCTCGGCGTACGCATCGCGATCGACGATTTCGGTACCGGCTATTCGTCATTGAGCTATCTGCAGCACTTCTACCTGGATGCCCTCAAGATAGACCGCTCGTTCGTCCACCGATGCACGGAGAATCGCCACGAGCGCGAGATCATCCGCGCCACGCTGGCGCTCGCCCACAGCATGGGCCTGGAGGTCATCGCCGAAGGGGTCGAGACCGAGGCACAGCGTGACTTTCTCGTCGGACAGGGTATTGACCTGCTGCAAGGCTACCTGTTCAGCGTGCCGGTCGATGCCGACACGAGCACCGACCTGATCGAGCAATACAACGGAACGACGGATTCGTCGTCACCGACCTGCGACTGAGCGCAAACGATACCGCGGCTTCAGTCACCCGCCTTGCCTGCCAGGTACAGCCAGGTATCGACCACCGTGTCCGGATTCAACGAAATGCTGCTGATCCCCCGCTCCAACAGCCATTTCGCGAGATCCGGGTGGTCCGACGGCCCCTGACCGCAGATGCCGACGTATTTGCCCGCCTTGCGACAGGCGGTGATCGCCATATCGAGCATCTTTAATACCGCCGGGTTGCGTTCATCGAAGCTGTGCGCGATCAACCCTGAATCTCGATCCAGTCCCAGCGTCAATTGGGTCATATCGTTGGAGCCGATGGAGAATCCGTCGAAAAACTCGAGGAACTCCTCGGCCAGCACTGCGTTGGACGGAAGCTCGCACATCATGATGACCCGCAGGCCGTCCTCGCCTCGCCGCAGACCGTTTTCGCCAAGCAGGCGAATCACCCCCTCGGCCTCTTCGAGGGTGCGTACGAACGGGATCATGATCTCCAGATTCTTCAGCCCCATGTCGTTGCGCACCCTGCGGATCGCCTCGCATTCCATGTCGAAACAGGCACGGAAGTTCGGTGCCAGGTATCGCGATGCGCCGCGGAAACCGATCATCGGGTTTTCCTCGTGCGGCTCATACAGGGTGCCTGCGACCAGGTTGGCATACTCGTTGGACTTGAAGTCGGACATCCGCAGGATCACCGGGTGCGGTGCAAAGGCTGCACTGATGCTGGCAATGCCTTCGGCGACCCGCTTGACGAAGTACTCGCGCGGATCCTCGTAGGCCGCTATGCGCTCATCGATCTCGGCGCGGATGTCGGCAGGCACCCGGTTGAGCTGCAGCAATGCCTGCGGATGAATACCGACCATGTTGTTGATGATGAACTCCAGCCGCGCCAACCCCACCCCGGCATTGGGAATCTGCGCGAAGCTGAATGCGCGTTCGGGATTGCCGACGTTCATCATCACCTTGACCGGTACGCTCGGCATACTGTCGAGTTCGATCCGCTTCAGATTGAAATCGAGTACGCCTTCGTAAACGAACCCGGTATCGCCCTCGGCGCACGACACCGTGACCTGTTGGCCATCCTGCACGCGATCGGTCGCGTCCCCGCACCCGACGACCGCCGGAACACCGAGTTCGCGCGCAATGATCGCCGCGTGGCAGGTTCGGCCGCCGCGATTCGTCACGATTGCGGAGGCGCGCTTCATGATCGGTTCCCAATCCGGATCGGTCATGTCGGTGACCAGCACGTCGCCATCACCGATCTTGTCCATGTCGTCGAGGCTGGTGATGATGCGCGCGACGCCCGCGCCAATGCGTGCGCCGATCGATCGACCCTCGGCGAGCACCGACGATCGGGCTTTCATTTCGTAGCGCTCGATCACGTTGCCGCTGCGGCTCTGCACGGTTTCCGGGCGCGCCTGCACGACATACAACTGCCCATCGATACCATCCAGCGCCCATTCGATATCCATCGGCCGGCCATAGTGCTGTTCGATGCGGATCGCCTGACGTGCCAGTTCCTCGACCTGCTCGTCGGTGATACAGAACCGCCGCCGCTGTGTCTCTTCCACCGCAACCGTGGTCACCGGATGACTGCCGGTGTCGGCGTAGATCATCTTGATCGCCTTGCTGCCGACATTGCGACGCAGGATCGCCGGACGTCCGGCCGCCAATGTCGGCTTGTGCACATAGAACTCGTCGGGATTCACCGCGCCCTGCACGACCATCTCGCCGAGCCCGTAGCTGGCTGTGATGAAAACGGCGTCACGAAATCCGCTTTCGGTATCCAGCGTGAACATGACCCCGCTCGCCCCGAGGTCGGAGCGGATCATCTTTTGGATGCCGGCAGACAACGCGACCTGGGCGTGATCAAAACCCTGATGCACCCGGTACGAAATCGCCCGATCGTTGAACAGCGAAGCAAACACCTCGTGGATGCGACGTTTGATGTCGGCCAGGCCGGAGACGTTGAGGACCGTTTCCTGCTGGCCGGCGAACGATGCATCCGGCAGGTCCTCGGCGGTCGCGGACGACCGTACCGCCCAGGTCACCTCTGTGCCGTACTCCCGTTCAAGAACCGCGTAGGCCTGTTCGATCGCATCGTCGAGCACAGGCGGGAATGGCGTCTCCATGACCCACCGGCGGATCTGCCGGCCGGTCTCGGCGAGCTTGCCGACGTCATCGACATCGAGCGCGTTGAGTGTCTGGTTGATACGCTCGGCGAGTCCTTCATGGGCGAGAAACTCCCGATAGGCGTGCGCCGTGGTCGCGAATCCGCCCGGTACCTTGACCCCACCATCTGCAGTGAGGTTGCGCAGCATCTCGCCCAGCGAGGCGTTCTTGCCGCCCACCCGGTCGACGTCGCTCATCTCGACGTCATGCAACCACAGAATATATTCGCTCATCGTCGTCCTCTGTTGTGCTGTACCCCGAGACCCCGCGCCGCGATGTGCATGCGATGTCGCCGCGGATGGTGTCTCACAGGCTTTTCTTGATCAGTGACGCCAGTTCCTCGATGGAATGTGTCGTGGCATCCAAAACCGTCATGCCGTAGCGATGAAACATGTCCTGAGCCATCTGGACCTCTTTGTAACACCGCCGCAAGGTCGCGTATTCGCTGTTCGGCCGGCGCAATTCGCGAATTCCCGCCAGGCGTTCCGGATCGATCGTAAGCGCAAATGCCTTTTCTCTATTGGCCAGCAATTCGTCAGGCAGCTCACCGCGTTCGAAGTCTTCTTCAGTGATCGGATAGTTTGCCGCCCGCACACCGAAGTGCAACGCCAGGTACAGACAGGTCGGAGTCTTTCCCGAGCGCGATACCCCCACGAGTATCACGTCTGCCTGGTCGAACTTGTTCAGGCGCATACCATCGTCATTGTTCAACGCATAGTTGATCGTCTCGATACGCGCCTCGTAGTTGTCGGGATTAAGCAGCCCGTGGCTGATCCCTGAGCGGCGGGTCGGCTCCAGCCCGGTGGCCTCGATCAAATCCGGCATGAAACGATCGAACAGCTCGAAATAGTGGCAGTCTGAATGTTTCAGCAGATTGTTGATCTCATCATCGACCATGGTCGCGAAAACGATCGGCTTGCGCCCCTCGGCCTCGGCGCGATGCGCAAGTTCATTGGCCAGCGCCTGTGCCTTTTCGCGGGTATTGATGAACGGGGTGTACCGGGTGATGAAACGCGCATCGCCAAACTGCGACAACAGACTGTGCCCATAGGCCTCTGCCGTTATCCCCGTGCTCTCGGAGACGAAGTACACCGAGCGGCTCGCCGTCTCAGTCATACAGGTATTCCAGCCAGTGCCCGTCCTTTTCGAGCGCCGCCCGCGCCTCCTGCCAGCGTCCCGGCAGACGCAGGTGCTCAGCCATCGCTTCGTGCATCGCCTCTACGACCTTGCGGTATCCCGCCACGTAAACGAATACGCTGCCCTGGCCCATCAGGCGCCAGAGGGCATCCATATTCGCCGCGGTACTCTCTGCGCTGTCCAGCGCAGTCGCCGAGTAACGGGTCTTGAGGGCCTCGAACGCACGGTGGCTGGCCGCATCGAAATAGTGATGCTGGTCGTCCCGGGCGTCGTTCAGGTACAGGTGCTCGAGCCCGGTCGTCGGACCTTCCAGCATCAGCACCTTGCCCATCCAGTCGAGCCGACGCGCATGGACCTTCTGCGCCAGCCAGCGGAACGGCACCATGCCGCAACCTGCACCGATCAGCACCATGTTGCTGCGTGAGCCCATCGGGGGATAGAAAGGGTAAGGATAGGGTCCGTACAGGGGCATGCTGTCGCCCGGTTCGAGGGCCACCAGCTGCTGTGCCATGCCGGAACCGACCTCCGGATCGAGCTGGCGGACAAACAGCGTGATGTCGATGGTTTCTTCGAACGGCACCTCGCCGACACTCTCGACACTGTAGAAACGCAGCCCGCGTACCCCATCGGACACCGTATGGCCCGGCGCGAGGAACCCGACGTCCATGCCCGCTTCGAACGCCCTGCCCTGCGGCGCCAGATTGAACATCAGCTTGATGACCGGTGGTGTTCCCGAATGATCGACCGCCACGGACTTGTGCACCAACTGCGCGACAATCGGCTCCTCGATCGCGGCATCAGGCTTGATCATCTCTCTCAGTCCTCGCTTTCGTTTGCACTTTCGCCGACCTCAGCCGGCACATTCCGGATTCACCGGCCGATCGAAACCGTATCGGTCCGGCCGCCGGTCAAGTTTAGCTTCGCCAGGCGATGCCGGCACCGCACGCCGTGGAAGAGTCCCGGCGTCGACAGGCCCAGGGCTCATAGCAGTGGCCTGCTGCTGCAGATGATCCCGTCTTCGTCGGCGTACAGGTAATCGCCGGCCTCGAAATTGACGCCGGCGAAACGCACCACCACATCACGCTCACCGATACCTTTCTTCACACTCTTCAGCGGGTGCGTGCCGAGCGCCGAGACACCGAGATCCATCTGCCGGATCTCGTAGGCGTCGCGGATCATTCCGTTCAACAACACGCCCGCCCAGCCGTTCCCGACCGCCTTGGCGGCCAACAGATCACCCAGCATCGCACAACGTCTCGATGCACCCGCGTCGACCACCAGCACCCGGCCCCGTCCGGGCTCGTCGAGCGCCTCGCGGACCAGTGAATTGTCCTCGAAACACTTGATCGTCGAGACAGGCCCCGCATACCTCGGGCGGCCACCGAACGAAAGGAACCCGGGTTCGCATACCTGCAGCTCGTCGGAGAACTGATCGCAAAGGTCCGCTGTCTTGAATGTCATCGAAGCCGTCAATCCTCGCCGTAAATGTATCGAAAACGTTTGCTCACGGAATAGGGAAACACGTCGCGCTGGCGGCCGTTGCGTATGTCTTCCTGGATACCTTTCCAGTAATCGGCGTCCAGCAGATCGCTATGATGTTGCATGAAGGCGCTGCGCAGGTCCGGGTCGATCAGCAGGAAGTGCGCGAATTCCTCGGGAAACACGTCTTTGGGAGCCACCGAGTACCAGGGTTCCGCGGCCATCTCGTCCTCGGGCGTACGCGGTGGCGGAATGTGCCGGAAATTGATATCCGTCATGAACTCGATTTCATCGTAATCATAGAAGATCACGCGTCCGTGGCGCGTCACGCCGAAGTTCTTGTACAGCAGGTCGCCGGCAAAGATGTTGGCTGCAGCCATCTCCTTCAGGGCATCGCCGAACCCGATCAACGCCTGCTTTTTCTGTTCCGTGCTGGCGGTCTGGAAGAACAGATTGAGCGGTTCCAACCGCCGCTCTATGTACAGATGCCGGACGATCACCTTGTCGCCTTCGAGTTCCAGACTCTTGCCGCACTTCTCCTGCAATTCCTGCATCAGTTCCGGGTGGATGCGTGCCACCGGGAACGCGGCGTACGAATACTCGAGCGTGTCGGCCATGCGTCCGACCCGATCGTGCATCTTGACGATCTGGTACTTGCGTTTGACCGTCTCGCGATCCACCTCCTTGGGCGGTCGGAAGTGGTCGTTGATCACTTTGAACACGTAGGGGTACGACGGCATCGTGAACACCGTCATCACCATGCCCTTGATGCCGGGCGCGATCTCCAGCTGATCGGTGGAGTGCGCCAAGTGGTGCAGGAAACCGCGGTAGAACTCTGACTTGCCCTGTTTCTGCAGACCGATCGCCGTGTACAGGTCCGCCTTGGTCTTGGTGGGCAGCATGCGGTTGAGAAAATGCACCACCGCGGCCGGGGTGTCGGTCTCGACCATGAAGTAGGCGCGTGCAAAGCTGAACAGGTTGGCGATGTCGTCGCCATCCGTGAGCAGGGTGTCGACGTATACCGCACCGCGTTCGTCATTGAGGATCGGAATCACGAAGGGAATCACGTCGGCGCCGTTGATTGCGCGTCCCACGATGTACGCCGCCTTGTTGCGATAGAAGGGCGCGCGCAGGACCTGCAAGTGGAAATGCCGGCGCAGCGGAACCTGTGCCATTCTCGCGGATTTCGCCTGCCTTACCAGGCGTCGCACGTCACGGTGGATGTCCTCGAACGGCAGTTCGCAGCGAAACGCGTGCAGGATCTCGCACACCGATCGCGTCAGTCCGTTGCGAATCGGATAGTAGCTGTCGTATACCGGGTCGGCATCGTCGAGATACTCGGTAGACAGCCCGGGGCGCACGAAGATGTTGTCATTGTTGTAGTAGCGCCGATGGAACAACCAGGTAAACACCGAGTTATAAAAGGTCTCGGCGAGCTCCGGCTGCTTGTGCTCGTAGAGCAGACCGATGTAGCGCAGCTTGACCTCGCGCCAGAGTTCCTCGTCCACCTCGCCCTGCAGATCGAATTCCGCTTTGAGTCGGTCGGTGGCCTCGACGATTCGCTGGGTGTAGAGGTTGATGCGGTCGCTCGCCGCCTGTCGCTGTGCAGACCAGTCACAGGCCTCAAAGCGCTCCCGCGCGGCAGCGGTTATCTCGAGAAATATCCTGTAGTGACGGTTGAAGCCGTCGAGGATGGTCTCCGCGATGCGACGGGCATAGAGGTCTGTCATGCGCGCGCGGTCTTCCGCATTGGTCGAGCGATCGGCCAATGATGACCTTTCGGACGTGCCAGCGCCACGCCCGGATGGCACCGAAGCAGCCGGGTCGATCTGGGGCACTTGACGGGGCATGACGTTTTACGGGGATCGCGCTGGCGTGACGGCAGCCTGCCCGCGAGGTCCGTTCCGGATTCTCCGGAACGGACCCTGCGGCTCAGTAGTCACCCGTCAGGCAAACTGTTCCTCTTCGGTTGAACCGGCAAGCGCGGTCACCGAAGACGCGCCACCCTGGATCACGGTCGTGACGTCATCGAAGTAACCGGCCCCGACCTCCTGCTGATGCGAGACGAAGGTATAGCCACGATCGCGAGCGGCGAACTCGGGCTCCTGGACCTTTTCCACGTAGTGTTTCATGCCCTGGCCGCGTGCGTAGTCGTAGGCGAGATCGAACATGTTGAACCACATGTTGTGGATCCCTGCCAGGGTGATGAACTGGTACCTGTAACCCATCTCGGACAAGGCGTCCTGGAACCTGGCGATGGTCGCGTCGTCGAGATTCTTCTTCCAGTTGAACGACGGCGAACAGTTGTAGGCCAGCAGCTTGTTCGGGTTCTCGGCGAGTACCGCCTCGGCGAATTCGCGCGCAAAGCCCAGGTCCGGCGTACCCGTTTCGCACCACACCAGATCGGCGTACGGCGCATAGGCGAGGCCGCGGCTGATTGCCTGCTCGAGACCGTTCCTGACCCGGTAGAAACCTTCCGATGTCCGCTCACCGGTGAGGAACGGCCTGTCGTTCGGGTCCACGTCGTTGGTCAACAGGTTCGCAGCCTCGGAATCGGTGCGCGCCAGCAGCAACGTCGGCACACCCATCACGTCCGATGCGAGTCGCGCGGCGATCAGTTTCTCGACCGCCTCCTGGGTGGGCACCAGGACCTTGCCCCCCATGTGACCGCACTTCTTCACGGCCGCGAGCTGATCTTCGAAATGCACCCCCGAGGCGCCGGCGCCGATCATGTTCTTCATCAGCTCGAAGGCGTTGAGCACGCCACCGAATCCCGCCTCGGCATCGGCAACGATCGGCAGAAAATAATCGGTGTAGCCTTCCTGGCCTGGACCGATCTCCCGCGACCACTGGATCTCGTCCGAGCGTTTGAACGCGTTGTTGATGCGCCGAACCATGGTCGGCACCGAGTCGTAGGCGTACAGCGACTGATCCGGGTACATCGTCTCCGAGGTGTTGCCGTCGGCCGCCACCTGCCAACCGGAAAGGTAGATCGCCTCGATACCGGCCTTGGCCTGCTGCACCGCCTGACCGCCGGTCAGCGCACCCATACAGTTGACGTAGCCCTTTTTCGCCGTGCCATGCAGCAGCTGCCAGAGCTTCTCGGCACCACGGCGCGCGAGCGTGTGTTCAGGTTGCACGGAGCCGCGCAACCGCACGACGTCCGCCGCCGAGTAACCGCGTCGCACATCGAGCCAGCGCGGGTTTTCCGCCCAGTCTTTTTCGATGGCCTTGATTTGTTCGTCTCGGGTCATTTTCTCACTCCCGTCTATCGTGTAATTGTCCAGACCTGACTCGGTCCGACCGCCCGTCGGCGGTGTTGTTGCTCAGCCTTTTGCTGCATTGCAGCAATCGCCCTAAGCTACCGGCACTGACGGTCCAGATCAATCATCCGCGGCGGCGTCGCCGTGCATCAGCGATTCCGCTGACCTTTGGTTTTATTATCTTTAAAACAATAGCTTATGGAGCCACCATGCGTGTTGTGCAACGCATCAAGAGAGCTAAATGCAAAGCATTGATAAAGCCTATCCTGACGAACGCTGCGAAGCGGCGCGGGGGACCCTTCACGGCGCCCCGTCGGCCAGCACATACGGCAGGTATTCGGGTCGCCAGCACCGCGATTGCACGAACGCAGACAACGCCGGCAGATCGTCCGGATCGAGGTCGGACCGGCGTGCCGAACCGTCGCGCAACGCAACCCTCAGCACCCTTGCGGCGACCGCGACGCTGACCTGCCGCAGGTCGGCGATAGGCGGGAAGATGCGGCCCTGTGCCAGGTAGTGCTGCGCGGTGTAGTCGGCCAGCGCAAACGCCGACTCGATGACCATTGCGTCGCTGATCCGCCGGCAGCGGCCGAGAATCGCGGCGAATCCGATCCCGGGGAATACAAAGGCGTTGTTGCCCTGCCCGACAGGGTGGCGCTGGCCGTCGTATACGACATCGTCGAACGGACTGCCGGTGGCGACGATCGCCCGGCCCTCGGTCCAGTTGATCAGGTCGACCGGAATCGCTTCGCAGTGCGCGGTCGGATTGGACAGCGGAAAGATGATCGGGCGCTCACAGTGCGTACCCATCTGGCGCACGATCGGTTCGCTGAACAGCCCGCCGACCCCGGTCAGTCCGAGCAGCACCGTGGCACCGGCCTGTTCCACGACCTCCCACAGCGACGGTACCTCGCCGGCCAGCTGCCAGCCGGCGTAGGTCTCGCGCTGCTGGCTCACCGCCGATTGGTACGGCAGCGCGGAGACACCGTCGACCACCAGGCCGCCGGCGTCGATCACGAACATCCGACGGCGTGCCTGTTCGCGCGACAGACCCTCATGCACCAGCCCATCCTGGATCGCCTTGGCGACACCGACCCCGCCCGCCCCGGCGCCCACGACGACGATCGTCTGATCGACCAGCGCCTCGCCCTTCAACCGGCAGGCGACGATCAACCCTGCCAGGGTCATCGCACCGGTGCCCTGGATATCGTCGTTGAACGAGGCCACGCGGTCGCGATAGCGCTCCAGCACCTTGAACGCGACGTCTTTCGCGAAGTCCTCCCATTGCAGGATCGCCTTCGGCCAACGCCGCACCACGGCGTCGACGAAGCGATCCAGCAGCTCGAAGTACGCGTCCCCGCGCAGGCGCGGCTGGTGGACGCCGAGATAGTCCGGATCCTGCAGCAGCTCCTGACGATCGGTGCCGACGTCTATGTTCACCGGCATGGAGTGGAATGGGCTGACACCTGCGCCGGCGGTGTACAAGGCCAGTTTGCCGATGCAGATCGCGAGCCCGCCGTGTCCCTGGTCACCGATACCCAGGATCGCGGACGAGTCCGTCGCGACGATCATGCGCACGTCATACAAGGGATAATCGGTCAGGATCTGGTCGATATGCTCGATGTTCTGTGGCGAGACGGTAATACCGCGTGGCGCCTGGTAGAGATCGCTGTATTGCTGCACCGCCTTGCCGACCGTCGGCGTGTAGACGATCGGCATCATCTCTTCCAGATGCTGTTGCAGCATCGCGTAGAAACGCACCTCGGAACGTTCCTGCATTGCGCGCAGGTACTGGTACTTGGCGATGTCGTCGGGTTGCCGGGTGAAACCACGGTACAGGCGTCCCACCTGCTGTTGCAGGTCGCAAACCTGGGGCGGCAGCATGCCTTCCAGGCCCAGCACCAGCCGTTCCTGCGGCGTGAACGCAGTGCCCTTGTTGGTGGCCGCCATGCGCAACAGCGCGTTGCCGCGCAGATAGACCTCGAGATAAGCCTGACCCTCGTCGTCTGTCCGATACGCGAAATAGGGGCTCAGCCGCGCCACGAACCCGGGGTCTCAGGCGACATGCTGCAGTAGTGCTTTGAGTTCGGCACGGCGCGCGTGCAGCACCGGCTCGGTGTAGCCGTTGGGCTGCTCGCGTCCCTGGAGCACCAGGTCGAGCGCGGCACGGAAGGCCACGCCGTCGAAACCCGGTGCCATCGGCCGGTAGTCGGGATCGCCGGCGTTCTGCCGATCGACGACCTGGGCCATGCGACGCATGGTCTCCACCACCTGGTCCTCATCGCAGATCCCGTGATGCAACCAGTTGGCAATATGCTGACTGGATATGCGCAGCGTCGCCCGGTCTTCCATCAGGCCGACGTCGTTGATGTCCGGTACCTTCGAACAGCCGACCCCCTGGTCGATCCAGCGAACGACATAACCGAGAATCCCCTGGGCGTTGTTGTCGAGCTCGCGCTGTATCTGCTGCGCACTCAGGTTGCCGGGGTCCGTCAGCAACGGCGGTGTGAGAATGTCGTCGAGCGATGCGCGCGGACGCGACGCCAGTTCCGCCTGGCGCTCGCTTACATCGATGTCGTGGTAGTGCATCGCGTGCAGCGTCGCAGCGGTCGGCGACGGTACCCACGCCGTGTTCGCGCCGGCCAGAGGGTGTGCGCCTTTGGACTGGATCATCGCCGCCATCTGGTCTGGAATCGGCCACATCCCCTTGCCGATCTGGGCGCGACCGGCAAGGCCGCAGGCGAGCCCGATATCCACGTTCCAATCCTCGTAGGCCTTGATCCATGGCTGGTTCTTGATGTCCGCCTTGGGGAGCATGGGCCCGAGTTCCATGCTGGTATGGATCTCGTCCCCGGTACGGTCGAGAAACCCGGTATTGATGAAGATCACGCGTTCGCGTGCGGCACGGATGCACTCCAGCAGGTTGACGGTGGTACGCCGCTCTTCATCCATGATGCCGACCTTCAGGGTATTCCTCGCGAGGCCCAGGATATCCTCGACCCGATCGAACAGCTGGTTGGTGAATGCGACCTCCTCGGGGCCGTGCATCTTCGGTTTGACGATGTACACGCCTCCGCTACGCGAGTTCCGGTAGTGACCGTTGCCGCGCAGGTCGTGCATCGCGATCAGGCTTGTCATGACCGCGTCGAGAATCCCCTCGGGCACCTCCCGACCGGCGGCGTCCAGGATCGCGGCGTTGGTCATCAGGTGACCGACGTTGCGGACCAGCATCAGGCTGCGACCGGGAAGCGTCAGGGTTCCGCCAGTCGCGGACTGGTATTCGCGGTCCGGATTCAGTGCACGCTGCACCGGCTTGCCGCGCTTGTAGAAGGTCTCGCTGAGGTCGCCACGCATCAGGCCGAGCCAGTTCGCGTACACCAGGACCTTGTCCGAGGCATCGACTGCCGCGACGGAGTCCTCGCAATCCATGATCGTGGTGATGGCAGCTTCGAGTACGACATCCTTGATGCCGGCCGGATGCAGCTTTGCGACCGGATTATCTCGTTCGATCTGGATCTCGACATGCAGGCCGTGATTGCACAACAGCACGCTCTGCAGACGCCCGTCCTGCTCCCGGTAGCCGACGAACTCGGCAGGATCGACCAGGCCCGTGGTATGACCACTGGTCAGGGTGGCCGAGAGTCCGAGATGGTCGTTGAATTCGACCAGCGAATACTCGGCCACGTCGGCATGCGAACCATCGGTCAACGGTACGGAATCGTCGAGAAACTCGCACGCGCGGGCCACCACGGCCACCCCGCGTTTGGCATTGAAGCCCAGCCCTTTGGCCAACTCGCCTTCGTCGGGAATCACGTCGGTGCCGTAGAAGGCATCGTACAGACTGCCCCAGCGCGCGTTTGCGGCGTTCAATGCATACCGAGCATTATTGACCGGCACCACCAGCTGCGGCCCGGCGATTAGTGCGATCTCGTCGTCGACCCCGGACGTGGAGATCTGAAAGGCCTCGCCCTCGGGCACCAGATAACCAATCTCGCGCAGAAATGCCTTGTACTCGGCGGCATCGAACGCCGGTCCGCGATGCGTAAGGCACCAGCGGTCTATCTCAGACTGAATCCGGTCGCGCTTCGCGAGCAACTCACGGTTCAACGGGGCGAGATCGGCGACGAGACGACCGAAACCTTCCCAAAACGCATCGCCGTCGACGCCTGTGCCCGGCAGCGCCTTCTGCTGAACGAACTGGTAGAGGACCTCTGCAACCTGCAGGCCACCGACGGTTACGCGTTTCCCCATGACATGCCTTCCCTAATCCATCGCCATCGATGGAAGTAAAGCCTAAGGGCGCGGACAAGGGAATTCTCATAGGGAATTCGCCGACCTCATCATAGGTCAGCGCAATCATCGAACACCGTGGACGCCCGATGAGCCGGCGGTCCGCCCCGGCCGGGGCGGACCCTTGTCGGGAAGGGCTAACGCTTGTTGAGCCACTCGCCGATCGACGGCGGTACCATCTTCTGCGCCTTGCCGCTCACATAGATCCCGATGTGCCCACCGGGAAAGGACAATTCGGTGTAGTCCTTGCTGCGAATCGCGCCCTTCAGGGCCCGCGACGAGTCCGGCGGTACCAGATGGTCCTGTTCGGCAAACACGTTGAGGACCGGGACCGTTATCTTCTTCAGATCGACGGTGTAATCACCGATCTGGACTTCCCCTTTGAGCAGCTTGTTCTGCTGGAAGAAGTCCTTGATGAACTGGCGAAATGTCTCGCCTGCCTGGTCCGGGCTGTCGAAGATCCATTTCTCCATCCGCATGAAGTTCTTCAGCGCCTTCGGGTCGTCCATCAGGTCCACGACGCCGAGATACTTCTGCGCCATCAGCTGATAAGGCTTGAGGTTGAGGAAGGTCCAGTTCAGCATCTCGCCCGGGATGTTGCCCTGGGTATCGACGAGCAGATCGATGTCGACATTCTGCACCCAGTGGCTGAGCATGTTGTCCGGCGTCTTGAAATCCACAGGCGTCACCATGGTCACCAGGTTACGCACCTTCTCCTGGTGCATCGCCGCGTAGCACAGGCTGAAGGCGCCGCCCTGACAGATCCCGAGGATGTTCAGCTTGTCGATACCATGCCGTGCACAGATCACATCGACGCAACGGTCCAGGTAACCGTTGATGTAGTCGTCCATCGTCAGGAAACGATCGGCCGCATCGGGATAGCCCCAGTCGATCAGGTAAACGTCCTGGCCGCTTTCCAACAGGCCGCGAATTGTCGAACGATTCTCCTGCAGGTCCGTCATGTAGGGACGATTGACCAACGCATAGACGATCAGCAGCGGCGTCTTGTTGGTCGCCGGCTGTTCACCCTTGTAGCGGTACAACACCATTTTGTCTTCTTTGTACACCGGCTCTTTTGGCGTGACACCGCTTGGGATGTCGCCGACATCCATCAGATTGCCAACGCCCTTGGCCAGTTTTTCGTTGAATCCGCGAGCCTCGTTGAGAATCTCGTCGGGACGCATTTGAAACGGAATCATTTGTCGTGCACCTTTGGTCGATTAGCGTTCAGCCGAGCAGTTTCTTGGCCTGCCCGATCCAGTCCTCGCGCAGGATGCGTCCCTGCGTCTTCAGTGACTCGTCGAGTTGCTCCGCGAGCTCGGTGTTGATCTGGGCCAGCTTGGCGAAGTTGCGGATACCCTGTGCATACAGTTTCTCCATCATCTTCGGTCCAATCCCCTTGATCGCCGTCAGATCTTCGTCGTTGCCCTCTTCGATCGGCAGCTTGGACTGCGCCGGTTTCCCACCGGTGGTCGACCGGCCACGTGCCGTGACACCGTTGCCCTTCGCAAGCTGTTCGACCTGCGCACGCAAGGCGTCCAACTCGCGCTTCAGATGCCGGTTTTCACGTCGCACATCCTGTTGACGATGCTGCATCGTATCGATCTCTGAGCGGGTCGGGATATTGAGCAGCTGATACTGCTGTTCGGTGAGTTCGTTCAGATTCTTGCGTACCCGCATCAGCGCGTTGACCAGATCGCCGTAGACCACCTGGTACTCGTCGCTCATCGCGAATTTGCCATAGGCGTCCTCGCTGGCGTCGACCCACATGTCGTACAGGGCGCGCAGTGTCTCGATGTTGCGGCCTTCGGAATGCAGCGCCTGCAGGCGTTTCTGTACGGCGTCCAGCGATGCCAACGCAGTCTTGGCGAACGCGACCTTGTAGGCGCGCAGCGCATCATGGTAGTCGAGCAGATGTCGTGCGAGCGCCTGGATGCGTTCCTGCTGTTCACGTGTATAGCCCAGACCGGGCATCGACAACGCGCGGCAGAACTGCTCCTGCGCAGCCCCCATCCCGGGCATCTCGATGCCACCGGGCAGATGTCCCTCGGCGACGTCCTTGAGGTAGCTCTGCGACATGTTGAGCCAGGGCGCGATCGTGTCGGCCAGTTGCGCCCAGGTGCTCAACGTCGTCCCGCTGACGCCCGGCAGGTCGGGGGTCGTGACATCCAGGTTGTTCTGGATCTGCGCGATCCACTGCTGCAACGCGGCCTGCATCGACGACATCCACATCTGCATCGCCGCATCGGGTTGATCCTGGCCGGCGACGCCGAACGCCCCTTCGGCTAGGCTCATGAAGTTCTTGCCCATATCGTAGAAACGCTGCACGACGGTGCCGAGGTCGCCCTGGGCCTGCGGCTTCAACGCCGACCACCACTGGTCCATCATGCCGCCGAAGGGGTTGCCCGACGCGGACGCGGCAAACGGGTTGGTGGCAAACGGATTCCCGCCCGCGAATGGGTTGCCGGCAGCGAACGGATTGCCGGCGGCAAACGGATTGCCCGCGGAGAACGGGTTGCTTGCCGTGAAAGGGTTGAACGTGGTGTGTTGGCCGAGCGCCGCGGCACCGGCCTGCCTGGCGAAATCGTTCCAGGTATCCCAGTACTTGCGCTGGGTCGCAACCCACTCGTTGATCAAGGATTCGTTGTCGGTACTCATAGTCGGTGGTCCAAAATGGTGGTGCGGATGGCAATCTCTGTTGATCTCACGGCCGGCGTGAACGCCGGAATTGTGCATTGCACCAAAACACGCTAACATGCATTCTTGTGCAGTGCAACATAGTTCGGCGAAGGCCACCGGGCGCGGCAGAAATGCCCGGGGCGACGCTGCAAGTCTAGTTTCTGAATCGCACCCTGCAGCGACAGGGGCGTCCATATGTTAGGAGGATCTCATGAGCAAAGAAGTCGTTATCGTGGCCGCCGCCCGTACCGCGGTCGGTTCGTTCGGCGGAACCCTGGCGCAGGTCCCTGCGCATCGCCTCGGGGCTGTCGTCGTCAAGAACCTGTTGCAGCGCACCGGGCTCAAACCGGACCAGATCGACGAGGTCATCATGGGCCAGGTGTTGACCGCCGGGGCCGGCCAGAATCCGGCCCGGCAGACCGTGATCGAGTCGGGACTCTCGCAGGAAACACCGGCGATGACGATCAACAAGGTGTGTGGCAGTGGCCTTAAGGCCGTGCATCTCGCCTGGCAGGCGGTGATGTGTGGCGATGCGGAGATCGTGATCGCCGGTGGCCAGGAAAACATGAGCGCGTCACCGCATGTGCTCCCGTCCTCGCGCCAGGGCAAGATGATGGGCGACTGGCAGATGACCGACACGATGATCAAGGATGGCCTGTGGTGTGCGTTCAACGACTGCCACATGGGGATCACCGCAGAGAACATCGCCGACAAATACGGCTTCAGCCGCGCCGAACAGGATTTGTTCGCCGCCGAGTCGCAGAGCCGCACCGAGAAGGCCCAGGAGGCCGGCAACTTCGATGCCGAGATCGTCCCGGTCGAGATCCCGCAGCGCAAAGGCGACCCGATCGTGTTCGCCAAGGACGAGTTCCCGCGTGCCGGCACCACCGCGGAGAAGCTCGGTGGGCTGCGTCCGGCATTCAAGAAAGACGGAACCGTGACCGCCGGCAATGCCTCCGGCATCAATGACGGCGCCGCGGCCGTGGTGGTGATGACCGCCGAGAAAGCCGCTCAACTCGGCCTGAAGCCGATGGTGCGCATCGTGGCGTTCTCCAGCGCCGGCGTCGATCCCGCGATCATGGGCACAGGCCCGATTCCGGCGACGCAGAAGTGTCTCGAAAAGGCCGGATGGAGCGTCTCCGATCTGGATCTGGTCGAGGCGAACGAGGCATTCGCCGCGCAGGCGATGTCGGTCAACAAAGAACTTGGCTGGGACACCGCAAAGGTCAACGTCTCCGGTGGTGCGATCTCGATCGGTCACCCGATCGGAGCATCCGGCGCACGGGTCCTGGTGACCCTGTTGCACGGCATGCAGCGCGAACAGGCCGGCAAAGGATTGGCTACACTGTGTATTGGTGGCGGGCAAGGCGTCGCAATGGCGGTGGAAACCGTAGCATGAGATGCAGGGGCTGAAGGGTAAATTTGCGCTGGTAACCGGTGGTACCGGTGGCATCGGCACGGCGATCTGCCAGCGGCTGGCCGAGGCCGGGGCTCGCATCATCACGACCTATCGTAACCATGACAAGGCGGAGGCCTGGGCCACGGACCAGGACTTCGAGCCGGTCCTGGTAGCCTGCGACGTCGGTGACTACGATGACTGCGTGCGTATGCGCGAAGAGCTCGAATCGCACGGGCGTCACGTGGATATCCTGGTAAACAATGCCGGGATAACGCGTGACGCCTCGTTCAAGAAGATCACGCCCGAGCACTGGCGGCAGGTGATCAATGCCAACCTCGACAGCGTGTTCAATGTGACCCACCAGTTCGTACCGCAGATGCTCGACCGCGGCTGGGGTCGGGTGGTCAATATCGCCTCGATCAACGGACAGAAGGGCTGTTTCGGCCAGACCAACTACTGCGCGGCCAAGGCCGGTATGCACGGTTTCACGATGGCGCTCGCCCAGGAAGTGGCGCGCAAGGGGGTCACGGTGAACACCGTGTCGCCCGGCTACATCGCGACCGAGATGGTCATGGCGGTGCGCGAAGAGATCCGCGAGCAGATCATAGGTCAGATCCCGGTCGGGCGACTCGGGCACCCCGAGGAGATCGGCGCCCTGGTGGCGTTCCTCTCCTCTGACGATGCCGGGTTCATCACCGGAGCCAATCTGGCAGCCAATGGCGGCCAGCATATGCAGTGATCGGCAGCACATGCCGAAGACATCCAGGTTCGGCGGACCGCTATAATCCCCCTACGATCAACCATGAAATCCGATGAACCGGCATGAGGAGCGGCCCCAATGCCTGCTGAGCGACTGATCAAGAAATACCCCAACCGTCGCCTCTACGATACGGCCGAAAGCCGCTACATCACGCTCGACGAAGTGCGCGAAATGGTTCTGAAAGAGATCCCGTTCAAGGTGATCGACCGGCAGAGCGAAGAAGACATCACCCGCAACATCCTGCTGCAGATCATCATGGAGCAGGAGGCTGGCGGCCAACCACTGTTCACCGCCGACGTATTGGCGCGTTTCATCCGCAACTACGGCGAAGCCGCACAGTCCGGGTTCGCCGAATACCTCGATACCAGCCTGCGGTTCTTCAGCGAACAGCAGCACGCCCTGCAGGAACAGATGGGCAAGGCGTTCGAAGGAACGCCGATGGACTACTGGATGAAGCTCGGCGAGCAGAACATGAAGCTCTGGCAGGACATGCTCAAGACCGCACCACCGGGGCGCAAGAACGAGGATTAACCGGCAGAATCACGGGGTTATACGCCCGGTTTGCGCTTTGCGTCGTAAAGAATTCCCTTATATACTCGCGCGTCGCCTTGCAACGAGTTTGGCCCAAGACGCCGATGTCCAATATCCAACTGTCTACCCGCGACGGGGTCGCCACGATCACGATCCACGGCAACTTCACGTTCGATTCGAACCGTGCGTTTCGCGACGTCTACGAAAAGATACCGGCGCGCCAGCCAGTGAACATCGACCTGTCGAAGACTGACTACGTGGACAGTGCCGGGCTTGGCATGTTGATCCGGCTGCGTGAGCACGCCGGCGGCGACGCGAACGCGGTGCGCCTGGTCGGCGCGAACCCGACCGTCAAGCAGATCCTCGAAGTCGCGAACTTCGGCCGCCTGTTCACCCTCGTCTGACGCGGTCAGCGAATCCTGTTGCGCCCGTACAGCGCCGCCACGCGGTAGGCCTCGGCCATCGTCGGGTAGTTGAACGTCGTGTTGGCAAAGTAATCGATGGTATTCGCAGCCCCCGCTTGCGACATGATCGCCTGACCGATGTGCACGATCTCGGATGCCTGTTCGCCGAAACAGTGGATGCCGAGCAGCGCGCGCGTCTCGCGATGAAACAGCAGCTTCAGCATCCCGACACTGCGCCCGGCGATCTGCGCACGCGCCAGGTTTTTGAAATCCGCACGCCCCACTTCGTAGGGCACGTTCTGCTCGGTCAACTCACGCTCGCTGCGGCCGACCGAACTGATCTCCGGGCTGGTGTAGATACCGGTCGGCACATCACCGAGCAGTTCCCAGTCGCAGCGGCCATCGGCGATCAGTTGACCGGCGAAGCGGCCCTGATCGTAGCTGGCACTGGCGAGCGCCGGCGGGCCGATCACGTCGCCAACCGCAAAGATGTTCTCGCACGAGGTGCGAAACGTCTTGTCGACCTCGATCTGGCCGCGCTGGTTGATACCCACGCCGACGTCGTCCAACCCCATGTCTTCGGTGTTGCCGCTACGGCCATTGGCCCAGAACAACACGTCCGAGCGCACCTCTTTGCCCGACTGACAGCGCAACACGACGCCCTTGTCGGTGCTCTCGAGTGAATCGAACGTCTCGTTGTGCAGTATGACCACCCCCTGCTCGCGCAGGTGGTAGCTCAGCGCATCGGTGATCTCGTCGTCGAGATAGGACAACAGGCGATCACGCGTATTGATCAGGTTCACCTTCACGTCGAGGTTGGCGAAGATCGATGCGTACTCGCAACCGATGACGCCGGCGCCGAAGATCGTTACCCGGCGGGGCGTATACCCCATCTGCAGCACCGTGTCGCTGTCCAGTATGCGTGGATCGGAGAAGTCCAGCTGCGGAGGCCTATAGGGGCGTGAGCCGGTGGCAATCACGAAGTGTGCCGCGCGCACGCGCAGGGCATCGCCGGTGCGCCGGCTGACCTCCAGGGTCTGCGGATCGACGAAACGCGCCCTGCCATGGATCACATCGACCCGGTTGCGCGTGTAGAAGCGGTGACGCATGCTGACCTGCCGCGAGATCACCTCATCGGCGGTCTTCAGCAGCTGCGGCCAAGACACGTCCATGAACTGGACCGTGTGCTCGAACAGCGGGTGATGGCGGTAATCGGCCAGCAACTGTATCGCGTGTCGCAGTGCCTTGCTCGGAATGGTGCCCATGTGGGTGCAGTTGCCACCCACCTGGTCCGACATCTCGACCACCGCCACGCGCTTGCCCTGCTTCGACAGCTTCATGCTCGCGCCCTCGCCGGCCGGGCCGCTGCCGATCACCACCACGTCGTATTCCTGCATACCTGTCACCCCCGGATGTCCCGACCCACTATGCCGGACTTCCGGCCCAGCGTTCATGTTTTAACACAATGCTCAGGTTTGCATGGGGCACGTCGCGTACCGCGGCCGACGCGCATTTTTCGGCTACAGTTGAAAAAAAACCGTTAAAGCGATAGCCGTCGCGGTCGATGGAGCACTTCATGCAGCGAAAAGACTGGATATCCCGTGTGTTTCTGCCCAGCTGGACCGAGGACAGATCCCCAGACCGGGAACACCCTCATCGACGCCGTTTCACGGACGGATACCGGCGCAAGCGCGGGATCGTCAAAAACGTGTGGATCGCGAGCGGCGTGGTGATGGCAGTGCAGGGTTCGTTGGCGATCGTGATGGCAATCGCACTGGGCACGACCTTCCTGTCGTTCGTGATTCTCGACGAGACCGGTTGAGCGGCCGGTGCCGTTTTTCGACGAGAATCCGCTGCAACGTCTCGCACTGCAGCCCGATGATGCGGATGCGGTGCTCGATCTGCAGGGGCTGAACGAGGACCAGGCCCTGCACACCGTGGAGCAACTGCTCGGCGATCGGGGCACCGCCACGCGCTATCTGATTCGCTTCGACGCCGCGGCCGGCGATGGCCGCGAGACGCTGTTTCTGCCGCTGGGTCGCCGCCTGCTCGAGGCACGCCGTGCCGGCCAGTTACAGCGCTGTCTACCGTCGCCCGACGGCGCCGGTTACTTCATCGAGTTCGCAGACTGAGCCTTAGCGTCAGCTGGGGCGTGGCATCCAGTTTGCGCCGCAACCGGCTACAGCGTGCGTCGCGTTCGTCCGCCGTACAGGATCCCGCATAACGCATCGCCGCGCGCAGATCACGCCGGCGGTGCTCGTGAAGCTTGCTGAGTTCGAGCGACGCCGCCGCATTGCCACGCGCATACAGCGCAAGCCACTGTGTCTCGGCGCTCGCCCAGTCACCCTGTCGACGATACAGCCGCGCGAGGTCGAGTCGACCGTCGTCACTGAGCGATTCGCCGGCGTTCTCCCAGATGCGCTGTGCCCGCTGCGGGTCGCCGGCATCGAGCCATGCCCTGCCGATCGCCGCATGGTCCAACGGGGAATCAGCCTGACCCAGGTAGGCCCCGGCGAGGCATCGATGCAGCAAGGCCAACGAAACCACATCCTGAAAATTGTGCTCCAGCACACGCGCGATGGCCGTGGTGTCGCGTTCGCACAACCAGGTACGCCAAGCCGCAGGCGCCTGTGCACCCGGGAGGTCGTCGACGCGCTGCAGGCCCAGCAACCGCCGTTCTGCGGTCTGCAACCGACAGTCCGGCCAGTGCCGGCGATAGGCGCGACGCACCGTATACATCAGATCGAGATGCGGCAGGGTATCGATTCGAGCCGCGACCCGTTGCATCCGACAGCGGTTGGCGAGCAATGGCAGGTCGAAAGACTTGCCGTTGTAGCTCACCAGGCCGGTCGACGCGGTGCCGACGGTCGCGAGCAGATCGGTGAGCATCGCGCGCTCGGCGGCATACCGACCGAGCACGTACTGGCGGACCTCGAGCTGGTCCGTCGCGGAGAATCTCGCCACCCCGATCATGAACGCCAGATTGCCGACGCCGCTGGACAGTCCGGTGGTTTCGGTGTCGATATACAGCCAGTCGAGCGGTGGCAGCCGGCAGGTCTCGGGCAGCGCCGAGGGGTCGACCCCGACACACGACGCGGGCGACAGCCGGTAGTGGCGTTCACGGATCAGCAGACCGTCAGTCGTCTGTTCGGCCGCCAGCGCGGTACCCAGCACACTGCAGTCGTCGGGATCCATCGTTGCATGCCGCGCAGGTGGACGCAGGCGCTGCAGCCGCGTGGCCAGTGCATCGTCCGATTCCGGCCGCGCCTCGCCGCGCAACTGTCTGAGACGATCGCCGATGTTCACCCCGGTACTCCCCGAACCGCCGACAGACCCTGAAGCAGGCCGAGTACCGTCAGTGCCAGTTCGCGCGGCGAGTAACCGCGCTCCTCGTCGCTTGCCAGTACCGGGCCCACGCAGGCCGGGCAACCAAACCGGCAGTCGCAGCGCTGCACGAGTTCAAGCGCCCCGTGCACCACATCGGACTGCTGCTCGAACAGCGGTTCGGACAGACCGATCCCGCCCGGGTAGTTGTCATACAGAAACACCGCTGGGCGGAACACGCCCTGATAGTCCGGCGCGACCTCGTCGCCGGAGACGTCCCGCATCTGGCCGCGTCCGTTCGAACCCTGGGTTGCAAACCAGCGACCGTCACCATCGCCCACCGCACGACCGAGATCGCTGGCCTCGCTCATCATTCGCAATGCCGCGACGTGATGCATCGCATAGGCAGCACCCAGGAAACCGTCCAGCGCCATCTGTCGCGAAGGCAGTACGCGCTCGAGCTCGCCGGGCCTGATCTCCCACCAGACTGCGCTGGTGTGCATCTCCTGATCCGGCAGGTGGATGTTGCCGTAGCCGATGTTTTCGTGCGTGTAATAGCGAATCTTCTTGTAGCCGGCGAAACGCCTGACCAGATGCACCTCGCCGTGTGCGACGCGCGACTGCGCGAGCGCACGCTCGGCGAAACGGTCGAGGATCTTGAGCCGGGTGTAGACCACCGCGTCGGTGTAGTAGTCGGCGCGCGTCGGCCGCACATAGGCCTTGCGTCCATCCCAATCGAGATGCTCCACCTGGTACGGTGCCGCCTGCACCATGTAGATCGCGCCCTCGTAGAGCGTCTCGGGTGCCGAACTGAAGTCGACCTCGGCAATGACCTGGCGACCGTCCCTTTCCTGGTCGACGACGAGAAAATTGCCCTCCGCGACCGAACGCAGCGACACCGCGTTGGCCGGATAGTCGTCGGTCATCCAATGCCAGGTATCACCCTCGCGGTGCACCACACCGGCGTCCGTAAGGTATTGCATGAACTGGTCCAGCGGATGCCGCGCACTGAACGACTCGCCGTCGTGGAACGGCAGTTCGAACGCGGCACAACGCACATGATCGAGCAGCACGAGCAACTGGTCCGGGTCTATGCGGGCATGCTCGGGTGAGGCACCGAGAAAGAAGTCCGGGTTGCGCACGATGTATTGGTCGAGCGGTTCGCTGCCGGCGACCAACACCCCGAGCGAGGTGCGATTGCGTCGCCCTGCACGCCCGAGGCGCTGCCAGGTCGCAGCGATGCTCCCCGGGTAGCCGTTCAGGACACACACGTCGAGGCTGCCGATGTCGACACCGAGCTCCAGCGCCGAGGTGCTGATCACACAATCGATACTGCCGGCCCGCAGCCGCCGTTCGGTCTCGCGACGCTGCGTGGGGAGATAGCCCCCGCGGTAGGCGAATACGCGCGGCGGTCGGCGCGGGTCCTTGTCGAACACGTCCTTGAGATACTTGGTGAGCACTTCGACCATCAGCCGCGAGCGCGCGAACACGATGCTCTTCAAGCCGCTGCGGGTGGCCAGGCGGGCGATGCGGTTGGTCTGCGAGCGTGCCGAGGCGCGGATGCCGAGGTCGGGATTGACCACCGGCGGATTCCATAGCAGCAGCCGGCGTTCCCCTTGCGGCGCCCCGTTGCGCGTCACCGACGCCACCTGCTCGCCAAGCAGGCCGGTGGCCAGCTCGGCCGGGTTGGCGATGGTTGCGGAACAGAACACGAACTGTGGCGAGGCCCCGTAGAACGCCAGGATACGCTTCAGGCGGCGGATGAGATTGGCGACATGGCTGCCGAACACGCCACGGTAACTGTGCATCTCGTCGAGTACCACGTAGCGTAGGTTCTCGAAGAACTGTGCCCACTTGGTGTGATGCGGCAGGATCGCCTGGTGCAGCATGTCGGGATTGCTGATCACGATATCGCCACGCGTGCGCACCGCCTTGCGGGCATCGCCGGGGGTGTCGCCGTCGAAGGTGTAGGCGCGCACGCCGAGGTCGCCGGCCCGGTTGAGCTCCAGCAGCTCGGCGACCTGGTCCTGTGCCAGCGCCTTGGTCGGAAACAGGTACAGCGCCTTGCCCGCGCCGTCGCACACCGTCTGCAGGACCGGCAGGTTGTAGCACAGTGTCTTGCCCGACGCGGTCGGCGTGACGACGACGAAATGTCGTCCCTGCCGCGCCAGCTCCCAGGCCTCGGCCTGGTGCGCATACAGCCGCTCTACGCCGCGCGCCTCCAGAGCCGTGTACAGGCGAGGGTCCAGATCGTCCGGCAGCGGCGCCGTTCGTGCCGGCTGCGCCGGCAGTGTCAGCTCGGCACAGATCCGGTCGCGGTAGCGCATCTTGAGGCGTTCGGTCAGGTGCTCCACGCGATCGCGCTCGGTGGCGGTTGCGGACGAAACGATGGCGGGCATGGCAGAGTTCTCTGGTTGTTCTATAATCGAGCCCAGTATAGAACAGATAAAGAACCATCCGGCAACACGGAGAGAACAGCATGGTCCCGCCCACCCTCACCCGGCGACAGCAGGAGATCTACGACTATCTGCGCGAGCACCTGGCCGATTTTCCGCATCCGCCGACGCTGGACGAGTTGTGCGACGCGCTTGGGCTGAGTTCGCGGGGGTCGTTGCATAAACAGATCCAGGCACTGATAGAGGCGGGGCTGGTGGAGCCGATGAACAACCTGCGGCGCGGGATCCGGCTGGTCGAAGAGGAACCCGCGGTGGGCGCCGACACGGATGCGCTACCGCTGTACGGGTATATCGCCGCGGGACAACCGATCGAGGCAATCAGCAACCCGGAGATGATCGAGGTACCGCCTCAGCTGCGTACGCCCAATCCCTGCTACGTGCTCGAGGTGCGCGGCGACTCAATGATCGAGGAAGGCATCCTGGATGGCGACTGGGTGGTGATCGAGCACCGCCAGCAGGCACGCAACGGCGAGATCGTCGTCGCACTGGTCGACGACCAGGAGGCGACGCTGAAACGTCTGGAGAAGCGATCCAACGAGGTGGTGCTGCACCCGGCGAACAGCCGCCTCAGCCCGATGCACTACGGTCCGGATCGGGTACGCATCCAGGGCGTACTGGTCGGGCAGATGCGACGTTACCACTGAACGCCGCGTTCGTCGGACGGTGCCCTGTCAGTGGGTACGATGCCGATAGGCGCCGTCTTCGTAGCCGCTGAACACGTCTTTCAGCTGCGGGTGGTAGATCGGGGTTCTGTCCGGCGCGACGTCGAGATGGCGTTCGGCGACGTAGGTCTCGTGCTCTCCCCCATCGACCAGTACGCGATACCACGGCTGGTCTTTCGGCGGACGCGATCGCGCGACCTGCTCGTACCACGCCTCACTGCCCTGGAAGTCCGCATCGACGTCGATAACCACTCCGCGGTAGTTGAAGCGGTTGTGGTGCACGATCTGTCCAACGAAAAACTTGGGCGCGCTCGTCATCCACGGTTCTCCTTCAAGTGATGCTCAGGTATCCGCCACCACGATCGCACGCTGCGGTGCCGGATAGCCCTCGATGGTGAAGCGGTTATCGGCAGGGTCGAGGAAATCTGCAAGCGATTCGAAGGTCATCCACGCCGTGGAACGCTGTTCCTCGACGGTCGTCGGCGTCACATCAACAGTACGCACCCGGCGGAATCCACTGCGCATCAGCCAGACCTCGAGCATCGCCGTGCTGGGAATGAACCACACATTGCGCATCTTCGCGTAGCGCCCCTGCGGCACCAGAACCTGATCCACGCCACCATCGATCACCAGCGTCTCGAGCACCAGCTGGCCTCCGGCACGCAACGCACTTCGCAGCTCGCCGAGATGGTCGAGCGGCGAACGACGGTGGTATAGCACGCCCATCGAGAACACCGTATCGAAACGGTCGAGATCGCCAGGCAGATCCTCGATGCCCAGCGGCAGCATCGTCACGCGACCGACGAAATGCGGGTCGATAGCGGCCGCCAGTCCATGGATCGCCAGGAACTGCGCGAGGAACACCGCGGTCGGGTCGATACCGATCACGCAGCGCGCGCCGGCCTCGGCGATACGCCAACAGTGATAGCCGTTGCCACAGCCGACATCCAGCACCAACCGATCGTCGAGCGGCGCGATATGCGGCACGACACGGTCCCACTTCCAATCGGATCGCCACTCGGTATCGATCAGAAGTTCGCCGATCCGATAGGGTCCCTTGCGCCATGGATGCAGCGCACGCAGAGCATCCTGCAGCACAACAAGGTCCGACTCGGAAAGTGATTCCGCGGGTTGCAGGTGCCAGGCGCCGTCGGTACAACCCAGACGCCCCTGACCCAATGCCGGCAGACTGTCGAGTGCCGCCCGCCAGCGCGCCCAGTCGCCATGTGGCGCGCGCTCCAACACCCGCTCCAGCTGGGCGTCGATCACATCCGCCCAGCGCGTCAGCCCCTGATGATCCAACAGACGACGGACCCGCGCCGCGTCGATCATCGGCGCGCGACCAGCGACACGAAATTGAAACACTGGAACCACAGATCCGAGCGCGCGAATCCCGCCTCGCTCAGACGCTCGCGGTGAACCGCCAGGGTCTCCGGCACCAGCACGTTCTCGAGCGCACTGCGCTTGCGGCTGATCTCCAGTTCGCTGTAGCCATTGGCCCGCTTGAATGCGTGATGCATCTCGATCAGCAATGCGTCTTCCTGCGCATCCGCACCGGCAATCTTCTCCGACAGGATCAGGACACCTTCCGGTTCCAACCCGTCGCGTATCCGCCGCAACATCGCGAGGCGATCGCCGGGCGGCAGGAACTGCAACGTGAAGTTCATCACCACGACCGAGGCTCCGGTGATCTCGACGTCGCGCACATCGGCACATTGCCACTCGATCGACAGATGCGAATGCGCGGTTAATTCGCGCGCCTGGGTCAGCATCGCCGGTGCATTGTCCACGCCGACCACACGACAGCCGCGCCCCGCCGCTCCGCGAGCGAGTGCGACGGTCGACGCACCTAGGGAACACCCCAGATCGAGCAACAGGCTGCCGGGCTGTGCGTAGCGTCCGGCGAGCAACTGGATCATGTTGATCACCGCGACATACCCGGGCACCGAGCGCTTGATCATGTCGGGAAACACCGCCGCCACGGCCTCGTCGAAAACGAAACCGTCCGGACCGGGACGTTCCTCGGAAAACAGTGTGTCGCGACCGCCCAAATCAGTCATGACCTTCCGCCACCCAAACCGTCACGGCGTTCCACCATAGTCGATCGTGATCTCCTCGTCGCATCCAATGCGGCGACAGGCATACAGGTCGAAGCCATCGAACTCGGCGTTGCAGCGCACCCCATGGTTGAGGAAACGCAGGAGATTGCGGCCACGCCGGCCGACCGGAGGCGCCCCGTCGGACGATCCGTAGACCCACAACACATGCGTTCCATCGCGTTGCGCCGCAGGCCCGTGAAAGGTACCGATGTAGGTCCCGCGAGGGATGTCCCGGGCGGCGAACACACCGCGCCCATGGATCCCCGACTCAGCGACATAGACCCAGGCGCTCAGTGTCCGATCGGACAGTCGTCGGCGGCTCATGTCGGCACCTGGACGCTCTGCATTGCGACATGTCCATCTCTGCCGACCACGGTCCCCCAGCCGACCTGATGGTGCGGCAGTGTCGCCGTGTCGATTTCACTCAGCATGTCGCCGAGCGCGCGCAACGCACCCTCTTGGCCTTTCCACATCACCAGCAGCTTCTCCATCAGCGGGAGACGTGCGAGCCCCTCATGTTCGGCACTCGCTGAAAACACGTGCCCAGCGGGCAACACGGTACGGCTTTCTGCGTACAGGTATTCATGCACATTGTCCGGCGTCACCCCGGGCTGTCGCAGCATCTCGTCGACCGATGGCAAAGTGGTTGGGATCTCCGGTACTGCCGACCGCTGCCCCTGAAGCTGAGGCAGATAGGGATACTTGCCGCGACCAAACGACGTATAAGAGAAACGACTCGATTCGAGCGCCGCGAGCAGCGCAGGGTGTACCTGCCAGTCGGGGGTGGCCAGACCGATCGCGCGACCGTCCCCGACGGATGCGTAGGTCTCGATCATCCGTGCGTACTGGCGCTCGACCCAAGGCGCTTCGGCGTGCGCGAGGCGCGTCGCCCATCGCACGGGCGACATGCCGAACAGGCCGACGTCATGACCGTTGTCGCGCGCCAGGCGCAGCAGGCGCAGCGATTCCGGCGCCAGATCCGGACCCGGCAGGAAGGTGCCGTACGCAAGCGCCGGCAGCCCCAGTGCGCTGCGATCGCGCCACGTGTGAAACGGACGTCTCCCGGAAAGATCGCGGCCCAGCGGAAAGAAGAAACTCGCTCGGACCTGGAACTCGCTGAACAGGCGCATCAGGTTCGGCACGCCCTCGCGCAGACCGCGCACGGTGCCTACTTCGATGCGTAAAGCTACACGCATTGCGAAGAAATCTTGATTCTTTGGACGGACCGTCGAGTTTGAACGCCCCGGGACGGGCTTACAAGGTCGCTCAGCTGGCGACGCAGTTGCCTTCGTAGACGGCCATCACCGCCTTGAGCTCTCGCAGCACCGCATGGATCTCGGCACGTGTCAGGCCGCGGACCTCGGGAAGCACCCTGCCCGCCTCGAGGGCATCGATATCCGACCAGACGGATCGACAGCCCTTCAGACAGAGCCTTTCGACACAATGCTCGACGCGGTGATGGTCCAATACGGTGCCCCTGCATGTCCCGGCGCTGCACAATAACCGTATATCGGAATATTGTCATTATCTGCGGTTAACATGAGCGCAATCTCGGTTCTTGCTTTGTTCTCTTTTCGTGCTAAATTAAAAGAGAACCTAAAGAGAACGTTTTAGAGGAGCCGCACATGCCCAGCAGCCGTTACTTCATGCGCGACATGAACCACGACAAGATCGAAGGCATCATGGATTTCAATGTCGCCGCGCGCGGCAACCGGTCGCGCTCGGTGTTCGAGATCGGCGTCTTTTTTGCCGCCGTGACGACCTACCTGTGCGCCCTGGCGTTGTCCGCATAGCGGCGCACGCCACTGCTTGGAACCCCCACCGGCAAGGGACTGCCACCTACCCGCCCGCTCGGTTGACCGGATGACCGCGACGTCGATTCGGGCATAAAAAAGCCGGCAAACTGCCGGCCCTTTCCACGGTACAAACTCCAGGCGTCTGCGCACCTGTCATCCCACCTGTTCGTTGGGCTCTTCTTCCATGGTGCCATCGAATTTCAGGTTGACGCGTTCGCGCAGCTCCTTACCGGGCTTGAAGTGCGGCACATACTTGCCGCTGAGCTTCACCGAATCACCGGTCTTCGGATTGCGCCCCATACGTGGCGGGCGAAAATGCAGCGAAAAGCTCCCGAAGCCGCGAATCTCAATACGCTCGCCGGACGCCAGGGCCTGGCTCATCTGTTCGATCATGCATTTCACGGCCAATTCGACATCGCGATAGGCAAGGTGGCTCTGCTCGCGAGCAATGACTTCGATCAGTTCTGACTTAGTCATCTAAATCCAGTCCGTTTCTTGGTGGATGCGGCGGCCATAACGGCCGCCGCGTTTTCCGTCTCGGCCTTGACGACCGATTATTCTTTGTTGGCGTCCAGCTGGTCCTTCAGCAACTCACCGAATGCCGTGGTGCCGGCACCGCTGTCGCTCGAGTAGGTCGCAATCGCGGCCTTCTCTTCGTCCATGTCCTTGGCCTTCACCGACAACGAGATCGTCCGGTTCTTCCGGTCCACACCCATGAACTTGGCCTCGATCGAGTCGCCCTCTTTGAGGATCGAACGCGCGTCCTCGACACGATCACGCGACAGCTCGGAGGCACGCAGATAGCCCTCGACACCATCTGCCAGCGCGATCACCGCACCTTTGGCGTCGACCTCCTGGACGGTACCGGTCACGAACGAGCCCTTCTCGTGCATCGCCAGGAAGCTCGAGATCGGATCCTTGTCGAGCTGCTTGATCCCGAGCGAGATACGCTCGCGCTCGGGGTCGACCGCCAGCACCACCGTCTCCAGTTCCTGACCCTTCTTGTAGTTGCGGATCATCGCCTCGCCGGTGTCGTCCCAGGAGATGTCCGACAGGTGCACAAGACCATCGATGCCACCATCCAGACCGATGAAGATACCGAAGTCCGTGATCGACTTGATCACGCCGCGCACATGGTCACCCTTGTTGAACTTCTGCGAGAAGTCTTCCCACGGATTCGCCTGGCACTGCTTCATGCCCAGCGAGATACGGCGACGCTCCTCGTCGATGTCGAGCACCACGACCTCGACCTCGTCACCCAGGGTGACGACCTTGCTCGGGTGTACGTTCTTGTTGGTCCAGTCCATCTCGGACACGTGCACGAGGCCTTCCACGCCGTCCTCGATCTCGACGAAGGCACCGTAGTCGGCGATGTTGGTGACCTTGCCGAACAACCGCGTGCCTTCCGGATAGCGTCGCGTGATGTTTTCCCACGGATCCTCGCCCATCTGCTTCAGACCCAGCGAGACGCGCATCTTTTCACGATCGAACTTCAGTACCTTGACGGTGACCTCGTCGCCAATCTCCACGACCTCGGAGGGGTGCTTGACGCGTTTCCACGCCATGTCGGTGATATGCAGCAGACCGTCAATACCGCCGAGGTCGACGAACGCACCGTAATCGGTGAGGTTCTTGACGACGCCCTTGATTTCCTGGCCTTCCTGCAGATTCTCGAGCAGCTTGTCGCGCTCCTCGCTGTATTCCTGTTCGACCACCGCACGGCGCGATACAACGACGTTGTTGCGCTTCTGGTCGAGCTTGATCACCTTGAACTCAAGATCCTTACCCTCGAGGTACGAGGTATCGCGCACAGGGCGAACATCGACCAGCGAACCCGGCAGGAACGCACGGATCTGATCGAGTTCGACGGTGAAACCGCCTTTGACCTTGCCGTTGATACGGCCGACGACGATCTCTTCCGACTCGAAAGCCTTCTCGAGCTTGTTCCACGCGTGATGGCGTTTCGCCTTCTCGCGCGAAAGACGGGTTGCGCCGAAGCCGTCCTCGACGGCATCCAGCGCGACTTCAATCTGGTCACCAACCTCGCATTCGAGATTGCCGTCCATATCGAGGAACTGGCTTTTGGGGATCACGCCTTCGGACTTGAGTCCGGCGTTGACGATCACGTGCTCGTTGTCGATCGAGACAATGGTACCGATCACGATCGCACCGGGCTGGAGATTGGTGTTGTTGAGGCTCTGTTCAAAGAGCTCGGCAAAGCTTTCAGACATTAGATATTTCCCGATCCGCAACGTGGCGGACCACCATACCGGTGACGCTGGGTCAATCCGGATTTTTCAGATTGCATTCAACCCGGTTGCCCGGGCACCTGGCCGGTTCGACACAGACGCGTCAAACCGAAACGGAAAAGACCTTGCGTGCCTGCTGCAGCACAAGATCCACGACCTCGTCGATACCCAGCGCAGTCGAATCGATAAGGATCGCATCCGACGCCGCCGCCAACGGCGAGACACTACGATTTCGATCGCGCGCATCTCGCGCCTCGATCTCCTCCGTAAGGGCGGCGAGATTAGCAGGCAATCCTTTTTCTATCAACTGCTTATAGCGTCTTTCTGCGCGCACCGCCGCACTTGCGGTTAGAAATATCTTCAACCCCGCAGCCGGAAAAACCGTGGTTCCCATGTCGCGCCCATCGGCGACCAGCCCCGGTGGCGTCGCATAAGCGCGTTGCCAGTCGAGCAATGCGGCACGTACGGCCGGCATCGCCGCGACTTTCGAGGCATTGCTACCGGCACCCTCGGTGCGGATCCGGTCGGTTACATCGATGCCGTCGAGCAGTATGCGATTTTTCTCAAAAACAACATTAATTTTAGAAGATAAATCACTGATTTTGTTTTCATCTTCAAATCCAATGTCGGCGTTCTCGGTCGCTAGGCCCACCAGACGGTAGAGTGCGCCGGAATCCAGCACGCGCCAGCCAAGGCGATCGGCCACGCGCTGCGCGATGGTCCCCTTCCCGGATCCGCTCGGACCATCGATCGCAATCACCGCCACCGGCTCAACCATGGGTCGCCTGCACCCGTGCGCCGGCCGCGGTCGCGAGATCGACGAAGCCCGGGAACGAGGTGTCGACATTCGCACAATCGTCGATCCGGATCTCGCCGTCGGCGCGTAACGCGGCGATCGCGAACGCCATCGCGATCCTGTGGTCGCCATGGCTGTCCACCGCGCCACCGCCGATCGCCCCCCCGCGGACCACGATGCCATCCGGCGTCGGCGCCGCGTCGACACCGAGCGCCTGCAGGCCGTCGGCCATCACCTGGATGCGATCGGACTCCTTGACCCGCAGCTCCTCCGCACCGGTCAACACCGTCTCGCCCTCGGCACAGGCGGCGGCGACGAACAGCACCGGAAACTCGTCGATGGCCAATGGAACCTGGTCCTGTGGAATACGAATGCCACGCAACGGTGCCGAACGCACGCGCAGATCCGCCACCGGTTCTCCACCGATCTCGCGCCGGTTCAGTACCTCGATGTCTGCGCCCATCTGACGCAGAATGTTGATCACGCCATCGCGCGTCGGGTTGACGCCGACGTGTTCAAGCACCAGGTCGGAACCCGGGGCGATGCTCGCGCCGACCAGGAAGAACGCGGCCGAAGAGATGTCTGCCGGGACGTCGATGTCACAGGCCTGCAGACGGCCGCCGCCGCGCAGACAGACGCGTCCCGCCGATGCGCTCACCGGGTATCCAAAGCCCTGCAGCATGCGCTCGGTGTGATCACGGGTCGGCGCCGGTTCGCTGATGCAGGTCTCACCGTCGGCATACATGCCGGCGAGCAACAGGCAGGACTTGACCTGCGCGCTGGCCACGGGCAGCGGGTAATCGATGCCGCGCAAGGACGCGACGGCGTGCACCTGCAGTGGCGCGGTGCCGCCCGACGCACTGTCGATCCGTGCGCCCATCTGTGCCAGCGGATCCGTGACCCTTTTCATCGGCCGACGTGTGAGCGAGGCGTCACCCACCAGGGTCACCTCCATCCCCTGCCCGGCGAGCAGCCCCGTCATCAGGCGCATCGAGGTACCGGAGTTGCCGAGATCGAGCGCCGCCGACGGCGCCTTCAAACCGTGCATGCCGACACCGTGGATCACCACCCGCCCCGCGTCCGGACCCTCGATCCTCACACCCATGTCGCGAAAAGCGCGCAGCGTGGCGAGGCTGTCCTCACCTTCTAGGAAGCCGCTGACCCGGGTCACACCCTCGGCCAGCGAGCCGAGCATGATCGAACGGTGCGATATCGACTTGTCGCCAGGCACACGCACACGGCCGGTCAGACGACCACCCGGCGCAGCGATGAACTGCAGTTTGTTCAGAGACAACGGGGTTTCCTTGCAAGCAACGCGGGTGCGCAAGGCTAGTCGCAGTTGCGTAAAAACACAAGGTTTTTCAGGAAAAACATGGCGTTAACAACATCCCCGCGGCCTATTGCGGGTACCCCCGGAACCCCTGCAAGTGATAGAGGTGCACGGTGATCGATAGGTCACGCAGTGGCTGCACCTGTCGCTCACCGAGGTAGAGGTGCCGGGAAAATGCACCCAGTACCGCTGCGTCGAGCGGTTCGTCGCTGACAAAGATGAACTCGTCCGCGGGCACATGGGAGATGTCCGCCGCCATCGCATAGTGATTGTTCGGTACGCCACCATCCGGCCCCCACCAGGCGACCTGCATGCGGCGCGGCACCGTGTAATACGACAGATAAGCCAGATAGCGCCGCGAGTCGCTCAGCAACCACGCCTCAGGATAAGGCGCAATGGCCTTGGAAACCGCCGCACCGAGTTCACGCCAGCCCAGCACACGGTAGTACGGCGTCTGTTGGCGCGCCAGCTCGATTCCCAGGCCTCGGGCGATGAAATGGTAGTGATAAAGCACGCTCAGTAACGCCAGGTTGATCAGTATCGCCGCGAAGAACAGGCGCACTCGCTGGCGGCGTACCAAAGCGGCTGTGACAAACACCGTGGCGCTGACGAAGGCAGGCGCGGCCCAGTTGGGGAATGCACGGCTCAGCAACGCCTGCAGACTGATCACGCCCAGCATCGCCAGCGCCGGGAACAACATCAACCGATCGGCGTCGGATCGATAACCCTCACGGCGTCCGGCCAGCCAGACGAAGTACCCCATGAATACCGGACCAAACACCAGAAACTGCGCGCCCAGGAACTCGGCCAGTCGAGCCGGATGAAACAGTTGCCGGTCGAGCTGGGAGATCTCGGCAGTGTGCCGGAAACTGATGAAATCGTGCTCGGCGTTCCACCACAGGTTGGGCGCCAGCAACAATGCCGCGACCATGATGCCCACCCACAGGCGGCGATCCGCGAGCCAGTGCCGTTGCGCGCGATCGACCAGCAGGTATCCCAGCAGGCCGACCGCCAGCACGCCCATGGTGTACTTGCTGAGCATGCCCAGGCCCGCTGCGGCACCCGTCGCCAGCCACCAATGCCAGCCGCCGGTACGGATCGCACCGATGAACAACCACAAAGTGAGCGCCCAGAAAAACAGCAGCGGCGCATCGGTCGAGATGAACAATGCGTTGAAGCCGACCAGCGGCATGCAGGCGAACGCAATCCCTGACCACACCGCGGTGCGTTCGTCGTACAGCGCACGTCCGATCGCGTACACGACCAGCGCCGTCAGTGAATACAGGATCACGGCGCCGGCATTGATCGCGCTCTCGGACGCACCCCAAAGTGTCGTCGTGAGATGTATCACCCACGCGACCATGGGTGGCTTAGAGTAGTAACCCCAGTCCGGCTGCAGTGACCAGTAGTAGTAATACGCCTGGTCGTAGAACAACGGCAGTCCGGTGCCCCAGATCACCAGCAACCGGTAGACCGCGAGGACGCCGACCACAGCCACCAGCAGCAGCCTGCCTCTGGTCACATCGAATCCTTCTCCCGGGTTATCCGACATCTCGCGCCCGCGCGGCGTCAGCCACCGACGTGCCATTCGTCGGTCAACTCTTGCGTATCGGCCAGCGAATACGCCGGTCTGCCACTGGATTCGAAAAAGGTGCGCGCCAGCAGTTCGGCCAGCACGCCCGTGGTCAGAAACTGCGCCGACGCGATCAGGCAGAGTATCCCGACCAGCAGCAAGGGACGCTCGCCGATCGATTCGCCGAGACCGAACTTGATCACTGCAAGGTAGCTCATGATCAGTGTCCCCAGCGCGCCCAGCACCAGGCCGATGCTGCCGAAGAAGTGACCCGGTCTGGCCCTGTAGCGCAGGAAGAAACTCATCGCCAACAGATCCAACAGGACACGAAAGGTGCGCGAGATACCGTATTTCGACTTACCGGCCTGACGTGCCTGGTGGTGGACCTCGGTCTCGCCGATCCGCGAAGGACTGGTCACGGTCGCCGCCCAGACCGGGATGAAACGATGCATCTCGCCGAACAGCCGGATCTTCTTGATGACCGCCGCACGGTACACCTTGAGGCTGCAACCGTAGTCGTGCAGCGCAACCCCGGTCACCCGGGCGATCAGCTTGTTCGCAATGCGCGAAGGCAGCTTGCGCATGATCAATGCATCCTTGCGCGACTTTCGCCAGCCCTGCAGGAGATCCAGGTCGCGATCCCGGAGTTCCTTCACCATGCGCGGGATATCGGCGGGGTCGTTCTGCAGATCGCCGTCCAGTGTCGCGATCAGCTCGCCACGTGCGACATCGATGCCGGCCTGCATTGCGGCCGTCTGACCGTAGTTTCGGCTCAGCCTCAAGGGCTTGACATGCGCACCGTGACGCTTCGCCGCCTCGGCGAGGGACGCCCAGGTGGCATCGCTGCTGCCGTCATCGACACAGATCAGCTCCCAGCGCAGCGTGCAGCCGGCAAGCCCCTGATGAACACGGCCGATCAGGGCGTCGACGTTGTCCTGTTCGTTGAACAGCGGAATCACGATGGAGAGCGTATCGGAGGGTGCCACGGGTCTTCCAGGTCAGCTTCAAAGCATCGCATTATCGCTCATCGACCGCGATCCGGTCCGGAATCAGCCACGCAAGGGCGCCGAATGCGAGGGTGCACGCGAGAATGAACAAGTGCAGATTGACCGCGGCGGCCAGCAGCGCCTCGCGCGGCACTGCCGCCATCGAACCGCCGAGCACCATCGCCAGCTCGTAGCTGCCGAACCCGGCGACCCCCTGCACCGGCAGCGCGTTGCTGATCTCGGCGGCGATCACACCGGGCACCAGGGGACCCGGTTCGCCACCGATGAAGAACCGGGCAACGCTGACGAACGCGGCGAGCTTCAGCGTCCAGGTCGCGAGGGTCCACAACAGCAACCGCAGATAGTCCGTATAACGTGCCGGCAGGCCGTCGACCAGGATGCGCAGGCTGCGCACCATGCGTCCCTCGCCTTCGATCCCGTGCACGATAGTCTGGCGCAGCGGCTGCAAGACCAGCGGCAGGACGGCACCCATCGCTACCGGCAACCAGAGCCATGGCGTACCACGCCATGCGAAGGTCACCAGACCCAGCCAAAGCAACACCCACAGGTCGGCGACCCTCAGCCACAGCAGGTTCGCGACGCTGCTCACGTAACCCTCGCCGAACCGACGCTTCATCATGACCGGAAAGGCCACCTCACCGGTACGCATTGGCAACAGGTTCAACAGCGTCGTGTGCAGTACGTTGATGCGCAGGAAGACCGCAAACGGCGCGCGCAGGCGCGACCTGTAGAGTTCGTACAGTCGTATGGCACGCGTCAGGTAGCTCAGCGCGGTCAGCAGGACAAGGAGTGCCAGTTCTTCAGGCGGAAACGCCTTCCAGGGTCGCAGCAATGCGACCCAACCCACCTCTGCCTGCACCCACCACACCAGGCCCGCCAGCATTACGAGGGCCAATGCCCATTTCAGCGCGCGCTTGTGCGTCATCGGCAGGCGAACGGACGGCGCACCGTCGGGTGCTGTGTCGTTACTCGGGATCGAGGGTTCACGCCCCGCATTGTGGTTCAGATACAAGGGCCGGCGCCAGCGGCAGCTCACGGTTGGGGGTTGTCGCCGTACCGCCGGCAGATCCATACTGCGGCGGCATTCAGAATCGCAATCGATGTGTCACCCGCTCGACCGCTGCAGAGAGGGCGGGAGACGCCGGAGAACAAATGCCATGCGTCTGACGAAGGCGGTCGCGGCCTGGGGGACACCCGTGTTCCGGGAGGTGCTCAAAGCCGAGATCGAGCATCTCGGCATCGCCGAACTCCCGCTGCAGCAGGCATTGTGCTCCGGGCACCGCGCACTCGATTCAGATCTGCAGGCGATGATCAATGCCGTCGACGAGAGCGACGGCGTGATTGTTGTACGGGTCGGACTGTTCTACAGCGGCATGGACGGCGGGTCATGCTGTGCCGACGACCCTTCTCCGATCGATCCTCACCCCGAATACTGCGAACTGCAGTTCAGCATCGACCCTGCCAGCGGTGATGCCGTCGCCAGCTTGCTAAACGGCTAGCCTCACCGGCAACCTGGGTCACGGCGAGTGACATCGGTAACGCGAATGCGGCAGACCGGCGAGAGGGTCTCCGCGCGGCGGTACGAGATCAGCCCGGTCGCCCGATGACACCAGACAGGCCGTGCCTCTCCGGGCGTATCGAAAACGCCGCCGACGTGCGAAGCGCGCGGGACCCTGGGCGCCACCCGGCACACAGCCGCCGAAGCAGTCGGCCCACCGCCCCCGCGAAGCCCACCGATGCGCAGAGATTCGACAAAGAAAACCCCGCTGCGCGGGGTTTTCGCCAACACCGGTTGAGAAACTCGATCAGGCGTTACGCCGGCGACGCATGCGCAACGCTGCAATCAGCCCGCTGATCCCCAGCAGTGCCAACGGGGCCGGGGTCGGAATTTCCGCCGGCGGGTTGGTGGGATCGCCGGGCTCCGAGGGCTTGAACGTCACGTCATGTGACGGTGGGTTGAACGAGGTCGCGATGTTCTGACCGGTAGAGGTCGTCTCCAGCGCCACGACGTCGAAATGGATCCACGCGAGCGACTCGAAACCGGACAGCAGGAACGACTTGATCTCGCCATCTGCCGCCCCTGTCTCATCGGCGAAATCCGGTACTGCGCCGCTGTTTTTCGCGAAAGTCCCGATGTCGAAAAACAGATAGTCCGAGACGTCATCTTTCAGCGGATCATGGTTATTGGGAAACAGGCCGCTCAGCGTGGTAGTCGTCAGGAATGGCGAGATACCACTCAGTTTCAAGCCCGCCGCGTCGGCCAGCGTGCCGTCAGGTATCGACAGCACCGCGACGGCCCCATGTCCGTTGAAAGGTGCATACGGGTAGACCTGTCCCTTCCTGACGTCGCCGTAGTCACCATAGGACCCATACTGGCCACCCAGATTCAGCGTATTGGGGCCGTAGACGCCGGCAAACAAAACGGACAGCGAGTCACCACTGACGACCGCCGTGTCGGTTTCGGTCGGGTTCGTCAGGGTCGCTTGATAATCGACATAACCGCCCGACCCATCCGACACACCGACCTGAAGAACCGGAACCGCCAGTGCACCTTGCGCAAAAACGAAGGCGGTCATCCAAATGGCTGCGCCGGTCAACCGGGTCCAGCGCATCGGGGAAACCAGAAAACTTTGATTTTTCATTTTTCTTGAAGCTCCAAGAAACATTCGGCACTACTTGTTGTGTTGCGGGATGACCACGACCTACTGGCACCGCGCCAACTGCGGCGACGTATCTCAACCCGTCTCGACTCGGCACAGGCATTTCTCGTACGACATCTATATGCGGCACCACTAATATGCTGAAACATCGAGCGAATTTCCCAACTGCGCGCCGCTCGCTGCCGCCAATTGGGATCGAAATTCGGAGATGTGGAAAAAATCCTGACACCCGCGAGAGGAAACCAAGCCGTCAGGTGACACCACTGGGATTGCCGGCAAGGTATGCCGTGCTGGGATGGCGTCTCGGACGCCACCTACGCCGCAGACGCGATCAGCCACAGGATCCAGGGCGCCGGCGCCTCTTCCATCAGTACCAACCACTTTTTCGGCCGGTCGCCCCCCCTATTCCACCGAAGCCACCGCGGTGATCATCGGCAGCACCCTCGCATTGGGCAATGTTGGTCGGAGCCCACGCTCTGGCCATACGCGCGCATCGAACCGGTGGCCACAGCGCGGATGCCGAAAGGTCTGACGGCGCTGAACCGGAGGTCCGAGGGCGGTCGGTGCTTCCTGAGCCGCGACCGAAAGGCGCTGTACCACCGGGAGGCATGTGGTATCGGGCAACGCAATCGGCGATCTCCCTGCGGCAGATCAACGCGTTGACGACGTGTCTTCGCGTATATTTTGGATAGAAGTGTGGCGCAAGCTTTCCGCCGGCTTCACGTGTTACCTCAAGCGGTGGAAACAGCCACGAAGCGGGGAGGTACACATGCCATGAACAGGATCGACATTACGCGAACCAGTGGGTTCCTATCCTTGGTCGCAGCCTTGATCGTCGGTCTGATGAGTCAGATCGGCGCCGTCGCAGCAGAGCGTGCCGTACCGGTTACGGTCGTGAATTCGGAAGTGTCGCCGGTACCGGTGCAGGCGATGGGGATGGTCGGCATCCCCTATCAAGACCGCCAGATACTGGTGATCCCGGCAGGTGACGCCGGCGGCAACGTCTCATTTCTCGCTCCGGCACCGGACAGTCTGCTGGTCGTCGAGTATCTGACCCTCACGATCGACAGCCGGGACGAGCAGCAGGGCTACCTGATGCTGGAAACCCAGCTGGACGGCGAGGCGATTGCGCACAATCTCGGGCCTTTGCCGCCCATGGTCGTCACGGGACTGGGCAGTGGCACGTCCCAGTTCCTGCAGCGCAACCTCACTGCCTACAGTGACGGACCGCCACGGTTGCTGTTTACCCGCGGCACGGGACTGGACGGGGAACGCGCGATACTGCAGGCCACGATCGTCGGGCGGCTCGTGCCGAACCCGGCACCGTAAAGGGACCCCGGCATGCGGACCGCCCGCCAGAGGCGGCGGGAGGTCCGTGCACCCGAGGCGGCTGAGGGGTCCGGATGCGGTCGCCGATGAAACGCCCTGGCAGGAGACAGGGGGCACAGTCCCGGGGCGCCCGGCTTCGCTTCGGCACCTGCTTGTCAGGCGTGGAGCAGCGCGGATCGCAAACGCGACGACGCCTGCGAACGGAGCGTGCAGGCGCCGTTTGTTAGACTAGGCGCTTTTCCAGGAAAATACTCTTGAGTTCTCGGCCATCTTCCGGCGCCGGCCCGCTGCCAGACGCCCTGCAGATTCCGCTTCTGCTGCTCCCCGCTTTGGCGCTGCTGTTTTTTCTCGTACCGCAGATCGACCTGCGGTTCAGCGGCCTGTTCTACGACGCCGCCGACGGGTTCTTCCTGAAGGACCTGCCGCCGGTGCAGTTCAGTTACGCGGTGTTCCGCGACCTCCCCTACTGGCTGATCCCGATACTGTTGTGGCTGTGGTTCGCCAGCTGGCGCTGGGGCGGCCGGTCGGAAAGGCCGGTGCGCCGCGCGATCGTATATCTTCTGGTCGTGTTGTTGCTGGGCCCGGGACTCCTGGTAAACGAGGTGTTCAAGAACCATTCCGGCCGCGCACGACCTGCGCAAGTCGAGCAGTTCAACGGCGATCGGCAATTTTCGCCAGCGTTCGTCATTAGCGATCAATGCGAACGCAACTGCTCGTTTGTCAGCGGACATGCCGCGATGGGCTTCTTTTTCCTGGCGTTCGCGTGGGCGCTGCGAGATCGTCGCTGGCTGCTGTACGGCGGTCTGATCGGCGCGCTGGTGGGCCTGGGGCGCATCGCCCAGGGCGCGCATTTCCTCAGCGACATCGTGTTCAGCTATGGCGCCGTGCTGGTGACCGCCGTGTTGTGCGCGCGGCTGATCCTCGGCCACTGGTCGCCGGAGGGCGGCGATTGATGCACGCTCACTTGAACCCGTCGACGTAACGGTCGCGGGCCGCCTTGGCGCGCTCGAAGATCTCCAGCAGGCGCTCGCCATCCGCCTCCGATATGTCCTTCGCGAGCTCGGTCATCTCGTTCGCGAACGCGGCGAGCATCGGGCCCAGTGCATCGCGATTCGCGATACAGATGTCCCGCCACATCACCGGATTGCTCGATGCGATGCGCGTGAAGTCGCGGAAACCGCCGGCGGCGTAACGGAAGATCTCGTCGTTCTCCTTCATGCGCGCAAGCATGTCGACCAGGCCAAACGCCAGCATGTGTGGCAGATGGCTGGTGGCCGCGAGCACCTCGTCGTGGTGCTGTACCGACATCTCGGTCACTTCGGCACCGCACGCTTCCCACATCTCACGTACCCGGGCGACCGCGTGCGGTTCATTTTCCTCGAGCGGCGTCAGAATCACCCGCCGATTCCGATACAGTTCCGCAAACGAGGCCGCCACGCCGTTCTTTTCCGTCCCCGCGATCGGGTGGCCGGGCACAAAACGACCGAGCAGCTCGGGTGCCGCGGCGCGGCAGTCGGCAACGACACTCGCCTTCGCGCTGCCGCCATCGGTAACTAACGCAGTCGACGGCAAAGTTGCACGCATCGCGCCGAACGCATCGCGCATGGCGCCGAGCGGAACCGCGAGGAATACCAGGTCCGCATCACTTACCGCCTCACCGATGTCGTGGGTGTAGCGATCGACGACACCCAGACGTACCGCCTCTTCGAGGTTCTCCCGGCCGCGACCACAACCCACGACCACTTCGACGCGATCCGCTTCGCGCAGCGCACGCGCGAACGATCCACCGATCAGGCCGACACCGATCACCGCGAGCGTACCGATGCGACCGCTCAAAGGACCTGCTCCAGTGCGCGCAGAAAGCGCGCGTTCTCGTCCTCGAGGCCGACGCTGACGCGCAGGTGATTGGGCAGGCCGTAGTTCGCGATCGGTCGGGTGACCACACCAAGGCGCAACAGTGCCTGATCGACCGGCGCCGCCTCGCGCCCCAGATCGATGGTCAGAAAGTTGCCCGACGACGGAATGTATCCGAGGCCGAGTGCGGTCACCCCCGTGGCCAGCTGCTGCATCCCACGGGTGTTGAGCTCAACGGATCGCCGGAGGTAGTCCCGGTCGGCGAGCGCCGCCAGTGCGCCGGCCTGGGCGAAGCTGTCGACATTGAACGGCTGACGCACCCGGTTGAGCAGGTCCGCGACATCCGGATGCGAGAGGCCGTAGCCGACCCGCAGCGCCGCCAGTCCGTAGGCCTTGGAGAAGGTACGGGTCACGACCAGATTGGGGAAATCACCCAACCAACGGCTGGTATCCGGGTAGTCCTCGGCATGCACGTATTCGAAATAGGCCTCGTCGACGACGACGATCACATGCTCGGGAACGGCGGCGATGAACGCACGGAGCGCTTCGGCGCCAAGCAGGGTGCCGGTCGGATTGTTCGGATTGGCGATCCAGATCACGCCGGTGGCGTCTCCCAGCAGCGCTCGCATCGCATCCAGATCGTGCCCGTAGTCGCGCGCCGGCGCGATCTTCAGCGTCGCGCCCGCCGCCATGCTGCTGATCGGGTAGACCGCAAACGCGTATTGCGAGAACAGGCTCTCACGGCCCGCCCAGAGGAAGGCACGCGCGACCATGTCCAGCACGTCGTTGGAGCCGTTGCCGACCGTGACGCACGCCGCGTCCACCCGGTGATGCGCCGCGAGCGCGGCACGCAGGGCATAGGCGGCGCCGTCCGGATAGCGCGTAAGCTCGTCGATCTGCGCCTCGATCGCCGCACGCACGCGGGGGCTCGGCCCGAGCGGATTCTCGTTCGACGCGAGCTTGATGGAACCGGTGATACCGAGCTCGCGCTCGAGCTCCGACAGTGGCTTGCCGGGCACATACGGGCGTAACGCGGCGAGACCGGGGGCGGCTTGATCGATGAATCGGTTGCTCATGACGGCACGGCGGAAGTGGCGATAGTCAGAGTACGGCCTTGGGATAAGAGCCGAGTTCCTTGTACATTCCGGCCTGCTGGCGCAACGCCAGCAGCGCCTTCGCGACCTTGTCGTCGTCGCGATGCCCGCTGATGTCGACGAAGAATACGTAATCCCAGTTACCCCGCCGCGACGGCCGGGATTCGATCCGGGTCATGCTGATGCCATGCTCCGCCAGCGGGGCCAGCAATCGGTACAGACCACCGGACTCGTTGCGCGTCGACAGCAGCAGGCTGGTCTTGTCGTCGCCTGATGCCGGCACCACCTGCTGGCCGATGACCAGGAAGCGTGTCGTGTTACCGGGGTCGTCCTCGATGTTCGGCGCCAGCACCTGCAGCCCGTAGAGCTCGGCGGCCGTTACGCCAGCGATCGCTGCGGTGCGCGGTGTGTCGGCCGCGCGCCGCGCCGCCTCCGCATTCGAACCGACCGCGACACGTTCGACATGCGGCAGGTGTCGATCCAGCCAGGCGCGGCACTGCGCCAGCGACTGCTGGTGCGAATACACCACCTTGAGTGTGCTGAGATCGGGGTCCGTGCCCATCAGGTTCTGGTGGATGCGCAGCGTTACCTCGCCGCAGATCCGCAACGGCGAGTTGATGAACATGTCGTGGGTGTGACTGATCACCCCCTCGCTCGAATTCTCGACCGGTACCACGCCATAGTGACAACCGCCGCTCTCGACCTCCTGAAAGACGTCCGAGATGGCCGTCATCGGCACCGTGGTCACGGCGTGGCCGAAATGTTTCAGTGCCGCGGCCTGGGTGAAGGTGCCCTCGGGGCCGAGAAACGCTATGCGCAACGGCAGCTCGAGTGCCAGGCACTCGGACATGATCTCGCGAAACAGGCGCGCCATGGATTCGTCGCCGAGCGGCCCGGCATTGCGTTCCTTGATGGCCCGCAACACCTGCGCCTCCCGCTCGGGACGGTAGAACACGGCCGAACCATCCGCCGCCTGCTTGATCTGCGCGACAGCCTTGGCGGCCTCCGCACGCGCGTTCAGCAGTTCCTGGATCTGCCGGTCGATCTCGTCGATACGGTCACGGATCTCGGCGAGTTGCTGTTGTTCGCTCATGAGCGGATTCTAGTGGGCCAAGCGGGGAATTGTGTAGCGCTCAGCCGTGTCACCCGCAATCCTCAATCACAGCCCAGGCAACGTACCGACAGCACACCGTCGATCGCGGTGATGCGGTCCATCGCGCCTTGCGACGGCGGCCCATCGACGTCGATCAGCGTCACCGCGATCTCGCCGCGCGACTTGTTCAGCATGTCGATGATATTCAGGCCCGCTTCGGCGAGATCGGTGGATATCTGGCCCAGCATGTTTGGCACGTTGCTGTTGACCACGGCGATCCGATGACCGTCCTCGGTACGTGGCAGGTTGATCTCCGGGAAATTGACCGAGTTCGTGACGTTGCCGTTCTCCAGCCAGTCACGCACCTGGTCGGCAACCATCAGCGCACAGTTCTCTTCCGCCTCGGCGGTGGATGCGCCCAGATGCGGCAAGGTGATCACACGTGGATGGTTCTTCAGCAGGTTGCTCGGAAAATCGCAGACATAGGCGTACAGGTGGCCACTTTCGAGCGCCTGCACCGCGGCCTCGTCGTCGATGATCCCGTTGCGCGCGAAGTTCAGGAGCACCGACGACTTCTTCATCAGCTTGAGCCGCTCCGCGTTGATCATATGCCGCGTGGCATCGGTCAGCGGGACATGGAAGGTGATGAAATCCGCCTGGGCGACGAGGTCATCGACCGACAGTGCCTGCTTGACGTCCGAATCCAGTGCCCAAGCGGCACGCACGGTGATCGTCGGATCGTAACCGATCACCTTCATCCCCAGGGCGCGCGCGGCATTGGCGACCTTGACGCCGATCGCACCAAGACCGATCACGCCGAGCGTGCGACCCGGCAACTCGAAGCCGACGAAGCGCTTCTTACCGGCTTCGACCTCTTTGTTGATCGTCGCGTCGTCGCCGGTCAGCGCAGCGGCGAAGCGCCACGCCTGGCCGATGTTGCGCGCGGCCATCAACATCCCTGCTACGACCAGCTCCTTGACGGCATTGGCATTCGCGCCCGGCGCGTTGAATACCGGCACACCGATCTTGGTCATCTGATCGACCGGGATGTTGTTGACCCCGGCGCCGGCCCGCCCGATCGCCTTGACCGACGGCGGCAGCGTCATATCGTGCATTTTCGCCGAGCGCACCAGGATCGCGTCGGGGGTCGAGAGTTCGGACGCGATTTCATAGCGATCGCGCGGGAAGCGGTCTAGGCCGACCACGGAGATATTGTTCAGTGTCTGGATCTTGTACATCGGTTCGCCTTGGAATATTTCACTGCCTTGCGCACCACGACCGCACGCGACACGCCGGTCCCGGACGCAGCAGCCTAACGCGCGGGTCCGCGTGCCGGGTTGACCTGGTTCAAGCGCGCGTGCGTTCGAACTCCGCCATGAAGTCGACCAGGGCCTGCACACCCGCCTCCGGCATCGCGTTGTAGATGCTGGCGCGCATGCCACCGACCGAACGGTGTCCCTTGAGTGTCTTCAGGCCGGCCGCGCTCGCACCCTTGAGAAACGCCTCATCCAGCGATGGATCGGCCAGGGTGAACGGCACGTTCATCCAGGAGCGGCATTCCGGATCGACCGGGTTGGCGTAGAAATCGGAGGCATCGATCGCGTCGTACAGCAGCTCTGCCTTGCGCTGGTTGACGACCGCCATACCCTCCAGGCCACCGAGGTCCTTCAGCCAACGGAACACCAGGCCGGCGAGGTACCAGCCGAACGTCGGCGGCGTGTTGTACATCGACCCGTTGTCCGCATGGATCGCGTAATCGAACATGGTCGGTACGCCGTCCAGCGGCTTGCCGATCAGGTCCTCGCGAATGATCACCAGCACCAGACCGGCGGGGCCGATGTTCTTCTGCGCACCGGCGTAGATGAGGCCGAAGCGCGACACATCGATCGGTCGCGAGAGGATGGTCGACGACATGTCGGCGACCAGCGGCACATCGCCGGTCTCGGGCACGTAAGGGAATTCGACGCCCTCGATCGTCTCGTTCGGCGTGTAGTGCAGGTACGCGGCGTCGGCCGATACGCTGAAACCGTCGGCGGCCGGCACACCCGTGAACTTGCCGTCGACCTCGCTGTTCACCGTGACGTTGATGGTCCCGTAGCGTTTCGCCTCGGCGATCGCCTTTTTCGACCAGGACCCGGTGCGGAAGTAGTCCGCCTTGCCCGTCCTGCCGATCAGGTTCATCGGGATCATCGCGAACTGGCTGGACGCACCACCCTGCAGGAACAGCACCTTGTAGTTCGACGGCACTGCCATCAACTCGCGCAGATCGGCCTCGGCCTCGGCGGCGATGGACATGAACTCCTTGCCGCGATGGCTCATCTCCATCACCGACATACCCGAACCGTGCCAGTCGAGCAGCTCGTCTCGGGCCTGTGCCAGGACTTCTTCGGGAAGCGCCGCGGGACCGGCGCTGAAATTGTAAACACGGGACATAGTGATTTCCGGTCAGGTTGAATGATGCTTCGCAAGATGGGATGCGCAGCGCCGGTCACCGGGACCGCGCCGCGCAGAAACGGCCATCAATCGTCGTCGACCTCTGGCGCGTCGTATTCGTCGTCTTCGGCGTCCAGCGCCTCGATGCGTTCGATGCCGATCAGCTTCTCGTCCTTGGACAGGCGGATCATCGTCACGCCCTGGGTATCGCGGCCCATCTGCGAGACGTCGGCAACACGGGTGCGCACCAGGGTGCCCCGGTCGGTGATGAGCATGATCTCGTCATCCTCGGTGACGCGCACCGCGCCCACCTGCTCGCCGTTGCGGTCCGAGGTCTTGATCGAGATCACACCCATGCCGCCACGCCCCTTGACCGGGAACTGTTCGACCGGCGTGCGCTTGCCATAACCGTTCGCGGTCACCGTCATCACGTCGCCGTCGTCGCCGATGATCAGCGAGATCACCCGTTGATCCTTGCCGAGCCTGATCCCGCGCACGCCGCATGCCGTACGTCCCATGGCGCGCACGTCCGACTCCTTGAAGCGAATCGCCTTGCCGGCCGAGTTGAACAACATGATGCTCTGGCTGCCATCGGTGATGTCGACGCCGATCAGCTGATCGTCCTCGCGGAGATCGACCGCGATGATGCCGCTCGAACGCGGTCTGGAGAAATCCACCAACGGTGTCTTCTTGACCGTACCCGAGGCGGTCGCCATGAACACGAACCGGTCCTGCGCGTATTCACGCACCGGCAACACCGCATTGATGCGTTCGCCCTGCTCCAGAGGCAGCAGGTTGACCATCGGCCGACCGCGCGCCGTGCGTCCGGCCTGCGGCAGTTCGTAGACCTTGAGCCAGTAGCATTTGCCGCGACTCGAAAAGCACAGGATGGTGTCGTGCGTGTTGGCGACGAACAGTTTGTCGATGAAGTCCTCGTCCTTGGTCGTGGTCGCGGTCTTGCCGCGCCCGCCGCGGCGCTGCGCGCGGTAGTCGGTGACCGGCTGCGCCTTGGCGTAACCCTGGTGCGACAGCGTCACGACCACGTCCTCTTCGGTGATCAGGTCTTCGAGGGTCAGGTCCATCTGGTTGAGCACGATCTCGCTACGGCGCTGGTCGCCGAACTGCTCGCGCACATCGACCAACTCGTCCTTGATCACCTGCATCAACCTGTCGGCGCTCGAGAGGATTTCAAGCAAATCTGCAATTTTATCCAGTATCTCCTGGAATTCATTGATAATTTTATCCTGCTCAAGCCCGGTCAGCTTCTGCAGGCGCAGATCGAGGATCGCCTGCGCCTGGGTCTCCGTCAGACGGTAACCCTCGGCGGTCAGGCCGAACCCGGGCGCCAGGTCCTCCGGACGCGAGGCATCCGCGCCGCTGCGCGCCAGCATCGCGTCGACCGTGCCCGACTGCCAGGCGCGCTCGACCAGGGCGCGCTTCGCCTCGGCCGGACTCGGTGCGGCCTTGATCAGCGCGATCACCTCGTCGATGTTCGCGAGTGCGACCGCCAGACCTTCGAGGATGTGGGCGCGCTCCCGTGCCTTGCGCAGTTCGAACAGGGTGCGCCGCGTGACCACCTCGCGGCGGTGACGCAGGAAATATTCGAGCAGTTGCTTGAGGTTCAGCGTTCGCGGCTGGCCGTCTACCAGCGCAACCATATTGATGCCGAACACGTTCTGCATCTGGGTCTGCTGATACAGATTGTTCAGCACCACCTCCGGGACCTCACCACGCCGCAGTTCGATCACCATGCGCATGCCATCCTTGTCGGACTCATCGCGCAGCTCGCTGATACCTTCCAGCTTCTTTTCCTTGACCAGCTCGGCGATCTTCTCCAGCAGGCGCGCCTTGTTGACCTGGTAAGGCAGCTCGCTCACGACGATGCGCTGGCGGCCGCTGTCCATGTCCTCGATCGTGGTACGCGCGCGGATGTACACCTTGCCACGCCCGGTGCGGTACGCCTCGCGCACACCGCGGACCCCGTTGATGATCGCGGCGGTCGGGAAATCCGGACCCGGCACGATCTCCATCAGGTCCTCGATCCCGACCGTCGGCTCCTCGATCAACCGAACGCAGGCATTGATCACCTCGGTCAGGTTGTGCGGCGGGATGTTGGTCGCCATGCCGACCGCGATGCCCGACGACCCGTTGACCAACAGGTTCGGGAACTTGGCAGGCAGGACTTGCGGTTCCTGCTCCGATTCGTCGTAGTTCGGCGTGAAGTCGACGGTCTCTTTGTCGATGTCCGCGAGCAGTTCGTGCGCGATCTTCGACATGCGCACTTCGGTGTAACGCATCGCGGCCGGCGCATCGCCGTCGACTGAACCGAAGTTGCCCTGACCGTCGACCAGCATGTAACGCAGGGAAAAAGGCTGCGCCATGCGCACGATGGTGTCGTACACCGCCGTATCGCCGTGCGGGTGGTACTTACCGATCACGTCGCCGACCACGCGTGCCGACTTCTTGTATGGCTTGTTCCAGTCGTTGCCGAGTTCGCCCATCGCGAACAGCACCCGACGGTGGACCGGCTTCAGGCCATCGCGCACATCCGGCAGGGCCCGCCCGACGATGACGCTCATCGCGTAGTCCAGGTAGGACTGCTGCATCTCGTCTTCGAGATTGACGGGGAGGATTTCCTTCGCGAACTCGGTCATCGGTGGTTTTCCAGGTCGGCGGCCCGTCGGAATTTTTGCGTGGCGCGGGGTGCATCACCGCGCCGGCGCGTGATTATCGGGCTGTTCAGGCCCGAAATCCTACCATACCCCGGGGGTGCGAGATAGACGGAAAAGGCCGCAAATCGCCTTACAAGGCGCGAGAGCGGCGCCCTGCCAGGCTTAAATGTCGTTTTTTTTGATTGGCGGAGCGCAAATCAGAAGCGCACCGCAGGTGTCTCGATCGGCAGGCCATTGCCGCGCGCGGTCACGTACAGTTCCAGCAGATCGAATTCCTCCGACCCCGCTTCAAACGGCTCGGCCCGGAACGATACGAAACACTCGCTGAGGCGCTGTTGAAGACTGGTGATCCGCCCGGACCCGAGACGGTACTCGGGGAAGCCGTTTGCCTGCCCCTGGCTGAGGGGCTGGCCACGCAGCATCTGTCCCTGATGTTGAACGTGACAATGCTGACACGCCATATTGAGCTGCCCGAAACGGGTGTTGTACAGCTGCTCGCCCTTGGCCAGCAGCGGCACCATCGGGCCATCGGTCTGTACGTTCACCGGTTCGCCCTTGGCGCGACTGCGCACGAACGTCTCCAACGCGATCAGGTTCGCATCACCCGGGATCAACGGGAACCGGTCGAGGTTGATCTCCCAGCAATGATTGATCCGCCGTTGCAGCGTCACCAGGCCGCCCAGGTTCGGGTCGAATACCGGATAACGCGCGATCTGCCCGACGTCGAAATCAGCGCCGTCGTCACCGTGACAATCCGCGCAGGCATTCACTTCGTCTTCACGGTGTTCATGGAACAGCTCCGAGCCGCGATCGACCGCCATCAACCCCGGGTTCTCGAAGTCGTCATCCTGCATCGCACGGGTGCTCTCGTCGAGAAACGCATAGCCGCTCACGGGCTCGGCCTGGGCAGCGCACGTGCCCGCCACCCACACCAGGCCGTACAGAATCCACCGCCTCATTGCAGCGACACCAGATAGGCGACCAGGTCCTCCACCTGCTGCGCGGTCAGAAACGTCTTACCCCAATACTCGCCGGCGACGCGATTTGCCGAACGTGGGTCACTGTAAAAACCGGGCATGATCGTCATCGGGTTGATCTGTTGTTCGTCGACCACGCGCAGGCGGATCTGCGCCGCGCTGTAGCGCGCCCCGACACCGTGCAGCGGCGGGCCCAGGGTCCCGTGGAAGGGTTCTTCATCGATCGGCATCTGATGGCAGGCCAGGCAATTCCCCGCGTGGCTGTCGGCGGCCAGTGCCCGCCCGCGTTCGGGATCGCCGACCAGGCCGCACAGGGGCGCCTGGATCGCGTAGTCGCGAACCTCCCAGGCGCAATACGCGGCGTCGACGGCATCCTGCGCGACACCACACCCCGAGAGTGCCAGCAGGCAGATGCCGGTAAGCCAGTGCATGCCCGCTGCACTCTTCATGCGACTGCGATTGGTGTTCGGCATCCGTCGAATGCTAGACGCAAGGTCGTCTTGGCACCTTGACCGAGGTCATTCATGGAATGGGCAACGCGGTCTTGTCCACGACGCGGCGCATCACGAAGCTCGAATGCACGCCGCTGACGCCCTCGATCCGCGTGATCTTGTTCAGCAGCAGCGCCTGATAGGCCTCCATGTCGCGTACGGTCACCTTCAGCTGGTAATCGGCGTCCTGACCGGTGATCAACAGGCATTCCATGACCTCCGGGAGCGCGCCGACCCGTTCCTCGAAATTCGCGAACCGTTCGGGCGTATGCCTATCCATCGATATGAAGATCAGCGCGGTGAGACTGAGACCCAGCCTGCCGGGATCCAGCATGGCACGGTAACCGGTGATCAACCCCGTCTCTTCGAGTGCCCGCACCCGCCGCAGGCACGGCGACGGCGACAGCCCGATACGCTCAGCCAGTTCGAGGTTGCTGATGCGCCCTTCCTGTTGCAGCACCTCGAGGATGCGCCGGTCGAATCGATCGATCTGCATCGGATTGCTCTCCCACCGGTCTACATGACAATAATTAACCACTTTTTAGAACTTATGTAAATTTGTATTGTGTATTTTTGGCTTTTAAAAGGCATTTTCGCAATCAAAAATCGCTGCGCAGGACGTATCCTTTCTCCGTCGACCAAAAGTTGGCAATCCCGCGCACCGGCCCACGAGGCACCGCGCGACCACCGCGACCCAAAAGGTCATGGAGAGACGGCCCGCCCCTCCCCGCATCGGGGAGGCACGGCCACCCAACAGCGACGCACCGGAGAACCGACGTGAGCCATTTCGATCACCGCAAATACCGACCCGCACAACGCATGCCGATGCACAACCGGCAATGGCCGGAGCGGTCTATCGACCAGGCCCCGATCTGGGCAAGTGTCGACCTGCGCGACGGCAACCAGGCGCTGCTCGACCCGATGAACGTTACGCAGAAGCAACGCCTCTGGAAGCTGCTGGTCGATATCGGCGTCAAGCAGATCGAGGTCGGCTTTCCGTCTGCCAGCCAACCCGACTACGACTTCGTGCGCTGGTTGATCGACCACGACCAGATCCCGGACGACGTGACCGTGCAGGTGCTGGTACAGGCGCGCGAGACGTTGATCAAGCGGACCTTCGAGGCGCTGCGCGGCGTGCGCCGCGCCATCGTGCACGTGTACAACTCGACCTCGACCGTACAGCGCGAACGCGTTTTCGGACGCGATCGAGACGGGATCAAGGCGATCGCGGTCGCCGGGGCGCGCATGCTGCGCGACGAGGCCGCACACCACCCGGACACCGAATGGGTGTTCCAGTACTCGCCGGAGAGCTTCAGCAACACCGAATGGGACTATGCCGTCGAGGTCTGCGACGCGGTGACCGAGGTGTGGCAGCCGACCCCGGATCGTCCCTGCATCATCAATCTGCCGGCCACGGTCGAGAGCAGCACCCCCAATCTGTTCGCCGACCAGGTCGAGTATTTCTGCCGCCATGTCGCACGACGCGATGCGCTGCTGATCTCGTTGCACACGCACAACGATCGCGGGACCGCGGTGGCCGCGGCGGAGCTGGGCCTGCTGGCCGGCGCCGACCGCGTCGAGGGCACCCTGCTGGGCAATGGCGAACGCACCGGGAACATGGACATCGTCACGCTGGCGATGAACCTGTACAGCCAGGGTGTCGATCCGCGACTGGACCTGTCCAATCCGGACGAGATCATCCAGGTCTACACCCAGTGCACGGGGCTGCCCGTCCATCCCCGTCACCCCTGGGTCGGCGAGCTGGTCTACACGGCTTTCTCGGGAAGCCACCAGGACGCCATCCGCAAGTGTCTGCAGCGTCAGCAGGCCGACGAGCCCTGGCAGGTCGCCTACCTGCCGATCGACCCGCGCGACCTGGGCCGGGACTACCAGGCGATCATCCGCGTCAACAGTCAGTCCGGCAAAGGTGGCGTGGCGTTCGTCCTGGAACGTGATTATGGGATGGTGCTGCCGCGCTGGCTGCAGGTCGAACTCGCGCAGATCGTGCAGCGGGAGAGTGAACGGAGCAGTGGCGAGGTCGACAGTGCGCGCATCCATGCGCTGTTCATGCAGCACTTCGCCGACGACACGCACCCGATCGGCCTGGCGGCTTACCGCCTCGACCGCCGAGAGGGCACCGACGTGATCGAGGCGCAGATAGAACGCGGCGGGCGCCTGCAGTCGATCACCGGCGCTGGCGAAGGTGCGATCGAGGCATTGGTGAACGCCTGGAGTACGACCTATGGCAACCGGATCAACGTGGTCGACTACAGCGAGCACGCGCTGGGCAGCGGCACCTCGGCCGACGCCGTGGCCTATGTGCAGTTGAGCATCGATGGCCAGCGTTCGGCCGGTGCGGCGTTCGATCGCGACACGGTCAGCGCCTCGATGCGTGCCGTGCTGGCCGCGCTCAACCGGGCGGACCCGACGCGCGCGGCGGCGTGAGTCGGCGCCATGGTCGCCCTGCACGACCATGGCGCCTAGGGTATGTCCTTATTTAGCACCCCGGGCGCCGCTGCGGGTCAAGCTTGTGTCGACGATGCCGACAAGGTGGTTCACCAGACAGGAAGGTGAACCACAATGCTGCGCAATATCCCGATCGTCCCGCGTTTGCTCGGCAGTATCACCGTCGGCGGCCTGATCGTCGGCCTGGTCGTGTCGTCGATCGTCTATCAGCACGTCACCGGCGGATTCGAGGCCTCCGAACAGCGCGAGCTGCGTGCCGCGTTTTCCAGCGTCACGGCCGAGATCGATTCACTCGGCCGCGAGGCGCAGTCGTTGAGCGCCGCGATCGCCGGTATTCCCGATGTCCAGCAGGCGATGCTCACACAGGACCGCCAGCGCCTTGCCGACATGTTCGTGCCGGGCTTCAAGCAACTGAAAGCGGATCACCAGGTCCGGCAGTTCCAGTTCCACCTGCCTCCGGCGACCTCGTTTCTGCGCGTCCACAAACCGGAAAAGTTCGGCGATGACCTGTCCGGTTTCCGTAAGACCGTGGTCGAATCGAACACCAGGTCGTCACCGATTCGCGGCCTGGAGATCGGCGTCGCCGGCCTTGGGGTACGCGGCGTGGTGCCGATCCGGTCCGGCGACCGGCATCTGGGCACGGTCGAGATGGGGATGTCGTTCGGCCAGGCGTTTTTCGACGAGTACACCGCCGCACACGGCGTGAAACTGGCACTGCAGCTCAATCGCCAGGGCACGCTCGAGCCCTTCGCCTCGACCTTCACCGGCGACCTACCGATCGACGCCGCACATCTCGCCCAGGTGCTTGCCGGGCAACCGGCGCGCGGCACAGCGGTACTCGATGACGTCCCCTATGGCGCCTATGCCGATGTCGTACGCGACTTCTCCGGCGAGGTGATCGGCGTATTGCTGGTCGCCAAGGACCGCTCGTTTTTCGCGCAACAGCTGGCGTCCATCCAGCTGACATCGTTGTTGAGCGGCCTGGTCGGCCTGCTGTTGTTCGGCCTGGCCGCCTGGCTCATCGGCAGGAACGTCGCCAGGCCCATCCAGCAAGCGACCGGCATGATGGAGGAGATCTCCACGGGTGATGGCAATCTCGACGTCGGTCTCGACACCCAGGGCAAAGACGAGATCGCCAATCTGGCGGTCGGGTTCAATGGTTTCGTCGAGACGATTCGCGGTCTGGTGCGCGAGGTCAGCCAGGCGAGCCGCCAGGTGGATCGCGTCGCCAATGAACTGGTTCAGACCGCCACGCACACCAGCGGCCGCATGAGCCAGCAACAGGCCGAGACGGCACAGATCGCAACCGCGATGACCGAGATGTCCGCGACGGTACAGGAGGTCGCGGGACGGACCGCCGAAGTCGCATCGACCGCCGAGACGACCCTGTCGACGGTGAACAACGGCAATGCGGCGGTCGACGACGCATCGCGCGCGATCCATTCACTCGCCGACGACATCCGCTCGGCATCAGAAACGGTGCAGCGCGTGCACGGCGAGAGCGAACGCATCGGCAAGGTGCTGGAGGTGATCCGAGGGATCGCGGAACAGACCAACCTGCTGGCACTCAACGCCGCGATCGAAGCGGCGCGTGCCGGCGAACAGGGCCGCGGATTCGCCGTTGTCGCCGACGAGGTACGTCAACTGGCGCGGCGCACCCAGGAGTCGACCACGGAGATCCAGGAGATGGTCGAGGGCCTGCAATCGAGCGTCCAACAGACGGTGTCCGTGATGGACCGCAGCAGGGAGCGTGCCGACGACACCGTGGGGCGCGCCGCCCGGGTGAACGAGCTGCTGAGCCAGATCTCCGCGTCGGTCAATACCATCACCCAGATGTCGATCCAGATCGCGACCGCCGCCGAGGAACAGAGTCACGTGGCCGAAGACATCAACCGCAACGTCACCAATATCAACCACATGGGCGAGGAGAACGCGACGGCGGTACAGCACACCTCGGCGGCCGCGCAAGAACTCTCGCAGAGCGCCGACAGACTGGTCGCCGTCGTCGGCCGATTCAAGATGCGCGACGGACAGGCCGCGGTGTAAATTCAGCCGACCTGCATGTGCGCCGCCAGCTTGGCACGATCAGGGCGCTCGATCACGCCGCGTTCGGTAACGATCGCATCGACCAGTGCCGCCGGGGTGACGTCGAACACCGGGTTCCAGGCATCGACACCCTGCGCGGTGGTCGGCTGCCCCGCACAGTGCAGGACCTCCTCGGCGGGACGCTGTTCGATCGGAATCGCGTCCCCGTCCGGCGTCTCCAGATCGATTGTCGAGGTCGGAGCGGCAACCATGAAGCGCACGCCGTGGTGGCGTGCGGCGACCGCGAGGCCGTAGGTGCCGATCTTGTTCGCCACATCACCGTTGGCCGCGATGCGGTCCGAGCCCACGATCACCCACGACACCCCGCCGCGTGCCATGCACGCCGCCGCGGCACTGTCGGCGATCAACTTGACCGGGATCGCGTCACGCACCAGTTCCCAGGCCGTCAACCGCGCCCCCTGAAGCCAGGGCCGCGTCTCGTCGGCATACACGGTGGCGATCTTGCCCTGACCATGGGCGGTGCGAATCACCCCGAGCGCGGTTCCCCAACCACCGGTCGCCAGCCCCCCGGTGTTGCAATGCGTGATCACCGCCGTCGGTCCCTCGATCAGCGCGGCGCCAAATTCACCCATGCGCTGGTTGTCGGCGCGGTCCTGCGCATGGATCGACTGCGCCTCGGCAAGCAGCGCCGGCACCGGATCACCGTCGCCCGACGCCGCGATCAGCGCGCGCATGCGGGTGATCGCCCAGAACAGGTTGACCGCCGTCGGTCGTGCCGCGGCGAGCATCTGCAGATCCACCTCGATGGCGTCGCGCCAGCGAACCGGATCCCCGCGGTGGCGGTCGCGCGCCGCGAGAACGATGCCATACGCGGCCGCGATGCCGATCGCCGGTGCGCCGCGCACGACCATCGCATGGATGGCCGCCGCCGTCGTATGTAGGTCCTTGCATTCGATGAACACCTCGCGCCGCGGCAACTGACGCTGATCCAGCAGATACAAGCGGTCACCGCGCCACAGTACGGCGGCATCGGCGGTTACGGGGATGTCCAGGGTGACTTCGTGCATGGCGATGACTCGTCGGCAAACAATTTGGTGAACACATCGTGATCGTACAACGGGGCACCCGCCGAGACATCCGGACCGGTGCAATCCCACGAATTGCGGTATTTTACGGGTTTCACCTCAAAAACAGGCTGAGACCGTGCAGGCAGAACTTCTCGTCCACGCCGACTGGGTAGTCCCGGTCGAACCCGACGGCGTATTGCAGCGCCACAGTGTCGCGATCGAAGACGGTCGCATCAAGGCGATCCTGCCGCGTAGCGAGGCGGAACAGCAGGTCACGGCGGTGCAGTGCATCGACCTGCCGGGCCACGTCCTGATCCCCGGTCTGATCAATGCACACACGCACACGCCAATGACACTCTTCCGCGGTCTGGCCGACGACCTGCCACTGATGACCTGGCTGAGCGATCACATCTGGCCGGCCGAGGCCCGCTTCGTCCATGAAGAATTCGTCGCCGACGGTTCGCGCCTGGCGATTGCCGAGATGCTGCGCAGCGGCACCACCTGCTTCAACGACATGTATTTCTTCCCGGACGTCACCGGTCGGGTCGCCAGCCAGGCCGGCATGCGCGCGGTGATCGGGCTGATCGTGATCGACTTTCCGTCGGCCTGGGCAGGCGACGCCGACCAGTACTTCGACAAGGCGATCGCGGTGCACGATCAGTTCCGCAACGATCCCCTGGTGCATAGCGCCTTTGCGCCACACGCTCCGTACTCGGTTTCCGACGCCCCGCTCCGCCGCGTGCAGACGCTGGCCAGCGAGCTCGACCTGCCGATCCACATGCACGTTCACGAAACGCTCGCCGAGGTTCGCGGCGGCATCGAACAGTTCGGATGCCGTCCGATCGAGCGCCTGCGCCGACTGGACATGCTCCATCCGGGACTGGTCGCGGTCCACATGACCCAACTCGAGGACGACGAGATCGAGCTGATCGGCGCCTGCGGCGCACAGCTCGTGCACTGCCCGGAATCGAACCAGAAACTGGCCTCCGGGCACTGCCCGGTGTCCCGCCTGATCGATGCCGGCGTCAACGTGGCGATCGGTACCGACGGCGCCGCCAGCAACAACGACCTCGACATGCTGGGCGAGATGCGCAGCGCCGCCCTGCAGGCGAAGGCTGTCAGCGCCAATGCGTGCTCGGTTCCGGCCGAAACGGCACTGCGCATGGCCACACTGAACGGCGCGCGCGCCCTTGGCATCGCCGACCGCACCGGTTCGCTGAGCGTCGGCAAGAGCGCCGATATCGTGGCCCTGGATCTCGGCACCCCGGAGACACAGCCGGTCTATCACCCCGTGTCACAGCTGGTCTACGCCGCTGGACGCGAACAGGTGAGGCACGTCTGGATCAACGGCCGACAGCTGTTGAACGACCGTGCGCTGACCACGATCGATCTGTCGCAGACGCTGCAGCGCGCAGCAAACTGGCGGGATCGGGTCGAGGCCGGCGATACCCAGGGCGTATAATCGGAATCCCAGCATTACCCGGGTCCCAAGCGATGTGTGCAGCCATCAATGTCGATCACGCCGAGATCAACAAATTCGAGCAACTGGCGTCGCGCTGGTGGGATCCGCACAGCGAGTTCAAACCGCTGCACGAGATCAACCCGCTGCGCCTCGACTACATAGATCGATGGGCCGGCCTGAAGGGCAAGCAGGTGCTCGACGTCGGCTGCGGCGGTGGCATTCTCGCCGAGTCGATGGCGGCACGTGGCGCACAGGTGACCGGCATCGATATGGGGAAGGCACCGCTCGAGGTGGCACGCCTGCACCTGCTGGAAAGCGGGCTTCAGGTGGACTATCGGCAGGTGCCGGTTGAACAACTCGCGACCGAGCTCCCCGGACAGTTCGACATCGTCACCTGCATGGAGATGCTGGAGCACGTTCCCGACCCGGCATCGGTGATCAGCGCCTGCGCGGACCTGGTGAGACCGGGCGGGCAGGTGTTCCTCTCGACCATCAACCGCAACCCCAAGGCCTACCTGTTCGCGATCGTCGGTGCGGAGTACCTGTTGCGGATGCTCCCCAAAGGCACGCATGACTTTGCGAAGTTCATCAGGCCTTCGGAACTGGCGCGCTGGACGCGCGCCGCGGGGCTGGACACGCGCGACATCACGGGGCTGACCTACAACCCCCTGACCGGCATCTATCGCCTGGATCCGCGCGATGTCGACGTCAATTACATGGTGGCCACCGAACGACCTGCATGACCCTGCGCGCCTCGTCATCTCCGACGGTGCTGTTCGACCTGGACGGCACCCTGGCCGACACCGCCCCCGACCTGGCGTACGCGCTCAACCGTACGCTGGAGCAGTACGGTCAGCCCACCCTGCCCTATGCGAAGATCCGCCCGGTGGCCTCCTTCGGATCCGTGGCGCTGATCCGCCTGGGCTTCGGCCTGGACCGTGACGAGCCAGGATTCGCCGAACGGCAGGGCTTTCTGCTCGATGTGTATTCGGCCAACCTGTGTCGGGAAACGTCGTTGTTCGACGGTATGTCCACGGTATTGGAGACGCTGCGCGACCGTGGGACACCCTGGGGGATAGTCACCAACAAGCCCCGTTGGCTCACCGAACCGCTGATCGATGCGATGGGGCTCGGCCTCCTGACCCGTTGCATCGTCAGCGGCGATACCTGCGCGCAGCGCAAACCGCATCCGCAGCCCATTCTGCACGCCTGCGGTCTGCTGGGCAGCGACCCGGCCGATACCTGGTACGTCGGCGATGCCGGTCGCGACGTGCAGGCCGGGCGCGCGGCCGGCTGCACCACGGTCGGGGCGCTATACGGTTATCTGCACCCCGATGATCCACCAGAGGCCTGGCTCGCGGATTACACCATTGATCGCCCCGAGCAGCTGCTGGCGCTGCTGGACCGGGACAGTGCCCCTACCTGAAGCATCGGAGTGGGGCTTTCCGAATCCATCCACACCGTTCGGTTCGGCGGTGTACTACGCGATCCGTTTCAGCCCTGCCGAGGAACGCCTGCGCAATGCCTTGCTGTACGCCTGGCATGACACGGTCCGGCAGATCGCCGACTGTCCATCCGACCCCGGAGTGGCACGTCTGAAACTCGACTGGTGGCGCGAAGAGGTCTCACGGATGGCGACCGGAACCGCGCAGCACCCGTTGGCGCTCCGCCTGCAGGAGCTGGCACTGGACCGGCAGGCGCTGGAGTCCATGCATGCACTGTTGCAGGCCGCCGAGGCGGCGGTCCTGCTTCCCCAACCCGCCGACGACCGGCAGTTCGCCGCGGCCTGCCGCGCCCGCCTCGGCGAGTTTTTCGTGCTCCTCGCAACGGCGGGCGGCCAGCCGCGGGATGGGTCCCGCGAAAGTGGCGCCTATTGCGAGGCGATAGACCGTATCCGGCGGCTGCATTCGGCGCCGCACGGTGCACCTTCGGAACTCGTCGAGGCATTGCGCCACAGCGCCTCGGTTGCGTCACGCACAACCCGCGTGGACGCGCTTTTGGATCAGTTCGAGGTGCCCACGGGGTCGACGCGCGCCCAGCTGACACCCTTCGCCCGTCGACTGCTGGCCCTGGCGGAAGCAATGCACGAAAAGCTGCGGCGGAAAGGTTATCCTGTCGACGAAACAGCCATCGACCGACCGCCGATCGCCAATCTATGGACGGCATGGCGCTGCCGCTGAAGTTACCGGGACCCGCTATGCAGCAAGACTACAAACCAAGCGACGACCTCCTCGAAAACCGCGTCATCCTCGTGACTGGCGCCGGTGACGGCATCGGTCGCGCGGCGGCACTCGCGTTTGCGGCGCACGGCGCAACCGTCGTGCTGCTGGGCAAAACGGTCAGCAAACTCGAGGCCGTCTACGACAAGATCGAGCGCGCGGGTGGGCCCGAACCGGCGATCTTTCCCATGCAGCTGGAAGGTGCGACGCCGTACGACTACGGTGAGCTGGCACACGCGATCGACAGCAACCTGGGGCGCCTGGACGGCATCTTGCACAATGCGGCACTGCACCCCTATCTGAGCCGCATAAAGGACTACGAGACCGAGGATTGGCTCAAGGTGATACAGGTCAATCTGAACGCGCCGTTCATGATCACCCAGGCCTGTCTGCCTCTCCTCGAGCGCTCGCCCGATGCGAGCGTCGTGTTTACGACCGACGCGGCGGGACGACGCGGCAAGGCCTACTGGGGTGCCTACGGGGCGTCGAAGTTCGCGATCGAGGGCCTGACCCAGACGCTTGCCGCCGAGCTCGAAAACACCCCGATCCGGGTAAACTGTATCGATCCGGGACCCACCCGCACGGCCATGCGCAAACGCCTCTTTCCCGGCGAGGACAATGCGACGCTGAAGGCACCCGAAGTGCTGATGCCACTGTATCTGTGGGCGATCGGTCCTGACAGCCAGGGTGTTACCGGGCAACGTCTCACGTGGGAGCAAAGCGAGCCGCTCGGCTGACGGAAGGGCCATGCTCGGTATCGACAACGGAAACAACCGCGAACGGACTCGCACCGGCCGAAGTGTCGATGTCCTGAAGCGGGCAATCCTCGACAATCTGTTCTACGTGCAAGGTCGCTATCCGGATGTCGCGACCAAGAACGACTGGTACCTCGCACTCGCCTACACGATCCGCGACCGCATGCTGCACCGCTGGATCGCGACCTCGCAGACCTACAAGAACACCCAGGCACGCACCGTGTGTTTTCTATCGGCAGAGTACCTCACCGGGCCACAGCTGGGTGTCAACCTGATCAACCTGGAGATCTGGGACAACGTACATGCGGCGCTGCGTGAGCTCGGACTGGACTTCGACGAGCTGCTCGACCAGGAGCCTGAGCCGGGCTTGGGTAACGGAGGGCTCGGCCGACTGGCCGCCTGTTACCTCGATTCGCTGGCGACCCTGGAGATCCCTGCGATCGGCTACGGGATCCGTTATGAATTCGGCATGTTCGATCAATGCATCGACGATGGTTGGCAGGTCGAACTCACAGACAAATGGCTGTTGCACGGCAACCCATGGGAACTGCCGCGGCCGAAACTGACTTTTGACGTGTTTTTCGGCGGGCATACCGAGCATTACCAGGACGATCATGGCCGCCACCACGTACGCTGGATTCCGGAACGTGTGGTCCGCGGTATCGCCTACGACACGCCGGTGATGGGGTTCGGCGTCAATACCGTCAATCTGCTACGACTCTGGAAATCCGAGGCGCCCGAGTCCTTCGACTTCGCCGCGTTCAACGTCGGCGACTATTTCGGCGCGGTGGACAAGAAGGTCGTCTCGGAGAACCTCTCCAAGGTTTTGTATCCCAACGACGACCGGCATGCCGGCAAGCGTCTGCGTCTCGAGCAGCAGTACTTCTTTGTCAGCTGCGCATTGCGCGACATGATCCGCATTCAGCAACGCAGTGGCGTCGGGTTGGACAGGTTTCACGAAAAGTACGCCTGCCAGCTCAACGATACCCATCCGGCAATTGCAGTGCTGGAACTGCTGCGACTGCTGATCGATGAGCATCAGATGGAGTGGGACACGGCATGGGATGTCACCCGCCGAACCTTTTCCTACACCAATCACACGCTGCTCCCCGAAGCGCTGGAGAAGTGGTCGCTGGAGCTGTTCGGCAGCGTGCTGCCACGCCACCAGGAGCTCTTGCTCGAAGTGAACCGACGGTTTCTCGATGACGTCAGGATCAAGTACCGCGGTCGCGACGAAGGCCGCATCACGCACCTGTCATTGATCGAGCAGAACGGCGACGAGTACGTCCGAATGGCCAACCTCGCCTGCGTCGGCAGCCACACGATAAATGGCGTAGCGGCGCTACATACCGATCTGTTGCGCTCGACCGTGTTGAAAGACTTTCACGAACTGTGGCCCGAAAAATTCACCAACGTGACCAACGGTGTCAGTCCGCGCCGCTTCATGCGCCTGGCCAATCCGTGGATGAGCGAGCTACTCGGCGAACGCATCGGCTGCGACTGGGTGCGCGATCTCTCGCTGCTGAAAAACCTCGAGGCACATGCCGATGACACGGCGCTTCTCGACACGTGGTATGCCGCCAAGCAACAGGCGAAGATCCGACTCGCCGCGATGATAAAGGAACGCAACGGTCTGCAGGTCGATCCCGAATCGTTGTTCGACGCACAGGTCAAGCGCATCCACGAGTACAAGCGGCAACATCTGAATCTGCTGCATATCGTGGCCCTGTACAACCGCATCAAGGACGATCCGAACCTCGATGTGGTGCCGCGCACCTTCATCTTCGGTGGCAAGGCCGCACCCGGCTACACCATGGCCAAGCTGATCATCAAGGCGATCAACGCGGTTGCCGAAGTGATCAACAACGATCCCGAGGTCCGCGACCGCATCAAGGTGGTTTTCCTGCCCAACTTCAACGTCAAGAACGGGCAGTTCATCTATCCAGCCGCCGACCTCTCCGAGCAGATATCGACCGCCGGCAAAGAGGCATCGGGTACCGGCAACATGAAATTCTCGATGAACGGTGCCCTGACCATCGGTACGCTGGACGGCGCGAACATCGAGATCCGGGCGGCGGTTGGCGACGAAAACTTCTATCTGTTCGGCCTCACCGCGGAACAGGTGGAACACACCCTGCAGCAGGGTTACGATCCACGCGCCAGGTATCTCGATAATGTCGAACTGCGTGCAGCGATCGACCTGATGAACTCAGGCCTGTTCGCCCACGGCGACCGGGATCTGTTCGCTGCGCTGACCGGCAACCTGCTACACCGGGACAGCTATCTCGTGTTGGCCGATTTTCCCGCTTATCTGCAGGCCCAGGCCGAGGTCAGCGACCATTGGCGCGACCGACAACAATGGGCCCGGAAATCTCTTCTGAACGTCAGCCGGATGGGCGGGTTCTCTTCGGATCGGGCGATCCGGGAGTACGCGACCCGCATCTGGCGGGTCGGCCGGACACCCGTGGAGATCCCCTGACCGCTCCGTTTCGGTGCAACGATCCGGGTCCCGCCACCCATCCCTATCGGCGACGCCCTCTCTCAAGTCACTCTCTGCGCCGCCGATAGGGGCTGAATGAGGCAATCATCCGACACGTCATCGACAGATTCCGATCGACGTCTGGATACCAGGCTCGAACAGCTGCGAATGATCTATTCGGCAGTGCCGATGTCGCTGGTCGCCGTATTGCTCAACAGTTCCATCCTGAGCGCCATGCTCTGGAACGTCGTGTCGCCCGTGCTGAACCTCGGCTGGCTGGGCGCCACCTTTGCAGTCTCCCTGTATCGCTGGGCAATGTTTCGTCGCTTCTGTGCAGTCCCCCGCGAACGACAGGACACGCACCATTGGTGGCCCCGCCTGGCCGCTGGCACGCTCGCCTCCGGTCTGGTCTGGGGGACGACCAGCGTGCTGCTGTTCACCGAGGACAGCATGCTGCATCAGCTTTTTCTCGCGTTTGTGATCGCGGGCATGAGCGCCGGTGCCGTGAGTACCTTGTCGGCCAGCTTTCCGCTGGCCGCCGGCTTTCTCGGGCTGACCCTGTTACCGATGACCTGGCGATTTGCGCTTACCGGTGGCGCGATCGGCTACGTGATGGCGTTCATGAGCGGGTTGTACTGCATTGTCGTCACGGTGTCCGCACTGCGCCTGAACCGTACCATCGTCGAGTCGCTGCAGATACGCCACGAGCGCCGGATGGCCGAGGAGACCATTCGCCACCAGGCGCACTACGACGCACTGACCGATCTGCCGAACCGGCGCATGCTGCTCGAGCAACTCGGACGTGAGATGGCCCGGTCGGTGCGTCACGGCCATATCGGTGCGGTGTTGTTTCTCGACCTCGACCATTTCAAGACGATCAATGACTCACTAGGACACCGCGTCGGCGACCAGCTGCTCAAGCTGGTCGCGAAACGTATTGTCGAGCGTGTCCGCCGAGAAGACACAGCATCACGGCTGGGCGGCGATGAATTCGTCATACTGGTACCCGAAGTGGCCGAGAAACCCGGCAATGCGACGAACAATGCGCATCGCATCGCCGACGAGATCATCCAGCTGTTCCGCGATCCGTTCAGCGTTCAGGGCCATGAGCTGCACCTGTCGGCCAGTATCGGCGTGGCATTGTTTCCGTTCGAACAGAAGAACCCGGAAGACCTGCTGCAACAGGCCGACGTCGCGATGTACAGTGCAAAGGAACGCGGACGCGACAACGTCCAGTTGTTCATACCCAGCATGCAGGCAGTGGTCGATCAGCGTCTCAATATAGAGCGCGGGCTACGCCAGGCCATCGACAACGACGAACTCGAACTCTTCTACCAGCCACAGGTCGTCGAGAACGGCCGCATCATCGGCGCCGAGGCACTGCTGCGTTGGCATCACCGGCAACAGGGCACCATCTCGCCCACACAGTTTATCGCGGTAGCGGAGGAAACCGGGCTGATCTATAAACTCGGTGACTGGGTGCTGCGGCGTGCCTGCGAACAGCTTGCGCAACTCGGACGCAGCTACGGTATCCGGATTTCAGTCAACATCAGTCCGAAACAGTTCCGTGAATCGGGGTTTGTCGAGCGCCTGCAGCGCGTACTTGAAGAAACCGGCGCCCCCCCTGAGCTGCTGACCCTCGAGATCACCGAAAGCCTGGTTATCGACAATATCGAACAGACCATCGAGCGCATGCGGACGCTCAAGTCGCTCGGCATCAGTTTCTCACTGGATGATTTCGGTACCGGACATTCGTCTCTGGCATATCTCAAACGCCTGCCGCTGGATGCGATCAAGATCGACCAGTCCTTCGTGCGCGACATCACCACCGACCCGAACGATGCCGTGATCGTCGAAACTATCATCGTGATGTCACAACACCTCGGACTGCAGGCGGTCGCCGAGGGTGTCGAGAGCGACGAAGCGCTGCAGTTCCTGCAACGCAAGGGGTGCCGACAGTTCCAGGGATATCTGTTCGGAAGGCCGGAGCCCTTCGAGCAGCTACAGCTCCGGTTGCACAAGTGGCTACAGGCATACGCCTCATAGACGGCAATCCTCACCGGGTTTGACCCGGCAGCCGACGCGGCTCGCATTGGACCCTGGAGTGCCAGGTTTGGTAGCTTGGCATCACTGCCCGAGCCAACCACCCCAGATACAGCGACAAAGACATCAGTGACACCCACAATCCTGATTCTCATCAGCGGACTCGGTCTGCTCCTGGTAGGTGTCGGACTGCTGGGCACACTGCTGGGCGTCCGCGCGACCCTGGAATCGTTCAGCAACGTTCAGGCCGGCCTGATCATGGCCGGTTACTACTTCGGATACATCGGCGGCACCTTGCTGGCCCCTGGCATCATCCGGCGGGTCGGTCACATACGATCGTTCGCCGCGTTTTCGGCGGTCACTGCCTCGTGCGCGCTGGGTTTCGGAATCGCCGTGCACCCCTGGGTCTGGACACTGCTGCGGGTGCTGAACGGCCTGTGCGTGGTCGCCCTGTACATGGTGGTGGAAAGCTGGCTCAATGAGCAGAGCGCTGGGCCGGCTCGCGGTCGGATTTTCTCCTTCTACATGACCAGCACGCTGTTTGCGCTGGGCATCGGACAGTTCCTGCTGTTGGCCGGGGATCCCGCCGGGCTCGAGCCGTTTGCGCTTGCCGCAATACTGATTTCACTCGGATTGGTCCCGGTTGCCATCACACGGGTGCATGAACCCCGCATTGATCTCGCGGTACCGCTGCCGATGGGCGAGTTGTTGCGTATTTCGCCACTCGGCGCCTTTGGGTCACTGTGCGCCGGCATGGTGAACGGGATCTTCTGGGGCATGACCGCGGTATTCGGGCAGCGGCTCGCGCTGGAGCACTCGCAAATCGCCCTGTTGATGAGCACCACGATCCTCGGTGGCGCGATACTGCAGTGGCCGATCGGCCATCTGTCGGACCGGTTCGATCGCCGCAACGTGCTGATCGCCACCAGCCTGGCCACCGCGCTCGCGGCATCCATCGCCGGATACATCGTGTTGAACGGTTTCCCCGGACTGACCCTCACCGCCGGGCTCTACGGTGGACTGATGTTCGCGCTTTACGGCATCAGCGTCGCCCACACCAACGACCACCTCGATCCCGGGCACATCCTCGGCGCCACCCGCGGGCTCTTGTTGATATACGGCGTGGGGGCCATGTCCGGCCCGCTGCTTGGTGGTATTGCGATGGAACTGGTGGGACCGGTGGGCCTGCCCGCCCTCTCTGCGGCCACCGCCGCGCTGCTGGCGCTGTTCGGGATCTACCGCGTGATGCGGCGTTCACCGCCACCGCTGGAGCAACAGACCGCCTATGTGCCGCTGGTCCGGACCACCCCTGTCGCACTGGAGATGCACCCAGATGCGGATCCCTCGCCGGAACTCGATCTCTCGGAACCCGATCAGCAATGAGATTCGCGCAACCCTGCCCGCGCGACGCCTCAATCCATCAAGTCGATTTCCACCCCGCGTTCCCGCAGCAGTTCGGTTCTGCGCTGTAGGAAGCGCTGAAAAGACGACTGCCAGCGGTAGGCACCGGACGCTACGTAATCGATTGCACCGTGCACATGAAAGGCACGCAGATAGGCCTCGGTGCGAAACACCTCGCGCCCCTGCCCATCGAAGAACACCAGGCTGGGCGCATACTGAATCCCCAGTTCGCGCGCCCAGTCTGACGCGCTGAGTTCGCGTCCGTCCGGCGTTTGCAGCACATCGGAAGCGCGTATATCGACCTGGGCCACGTCCACATTGCTCAACGCATAGGCAAGCTCGGTGCGCCCGAGGACATCACGATGAAGTTCGTCGCACTCGGTGCAGCTGCCCTGCTCGAACATCACCAACAAGGCGCGTGCCGGTTCAGCACGTTCCGCAAGGCGCAGGGGTGCTGTCAAAGCCCCCGGGAATGCATTCAGGCGCAGGTTCGGTGCGCTCGGTGCGGCAGCTGCCAGATAGTCACGGAAGCGACCCTTCGCATCGTGCCGCCCCGCGACGAAGTCGAGCGCCGACTCAAACTTGTGGGGTGCGAAGTATCCGTTGATGCGCAGCACCACGGCGCCGGTCTCGTCGAGAAACAACAAGGTTGGCGTGTACTGCACGCGGAGCGCACTCGCGAATGCCTTCTCGGTGGTGACTTCACCGGCGAGATCGGTGACCTCCCGGTCACCCCAGATATTGACCGCGATCACATCGAACGCGTCGCGGGTCTTCTGCGCAATCTTACGACTGCCAAAATTGTCGTTGAGCAATTTCGCACAGTACGGGCAGCCATCCTGGTAGAAGTACAACAATACGCGCTTGCCCGCTGCCGTCGCCTCGCGGACGTCATCGCGCATGTCGAGAAAAGAGTTCTTGAACCACGCCGGTTTCTCTTGGAAGCCGGGATTGACCATCCCCTGCTGGAGCGCGACGCCGTGGGAGTCCGGTTGTGCCGCGCCGACCGTTGCGACAAGCAACACCAGACCCACCACCACAATCGACATACGCATTTTCCGCTCCTCTCGGGCCAGGCACAGGATGAGGCAACGCATCCCAGCAGACACGCCACCCAATTGACCGGCGCAGGCGCTTCACCTGTGCAGCTTTCAGTCGTCCACCGGCGCATGTTAGGGGCACACCCCTCGTATTGGAATGCGTCGACGCGCCATGCAGGGCACCACACACCCGGGATTGCGGACTACTATGACGGGAAGTCGGCGCAGAACGGGCTTCCCGACAAACGCCGGGGTTTCGACGTTTAGGAACCGGATGGTAGGCAGGAATCCTGACGGCAACCCGTCAGGTCGCGATGTACTGAGTACAAGACATTGAAATAAAAGATAATAATGGTTTTGGCACGGGTTTCGCTACGTCTGAGACGCAAACCAGCGACAGGAACGCAGCAATGGAAACCCTCGGTTACATCAACACAGGCAATCTCGCATTGGTCAGCCCGCTACAAGCCCATGGGACCGTCCTGCCGACAGCACCGGAGAACCTCGGCCCACGGGTGCTCGAATTGTCGAGCATCCTGCAGACGACCCTGGACATTCAGGCGCAAGTCCTGTTGTTCGGCAAGGAGATCCAGCGCTACCTCGCGATCGACGGCATCGTGTACACCCTCCCGGACAGCGACGAGACAGTCGTCTACGGACGCGAAGGTTCGCACCGCGCGACCTACGACCTGAAGCTGGAGGACAAGGTACTGGGGAGCATCCGCATCTGCCGGGAGATCCCGTTCGCGGCAAAGGAGATCCAGTCGCTGGAGAACCTGCTGTGTGCGCTGGTCTATCCACTGCGCAACGCGCTCAGCTACAAGCATGCCGTCGAACTGGCGTCACGCGACCCCCTGACCGGCGTGCAGAACCGCATGGCGCTGAGCAGCGCGCTCACCCGCGAGGTCGATCTAGCGCATCGCCAGGAACTGCCGCTGTCGTTGCTGGTGATCGACATCGATCATTTCAAACGCTTCAACGACGAACACGGGCACACCTTCGGCGATGACGTGCTGGTCGCCGTGTCGCAGACCATCGCCAACACCATTCGCCGGAGTGACTTGCTGTTCCGCTTCGGTGGCGAAGAATTCGTCGTGCTTGCAAGCCATACCGGCGAACAGGGCGCAATGCTGCTGGCCGAACGCATTCGTGAAAACATAGCGGCATTGCAGACGGTGCGCGGTCGCGACGTGCGCATCACCGTCAGCGTCGGTGCGGCACGCCTGCAGGATGCCGATGGACCCGATCAACTTTTCAAACGCGCCGACAAGGCCCTGTACGCCGCAAAAGACGCCGGTCGTAACCGCAGCCAGCTGGCCTGATCCCGCCACGGTTTCAGCGAATTGTTCAGGCGCTCCCCGTCGGACAGATGGCACGTATCTCGCAGCTCGCGCACCTTGGCGTCTTGCGACATGCCTGCTTGGCGTGTATCACGATCAAGGCGTGGAACTGCTGGTACAGGTAAAGGTCGCTGCCGAGCGCACGCTCGAATCCGTGACGCAGCTCTTCGTAGGATTCACGGCCGTCCGCCAATGCAAAACGCTGCATCAGCCGCCGGGTATAGGTATCGATCACGAACACCGGCCGGTCCAATGCATACAACAGGATGTCGTCGGCCGTTTCGGGGCCGATACCGTTGACGCCAAGCAACGCGGCCCGCTGTACGGCCGCATCGCGTCGCGCAAACGGCCGCACACCGCCCTGTGTGGACAGAAAGGCACAGAGATTGCGCAAGCGACGCGCCTTTACGTTGAAATATCCGGCAGGTCTGATCGCTGCGGCCAGCGCGGACTCTTCGATGGCAAGCACCGCGTCGGGATCCAGGAGTCGCATGGCCTTCAGTTGAGCGATCGCCTTCTCGACGTTCGTCCAGGCGGCATTCTGGGTGAGTACCGCACCTACCATCACCTCGAACGGTGAATCGGCCGGCCACCAGGGTTGCTCACCGTACGCAGTGCGCAGCGCCGCGTACAGACCTTGCAACAGGGGCGCCGGCGGGCTGAAACGCTTTCCGGGTCGCCGACCAGTTACCGTTTGCGGCGGGTTTTCCACGGCGACCCCGCGGCTTTGGCTGGCGCCTTCGTTGGTTTCGCGACCAGACTCCCCCAGGGGCGATCCTGTTTGAGCCCCACGGACTGCAACAACACCCGGCGTTCCTCGGGTGTCAACTCGCGCCATTGCCCGGCCTTGACGCTGCTGTCGAGCACGACAGGGCCATAGCGCACGCGTTTTAGGCGCGACACAGTGACCCCCACCGCCTCCCAGAGACGACGGACCTCGCGCTTGCGACCCTCCATGATCACCAAGTGAAACCAACGGTTGCTGCCCTCGCCGCCCGCGTCTACGACGTCTTCGAAACGCGCCGGCCCGTCCTCGAGTTCCACGCCATTGACCAGGCGCTTGACCATCTCGGGCGTGACCTCGCCGTTCACCCTTACCGCATACTCGCGTTCGATCTGCGTGCGCGGGTGCATCAAGCGATTGGCCAGTTCGCCATCGTTCGAGAACAACAGCAACCCGGCGCTGTTGACATCGAGGCGGCCGACGGCGATCCAGCGGCCGGAAGGCAGTCGCGGCAGGTGGTCGAAAACCGTTTCGCGTCCCTCTGGATCGCGACGCGTGACCAGTTCGCCCTCGCGCTTGTTGTAGATAATGGCGTAGCGTTGGTTGATCTGCAGGCGCTTGCTGCCGACCGGCTTGCCGTCCACCTCGATACGGTCGTCAGCGCAAGCGCGATCGCCGAGGTGTGCGATCTTCCCATTGACCTTTACCCGACCCTCGCTGATCAGGGTCTCAAGCTGACGGCGTGAGCCAAGTCCGGCGTTCGCCAGCAGCTTCTGCAGGCGTTCACCCGGCGCCGACGTCGCGTTCATCGCGGCTCGGGCACCACGTCGGCGGCGACCCGGTCCGTCCAGTCGGACTCGATATCCGCACTCTCACCGGCATCGGCCGCCACCGCCGCGGGGTCATCGGGGCCAGCCGCGTCTTCGTCGCCGACCGGGCGCGACGTCTCCGGGTCTTGCGACTCGGCTGCGAGATCGGTTTCGACGGCCGCCGCGGCCTCTTTGCCAGGTGCTTCCGACGCCTCCAATGCCTCCGCCGCGCCGTGCGTATCTGCAGCACCCTCTTGCGCTTCGCTGGCGTCGCCCGCAGGCACCTCATCGCCGACCTGCTGCGATTCGCCGGCCGCCTCGGGATCGCCGAGATCCAGTTCGCGGTTGATCTCGTCCAGGTCCCGCAGTTCGGCCAGGGTCGGCAGCTCGTCCAGCGATTTGAGACCGAAATAGTCGAGGAAGTCGCGCGTGGTGCCGTATAGCGAGGGCCTGCCAGGCACATCGCGATGACCGACGACCCGCACCCATTCGCGCTCCATCAGCGTCTTGATGATGTTGGTACTGACCGACACGCCCCGGATGTCCTCGATTTCGCCACGCGTGATCGGTTGCCGGTAGGCGATCAGCGCGAGGGTCTCGAGCAGCGCCCGCGAGTAACGTGCCGGCCGCTCTTCCCACAACCGCGAGACCCAGGGGGAGCAGTTCTCGCGCACCTGGATGCGCCAACCGCTCGCGACCTCGGCGACCTCGATCCCGCGCCCCGCATAGTCGCTGGACAGCTCCTCGAGCGCGGCACGCAGCTGGTTCCTGTCCGGGCACTCGATCTCGGGAAACAGCGCCTGGATCGCCTCGATGGACAAAGGCCTGCCGGCGGCCAGCAGCGCCGCTTCGACGATGTTCTTCAGTTCAGTCGTTTCCGCCATGCTCACCCCCCGCGCGCCCTGACGTGGATCGGCGCGAACGATTCCGCCTGCACCAGTTCGATCAGCTGCTGCTTGATCAGTTCGAGGACCGCCATGAACGTCACCACGACACCCGCCCGACCTTCGCCTACATCGAACAGGTCGGTGAACTGGGTGAACCGGTCGCCGGCGACCGATTCCAGCACGCGGCTCATGCGTTCGCGCAGCGACAAGGGCTCGCGGCTCACGTGGTGACTGCTGAACAGATCCGCGCGATGCAGTACGTCTTTCAGCGCCAGCAGGACCTCTTTGAGATCCACGTCAGGCGGGGTCTGATCGACGTGCTTGTATGGTACGGCAACACTGACCGGAAACACGTCGCGCCCGAGCTGCGACAACTCGCCGATATCCTCGGCGGCCTGTTTGAAGCGTTCATACTCCTGCAAGCGGCGGATCAGTTCTGCACGCGGGTCGTGCTCGTCGTCTTCGGCGGTCTCCACCCGCGGCAGCAGCATGCGCGACTTGATCTCGGCGAGCATCGCGGCCATCACGAGGTATTCGGCCGCCAGCTCGAAACGCAACTCCTGCATCATCTCGATGTATTCCATGTATTGCCGAGTGATATCGGCAATCGGAATGTCCAGGATGTCGAGGTTCTGGCGTCGGATCAGGTACAGCAGCAGATCCAGCGGTCCCTCGAACGCATCGAGAAACACCTCGAGTGCGTCAGGCGGGATATAGAGGTCCTTCGGCAGCGTGTACTGAGGTTGCCCCTGGACGACCGCGAAGGGCATCTCCTGCTGCTGCGGAGAGACGGCTTCGGCCGGCGCTTCAGACACGGTGGCTTCCACGCGGCTCAGTAGTCGAGCGACATGGCATGGCGCACCTCTTCCATGGTCTCGCGCGCCACCTCGCGCGCATGCTCGCAGCCCTCGTTGAGGATGTTGTGCACCAGGTCCGGTTGCTCGGCGTATTCGCGACCACGCTCCTGAATCGGCTTGAGTTCCGCGAGCACCGCGTCGATCACCGGTTGCTTGCACTCGATGCAACCGATCGACGCCGATCGACACCCCTTCTGGACCCAGTCCATGACACCCTGATCCGAGTAGACCTGATGGAATTGCCAGACCGGACAAACCTCCGGATTTCCAGGATCCGTCCGCCGCACCCGCGCCGGGTCGGTCGGCATGGTGCGCAGCTGTCTGTCGACCAGTTCCGGCGCCGCGTCCAGTGGGATCGTATTGCCGTACGACTTGGACATCTTCTGGCCGTCCAGACCGGGCATCTTCGACGCCTTTGTCAGCAATGGCTGAGGCTCCGGCAGGATCACCATGCCGCCGCCCTCGAGATAACCGAACAGGCGGTCGCGGTCGGCGATCCCGATGTTCTGTTGCGAGTCGAGCAGCGCGCGCGCCGCGGCCAGCGCATCGTCGTCGCCCTGCTCCTGATAGGCGCGCCGATAACTGTTGTACAGCTTGGCGTTCTTCTTGCCCATCTTCTTGATCGCCTGCTCGGCCTTTTCCTCGAAATCGGGTTCGCGTCCGTAGATGTGATTGAAACGACGGGCGATCTCGCGGGTCAGTTCCACATGCACGACCTGATCGTCCCCTACCGGTACGAGCCCGGCGCGGTACACCAGGATGTCCGCCGACTGCAGCAGCGGATAACCGAGGAATCCGTAGGTCGAGAGGTCCTTCTCCTTGAGCTTGTCCTGTTGATCCTTGTAGGTCGGCACCCGCTCCAGCCAGCCGAGCGGGGTGATCATCGACAGCAGCAGGTGCAGCTCGGCGTGTTCGGGCACACGCGACTGCACGAACAGTGTCGCCTCACCGGGATTCACGCCGGCCGCCAGCCAGTCGATGACCATGTCCCAGGTGCTCTGCGGGATCATCCCGGGATCGTCGTAGTGCGTGGTCAACGCATGCCAGTCGGCAACGAAGAAGAAGCACTGGTACTCGTGTTGCAGTTCGACCCAGTTCTTCAGCACGCCGTGATAATGACCGAGGTGCAGGCGCCCGGTGGGACGCATGCCGGATAACACGCGGGCATGTTGCGCAGCGACGGCAGGCAAGACTCTCTCCTATGGAAACAAGGTGGGCAGTATACCCAACACGAGGTCGGAACCGGGCAGCAGCGCAATGGCGCCAAACACCACCGGACCCAGGATCATCCCCAGTACATTGGTGACCAGCAAAGCAATCAGGATCGCCAGGCCGAACGGTTCGATGCGCGCGAATACCCGCGCGGCACCGGGCGGCAAGAGCCCGGTAAGAATCCTGCCGCCGTCCAGCGGCGGAACCGGCAGCAGATTCAGGGCCATCAGCACCAGGTTGACGAATACGCCGGCTACCGCCATGAGCAGCAACGGCATCGCGACGGCCGGCAACGTGTGGATCAGGCGATGGGCAAACAGCAGCACCAGCGACCATCCCAGCGCCATCAACAGGTTCACTCCGGGACCGGCCGCCGCGACGATCGCCATGTCCCGCCTGGGTTCCCGCAGCCTCGCGGGCACCACGGGGACCGGTTTGGCCCACCCGATCAGGAATCCGGTCAGCGCCAGCATCGCGACCGGCACCAGAATGGTGCCGACAAGATCGATATGCGGGATCGGATTGAACGTGATCCGACCCAGTTTGCGCGCGGTCGGATCCCCCAACCGGTCGGCGACCCACCCGTGTGCCGCCTCGTGCACGGTCACCGCGAAGATCAGCGGCAACGCCCACACCGCGATGCGCTGCACCAGATTCAGTTCTTCCATGCGCCGGATTATATCCCTGCGAGGTGGCCGTGCGGCCCGGTCAACCCAGCAACAGGGCGACATCGCCCTTGCCGATCCGCAGGACCCGTGGCGTGTCTTCGTGCAGGTCGATGACGCTGGTCGGCTCGAAACCACAGTAGCCGCCGTCGATGATCAGGTCCACGGCATGCCCCAGCGTCTGCCGCATGTCGTAGGGATCGGTCATCGGCAGATCGTCTCCGGGCAGGATCAGGGTGCTGCTGAGCAGCGGTTCGTTGAGTTCGTCGAGCAGCGCCAGCGCGACCTTGTTATCGGGAATTCGCACACCGATCGTCTTGCGCTTCGGGTGCATGAGCCGCTTGGGCACCTGTTTGGTCGCCTTCAGGATGAAGGTGTAGGGACCCGGGGTCAGGTTCTTGATCAAGCGGTGTGCCTGATTGTCCAGTTTGGTATACGCGGACAACTCCGAGAGACTGCGCCCGATCAACGTGAAATTGTGATCGTCGTCCAGGCGGCGGATCTGGCGAATCCGGTCGATAGCCGATTTATCGCCGATGTGGCACCCGATCGCGTAGCTGGAATCGGTCGGGTAGATGATGACGCCGCCGTCGCGGACGATCTCGGCGGCCTGCCGGATCAGACGCACCTGGGGATTGTCCGGGTGGACCTGGAAGAACTGCGACATATATTAATTCAATGGCTTATCTGCCATTCCTTCCAAATTGGTTTACAACCATCCGGGAGTTCCGGCAGATGCCCCAGCTCGATCCAGGGGTGTTCGGGACCGTGGTAGTCGGAACCCGCCGAGGCGCGCAGGCCGAAGTCCCGGGCGTGTGCCGCCATCGTGAAATAGTCGTCGCGGCTGTGGCTCCCCGAGACCACTTCGAGACCCGCACCACCCACCTCAACGAATTCACCGAGCAGGCGACGCAGCTTGCTTCGGGTGAGCGGATAACGCGCCGGGTGTGCGATCACCGCATCACCACCGGCGGTACGGATCCAGCTCACCGCATCCTCCAGGGAGGCCCACCGCCCCGACACGTGCCCCGGTTTGCCACTGACCAGGAAGCGCCGGAACACGCTGCGCACGTCCGGCGCATGCCCGCGATCGACCAGAAAGCGCGCGAAATGCGTGCGGCTGATCAGGCGCCCGCCGGACAGTGCGCGGGCACCCTCGAACGCATCCGAGACGCCGGCGTCACCGAGCCGACGGCCGATCTCCTGGGCCCGCCAATCGCGGAATTCGCGCAGGCCGGCGAGGCCCTTCTGCAGGACCTCGCAATCACTGGAGACACCGAGCCCGAGGACATGGATGGTCAGCTTCTGCCAGCTGACCGACACCTCGACACCGGGGACGAACGCCATGCCCAGCGAAGCGGCCGCCGTGGACGCCTCGGTGAGCCCGTCGAGGGTATCGTGATCGGTCAGCGCCATGACCTCGATACCCGCTGCATGCGCCCGCTGCATGAGCTGTGCCGGCGACAGACTGCCGTCGGAAGCGGTGGAATGGGCGTGAAGATCGTATCGGCTCGGCATAACCGCGCATTGTATCAGTACGCGCCGCCGGCGTTCGCAGCGACGTTGCCCGGCGGACTGCGACGCCGTGCCGCCGACCGGTTCGATGCGCGTGCTACACTCGCCCCGCATGAGTATTCCACCCGTCGATCTCGTCTACCTGCGCGACCAGTTCCGCGAGCTTGCGGCGCGGGTGCGAGAAGCGCGCGACGCCGCAGGTTTCACCCCGGGCGAGATCGACACGCCGGCGCTGTTGCGCGATGCGATGGCGCAGCTGGTCGACATGCTGGGTGACCACCGCGATTCGGATGCGGACTCCGGGTTGAGTGCCGGAGAATTGAATACGCTGACAGAATACGGCCTGCATCTGCTCGACGAACTGGCACAGCTTGCGCGTGACGTGGGTCAGGCATCGCTGGCGGCGGAAGTCGAGTGCCTGAGCCTACCGCTTGCGCTGTGGGTCGCGCGCAGCGGCGGAGAGATCCGACGTCTGGCGCCGGTCGTCAATGCGCTCGCACAGTTCGCGAACGAATCCAAGAGCCCGCAGGACATGGCCGCACTGTACGCATGCTGCTGCGAGCTGGTCGAAGCGGTCAGTCCGCTCGCCTACGATGAGACACTGGCCGAAGAGGCACTGAAGCCGTGGCGGCTGCTGCTGCTCAACCGCGCGATCGTGGCTACGCGCAGCCACAATCCGGAACTGATGCAGCAGGCGTTCGATGCAATTGTGGAACAGCTGCCGAACGAGGCACGGCGCTTCTTTGCCGAAGGGATGGAGCAGATGGCCGTGGTCGACTACCCCAAACACGTACAGGAGCTGATGCGCCGCTATTTCCTGGCGTATGCGGCACCGCGGCACCTGCACTGAACAGACGGCGGTCGTTGTCATGAAGATGCTGGCCGATCTCTTCCCTGTCCTGCTGTTTTTCATCGCCTACCAGTTGTTCGATATCTATGTAGCGACCCAGGTGGCAATCGCCGCTGCGGTGCTACAGGTGGCGTACAACAAGCTGCGGCACGGCACGGTCGAGACCATGCACTGGGTCACCCTTGGATTGCTGGTCGTGTTCGGCGGACTCACTTTGGCGCTTCGCGATCCGACCTTCATCAAGTGGAAACCGACCGTGGTCAACTGGCTCTTCGGTGCGGCATTCCTGGTCTCCCAGCTGTTCATGGAACGCAGCCTGCTGCGCCGCATGATGGACCACGCCGTGAGCATGCCGGACAGTGCCTGGGCGCGGCTCAATATGGCCTGGGTCGCGTTCTTCTTTGTGATGGGCGTAATCAATCTGTATGTCGCCTACAACTTCCCGGAAGACGTGTGGGTAAACTTCAAGCTGTTCGGCTTCCTCGGCCTGACGCTGCTGTTCATGCTCGCTCAAGGTTTTTTCCTGGCGCGTTTCATTCAAACCGATACCCCGACGAACGAGGACTGAACCGATGCTCTATGCAATCGTCAGCACCGATGTCTCCAACAGCCTGCTGCTGCGCAAAGGTGCGCGTCCCGCGCACATCGAACGCCTCGAGGAACTGCAGCGCCAAGGCAGACTGGTGCTCGCCGGGCCCAATCCCGCAATCGATGCCAGCGACCCGGGCGACGCCGGTTTTACCGGCAGCCTGGTTGTCGCTGAGTTCCCCAGCCTGGAAGAAGCCAAAGCCTGGGCCGACGCCGACCCGTACGTGGCCGCCGGCGTATATGCCGGCGTGACGGTCAAACCATTCAAACAGGTATTTCCGCGATAAGGCTGCGAGCGCAGCCGGAGGACCCTCAAATGCAGTACGACACGCCGTCGATCAAGCGGCATTCGCCTTACATTCCACGTAGTGCTTTCGCTCCGTTGCGCGCCGCCGGCCTCGCACTCGCGATCGTCATGGCCGGCGCGGCCGGTGCCGAATCCGTCGAACCGCCGCAGCCGCTGGTGAAGATCGACGACTTCATGCTGAACAACCTGCATTTTGCGCTGTTCGCCAGTCAGACCGGGCGGGACCCGCAGGACCCCGAGGAACAACTGCGCCTCCTCAACGAGTTGGTGAACAACTTCATGGTGGCCAACTCGCCCGAAGGCCAGGCGCTCGCCAAAGAACCCGAGGTGGAGGCCGCTCTGGAGGTCGCGCGCGCGCGACTGATCGCGCAGACGTATGTGCGCTCCGCACTGGAGAAGTCGCCGATCGACGAGGCACAGGTAAAGTCGATCTACGACGCCGAGTACGCGGCGCCCGGCGTCGAGTACAAGGCACGCCACATCCTGCTGGAAAACGAGGCCGATGCGCGCGACGTCATTGCCGCACTGGACGCCGGAAAGGATTTTGCCGAACTCGCCAGTGAACGTTCGACCGGACCGAGCAAATCGGTCGGTGGCGATCTGGGATGGTTCGCCGGCGACGAAATGGTGAGCGCGTTCTCACATGCCACGCAGGAGCTTGCCGACGGGCAGTACAGCAAGACGCCGGTCAAGACCCAGTTCGGATGGCATGTAATCCTGCGCGAACAGAGCCGCGAGGTCCCACCTCCGAGCCTTGAGTCAGTGCGCAGCGAGATCGAGCAGCAGATTCGTCAGGAGCAGGTCGCGAAGCTGGTTGCAGCCATCAGAGACAAGACCAAGATCGAAGTGCAGCGCCTGGAGGAATGACGCGGCGCCGGCCGTCCTCGCCTGTCCGATCAGTCGTCGGACTTCTGCGGCGGGCGGCCGATCTTGCCGATCGGCACCACTTCGGCGGTCGGTTTCTCGTCAGTGAAATACGGCCGCTCCTGAGCAACCCCGGCGGCATCCGCCAGTTCGCGTTCACGCAGGGAGATCAGCCCCAGGCAGTGGCGCACGTCCTCGATGGTCTGTTCGGATAGCGGATGCTTCATCGCCCGACTGGGCGGAGTGGTGTCCTTGATGATCTGCGCCAGTACCTTGCGCATCACCACCAGGATCTCGCGTTCTTTCTTGCTCGGATCGCCCATGCCGACTGCCTCCACGAATTGCGGAAGTCAGCATACCCGAACGGATTGCCCAGAATCCACGTGTCCGTTGAGCCATTAGCGGCGCGCCACGGTCCCGGTCCGCGCCGCTCACTTGAAGATGGTGTCGATCGAAAAACCTTCCTGTTCGAGGATACCGCGCAGGCGCTTCAACGCGTCCATCTGGATCTGCCTGACCCGCTCACGGGTCACGCCCAATTCATTTGCCACCTGTTCGAGCGTCGAGTTTTCGTATCCGTGCAGGCCAAAGCGGCGTTCCACTACCTCTCGCTGCTTGTCGTTCAGTTTCGACAACCATTCATCGAGATGGCCCGAGATGTCGTCAGCCTGGATATGCTCGGTGGGATCGGTCGCATTTTCGTCGGCGATCGTGTCGAGCAGGGGTTTGTCCGCTTCCTTGCCATATGGCGTGTCGACCGAGGTCACACGTTCGTTGAGTCCGAGCATGCGCTTGACTTCGTCGATCGGTCGATCGAGCAGATCAGCGATCTCTTCCGCCGTCGGCTCGTGGTCGAGGGTTTGCGTGAGTTGTCTCGCCGCGCGCAGATAGACGTTGATTTCCTTGACCACGTGGATCGGCAGTCGAATGGTGCGCGTCTGGTTCATGATCGCGCGCTCGATCGTCTGGCGAATCCACCAAGTGGCGTAGGTCGAGAAGCGGAAACCCCGTTCCGGGTCAAATTTCTCGACCGCGCGGATCAGACCGAGGTTGCCCTCTTCGATCAGGTCGAGCAAAGCCAGACCGCGGTTCATGTAGCGGCGTGCGATCTTCACGACCAGGCGCAGGTTGCACTCGATCATGCGTCGCCTGGCGGCGACGTCACCCTTCTGGGCCAGCCGCGCGTAATACACTTCCTCTTCTGCCGTCAGCAGTTTGGAGAAGCCGATTTCGTTCAGATAGAGGCGGGTCGCATCGAGCTGGCTATCCGGGATCTCTCCGGCCGCATAGCGGCTCTCCCCTTCATCGCTGCTCTCTGATTCTTCTTCGACCGCGTCGACGATTTCCAGATCCTTAGGATCGTTGGTGTCGATTCCCACATCTACGTCGTCCCCGTCGATGTCCTCGTCAGCATCGAGTTCAACGTCGTCGCGTTTCGCCGGCATGCCCCCTCCACCCTATTCAGCCAAAAATCGACGGACGGTCGGACCGACTGGCGTTCAGCGCCGCGGCAGCAGACTTACCGGATCCACCGGCTTACCGTCACGCCTGATCTCGAAATGCAGCAAGGCATCGCCGTTGTTCGCGGTACCCATCTCTGCAATCTTCTGTCCTTTGGTAACCTGGTCACCTTCTGCGACCAGAATCTTCCTGTTGTGCCCATAGGCACTCAGGAAATTGTCGTTATGTTTGACGATGATAAGCCGCCCGTAGCCGATCAGTCCACTCCCGCTGTAAACGACCTTGCCATTCTCGGCGGCACGAATCGGATCGCCGGCCTTGCCGGCAATTTTTACGCCCTTGCGCAGCGGATCGTCTTTGCGAAACGTGGATACGACGCGGCCTTGTACCGGCCAGTGCCATTGCAGCGCGCGCACCGTCGACGAGGGTGAGGGTGAAGAGGGTGAAGGTCCCGGAGGCGACACGCGCGGCGCGCGTGCCTGAGTACTCGGCCGCGGAGCAGGCGGAGCAGGTGGTGTTCGCACGGGTGGTGGTGGACGCAAGCGCAGCGACTGTCCGGCGTAGATCCGGTACGGCGCACGAATGCCGTTCCACGCGGCGATCGCCCGATAGTCGATCCCACTCTGCCAAGCGATGCCGTACAAGGTATCGCCTCGCTGCACGCGATAACTATCGCCGCTGATGGACGGACGCGAGGGCGGTGCCGGCCGCGCCACTGTACGTTGACCACGCGACTCCACCGGCGCACGCCAGCTGGCCGTGCATGCCGCAAGCAACAACAGCGACAGTGCCGCACAACACAGCCGCAGCGGGCGCACAGACACCCGCGTCGACGCACTGTCCAGCCGGTTCGGATTGAACTCCTGCCTCAAGATCCCCGCTTCTATCCTGCGCTCGATCAGAACCTGTACAGCAGGACTATGATGACCAGCAGGGCCACCGTCAACCAACCCAGCCAATCTATCCAGCGATGCAGTCGTTCCTCCATGCGTGTGCCGCCCCAGGCCATCAACAGCGCGACCAGGAAGAACCGCAACCCTCGACCGACGAACGAAGCCATCACGAACGGCAGAAACGACATACTGAGCAGGCCGGCGGTGATCGTGAATATCTTGTATGGGATCGGGGAAAAACCGGCAGCGAATATCGCCAAGACGCCCCATTCTTCGAACCACTGCCGGGACAGCGCGAAGGGCTCGGCGTATCTGCCACCCTGGATCCATGCCTCGACAAGTTCGAACGCGAACATGCCGATCAGATAACCGAACATGCCGCCCAGCACCGAGGTGAGCGTGGTCAACGCCGCGAACCCGATTGCCCGTCGCGGTTGCGCCATGCTCATTGGCGCGAGCATGACGTCCGGAGGGATCGGGAAGAACGACGACTCCGCGAAACTCAGGCCGCCGAGATACCACGGCGCGCGCGGGTGACGGGCCCAACGCATCGCGCGCGCATACAGTGGCGAAAAAATCTTCACTCAGCAGACCCCGTCGAGCAAGGGTACGAAACTGACCCGCTCGAGCATCTCATGCTCGTAGCCGTCAGCCGTGCGGGTGACCCGCACCAGGGCCTGCTCCTCGCGCCTGCCAACCGGCAGCACCATGCATCCGCCGGGACGCAACTGTTCAACCAGGGCACGTGGAATCCCCTCGGGCGCCGCGGTCACGATGATGCCGTCGAACGGTGCATACTCGGGAAGCCCAAGACCGCCGTCGGTGTGCTTGGTGACGATGTTGCGCATATCCAGACGCTGGAACCGTCGCCGCGCGCTGTCGAGCAATGTCTTGACACGCTCGACTGTGTATACCCGGCGCACCAGCGGCGCCAGCACCGCCGTCTGATAACCCGACCCGGTGCCCACTTCGAGCACATTTTCCAAGGCCCCACCCTGCAGCAAGGCCTCGGTCATCCGCGCAACGATGTAAGGTTGCGACAATGTCTGGCCACTGCCGATCGGAAGGGCCGTGTCTTCGTACGCGCGGCTCGCCAGCGCTTCGTCTACGAATAGGTGGCGCGGCGTGTTGCGTATGCGCTCGAGAACCCGCGGATCGCGGATTCCCTCTTCGCGCAGCCGTTGAATCAGACGCTCACGAGTGCGCTGCGAGGTCATGCCGATACCCAGATGGGGCGCCGTCACAGCGGTCGCTCCAGCCATGCACCAAGCCCCGACAATGCCTGATGGCGAGTGAGATCGACCTGCAGGGGCGTGACCGATACCTGGCCGTTGCGCACGGCGTGGAAATCGGTCCCTGGACCCGCATCCTGCTCGGCGCCAGCCGGTCCGACCCAATAAATCGGTCGGCCACGTGGATCTTCGGCCTTGACCACGGGTTCGGCCTTGTGTCGGTGCCCGAGTCGCGTGGCAACGACACCGCTCAGCGATTCATACGGCAGATCGGGGACATTGACGTTCAGGATCGAGTCGGACGCCAACGGGTGGGCGCACAGCCGCTGGACCATTTCGACAGCGATCCGCGCCGCGGTGTCGAAGTGCCGCGGAGTGTGCGACGCGATCGAAATCGCGATCGCCGGATAGCCGAGGAAACGCCCCTCGGTCGCCGCCGCGACGGTACCCGAATAGATGACATCGTCGCCCATGTTGGCGCCGGCGTTGATACCTGAAACCACCATATCGGGTTCTTCGGTGAGCAGCCCGGTGATCGCGAGATGGACGCAGTCGGTGGGCGTCCCCTCGACGCGTATGAAGCCGTTCTCCGCCTCACTCGCCCTGATCGGCTGCTCGAGGGTCAACGAATTGCTCGCACCACTGCGATCGCGATCGGGTGCGACAACCACGGTTTCTGCAATACCGGACAACGCCACGTGCAAAGCGCGCAGGCCCGGGGCCTGGTAACCGTCGTCGTTGCTGAGGAGAATTCGCATGCCTTCCCGGAATACGACCGGCCGTCAGTCCGGCGCGATCTCAAGAGCCGGAATGATACTGCAAACCCCACACTGCCTCATCTTGATCTCAGTCCGCCGAGCCGCTTCAATCCCGTGCATGGGAGACGCGGACGACAAGCGCGACGATACCGACGACGAGGCAGCGTTCCGCGCCGCGATGGCCGACGTCGCCCCGATGAAAGAAAAGCGCGCTGCCCCCTACCGCCGGCGCCGACGCCCGGAGCCCTTGAACCTGCCGGTCGGTGACGAGGCGACCGAAGAATTTGCCGACCTCGCGATCGAGACCGGTGATTTTCTCGAGTTCCGCAGGCCCGGCATCCAGAACCGGGTATTCCACGACCTGCAGCGCGGTGTGATCGAGGCCCGCGCGACGCTCGACCTGCACGGCCTGCGGGTGCGCGAAGCGAGCCAGGCGCTCGACCGCTTCCTGGTACAGAGTCTTGCCGCAGGCCGGCGTTGCGTTCGGATCATCCACGGCAAGGGACGCGGTTCGGACGGCCAACAGCCGGTCCTCAAACAGAAGACCAATCAGTGGTTGCGCCAACGCGACGAGGTGTTGGCTTTCGTCACAGCGCCACGCTGGGACGGTGGAACCGGCGCGGTGTACGTCCTGTTGTCCGGCAAACGACGACAAGCAGGCTGAGTGGTGTTATCCGGCCGAGCGGAGAAGTTCGCGTAACACCGTGGTGGCATAACCGCCGGCAGGCAGCCCGAACGTCAACACCAACGCATCTTCCTGCCACGTCCACGTCAGTTCCGAGACCACCAGGCGCAGGGCACGCCGATCGGCATCGACGCCCATACGGGCCAAGGCATCGATCCAGTCCGCCCAGGGCCCCAGTACATCATGTTCCCGCTGGGCGGCCAGCTGCACGGGCTGCAAGGCCCTTCCCGATCGTCCGCACAGTGGACCGCTCGGATGGATATCGAGATCGGCCAGGCGAGTGGCAATGCTCGGATCGGCCGGATCATGCATGAACTGGCGTTGCGAACCCTCCAGCTGGAGCACGTCGCCCTCGACGGCGCATTGCCAGCTGCCGTCGGCAAGCCGCGCCGCCAGAACCTGATTGAACAGATGCGATCTGGCGGCGGACAACAGCAGACTGCGCTGTTCGCGGCCCGGTCTGCGGCCGCGGCGTCCGATCATGTCGGAGAAGCGCTGAAGATTTCCTCCGCGATGCCCGAATCGCTGGTTGCCGAAATAGTTGGGGACACCTTCGCGGGCGATTCGCTGCAAGATGTCTTCAGCTTGTGCCGTGTCACCGCGTACCGCCGTGACGCGAATCTCGAAGCGGTTGCCGCGCAGGCTGCCACGCCGCACCTTGCGGTGATGGGGTACGGCCGACAGGACCTGCAGCGAATCGTCCTCCAGCAGCGACCAATCGGGTGCTTCGCGACCCGCCAGTTGCACGCTGAAATGCTGCGTGGTGTCGGCATTGCGATCTTTCAGGCCCGCGAAACCGACAGCGACCTGGGCGACGCCGGCATGCCGCGCGAGCAGGCGCGCGACCTCGGCCGTATTGCGACCGCGCTTGCGCACCCTCAACATCACATGCTCGCCGTGCCCGGATGCCTCGTACCCAAGTTCCTCGACGACCACAAAATCCTCGGGCACCTGTCGGAGGACGCCGTCGAGCACTGGTCCGCCGAACGCACGAGGTAGACCGAGCGTCGGTTCTTCAGGCAATTCCGGGATGGGCATCAAAGGTCGGTCAGCAGGACGACCGCGTGGGCCGCGATACCCTCGCCGCGACCGGTGTACCCCATCCGCTCCGTGGTCGTCGCCTTGACGTTGACGCGGTCGACCGAGACCCCCATGTCCTGTGCAAGATTGGCGCGCATCGTATCGATATGCGGCGCCATGCGTGGTGCCTGAGCAACCACGGTGCAGTCGAGATTGGAAACCCGCAGACCCTGCCCGGCCAGTGCGTCGCGTACCCGACGAAGCAGGATGCGACTGTCGATATCGCGGTAGGCATCGTCGGTATCGGGAAAATGCCGCCCGATGTCGCCGAGTGCGGCAGCGCCCAACAATGCGTCGCACACCGCGTGGACCAGCACGTCGCCGTCAGAGTGCGCCTCCAGGCCGCGCGTGTGTGCGATCCGGACACCACCGATCGTTACCTGGTCTCCGTCGCCGAAACGATGTGCATCGAATCCGTGACCTATCCGCATTATTGCCATCCCAACCTCTCAAGCAGGCGGCGATTCTAACACCGGCGTCAGGCTAAACTTCAGACATGCAGTTGTTCGACACGCATTGTCATATCGACGTCGAAGAGTTCGACGATGACCGGGTGCAGGTATTGCAGGCGGCGCGCAGCGTGGGCGTCCGGGACCTGCTGGTGCCGGCCGTCATGCGCTCGACCTGGCCGGGATTGGTCGCGCTGTGCGCGGCGGACGCACATCTGCATGCAGCATTGGGCATGCATCCGGTCTACCTCAATCGCCATCGTCCCGAAGACGTCGACGCGCTGGCAGACGCCGTCGCAAGCCAGCCGCCCCTCGCGATCGGCGAGATAGGCCTGGACTGGTACGTTCCCGGGCTCGACCGACAGGTACAGCAGCGGCTGCTCGAAGATCAGCTGGCAGTCGCCGAGGCAAGTCACCTTCCGGTCGTCCTGCACGTTCGAAAGGCGCACGATGCGATGCTCAACACGCTCAAGCGCTTTCGCCTGAACGGCGGCTTCTGCCACGCGTTCAACGGCAGCATTCAACAGGCCGAACGCTATCTGGAGATGGGTTTTCGACTCGGGTTCGGCGGCATGCTGACATTCGAACGCTCGACAAGGCTGCGACGTATCGCCGCGCAGCTGCCGCTGCAGGCTATCGTATTGGAAACCGACGCGCCCGACATGACGGTGGCATCGCACCGTTACGAACGCAATAGCCCGGCGTACCTTCCGGAGGTACTTGAAACCCTCGCCAGGTTGCGTGACCTGCCCGCCCCGGTGGTCGCTGAACAGACCACGCGCAACGCGCGCGAGGTTCTCGGCCTGTAAGCACCGCATCGCCTATCCGTGTGGACGGCGTCCGGGCGCAAAGGCCGGGTCAAGCGATCACGTGCTCGCCGGATTCTGCCTGGCGCTGCAGGAAAAAGGCCGCCAGCGGCAGGTCCTCGGGGCGGGTTATCTTCAGATTGTCGGCGTGGCCTTCGACCATGACCGGGGTCCGCCCCGACCACTCGACCGCGCTGGCCTCGTCGGTCACCAGCTGGCCGGCGTCGAGTGCCGCTTCCATTGCCTCCAACAACACCCCGAAGCGGAACATCTGTGGCGTGAAGGCGCGCCAGAGATGGTCGCGGACGACCGTCTCGACGATTCGATCCGCGGCATCGGTGCGCTTCATGGTGTCGTGCACCGGCAAACCGAGGATTCCGCCCACGTCGTGGTTACGCAGCATATCGATCAGGTGATCAATATCGGATCGCCGGACACAAGGCCTCGCGGCGTCGTGGACCAGCACCCAGTCCGACGGGCGTGCGCGACGCTGGAGCGCATGCAATGCATTCAACACCGAATGACATCGCTCGGCGCCACCCGTCACGCGGACCAGATCGGGATGGCCGGCAAACTCCGTGTGCTCCCACCACCGGTCTTCGTCGCTCAGGGCGAGGTAAAGCCCGTCGACCGACGGGTGCATCAGCGTGCGCTCGATTGCATGGTCGATCACGGGTCGGCCGACAAGGTCGAGATACTGCTTGGGAACGGCACCACCCATGCGCCTACCCACGCCAGCGGCCGGCACCACGACCCAGAATGAGGGTTCAGTCACGACCGCTTTCCGTGGGCGGCAGCAGCTGGAAATAGGTCTCGCCTTCGCGGATCAGGCCCAGCTCGCTGCGCGCCCTCGCCTCGATCGCTGCCAGTCCGTGTTTGAGGTCGTCCACCTCGGCCTGCAGTGTCGCGTTGCGCTCATGCAGGTCATCGAGTTCGGCGCGCTGCAGCGTGAGTTGCCGCTTCAGGCTGTGCACCTCGGCAAGACTGCCGTCACCGACCCACAGGCGATACTGCAACCCAATCAGCACCAGCAGCAGGAAGCCGAATATCAGCTGCAGTTTCCAGCTCACCGCCGTCCGACATTCCAATCAGAAACAGGGAAAGGCACTCTTGCCTGCATACACGGCGTCGTCGCCCAGCTGGTCTTCGATCCGCATCAACTGGTTGTACTTGGCGACGCGATCGGAACGCGACAAGGAGCCGGTCTTTATCTGGCCGGTGGCAGTCGCCACGGCCAGATCGGCGATCGTGGTGTCTTCGGTCTCTCCGGACCGGTGCGAGATCACCGCGCTGTAACCGGCGTCCTGCGCCATGCGGATCGCCTGCAACGTTTCGGTCAGGGTGCCGATCTGGTTGAACTTGATCAGGATCGAGTTGGCGATGCCCTTGTCGATGCCTTCCTTGAGGATCCGGGTATTGGTTACGAACAGGTCGTCGCCAACCAGCTGGATCTGCTTGCCCAGACGCTCGGTCAGCAGCTTCCAACCATCCCAGTCGCCCTCGTCCATGCCGTCCTCGATCGAGATGATCGGGTACTGGCCCACCCAGCCGGCGAGAAACTCGACGAATCCGGCAGAGTCGAACGACTTGCCTTCCGATGCAAGCACGTATTTGCCGTCCTTGTAGAACTCCGAGCTCGCCGCGTCCAGGCCCAGGTAGATGTCCTGGCCGGCCTTGAAACCGGCCTTGCCGATCGCTTCGAGGATCACCTCGATCGCCTCCTCGTTGGAACGAAGATTCGGCGCAAAGCCACCCTCGTCCCCCACCGTGGTCGCGAGCGAACGTTTGCCCAGCACCGATTTGAGCGCGTGAAACACCTCTGCCCCGTACCGCACGGCCTCGCGGATGGAACCAGCGGCGACCGGCAGGATCATGAACTCCTGCAGGTCGACGCTGTTATCTGCGTGCTCGCCGCCATTGATGATGTTCATCATCGGTACCGGCATGCGGAATCGACCGTTGCCCAGCGACTGATACAGTGGCATCGCCTTCTCTTGTGCCGCCGCATGCGCGGCAGCCAGCGAAGCGGCCAGGAGCGCGTTGGCGCCGAGGCGGGACTTGTTCTCTGTACCATCGAGATCGATCAAGCGTCGATCGATGGCCTCCTGCCCGGTCACTTCCTGGTCCAACAGTGCGTCGCGGATCTCACCGTTGACGTTCGCCACCGCGGTCAACACGCCCTTGCCGAGATAGCGGCTCTTGTCACCATCGCGCAGCTCGAGCGCCTCCCGCGAGCCGGTCGATGCGCCGGACGGTGCCACCGCGCGGCCAATCGCACCGTCGGCAGTCAACACATCGGCCTCGACGGTGGGATTGCCCCGTGAATCGAGGATTTCGCGGGCGCGGACGTCGATGATCTCGGACATGGGTACTCCTAAAACTTCAGGGTTCAGATGAATGAGCCGCGATCGGTAGTCGGCAACGCAGACAAGGATGCGACCGCCAATCGGTGATGTAACGCGGATGCGGCCGGAAGACGACCGAACACGTCAAAGTTCCTGTTCGATGAAGCCACGCCGTTTGACCACCCCGTCGATTGCTACCAGGGTCTCCAGCAACGGCTGCATCTTGTCGAGCGGCCAGGAATTGGGGCCATCGGAGAGCGCGTGCTCCGGATCGGGATGGGTCTCCATGAACAGACCCGATATGCCCACCGCGACAGCCGCGCGCGCTAGCACCGGCACATGTTCACGCTGTCCGCCCGACTTGCTTCCCAGGCCGCCAGGCTGCTGTACCGAGTGTGTTGCATCGAACACCACCGGACATCCGGTCGAGCGCATCACTGCGAGCCCGCGCATGTCTGACACCAGGGTGTTGTAACCGAATGAAACGCCGCGTTCGCACACCATGATCTGCGAGTTACCGGTGGCGCGCGCCTTGTCGACGACGTTGTTCATATCCCAGGGCGCGAGAAACTGCCCCTTCTTGATGTTCACAGGTCGCCCGGCACGCGCGACGCTCTGAATGAAATTCGTCTGCCGACACAGAAATGCCGGTGTCTGCAGCACGTCGACGACGGCCGCGACCTCGTCAAGCGGCGTGTCTTCGTGGACATCGGTGAGTACCGGCACACCCAACTCGGTCTTCACCCGCTCGAGAATGCGCAATCCCTCCTCCAGGCCGGGACCGCGCGGACTCGCATGCGACGAACGATTGGCCTTGTCGAACGACGATTTGTAGATGAACGGAATGCCGAGTGCGGCGGTCATGTCCTTCAATGTGCTCGCCACCTCCAGCGCCGAACCCTCGCCTTCGATTACGCAGGTCCCTGCGATCAGAAAGAACGGGTGATCGAGACCGACTTCGAAACCACAGAGGTTCACGCGGACACCGCCTCTTGCACCTGCTCGTTGTGATGTTGCACGGCCGCCTCGATGAAGCCCTGAAACAGCGGGTGACCATAACGCGGCGTCGAGGTGAACTCTGGGTGGAACTGACACGCCACGAACCACGGATGCGACGGAATTTCGATCATCTCGACAAGGCGTCCATCGATCGACGTCCCTGCGACCTTCATACCAGCGTCTTCGAGGTCCTGCCGGAAACCATTGTTGAATTCGTAGCGGTGCCGATGTCGTTCACTGATCACATCCTGACCGTACAGGCGGCGAGCGATCGTCCCTTTGGCCAAGCGGCACTGCTGCCCTCCCAATCGCATGGTCCCACCCAGATCGACGTCTGCCCCGCGCTGTTCGATGGAACCGTCGGCGTTCAACCATTCGGTGATCAACGCGATCACCGGATAAGGTGTGCCGGGATTGAACTCCGTGCTGTGTGCGCCTTCGAGTTTTGCGACGTTGCGCGCGAATTCGATCACCGCGACCTGCATACCGAGGCAGATGCCCAGATACGGCACGCGGTTCTCTCGCGCAAAACGCGCCGCGGCAATCTTGCCTTCGACGCCCCGTTCACCGAAGCCACCGGGGACGAGGATTGCGTCCATGCCCTCGAGACTCCCGGTGCCGTCCTTGTGCAACACCTCGGAGTCGATGTAATGGATGTTGACCTGCCGCGCTGACTTGATGCCGGCGTGTACCAGGGCTTCATTCAGCGATTTGTAGGATTCGGTCAGATCGACGTATTTGCCGACCATCGCGATATCGACTTCGCCATCGACCTTGTCGAGCCCATCGACCACTGCCTGCCATTCACTCAGGTCCGCCGGCGGCACGTCCAGCCGCAGCTGGTCGACAACGATCTGGTCGAGGTCCTGTTCATGCAGCATCAGCGGGATCCGGTAGATGCTGTCGGCATCGATCGCGGAAATCACCGCACGCTCCGGCACGTTGGTGAACAACGCGATCTTGCGCCGCTCACCGTCCGGAAGCGGACGGTCCGCACGACACAACAACACGTCCGGCTGGATACCGATCGAGCGCAGTTCCTTGACCGAGTGCTGGGTCGGCTTGGTCTTGATCTCGCCCGACGCGGGGATGTACGGCACCAGGGTGAGGTGCATGAACAGGGCGTTTTCCCGCCCCATCTCCACACCCATCTGGCGGATCGCCTCGAGAAACGGCAGCGACTCGATATCGCCGACCGTTCCACCGATCTCCACGAGCGCGACATCGGCGTCATCCGCCCCGAGACGGACGCTTTCCTTGATCTCGTTGGTAATGTGCGGAATGACCTGCACCGTCCCGCCCAGATAATCGCCACGCCGCTCTTTGCGGATGACATTCTCGTAGATCTGGCCGGTGGTGAAATTGTTGTTGCGACCCATTGTCGTGCGGATAAACCGCTCGTAATGGCCCAGATCGAGGTCGGTCTCCGCGCCATCATCGGTAACGAAGACCTCGCCGTGTTGGAAAGGACTCATCGTACCGGGGTCTACGTTGATGTAAGGGTCGAGCTTGATCATCGTGACCTTCAGGCCACGCGCCTCAAGCAAGGCCCCCAGGGAGGCCGAGGCAATACCTTTGCCAAGCGACGACACGACGCCGCCCGTAATAAAAATGCATTTAGCCATGCGCCGATGGGCTCGAAAGGAGGTTGAAACGGACGGGATTAAACGGTACCAGATGGCCAATCACGGCTCAATCGGCGAATAAAAAAACGCATGCCGATCACCACACAATACGCATTATTATTGTCTTATATTCCAAACCGTTACCGGTAGTCTTTTTTTCGTTTCCGCCGCTAGTGGTCAACAACCGGTTGGTCTATAGTGTGGGATGCTCGGAACGAAGGACCCCCGAGCTCGTGCCGACTGCTCTCATCGTAATGACGGGTACTGTCGATGCAGGGAAGCACACCTCCACTCACAGCAAAATGCACATAAGGAGTCATCCAACATGCGGAATTTCGCAAAAGCATTCGGCGCTGCGGTTGTCGCGGGCGCAGCTGCACTCACCATGTCCTCGGCCAGCGCCTGGTGGGGCGGCGGTCCTTGGGGCGGCAACAACTGGGACAACAACTACAACCGGGGCACCGGCTACGGCAATACCTCCGGTTGGGGCGACGGCTGGGGTGATGCATCGGGTTCCGGTGGCGGCGACTTCAGCATGAACATGAGCGGCCGTGGCAACACCAATATGCGTGGCTACGGCAACGGCTACGGCGCCGGCGACGGCTGGGGCCGCGGTTACAACTACAGCGCACCGGGCTGGGGCGGCTATGGTCCTGGCTACGGCTACGGCGGTCCCGGCTGGGGTGGCCCGGGTTGGGGCGGTCCTGGTGGCGGCTGGGGCGCACCTGTGGCGCCGCAGGCACCCGAAGCGCCTGCTGCAAACCAGTAATCCGCGTTGCGACAAAAAAACCCGTCCATTTCCAGGACGGGTTTTTTTTGCACCCAACGGAGGTTATTGATCAGGGTCAAAAAACCCCGCACAATTCGGTTATTAGGCATCGATGTGCTGAAACAACGATCGACTGAGAGACCCAACGTGACCGAGAAGAACGTCATCTCCCTCGACAAGATCAAAGTCGCCTGCCGCGACTGCAGCCTTTCCACACTCTGTCTGCCGATGGGTCTCCGCCCCGAGGACGTCGACCGACTCGATGCCATCGTCAAGCGCAATCGACCACTTCAGCGCGGCGACAACCTTTTCCGCGCCGGCGAACCCTTCCGCAGCCTTTATGTCGTAAAGACCGGAGCGGTCAAGACCTTCACCCAGACCAACGACGGCGACGAGCAGGTGGTCGGCTTCCATCTTCCGGGCGAAGTCCTCGGTCTGGATGCGATCCAGGACGGCTCGCACGGCTGCAGCGCGCGTGCATTGGAGACGACCGCGATCTGCGAACTGCCCTTCGAACGGCTCGAAGACCTGTCGTCGAACATCCCAAGCCTGCAGCACCAGATGTTCCGCCTGCTCAGCAAAGAGATCAGCCACGAGGCCGAGATGATGGCACTGCTCGGCCGCTGTACCGCCGAGGAGTGCGTGGCGTCGTTTCTCCTGAGCCTTTCGGAACGCTTCCGGCGGCGCGGCTTTTCGGCGACCGACTTCTTTTTGAGCATGTCACGCCAGGAGATCGGCAGCTACCTGGGGTTGGCACTCGAGACGGTCAGCCGACTGTTCACACGCTTTCAGGAGGACGAGATCCTGAAGGTGGAACGCAAGCATGTGCAGATCCTCGATATCGAGCGGCTGCGCGCGATGGTGACGCACCAGGTACACCTGGAGGCACACCGCGCCCATCCCTCGACTTGATCTACCTCAAGCCGGCAACGACGAAAATCCTTGCGGATTATTAGCAAACGCTCAATTTGATCCAGATCAAAGCAAGGCTTGATATTCACCTTAGTCTTGCACAGCCAAGTTGGTTTGCGCCCGCCCGGGCTCGAAACGGCTGCTGCTGGTTTTATCACTATCCTTTGGGAGACGCGTAATGGAGTCACAGACCACATATAATTACAAGGTCGTGCGCCAGTTTGCGATTATGACGGTCGTCTGGGGCATCGTGGGGATGCTCGTCGGCGTCATCGTTGCGGCACAGCTGGCCTTTCCAGATTTCTTTCTTTGGGACGGCGTTTCGTTCCTCAGCTACGGCCGGCTTCGCCCACTGCATACAAATGCGGTGATCTTTGCATTCGGTGGGTCGGCGCTGTTTGCCACCTCATACTATGTTGTGCAGCGCACCAACCAGGCCCGCCTGTTCGGTGGACCGCTCGCCGCCTTCACCTTCTGGGGCTGGACAGTCGTCATCCTGCTGGCCGCGATCAGCCTGCCGCTTGGTATTACCTCCGGTAAGGAATATGCCGAACTCGAGTGGCCGATCGACCTGCTGATCGCTGTCGTCTGGGTGGTGTACGCCATCGTGTTCTTCGGCACCATCATGAAGCGCAAGGTCAAGCACATCTACGTCGCCAACTGGTTCTTCGGCGCATTCATCCTGACGATTGCGGTGCTGCACATCGTCAACAGCGCCTTTATCCCGGTCACGCTGACCAAAGGCTACAGCTTCTACCCGGGCGCGATCGATGCGATGGTTCAGTGGTGGTACGGCCACAATGCGGTCGGCTTCTTCCTGACCACTGCATTCCTTGGAATGATGTACTACTTCGTGCCGAAACAGGCGGGGCGTCCGGTCTACTCCTATCGTCTTTCGGTCGTGCACTTCTGGGCGTTGATCTCCACCTACATGTGGGCGGGCCCGCACCATCTGCACTACACCGCGCTGCCCGACTGGGCGCAGTCGGTAGGCATGATCTTCTCGCTGATCCTGCTCGCACCTTCCTGGGGCGGCATGATCAACGGCATCATGACTCTGTCCGGCGCCTGGCATAAGCTGCGCACCGACCCTGTCCTGAAGTTCCTGATCGTCTCGCTGTCGTTCTACGGCATGTCGACCTTCGAAGGGCCGATGATGTCGATCAAGACCGTCAACGCGCTGTCGCACTACACGGACTGGACCGTCGGGCATGTGCATTCCGGCGCACTGGGCTGGGTCGCGATGGTTTCGATCGGCTCCTTGTACTATCTGATTCCGCGCCTGTTCGGTAAGGTGAACATGGCCAGCATGAAACTGGTCGAGTTGCACTTCTGGATTGCGACCATCGGTGTGGTGCTGTACATCGCCGCGATGTGGATCGCCGGTGTCATGCAGGGCCTGATGTGGCGCGCTGTCAATGCCGACGGCACCCTGACCTACTCGTTCATCGAATCGGTCGAACGCACTTATCCCTTCTACTACGTACGTCTGCTCGGCGGCGCCATGTTCCTGTTTGGCATGCTGTTGATGGCCTACAACACGTGGAAGACGGTCTCGGAAGGACGTGCCGCTGACGCGGACGACGCCATCCCGGCCGCTGCAGCCCACTGATCCGAAGGAGTATCAACAATGTCACATGAAGTCGTTGAAAAGAACGTCGGCCTGCTGGCGATATTGGTCATCCTGGTGATCAGTGTCGGCGGCCTGGTTGAAATTGTCCCGCTGTTCTTCCTGTCGGATACCACGGCACCGGCTCCGGGCGTGAGCAAGTACAGCGCGCTACGCCTGGAAGGACGCGATGTGTACGTCCGTGAAGGCTGCTACAACTGCCATTCACAGATGATCCGTCCGTTTCGCGCCGAGACCGAACGCTACGGTCACTACTCGGTGGCCGGCGAGTCGGTGTACGACCATCCCTTCCAGTGGGGCTCGAAGCGTACCGGTCCTGACCTCGCACGCGTCGGTGGACGCTACAGCGATGACTGGCACTTCGTTCACCTGAACAATCCCCGTGACGTGGTACCTGAGTCGAACATGCCGGCCTACCCCTGGCTCGGCAACACCACACTGACCGGAGAAGACACTGCCGCGAAGATGAAGGCTCTCAACATCGCCATCGGCGCAACCTGCCCGACCTGCGAGCTGTACAGCGAGCAGGATATGGCCAACGCACAGAAGGAAGTCGAAGGTAAGACCGAAGCACAGGCCCTGGTGGCCTTCCTGCAAGGTCTCGGCCTGGCTTCCAAGCAGTGGTGATCGTTATGGACATTAACGATATCCGCGCCTGGCAGACCGCCATTCTATTGGTCTCGTTTATCGGGATCGTTATCTGGGCTTACAGCAAGCGTCGCAAGACCTCTTTCGACGAGGCCGCAAACCTGCCTTTTGCCGATGAAGATCAGCACCGGGCGACGATTGAGAAGGAGAACCTGTCATGAGCAGTTTCTGGAGTGGATGGATCATCATCCTGACGGTAGCCAACATCCTGGGCTGTCTCTGGCTGGTCTGGTGGACGATGCGCGGCCGCGCGGGCGAAGCGGCAGAGGGCGATGTCACGGGTCATACCTGGGACGGTGATCTGCAGGAATACAACAACCCCCTGCCGCGCTGGTGGCTGTGGTTGTTCTACATCACGCTGGCGTTCGCAGGCGGCTATCTGGCGCTCTACCCGGGCCTGGGCAAGTTCCAGGGTTTCCTGGGCTGGTCGTCGGGCAACACGCTGAGTGCCGGTGACGGCTCGCAGTATGGCGGTGAAATGGCCAAGGCTGCCGAGAAGTACGACCCGATCTTCCAGCAGTACGCAGCGGTCGCAGTCACCGATCTGGCCAGCAAACCGGAATATCAGGAGGCCCGGGAGATGGGCAAACGCCTGTTCCTGACCTACTGCATGCAGTGCCACGGTTCAGACGCCGGCGGGTCGCGTGGCTTCCCGAACCTGACCGACAACGACTGGCTGTGGGGCGGCGCGCCGGAGCAGATCCAGACAACGATCGCGAACGGCCGCAACGGTGTGATGCCACCGCATGCCCATCTCGGTGACGAAGCAGTCGACAATGTCGCCAACTACGTGTTGTCACTCTCGGGCCGCGACGTCGATGCCGCCAAGGCCCAGGCAGGCAAGGAGACCTTCATGAACGCCGGGTGCATCGGCTGCCACGGTGTCGAAGCGACCGGCAACCAGATGCTGGGGGCTCCCAACCTCACCGACAAGACCTGGCTGTACGGCGCAAGCCTCGGCACCGTCAAGCAGACCATCACCAATGGCCGCATGGGCGTCATGCCGGCGCACAAAGACCTGCTGGGTGACGAGAAAGTCCACCTGCTGACCGCCTATGTGATCAGCCTGTCGCAGCAGTAAGCAGCGACACCCACCGGGCCCTGGCCCGGGCGGTAGATCGGGGATAATGCGAATTATCAACGACATCCGCCCGGTTCCAGGGCCATAATTTATTGTATTGTCGGTTTTGTCGCGGCCATTCCCTGGCTACGGGACACCCCCCCGCCACACCGGAGCACGAATCGACCAGCCGGCCCCATCGAGGGCCGGTTTATTTACAGGAAGCGAACATGTCTACTCTGCCAGCCACTCAGTCTGACAAGAATCAGCTGCCGGTTGTACAACAGATCATTTCGGTCATGTGGCCGTCCTTCCTCACCGCGAGCGCGGCGACCATCATTTTCTTCACGCTGTTTGATCCGACGGACCTGGGCATCATCGGCGGGTTTCCGGATCTGACCCGGATCGGTGGCTACACCATCGGCTTTTTCAGCTTCTGGCTGCTCACCTCGATCAGTTGCGCACTGACCTGTTACTTCCGCAGACCCACCAACAGACCGCCTCATCCCGGCGGGCAGACGAATCCCTGACAAATGGAACGGCAGACAATGTCCCAGCCAGCAGCGAACAACAACCAGGCTCCGATCGAACAGGAGCTCTACAAAAAGCGCCAAAAAATCTACGTGCGCGAAGTGCACGGGATCTTTGCCGCCCTGCGTATCGCAGCAATGGTCGCCCTGCTGGGCATCTACTATGGCCTGCCGTGGATCAAATGGGATGGACACCAGGCAGTTCTGTTCGATCTGCCGGCACGCAAGTTCTATATCTTCGGCCTGACCTTCTGGCCGCAGGACTTCTTCTACCTGTCGATGCTGCTGATCATCGCGGCGATCTCGCTATTCATGTTCACGGCCTTGGCCGGTCGCCTGTGGTGTGGCTATGCGTGCCCGCAGACCGTGTGGACCGAGATCTACATGTGGATCGAGCGCAAGATCGAAGGGGTTGCCCGGGTACAGAAAAAGCGTGACCAGGGTCCACACGATGCCGGGTACTTCGGTATCAAAACGGCAAAACATGCCGCCTGGCTGGCGTTTTCGCTGTGGACCGGTTTTACGTTCGTCGGCTACTTCACGCCGATCCAGGAACTATGGACCAGCGCCTTCAACTGGTCACTGGGCCCCTGGGAGACGTTCTGGATCTTCTTCTATGGATTCGCGACCTATGGCAACGCGGGCTTCATGCGCGAACAGGTCTGTATCTATATGTGCCCCTATGCGCGCTTTCAGAGCGCGATGTTCGATCATGACACGCTGATCATTTCTTACGACGAGAAACGCGGTAATCCCCGCGGCTCACGGAAGCGCGGTACGCCTTCCTCCGAGGTCGGGCTCGGAGACTGCATCGATTGCGGACTCTGTGTACAGGTCTGCCCGGTGGGCATCGATATCCGCGACGGTCTGCAGTACCAATGCATCGGCTGCGCGGCCTGCGTCGACGTCTGCGACGATGTCATGGACAAGATGGGGTACCCCCGCGGCCTTGTGAAATACACCACCGAGAACGCGCTTGCCGGCAAATCGACCAAGCTTCTCCGCCCCCGCATCTGGGTCTATGTGGGGATCCTGTCGTTCGTCAGCGCGGCGCTGGTGTACGCACTCCTGACGCGGATACCGATCGAAGTGGACATCATCCGCGACCGTAACGTGCTGTACACGGAAACCGACCAGGGCCTTATCCAGAACGTCTACAACCTGAAGCTGATCAATATGGACAACCAGCCACAGCGCTACAGGCTTGCAGTATCCGGTATGGAAGGCATGCAGGTGATCGGCCAGACCAGCGGGATCGAGGTCGACAGCGGCGCTGTCGTGGATCTCCCCTTGCGCGTCGAGGTCGATCCGGTCGAGTTGAAATCCTCGAGTACCGAGATAATGTTCCACATCGAATCCGAGATCTCCCCGGACATCTCGATCGACGAGCACGCCCGGTTCCTCGGCCCGGCAACACGGTAAATCATCCATGAGACGTCCACCTCGAGAAGACACGGAGCCCTGGTACAAGCAGTTCTGGCCCTGGTTCCTGATCAGCCTGCCGCTCAGCGTGGTGATCGCCGCACTGTTCACCATCAATCTTGCGCTGAAAACGGACGACGGCCTGGTAAGCGACGACTACTACAAGGAAGGCCTGGCGGTGCACAAAGTCGCCGACAGCTCCGCGAAAGCCGTGGCGCTGGGGATCGCCGGTCAACTGCGTTACGACGCAGATACCGGAGCCGTCAACGTCACGTTCGACCGACCTCTGCCAAATGGGACGGCCACTTTGTCACTGGACGTGACGCACCCCACTCTGCCGCGTCAGGACCAAGTGACACAGCTCACACCGTCTGGCGAAACGACCTACGCCGGGCGCCTGCAGCCCCTCGGAGCGGCACACTGGAAACTCAAGCTTTATCCGGCCGACAAGATCTGGCGAATCGAAGGTCGCCTGACACTGCCGCAATCGTCGGTCGCGCAGTTGAACTGAACGGGACACGAGGCCACGGTGCCTCGTGCGACTCAGTCTTGGGAAAGCCCCCGCCAGATCGCGGCACCGCCTGATGCCTTTTCAATCGCGGCAAGGCGCCGCTCGTGTGCCTCGAGTTCCGCCGCACTCGCCTTGACGACCGCCAACTCGATTCCGTCGCGACGTACCCTGCGAATACCCGCAGCGCCGGGATCCGATGCACTGCCTGCAAGGGAATCGGCATCCAGAGAGAGTGCCGTCTGGCCGCCGGTCATCGCGAGATAGACGTCGGCCAGGATCTCGGCGTCGAGCAATGCCCCGTGTTTGTCGCGCCGACTGTTGTCGACGTGGTAGCGACCGCACAGCGCATCCAGACTGTTGCGTTGTCCGGGGTGCTTCTTTCGTGCCATGACCAGCGTATCGAGTACCTGGCAGTGGTCCGCGATTTTCCCCACCCCGTCCAACCGGGCCAGTTCGGCATTCAGAAATCCAACGTCGAACGGGGCGTTGTGAATCACCAGTTCCGCATCGCGCAGGTACGCCACCAGGTCGTCGGCCACATCCGCGAACCGCGGTTTGTCGGCGAGGAACTCGTTGGTGATGCCATGCACCTCAACCGCCGCGGCATCGATCTTCCGATCAGGCTGCAGATAGACATGGAAGTTGTTGCCGCTCAACCGTCGGTCGAGCAGCTCCACACATCCGATTTCAATGATCCGGTGGCCCTGCTCTGGCTCCAGGCCGGTGGTTTCGGTGTCGAGAACGATTTGCCGCATCTGGGTGTGCCTTCTTTCCGGTTTCGGACTCAATGGTTTGCGGACCGGATTGCCCGCGCAATGTAACCCGGTTCAATTCTCAGCGTGTTGCAGCCGGTCGATGCCGAGGTTCGCCAGCGCGTCCGCTCGCTCGTTTTCGGGATGCCCCGCGTGTCCCTTGACCCAGTGCCAGCTGACATCGTGACGTGACGCTGCCGCATCCAGCAGACGCCACAGGTCGTCATTCTTGACCGGCTTTTTCGCCGCGGTTCGCCAGCCATTGCGTTTCCAATTGTGAATCCACTGCGTGATGCCATTCTTTACGTACACCGAATCGGTCGTGACATCCACTGCACAAGGCCGCGTCAATGCCTCCAGGCCGCGGATCACCGCGGTCAATTCCATGCGGTTGTTGGTCGTCGCGGGATCACCGCCGAACAACTCTTTTTCGCGGCTGCCGAACCGCAGTACCGCACCCCACCCGCCGGGCCCTGGATTGCCGCGGCACGCCCCATCGGTGAACAGCTGCACGCGGTCAGGCATCGCGCACCTCCCGCACCGTCGGTTCAATTGCACGCGGACCCAGCACCTTCAAAGTGGCTCGGCGCTGAGGCAGCGGTGTGATCCGCGATACCCGCTTGACCGCTCGAACGATGTAGACACCGGCCAACATGGGCCAGACCCGACGTCCCAGACGCTCGACTGCGTCCAATCGCACGCTGCGTGTCGGGGGACGGAATTCCATGACATCCATTCGCTCGATACCAAAACCCATCAATGTCAGCCAGTCGTTCAACCGCGGATACGACAGGAACTGCCCGCACCACGGGACTGTCCCCCGCCAGCGGCCGAACAATCGCCAGATGCCCCACAGGCTGAACGGGTTGAACCCGATCACGATCACCCGACCTTCGGGAATCAGCACCCGCTCCGCCTCGCGCAAAACCAGGTGCGGGTCGGGCGAAAAATCCAATGTATGTGCGAGGATCACCGCATCGACGCTGTCTGCCGCCACCGGCAGGAACTGCGCATCCGCGACGATCACATCGCTCCCAGCCATGCCGTCGCGGTGGCCGATCAGCGTCTTGCGGCGAATGGGACAAGCGGAAAGGTGATCGAGATCGTTCCCCAGGTGACCGAGCTGCAGCAACTGATAACCGAACAGATCTCCGACCATCGCACTCAGGGCATCGCGCTCGTGAGCCAACACCCGACTCCCTGGCAACGCGGCAAACCATTCCACAAGCGACTGTTCCAACTCACTATTTTTCTTCACACAGGGTCTGAATTGAGACATCTTGGCATCGCTGCTGGCAGCCGGTTTCGGCATTTCGTATATTGATCCGCCATGCACGCGGCGGACGACATGACCGATTCTGACCAATGCGCTCAGCGTCAGCAATGCTCTCGGGCCGGTCGGTGGGCCCTGATGCTGTTCGGCGTTCTACTGTTGGGCGCCTGCGCAGGGCACGCCCCCAAGCCGCCGACCGAGGCTGTCGTAACCGCGGACGAACTGCCGGCTCAGGATGTCTGGGACGACGAGGAAATCGTCGATGACCTGATCCCGGAGACCGAGCCGCCGGTTGCTGAGATCGACCGCGAGATTTGGCCTCGCCTGCGCGCCGGTTTCCAGCTGCACGACATCCAGCACAGGCGCGTGCAGCAGGAGATCCGCCTGTTGCAGCGCTTCCCGAATGCTTTCCGCGGCCTGATGGCGCGTTCCGAACCCTACCTGTACCACATCCTCAATGCGGTGGAATCCGCCGGTCTCCCCGCCGAGTTGGCACTGTTGCCTGCCATCGAGAGTGGATTCAGGCCCCATGTGCACTCACCGGACGGAGCGGCCGGACTCTGGCAGTTCATGCCTGCAACCGGACGTATGCTGGGGCTGCAGCGTGACTGGTGGTTCGACAAGCGACGTACGGTACGCGCCTCCACCGCAGCGGCAATCCTCTATCTTGAGCAGCTGAACGAGCAGTTTTCCGGTGACTGGCTGCTGACATTGGCAGCCTATAACGCGGGTTCCGGCAAGGTGAGCAAGGCGCGACGCAACGCGGCCCGACATGGTAGGCCGACCGATTACTGGTCGCTCGACCTGCCGCGCGAAACGGATCGCTATGTGCCCAGGCTTCTCGCGCTCGCTGCGGTCGTCACCGATCCGTCCGCTTACGGGCTGGATCTTCCCGAGGTGCTCGACCAACCCTATTTTGCCCCGGCCAAGACCGCCGGCCAGATCGATCTGAACGTCGCAGCGCAGCTGGCTGGCGTCCCCGTCGAGGAGCTGTTGGTGCTGAACGCGGGGAACCGTCGGTGGGCGACCGCACCCGGCGGACCCCACGAACTACTGCTGCCGGTCGACAAGGTCGACCGGTTCGCCGCGGCATTGACTTCGCTACCGGTCGACAAGCGCCTGCGCTGGTCGCGGCACCACATTCAACCGGGCGAAAGTCTCGGCCGGATCGCACGGCAATACGGTGTGACAGTGGAAGCGATCAAGCGCTCCAACGGGCTACGCGATTCACGTATCCGTGCCGGCCGCGACCTGTTGATCCCGTTGTCAGATTCGGTGACGGTCGCCGATACCCTACCGACCGGGAACTCAAGGCAGCGACTGCACTATCGAGTGCGCAAGGGGGATTCGCTGTACACCATCGCTCGACGTTACCAGGTGTCGGTCGCCGACCTGCGTCGTTGGAATCAGGTCGGGCGCTATATCCGCCCGGGCGAACGGCTCACTGTGTTCATCGATCCGGACGCCTGATCGCCATCATCCGAGACCGTCAGCCAGCACGCCACCCGTCTGCCGGGTTGTAATTCCGTGATCTCCGGATAACGTTCGCGACACACCGGCATTGCATGCGGGCAACGTGGGTGGAAATGGCAACCGCTGGGTGGATCGATCGGCGACGGCATGTCACCCGGCAGACGAATCACTTCGCGCTCGTGCGTCGGATCAGGGACCGGTACGGCGCTCAGCAGCGCTACCGTGTAGGGATGTCGCGGTACATTCAACACCTCCTCCACGCGGCCGTATTCCACGATGCGCCCGAGATACATCACGGCGACTTCGTGGGCCAGGTAGGCCACGACAGAAATGTTGTGGGTAATGAACAGATAGGAAAGACCCATCTCGCGTTGGAGTTCGCGCAACAGATTCAACACCTGGGCCTGTACCGAGACATCCAGCGCACTGGTCGGTTCGTCGCAGACGATCAGACGCGGTTGCAATGCCAGCGCCCGGGCAATGGCAATACGCTGGCGTTGTCCTCCCGAGAACTCGTGCGGATAGCGCTGAGCCGCATCCGCCTGTATCCCCACCTGCTGCAACAAGCGTTCGACGATTTCGCGTCGCTGGGCGCGCCCCTCCCCTATGCCCTGCGCGACCAACCCCTCGGCAACGATGTCCTCCACCAGCATGCGAGGATTCATCGACGATGCGGGGTCCTGGAAGATGATCTGAAACTCGCGCCGCAGACGACGCAGCGCGGCACCCTTGACCTCGGCGAGATTCGTGCCATCGAACAACACCGAGCCCTGCGTCGGCCGATGCAGCTGCAGTATGGCCTTGCCGACCGTTGTCTTGCCGCACCCGGATTCACCGACCAATGCCACAGTCTGGCCGCTCGCGATGGCCAGATCGACACCGTCGACCGCTTTGACATAACCCGCTACGCGTCGCAGGACGCCCTTGTGGATCGGGAAATGCACCTTCAGGTCGCGCACATCGAGCAACGCTCCCCCGCTCTCGATCGCCGGGGTACCGGCATCATCGCCTTCCTGCATGGCGTCGCGCACTTCGTCCTGCGACAGGTGGCAGCGATATCCGCGTCCGGGCTCGCCCCGCCAGGGCGGCAATTCCGACCGACAGACGTCGCGCGTCAAAGCGCATCGATCGGCAAACCGACAATGTTGAAACTCCTGGTCGAGCGCGGGCACTATGCCGGGAATCACATCCAGGCCACGGCCGCGCTGGTTGGCCTTCGGCACCGACCGGAACAGCTTCCGACTGTACGGATGTGCCGGTCGTGAAAAGAATGCACGGACCTCGTTCACTTCCATCAGCTGTCCCGCGTACATCACCCCGACACGGTCGGCCATCTCGGCGACGACACCGAGATCGTGGGTGATCAACAGAACCGCCATACCGGTTTCCCGCTGCAGCTGCTTGAGCAGGTCGAGCACCTGCGCCTGGATCGTGACGTCCAATGCGGTCGTGGGCTCGTCTGCAATCAACACCTCCGGCCGCCCGGCCAATGCCATCGCGATCATCACGCGCTGCTTCATGCCACCGGAAAGCTGGTGAGGGTAATCCTTCACACGCCGTTCGGGATCCGGTATGCCGACCGCCCGAAACAGCTCGACGACCCGATCTCCGACACGGTTCCGGTTGTCCTGGTCATGCAGGCGAACCGCCTCGGCAACCTGTTCGCCTACCCGCATCACCGGATTCAGCGAGGTCATGGGCTCCTGGAAGATCATTCCAATGCGACCACCCCGCTCGTCGCGCATTTCCGCCTCGGACAACTCGCGCAACGACTGGCCACGCAGCCGAATGTCGCCTCCGACGATGCGACCGGAGAACGGCAGCAGCCGCATGATTGACAGTGCGATCATCGATTTGCCGCAGCCCGATTCGCCGAGCAGGACGAATGTCTCACCGCGCTTGATGTCTAGACTGACCTGATCGACTGCCCGGACCGGGTGGGTCGTGCTTCCCAGATGCGTCGAAAGTTCGGAAAGTTCGAGCAATGGCTCGGACGCCTTGGTCTGACGATTCATCGCGTTTTCGATCATGCTCATCGCTGACGTCTCAATCTTGGATCGAACGCATCGCGCACGACGTCGGAGAACAGGTTTGCCGCCAACACCAGCGTGAACATGAAACCGAACGCCGCCAGCAGTGACCACCACACTACCGGTTCACGCGCCAGCTCCAGTCGTGCGCCATTGATCATGTTGCCCCAGCTGTTGGTCGCCGGATCGACGCCGATACTGATATACGAAAGCACAGCTTCCGCAAGTACGAGGCCGCTGAAATCCAGCACGATCGTGATCAGCACGATGTGCATGACGTTGGGCAACACATGCCTCAACAGGATCCGGAAATGACGTACCCCGAACGCCCTCGCCGCCTGGACGTACTCGAGTTCGCGCAACTTGAGGGCCTCGCCGCGCAGCAAACGGCACAAAGACGTCCAGCTGGTCACCCCCAGGATCAGACACAGGAACAACAGTCGCAGATCCGCCCGCTCGGTGAGGCTGTTGAACTCGTCGGCATGATTGCTCATATAGATCTGCATCATCAGTACGGCCGCGGCGATCAGCAGCACGCCGGGGATCGAGTTGAGCGTCGTGTAGACATACTGGATCAGGTCATCGACCCAGCCACGGAAATAGCCAGCCATGATGCCGAGCAAAATAGCTGCAGGCAGCATCACCAAAGTGGTCAGGGTACCGATGATCAACCCGGTGCGGATACTCTTCAGCGCCTGGAAGAACACGTCTTCGCCAACCTTGTCGGTACCCAAGACATGATAGTAGCCGGACAACCCCCAAAGGGATGCGAACAACGCAATGACCAGCAGCGCCGTCCAGGCCGTAACATGCCAAGGAACTGGCAATCGCCCACTCAGCAGGCGACCGAGACGAGGTAGGTTGAAACGACATGCCAACAACAGCAGTGCCGCCCAGATCAAGAGGCCCGCACCCGCACCTGACAATCCCTTGCGCAGGATGTCGCCAAACCTGCCCTCGCCGTCCTCGGGCAGGTGTGCACCACCGAAGGTGAGCCGTGGAAAGTCGCGCACGGTCGTGCCGTCGTCGCGGGTGATCGTCTCCTTGCTGAAAAGGTGGGTAGCGAACGGTTCGGAATACGTCTTTTCGCGTTGCGTGCGCAATGGTCCGGCCAACAGATCGAACACGCTCAGTATCTCGGTCGAGTACACCGGCTCGCCCTGCTCGTCTCCGGAGACCCGCGGATGGTAGTGCAGCGTATCGAGTAGCCCTACGAGGACATAGAATGCCAGGACCACAACCGCGGCCTGCCCGGTGCGGCTTTCGGCGACTCGTCTCCATGGCTGGGCGAGATGGTCATGACGTCTTGTGTACAGGCCACCCGCTACTGCAAGCCCGAGCAGCAGGTAAACCAGCGCGTCAGTCCAGAGTATCACGGGTTGAAAAGCCATCGCTCAGTCCAACCGCACACGCGGATCGGCGATCGTGTAAGAAATATCGGTCAGCAGCAATCCTATGATGTACAACACCGCACCTAGGAAGACCATTGCCCGAACGATGGCGAAATCCTGGTTGTTGATCGCATCGATCGTGTAGCTGCCGAGGCCGGGAATCCCGAAGAACGACTCGGTCAACAGACTGCCGATGAACAACAGCGGCAACACCACGACCACGCCGGTCAGGATCGGAATCAACGCGTTGCGCAACACGTGCTTGAAAAGCACCCAGTGCTCGGCCAGTCCCTTGGCGCGTGCGGAGCGCACATAGTCACGGTGTATCTCCTCCAAAAAAAGTGTTCGATACCAGCGCGTCCCGGAACCGATGCTCCCGATAACACCCACGACGACGGGCAGCACCAGAAACTTCCAGGCATGGATGCCGGTGTCGTAACCGGAAATCGGCACCAGATTGAGTAACTTGCCCACCAGGAACTGGCCGCCGATGATGTAGAACAGACTGGAAATCGACATCATGGCCACGCAGATCACCACGCCCCAGAAGTCGAGGTAAGTGGCACGAAAGAACGCCAGCAGCAGCGCAAACGTAATGTTGACCGCCAGCCCGACGATCAGTGTCGGCACCGCAATTGCCAGGCTTGGCCACATCCTCTGCGCAATGTCATGACTGATGTCGCGCCCACTGTCGGACTGACCGAACTCGAACAGGAACAACCGCAACGACTTCTCGAACAGAATGGTCTCGGTCAGAACGCCGGCACCTGACGCGGCCGGGTTGAACAACAGCGGTTTGGCATATCCATGCTCTTCTTTCCACGACTCGATCGCCTGATCGGTCACACGTTTTCCGCCCAGGTGCATGCGCGCCATGTCATCGGGAGAATTCACCACGAAAAACAGCACGAAAGTGAGTGCATTGACACCAATGAGGATGGGTATCGCATACAACAGGCGGCGAACGATGTACGCCGTCACAACGCACGTCTCCGTTCCCTGGCACGAAAACCCCGCACGGCCGGGACAATCGACACCAGCAATAGCAACACCAGGATACCAACGGGCCAAGCCACCGGCTGGTTCCACACACGTTGTGCCGCCGCACGCATGTCTCCGTCGATGCGTTTGTACTTGAGGGTGTTGTTCGCCATCAAATGCGGCTTTGCATTCCTGTACCAAGCGTGGTGCAGGCTGAACGCCTTGGGGAAAAAGCCGAACATCCACGGCGATTGTTCGCGCAGGATCTCGACCATCCTATCGATTGCCCGTTGGCGATGCGGTCCGTTCGGCAAATCTTTCATTTCCACGAACAGTGCATCGAACTCGTCGTTCGTGAAGTTCGCGGCGTTCTCGCCTTTCGACTTGACCTTCGCATTGGGACCGTACAACAGGAAGAAGAAATTTTCCGGGTCCGGGTAGTCGGCATTCCATCCCCAGCTGAATATCTGTGCCGTGCCGTTCAGCATCTTGTCCTGGAAACGGTTGTAATCCGTTGCACGGATCACCAATTCGATACCCAGCTTGGCCAACTGCTTGCGGTACCACTGCAGCATCGCCTTGCTGTCAGGTCCCGCCGCCGGCGTATCGTAGTTGAGGATCAGCGGTCCACCCGTTTTCGGATCACGGCCGTCGACGTAGCCCGCCCGGACCAGCAATTGCTTTGCATCGTCGATACTGCGGCGTTGCGCGCGACCGTCGCGCCAAACGTGGGTGACCGGATTGATGCCCGCTTCGCCATCCAGATATCCAAATATGCCTGGGGGAATCGGACCGAACGCGACCTCGCCGCGGCCGTTGCGGAAAATCGAGATGTACTCCTCGAAGTCCATCGCAATCGCGATTGCCTGACGTAGCAGGCGGGCACGCTCGCTGTCGCCGCCCACGACAGGATCAAGCATGTTGAAACCCGTGTAAAACACGGATGTCTCGACTGCGGTGCTCAGTTGAATGCCACGCTGTTTCATCTCCTCGGTCAGGCTTGCCTCACCCCCGCTGCCGAACTGTACCGCCTGATCGAAGCTGTCCGACCCGATGCCAGAATTGTCGTAGTAACCCTGCAGGAACTTGTTCCAACGCGGTATCGCTTCGTTTTCAAGCGAGTAGACCGCCTTGTCGATGAACGGGATGGTTCTACCCGCATCATCCAGCAGTCCCTCGGCCTTATCGGCCACGGACCCGTCGTCCGGATAGACCTCGCCGTGGAAGTTCGGATTACGCTGCAGCACCATGCGCAGATTTGGATTGTTCTCGGTCAACATGAAGGGGCCGGTGCCGATCGGATACCAATTGAGATTGATGTTTTTTTCGTTCAATCCCGGCTGCAGATAGAACCGTTCCGCCTCCCACGGCATGGGCGCAAAGAAATTCATCGCCAACCAGAACACGAACTGCGGATATTTTTTTTCGACTCGGATTCGAAAGCTGTACCGGTCAATCTCCGTCACGCCTTCCATCGGGAAATCGCGCAGATCGACCCAGGACCGGGTTCCGGCATCGTCGTTGGATGCGGCGGATTTCAATTTCGCGGCTTTGGCGAATTCCGAAAATCCACGGATATGCTCTCCCATGAGACTTGCGATCGGCGAATGATTTGCCGGAAACGCCAGGCGTTTGATCTGGTAGATGTAGTCGGCGGCGACCAGTTCCCGCGAACCGGTCTGACGGAAATCGGCAAGCGAATTCACCCTGCCGAGGGTTTGCGCATCCAGCGGCCAATAAGCCGGGCTGCCATCCTCGCGGACCGCGAACGCCGGGTGCGGCTGATAGCGGATACCCGGTTTGATCTGCAATACATAGTCGGTAAACGCAACCTCGGACGCAGGCGCGTCCTCGTCGAGCGTAGAACCGTCATGCCCGACATACCGCACCTCCGGCATTGCAGCGGCCGTCAACGGCACCAGCGCGTACGGTCGACGCAGAAAATGGTATTGCAGCGGTGGCTCGTAGACCTGAGAAATGAATGCCCATTCGTTGGCGCTGTATGAACGCGCCGGATCGAAGTGCTTGGGACGCTCTGAGAAGCTGCTGAAGAAAACAGCTTTGCGAGCCTCCCCGGCGCGATAGGGATCATTCCAGGCCTCCCCCGTGCAGCCGCTCAGCAACGCCGCAGCAAGCATTGCCAAGCCTCCCGCCCGGAATCGCCGCGAAGCACCTAATGCTTTGAATACAAGGTAGATTTCGGTTAACGTACGCGCCATTCTTTACGACTGATTCTCGCTGCGACCCCGGAAAAGACAATGCGCCATCCGATGATGTCACCCTGGCGCATTCCTGTCAGCCGATACGTACTGCGTAGTGAGACACGAACCTGCTTGGCTGCCAGCCGAAAACAACCGTGAGGGTGGATATGGGATTTCTACAAGACAAACGCGTACTCATCGTAGGCGTCGCCAGCAATCGATCGATCGCGTACGGTGTCGCTGCCGCGATGCACCGTGAGGGCGCTCAACTCGCCTTCACCTACCAGGGGGACAAGCTCCGGGATCGCGTAACCGGTTTTGCCTCAGAGTTCGAATCGGACATCGTGTTGCCGATGGACGTCACCAGCGACCAAGAGATCGCCGACGTCTTCGCGGCGCTCGCACAACGTTGGGACGGACTCGACTGCCTGGTACATTCGGTCGGTTTTGCGCCGAAGGATCAGCTGGAAGGCAGCTACATCGATGCCGTCACCCGCGAAGGTTTCCGCGTCGCCCATGACATCAGTGCATACAGTCTCGCAGCGCTCGCCAAGGCAGGCCGCAATATGATGCAGGGCCGCAACGGGGCGATCATCACGATGAGCTATCTGGGTGCGGTACGCACGGTTCCGAACTACAACGTGATGGGTGTCGCGAAGGCCTCGCTGGAAGCCAACGTTCGCTACCTGGCCGACTCTTTGGGACCGGAGGGGACCCGGGTGAACGCCATCTCTGCCGGCCCGATCAGAACGCTGGCCGCATCGGGAATCAGTGGTTTTCGTGGCATGCTGGCGGAGGCCGAACAGAAAACGCCTTTGCGGCGGAATGTGACGATCGACGAAGTCGGCAATGCCGCCGCGTTCCTGTGCTCGGATCTCGCATCGGGCATCACCGGAGACGTCTTGTATGTCGACTCCGGTTATCACATCCTGGGTATGGCCTGATCCACAGGTCAACGGGGCAAGCGGCCGGCAGGTCGCTTGCCCGGCGACGCGCTACCCATCACTCCTCGATGGGTTTGATCTCGATATCCGCGCGACCGCGCAGGTCACGGGTGACGTAACTCATCTGCGCGTTCCCGGCCTGGCTCATCATCTGCTGCCCGAGCATAGGCTTCTCCACGTCAGAAACCGCATCCATCCGGCCGCCTTCCACCGCCGCGATCTCGATCAGGAAATAGTCGCCATCGGGTGACGCGGCGCCGACGAAGGCAGACTTGCCTCCTGCAGGCGGCGACAGCGAAAACGCGGCTGACAGCACCTCGCCCGGCACCTTGGTATCACGCCGGCCGATCGAACCGGCCTGCTCGACCGACCACCCTTTCGCAGCGGCCGCATCGGCGAGAACGACATCTCCGGAGCGCAGCTGCGCGAGCAACCGATCGCCCTCTGCCGCTGCCGCCTGGATCTCCCGTTCTCGCCTGAAGTCCCGTTCGATCGCCGTCTTGTTGTCGTCGAACGACTTGACGCCTTCCGGCTCGTGTTCGACGACCCGCACGACGGCTGCCTGTTGCGGCCCCAGTTCCATCAGTTCGCTGTTGTGCCCGTCGTTCAGCACATCATCGGAGAAGGCCGCGTCGCGCACCTTCGGCGACGACAGTGGCTCTTGAAGGCCCCCGGACCGCGTCAGCCAGTCCGATGTCTGAATCTCCAGGCCGAGGGCTTCAGCAGCTGGAGCGAGGCTGGCGGAGTCTTCATACGCGGTCTGCGCGAGACGTTCCGCATAGTCGAAGTACAAGGATTCGGCCTCGAACTTGCGATAAGCCCGATCGACCTTTTCACGGACGTCGTCGAAGCCAGCCTTGGAGCCGCCGCGAATGTCCGTCACCTCGACCAGATGGAACCCGAACTCGGTGCGCACCGGCTCGGTGACCACCCCGGGCGCGGCGGCGAATGCCGCTTCCTCGAACTCCGGCACCATGACGCCACGTTCGACCCAGCCCAGGTCGCCGCCGTTCTGTGCGGAGCCCGGGTCGGCGGATTTCTCGCGTGCCAGCGCGGCGAAATCGGCACCGCCACGCAGCTGGCCGAGCAGGCCCAGCGCTTCCTGCCGGGCGGTCTCCACCGCGGCATCATCGGCACCCGGGGGGACGGCAATCAGGATGTGCCGCATCGCACGTTCCTCGGGGGCGACGAACTCCGCCTTGTGGTCGGCGTAGTACTGACGCAACGCTTCGTCGCTCACCTTGACCAGTGCGCTCAGGCGTTCGGCGTCGAGCAAAAGGTATTCGAGCTTGACGCGCTCGGGCGTCCGGTAACGATCGATGTTCGCGTCGTAAAAGGCGCGCAACTCCGCCTCTTTGACCTCGACCGAACCCGCAAAATCGGCGGCCGGAATGCGCGCAAAGCTCACACTGCGCTTCTCGTTGCGCAAGCGCACGAACGCCTGCATATCGGCATCGGTCACGAACGCCGTATCACGCACCCCGCTGCGCAACTGTCCCAGGGCCATATCCTGGCGAATGCGGGCCTCAAACCCTGCGCGGCTCATCCCCTGATTGCGCACTGTCGCGTCGTACAGATCCTGGTCGAATCTTCCGTCGCGCTGGAAGACCGGGACGGATCCGATGAAGGCCCTGGCCTGGGCGTCACTGGTGCGCAGATTCCATGCCGCGGCATTGTTGGTCAGTACCATTTCCTCGACCATCGCATCGAGGACACTGGACTTTATCTTCTTGGCGTCCAGCAAACCTGCAGCATAGTCGTCACCCAGCTGCTGACGCAGATTCTCGCGAAAATCGCGAGTGCGCTCGTCAAGCATGCGTTGCGTGATCTTGTCTCCGTCGACGACTGCGACTTCGGGCTCACCGCCGACACCGAGGTATTCCTGGATACCCCAGAGTGCGAACGGAATACTGATCAATACGACAATTGCCCAGGCAATCCAGCCCTGAGCTTTTTCTCTAATGGCCTGAAGCATGGTTGTTGAATCTGTAGGATTGGCTGCAAAGTGAAACGGGGCATCGAATGATACCCCGTTTGGCACTAGATATGGCGGAGTGGACGGGGCTCGAACCCGCGACCCCCGGCGTGACAGGCCGGTATTCTAACCAACTGAACTACCACTCCGAACTTCATCTTTGGTGGGTGCTGCAGGGATCGAACCTGCGACCCTCGCCTTGTAAGGGCGATGCTCTCCCAGCTGAGCTAAGCACCCGGTTGGGAGGCGCGCTAGTTTACAGCGTCCTTGAACGCTTTGCCAGCCTTAAATGCAGGCGCCTTCGACGCCGCGATCTCGATGGTGCCGCCGGTTTTCGGATTGCGCCCGGTCCGCGCTGCGCGCTCGCGCAGCAGGAAGGTGCCGAAGCCGACGATCGATACCGCGTCATTGTTTTTCACCGATTGGGTGATCGCATCGATCAAGCCATCCAACGCTCGCCCCGCTGCGGCCTTGGAGATGTCAGCGGAATCGGCCATTGCCTCGATCAGATCAGATTTGTTCATTCGAACGGTGCCCCCTTGATGGATGTTTCAACCGCATTTCTTGTCGGCTGCAGTATGGTGGAAATGAAGCTGCCGGTGGGTAAGAAATTCAAAGCGGGCCGCTTTATAGCAGCCGCGAAAATGAGGTGTCAAGCGAGCGCCGCCGCCCCATTGGCGGCGCCCGACTGAGACATTCTTCTACCAGTGTTGGCGACAGGTTTCAATGATGGCGCAACGCATCATTGGCGTCCTCCGATTTTTCTTCTTTGCTTTCAGCCGCCTTCACATCATTCGCGTCTTTAGGAGGACGCGGTTTTGGCCGATCAGCCAATGCGACCTCCAGCACTTCATCGATCCAGCGCACCGGTCGGATGTCGAGATTCTGTTTGATGTTCTTCGGGATCTCGACGAGATCACGCTCATTCTCTTCGGGAATGATGACGGTCTGGATGCCACCTCGGTGGGCTGCCAGCAACTTCTCTTTAAGTCCGCCGATCGGCAGCACTTCGCCACGTAACGTAATCTCTCCGGTCATTGCGACGTCAGCACGCACCGCAATACCCGTAAGCGCCGAGGCCAGCGACGTCGCCATGCCGATACCGGCACTCGGTCCGTCTTTCGGTGTGGCGCCTTCCGGTACATGGATATGCACGTCGATACGCTGGTAGAAGTCGTCGTCGAGCCCCAACGCGGCAGCGCGGCTACGCACCACCGTCATCGCCGCTTGAATCGATTCTTTCATCACATCGCCGAGTTGCCCGGTGTGCGTCAGTCGACCTTTGCCCGGTGTCAATGCCGTCTCGATGCGCAACAACTCGCCGCCGACCTCGGTCCAGGCAAGACCGGTGACCTGTCCAACCTGGTCGTGCTCGTCGGCACGGCCGTAACGAAAACGCTTGACCCCCAGATACTTCTCCAGGTTTTTCGGCGTCACCGTGACATTTTTTCCGTGGCGCTGTTCCAGCAGGACGTCCTTGACGACCTTGCGGCAGATCTTGGATATCTCGCGCTCGAGGTTCCTGACACCAGCTTCTCGCGTGTAATAGCGCACGATGTCGCGCAACGCGGTCTCACGAATCGTCAGCTCGTTTTCCTGCAGGCCGTTGTTCTTGATCTGTTTCGGCACCAGATAATTTTGAGCGATGCTGACCTTCTCATCTTCGGTGTAACCCGACAGACGAATGACCTCCATGCGGTCGAGCAGCGCTGGTGGGATGTTCATGCTGTTGGCAGTCGCAACGAACATGACCTCGGACAAATCGAAATCGACTTCCAGATAGTGGTCCTGGAAGGTGTGGTTCTGCTCCGGATCGAGCACTTCGAGCAATGCGGATGCCGGGTCCCCCCGGAAATCCATTGCCATCTTGTCGATCTCATCGAGCAGGAAGAACGGATTCTTGGTACCTGCTTTGGTCAGGTTCTGAACGATCTTGCCCGGCATCGCACCGATGTAGGTGCGTCGATGACCACGGATCTCGGCTTCGTCACGCACCCCACCCAAGGCCATGCGGATGAACTTGCGGTTGGTGGCGCGTGCAATCGACTGGCCCAAAGAGGTCTTGCCGACACCCGGCGGCCCGACGAGACACAGAATGGGTCCCTTCAGCTTGCGCACGCGCTGCTGCACGGCGAGATACTCGAGTATCCGCTCCTTGACCTTTTCCAGCCCGAAGTGGTCTGTATCCAGCACCTCTTCGGCCTTCGCGATGTCGTTCCTGACCTTGGTGCGTTTCTTCCAGGGGACGTTGACCAGCGCGTCCACGTAATTGCGCACGACGGTCGCCTCGGCCGACATCGGCGACATCAGCTTCAACTTGTTGAGTTCCGCAGTGGCCTTGTTCTTGGCCTCCTTGCTCATCCCCGCCTTCTCGATCTTGTGCGCAAGTTCCTCGAGTTCGTTCGGCGCATCGTCCAGCTCCCCGAGTTCCTTCTGAATGGCCTTCATCTGCTCATTCAGGTAGTACTCGCGCTGGTTCTTTTCCATCTGCCGCTTGACCCTGCCGCGAATACGCTTCTCCATCTGCAGGATGTCGTTTTCGCCTTCCATCAAAGCCATCAGATGCTCGAGCCGTTCGCGGACGTTGAACATCTCGAGCACGTGTTGCTTTTCATCGAGCTTCAGCGCCATATGCGCTGCCATCGTATCGGCGAGGCGTGACGGCTCGTCGATGCTGGCCAGCGAGGTCAGCACTTCGGGCGGCACCTTCTTGTTCAGCTTCACGTACTGGTCGAACAGCGCGGTCGCGGAGCGCATCAGCACTTCCATCTCGCGTTCGGGTAATTCGATGACGTCTTCCGCCGGGTCTATCTCCGCCGTGAAGTATTTCTCCGCCGCGGCGATCTCCCTGATCGACGCCCGTTCGCCACCTTCGACCAGCACCTTGACGGTGCCGTCCGGCAGTTTGAGCAACTGCAGGATACTGGCGAGCGTTCCAATGTTGTACATATCGGCAGGCTCTGGCTCATCGACATCCGCACTGGTCTGCGCCACCAGCAGGATCTGTTTGTTGTCCGCCATAGCGGCGTCCAACGCACGGATCGACTTTTCGCGACCTACGAACAGCGGAATGACCATGTGGGGGTAGACGACGACGTCACGCAGCGGGAGGACCGGGATGGCACTCGGCTGTTCATCGCGCACGCTGATTGCAGAATCTTCCTGTCCCATCGATTTCCTCCGTCGCCGCCCGTCAGGCGGTGTCAAAACTGGCACACAGGCTGCCGAGGAAAATACCGGGTCCCCGACCCCAGCAAGATGCGGCTCGGGCGACAAAAATTCAACCAGTGAAATGCCGCGTATTCCTCTTTCCGGCCACGACCCGGCGGATGCAGCGCCCCGGGGAACCGTCTAACGCGAATCCGCGGGCGTACCAGATCCCGCGGTGTCAACGACACCGTGATGCGGCACCCATTGCGAGGTGCCGTCAGTCCGAGGCGGCCAACTGACGCGGTTCGGACCCGCCGAAGATCATGTAGGGCGCAGAATCCCCAGTGATCACGGCTTCGTCCACGACGACCTTGGTGACGTCGTCCAGCGACGGAAGGTCGTACATGGTATCGAGCAGGACATGCTCGAGAATCGTCCGCAGACCGCGCGCACCGGTCTTGCGCTCCATCGCCTTGCGGGCGATTGCACGCAGTGCGTCTTCACGCACCTCGAGCTCGGCACCCTCCATCTCGAACAGGCGTTCGTACTGCTTGATGAGTGCGTTGCGCGGTTCGGTCAAGATCTTCACCAACGCTTCTTCGTCGAGTTCCTCTAACGTCGCGACAACCGGCAGACGCCCGACGAACTCCGGAATCAGGCCGTAGCGGATCAGGTCTTCCGGCTCCACGTTGCTCAGAATCTCGCCGACTTTGCGCTTGTCGTCCCTACTGCGTACTTCGGCCGAGAAACCGATGCCACCTTTTTCCGAACGGTCGCGGATGACCTTGTCGAGCCCGGCGAATGCGCCGCCGACGATGAACAGGATGTTCGAGGTGTCGACCTGCAGAAACTCTTGTTGCGGGTGTTTTCGGCCACCCTGCGGCGGCACTGACGCGATGGTCCCCTCGATCAGCTTGAGTAGCGCCTGCTGCACGCCCTCCCCGGAAACGTCGCGAGTAATCGACGGGTTGTCCGACTTCCGCGAAATCTTGTCGATCTCGTCGATGTAAACGATGCCGGTCTGCGCCTTTTCGACGTCATAGTCGCACTTCTGCAGCAGCTTCTGGATGATGTTCTCGACATCCTCACCGACGTACCCAGCCTCCGTGAGCGTGGTCGCATCGGCGATCGTGAACGGGACGTTGAGCATCCGGGCCAGGGTTTCGGCCAGCAGGGTCTTGCCCGATCCGGTCGGGCCGATGAGCAGGATATTGCTCTTGGCAATCTCGACCTCGTCCTTCTTACCCTTGGCCTCCAGCCGCTTGTAGTGGTTATAGACGGCAACCGAAAGCACCTTTTTGGCACGCATCTGTCCGATCACGTACTGATCCAGGGTGCCATTGATCTCTTGAGGGATCGGCAACTTGTCGGACGTCTGGCCGACACTCTCCTGCATCTCCTCACGGATGATGTCGTTGCAGAGTTCGACGCACTCGTCACAAATGAACACCGACGGTCCGGCGATCAGCTTCCGCACTTCGTGCTGGCTCTTACCGCAGAACGAGCAGTAGAGCAGTTTGCCGTCGTCGCCTTTGCCGTGCTTCTTGTCGTCGCTCATAGTCGCTTACCCTGTACCGCGCAACTGCCCGTCAGATTGCGCCCTGCCGGTTTTTGCACCCTCAAGATCTCATAATATCCGAATGCCTTCGGATAACAAGCCACCTGATTTGCGCGGCAATCCGCGACCTTACTGGTCGCGCGGCGGCCGCCTGTCCAGTACCTGATCGACCAACCCGTAGGCGACCGATTGCTCGCCGCTCATAAAATTGTCGCGGTCGGTGTCTTGCTCGATACGTGCCAACTCCTGGCCCGTGTGGTGCGCCAGGATCTTGTTGAGCTTCTCGCGGATCAACAGGATCTCACGGGCATGAATCTCGATGTCTGTCGCCTGTCCCTGAAAGCCGCCCAGCGGCTGGTGAATCATGATCCGGGAATGCGGCAGGGCGTATCGCTTGCCCTTTTCGCCGCCCGCAAGCAGCAGCGCACCCATACTCGCCGCCTGGCCGATGCACATGGTCGTAACGTGCGGCCGAATGAACTGCATGGTGTCGTAGATCGCCAGGCCGGCAGTCACCGACCCACCCGGCGAGTTGATATACAAGTGCACGTCCTTGTCCGGATTCTCCGACTCGAGAAACAGCAACTGCGCAACGATCAGGTTCGCCATGTGATCTTCCACCGGGCCGACACAGAAGATCACGCGCTCCTTCAACAGCCGCGAGTAGATGTCGTAGGCGCGCTCACCCCGCGCGCTCTGCTCGACGACCATCGGTACCAGACCCAGACCCACAGGCTCAATTCGGTTCATAAGCTGAATATCGGAAGTTGATACGATTACTTGAAGCTACCTGCAAATCCCGGGCCCGGCAAGCAGCGGTTAAGCGGCGGCATCCATAACCTCAGAAAAAGTCTTATTTTCTTCGGCAACCTGCATTTGCCCCAGCGCCCAGTCGACGACCAGATTCTCGAGAACCAGGTTCTCGATCGATTTACGTGCATTGCTGTCACGCAGGTAATACTCGATCACCTCTTGAGGATTCTCGTACGATTCCGCGAACTCGCTCACGGTTTCGCGCAATTGCGCCTCGTCCGCCTCGAGTTGCTGGGTGCGAATGATCTCCGAGACCAACAGGCCAAGATGTACCCGCCGGCGCGCCTGGTCGGCGAACACGCTGGCCGGCAGATCGACGCTGGAGCGCTGACCGCGTTCCTGCATCTCCTGCACCATCTGCTGCTTCATGCGCTCCGATTCCTGGTCAATCAGCGCCTTGGGAATCTCCATCGGCTGCGCCGCAATCAATGCATCCATCACCCGTTCCTTGGTGATCGACCGCAGCTTCTGTTTCAGCTCGTGCCGCATGTTCTTGGTCACGTCGGTACGCAGCCCCTCGACGGTACCGTCTTCGACACCAAACGCCTTGACGAATTCCTGGTCAATCTCGGGCAGTTGCGCCTCCGCCACGCGCAGTACCTTGACTTCGAAGGTCGCGTCCTTGCCCGCGAGGTGCTGGGCCCGGTAATCATCCGGAAACTTGACGTTCAGCGAGCGCTGGTCGCCGGCCGCTGCACCCACCAGACCCGATTCAAAACCTTCGATCATTGCACCGGAGCCGAGCACCAGCGGTACATTGTCAGCCGAGCCGCCGTCGAACAGTTCGCCGTCGATCGATCCTTTGAAATCGATGTAGACCGTGTCTCCGTCCTGGGCCGCGCGCTCCACATCGTTCCAGACGGTGCGCTGCTTACGCAGCTTTTCGATCATCTCGTCGACATCGGCATCCGCCACCTCGGCGACGGTTCGGGTCACCGTCTGCCCGGACAGGTCGCCGATCTTGACCTCCGGAACGACCTCGAACACCGCGGTGTAACCCAGGCCGCCCTCTTCCCCGGACTCGCGCAATTCGATGCGCGGCTCGCCGGCGGGAGTCAGCTGCTGCTGGCTGGCGGCCTCGAACAGGGTCTCTTGGATCAATGCGCCGTAGGTCTCCTGGCGGACCTGTTCGCCGAACCGCTGTTTGATTGTGCGCATCGGGACCTTGCCCGGCCTAAACCCGTCGAGACGCACATGCCGCGCCAGGTCTTTGAGCCGCTTGTCCATCGCCGCGGCGACACGTTCCGCCGGCAGGTCGACCATCAGGCGTTTTTCGAGTCCCTCACCCGATTCCACAGAAACTTGCATTCGATTTCACCCCGGCAGATCGGTCTGCCTGTTCAATTTAGTCGTCGATTGGCGCCTGCCGGATCATGAACAAACGGCAGACGTGATGCGCTTTGGTGCGAAAGGAGAGACTCGAACTCTCACGGGTTGCCCCACTGGAACCTAAATCCAGCGCGTCTACCGGTTCCGCCACTTTCGCGAGGCCACTGCAAACCGTGCATTATAACTGCACAAGAGAACGGGATACAGCCCGCCGGCGCACCGAGGGGGCGCCGGCCGAAACGCCGTTTCCGGAAAGATTTCAAGCAACTGCGCGCGCCGGCGCAGGTCGGCCGGGCGGTTCAGATCACCTTGGAAAACCGGGTTGTCTGACCGTCCGCGTCGAGATAGCGGTCGAACACCATGCAGATGTTGCGAATCAGCAGCCGACCGACCGGCAGGACGTCGACGCGATCGCCCGAGAACGCGATCAGGCCGTCGTCGGCCATGACCTCGAGTCGCTTGATCTCGGCGGCGAAATACCGGTCGAACTGGATATCCCAGGCTGCCGAGACCTGCCCGAAGTCGAGCGAGAAATTGCAGATCAGGTCCGTGATGACCGCACGCCGCAACCGGTCGTCTCGGCTCAGTTCGATACCTCGAAACACCGCCAGTTCGCCGGCGTCAATCCGTGCGTAGTATTCGTCCAGGGTTCGAACGTTCTGAGCGTAGGTATCGCCGACCATTCCGATCGATGTGACACCGATTGCCACCAGGTCGCAGTCGGCATGCGTCGAGTAACCCTGGAAATTTCGGTAAAGATGGCCTTCACGCTGCGCCACGGCGAGCTCGTCGTCCGGGCGCGCAAAGTGATCCATACCGATGTAGACATACCCGGCGTCGGCCAGATGCTGACCGGCGCGCTGCAGGATATCCAGCTTCTGGTCCGGCGACGGCAGTTCCGATTCATTGATCCGGCGCTGCGGCTTGAAACGCTCCGGCAGGTGCGCGTAATTGAACACCGACAGGCGATCCGGCGCGGCCTCGATGACCCGGTCCAATGTGTCGATGAACGAATCCGGCGTCTGTAGAGGCAGGCCGTAGATCAGATCGACGCTGATGGATCGAAAACCCTCGTGGCGCGCGGCGCTGAGCGCGCCGAATGTCTGTTCGGCGGTCTGGATCCTGTTCACCGCCTTCTGCACGCGCGGATCGAGGTCCTGCAGCCCGAGGCTCATCCGATTGAAACCGATCTCGCGCAACAACCCGATCGTTTCCGGCGTGACCTCGCGGGGATCGATCTCGATCGAATACTCGCCACTGTCGTCGTCGCGCAATTGAAAGTGGCGACCCGTGACTGCCATCAGTTCGCGCATCTGCTGGGCACTGATAAATGTCGGTGTGCCACCACCCCAGTGCAGCTGATCGATAGGCCGGCCCCGGTCGAACAACGCCGCCTGCATCTCGATCTCACGATGCATCCGATCGAGGTAGGGTTGCGCCCGACCCCGGTCCTTGGTCACGACCTTGTTGCAGGCACAGTAGAAACAGACAGTGTCGCAGAACGGCAGGTGAAAATAGAGCGAAAGCGGCCGACCGCTGGCGTTGCTGGCGGCGGCCGCATCCCGGTATTGCGCATTGCCGAAGCCGTCGTGAAACTGCACCGCGGTGGGATACGAGGTGTAGCGCGGGCCGGACTGGTCATACCGACGAATGAGATCGTGATCGAGAATGAGAGTCTGTTGCATTGTGGGCACCCTATCTGCCTGCCGTCCGCCCGACGCACCGGTCAATCCTCATCGGGGACGTCCAGGCCTTTGCGGTGGGTCTCGTTGATCTGTTTCAGCAACGTATGAAAAGGAATCTGATCCTCGTGCCTACGCAGTACCTCCATGAACAGCAGATCCTCCCTGCCGAACTGGTAGGTGCCTCCTAGCATCGCATCGTAGACCTGTTTGACTCCCTCTTCGAGGGGTTCGATAAACGCCGGGAACCGCTGGAGGTCTTCCATTTCGTACAACAGGCAATCTTTCAGGTCGGTCACCTCGAACATCGCCTGCTTGACCCATTCCGCATACTCATCGGGCGTACGCGCCCTGCGCAGACTCATTCCTCACCCTCCTCGAAGACCTCGCGAAATTCCTCCAACTGTTCCGCTGTCAGAAGAAATACACCATCGCCGCCGCGTTCGAAATCCAGCCACAAAAACGGAACGTCGGGATACCGCGCCATCAACAGATCGGCGCTTGCCCCGACTTCGACGACCATGATACCACCGGGCCGCAGGTAGTCGGCGCCCCCCGCAAGGATGCGTGACACCACGTCCATCCCGTCCTCGCCCGCCTCCAGGGCCAATGCGGGCTCATGTCGGTATTCCGCGGGCAGCCCCTCCATTTCCGCCCGGCTGACATAGGGCGGATTGCTGACAATCAGGTCATAGCGCTCGCCGTCCAGTCCGTCGTATACGTCCGCACGCAGCGCCCTTACCCTGGCCTCCAGGCGATGTCGCTCGATATTCCGCACGGCGACGTCGAGCGCTGCGGGCGAAACATCGCTCAGGTCAACCAATGCATCGGCAAATGCGTATGCGCACGCAATTCCAATGCAACCGCTGCCACAGCACAGATCGAGCACGCTTCCGACCTGATCGTCTTCCAGCCAGGGCGCAAACCGCTCGCCGATCAATTCGGCAATCGGTGAACGCGGAATCAGCACGTTCCTGTCGACGAAAAAGTCCAGACCCGCAAAACGCATCTCACCGATCAGGTACGCGGCCGGCACGCGGCGTTCTATGCGCGCCTGAAACAACTGCATGATCTCGTCGGCCTCGTCCGTCGTCACCCGTGCGTCGAGATAACCGTCCGGCATTTCGTGTCCGAGGTGCAGCACATGCAGGACCAGGGCCAGCGCCTCGTCCAGCGCATTGTCCGTACCATGACCGAAATGTAACCCGGCCTCGTTGAATCGGCTCGCCCCCCAGCGCACCCAGTCGCGCAGCGTCAACAGCGCGTTCGCGCCCGGATCTCGCATCTTCCCGTCTCCCCTCGCACGGTCGCACCCAACTCGCTCGGAACTGCGGACAGGCCCCGAAGTCGCGTCGTCCGCCGCGGCTCTACTATAGTCGCACTGGGAGTCTCGCTGGCAAGGCCGGCGTCGACCGTCTCCATCAGCCACACGCCGCCAGTAGAGATCCGAAACGCGAGACTCCCGGAGTGCCGAGAATCCATCATTCACTGAAATTCCAGATCGGCGTCGCCATCTCGCTGCTGACCACGCTGTTCGCGGCGTCGACCCTCTACTCGCTGCACGTCATCGACCAGCAGCAGGCCGACGATGCCCTTGTGCGCCTGGCCGGCAGGTTGCAGTTCAACCAGCAGCAACTGACGGTGCAGGCGATGCGCTATCAGGAGAATGCGCCACGCGACTACCCGAGCTACAACCGCGATCTGCGCCTGTATTTCGAAGACCTGAAGAACACGCGCGCCAAACTGACAGAGGCGATCGAGGCCTTCGCCGCCAATCGTTTCGACGTTTCGCTCACCGGCGATTCCATGGCCATGCCTCCGCGTTTGCCAGCGCGTTCCCATGCGATCGCAGGCGAGCTCGCCGAGACCTGGAACGACTTCTCGCGGAAGCTGGACGAAAAGATAGGACCGGATCTGGACGAACCGCGTCTCGAATGGGCGGCCCAGTGGATCTCCGAAAACGATGCGGCACTTGAATCGATCGCACAGCGCCTGTCGGGTACGCTGCGGAATGACGTCGCCGACCGAGCGGCACGGGCCAACCTGATCAACCGCTCGCTGTTGCTGAGCGCGCTACTGGTCGCGTTAGGCACTGCATGGTGGTTCTACAGGCGCGTGCTCGCCCCACTGACGGCGGCCGTCGACGGATTCAAACAGGTCGCCAATGGCGATTTCGCGCACAAGGTGCCGATCTCCCACGACAACGAGATCGGCTGGCTGGCACAGTCCTTCAACCATCTGTCGGATCGCATGGATGCGCTGCGCAAGCTGCTGACCCGGCTCGAACAGGGTGCCGATCTCGAGGCGACGTTGCGCACTTTGTCGGAACTGCTGCCGCCACTGATCCCGGTCGACTGGATTGGCGTGTTGGTGCGCGGGCCGGACGGCTTGATTCACCTTGAGATGGCATTCAGCGACGGGCGCCCTGATACCGTTGGCTCGCTCAGTTTCGAACCTGACCGGACCCTGCTGGAGGAATGCATCAATAGCCGGGAACCGCTCCATATCCCCGACGTCCGCGAGATGGCCACGCTCTCTCCAAGCTACGTATTCCTGCAGCGCCTGGCCGACCGCGGGCGGCGCGACGCGATCATGCTGCCGATCGGCGGCGGTGCAGCGATCCAGGGCGTCGCGGTGTTCGCCAGCCGTTATCCGAACAATTTCCGCAGCGAGCATCTCGCGTTGCTGCGCAATCTGGGCGTCCTGCTCGGCATCAGTCTGGGCCGCACGATCCAGTTGGTCGAAAGCAGCCGGCTGGCGACAATCGGCCAATTCGCTTCCGGGATCGCCCACGAGATCCGCAATCCGCTCGGCACGATCGGATTGGCGCTGGAGTACCTGCAGTCACTCGACGGCCTGCCCGATGCCGCAACCAAACGCCTGGCGATCGCCAGCGGCGAAGTCTCCAGACTCGAGCGTCTGTTGGCCGACATGCTGACGTATGCGAAACCACTCCCACTCTCCCGGCGCCCGGACGACCTCCCGGCACTGGTCGCGGAGACGGCGGCAACCGAGATGAGCGAGGCGCAACCGATCGAGGTACATGCGTCGGCCTGTCCGGCCGTCGCGATGGACCGTGACCGCATGCGCCAGGTGCTCTTGAACCTGCTGCACAACGCGCAGCATGCATCTCCGGAAGGGACTGCGGTACGGGTGCGGTGCGAGCCTGGCGTACCCGGCTGGGTGGAGGTACGTGTCAGCAACGCCGGCCCGCCCATTCCCGAGAAAATCATGGAACGGATCTTCGAACCCTTCGTCACGACCAAGGCCACCGGCACCGGTCTGGGACTCGCGATCGTCCACAGGATCGTTCGCGCCCATGCAGGTCAGATCAACCTCGTGACGGGGACGCCTGACGGCACCACGGTCACAGTGCGGCTGCCGACGGCACAAGGGGGTACGGAGGCTTCAGACGTCGCGGAGGCGCAGGACCGGATCCCCAGGTCGTCGACCTCCGCGTGATGCACGGTCACCCGTACGCGGTTGCGGCGCCGGGCGTCATCGCGCCGGTGCCGCAACCAAAAGCGATCGAGGTGTCAGGCGGCCTGGTGCTTGAGACCGACGACCTGTGACGCGGCCTTCTTCTCGCGCCGCGCAGCCTCGCGCATCTCACCGCGCTGCACGAGATCGTGCAAGGTGATGTCGCTGAGGAACACAAAGATCTGTTGGCTCAGATCGTCCCACAGGCTGTGCGTGAGGCAGCGCTGACCGTCCTGGCAATTCTGCCGACCTTTACAGCGCGTGAACTCGACCCATTCATCGACCGCGCAGATGATGTCGGCGATCGAGATCTCGTCCGATTCGCGACCCAGATAGTAGCCGCCCCCCGGTCCACGGACACCGCGCACAAGCCCCTTGCTACGCAGCGCAGCAAACAGCTGCTCGAGATACGACAGGGAGATGCCCTGGTTCTCGGAGATATCCGCAAGGGTCACAGGGCCCTGGGTACCGTTCAGCGCCAGGTCCAGCATGGCGGTAACGGCATAGCGTCCTTTGGTTGAGAGTCTCATGTTCGCATTCCTCGTGTGCTGCACCTGAAGTGCATTTACCTACTAATTTTCTCGGGTAAGAAGGTAGCAGTAACCCAGGAAAACAGTCAACATTTATTTTGAACAGATTCCGTCCGCTATGACCTGGACAGAATCTCGTTGCTACCCAAAGTAGACCGCCGCATGACCGGCATAGTTCAACCAACCCGCGACAAACCATTGCGGCGCCGACGGTTTTATCGATCAACTGAGGTCGCAGGCGGACCGATGCAGGCGGGTGACATCGTCGACGAACAGATGTCCCTGGCGGAGACAGAACGCAAGCCAGCGCGAGACGAACAGGTTGAGCCGCCACTTGTTGCGCAACCCCGGTGCCTCGTAGAGGCGGCGCGTCGGCAGCACTTGCTGACGCAGGTCCTCGACCTCGACCTGGCGAGCGTCGTGGTAGACGCGCAGCACCGCATCCGGTTCCGAGAGCCCATCGGCGTCATTCGCGAAACGGTAGGTCAGCCGCAACAGGGTCGTGTAGGGGGTCTGTTCGATGATGGTGAGGTGGAGATCCTGGTGGTCCGGACGCCTAGACCGGTGCTCACCACGCAGTCGCTTCAACTGGGGTACCAGACTGTGCAGATGCCGGTAATTTTCTTCGCACAGGTCGAGCAACCCCCCGACCGTTGGGTTGTCATCGAGCCAGTTATCGATAGGTGCGTTGTTCGGACGCTGCATCAACCTGACCTGCGGATATCAGGTCCCAGTATAGCCGCGTGTTGCCGCGGCAATGCGAGATAGCTGTGGTCCGACCAAAAACGGATCGGGCCAGGTAACGACCTGGCCCGCAAGATGCTTCGGTGCAACCGCGGGCGCATCGTGCCCGGGCCGGGTGCGGGGTGACTAGGCGTGGCCGGATTGCTGTTCGGCTACCTGTCGGCGCACCTCGTCCATGTCGAGTTCGCCGGCCTTCGAGACCAGTTCCCGGAACGCCGATTCCGGCAGCGCGCCGGCTTCGCTGAAGATAATGATCTTGTCACGAAAGATCATCAGCGTCGGGATCGACCGGATCTGAAAATGTCCCGCAATCTCGTGTTCCTCTTCGGTGTTCACCTTGGCGAATACGACGTCGGCGTGATCTTCGGACACCTTCTCATAGGTGGGAGCGAACGACCGGCACGGACCACACCAGGGCGCCCAGAAGTCGACGATCACGAAGTCATTGTTGGTGACGACCTCTTCGAAATTTTCCTTGGTCAACTCGACGACTGCCATGGCGGCCTCCGATGGTTCGGTGAGACTTGATAGATGGCGCTAGTTTACCACAGCGCGTCGCCAGTCGGCGAAAAAAGCCCGGAAATCCAGGCTTTTGGCGCAATCTGACCGATTGCGGATCAGCCGTCCAGACCGGAAAAAATCTGTCCGCGAATGTCGTCGACGCTACCGACGCCGTTGATCTTGACGTACTTGCAGTTACCGGCCTGCGCCTCTTTGCTGTAGAACGCAATCAGCGGCTCGGTCTGGTCGTGGTAGACCTTGAGGCGCGCCTTCACGGTCTCTTCCTGGTCGTCGTCTCGCTGAATCAGCGGCTCGCCGGTCACGTCGTCGACGCCTTCGGTTTTCGGCGGATTGAACACCACGTGATAGGTGCGACCCGAGGCCAGATGGACCCGGCGCCCCGACATGCGCTTGATGATCTCTGCGTCCGGCACATCGATCTCGACGACCGCATCGATCGGCACCCCGGCCTCCTTGAGCGCTTCTGCCTGCGGAATGGTGCGCGGGAAGCCGTCGAACAGGTAGCCGGCCTTGCAGTCGTCCTCTTTGATGCGTTCCTTGACCATCCCCATGATGATGTCGTCGGAGACCAGACCGCCCTCGTCCATGATCTTTTTGGCCGCGACGCCCAGTTCGGTGCCCGCCTTCACGTGCGCACGCAGCATGTCGCCGGTGGAGATCTGCGGGATCCCGTAACGCTCTTTGATGTAGTTGGCTTGAGTGCCTTTGCCGGCACCAGGGCCGCCGAGAAGAATGACGCGCATGTGTCTGCCCCCTAGAGATTCCAGTTTTTTCAGGGGGCGGAGTCTGCCATACGCGGCGCGGAAACCTCTAGTCGAGTATGCGAATAGGTCGATTCAGGCGATTTATCCGGCCGATCGGCGGTGACAACCGCCGGAAAGCGGCGCTAAAGGTGGCGGTCGATGCCGTGCGCCTTGAGTCCCCAGGCAAACAGCGATCCAACACGCCGGTCGGCCTGCCGCAGGCGCCGATTGAGCACGCCGAACAGGTCTTTGAGCACCACGTAGCCGCGCTCGGGGTGGGTCTCGAAATACCGCGAAAGGGCTTCGGCGTCGAACACCAGCAGCTCGCACGGCTCGACGGCGATCACCGAGGCACTGCGCGGCGCGGATTCGAACAGGCTCAGTTCGCCAAATACCTCGCCGGCACCCAGGTCGCAGAGGCCGGGTTGGATGTGTCGATGATCCTCGATTTCGACGCGTCCACTGACACGCACGCTGCCCCGCTCGATGAGGTAGACACAGCGGTCTTCGGCACCTTCGACGATGATCGTCTGTCCGGCCTCGAATGGAAGCCTCTGTGCGACCCCGCTCTCGAGCAAATGGGGATCGCGCAGAACGTCTACGATGGTGGGCATGAGCGCCCCTCTCCGATTAAGCTGCTGCAGGGAATATCGACAGGACCGGGGCAAACCTGAAGGATCGCCGATCCTGGCAGACTGTGACCCCGTGCGCAGCATTACGGGACACAAAAGGCCCACAGGCGGGGATCGACAGCACTGCCTCGAGGCCGGAGCGCCCGGGAATCACCGCGCGACCACCCCCCGCCCGAAGCGCCGGCGGAGGGTTACCGACCACAACAGGAGATCACGATGCGTATCGCACGCTGCATCGACAGACAGGGCCGGATCCGCTGGGTCGAACCGCACGGGGAGCAACTGGGTCAACTGCTCGAGGTCGCGCCCGGGCTCGACGACGTCCGGCGACTCGACGAGCGGATCGAGGTGCAGCGCTGGCTGGCTCCCGTGCGGCCAACCGACATCTACGGCATCGGGCTCAACTACCGTGCGCACGCGGCCGAAACCGGCGCGCCGATTCCGGAGAACCCGGTGATGTTCATGAAGCCCAGTACGGCCGTCACCGATCCGGGTGAACCCATCCTGCTACCGCGCGCCTGTGAACACGGCCCGGAGGTCGACTACGAGGCAGAGCTCGCCGTGGTGATCGGCAGGACAGCGCGCGATGTCAGCGAGGCCGACGCGCTCGACCATGTCTTCGGGTACACCTGCGCCAACGACGTCTCGGCCCGTCGCTGGCAGAAGCACGCCGGGGGTGGCCAGTGGGTGCGCGGCAAGAGTTTCGACACCTTTTGCCCGCTCGGGCCTCTGCTTGTCACTGCCGACGAGATCCCGGACCCCCAGTCCCTGCCGATCCGCTCGGTACTGAACGGAACCACGATGCAATCGAGCACGACCGGCGACATGATCTTCTCGGTGGCCAAGCTGATCGCCTTCATCAGTCGCGACACCACGCTGCTGCCCGGCTCCGTGATCCTGACCGGGACGCCCGAAGGCGTCGGCTTCGCGCGCAAGCCGCCCGTCTACCTGTCCCACGGCGACACCATCGAGATCGTCATCGATGGCATCGGTACGCTGCGCAATCCGGTGCGCAACGCCTGACGGATGGCCGACAGCGGCACGGCGATGCGTCCAGCGGTGTGCGGCAGATACAGAAAGAGGCCGGCGCCTGCGCGACCGGCCTCCCGCTTTCCGGAACGATCGTCGTTCAGGCGGACAGGTCCAGCATCAGGCGGTTGAGCCGGTGTACGAACCCGGCCGGATCGTCGAGTTGGCCGCCCTCGGCGAGCAGTGCCTGATCGAAGACCAGCTTGGCCAGCTCGGTGAACTTGTCTTCGTCCACTTCGTTTTCCATCCGCTGCAACAAGGGATGCTCCAGGTTGACCTCGATGATCGGCGTCGGCATTGGGGCATCCTGGCCGAGCTGCTTCAGCACGCGCGCCAGGTTCTGACTCATGTCGTAGTGGTCCACCACCAGGCAGGCCGGCGACTCGGTCAACCGGCTCGACACCCGCACTTCCTTGACGGTGTCGCCGAGTGCCGACGTGACCCGCTCGATCAGGTGCTTGTGCTCCTCTGCGGCCTTTTCGACCTTCTCCTTGGTCTCTTTGTCCTCCAACTCGCCCAAGTCAAGTTCGCCCTTGGCGACCGATTGCAGGTGCTTGTCCTTGTAATCCGTCAGGTGCGATACCAGCCATTCGTCGACCCGGTCGGTCAACAGCAGGACCTCGATGTCCTTCTTCTTGAACACCTCGAGGTGCGGGCTGTTACGCGCCGCCGACAAGGTGTCCGCGGTGATGTAATAGATCTTTTCCTGTTTCTCCGCCATCCGCTCGATGTATTGGTCCAGCGACACCGTCTGCTGATCGCCTTCGGACTTGGTCGAGGCGAAACGCAGCAGGCCGGCGATCTTTTCCCGGTTGGCGAAGTCCTCGGCCGGCCCCTCTTTGAGGACCTTGCCGAACTCCTTCCAGAACGACTGATACTGCTCCGGTTCGTCCTTGGCCAGTTTTTCGAGCAGGCCGAGGACGCGTTTGACGTTGGCGTTGCGGATGCTGTCGATCTTCTTGTCGTGCTGGAGAATCTCGCGCGAGACGTTCAACGGCAGATCGTCTGAATCCACGACACCTTTGACAAACCGCAGGTAGTGCGGCATCAGCTTGTCCGCCTCGTCCATGATGAACACGCGCCGCACATACAGCTTCACACCGTGCTTGGGCTCGCGATCCCACATGTCGAAGGGCGCCCGCGACGGGATGAACAGCAACGAGGAGTATTCGTGCGTACCCTCGACCCGGTTGTGCGCCCAGGTCAGCGGATCCTGGAAATCGTGGCAGGTGTTCTTGTAGAACTCGTGGTACTCCTGATCTCCGATCTCGGACTTGTTGCGCATCCACAGCGCTGTCCCTTTGTTGACCTGTTCCCATTCCGGCTTGGCCGCTTCCTCGCCCTCTTCGGGGGGCGGCACCTCGGACAACATCTCGACCGGGATCGCGATGTGGTCGGAAAACTTGCCGATGATGCTGCGCAGGCGCCAGGGTTCGAGAAACTCCTTTTCGTCATCGCGCAGATGCAACACGATCTCGGTGCCGCGTTCTGCACGCTCGACGTTCTCGATGGTGTAGCTGCCCTCGCCGGTGGACACCCATCGCACCCCCTCGTCGGGCTGCATGCCGGCACGACGGGTGGTCAATGTGACCTTGTCGGCGACGATGAACGCCGAGTAGAAACCGACACCGAACTGGCCGATCAGCTGACTGTCTTTGGTCTGGTCGCCGGAAAGGCTTTCCAGGAACTTGCGGGTCCCGGAGCTGGCGATGGTACCGATTGTCTCGGTGACCTCCTGGCGACTCATGCCGATCCCGTTGTCGGTGATCGTCAGGGTGCCGGCGGCGGCGTCCACCGCAATGCGGATCCGCAGGTCGGCCTGCCCTTCGTACAAGGCGTCATTGCCGAGCGCTTCGAAGCGGAGTTTTTCCGCCGCGTCGGAGCCATTCGACACCAGCTCGCGCAGGAATATCTCCTTGTTCGAATACAGTGATCGGATCACCAGGTTCAGCACCTGGCTGACTTCGGCCTGAAAATCCAGGGTTTCCTTCTGCGCGGTCACGGTCATTGCGGGCTGATCCTCCGGATGGCAAAAAAGCTGTCGCAGCAGATGGCGGCGAAGAAGCGGGATTTCAAGAGGTGGCTGTGGTAAAAATCCGGCCAGACTCTGCAGGACCCCGAGATCATGGCCTTCACTACCTATTCCACCCAGCCCTACACCGACCAACGCCCCGGTACTTCCGGACTGCGCAAGCGAGTCGAGGTGTTTCGGCAGGGCAACTATCTGAAAAACTTCGTGCAATCGGTCTTCGACACCCAGCGGGAACTGAAGGGTGGAACCCTGGTTCTGGGCGGGGATGGGCGATTCTATAACCGCGACGCGATCCAGATCATCCTCAAGATGGCTGCGGCCAACGGCGTGGCACGGGTGCTGGTCGGTCGCGGCGGCCTGCTGTCGACGCCTGCGGCGTCATGCGTCATCCGCAAGCATGCGGCCGCCGGCGGCCTGATCCTCTCGGCCAGCCACAACCCGGGCGGCCCGGACGGTGATTTCGGGATCAAGTACAACACCGCAAATGGCGGCCCGGCGCCGGAAAAGGTCACTGAAGCGATCTACGCGCGCACGCTCGAGATCGCCAATTTCCGCAGCGTCACTGCAGACGACATCCCGCTCGACGAGATCGCGACGCACGAAATGCACAAGATGCGGATCGAGGTGATCGACCCGGTCGCCGACTACGCCGAGCTGATGGCCACGATCTTCGATTTCGACGCGATCCGCGCATTGCTGGCCAGCGGTTTCCGCATGCGGTTCGACGCCATGCATGCGGTCACCGGGCCCTACGCCGTCAGAATCTTCGAGGAATTGCTCGGTGCCCCGCCGGACACGGTGATCAACCGGGAGCCGCTGGAGGACTTCGGCGGGCACCATCCCGATCCGAACCTCGTCCACGCTGCAGAGCTGGTCGCGCTGACACAGGGTGCGGACGGGGTGGATTTCGCCGCGGCCTCGGACGGCGACGGTGACCGCAACATGATCCTGGGACGCGATTTCTTCGTGACGCCCAGCGACAGCCTCGCGGTACTGGCGGCCAACGCGACCCTGATCCCTGCGCACCGCGGCGGCATTCCCGGGGTTGCGCGCTCAATGCCCACCAGCCAGGCGGTCGACCGGGTCGCAGCCGCGTTTGGGATCGAGTGCTTCGAGACGCCGACCGGTTGGAAGTTCTTCGGCAATCTGCTGGACGCCGGCCGCATCGCCTTCTGCGGTGAGGAGAGTTTCGGGACGGGGTCCGATCACGTACGCGAGAAAGACGGCCTATGGGCTGTTCTGGCGTGGCTCAACGTGATTGCCGGCCGCAACCAGTCGGTCGCAGACATCGTCACCGAACACTGGCGTCAGTACGGACGCAATTACTATTCGCGGCACGACTACGAAGGCGTCAAGAGCGCTGCCGCAGAGACGCTGATGCAGGCCCTGCGGGACCGCCTGCGGACCCTACCGGGTACCCACCTGGACGGTATCGAAGTCAGCTACGCCGACGACTTCAGCTACACCGACCCGATCGACGGCTCGGTGAGCCGCAAACAGGGCATCCGCATCGGATTCGGCAACGGGTCACGCATCATCTACCGGCTGTCCGGCACCGGAACCGTGGGCGCGACGCTGCGCGTCTACCTGGAGGCCTACGAGCCGGATCCGTCGCGGCAACAACTCGACCCGCAGGTCGCACTCGCGGGGTTGATCGACACCGCTAACCGTTTCGCCCAGATCCAGCAGTTGACCGGGCGTGCCGCACCCGATGTGATCACCTGACGCCGCTTCCGGCTGGGGCCCTGGCGGCGATAGGGAGCACGACACGATGCATATCTGGGTGGATGCCGACGCCTGTCCCGCGGCGATCAAGGAGATCCTCTTCCGTGCTGCACAGCGCCGTGGCATTGCCATGACACTGGTCGCGAACCAGGCACTGCAGACACCCCGGTCGCCGCTGATTCGCAGCGTGCAGGTCGCCCAGGGATTCGACGTCGCCGATCGACATATCATCGACCGTCTGCAACCGGGCGATCTGACGGTGACCGCCGATATCCCACTCGCGAACGAGGCCATCGCCAAGGGCAGCGAGGTCATCAGCCCGCGTGGTGAGCGTCTTACCAGCGACAACATCGGCGAGCGCCTGGCGCTGCGCAACTTCATGGATGAACTGCGTGGCAGCGGCGGCGTGACCGGTGGACCCGCGCCGTTCAATGCGACCGACCGCCAGGCCTTCGCCAACGCCCTCGACCGCCTGCTGACCGAACGACTCGCCTGACCACTCCGGCCGGGCTAAGCACCTGGCGCGTCCGCGCGTTCATCCCCGGCGCCGGATCAGTAGTGGCGTTCCACCCCGACCCGCTGCATGATTTCGATCGCCAGTTCCTCGATCGACACCGCAGTACTGTCGATGAACGGGACGGCATTGCTGCGAAACAGGTCCTCGGCCGCGGCCACCTCCCGCCGGCACTGCGCCAGGCTGGCGTAGTCCGAGCCCGGCCTACGCTCTTCGCGGATGCGATGCAGTCGGTCAGGTGAGATCGTCATGCCGAACAGCTGCTCACGATGGGCTCGCAGCGGTTCGGGTAGCCTGCCGAGCAGGAAATCGTCCTCGGTCAGTGGGTAGTTGGCGGCCAGTATCGCGTACTGCATCGCCAGGTAGAGGCAGGTTGGCGTCTTGCCGCTGCGCGACACGCCAACCAGAATGAGATCCGCCTTGTCGAGTCCCTTGAAGCGTGAACCGTCGTCGAAGTTGAGGGCGAAGTTCACGGCATCGACCCGACGGTCGTAGGCATGCAGATCGCCGATACCGTGGCTGAGTCCGATGTGCCCGCTGTGCGGTATCCCGATGGCCGCCGAGAGCATCGGCAGGTAGTTGTCGAAGATGTCGAACACCTTCGCGTTTGCCTCCTTCAGCCGGGCGCGCAGAGACTCGTCGACGATACTCGAAAACACAATCGGCTGGCTCTCGTCCTCCTGTGCGGCACTGTCGATCTCCCGCACCGCGGCATCGATCTTTTCCAGTGTGTCGAGAAACGGCAACACCATGCGCTCGCAGCAGTGCTCCTCGAACTGCGTCATCAAGGTACGCACCAGGTGTTCCAGGGTGATACCCGTACGGTCCGAGATAATGAACAGCGAGCGCGTCGGATGCTCCATACGGGACCTCTTTGTTGTTGTTCCGAACCGGCCTGCCAGCACACGCAGCCTCGCCGGCATCTTAGCAAACCCGCCCGGGGCACCCCCGCGCCGGCGTGCCCAGCCACAAAAAAACAATGCCCACCCCAGTCGCGGTTTTTTGCAACAATTGCCCCATGAGTGAACTGCCACTTTCCGAACGTCGCGCACGGCTGGCCACACGGTTGCGCCAGGTGGTCGCCGGCCCCTTCGTGCTCAGCAGTGACGAAGAACTCAAGCCGTATGAGTGCGACGGCCTGTCGGCGTACCGTGTGGTACCGCTGCTGGTGGTGTTGCCCGCCTCCGCCGACGAGGTGCAGGCGGTGCTGAAGATCTGCCACGAGGCGCACGTCGCGGTGGTCGCGCGCGGCGCCGGTACCGGGCTTTCCGGCGGGGCCCTGCCGCACGAAGACGGTGTGCTGCTGAGTCTCGCCAGACTGAACCGGATCATCGCTGTCGAACCCGACAACGTCTGTGCACGCGTGCAACCCGGTGTGCGCAATCTGGCGATCAGCGAAGCCGCTCGACCGCATGGACTGTATTACGCGCCCGACCCATCGTCGCAGATCGCCTGCTCGATCGGCGGCAACGTCGCTGAGAATGCCGGCGGCGTGCACTGCCTGAAGTACGGGTTGACGGTCAACAATCTGCTCGCCGTCGAACTGGTCAAGATGGACGGAGAGCGCATCACCCTCGGTGGTGGTGGGCTCGACGGTCCCGGGTACGACCTCCTGGCATTGATCACCGGTTCCGAAGGCATGCTCGGCGTGGTCGTCGAGGTGACCGTCAAACTGCTGCCGATCCCGCAGCGTGCACAGGTCGCGCTGGCGGCGTTCGACAATGTCGAGACCGCAGGCCAGGCGGTTGCCGACATCATCGCTTCCGGAATCCTGCCAGCCGGACTGGAGATGATGGACAACCCGGCGATTCGCGCCGCGGAAGACTTCGTCCACGCGGGTTACCCGACCGAGGCCGCCGCGATCCTGTTGTGCGAGGTGGATGGTGGCAACGAAGAGGTGTCCGAGGACATCGCGCGGGTACGTCAACGGCTGCTCGACTCGGGTGCGACCGAGGTGCGCACCGCAGGCGACGAAAACGAGCGGGCGCGCTTCTGGGCCGGACGCAAGGCGGCATTCCCGGCCGCCGGGCGGATCTCGCCCGACTACTACTGCATGGACGGCACGATACCGCGCAAACACCTGCCCCGGGTGCTGCGCGAGATTGCGCGCTACTCGGGTGAATCGGGGTTACGGGTCGCCAATGTGTTCCACGCCGGAGACGGCAACCTGCATCCGCTGATCCTGTACGACGCCAACGTGCCCGGCGAACTGGAACTGGCCGAGGAGGTGGGCGGCCGTATCCTCGAACTGTGCGTCGAGGTCGGCGGGACCATCACCGGCGAACACGGCGTCGGGCTCGAAAAGATCAACCAGATGTGCGCCCAGTTTCCGCCGGAGGAACTGCAGGTGTTCCATGACGTCAAGGCAGTGTTCGACCCGCACGGACTGTTGAATCCGGGCAAGGCGATCCCCACGCTGAACCGATGTGCGGAGTTCGGCGCAATGCACGTAAAGGCCGGTGACCTGCGGTTTCCACATCTGGAGCGATTCTGATGAGCGACATCGCCGCGGCGCTCGCGGAGCAGGTACGGGATGCGGCGGAGCGCCGCTCGCCGTTGCGCCTGGTCGGCAACGACAGCAAGGCGTTCTACGGCCACCCCGTCACCGGAGACGCATTGCCGCTGAACGGCCACCGCGGTGTTGTCCGCTACGAACCCACCGAACTGGTCGTGACTGCCCGCGCCGGGACACCCGTCAGCGAGGTGGAGTCCCTGCTGGCCGACAACGGCCAGATGCTGGCGTTCGAGCCGCCCAGCTTCGCCGGCGTTGCAACGCTGGGAGGCGCGGTAGCGAGCGGTCTTGGCGGTCCGCGGCGCCCGTGGGGGGGCGCACCGCGTGACCTGCTGCTGGGCATGTCGTTGCTGGACGGCCGCGGACGCGTCCTGCGATTCGGTGGCGAGGTCATGAAGAACGTCGCGGGCTACGACGTGACGCGACTGATGGCCGGCGCCCTGGGCACCCTGGGGGCGCTGCTCGAGGTGTCGGTCAAGGTTCTGCCGGCACCCAAGGTGGAACGCAACCTGGTGCTGCAGATGCCGCGCGACCGCGCGCTGGCGCTGATGCGCGACCTGGCGCGCCAACCGGCACCCCTGTCCGGCGCCGCGCATTTCGACGATCGCCTTTACCTGCGCCTGTCGGGGAATGCCGCCAGCGTGACGGCCTGGGAACGGCAGATCGGCGGCGATGGCGGTTCCGGCAACGAGTTCTGGCGAGGACTGCGCGATCACACGCTGGCGTTTTTCCATTCCGACAGACCATTGTGGCGCCTGTCGCTGCCACCCGCGGCGCCCCGTCTCAGCTGCGAACACGAGGTGCTCACCGACTGGGCCGGCGCGCAGCGCTGGGTGTATTCGCGTTGCCTGGCGGACGAGATCCGCGCCGAAGTCGCAAAAGTCGGCGGACATGCCATACTGTTTCGACATGGCGACGACAAAATCCCTGTATTCCACCCCCTCGACGGCGTACGCGAGCGCCTGCACCAGGGACTCAAGCAGGTATTCGATCCGGTCGGGATCCTCAATCCCGGTCGCCTCTACCCGTCGCTCTAGGCGTCTGGCCCTGTTGGTCGCGGTGATGTGCTCGGGTCTGTGCCTGGCACCGGCGGCACACGCATTTTTCTGTCTGAAGGCGTTCTCCGGCAACCGCAGTTTCGGGCGCCCGGCACCCGCCTATCCGGCCGGCGGTTTTCCTCCACCGCTGTACACGGTCCCGCCGATCATGCAGCAACCCGTGACAGCCGGTACACGCCCGATTGTCCGATACCAACCGCTCCGCCCGCTCGTCTGGCGGCCGGCCAATTACCGCTCGGGAAGACTCTGAATCACAACCTCACGACCGGTTAGAATACGGGCCGGTCAATCAGGTATTTCGAGGTTGCTCCAGTGCAAGAGCGCGAGGTAGATGTCGCAATCATCGGCTCCGGCAGTGCCGGGCTTTACGCGATGGGCAAGGTGAGGCCATCGGGCAAGTCAGTCGTACTGATCAACGGCGGCGAACTGGGCACGACCTGTGCCCGCGTCGGCTGTATGCCCTCCAAGGCCGTGGTGCAGGTCGCCGAGGACTTCCACCGGCGCGGCGTGTTCAAGCGCTTCGGTCTCGAGGGAGAGGAGAAGCTGAGCCTGGACGTCGCCGAGGCGATGGGCTATGTCCAGGACCTGCGCGACATGTTCGTCGAGCGGGTGATCTCCAACAGCACCGACAAGATGCCGGAAGGCATGTTCATCGAGGGTTATACCCGGTTCGTCGGTCCCAACCTGCTGGAAATGGACGACGGTCAGCGCATCCGTGCCGGCCGGGTCATCGTCGCGACAGGTTCGAGACCGATCATCCCGGATGCCTGGCAACCGTTTCGTGATCGCATCATCACCACCGACGACTTTTTCGACCTCGAACACCTGCCGCGCTCGATCGCGATGGTGGGGCTTGGCGTGGTCGGCCTGGAACTCGGGCAGTCGCTGCATCGTCTCGGCTGCCAGGTCGTGGGCATGGATATCCAGGAAGCGATCGGCGGCCTCACCGACCCGGCGGCGATCAAGGCGGCGATCGACATCGTCGGCCAAGAATTCCCACTCTGGCTGGGAGAGGGTGCCGAGATCAGCGAAGGCACAAACGGCCTGCTGAAGGTCAGTGCCGGCGACAAGAGTATCGAGGTGGAGCGGGTGTTCGCGAGCATCGGCCGCCAGCCGAACGTCGAAAAACTCGGCCTCGAGACCATCGGTGCGCCGACCAACGATCGGGGCATTCCGATCTACGATCCGCACACCATGCAGGTGGGCGACCTGCCGGTGTTTCTCGCCGGCGATGTCACCGGTGAACGCCCCTTGCTGCACGAGGCCGGCGATGAAGGGCGGATTGCCGGACACAACGCGGTTAGCGAAACGATCACCGCGTTCCAGCGCAAGACGCCCTTGAGCATCACCTTCTGTGACCCGAACATCGTCCAGGTCGGCCAGAACTATGCGTCGCTCGATCCGGACACAACGGCAGTCGGCGAGGTGCAGATGGGACCCGTGGGCCGCGCCTTGATCATGGCCAAGAACAAGGGCGTCATCCGGGTGTATGCGGACAAGGCGAGCGGCAGGATGCTTGGTGCCGAGATGGTGTGTGCCAAGGCGGAGAACCTCGGCCATCTTCTGGCCTGGTGCATCCAGCGTGACCTCACGGTCGGGGAATTGCTGCAGATGCCCTTCTACCACCCGGTGATCGAAGAGGCGCTGCAGGCGGCGTTGTACGATCTGTACGCCAAAGTGGATAAGAAGAACCGGGGACCAATCACGGAACTGCGCGTCCAGTGACATTCGACGGCGGGCCGCGCCGGCCCGCCGACTTCAGTCCGGCCCGCTGATTACCCGCCAGGCGGCCAGTTTGCGCTCGAAACTGTAGCTGGCGTTTGCCGGACTGGTGGACGGCAGCCTGAGCGTGGGTAGCGAGGAACCGGCGTCCGGCAACACGTGGCGTCGAAACGCCTGTTCGGCCATCTGCCCGTTGAAATAGACCGCTCGGATACCGGGATGCCCGGCGAAGAAGGTTGCGAAATCGTTGGCCACGATCGATGATGGCTCGATGCTGGCATCCAGGCTACCCGGCCGGTTGCAGGTCTTCAGGACATCCCAAAGCGCGATTCGCTGCATGCGCAGCCCCCGGCACCGCGCCTCGTAAGGCAGGTGACGATCGATGCCGAAGACGCAATCGATGATCGGCCAGAATGCGTTGCGGGGATGCGCATAGTATTGGCCCACTTCGAGCGACTGTCGGCCGGGCATCGATCCGAGGATCAACAGGCTTGCGCGCCTGTCGGCGATCGGCGGGAAACCGTGTACCCGGCTCATCGTGCGGACCGAATTGGATGCGATCCTATGCTTGGCCGCATTTCTGCACGCACCGCACGCTCAGTCTCCGGCGTCGACCGCTAGCACCATGCGCACGAGTTCCGCCAGTGACCCCGCCTGCATCTTTTCCATCACGCGGGCACGGTGGGCCTCGATGGTCTTTGCCGACACGCCCAGGGTGTTGGCGATCTCCTTGTTCGACTTGCCCTCGGTCACCATCATCATGACTTCGTGCTCGCGCGGAGTCAGGTGGGCAAGGCGCTCCTGGATCTGCAGGTGTTCGACTTGATGTACGCGCTGCTGCTCTTCATACGCGATCGCCCGTCGTATCGCATCCAGCAGTGCTTCGTCATTGAACGGTTTCTCGATGAAATCGATGGCTCCCGCTTTCATCGCGCGTACAGCCATGGGTACGTCACCGTGCCCGGTGATGATGACCGCCGGGATACGGATGTTCTTCTGCACCAGATAATCCTGGAGATCGAGCCCGCTCATTCCGGGCATGCGTACGTCGAGGACCAGGCAACCCGCCCTGCCGGGCTGATACTGCGCAAGAAAATCATCGGCCGAGGAGAAACTTTCCACCAACATGCCAACGGACTCGATCAGCCATTTGAGCGAGTTGCGCATCGCCTGATCGTCGTCGACAACGAACACGGTTGATTTGGCGATCGGGGCTTCTGACATAGATTACGACGCAGCGCTCACCGCCGCTTCGGTGTTGGGCGGCAGTTGGATGGTGAAGGTGCTGCCCTTGCCGGGCCAGGAATCAGCCTGAATCTTACCATGATGGTTGTCCATGATTGTCTGGCTGATGGCCAGACCCATGCCCATGCCGCTCTCTTTGGTACTGAAAAACGGGTCGAACAGATGTTCCATCGCTTTTCCGCTGATCCCAGAACCGTTGTCGATCACACTGACATAGACCATTCCGTCCGCACGCGTCCCGGACTCGATGACCAATCGTCGCTCGGCCGGGGCGATATCGCTGAGTGCATCGAGCGCGTTGCGCAGGAGGTTGATCAACACCTGCTCAATCTGCACCGAATCGACCCGCACCCATAACTCGTGCTTCGAGAGCCGGCGCTCGATGACCACCTGCTGACGTTTGAGCTCGTTGCTGATCAGCGAACAGGTTTCACGTGCAAGCACATTGAGGTCTACCACCTCCCGCACCGGCTGGCGGCGGCTGACCATACCACGTAGGCGCTTGATGATCTCGCCGGCTCGATTGGCCTGCGCGGAGATCTGTCCCAAAGCGTGAAGCAGTTCGTCCTTGCCGCCGATGTCCAGACGCAGCCGGCGCGCGCACCCGTTCGCGAAGTTCACGATTGCCGACAGCGGTTGGTTCAATTCGTGGGCAATGCCGGTCGCCATCTCGCCCATATTGCTCAATCGCGTGACGTGCACCAGCTCGTTCTGGCGACGCTTCAACTCTTCCTCGGCGACACGCTCGCTGGTGATATCGCGTGCGTATACGTTGACGTAACCGAGTTCGGCGACCGGCGCGATCATCAACGAGAACACGCCATCGTCGGTCGTGACTTCGAACTCGCTCGTCGTACCGCTCGCGAGTACATCCTCGATTCGGTTGCGCCAGAATACCGGGAGTGTCTGCAATGGCCGGCAACCCCAGTGCCTGAGCAGCGGCGCACTCGGCTGATTCGCATAGGTGATGACTCCGCGGCGATTGATGCGCAGCACCGGTATCGGACTTTCGCTGGGAAACGCCGCCAGACTGCGGATCTCTGCCTCTCGCACCTTGCGTTCCGCGATGTCGCGCAGGTAGAGCGTGAACACCAGCTGTTCCCCGAGGAAAACCGGCTTTATCGCGAGTTCGACCGGAAAGACGCGTCCATCTCTGGCGACGGCCTGCATCTCCAGACGCTGCAACGGTGCCCCCTGCTCCGCACCGGCCAGCGAAAGATACAGGATCTTTTCGAACGTCTCCCGCCACTTGGGCGCGACCACCAGCTCGCTGAAGGAACGACCGACCGCTTCGTCATGGCGGTAGTCGAAGGTATCTTGCGCAGTGGGGTTGAAATCGATGATTTCGCCACGTTCGTTGACCGTGATGATCGCGTCCAGCGAAGCATCCATGATCGCCACCCGCAGCTTTTCCGTTTCGAGCAGTTCCGTTTCGTGCTGTCGCCGCATCTCGTCGCGCGCGCGCATAACCAGTTGCACGAACTCGCGTATCCAGTCTTCGAGGATCAACAGCTGGTTGCCGCGCCGATCCACCCCAGTGTCCGGGATATCCAGCGCCCGACGCGACAGGTTCGATACCCGCCTCAGCAGACGGCTGATGCGGCTCGACAGCAGCAGAAACAGCAACACGAACGCCGAAATGATCACCGCCGCACCGATCAGGCGTTGCCGCCGCTCTAGGTCGAGCACCTGCTGCCCGGTGCGTTCGAATGAGCCGCGCGGCAGCAGCGTCGCGAACAGCAGGCTCAGATCGGCATCATCGTATTCAAAAAACGACTGCGCCCTGATCAGGAAGGCGCCACGCATCGCGGCCAGCGCCGTGCCTGGCGGGGCAGCGGCGGGACTGCTGCTCGACAGGATGCGCTGCGCGTCGGCATCGAGAATCGCAACCACGTTGTGGCTGGATTTCACAAACTGTTGAGAAGCGATCAGGAAAGGCGTGTCGAGCGCGATCAGCACCACCACGTTGCCCATCGGCACCCGGGCGTTGTCTTCGGTCGGTTCGGAAACGATCAACCAGGGCCGGTCACCCAGCAGCGTGACGAACGACCGCCGCCGGGGGGATCCGATCTGGCCCTTGAGGTCAGTGAGCAGCGACGTCGGGAGGGGACTTCCGCCCGGATTGTACATCTCGCGGATCGCACCTTCCGGGTCGACCAGGAGGAAGATCTGCGGCGCCACACCACCCTGCCAGTTCAGGTCGTCAGGCAACCAGGGTGGCGGATTGCCCGCCAGGTAGTGAACGATATCGCGGGACCGTCGACTCCAGATCACCGGATCGAGGTAATCCGCCATGCGACGATGGCTGGATACCAGGCGCGTGAAATACACGAACGAACGTCGGTATTCGTCGAAACGGATCAGCGATTCACGTGCCTGCTGATCGAGCTGGCTCTCCAGTGCCTGATCGAAGATACCGCTCAGTGCACGCGTCTGCAGACGATCCACTACCAGCCACAGTATCAGACCGGTCAGCAGGCCAAACGCCAGCGCGAGGGCCGGAATCGGGATCCCCTTGAGTAGCCTGCGTGTGAACGATCGTTTGCTAATGGAAGCGATCCCGTTGAGCCGCTGTGGGCGAATTATCGCCCCGCTTCCGGGATAAACCAACTCGGCCCGGGCAGACCCGGGCGGCCGCCCCCGCGTCGCCGGGGCAGCCGAGGGTCAGCGTCTCAGATGGCGCGCAATACCGGGACCGCCTTCATCGGAACGGGCGGCATCTGGGGCAACAGTCTGTCCAATGCGTCGCGACAGGTCGCGTCGAGTTCGCCGAATTCGATACCGAATCCGTGCAGGCTCTGATGCGCAACACGCCCGGCGACACTGAGGCAGGCGCCGCACACCTCGTTGCCCGGTTGGAAAGTCACCGTCACCGAAGCGCCGATGGGAACGATGCTGGTCTCCGCCCTGACGTAGAGGCCGCCGATGCCGAGGTCGACGATCCGACCGCGCAGCAGACCAAACCGCGGGCATCCGACCACCGCATCCAGCGATACTGCCTTGCGATCGTGGGTTCTCTGCTCCATTGTTTCCTCCTGTAGATTCCGTCCGTTGCACGCGATCTTGAGCCGCTTGGCCGAACGGAATGCGCACCATTATGGGGAACGAGTAATCGCAGACTATTAGGGCCAATCCGCCGCAGCCCCGGGATTTTCCCTAGTCGTTCTAATAATTTTTTTAAAAACAATATCTTGTCGCTCAATTCTTTAGTATTTTCAATCCGCGGATTGTGACCTTTTTCGCCAAACCGGAACCATGACACCCGATCAGCCCGTCAAAGACGCCGAAACTTCCTGGTCGCCGAATCCCATCGAGCACGCCGTCGCACCCGGTCTCGCGCGACGGCTGGCGGCAATGTTTTACGACAGCTGGCTGGTGGCTGCGATCATTCTGCTTGGCGCGACCGCCGACACCTTCGCGCGTGCGGGACTCGGGCTCGCCGCCGACTATCCCCACTATGCCTTGCAGGCCTACCTGGTGACCGCGCCGGCGGTGTTCTTCGGTTGGTTCTGGACACACGGCGGGCAGACCCTGGGGATGCGTGCCTGGCGACTGAAGCTCGTGGCGGAGACCGGGGCGCCCGTGAGCTGGAGACAGTCACTGGGCCGCTATGCAGCCGCCTGGCTGTCACTGTTCGCGTTTGGTCTGGGCTATCTGTGGGTCCTGTTCGACCGCGATGGGCGCGCCTGGCATGACCGGATCAGTCGCACCCGGCTGGTACTTGTCCGCCGCGACTGAATCGGGCACCACCGGGGCCCGCGTCAGCGCACCTTGCGCATCATCTGCAGGCCGATCGCAAGGAAGGCCGCCGCAGGCAGCAGGGCACTCAGCAGGGGGCTGAACTCGTACACCACCGCTACATACGACATGCCGCGACTGAGCGTGTAGAACGCCATACCGAGCACGACCCCGAGGAATACGCGTTGCCCCATGCTCACGAAACGCTGGTGTGCGAGTACAAACGGGACACTGATGAACAACATCACCAGGGTCGCCAATGGCGTCGCCAGCTTGACCCAGAACGCCACCTCATAGTCCGTTGCGGACTGGTCATTCTCGCGCATCACTTGGATATACCGATACAACTCCCCGATCGGCAGCATGTTCGGCTGGATCAGGACGGCACTGAGCAAGCCCGGGTCCAGCAGCGAGTCCCAGCGCGCCTGCGCCAGCCGCCGCTCACTGACGCCCTGCTCCGAAATCTGCGTCTGCGCGATGTCGAACATCAACCAGTGGTCACCGCGGTGCACCGCGCGTTCGGCGCGCGTCGCGAGTTTCAAACGGCGCGCATCGTCGAATTCGTAGACGAAGATGTCACGCAACCGGGCGCCCGGGAGAATCCCGCGAATGTTGACGAACGATCGCCCGTCACGCGCCCAGAAACCGTAATTGGTCTTCAATGTGACCTTTTCCTGGGTCTGTTCGATGCGGTGCTGCAGTCCCCATTGCTCGGCGGCCGGTGCAACGTATTCGCCGAACAGAAAGACCACCAGCATCATCACCGCCCCGGTCTTCAGCACCGCCCAAACGATCTGTCGCAGCGAAAATCCGGCGGCGCGCATCGCCACCAATTCGCCGTTGGCGCCCATCGCACCAAGACCGATCAGACTGCCGATCAATGCCGCGACCGGAAATGCCTCGAAAATGTAGCGCGGCGCTGTCGACAGGGTCACGAGGAAGGCGTCTACCATCTGGTAGTTACCCTTGCCGACGTCGTCCATCTCTTCCATGACGCCGAAGAACAGCAACAGGATCACCAGTACCAGCAAGGTGGTCGCTGTCGCCTTGATCATGGTGCCGCCGATGTAACGATCCAGCAGTGTCGTCATGATTGGCGCGTCGTCCAACGCCGGCGTTGCACCGTCAGCCAATTCGAATCGGCCAACATGATCCCGCCGGCAACGAACAGCATCAGCAGCGGCAACCACCACATTCCGATCCACTCGGGCACGGCGCCGGTCGCCAGCCACCGCTCGGCCACCCGCTGCAGGTTCATGAAGATGAAATACAGCACCACCGCGAACAACAGTCGCCCATAGACCCCGGAGCGCGGGGGTGAACGCGCCAGCGGCACCGCCAGCACGCCGAACGCGATCAATGCGAGGGGCACCGAGATACGGTATTGCAGTTCGGCACGATCACTCGGTTCGCCCGAGGCGAGCAGCACCTGCCAGGATTTGGCACTCTGCGGGACCCTGAGTCCGCCGGATTCCAATGTCGGTATCCGGACCGCATATTCGTCGAAGCGTCCGACCGTGTAGTCCAGACGGCCTGGCACCCCTTCGTAGCGATGCCCGTCGGTGAGGATCACGAATCGTTCCCCCGTCTTCGGATCGGTCGTCTGATAGGCCTCTTCCGCGGTGACCAGGCCGAGCTTGCCCTGTTGCCGGTCCTGTACGAACACCCCCTCGAGTTTTACGCCGTCAGCGCTCAATCTTTCGGTATAGACGACCAGCCCTCCCTGGCTGAACTCGTTGAATCGGCCCGGTCGCACGCCCGACAGATCCGCGGTACTCGACTCTTCCGCCTGCAAGCGGGTGACCTGCGACTTCGCCCACGGCAGCAGTTCCATCACCAGCACGGTGACCACAATCGCCAACGGCAGGGCGGCGAGCAATACCGACCGGAAGATGCGCGCCGGGCCGACGCCGGAGGCTGCGAGCGCAACCATCTCGCTGTCGCGGTGCATGCGCCCCAGGACCCACAACACCGCGAAAAAAAATGCCGGGGGGACAATCAGGCCGAGTGTCTTGACCAGTTCGAGCCCGACGACCAGCAGCAGGATATTGGTACTCAACAGTCCACTGGCGGCCTTACCCAGGTAGCGCACCAGGATGTTCGAGACGAACACCAGCATGATCACCAGCAGCACCACAACCAGTGTCTTGAGGATTTCACGCAGCAGCAGGCGGTCAATGATCCCCATCTCGCTTCCCTTACGCTCCCGATTCGCTACACTCAGGCGTCGACAATGCCGAACCTTACCGTTATCCACGATCGTGCGGAAGCGCGCACAGACGCATCCTGCACATCTGAGAGGTCCCATGGAGTACAACTGCAAACTCGGTGCTGCAGAAAGCATCAAGACCGCCTGTCTGGTCGTCGGAGTCTTCAAGAACAACCGTTTGACGCCGCAGGTCGAAACGCTGGACCAGGCGCTCGGCGGTCAGATCAAGGCGGTCCTCAAGCGCCAGGATTTTTCTGCCGACTCGGGTGAAATCCAGTTGCTCTATGAACCCCGGAACTGCGCGGCAGAACGGGTCCTGCTGGTTGGTCTGGGCGAGGAAAAGGATTTTTCCGCCCGCACCTACGGCCAGGCACTGTTACCGGCGTTCTCTCGGCTCGAGAAATCCGGAGCTGCCAACTGCCTGGTGATGCTGCCGAACGATGCCAAAGACGATTCCACCTACCGACTGGTGCGCGAAGCCGTCAAGGCGGCCGAGACCGCGGTATACCGGTTCGAGCAATGCAAGAGCACGGCGTCGCCACCCAAGCGTCCTCTGAAACGGATCGATTTTCTGGCGTCCGGTCGGGGTCAGTGCAGTGCAGCCGAGCGGGCATCGGTGCACGGCCGCGCGATCGCCATCGGCACGAGGCTGACGAAAGATCTCGCGAATCTGCCCGGCAACCTCTGCACGCCCACCTATCTCGCCGAGCAGGCCCAGGCTCTGGCGCGCGGTCGTCGGAAGCTGAAGGTCACGGTACTTTCCGAAGCCCAGATGAAGAAGCTCGGCATGGGCGCGCTGCTGTCGGTATCGCGCGGCAGCCGGCAACCCGCAAAACTGATCGTTCTCGAGTACTCCGGTGGCAAGACCGGTTCGAAACCGGTCGCCCTGGTCGGCAAGGGACTGACATTCGACGCCGGCGGCATCTCGATCAAACCCGCGGCCAATATGGATGAAATGAAGTACGACATGTGCGGCGGCGCGAGCGTACTGGGCACGATCGCTGCCTGCGCCGAGATGGATCTGCCGATCAACGTGGTCGGTGTGGTGCCAAGTTCCGAAAACCTTCCCGACGGTGACGCGAACAAACCCGGCGACATCGTGACTTCCATGTCCGGCCAGACGATCGAAGTCCTGAACACCGACGCGGAAGGGCGCCTGATTCTGTGCGATGCGCTGACCTACACCGAGCGATTCAAACCGGCGGCGGTGGTCGATATCGCGACCTTGACCGGCGCCTGCATCGTGGCCCTCGGCGACCAGGCGAGCGGTTTGATGGCAAACGACGACGACCTGGCCAATGAACTGCTGGATGCCGGCACCGCCACCGGCGACCGCGCCTGGCGACTTCCGCTTTGGGATGAGTATCAGAAGCAGCTGGACAGCAATTTTGCCGACATGGCGAACATCGGTGGCGGTCGCGGGGCCGGCACGATCACCGCAGCCTGCTTCCTGTCGCGTTACACCAAGGCGTTCAAGTGGGCGCATCTGGACATCGCCGGCACCTCCTGGCTGACCGGCAAAGACAAGGGCGCCACCGGCCGACCGGTACCATTGCTCACGGAGTTTCTGATGCGACGCTGCAAGGTGGCCATGTAAGCCGAAGGCCTGGCATGACTCAGATCGACTTTTACGTATTGCGTGCCGACGCGCGCGGTGACCGTTTCGCACTGGCCTGCCGGATTGCCGAAAAGGCGCGCCGCGCCGGCCATCGCGTGCTGATACACAGCCGTGACGCCACGCAGGCGAGGCACGTCAACGAACTGCTGTGGACGCTGTGGGAGCAAAGCTTTGTCCCGCACGGACTGCTAGGCGAGGCCGAACGTGACATCAATCCGATCCTGATCGGTGACGGACACGCCGATGCCGACGAGCACGACATCCTGATCAATCTCGATCCGGAGATACCAACCTTCTTCGGCCGCTTCGAGCGGCTCATCGAGTGCGTCGATCATGACGACGCCGTGCGCGAGTCCAGCCGCGAGCGATTTCGCTACTACCGCGCACACGGCTACCCATTGGATACCCACGACATCACCTAGGTCCCGTCGCAAAAGACGGCGTCCGCATCGCGGACCCACGAAAAAAGGGCCCGAGGGCCCTTTTTTCCTGTCTGCACAGACCGGGGCGAATCAGGCCTCGGCCTCTTCGTTGACCGCCTTCATGCTCAGGCGGATGCGCCCCTGCTTGTCGACCTCGAGCACCTTGACCTTGATCGTGTCTCCCTCGTTCAGCTTGTCGCTGACCTTCTCGACACGCTCGTCGGAAATCTGGCTGATGTGCACGAGACCATCCTTGCCCGGCAGGATCGTGACGAACGCGCCGAAGTCCATCAGGCGGGCGACACGGCCTTCGTACACCTTTCCGACCTCGACGTCGGCGGTGATCAACTCAACGCGTTTGCGCGCCTCGTCACCCGCACTCTTGTCGACCGAGAAGATCTTCACCGTACCATCGTCGCTGATGTCGACGGTCGCACCGGTTTCCTCGGTGATCGAGCGGATCGTAACGCCACCCTTGCCGATGACGTCGCGGATCTTGTCGGGATTGATCTTGAACGAAATGATGCGCGGTGCATGCTCGGACATCTGTGCACGCGGCGCATTGATCGCCTTGTTCATCTCCTCGAGGATGTGCATACGCCCATCCTTGGCCTGAGCCAGCGCGATCTCCATGATCTCTCGGGTGATGCCGTCGATCTTGATGTCCATCTGCAGCGCATTCACGCCGTTCACGGTGCCGGCAACCTTGAAATCCATATCGCCGAGGTGGTCTTCATCGCCCAGGATGTCGGTCAAGACAGCGAACTGATCGCCTTCCTTGATCAAGCCCATCGCGACACCGGCGACCGGCGACTTGACCGGCACGCCCGCGTCCATCAGCGAGAGGCTCGTGCCGCAGACCGATGCCATCGACGACGAACCGTTCGACTCCGTGATCTCCGATACGACGCGGATCGAATAGGGGAACTCACTCATATCGGGCATGCACGCGAGCACGCCGCGCTTCGCCAACCGTCCATGGCCGATCTCACGCCGCTTGGGACTGCCGACGCGGCCAAGCTCACCGACGCAGAACGGCGGGAAATTGTAGTGCAGCATGAACCCTTCTTTGCGCTCACCTTCCAGCGCATCGATGATCTGCGAATCACGCTCGGTGCCCAGTGTCGTGACGACCAGCGCCTGCGTCTCGCCGCGGGTGAACAGTGCGGACCCGTGGGTCCGCGGCAGCACGCCGGTGCGGATGTAGATCGGTCGCACCGTCTTGTTGTCGCGACCGTCTATGCGCGGCTCGCCCGCGATAATCCGACCACGCACCGTGGCCTTCTTCAGTTTCTCGATCGCACCGGCCACTTCGGCTTCGTCGAATTCCGGCGATTCGCCTGCACACAGCTGATCCTTCGCCGCCGCGACCGCCGCATCCACTGCCGCGTACCGCTCCATCTTGTCTGCGATGGTGTAGGCGTTGCGCAACGCATCCCCACAGGCGCTCTCCACCGCCGCCTTGAGTGCTTCGTTGACCGCCACTTCGGGAAGTTGAATAACCGGCTTGTTGACCTCCGCCGCCAGCTCCTTGATCGCCTGGATGACGACCTGCATCTGCTCGTGACCGAACAGCACGGCGCCCAACATGACCTCTTCGGAAAGCTGGTCCGCCTCCGATTCGACCATCAGCACGGCGTTCTCGGTGCCGGCGACGACGAGATCGAGGTCGGTGTTGTCGCTCAGGCCGGTCGGCCCGTTGAGGATGTAATTGCCGTCTTTGTAACCGACACGCGCAGCACCGATCGGACCCTGGAACGGCGCCCCCGAGATCGCGAGTGCTGCCGAGGTGCCGATCAGCGAGGGGATCTCCGGATCGATCCTCGGATTCAGCGACTTGACGGTGCAGATCACCTGGGTCTCGGAGATGAAGCTCTTCGGGAAAAGCGGTCGGATGGGACGGTCGATGAGTCGCGAGGTCAGGATCTCTTTTTCCGAGGGACGACCCTCGCGACGGAAGAATCCGCCCGGGATCTTACCCGCGGCGTACGTCTTCTCCTGGTAATCGACGGTCAGAGGGAAGAAATCGCGACCAGAGTCCGGTTTCTTGTCGTAAACCACGGTGACCAGCACCACAGTGTCCGCCATGTTGATCATCACTGCGGCGTCCGCCTGGCGGGCGATTTCACCGGTTTCCAGCGTTACTGTGTGTTCGCCGTACTGAAACGTTTTCTTGATCGCGTTCACTTGTTAATCCTCAAATCGTTACCGGGGGGCCGCTCAGCGGCGCAAACCGAGGCGGCTGATCAGCTCGCGGTAGCGTTCCACGTCCTTCGATTTGAGGTAATCGAGAAGCTTGCGGCGCTGGTTGACCAGGCGCACCAGACCCTGTCGGGAATGATGGTCTTTCTTGTGGGTCTGGAAATGCGGCGTCAATTCGGCGATGCGGGCGCTCAGCAGCGCGACCTGCACCTCCGTGGAACCCGTGTCTTTCGGGTCTTTGCCGTATTCGCTGATGATCGACTGCTTCTGCTCTGCACTCATTGCCATGACATTTCTCCTGTCAGTATGCCTTCTTGAAGCCCCCAACAATGAGTCCAGGCGACTTCGGCGGTGATAAGCGGCAGACCGATCGGGCCTGCCGGTGAAATTAAGGCCGCATATTCTCTCTCAATTCGCCGCCGATGTCAGCCACCGGTCATCAACCGGCGCGGCGCGATACGCCCGTCGTCCTGGACCTCGCCCAGCGCCAGAAACTGGTCGCCATGAAAAATCCGCACCCACCCGGAGGTCGGCGCCTTGGGCACCAGCACGGCCTGGCCCTGGCGGAGGTAGAACGCCGAATCGGCACTCACACGCACCTCCGGCCAGTCGGCCAGGGCGGTGTCGACCGGCAGCAGCAATGCGTCCAGCGCCGACTGGCCCTGGGCGGCGACTCTCTCCAACTCATCCATCGTGTACATCGGGTAATCCGTGTAGGGGCCGACCCCGGTTCGCCGCAGTGCCACGACATGCGCGCCGCAGCCGAGCGCCTCGCCGATGTCTTCGGCCAGGGTCCGGACATAGGTTCCCTTCGAGCAATGAACCCGCAATTCGAATTCGGGGAGTTCCACGGTACCCAGCGTCAACGCGTGCACATGCACCGTGCGCGGTTGGCGCTCTACGACGACCCCCTCACGCGCCAACTCGTACAAACGCTTGCCCTGGTGCTTCAGCGCGGAGTACATCGGCGGCAACTGTTGAATCTCGCCGACGAAGCGCGGCAAGGTGCGATTGATGTCGTCGACCGTGACACCGTCCGTGGGCCGCTCTTTGACGATCTCGCCCTCGGTATCACCGGTCGCCGTCGTCTGCCCCAGCCGAACCCGGAATACGTAGTGTTTGTCCGCATCCAGCAGGAAAGCCGACAACTTGGTCGCGTCGCCGAGGCAGATCGGCAGCATGCCGTCGGCCAGCGGGTCCAGGCTCCCCGTATGCCCCGCCTTGCGCGCATCGAACAACCGCTTTACGCGCTGCAAGGCATGGTTGGAGCTCAGGCCCAGGGGTTTGTCGAGCAGCAGGATGCCGCTGACCGCGCGACCACGGGCTCGCCCACGACGCCCCACGATCAGTCCCCGCGTCCTTCGTCTTTGGCAACTGCCTGGTCGATCAGCGACGACAGGCGCATGCCGGTCTCGATCGACTTGTCGTAGACGAACGAAAGACGCGGCACGGTACGCAGGTTCATGGTTTCCGCCAGACGCCGGCGCAGGAACGCCGCCGCCTTGTTCAATGCGGTCTCGGTCGCTTTTGCCTGTGCCGGATCCAACACGGTGAAATATACCTTGGCGTGAGAAAGGTCGCGCACGGCGCGGACCTCCTGGATCGTCACCCGGGACAACCGCGGGTCCCTGGCCTCGTCGCGCAACAGCATCGCGAGTTCACGATGCAACTCCGCGCCAACACGCTCTTCGCGCCCGAATTCGTGCATCTCGACGCGCCTCCAGACCTCTAGACTCAGAGCTCGCGCGCGACTTCAACGCGCTCGAAGACCTCGATCTGATCGCCGGGCTTGACGTCGTTGTAGTTCTTCACGCCGATACCGCACTCGGTGCCAGCCTTGACCTCGTTCACGTCGTCCTTGAAGCGCCGCAGCGACTCCAGTTCACCCTCGTAGACCACCACGTTGTCGCGCAATACGCGGATCGGGTTGTGGCGCTTGACAGTACCCTCGACCACCATGCACCCGGCGATGGCGCCGAACTTGGACGAACGGAACACGTCCCGAACTTCCGCCAGGCCGACAATCTCTTCCTTGATGACCGGCGACAACAGACCCGAGATCGCTTTCTTAACGTCGTCGATCACCTCGTAGATGATGCTGTAGTAACGCAGATCCAGACCGTGTTCCTCGACAACCCGGCGGGCGCTCGCATCGGCGCGCACGTTGAAGCCGATCAGGATGGCATTCGACGTGACTGCGAGGTTGGCATCCGATTCGGTGATACCGCCAACGCCAGAAGCGACTACGCGCACCTTCGCCTCGGGGGTTTCGATCTTGAGCAGCGATTCACGCAACGCCTCCACCGAGCCCTGCACATCGGCCTTGACGATGAGATTGACATACGCCACCTCGCCTTCGGCCATCTGCGAGAACAGCTGATCGAGCTTTGCGGCCTTCTGTTCGGCGAGCCGCGAATCGCGGTGGCGCACGCGGCGCAACTCGGCCACTTCACGCGCTTTGCGTTCGTCCGCCAGCGCGATCAGGTCGTCGCCTGCCGACGGTGCGGCGGACAAACCGAGCACCTGCACCGGGATGGACGGCCCCGCCTCCTTCACCGATCGGCCGTTCTCGTCGAACATCGCGCGCACGCGCCCGAACTCGGCGCCGGCCACGACGGGATCGCCGCGCTTCAGCGTGCCCGACTGCACCAGCACGGTGGCGACCGGGCCGCGTCCCTTGTCGAGGCTCGATTCAACAATGATGCCGCGCGCCAGTCCATCGTGAACCGCTTTGAGCTCCAGCACCTCAGACTGCAGCAGTACTGCTTCGAGCAGCTGGTCGATGCCTTCGCCGCTCTTTGCCGACACCTTGACGAACTGGGTGTCGCCACCCCATTCCTCCGGCACCACCTCCTCGCCGACCAGTTCCTGCATGACCCGGTCGGGATTGGCCTCCGGCTTGTCCATCTTGTTGATCGCCACGACGATCGGCACGCCGGCCGCGCGGGCGTGCTGGATCGCCTCTTTGGTCTGCGGCATCACGCCGTCGTCCGCCGCCACCACCAGGATCACGATGTCGGTCGCCTGCGCGCCACGCGCGCGCATCGCGGAGAAAGCCGCGTGGCCGGGTGTATCGAGGAAAGAAATCATCCCGTGATCGGTGTCCACGTGGTAAGCACCGATGTGCTGGGTGATACCTCCGGCCTCGCCCGCTGCCACACGCGTGCGGCGAATATGGTCGAGCAAGGAGGTCTTTCCGTGGTCGACGTGACCCATGATGGTCACGACCGGCGCGCGCGGCAGCAGTTCGCCCTGCTGCTGCTCCTCGTCGGCGGCCGCCAGGATCTCGACCTCGACGTCCTCGTCTTTCTGGGCCACCGCGGTGTGCCCCATTTCCTCGACCACCAGGATGGCGGTCTCCTGGTCGAGGACCTGGTTGATGGTGACCATCATGCCCATCTTCATCAACGTCTTGATCAGTTCACCGGCCTTGACCGACATGCGCTGCGCGAGATCGCCGACCGAGATCGTATCGGGCACCGCGACTTCTTTGATCACCGGTGCTGTCGGGCGCTGAAAGGCATGCTGCGAATCGCCACTGGCGTCGCGCGCGACCCTGCGTCCCACCTTTCCGGTACGCTGCCCGCGTTTGGCGGTCGCAACGTGCAACTCCCGCCGCCCGTGCCGGCCGCGCTCGGCGCTGTCGTCAGTTTGCTCACGGAAACGCTTGCCCTTCTTCGTGGGCTTTTCCGCGGCCTTGCGCTGCTCGGCCTCTTGCTGTGCCCGCTGTTGCGCTTCCTGTCGCGCCTGCTCTTCGGCCTGCCGACGCGATTCCTCCTCGGCCGCGACGCGAGTCTCCTCCGTCTTGCGGCGCGCCTCCTCTTCAGCCGACCTACGCGCCTCTTCGGCACGCCGCCGCGCTTCCGTTTCCTCTTCGAGAAGACGCCGCTGCTCGGCCTGTTCAGCGAGCGCACGTTTGGCGTCTTCGGCTTCGCGGAGCAGCGCTTCCTGTTTTGCCCCGTCGTCCTCGGGCGGCTTCACGACCACGCGTTTGCGTCGCACCTCCACACTCACCGTCTTGGCCACGCGCGCCGTCGCGGAACGTGCAGTGGTCCGGCCGGCCGCCGGTTGATGAAGTTCCGTGGTGGTCTTTCGCTTGAGCGCGACACGACGTGCACCGCCTGCAGATTCCTGCTTGCCGTGACTGCGGCGCAGGTGGTTCAACAGGCCCACCTTTTCCTGCTCGGTGATTATGTCTTCCGCACTCTGCTTGGAGATTCCGGCATCACTCAGCTGCTTCAACAACCGGTCTACCGGTATACCAACGTCTGACGCCAGTTGGCTTACCGTGACTTCGCTCATACTTCGATCCCCTAATTATTCGGCACTCTGTTCAAACCAGGGTGCGCGCGCAGCCATGATCAGTTCCCCGGCGCGCTGTTCATCCATGCCGTCGATTTCCATCAACTCGTCGATGGACTGCTCCGCAAGGTCTTCCATGCTGACCACGCCACGCGACGCGAGCTGGAATGCAAGCTGGCGATCCATACCATCCATCGTCAGCAGATCCTCGGCAGGCTCGACATCACCGAAGGACTCTTCGCGCGCGATCGCACGGGTCAAGACGGCATCTTTCGCACGATTGCGCAGTTCCTCGATGATGTCCTGATCGAACTCCTCGATGGAGGCCATCTCCGCGGCATCGACGAAAGCGATCTCGTCGATGTTCGTGAACCCCTCCTGGACCAGGATGGCAGCGACCTCTTCGTCGACGTCGAGTTGCTCCATGAAGTGCTTGATATAGCCCTGCGCCTCGGCCTCGCTCTTCTCGGCGGCCTGTTCTTCACTCATCACGTTCAGCTCCCAGCCAGTCAACTGACTGGCAAGGCGCACGTTCTGCCCGCCACGGCCGATGGCCTGCGAGAGGTTCTCGTCCTTGACCGCGATGTCCATGCTGTGCGCCTCCTCGTCGACAACGATCGAGGTAACGTCCGCCGGTGACATCGCATTGATCACGAACTGCGCCGGATTTTCATCCCAGAGGATGATATCCACGCGCTCGCCCGCGAGCTCGTTCGACACCGCCTGCACGCGGGAGCCACGCATGCCGACGCAGGCTCCGACCGGGTCGATGCGCGGATCGTTCGTACGCACCGCGATCTTGGCGCGCAGCCCCGCATCGCGCGCAGCACCGATGATCTCGATCAGCCCGTCACCCACCTCCGGTACCTCGAGCCGGAACAACTCGATCAGCAGGTGCGGCGACGTTCGCGAGACGAACAACTGGGGCCCGCGCTGTTCCGAGCGGACGTCATAGAGATAACCCCGCATACGGTCGCCCGCACGCGCAGCTTCTTTCGGGATCACTTCGCTCTTCGGGATCAGTGCCTCGGCGTTGTTGCCCAAATCGAGCAGGATGGAGCCGCGGTCTGCACGCTTGACGATACCCGTCACCAGTTCGCCGACGCGCCCCTCGTAGGCCTCGACGACCTTCGCCCGCTCGGCTTCGCGTACCTTCTGCACGATCACCTGCTTCGCGGTCTGCGCAGCGATACGGCCGAAAGATATCGATTCGATCTCGTCTTCTATGAATCCGTCGACCTGGATGTTCGGGTCCTCCGCGCGAGCGGCAGACAGCGTGATCTCGGTGATCGGGTTTTCGAGCACCGAGGTTTCCGCATCATCCACGACGCGCCAGCGGCGGAAGGTCTCGTAGTCGCCGGTCTTGCGATCGATCGCCACTCTGACGTCGATCTCACCGCCGTTCTTTTTGCGGGTCGCCGACGCCAATGCCGCCTCGATCGCCTCGAAGATAATCTCCTTCTCGACGCCTTTTTCGTTAGACACCGCGTCCACGACGAGCAAGATTTCTTTGTTCATCACACCGCCTTCCACCTAGAACTGGGGTACGAGCCGCGCTGCAGCGATCTGTGCAAACGGCAGCCGCACCGTATCTCCTTCCACCTGCAGGACCACATCGTCGCCATCGACCTCGAGGATGGTCCCCTTGTAGTTGCTTCTTCCGTTCAACGCCGCGTTCAATTTCACCCGGGCCACATGACCCGCGAAACGCGCAAAATGCGCTCTCTCGAACAGGGGGCGATCCAGGCCGGGAGAGGACACTTCCAGCGAATATTCGCCGCGGATCGGGTCATCCACGTCGAGCACACCGCTGACCTGATGACTGACCCTCTCGCAGTCCTTCAGGCCGATACCCTGCTCACCGTCGATATAGACGCGCAACAAGTGACCGGCCTTGGGACGAGACAGGTACTCGACCCCGACCAACTCGTAGCCCAGCACTTCGACCGCCCCACGGACCAGTTCCGTCAGATGCGCTGGCGCCTTGTGCATAGTCCCCACTCGAGCAATGGCCCGAAAACAAAAAATGGGCCTGCGGCCCATTCCTGAATCTGTCGCGCCGGGCACCTCGGTGCCTGATGCTGTACGATAAAAAAACCCCAAATTACGGGGTTTTTCAGGACGCGGCCCCTGTTCGAACCGCCGCTGCCAAGTCGCAATCGAGCTTCTGGGCAGCGCGCGAAGTTTAACAGAACCCTATTTCCCGTCAAATATTAGAGGTCGGTCGGCCAAGCGGCCCACCCGGTCAGTGATGGGTCCGCGCGTCGCCCCCAGGGGCGGACTCCGCCGACTTGGCGAGTTCGACCAGACGCCGCGCCTGTCGAAACTCGTCCTCCGACATCCCGGCCGCCACGAAGCGGCGCAGAATTTCGGCATCGGCATCACCCTGTTCGACTGCCCGGGTCAGCCAGTAATAGGCCTGCACCGGGTCCGGCTCGACACCACGCCCTTCCGCATAGATCAGTCCGGCAGCGTACTGGGCGTCCACGTCGCCGCGTTCGGCCTCGGCAATCAATCGCGCCGCAACGACCGGATCGTTGCGCAACAGATTGAGTCCGCTCAGATTTGCCATCGCCTTCGTGGATCCTTCAGGGAACGCCGCCGGCACTGCCGGTCCGCTCAATCGAACGTGAGCATCTTCTGCATCTGTGGCGCGAGTTCGTCGGCCATCACCGCGACGTCGCCACCGTACATCTTGCCCATCAGCGCAAGGTTCATCATCGCGACGTAGGTCTTGCCGTCGGACTTCTGGTACACCGCGATGGTGCACGGCATCATCGCGGTCAACATCTTGTACTCATCCTTCTGCAGCAGCTTGACCGCGGCGAACGGCTCGCACATCTTCAGCACACGGTTCGGACCGATATCCACATCGGTGACGTTCATCAGGTTTTTCTGGAAATCGACCCCCCACTTCTTGGGTACCTTCCACAGCAGATCCTTGGCATTCGCCTCGAGCCGCTCGAGCGTCTCTTCGAAACCCAGCGGGCTCGGCACCTCGATCAGCATATGCGGCATCGCCGTGTCAGACGCCGACTGGTCGGCGCCGGCGCTGCCGACCATGCTGATGGCGGCCAGTACGCATACTGCAATCGCGGTTCGAAGTTGCTTCATGGGGCACCTCTCTGTTGAATCGTTGTGGACCGGCCGTGCAACGCGGCCATGAGACTGCCGGCGTGCACATTGCCGTAGAATCCGGCGCTACGCTTATACCACAACCAGGCCACCGCGCACCTTGACGGGCTCCACCGCCAATTCGGCATCGCCTCGCACGGCAGATGACGGCTGTTTCCACTGCGGTCTGCCGCTACCCGCACGGGGCACGCAGACTGCGGACGTGCTGGGTCGACAGCGCAGCTTCTGTTGTCCCGGCTGCCTGGCGGTCGCACGCAGCATCGTGGACGCCGGGCTTGGGGACTACTACCGCCACCGCCGCGAACCGGCTGTCACGGCCGATGTGGTGCCGGACATCGTCAGCAGGCTGCACTTCTACGACCACCCCGATGTGCAGAAATCGTTCGTGCACGACCGCACGGCGTATCGCGAGGCCTCGCTGCTGCTGGAAAACATCCGTTGCGCAGCGTGCCTGTGGCTGAACGAACGGGTACTGCGCGGCCTGGAGGGCGTGCTCGAGGTGGAGATCGATCACGCCAGCCACCATGCGCGCGTGCGTTGGGATCCGGCGCGCATCCGGCTCAGCGAGATCCTCAAGAGCATCCTCGACATCGGCTATATCGCACACCCCTACGACGCCGCGCGCCGCGAGGCATTGCAGGAGCAACAGCACCGCCGCAGTACGGAACGCCTGATCTTCGCCGGCGTCATCGGCATGATGGTGATGAACTTCGCCATCGCCGGCTACGTGATGGGCCTCGGCGACGAAACCGGCGAGCTGTCGATCTGGACGATCATTGGTCGCTGGACCAGCCTGTTCGGCGTGACCACGCTGCTCGCCTACCCGGGCCAGGAATTTTTCATCGGTGCCTGGCGCGATCTGCGCAACCGGCGTCTCGGCATGGATGTACCGATCGTACTGGGACTCGGATTCGCCTATCTGGCCAGTCTGCACGCCACCTGGTCGCAATCCGGCGAGGTCTACTACGACTCGATCGCGATGTTCGTCTTCCTGGTGTTGTTCGCCCGGCGCATCGAGTTGCGCGGTCAGACGCGTGCGGCGGACGCCCTCGACCGGGTCGCCCGGATACTGCCGCGCGTCGCCCGTCGGATCGATCCGGACGGCGAGCACGAGGTATTGATCACCGAACTGGTGCCCGGCGACCGGGTCCGGGTCCGCCCGGGCGAGGTGGTGCCCACCGACAGCCATGTTCGCGAAGGCCGCAGCAGCTTCGACGAGTCGCTGTTGACGGGAGAGTCCCTGCCGGTCATCCGCGAGCCAGGCGACCCCGTCGCCGCCGGCGTCTGCAACGTCGACCAGCCGGTGGTGCTCGAGATCGCGCGCCCCAGCCGTGAATCGACGGTCGCCGAGATTCACCGGCTGCTCGCGCACGGCCTGCGCGACGCACCGCGTTACGCGGTGCTAGCACAGCGCGCGGCGGCCTGGTTCGTCGCCGGCGTGCTGATCATCGCGACCTTGACCGCGACGGCATGGCTGCTGATCGATCCTGCCGCGGCGATGCCCAACACCATTGCCGTGCTGATCGTCACCTGTCCGTGCGCATTGGCCCTGGCCACCCCGGTCGCCGCCGCGATCGGTGTCGGCCGCCTCGCCGACCGCGGTGTCCTGACGGTACGCAGCGATGCACTGGAACACTTCGCCCGTTGCGAGACCGTGGCGTTCGACAAGACCGGGACCCTGACCCTCGGGCGACTCGAAGTCACTCGTGTCGAGCCGTTTGGAGACACCGACGAAACGACCGCCCGACAGATCGCCCAGGCGCTCGAAGCCGATTCCGAACACCCGGTCGGCAGGGCGCTACGCGCCTTGCACGACGGCACGCCGGACAAGAGGGTCGGGGGACTGCGCGTCGTCGTTGGCGAGGGCGTGGAGGGACGGGTCGACGACCAGTTCTGGCGCATCGGTAAACCGCAATTCGCACTGAACGACGACCGCCACCGCGCCGTTGCCGAGGTCATCGAAGAGAAACGTCGCGGCGGTCAGATGGTCGTTGCACTGGCGAACGCAGCAGGCAGCGGTGCGCTGTTCACCCTGGTCGACCGCCCCCGCCCCGGCATCGGGCAGCTCGTCGCGGATCTGCGCGCCCAGGGGGTGCGGCACATCGCGTTGCTGAGCGGAGACAGCCAGGCCAGCACGACCCGGTTCGCCGAACAGTTCTCCTTTGACGAAATCCTCGGTGACTGCACGCCCCTCGACAAGCTCGCATGGATTCACGCGCATCAGGCAGACGGCACACGGGTCGCGATGGTCGGCGACGGCATCAACGATGCCCCGACCCTGGCAGCCGCCGACGTATCGCTTTCATTCGCGCACGCGACAGACCTCGCCCAGGTGCACAGCGGACTGCTGTTGCTGGGCGACGACCCGCGCGCGATCGGCGAGGTACGCCGCTCTGCAACCAGCACCCGCAGCGTCATACGCCAGAACCTCGTTTGGGCCGCGTCCTACAACACGCTCGCGGTACCGGCGGCCGCGCTGGGCCTGATCCCTCCGTGGGGTGCCGCTATCGGCATGTCGTTGAGCTCCCTGGTCGTCGTGTTGAACGCGTTGCGTCTAAGACACTGATCGAGGTGGCACCGTGGCGTCGATCTTTTCGTCGCGAACACCCGCCGCCATACCCGCCGCGCCTCCCTAACCTGCATCAATGTTTATTTATAGCCAATAACTTATACACCATTTCCCACTAGGCAAACGGTGTCTGTGAAGATATCTTTTGTCACGCTCGGCGGGACAATGACAAAAACAAGCGTAAACCGCCTTGATCCGTTAACTCGACCCCTAGCGTGCCGGCCCGGCGACCGGGCGCCTGTTATCCACTCATTTGGAGGCTTACCCATGTCAGAGATGTCGGAAGACGAACAGCGACGCATCCTCGAGTCCCCGCCGCGCGGGACCTGGGCGGTGATCCTGGCGATCGGCATCGCCATGTTGCTCGGCTGGCTGTATTTCTTTTTCGGCCTGTTCATGTCTCACGGGCCGGTAGCCTGACGGAGGGAACTGCAAGATGCATATCGATCCGCTGGAAAAGAAATGGATGTACGTCATCGGGTTCATCACCGTGGTCATGATCGGATCCATGACCTATGCGGCGGTGATGCTGAACCTGCACCCGCCGAGCAATGTCGAGACCATCGATCCGAAGACATTGCATCTTTCGGGTGAGTTCGCTGAAGACAACCTGGGAGTCACCAGGAATGACGACGGCTCGATAACAGTACGGATGATCGCGGCGCGTTACTCCTTTTATCCGCAGATGATCGAGGTACCGGTCAACACCCCGGTCACCTTCCGCATCACCACGCCGGATGTGCTGCACGGGGTCCATGTCCCGTTCACCAACATGAGCACCATGGTCGTACCCGGGTACGTATCCGAACTCACCACCCAGTTTCGGCGCGAGGGTGAGGCACAGTTCCTGTGCAACGAATACTGCGGACTCGGCCACGACTACATGTGGTCGAAACTCAAGGTGGTGGCCAAGGGCTGATCGCGTCTGACTACTCGGGTTGGAGACAAACAAACATGTACGACAAATCCAAATCGGTGGCGCTCGCGAATCTCTGGGTCGCTTTCGCCGCGTTCTTCGTCGCCTGCGTCTTGGGCCTTTACCAGGTCGCCAATCGAAGCGGCCTCTTTCCGGAGATCGAATCTCACGAGTTGTATTTTGCGTCGGTCTCGACGCATGGCGTGTTGATGGGGTTCGTGTTGACCACGTTTTTCATCATGGGCTTCGGTTACTACACCGCGACCAGTACGCTGAAGCGTCCTCTGTGGAACAAGGGACTTGCGTGGCTCGCCTTCCTCGTGTCGCTGGGTGGCACAGTGCTCGCAGCGATCCCGCTGCTGACCGGCAAGGCATCGGTGCTGTACACCTTCTACCCACCACTCAAAGCCGATCCGATGTTCTACATCGGTGCGACGCTGTTGGTGGTCGGCTCCTGGGTCTGGTGCCTGGAGATGATCATGTCGGTCATCGGGTGGAAGCGCGACCATCCCGGCGAAGTCGTGCCACTGGCGATGTATGGAACGACGGCAAATGCGATCATGTGGCTGTGGACCAGTGCCGGCGTCGCCCTCGAGATGCTGTTCCAGCTGATCCCCTGGTCGCTCGGTCTGATGGATACGGTGGACCCCGGCCTGGCACGCACGCTGTTTTCGTGGACGCTGCACGCCATCGTGTATTTCTGGCTGTTTCCGGCCTACATCGCCATGTACACGATACTGCCGAAAATCGCCGGTGGACGTCTTTTCAGTGACGAGATGGGGCGTGTCGCATTCATCATGTTGATGGTGATCAGTGTCCCGATCGGATTCCATCACCTTTACATGGATCCTCAGCAGGCCGCCGGGTTCAAGTTCCTGCACATGCTCGGCACCTTTGCAGTTGCAGTCCCCACGCTGCTGACCGGATTCACGGTACTGGCGTCATTGGAGATCGCCGGCCGGCTGCGTGGCGGAAAAGGCTTGTTCAACTGGATCTTCGCGCTCGACTGGCGGGAGCCGATGGTAGTCGCCGGTATGCTCGCACTGGCGATGCTGATCGCCGGTGGCTGGGGCGGCATGATCAACGCGAGTTACCAGATGAACTCCCTGGTACACAACACCCAATGGGTTACCGGGCATTTCCATCTGATCTTCGCCGGCACCACGGTGATCATGTACCTCGCGGTGGCTTACCACCTGTGGCCGAAGCTGACGGGACGAAAACTCGCCATGCGGGGCCTTGCGGTGATTCAGCTTTGGCTGTGGGGCATCGGCATGATCGTGCTCACCACGCCGTGGCATGCCTTGGGCATCCTGGGCCAGCCACGCCGTATCTCGTCGACTCCCTATGACTCGCCGCTGGTCGCCCAATGGGGACCTCACGAGTTCGCGATGATCGTCGGTGGCGCTATCCTGGTGTTCTCATCCGTCCTGTTCATGATCAACCTGTTGATGTCGCACTTCAGCCGCAAGGTCGAGGACATCAGCGACGACGACTGGGCCGAGGCTGTGCACCCGCCATTGCATGTACCGCGATCGATGAACGGGTTTGCTCTGTGGAACGGCATCGTCGCCGTGTGGATGGTCATCGCCTACGGCTATCCGGTTCTGCAGTTCCTGATACTGGACACGCACGGTTCGCTGCCATGGGGGTACTGAACATGACCAAGAACCAAACTCTGCTGCTGCTCACGGCCTGCCTGATGCCGTTCGCCGGGGCGCAGGCGGCACCCTCTTCGAACGTGGCCTGGACCGTCGAGACACACAAATTGATGCGCAGCGGCGATCCGGCAGTAGGCGCCGAACTCGAAACCGTAGAGACCGAGGACGTCAATGCATGCACCGACTGCCATGGCAAGGGGGGGGCCGAACCGGACCGGGACAAGCACCCGACGCTGGCTGGCCAGGTCGCTGCGTACACCTTCAAACAATTGAAGGACTACAAGGACGGGACGCGCGAGAACCGGCGCATGAACGAGGCCGTCGAGCGCCTCAGCGACGAGCAGCTGGCCGGCCTGGCGGCCTGGTTCGCCGAGCAACCGCTGCCCCAGGTCGAGGTCGATGCGGACGAAACGGTCAGCGAGCAGACCGTGGAACTGGTGTTCCGAGGCGACAAAACCCGGCTTATCCAACCCTGCGCCGCATGCCATGGCCGTCGTGGACAGGGCGCGATTATTGATGTCCCGTCGATTGCAGGTCAGAATGTGAAATATTTCGTCGAGACAATGAAGGACTACGCGAAAGACAAACGCACCAACGATATCTACGGCCGGATGCGGATCATAGCGAAGTCCCTTACGCGAGAAGAAATCGACGAACTGGCGGTTTATTACGCTAGACTAGGCAACGAACAAGGCAGCGGTGGCCAACAACAGGCCAAAGCAGACTGACCAGAAAAACAACCCGGCCCGGCAGTAACCGGGCCGTTTTCCATACCCTTCCATCCAGAAGAGAACCAGGAGGAATTATGGGCTGTAAGAAAAAAGCGCTTGCCGCGCTGATCGGCTCTGTCTTTATGGGCGCCACCACGCTGGTGGTGGCCGACCCGAGCGCCATCATGATGGCGAACACCTGTGCCGGATGCCATGGCACCGAGGGCCAGAGCGTTGGCCCTGCCTCGCCCAACCTGGCGGGCATCTCCGAGAGCTACTTCATCGACTCGATGAAGGGCTTCAAAGAGGGCACCCGTGCTGCGACGATCATGGACCGCATCGCGAAGGGCTACAGCGATGCCCAGATCGAGTCGATGGCGGGTTATTTCGCCGGCCTGCCGGTCTACAAGGCCAAGACCATGTACGACGCCGCCAAGGCCAAGGCCGGTGCGGAAGTCTACGACAAGGGCTGCGCGAAGTGTCATGACGAAAATGGCGCGCTGCCGAGCGACGATGCGGGCATCCTGGCGGGCCAATGGCTGCCGTATCTCCAGTACTCGATGGCGGATTTCCAGGGCGATCACCGCGAAATGCCGAAAAAGATGAAGAAGCAGGTCGAGAAGCTCAGTGACGCTGAGATCGAAGCCGTGCTGAACTATTTCGCAAGCCAGCAGTAATCGGGGGGACGACAACAATGGCACATTTCACTCGTAGAAAGTTTCTCCAGGTTACCGGCGGCGCGGTCGCTGCCAGCTCCCTTGGCTTCCCGGCCATCGTCGGTGCGGCCAGCAAGAAGGTCGTCGTGGTCGGCGGCGGCGTCAGTGGCGCCACCGCTGCCAAGTACATCCGCATGGCCGACTCGTCGGTGGAAGTCACGCTGATCGAGCCGAACACCGAGTACTACACCTGCTTCCTGAGCAACGAGGTGTTGTCCGGCCATCGCAAGATGGAGTCGATCAAGGTCACCTATGACGGTCTGAAGGGTCACGGGATCACTGTCGTTCACGACACCGTCACCGACATCGATGCGGCCGGCAAAATGGTCAAGACCGCCGGCGGCAAGACCTTCGCGTACGACCGCTGCATCGTCGGCCCGGGCATCTCGTTCGGCAACAACATCGAGGGCTACGACGAGGCCGCGATGAAGACCATGCCGCATGCCTGGAAGGCCGGCGAACAGACGGTCATCCTGCGCAAGCAGCTCGAGGCGATGCCGGATGGCGGTGTCGTGGCGATTGCCGCGCCGCCGAACCCGTTCCGCTGTCCTCCGGGGCCGTACGAGCGCGCCTGCCAGATCGCGATGTACCTGCGTGCGCACAAACCCAAGTCCAAGCTGATGATCTTCGACGCCAAAGACAAGTTCTCGAAGATGGGGCTGTTCAAGCAGGCGTTCGAACGTCACCACAAGGGCATCATCGAGTGGGTCGGTGCATCCGAGGGCGGCGCCATTACGCGCGTGGATGCGGCGAGCAACACGATGTTCGCAGGCGACACCGCACACAAGGTGGCCGTGGCCAACGTGATCCCGGCACAGAAGGCCGGCGCGATTGCTATCAAGGCAGGCCTGACCAATGAAAGCGGCTGGTGCCCGATCGACGGTCGTACCTTCGAATCCACGATCCACAAGGGTATCCACGTGGTCGGTGACGCTTCGGTCGCCGCACCGCTGCCGAAGTCGGCCTACGCGGCGAACTCGGAGGCCAAGGTCTGTGCGGCGGCGGTCGTCGACATGCTGAACGGCCGCGAGCCGGGCGAACCGGCGTTGGTCAATACCTGCTACTCGGTGGTCGGTCCGAACGACGCGATCTCGGTCGCCAAGGTCTATGACCTGAAGGACGGCAAACTGAACGGGGTCGAAGGCTCCGGTGGCCTGACGTCGCAGGACAGCAGCCCGGAGATGCGCGCCCGCGAGGTCAACTACGCCTACAGCTGGTTCGAAAACATCAAGAACGACAGCTGGGGCTGAGCCACATCGGCGCAAGACCAGATAAAGGGCCCTTCGGGGCCCTTTTTGCTGACTGGCAGTTTGTGAACGCCCCCGGGGTAGAAGCGGTCCGGCGCCTCCCCCGATGGCGACACCGGGGTCAGCGAACCTTGACCTGCAACATCTCGTCGCCGTTTTCGTCGGTCAGATGCACCGCGCAGGCGATGCAGGGATCGAAGCTATGGATGGTCCGCAGGATCTCGACCGGCTGCTTGGGATCGTACAGTTCGTGGTTGTCCTGCAGCGCCGCTTCATACGCGCCCGCCTGGTTTTGCGCGTCGCGCGGGCCCGCATTCCAGGTTGAAGGCACGACCGCCTGGTAGTTGTCGATCTTCTCGTCCTTGATGACGATGTAATGCGCCAGACCGCCGCGCGGCGCCTCCATGAAGCCGACCCCTTTCGCCTCGCTGGGCCAACTGGAGGGCTCCCAAAGCTTTTCGTTGAAGGTACGGGTGTTGCCCGCCTTGATGTTCGCGATCAGGGTATCCATCCACCCCTGCATCTGATCGGCGATCAGTTTGGTCTCGAGCGTCCTGGCCGCCGTACGGCCAAGGGTCGAGAACAGGGCACGCTTGTCCGCACCCAGGGTGGCGAGTGTCGAGTCGACCAGTTCGCGGGTTGCATCGTGACCCTTCGCGTACAGCACCAACACGCGGGCCAGCGGGCCGACCTCCATGGGCTTGCCCTTCCAGCGCGGCGACTTGAGCCACGAGTAACCGTCTTCGACGTTCAACTGCTTGTATGGCGCTTCGGGTCCACCACGCCCCTGGTAATCGAATTTTGTCTCGCCTTTCCACGGGTGCAGGCCTGCATCCTTGCCGTCCTCGTATTCGTACCAGCTGTGCGAGACGAACTCCTGGATCTCCGCATCCGCGCGCATATCGACCTCGTGCACCTCGCTGAGGTTGCGATCCAGTATCGCACCCGGCGGGATCCACCAACTCATCGGGTCGCGCAGATTGGTGCCCGGCTCGGCGGATGGGAAATCGCCGAACACCAGGAAGTTACCCAATCCTTCACCGCGGAAAAACCAGTCCTTGTAGAACCCGGCGACGGCAATGGTGTCGGGCACATAGACCTGGTCCACAAAGGTGCGCATCCGGTCGATCACCGACTGCACCAGCGCGAGTTTCTCGGCATTGATCGCGGAATCCGACTCGAGGTCGATCGGGTTCGGCGTGCCACCGACGAGGAACATCGGGTGCGGATTCTTACCACCGAAGACGGCGTGCAATTTGACCACGTCGCGCTGCCATTCGAGTGCTTCGAGATAGTGGGCAACCGCCATCAGATTGGCCTCGGCGGGCAGTTTGTAGGCCGGGTGTCCCCAGTAGGCCTTCGCAAAGATCCCCAACTGACCGGCATCGACAAACGCCTTGAGCCGTTTCTGCATATCGGCGAAATAACCCGCGGAAGCCTTGGGCCAGTTCGACAGGCTCTGCGCGAGTTCGGCCGTGGCCTTCGGATCGGCACTCAACGCCGAGACGACATCGACCCAGTCCAGCGCGTGCAGATGATAGAAATGCATCACGTGATCGTGCACGTATTGCGCCGCGATCATCAGGTTGCGGATCAGTTGGGCATTCGCCGGAATCTCGTAGTTCAGCGCATCCTCGACCGCGCGGACTGAGGCAACCCCGTGCACCAGGGTGCACACGCCGCAGATACGCTGCGTGAAGGCCCAGGCATCGCGTGGATCACGCCCGCGCATGATGATTTCTATGCCGCGCACCATGGTGCCGGACGAATAAGCGGACTCGATCTGACCGCCATTCATCTGCGCTTCGATGCGCAGATGCCCTTCGATGCGGGTGATTGGATCGACGACAACGCGTTCAGTCATGTTCATTACCCTTGGTTAATCGGTCGGCAGTAAGATTGGTTTCGTCCAACAACGCCCCTTCGCTCACTGCGTCGGCAATGCTTCGGCGACCATCTCGACCAGCGACTCGATTCCCTTGTCCCAGCCGGAGCGCATCTTGCCGTTGAGGAAATTCAGCCGGCAGCTGCCACAGGCGGTCACGACCGAGTCGGCACCGGTCTTTTCGACCTGCCCTATCTTGATCTGAAAGGCTTTCTGGCGAAGATCGGCGGCACTGTTGATCAGGAACACGCCCGCACCCCCCCCGCAGCACCAATTCAGTTCCTTCCCGGATTCGACTTCCCGGAAATCGACGCCAAGAGCATCCAGCACCCAACGGGGTTCGTCGATCACGCCTGAGTGTCGACCGATCTTGCAGGGGTCGTGGTAGGTAACCTTGCGACTGCGGTCGAGCTTGTTCAGTTTCAACCGCCCGGATTTGATCTCGCGCCCGAGATACTCGGAGATCGACAGCACCTCGAACGGCAGTTTGCTGCCATGTTCATTGGCCGCCTCCCAACGCATCGACGGATAGGCGTGACCACACTCCGGAATCAGCACAGTCCGTGCGCCGCAGGCCTTGGCCGCCCTGATGATGCGTTCCGATGCCTCTTTCTGGACGCGCTCATAACCGGAAAGCAAGCCGAAGTTCGCCGCTTCGTAGCCGTCGGAACGCAAAGTCCACTTCACGCCCAGATGATTCATGATCTTTGTGGTGGCAATCAATCCGTCGGTGAACAGGATGATGTCGATCACGCTGGTCGTGACGAGCACATCCGCCTCGTCCTTGTCGAGTGGTATGTCCAGACCGGACTGCTGCAATTTGGCGATGGCATCGCGCATCTGCTGCGGACCGACGCCGAACAGCGATTCGTTGTTGCCCTGCTCCTGTTCCATGGCCATCAGTTCCGGCGGAATTATGCCGGCATTTGCCATGCCCTGGCGCATCACGTTGACCATCCCCGCGATATGGATCCCCATCGGGCAGACCATCGTGCAACGACCACATTCCGTACAGCTGTCGTATACGAGTTCCTGCCACTTGTGCAGGTCCGCGACCGTAATGTCATCGGTGTACAGCCGGTGCAACCAGCGCAACGGAGACAGTTCCCGACGATACACACGCTTGAGCAAATCGAGCTTGCGAATCGGTATGTATTTGGGATCCTCGGTCGACACAAAGTAGTGGCAGGCCGACGCACAATGCCCGCAATGGATGCAGGCCTCCAGATCGACCGCCATGCGACCATCCAGTTTGCGGATGAACGTCTCCTTGGCGACGCTTACCCGCTCCTGGTCGGTCATCTGGGGCGGCTGGGCGTTGTCACCGAGATGCGGCAGCATCTCGGCGAACTGCTTGAACACCTCCATATTGATGCTCATGCCTTGATCCCCCTGCGCTGCAGTGTTGCACCGACCTGGAAACGCGATGGCACCCACCAGATCGCGTGGAACAGCTTGCCGAACGGCAGCCAGACGAGCAGCAGTTCGACGGTCAGGATATGGATAGCCAGAACGGTCTGATAGGGACCCCCGACGTGCGCGTACGCCATCATCCCGGTAAGCACCGGCAACAGGGTGATCAACCAACTCAGGTAGTCATCGACATTGCTGAGTACCTTCAGCACGGGGTTGGTCATACGTCGCACCAGCTGTGCCACCAACGCCGCCATGGTCACCGCCCCGGCGAACATCACGAAGTCATTGGAGATACCGGGCCACGAGATCCCGAACAAGCTGTCGATGAACAGGATGTGCGGAGTGAACAGAAACACGACGATCGCAAGACCGATGTGCATCACGTAGCCCAGCACCACCGCGTACATGGTCGTGGAATGGAACTCCCGGCGCGGAAGCATGCGCGTGAAGACGGTACGCACGCCTCCCGCCACGGTCGCCTCGGAGCGCGGCGTCGACAGGTCCTTCTCGCGACGAAGCAACAATGCGCCCACCAGTCGCCACAGGCTACCGGCGGCGAAGATGATCAGGGCCCATTGAAGCCCCGGTCCACGTGCGAAATCGAGTAGGGTCATACCTCCTCCTTACGATCGGCCTTGGCCTGACGTGCCCGAGATCCCATCGCCGCCGCGATGCCGACGGCCGCACCGACGCCGGCCGCGAGTGCGATACCCTCGGCGGATCCGTATGTCCCCTTCGACAGGGCATCGTAGAAGCCTCCCCTGTCCCAGAACGCCGGTTCGGAACACCCTATGCAGCCATGTCCGGAGCCTATCGGGAAACTGGTTCCCTCGTTCCATTTCGCGGTCGCGCAGGCGTTGTAGGTCACCGGGCCCTTACAGCCCAGCTTGAACAGACACCAGCCCTTGCGAGCGCCTTCGTCGTCGAACGTCTCGGCAAATTCACCGCGCTCGTAGAACGGCCGTCGATAGCAGCGGTCGTGGATGGACTGACCGTAAAACACCTTCGGCCGATTCAGTGCGTCGAGCTCGGGCAGGCGCCCGAAGGTCAGGTAGTGCGCAAGTACGCCGGTGATCACCGTGGGCATCGGAGGACAACCGGGGACGTTCACGATCGGCTTGTCGCCGATGATCTCGGCGACCGATGCAGCCCCCGTCGGATTGGGGGCCGCCATCGGCAGGCCACCGAACGCGGCGCAGGTCCCGACCGAGACGATCGCCGCTGCACCGGCCGCGACCTCTTTGAGCATCGCCAGGTTGGTGATGCCGGCGATCGTCGAATAGATCCCGTCGTCTTTCAGCGGAATGGAACCGTCGACCACCAGCAGGTACTTACCCTGGTTTTCGTGCATCGCCGCCTCGCGGGCCTGTTCGGCGGCTTCACCGGCGGCGGCCTGCAGGGTGTGATGGTAATCCAGGGAGATGTGGTCGAAGATCAGCCCTTCGATCGTCGGCGCATGGCTGCGCGTCAGCGACTCGGTACAACCGGTACATTCCTGAAACGACAACCAGATCACCGAGGGCCGTCTGGCCTGCTCGAGGGCCGCCGCGATCCGCGGGATCATCATCGGTGGCAGGGCCATCATCGAGGCGGTGGCGGCACAGAATTTCATGAAGCCGCGCCGTGACACGCCGCGTTCGCGCAGGCGCTCGGCAAGCGTCGTTTGCTCACTCATTGGGCATCCTCTCTTGGGGCGTCTGAATCGTTCGGGTGGGCGCGGCGCAATGCGGCCAACGCGTCGCTCAGGTCGTCGCGCGGAGTCTGGAGTATCTCTGGAATCATCGCGATCTCGATGTGCAGGGTCAGGCGCCGCTGTTGCGCATCCTGGTGCTCGACCAGCCAGACACCCGAATACCCGGTTTCCTGGATCAGCGTGGGTCCTAATGCCTCCAACCGGGCGCTGACCTCCCCGGTACCCAATTGTTCGCGCAACTGGCGCTCATCCTGCTCGCTGAAAGGCATCGCGGCCAGATCGATGATCGTCGGTTCGCCGCGCTCGATCAGGTCGGAAAGCGCCTGCTCAACCTGCAGCAGCACGGGACGCAGATTGTCGGTCGCGTATCCGACGTCCGCACCGCCCTCGACCCTAACCGGGATCGAATCCAGACCACCCATGCCAGTCCGCTTTTTCCAATTTGGTCATTCCAATTTAAACGATGAACGCCATCCCGTTATGACCTGGGTCAAACCGTGCGACTTTATTGGGTGAATCTGTCGTCAGCGCCAGCGAAGTGCCAGCGCCAGCGCCATCTGCGCCGCCGGCGCCACCTGCGCGGCGACCACCGGACTCGGCGCGTCACCCCAACCGAGCGACTCGGGTTCGACGCCGATCAGTGCGCGGTGGCGCGGAAAGGTCTCGGTCAGACGGGCGATATCGAACAGGTCCATCAGCCCCACCTCGTGGACGCTGGCGCGGCTGCCGGTCAGGTAGCGATCCATCGCGTCACCCTCGAGGCGGCGAAGCGTGCCGGCCGGCTCGCCGAAACGCGCGGCGTCGACGACGACCAGGTTGTCGTGTTCGGCAATCGCCTCGGCAAGCGTGAAACTCAAGGTGCCGCCATCGAGGTAGGTCACGCCCTGTTCGCTCGCGTGGAACCGCGCTAGGTGCTGCACGACGTGGACACCGAAGCCCTCGTCGGTCAGGAGATTATTCCCGATCCCAAGAATCAGGGTGGTTCGCAATGTCCGCTCTCCGCCGCTTAACCAGACCGCTCAATGCGGTTAAAGTAGCCAATATGTGTCTTGGCATCCCAATGGAAATCATACAGGTCGACGGCTTCACCGCGCATTGCGCGGCCAAAGGTGTCGAACGCGACGTGAGTCTGTTCATGCTGCAGCACGAACCGCTGCAGTCTGGCGACTTCGTCATCGTGCACCTTGGCTACGCGATCCAGAAGGTGTCTGCCGAAGACGCTGCCGCGGCCTGGGAAGTCTACGACGAAATGCTCGCCCTGGACGGTACACCGCCCCGCTGAATCCAGGTCCCGGTAAGGTGCCCGTTCGGGTAGCCACCCTGTGCAAACGCAAAACCATAGCCCAAAGGCGAAAAATGAGCGACGAGCGCCAGTTCCTACCCCTCAACATTGCATTGATGACGGTCTCCGACACCCGCACGGCGGCTGACGACAAATCCGGCGGCATGTTGCACCGCCTGGTCGGCGAAGCGGGCCATAAGGTGCACGAGCAATGTATCGTCGCCGACGACGTGTACCAGATCCGCGCGGCGGTCTCGCGCTGGATCGCGGATGACGCGGTGCAGACGGTGATCACCACCGGCGGCACCGGAATCACCGGGCGCGACGGCACGCCGGAAGCGGTCGCCCCGCTGCTGGACAAGGTGATCGACGGATTCGGAGAGATGTTCCGGGTACTTTCGTACGAGACGATCGGAACCTCGACGTTGCAGTCGCGCGCGCTGGCCGGCGTCGCGAACGGTACATTCGTATTCTGTCTGCCCGGATCCACCGGGGCATGCAAGGACGGATGGACCAAGTTGATCGCACAACAGCTCGACTACCGGACCCGGCCCTGCAATCTGGTCGAACTGATGCCGCGCCTGCTGGAGCGCTGAATGCGTCAGCGACGATAGGCCTTGTCGATCGACTCACACGTCAGCACCCCGTAGATCCGATGGATACCGGGGGCGGTCATGCGCCGCACGAGGAGGACTTCGGCACCACTGTCTTCGAACTGCTTGCGTGCCTCGTGCAGGTTCGCATGCAGTTCGATCACCGCCGCCTGCAAACGGGTGCCCGGTATCTCGGCGAGATCGATCGGATCGGCTTCCGCTGCGGCAGCGCCCGCCGGATCCGCGGCGTCCAGGCGCCGCGCAAGGTCCGCCGCCGGCATCACCACCTGCTGCCCCGGTGCCTGGTCGACGACCAGGAATACCGGCCCGGCACGCAGCGCGTCGCGCGCCTCTTCGACCGACACGACGCCATCGACCCGCAGGAAGGCACGCTCCATCACACTCGCGACGCCAATCCTGCGCAGCGCCTGCGATAGCGGACTCGCCGAGTAGTCCAGACCGCCGGCGCGCAGCATCGTGAGAAACAGGGAGTCTTTGCCAAAGGCCTCGCTGGCAGTGATCCCCGCGACCACCACTGCAAGCATACCGGGCATGATGATCGCCGGGTTGTCGGTCAGTTCGAGCATCGCCGTGAGTGCGGCAAGCGGCGCCTGCAGACTGCCGGACATCATCGCGCCCATCCCCAACAGCGCAAAGAAACCGACCTTGCTCTCCATACCGAATGACCCCAACGCAGCCAGTTCCGCGACCAGCGCACCGAGCATCGCACCGATGAACAGGGTCGGTCCGATCACGCCACCGGGAACGCCCAGCCCGATACACAGCGAGGTGGCAAGGACCTTGCCCACGAGCAACGCGAACAACAGGCCCAGGGCGATCTCGCCATGCAGCGCCAGGTCGACCGAGTCATAGCCAATACCCATCACGCCGGGCAGGAAGAGCGCAACCCCGCCGACCATGCCACCCGCCAGCAGCATCCTCCACTCGATCGCCAAGGATCGGCCACGCGCGGCCACCGACTGCACCGCCTGGATGAATACCGCGGATACCGCACCGGCAGCGACGCCCAGAAACAGCACCAGCAACAACTCGGTCAGCGACTGCATCTGCATCACCGGCACAACGAACGACGCCCGGTCACCAAGCACCATATTGGACAGCGTGGTTGCGCTGACCGCGGCCAGGATCACCGGGATAAAGCTGGCCACGGTGTATTCCATCATCACCACCTCGAGCGCAAATATGACGCCAGCCAGAGGGGTATTGAACGAGGCGGCGATGCCGGCTGCAGTACCGCAGCCGACCAGTGCGCGGATCACATTGTTCGGTAGCTCCAGGCTCTGACCGAGCAGACTGCCCGACGATGCCCCGAGGAAGATGTGCGGCCCCTCGCGTCCCACCGAATGCCCGCCGATGATCGCGAGCGCAGCACCGAAAAACTGCAAGAGAAAGGCACGAACGGTACATCGCCCCTGGTGGTAGGCCATGCGTTCCATGACACGCGCGACACCAAGCACCTGGATGCCCGCTGCGAACCATCGAAACATTGCTGCCAGCAGCAGCGCCGCCACAACCGGAAAGACGATACGTGCCGCCAGCGGCAACGCTTCGTAGTTCTCCGGCCCATCGCCGGGCAACAGCGCGTCCTGAGTACCTTCGACAAACAAGCGGAACAATACGATCACCCCGCCGGCGATCAACCCGGTAAACAGACCCAGCCCTGCCAATGGCAGCAGCGCATCAGGCCGAGCAAGCCGGATGCGGGTCTCGTCCAGGCGTTCACTCCATGCCCTGCGAAATCTGTCTAGATGCGGTCCAATCATGGTCGCCTATTTCGTTGATGGGTCAGCGCAATTCGCCAATTTCCGCACGCGATGGGTGGAAAAGCTGCGAACGAGCGTGATCAGGTCTAGAATCCCACGATATTGCAGACCACCCAAGCCGTTCGTTCACGAACAGTTTGTCACAGGCTGGTCACCGGACATGAAGTCGTCGTAACCTCGTAAGCGGCGAAACGTGCCCTTTAGGACAAAACTGAACAACAACAAGATCACCCATCGATCTTCGGAAAGATCGGAACCCAGGAGGAAGCATTCATGCTCGCAAGACACACTCTCTTCGGTGCCGCACTGGTGGCAACACTCGGACTCGGTAGCACATCGGCTGCTATCGCCAATTCCTTTATCACGATTGGTACGGGCGGCGTGACCGGAGTCTATTACCCGACCGGTGGCGCCATCTGTCGCCTGGTGAACAAAGGGCGAAAGGAACATGGCATCCGTTGCTCCGTGGAATCGACCGGCGGCTCCGTATACAACCTCAACACGATTCGCGCCGGTGAGCTCGATATGGGCGTCGCGCAGTCCGACTGGCAATATCACGCTTACCACGGTACCGACAAGTTCGCCGAACAGGGCCCCAACAAGGACCTGCGTGCCGTGTTCTCGGTGCATGCCGAGCCGTTCACCGTGGTCGCACGCAAGGACTCCGGCATCAAGACGTTCGATGACCTGAAAGGCAAGCGGGTGAACATCGGAAATCCCGGTTCGGGCCAGCGTGGCACCATGGAAGTGGTCATGAACTCGAAGGGCTGGACCAACGATGACTTCACCCTCGTCTCAGAACTGAAGGCGGCAGAGCAATCGCAGGCGCTGTGCGACAACAAGATCGACGCCATGGTCTACGTCGTTGGACATCCGAACGGCTCGATCAAGGAAGCCACCACCTCGTGTGACACCGTGCTGGTACCGGTCGACGGCCCGGTGATCGACAAACTGGTCGCCGACAACCCCTATTACCGCAAAGCGGTGATCCCGGGTGGCATGTACAGCGGCACCGACCAGGACGTACCGACCTTCGGCGTCGGCGCGACCTTCGTCTCGTCCACCAACACCCCGGGCGACACCGTTTATCAAGTGGTCAAAGCGGTATTCGAGAACTTCGATGACTTCCGCAAGCTGCATCCGGCGTTCGCCAACCTCAAGAAGGAAGAGATGGTCAAGGACGGTCTCTCGGCTCCGCTGCACGATGGCGCGGCCAAGTACTACAAGGAAGCCGGCCTGATGTAGGCACCGGTGGCCACCGCCGGCCGGCCCCTGGCGGCCGGCGGTGGCCCTGATCCCCAAGTCCCGGCCGGCGTTTCCCATGGCCGGGGCGCGTTGTGCATACGCGCGTCCGGGTACGCGCCGGGAGGGAGCAGTGACCGAACAAAACAAGAATGCCGAGACCGTCAGCGCCGAGGATCTGGTTGCCCAGGTCGACACCGGTGCACGACACCCTCACGGCATACCCGGCAAAGTCCTGTTCGGTGTCCCGGTGGCGTGGTCGCTGTTCCAGCTGTGGTACGCGTCGCCACTACCGTTTCTGCTGGGCTTCGGGGTTTTCAACAACACCGAGGCACGTTCGATCCATCTGGCGTTCGCGATCTTTCTCGCATTCACCGCCTATCCGGCGTTCAAACGTTCGCCGCGCGACCATATACCGATTCAGGATTGGATTTTCGCGGCGCTCGGCGCATTCAGTGCCGCCTACATTTTTTTGTTCTACTCTGAGCTGGCCAGCCGTTCCGGGGCCCCGACGACCTACGACCTGGTAGTCGCGGTGATCGGCATGCTGCTGCTGCTCGAGGCCACGCGCCGTGCTCTCGGCCCGCCACTGATGATTGTCGCGATCGTCTTTCTCGCGTACACCTTCGGTGGCCCCTACATGCCGGATGTCATCGCGCACAAAGGACAGAGTCTGCACAAGGTGATGTCGCACCAGTGGCTGACCACCGAAGGCGTCTTCGGTATTGCGCTCGGGGTATCGACCAGCTTCGTGTTCCTCTTCGTCCTGTTCGGCGCGTTGCTCGAGCAGGCAGGTGCCGGCAACTACTTCATCAAGGTCGCCTTTGCGCTCCTCGGGCACATGAAGGGCGGTCCGGCGAAAGCCGCCATCGTCGCCTCGGCAACGACCGGCCTGATTTCGGGCTCGTCGATCGCCAACGTGGCAACCACCGGGACCTTCACGATTCCGCTGATGAAACGCGTTGGCTTTCCGGGCACCAAGGCAGGTGCCGTCGAAGTCGCCGGCTCCACCAACGGACAACTGACCCCGCCGGTCATGGGCGCCGCCGCGTTTCTGATGATCGAGTACGTCGGTATCTCGTATCTCGAGGTGATCAAACACGCAATCCTGCCTGCGGTGATCTCGTACATCGCACTGGTTTACATCGTCCATCTCGAGGCGTTGAAGGCCAACATGCAGGGGCTGCCAAAGCGCCACAACACCACGCTGGCGCAAAAGCTGATGACCTTCGCGATGGTCGTCGTCGGCATCTGCGTGATCGGTCTCGGGGTGTACTACGGAATCGGCTGGATCAAGGACGTCGCGGGCGGTGCGGCAATCTACATCGTCGCCGTGCTGATCGGGGTCGCCTACATCGGATTGCTCTGGTACGCGACCCGCTACCCTGAACTGGAGATGGACGATCCGAATGACCCGGTCATCGAGCTTCCGGAGACCGGCCCGACCGTGAAGGCCGGCCTGTATTTCCTGTTGCCGATCGTCGTGCTGATGTGGTGTCTGATCGTCGAGCGTTTCTCGCCTGGCCTGTCGGCATTCTGGGCGACCGTGCTGATGATCTTCATCGTGTTGACCCAGCGACCGTTGCTGGCATTCTTCCGCGGACTGGACAGCGCCGGGCAGTTGCGGCGCGGCTGGACCGAGTGCGTCGACGGCCTCGGCCACGGCGCACGCAACATGATCGGTATCGGTGTCGCTACCGCCGCAGCCGGGATCATCGTCGGCACCATCACGCTGACCGGTATCGGCCAGGTGATGATCGAATTCGTCGAGTTCATCTCCGGCGGCAACCTGATGGCCGCACTGATCTTCACCGCGGCCATCTGCATCGTGCTCGGCATGGGATTGCCGACGACCGCGAACTACATCGTGGTTTCGAGTCTGATGGCGCCGGTGGTCGTTTCACTGGCGGCCAGCAACGGGCTGATCGTGCCCCTGATCGCGGTGCACATGTTCGTGTTCTATTTCGGCATACTCGCGGACGATACCCCACCGGTCGGACTCGCGGCATTCGCGGCCGCGGCGATCGCCAAGAGCGACCCGATCAAGACCGGCATACAGGGTTTCATGTACGACATCCGCACTGCAATTCTGCCGTTCCTGTTCATTTTCAACACCGAACTGTTGCTGATCGGCATCGCGAACTGGTTCGAGTTGATCGTGGTGATTGTCGGGGCCACAGTGGCAATGCTGCTGTTTGCCGCCGCGACGCAGGGCTACTGGCTGGTGCGCAGCCGCCTGTGGGAGTCGCTGGCGCTGCTGCTGGTCGCGTTCACGCTGTTCCGCCCGGGATTCTGGTGGGACGAAATCTTCCCGCCGACCGAATCCGTCGCCGCCACCGAGATCGTGCAGCGTGCCGGCAAGGTCCCGGCAAACGGTAAGCTGGCGATGGAGGTCCAGGGCGAGACACTCGACGGCAAGTTCGTGCAGAAGCTCGTGCTGCTGCCACTCGGGGACGCCGGAGATGGCGAGGAGCGCCTGCGCGCTGCCGGTCTCGAGGTGCGCATCGAAGACGACAAGGTGTTTGCCGACAACATCGTATTCGGCAGCGAAGCCGAACAGGTCGGACTGGATTTCGACTGGCAGATCGTCAGGCTTCAGACGGAGGCCGACCGGCCGCCAAAGCACCTGATGTTCATCCCGGCGTTGGCACTGCTCGCCCTGGTCGCCTGGTTGCAGCGGCGGCGCAGGGAACCGCCCCTGACCGCCCCACAAACCGCCTGATCCGGAGGCAATCAATGTTCAAACAGATCCTCGTCCCGATCGACCTCGAAGAGACCGAATTGAGTGGGCGGGCGATCGCCGTTGCCGAAGACCTTGCCGCCCACTACGGCGCCCAGCTCACGGCGCTCACCGTTATCCCCGACTTCAGCAACGCGATGGTTGCGAGCTACTTTCCGGAAGACGCGATAAAAAAGGCGCACGATGAGATCTGCGGCGAACTGCGCAAATTCGTCGACCAAAGGTTCAAAAATCCAACCAAGGTGTACTGCGCGGTGGGTGAAGGCAGCCCGCGCAAGGTCATCGTTCGCCACGTGAAGGAACATAGCATCGACCTGGTCGTGATGCCGGCACGCAAGACCGACATCAGCAAGATGTTTCTCGGTTCGAACAGTTCGCACGTGGTCGACCACGCGCGTTGCTCGGTGCTCGTGGTGAAAAACTGAGTACCCACGGGGACCCGCCGGCAAGACCCGGACGCAGAGGGGCGCAAGCGGCCCAGGAATACCGCCGGCCGCTCAGCCTGCGTGGACGTCTCCGGATGCCGGCAGCAACTCACCGACACCGGCCACGACCAGCGACAGCACTGCGAAATCGAACACATTCCCCGCTTTGAACTCGCCGATGATCTGCTCGTGACGCTCGAGCATCGCGTGGTTTTCGTACGTCCAGTGTTCCAGGATGCCGCGCGGACTCCGTTCCCGCTTGCGCGAACGCAGCACTTCGGCGGTGAGGTCGCGGTGATGCCGGTTGAGCGCTGCCTGCAGCTTGGTTCGCGCCAGCAGGTGCCAGTGGGTCTGCACCGAAAGCGCGGTGATCTGCCTCGCAATCCACTCCAGTTCCAGGGTGTGGTTCAGCGCTGAATGTACCCAGGCAGCGGCGGCTATGTCCGTCTGGGTGGCATGTGCAACCGCGACAATGTCCAGCGCCGAGGCCATCGGCACCAGGTTAGAGACGCTCTGCGCCAGTTCCCGCGGCACACCGGCGCGCGTCAGGCGGCGAACCCGGCGTTCGAATTCCGCCTTGTCCTGCGCTGCCAGCGGCCTGGGCATGGCATCCCAGAGTTCCGTGGCACCGGCCCGAAACCGCTCGGTCAATGCCTGCATGTCGAGACAGGCCTTGAACGATCTGAGTACCGAGGTCAGCACCTGTTCCAGGAACTCGCCGATGTTCGCGAGCATTTCGATCTGCACCGCGGCCGATACCTGGTTGTCGAGTTCCTCAACCCGGCGCCACAGGCTGTCCGTGTCGAAGATTGCGCAGGCAATCAGGTAGGCGCGTACCACGCCGGCAATATCGGTACCGACCTCTTCTCGCACGCGGAATCCAATCCCGGGACCTACATGATCGACGAGGCTGCCGGCGACCGCGGTCGCGACGATCTCCCGCCGCAGACGATGTTCGGCAATCTCGCCGGCGAACTGCTCACCCAGCCGCTTCGGGAAATAGCCGATCAGGCGGTCTAGCACGAAAGGGTCGTCGGGAATGTCCGATTCGACCACCGCCTCGAAGTAATTCATCTTACTGTAGGCAAGCAACACCGCGATCTCGGGTTTGCTCAGACCCTGACCCAGCGCGAGCCGTTCGGTCAGCGCCTTTTTGTCCGGCAGTCCCTCTAGTTGACGATTGAAACCGCCTTTTTGCTCCAGCAGATCCATGAACCGCGCCTGCTCGTACATGCGCTGTACGCCACCGGCGTTCACGATGCTGATGATCTGCGTCTGTGCATAGTTGTCGGCGAGTACCAGGCCGGCGACCTCGTCGGTCATATCGACCAATAGCTGGTTGCGCTGTTTGCTGGTCAGGTCGCCGTCGGTGACGATCTTGTCGAGCAGGATCTTGATATTGACCTCGTGGTCGGAACAGTCGACGCCCCCGGAATTGTCGATCGCGTCGGTGTAGACCTGTCCGCCCTGCAATGCGAACTCGACCCGGGCGAGCTGCGTGAAGCCAAGATTGCCGCCCTCGCCGACCACCCGGCACCGCAGTTCTGGTGCGTCGACACGTACTGCGTCGTTGGCCTTGTCGCGCGCCTGTTCGTGGCTCTCGGTGGTGGCCTTCACATAGGTACCGATACCACCGTTCCACAGCAGATCGACCGGTGATCTGAGCATCGCCCGGATCAATTCGTTCGGTGGCAGTCGCGTGGCCTTCACGCCGAGCAGCCGCTGTACTTCGGATGTGATCGGCACCGATTTGGCGTCGCGCGCATACACGCCGCCGCCGGCCGAAATGAGGCTGCGATCGTAGTCCGACCATGCCGAGCGCGGAAGCCCGAACAGCCGACTGCGTTCTGCGAACGAAGTCGCCGGATCGGGATCGGGATCGAGAAAGATGTGGAGGTGATTGAACGCGCCGACCAGCCTGATGTGCGGGGAGAGCAGCATGCCGTTGCCGAATACGTCACCCGACATGTCGCCGATACCGATCACACTGAACGGCGTCGCCTGGGTATCGAGACCGAGTTCGCGGAAACTGCGTTTTACCGATTCCCAGGCGCCGCGCGCGGTGATCCCCATCGCCTTGTGGTCGTAACCGGCCGACCCTCCGGAGGCAAACGCGTCACCCAACCAGAATCCGTATTCGGCAGCGACCTGGTTGGCGATATCCGAGAATGTTGCCGTGCCTTTGTCGGCCGCCACCACCAGGTAGGGGTCGTCGCCGTCGCATCGCTTCACGTCCGGTGGCGGGACCAACTCCCGCCCGACCAGGTTGTCCGTCAGGTCGAGCATGCCGCGCAGCAGGGTACGATAGGCCGTGATCCCCTTCTGCATGCGTTGCTCCCGGTCATCCGAGGCGAGCGCGTTCTTGACCACGAAGCCGCCTTTCGAACCGACCGGCACGATCACGGCGTTCTTGACCATCTGGGCCTTCATCAGCCCGAGCACCTCGGTGCGATAGTCCTCCATCCGATCGGACCAGCGCAGACCACCGCGCGCCACCGGACCACCGCGCAAGTGGACCCCCTCCATGTGCGCCGCGAACACGAACACTTCGTACATCGGCATCGGTAGCGGCATGCCGTCGACATGCCGTGGATCGATCTTCAACGAAAGGTAGGGTCTGCCTGCCGCACCATCCCACTGCCGGTAGAAATTGGTGCGCAGGGTCGAGCGGATCAGATTCAGGAAGCTGCGCAGGATGCGGTCCTCGTCGAGGCTGCTCACCTGCTCCAGGAGCGACTCGAACTGTTTGACGGCGGCTTCCTCTTCGCTGGCGGTCGAACCGGCGCCGGGGGAGAAACGCAATTGGAACAACCGAAACAACAACTGCACCACCTGCGGATGCCGGTTCAGGACGGCGACCGAATAGGCCTGGGTGTATGGCACCTTGATCTGATGCTGATAGCGGCTGTATGCGCGAAACAACAGCGCCTCCCTCCAGGAAAGGCCGGCGCGCAACACCAGTCCGTTGAAACCGTCATTGTCGACATCGCCTTCCCACACGCGGTGGAATGTGTCCACGAACAACTTTCGGACATCGTCCGAGACCTCCTCGTTGCCGGTCGCGTTACGGGTGGCAAAATCGTGGATCCAAACCGCACCGGCCGGATGCCGAACGCGGTAGGGACGCTCACCGTAGACACTCAATCCCATGTGTTCGAGGATCGGGATCACCTGCGACAGCGAGAGCGGGTCTTCGAGCGCATAGATGCGCACGTGCAGTTGCTCGACGCTTTCTGTCGCCGGATGGTAGAGATGCAGCTCGATCCTGCCGGTGGCGCGTGCCTGTTCGATTCGTTGGATGTCGCTGACCGCTATGCGCGGATGAAAATCCTCGCGGTAGCCGCCCGGGAACGCCTGTGCGTAGTCGCGCAGATAGCGTGCCGCCAAGGTCTCGTCCACCTGCCCGAACAACGCCGTCCGCAGTCCGTCCTGCCAGGTCGTCGATACCTCAACCACCCGCGTTTCGAGCTCTTCGAGGTCGAACTCGGGCTCGCTGCCGGGCGGTATGCGCACGACAAAGTGGACACGTGCCAGAATCGACTCCGAGAACTGCGTCTCGAACACCACATCGGTCCCTCCGAGCGCCTCGACCAGGATCGACTGGATCGCGATCCGCACCTCGCGGCTGTAGCGCTCGCGCGGCAGATACACCAGGCAGGTATAAAATCGGCCGAACGGCTCGCGCACCATGAACAGACGGGTACGTTGACGTTCCTGCAGGCTGAGGACGCCGAGCGTCGTTTCCAGCAGATCGGATGCGCCTATCTGGAACAGCGTGTCGCGCGGAAAGTTATCCAGGATGTTCGCGATCACCCGACCCGAGTGGCTTTTGGGTGCGACCTGGGCGCCGCTGAACACCCTCTCGACCTTTTGACGCAGGATCGGTATCTGTCGCGGCGGCGTGTTGTAAGCAGCCGACGAGAACAGCCCGATCAGGCAGTGCAGACCGATCACCTCACCCTGAGCATCTCGCCGCTTGATCGCGACACAGTCCATGTACGCCGGACGGTGCACCGTCGAACGTGCGTTGGCCTTGGTGACGATCAACTCCTCGACGGACGCCGACAGGTCGACCGCGAGACCCGATATCCACTGGCCGGCAAGGTCGCGCGCTCCGTCCCCGACGCGCAGCACGCCCAAGCCGGACCCGTCGACGAGCGTCAGGTGCTGCGGCCCCTGGTCATCGGTCGCGTCGAAAGTACAGGCCGCGATGAACAGGAAGTGGTCGTTGATCATCCAGTTGAGGAATGCGCGCGCCTCGTCCAGCTCTTCCGGCGACACGGCGTCTCGTGGCGATTCGAGTTCGCACTGCAACTGCTCCGCAAGGCGACGCATCTTCAGCCAATCGGAGGTCGCCCGGGTGACGTCACCGATGACCTGCGAGACCAGCGTCTGCAGCTCGCCCAACATCTCCTGCGGCTGCCGGTCCAGATGCATCTGGATGACCGCCTCGGCAGTACTCATCTCGTCGGCGGCATTGACGTCGTACACCGCATTGAGATGTCCGCTGCTGTCGCGGCTGACGCCGAACACGGGATGGATGGTGAGATGAATCGTCAGATGCCGCCGGTTCAGCGCCGCCGAAACCGAATCGACCAGAAACGGCATGTCCGGTGCCACGATCTCGACGATCGTGTCGTCACTGCGCCAACCATTTTCTTCCTGGTCGGGGTTGTACACCCTGACGATCGCCTCGTCCGGCCGGCGACGCTGCATCAGGCGCCATTGCGAGATCAGCGCCCCGAGCAGATCCTGAGGGTCGTGCTCCGCGAGGTCACCCGGTGCAATATGGCGAAAGTAGATCTGCAGGAGACGCTCGATCTGTTCCGCCTCGAACGGCTGCGTACCCTCCGGAGGCTGGGTCGCCAGCAACTTGCCCAGTGTGCGTATCAGGCGCCTGCCATCCGCCTTCGCCATATATACCCCGAACCTGTGTAGAGACCTCACTTAAGCGTAGCCAAACCGCGGCTGTCCGACCCCGGGATCTGTGCGCACACACGGCCTCGGGACTCCCGCAATATGGCGCAGCGGGGTTAGGATGGCAGCCTTGACGACCGAGACCGCCATGCTCGAGACCCTCGACAGACTGTTGCCGTCCGACTTCCCGGCATTGCGCCGCGCGCGTCCCGCAGCCACGCTGCAGGTCAATATTGGGTACCGCTGCAATCAGCAGTGCCTGCACTGCCACGTCGCCGCCGGACCGCAGCGCAGCGAATGGATGAGCGAGGAAACCGCAGACCTGGTGGTCGAAAGCCTGCGCAGCGGGCGTTTCCAGATCCTCGATCTGACCGGCGGCGCACCCGAGCTGCACCCGGCATTCCGACGCCTGGTTCGCGAGGCCGCCGATCTCGGGGTGCCGGCGATCGATCGCTGTAATCTGACGATCCTCAGCGAACCCGGCCAAGAGGACCTGGCCGATTTCCTGGCGGCCTATGGGGTTGCGGTAGTCGCGTCGCTGCCCTGCTACCTCGAGCACAACGTCGACCGTCAGCGCGGCAAAGGTGTGTTCGAGCGCAGCATCGATGCCCTGCGGCGCCTCAACGCATTGGGTTACGGCGAACCCGGCGGACCATTGACCCTGGACCTGGTGTACAACCCCCAGGATGCGGTGCTGCCGCCGCCCCAGGCGGCGCTGGAAGACGACTATCGGCGAATCCTCGGGCAGACTTACGGCATAGGGTTCAATCGCCTGCTGGCCCTCGCGAATCTGCCGATCCGGCGTTTCGGCAGCACACTGCTGTCCAATGGCCAGTTCGACGACTACCTTCGACTGCTCAAAGACGCGCACAACGCCGACAACCTCGACCAGGTGATGTGTCGCGACCTGGTCTCGGTCGATTGGCGCGGCTACCTGTACGACTGTGACTTCAACCAGATGCTGGACATCGGCATGCTCGATGGCGGCGGTCGACCATTGCATCTGCGCGACCTGCCCGGTCTCGCACTCGATGGGCGCAGGATCCGGGTCGCCGACCACTGCTATGGCTGTACAGCCGGTCAGGGATCGAGCTGCGGAGGCGCATTGAGCAGTGAGGCATGAACAGGCAACGAGCGACCCCGCGGCTGTCGGTGATCATTCCGGCGCTCGATGAACGACAGACGATCGGTGACGTGTTGGACGATCTGGCCGGTTTGCGTGATGCCGGGCACGAGGTGATTCTGGTGGACGGCGGCAGCTCGGATGCGACCCCACGGATCGCCGCGCCGGGCGTCGACAAGGTTCTGCGTTCTGACCGCGGGCGCGCGCGGCAGATGAATGCCGGCGCACGTGCGGCGAGCGGGGACGTGCTGTGGTTTCTGCATGCCGACTGCCGGATCCCGGCGGGGGCGGCACAGCAGGTCATCGACGGCTGTGCGCGGGGGCCGATCTGGGGACGCTTCGACGTGCGGCTCTCGGGAGCAGCAACGCTGCTGCGCATCGTGGAGACGCTGATGAACCTGCGATCGCGCATCAGCGGCATCGCCACTGGCGACCAGGGGATCTTCGTCAGCCGCGCACTTTTCGACCAGGTCGGCGGCTTTCCGGACATCCCGCTGATGGAAGACATCGCGCTCAGCACCGCGCTGCGACGGGTTCGGCGCCCGGACTGCATCCGCCAGCCCCGCTTGCTTGCCTCCAGTCGTCGTTGGGAGACCCACGGCATCCTGCGCACGATCGTGCTGATGTGGCGCCTGCGGCTCGCCTTCGCCCTCGGCACGCCGGCGACGGCGTTGGCGAGACACTACCGATGACCGCCATGACAGGGCGCAGGCTGTTGATATTCGGTCGTGACCCGAAACCGGGCCGGGTCAAGACCCGGTTGATCCCGGCACTCGGCGCCGAAGGCGCGGCTGCGCTGTACTGGCGGCTGCTGTGCGGCACGCTGAACCATGCGCGGGCGACACGTGCGGATGGTTACGAGCTGTGGCTCGACGAGGCGGAACCACAGGACCGGCTGCGTACGCTGGCGCAGGCCCTCGACGTACAGCTGCGCGTGCAGCCGGCTGGCGATCTCGGCACCCGCATGCACATGGCGCTCTGCGACGCGTTGAGACACGCCGAGACGGTGGTGCTGATCGGTAGCGATTGCGCGGAATGGCCACCCGGCCATATTGAAGCCGCATTTGCTGCGCTGCTTCGCGACGATGTCGTCATAGGACCGGCGGCCGACGGCGGATACCTGCTGATCGGTCTGCGCCAGCCGCAACCGGCCTTGTTCGAGGGTATCCACTGGGGCGACGAGCAGGTACTTGCCGAGACTCGGCGGCGCCTGCGGGGCCAGCGGCTACGCTGGTCCGAACTCACTGTCCTACGGGATCTTGACCGCCCGTCCGATCTGGCACACTTCACCGACCTTGGGGATGAACCCGTTACCGAGCCCGCTGATCCTCCCCTGGCCATTCTCCGAGGCGACACGCTATGCAATGGATCGACCGACAACCGCTGATGCTGTTCGTGGTTGCCGCCCTCACCCTCGGGCTGGCACCGTTCGTACCGGAACCGCATGTCTGGCAGAAACTCACCATGCTCGCGGCAGGTGAGCTGACACGCCCGCTCGATATGTTCGACCTGCTGCTGCACGGCGCGCCCTGGGCACTGCTCGCGCTCAAGCTGTATCGACAATTTGCACAGCGCGGCGCCCCACAGTGACGGCACCGGTACAACTGTGGTTCGTCTACAACGCAGACACAGGCCTGTTCAACACGCTTGCCGATATCGGGCACAAGCTGTTCTCGCCACAGACCTACGAATGTGCCTTGTGTGCGCTGACCCACGGCCTGCTCAGCGAACGCCGCGCATGGCGCAGCTTCGTAGAACAATTGGCGTGTGACTGCCAGTTCCTGCATCGCGACCAGTTCCTGGCCCGCTTTCCCGATGATCGCACGCCCCTACCGGCGGTATTGACGATCGAACAGGGCCAGCCACGCTGTCACGTCAGCGCCGCTCAGATTCGCGCCTGTCGCGACCTCGCCGCGCTGGAACGCCTGATTGGCGATTGCTGCAATAGGCTGAGCAGCCACGGTCGGCCACAGAGTGGCGCCCGGAAGGCCGGGGAATAATCGAATAGTTCACAACAAAAAATAAATACAACATATTGTTTGTTAAATTATTTATTCTTCTGTCCCGACACAGGGGCCGAATGCATCCCGATTGGTATTGAATTGACCTCAAACATCATAAATAAGATACTGATAATAAAAGGATTATGATCTCCACGATGTGCTCATACCGACCGCTCCGCCATGTGGAAGGCGATGTTCCAGAGCGCGGTCGGCGCACGCCGCACGGCAGGCCCCACACCCCCCGCTGTGCGCGCATGCGTGGGCCGCTACACTGCGACACACGACGGCCGTCGCTCCTCACCCTCCGACAACTGAGCACTGCATGAAGGAACCCCGCCGGTGAACACGCCGCAACTCCCCAGCATCGAGCTGGTCCAGGATGCACCACAGCGGCCGGGACCCGGCGTACCCACGAGTCGACGTCGCTGGAAGGTGTTCTTCACCGTCCTGCTGCTCGGCGTCGCGGTCGGCCTGGCGATCGTCTACGGACGTGAACCGGTATATCGCGCCAGCGCCTCGGTACTGACGGTCAAACCCAAGGCCGTCGACTCGCGCAGCGCCGAGGCCGACGTCGAACACGTCGCGATCCAGGGGCGACTACTGCTCGGCGAAGACCTTCTGGGCCGGCTGTCCCGGCATCTGGAGGAGGAGGGCGACGCCGAGATCGCCGAGATCAATCAGCTGCGCAGCATGCTGGCGGTGGTCGCGGTGCCGAACACCAATCTACTCGAGCTGCGTGCCGACGGCAGGGTTCCGGAACAACTGCAGCGCGTCGTGAACCGCTGGGCCGAATCCTACGAAACGTTCCGCGCTGAAGAGATCGAGGCCGCGACCGGCCGCACGACCGCGGAGTTGGAAGACCAGCAGACACAGCTGACGCAGCGAATCGACACGGCACGCGCCGAACTCGCAACCTTCCGCGAGGCCAACGACATCGTCAGCCTCGAACGGGGCGAAAACCGCAGTCTCGCAGCCCTCAAGGGCCTGAACAACTCGCTTGCCAAGGCACGCGAACGCGTGGTCGATGCCCAGGCGCGCCGCGATGCAGTCGACACGGCCATCGCCAACGGCGAAACCGTGATCCCCAACGAGCAGAAGAACGAGATCGCGAAACTGCAGCTGGCGCTGCAGCGTTCGCGCACGCGTCTCAACAAGCTGCATGAACGCTATACCCAGGCGTACATCGACCGTGATCCCCGCCTGAAGGCGTTGCCGGATGAGATCCTCGAGATGGAAGGTGAACTGGCTCACGCGCTCGCGCTGGCCAAGACCACGGTGCGCGACGAGGCGGAACAGGCGGTCACCGCCGCCGAGACCTCCCTGGCGGCGCTGGAGCAGAAGCTCAACGACCAGCAGGCGAGCGTCCAGGACTTCACCGAGAAGTTCCGGGAGTTCAAGACGCTCGAAGAAAATCTGGCGCGCCTCGAAAAGCTGCTCGCGAACAACCGTGAGCGACTGGCGAAGATCCAGGTCGGCAACCTGAAAAAGTATCCCCCAATTCAGATCGTCGAATGGGCACGCATCCCTTCGCGCCCGATCTATCCGAACTACGAGCGTGATCTTGCGATTGCGCTCGGCAGTGCATTTGCGCTGGCCCTGTTCGTCACCTGGCTGGTCGAATATCTCAGCGAACGGCCGCCACCCGCGCAACCGGCACCCTATCTCGGGGTACGGATCTACGGAGGCGAACAGTCGCCGGCGCTGGCCGGGCATACCGTGGATCAGCGTATCGGGTTCGATGCACCCCCGCCTCCGGCCGCCGCCCCGTCCCCGCACCTGCCGGTCCTGCCGCGCGAGTTGGCCGGTGGTGAGGTGAAATCGCTGCTCGCTGTCAGCGACGCCGCCACCGCGGGATATGCCGCACTGCTGCTGTGCGGCGTTTCCCCGTACGAGTTGCCACTGCTGCATTCGGCAAGCTTCGAGCGAGAAGCCGGACAGCTGCACGTGACCGGCGCCAGTCAGCGCACGCTCCCGATCAGCGCCACTGTCTGGCGCTGGTTCGAACCCGTGCTGAGCGAGATGGACGGCACACAGATGATGTTGCCGGTCGCCGAACTCGACCAGCGCCTCGCCCAGGCCGCACGTGCCGCGCAACTCGCCGATCCGGGCAGCATCAACGCGTTGGCGCTGTGGCACAGTTACGTGGTCTATCTCGTGCGTCAGGGGATCGATGTGTCGGCGCTGACACAGCGTGTCGGCAACGTCCCACCGGGCGTGCTCGGTACGCTGCTGCATTACGCACCGCCGGGCGGCAACCGCCCCCTGGGCAATATCGATTTCACCCACCCGGCACTGGTGCTGTAACCGACCGGCGCGGCCGCAGATCGACGTCGCAACGAGCCTGACAGACATCGCCGGTCACGGCAGTACAAGGTACGCCATGCCGCAGACCCGCCCGTGCGCGACATCCGCCTCGCTGGGCCAACGAGTCTGCTATGGTTCAGGACGATATGCGCAGGCCGATCGGGTCCAGGTCCGCAAACGGGTGCCGTGCCGTTCAGGACCCCGGATAACGGCCCCACAGAAACCGCGGCAGCGACCATACCGCTGAAACGACGAATACCATGGCGAAGCCGAAAGCATCCCCTTCCAAGCGATTCGCCGGCCGAAACGGCCTACTGTTGAGCCTGCTGGGCCTGTTGATCGCTGTAGAGGCCTTTACTGTGGTTGTCGTGCTCACGTCACAACGGTATGCAACCGATCAGGCGCTGCGCGATTACACCCACGAACTGCTGCAGAACGTGGTCGACGAGACGCGCGAGAACGCGGTCGGTTATCTGCGCCAGGCCGAGGACAGCGTCTCGCTGGCGGTCGGCGTGTACGAATCCGGCCTGTTGTCGGCGAGTTCCCCGACCCGGCTTGAACGGTATTTCCTCGAGCAACTACGCGTGGTCCCACAGCTCGACGCGATCTACTATGGCGACATCGACGGCAACTTCGTGTTCAGCAAACGCACCGCGGCCGGCGCGTCTCCGGGATTTCTCAGCAAGCTGATCCGGTCCGACGAAACTGGTGATGCACGGGTCACCTTCATCACCCGGGCAGCCGATCTGACCGAGGTCGGGCGGCGCGCGGATCCATCGGACAGCTACGATCCGCGGGCCCGTCCCTGGTACGCCCTGGCCCGCGGTGCGCACACCGCCGTATGGACCGATCCGTACATCTTCTTCACCTCCCAAAGACCCGGACTGACCGTCGCCCGGGCGGTACGCAGTGCCGACGGTCAGTTACTCGGCGTGATGGGGGCCGACATCGAACTGTCCGCGCTTTCCGAGTTCCTCACCACACAGCGCGTCGGCCGCTCAGGCGCAGCGTTCATCGTGCACAGCAACGGCGGTGTCCTCGCCCATCCCAGTGCAACACCGCTGGTACAAAATGACACCGCCAGCAAGCTTCGCCTGAAACACCTCAGCGAACTCGATCCGGCGACGGCCAGCGCGGGCGGCCAGTTGCTGGAGCGTTTTCCGCAACTGGCGACGTTGAACCGCACGCATTTCGACGAGTTCGTGCTCGACGGCGAAAGCTACATGAGCATCTTCGTCCCGCTTCTTTCCCAGGGGGACGCAAACTGGGTGATGGGGGTCTACGCTCCGGAGGACGAGCTGGCCCACACGATCCGCGAGGGACAGCGGAAGAGTATCGTGCTCGGCGTCGCGATGAGCCTGTTGACGATCACCGCCGTCTTGCTGTTCGTACTGATCATCGCGCGTCCGATCAACCTGCTGCAGCAGCAGGCACGCGAGGACCCGTTGACCGGGTTGCTCAACCGGCGCAGCTTCGACGAGATCGCGGTCGAGAAATTCGGTGCCGCCTCGCGCGCCGAACAGCCGTTGTCGGCGATCATGATCGATATCGATTGCTTCAAGCCGATCAACGACCAGCACGGCCACGCGGTCGGTGACGAGGTCTTGCTGGTCGTCGCACGGCGTATCCGGCGCGGACTGTCCGACGAGGACCTGCTGGCGCGCTACGGCGGCGAGGAGTTCGCCGTGCTGTTACCCAGCACCGGTGTCGAGGAAGGCAGCCAGGTAGCCGAACGACTGCGCGAACTGGTCGGCAGCATGCCGATCAAGACCAGCGCCGGGGCGCTCGCGGTCACGATCAGCCTCGGGATCGCCGAACTGGGCGGTGACACGGCCAGCCTGGCGGAACTGCTCGACGCCGCCGACCGTGGGTTGTTGAAAGCCAAACGGCTCGGCCGAGACCGCATCGTCGCAGTCACCGCCTGACAGCGACGGATCGGTTCGGCGACTGCCACCGCCCTTCGCCGTATCAGGCGCGAAAAGCCGCTGTCCGGTTGCGGCCGCCGCGTTTGGCGTCGTACAGCGCGACATCGGACGCACGCAACAGATCGGCCGGCGAGGTGATCGACCGCTGGTCCGACGAGGCGACTCCGAAGCTCACCGTCACCCATTGGCTGACGGGTGAGGCATCGTGTTGCAGATTCAGATCGACGATCTTCTGGCGGATGTGCTCGGCAACGGCGATCGCTCCCTCCAGGCTGGTCTGCGGCAACAGGAAAGCGAACTCCTCACCGCCGATCCGTGCAACCACGTCGCCGGGCCGGGCGAGGCTCTGCGCCATCGCCTGCGCGACGACGGTCAGACAATGGTCGCCTGCCGGGTGTCCGTAGCGATCGTTGAACTGCTTGAAGTGATCGATATCCGCCGTGATCACCGACAGGGACTCGCGATCGCGGCGTGCCCTGCGCCACTCCTCGGCGAGTTTCTCCTCGAACAGCCGTCGGTTCGCAATACCCGTCAAGGTGTCGCGCCGCACCATGCGCTCGAGCGCATGACCCGCTTCGATGGTCGATGTAAGGCGCTGCCGGAGGTCCTCCGCGTCGCGAAACACGCGCCGCACCTGAAACGCCGAGGCAAACATCGCAGCACCGAAGATCACGACCATCAGGCCCATGATGAGGTGGACCCGATCGCCTTCGGCGAGCATCCGCACACCGATCGGTACCACGGCGGGCAGCGCAAAACAGGGGAAGGCCCCGGCAACCCCGGACAACAACGGGATGGCGCCGGCCACCATGCCACCAATCACGAATGCAAGGAACACCTGGTTGGGAAACGATTGCGGATCGAACAACAGGACTCCGGCGCTTCCCCACACGATGCCCATCGCGCATCCGCCCGCCACGAAGTAGCGGCGCCAGATGGGCGGGTCGAAACGTCGTGTGCCCGCCGCGGCACCGAACGCGCTTCGCGATCCGTATCTCAGCGCAACGACGATCACCAGAAGAAGCAACCAGGACAACAGGACCGATGTCGCGACGCCCCCCCACAACACGGCCACCAGGATCACCCCATTGGCCAGATTCACCGCGAGCGAGATCGGCAGCTGTCGGTAGCTCTGCTCCAGCTGCGCATTCAACAAACCACTGATGTTGCCGGGAAGATCAGCCACCGGCGTCAGCGGGTGCGTCCCGCCCCGACAGATTCAGATGCCCAGCCATTCCTATCCGCCCGTCTGTTACCAGTGAATCCGACGGCCAGCGATGCCAGTTCCTCGGCCTTGGCGTTTCGCCGGCGGCCGATGCATTGGCTGCAAGGTCCGCAACCTATCCGGCACAAAATGCACCAGGCAGCGTCCCCTGTCCATCTTCGTCACCCGAGCGACGCAACGATGCACGCCGCAGAACCGATCGACGACGCGGGCTGAACGCCGGAAACCCCGCCCGGCGTGAAAATCCCGATCGGTATCAGAATCTGAAGCGGGCTATGCGTCCCTGCAGGTCGTTCGAAAGCGCCGCCAGCTCATTGGCAGCCTGGGCGTTTTCTTCGGCGCCGTGGAAATTCCGCGTCGAGACCTCGCTGATGTTGTGCAGATTGCGGTTGATCTCCTCGGCGACCGCACTCTGTTCCTCGACCGCGCTGGCGATTTGCATGTTCATCTCGGTGATGCGATCGACCGCAGCGGTGATCGCATCCAGCGACTGTCCCGCGACGGCGGCCTGCTCCACCCCCGCCTTGGCCTGGGTACGCCCGACATCCATCGCCTTGACCGCATCATTGGCACCCGACTGCAGCCGGCTGATCATCTCGTCGATCTCTTGGGTCGACTGCTGGGTACGGCTGGCCAGGGTGCGTACCTCATCGGCGACCACCGCGAAACCGCGTCCCTGCTCGCCAGCGCGTGCCGCTTCGATCGCGGCATTCAGCGCCAGCAGATTGGTCTGTTCGGCGATATTGCGAATGACATCGAGCACGCTGCCGATCTGCTCGCTCTCCTGCTTCAACTTGCCGATCACACCATTCGCCTGTTCGACCTCGGACGCCAGACGGTCGATCGCCTGCACGGTGGTCTGCACGACATTGCGTCCCTCGTTTGCCGCCTCGTCGGCCGCACGTGCGGCATCGGCGGCGCTGCTGGCATTCTGCGCGACATCATGCACCGTGGCATTCATCTCGTTCATCGCCGTGGCGACCTGTTCGGTCTCCTGCTGCTGCGACTCGATGCCCTGTAGCGTCTGCCCTGAGACGCTGGACGATTGATTCGCCGCGACGGTTACGCGCGCGACCGCTTCACTGACGGTCGAGACCGTGACCTTGAAGCTTTCGGCGACCGCATTGAAACTGTCGGCCACGTGACGCAACTCGTCATGGCCGGTGTAGTTTGCGCGTGCACGCAGATCCCCGGCGGCAAGCTGGGTGGCGGCATTGTCCAGCTCGCGTACCGCCGAAGCGATGCCGGTGATCGTGATCCCGGACAGCAGCACGCCGACCACCAGTGCCACACCGAGTATCGTCGCAGCGGTTAACATCGAGCTGCTGTAGCGCGCCTCGGCGTGTTCAAAGGTCACCGCCGCCTCCGCCATCTGGCCGATCAACAGCTTGTCTACCGTACCATCCATGACCCCCATCGCCTGTTTCAGACCGCCCAGTACGACGGCATTGGCGCGCTGAAATTCGCCCACCGCAATCTCGGCGGCGATCGCCTTGACGCTGTTCTCCAGTTCGCCGAGGCCCGCCTCGAACTGTTTCGCCAGCACCTGTTCGTCGGGTTCCAGCTCACTGGTCGCAAATACCTGCCAGTTCTCGTGGATCTTCGCCAGATCCCGGTTGACGTTGTCCAGATGCGCCTGAGTCGGGTGGTCGTGCATCGCGGCGAACGCGGAGCCCGGATCGTGCTGCAGCGTCAGCACCAGCTCGGTATGCACCTCGTTCAACAGGCCGATGATCTTGCCGATGCGTTGTGTATGTGCCATGCCCTGCTTGTACAGGGTCTCGATGCTGTCGTTCGACTGGCTCAGGCTGTTGAGTACGAATCCCGCGCTCACGAACATCAGGATCAGGACGAGACCCACGAGGATGGATAGGCGCATTTTGATTGAAAGGTGACTGAGCAGGTTCATTTCGGTACTCCAACGCGACGACGAAAACCGCTAGCCTTCGGACGGTCGGCGAGACGCGACCATGGCCACGCGGGACGGACACCCGGATGTAACGGCTGGCTAGGGAAATTATTTAGCTTGGCATCTGGGCGCATCGGACGGCGACCGGGGCGACAACGCGGCGTGCCAGACCATGATCACCCGGTCGCGGGGGGCCGGTTCCCGGTCAGGACCTGTCGGCGAGGTCCAGATCGCGAAGAAAACCCAGTACCCGTTCCGTGGTCGCGCGGAAATACCGGCCGCCTTCTACACCGACGTTGAAAAAGCCGTGCCGGGCGCCCTCGTAGACCGCGAGATCGCACCGTCCGCCCTTTGCCTCGATGGCCGCACAGAACGCCCGGGCGCTCGCGACCGGAAGTTCCGGGTCGTCACTGCCGAGCATGACCAACGTCGGCGGCACCCGGTCGTCGATCTGCTGCATCGGCGACAGCTCCTGCCAGAAATCCACGACGAGGTGGTGGTCCGGGCGGCACGGCGCCAGGTCGACCATGGGATTGAACAGCAGGAGCGCGGCCGGACGTGAGGTCGGCTCGTCCACACCGGACTCCGGGGGCAGCGGCACCGGGATGCCCAGGGTCGCGGCCAGATGCCCCCCTGCAGAACCGCCACCGACGGCTATACGTTCCGGATCCACGCCCATCTGAGCCGCATGGCGCCGCAGGTAGGCGAATGCCGCGCGCGCATCCTGGACCGCGGCGCGCGGATCGGTGCCGTGTCGGGAGCTGACACGATACTCGGCGCTGATACAGGTGACGCCGGCGCGGGCCAGCTCTTGGCATTGAGGGAAAAACTGCCGGGGGTGTCCGTGTTGCCATGCACCGCCGTGGAACAGCAGCAGCGCCGGCGCCGGCCGATCCTCGCGCTGTGCCCGTGGATCGAATACGAACAGGTGTAACGCGTGTCCGTCCACCGTTCTGTACACCAAGGACCGGTCCGGATGCGGACCGAACGGGTCCATGCGTTTGACCACCAGTGCCGCGAACGTAAGCAGGACGCCAACCGCCAACCCGACGGCGAACACCAACAGATCACGCGTCATACCGACAGACCGCCGTCATCGGCATGGTGGAGCGACACACCGTCGCATCCGCCTTCACGAGGGCAACAGCCCGATGTCGTCCAGTTGGGGCAACGCCGCCTGCGACACGCCCTGCAATTCGCCGCAGATGCCGAGCATGTTGGTGGTGATGCGTTCGAGCTGTGCCTCGCGCTTCTTCCACAACCGCGCCATCGCGGCCTTCTCCTTCTCCAGATCGTCGCGCATCTGCTGGTAGGCATCGACGACCGCGCGGACCTTCTGCGCAAACTGGGCGCTGGTGACGTAGTTGTACAACGCCTCCATGGATTCCTCCCTGCCGACGGCGATCACCTTCTGGCGCTGAGACTCGATCAACACCGTACGCAACGCCTCTGCAAGCGCCCTGACGAAACCCGGGCGAACCAGCCAGACACCTTCGTACATCGCCATCGGTTCATCGATGCCGGCCGGAAATGCCGTGCTCACCAGCACCGCGAGCTCACCGCCCGCTGCCTGCTGGTCGTCCTTGAGTTTCGCAATCCAGGCATTCGACCAATGCTCGGCGCGTTTGGTCTCCCAGACAATGCGACCGCAGACGGTGCCCGATCTCAGACGCACCGTCTGGATCAGGTCGGCACCGCGCACCCCTTTACGTACCGGCTCAATGCCGTCGAATGGAAAGGTGCTGCCCAGCAGCTCCTCGAGTTCCAGCTCCAGCACCTCACCCTGCAGCTGTTGCGAGCCCTGCTCCAGCTTGCGCTTAAGATCCTCGTTGGCCTTCTGGGCGTCGTCGATTTTCTTGCGCCACTCCGCTTCACGGAGGCGGAACGCCTCGGCGTTGCTCTCCTCGATCCGCTGGCGGGCGGCATCGACCTGACGTTGCACCTCGAGATCCAGCTCCTTCTGGCGCTCTTCGAGCGCGGTCTTCTGCTTGCGCAACGTCAGCTCGACCTCCCGCAGCCGGGCCAGGTTCTCCTCCTTCGCCAGCAGTTCGGCACGCAGCGCCTCGGTCCGCTGTTCGCCTTCGCGCCGCGCATCGTCGACCGCGCGGCGAGCCGCTGCCTCGAGCTGCGCCTTGACTACCGCCTGTGCGGCATCGGCCTGCTTGAGCCGCTCCTGCAGGCCCGCCACCTGATCCTCGAACCGACGCGCCGCATTGCGGTCGGCATCCGCGGCAAGCGTCTCACGCAGTTGACGGCGTTCGGCATCGAGCTGTGTCGCATACTCGTTCTCGTAGCGCTCGATCAGCTGGTGTGCGATCGCATCCTGCAGCACGAACGCCTTCCCACAGTGCGGACAGGTGACGCTGTCGAATGCGTCGACGATGATCTTCTTGGTCATCCTTATTCCTCTGACACCGCCCCCAGGTACCACCCGTGACCAGTCGGTGTCCCTCAGGCACCACCGCTCAACAGCGATTCGCGCGCGCGTTTCCGGCGTTCATGGGCCTCGACGGTAAGCTTGTACGACACGTAGTACTTGTAGATGTTACGTACATAGGTAACGGGCTCCAGACCCAGTTTCTCGGCAGTGACGATCTCAACGTTGTTGAACCATACGTCGGGGTCCAGACCGCGCTCGGCCGCAAGCCGCCGCATCTTTCTCAGGTTCCCGGGTCCGGCGTTGTACGCGGCGAACGCAAACAACGTGCGGTTGTCACCGCTGAACGTGGCATCTTGGAAGTAGCGTGTCATCAGGCGGTGCATGTATTTCGCCCCGGCATGGATGTTGGCCTCGGCCTTCTTGATGTCGCCAACGTCCAGTTCCTTTGCGGTCGCCGGCATGATCTGCATGATGCCGATCGCACCCACCGGGCTACGCTTGGTCTGATCGATGCGCGACTCCTGATAACCCTGTGCCGCAAGCATCAGCGGATCGAAACCGTAGCGTCCGCCGTATTCCCGAAACAGCTCGATGGTTGCCTCGAAGCGCTTCCATTCGGCCTCTCCCGTCGGATCTGCAAGTCGGGCGACGCCGCGTTTCATCTTCTGTATGCGATAGGGCGTCACGCCCTTGCTGACCAGCTTCTTCTCGTGAAATTCGAGAATCTCCGCCTTCAATCGGGGACTGTCCTTGCGCATCGCCCAGCCGATCAGACCCGCATCACGTAGTACGAGCTGCTCGTGAATCTTGATGTCCGGCAGAATCTGCGCCCAGATCTTCGCTTTCCAGTCATCGACGACGATCGCCTGCAGCAGACCGGCATTGAGCATCTCCATCATGTCCTCATCCTCGAGCGCGTCAGGGACCGCCACGATATCGATCGCCGGTTTACCGGCAGCCTGCAGGCGCTCGCTCAACGCGATCAGGCTCGCGTGATAGCTCGAGGAGGGACGCGTATGCACCGTCTTTCCGGCCAGATCGTCGAGCGACTCGATCATGGGTGCGCCCGGGCCGGTCAACAACAGCTCCTTCACCTTGAGTCCGTTTTCCGGAGCCGCGAAGTCCACCATCGCGAGACGTTCCTCGGTCGCAGTCAGATTGCCGATCGCGATATCGCCGAGACCGGCCACCAGATTCGGCAGCAGTTTGTCGCGCGTGGTCGGAATCAACAGCAGGGTGACCGGGCGTCGTGCGAGGTCTTTGCGGTATTTGCGGTTGAGGTACCGTTCGAAGTCGCGTGCGGTCTCCGCGCTGAGCCCGCGTTCGTGGCCGCGTTCGTTGTAGTACAGGCTACGGCTGAATGGCGCCAATACGCGGATCAGGCGGCGCTGCAGCATGTCCTCGAATTGCCCGGTCCATGGCTTGAACGAGGTCGACAGTGCCCGGATATCCGCTTCCGGTTGCCCGGCAGCGCCGGACGTCCCATTGATCGCCCACAGCAATCCCGCAAGCAATATCCAGGTTCTCGCTGACATCGATTTCAAGCTCCCCTCCGGTACCGGCCGCAGCGATCAGCACAGCGCGAGTGCACCGGTTCGCTTCATTGACCGGCACATTCGGTGTCCACCGACGCGCGTGCCTCGCCGAGCAACCGCTGCATCTCCTCCCAGCTCACCCGGCGCGCACTGCCATCGGGCTCGATCACCAGTCGCCTGTTGGGCGGCTGATCCTGTAGCTGTGCCAGGCGTTCTTTGGCCTTTTCGCAGGCAGCGGCACGGCGCCGCTGCCGCTCGATCGCGGCCTTCTGCGTGGCTTTCCGCTCCTGGTGTCCGTCGGTCAGGGTCTCCAATTCACGGTTGGTCTTGCGGACCGCGCTGCGTGCCTTTTCGACCTCGGCGGGAGCGGGTGCGGGTTCGACAGACATGGACTCCGCCTGCCCGTCCGGCGGTGGCGTGTCCGAATAGATGACCCTGCCTTCCGCATTGGTCCACTTGTAGGCCTGCGCCCACACCTGGGCGTCCGGCAGCGAAGGTTCGCCAGCCGCCCGCAGGCCGGCACACGCCGCAATCAATATCGCCAGCAACGTAGCTCGCATCACCCGTTCCGATCTCCCCCGGTTCATTCGGCCGTCGCGGGGCACGACCGGTGCAGCGGAAGCCGGACGATCCCGTGAGGATCAGTTGCGGCTTGCATCGCTGGGAGGCACTTTCCAGGTACCGTCTGCCTGGCGGCAGAAATCGAACTCGCTGTTCGCGGACTGGCCGCCGACGGCATTCTGGATCCGCAGCCGCCGGCACACGCTGCCGTCGCGTTCACTGGTCGACAGGGGCGTCAAGAGCCCTCCGGCACCGCTCGTGGCATTCCCCCAACGCACCGCCTCGCCGTCGCCGGCGTCGTCCAGCGCCCGACGCGCCGCCGAGCGGAACGCCTCGAGGTCACCCTCGCCCATATTCGCAAGCGGCGAATCCTTCATGAAGAAAACATTGCCGGCCGATGCCGACGAAATCGTAGCGATCAACAGGGTGGTGCCGACCGCAACGGTCAGCGCACGAAGTACAGACATAGACGTCCCCCAATTAGGTGCTGCAGATGACCCGTCCATTCTCGTTCGACCACGGCGGTCACAGCGCCGGTTGCCGGACCGGACGGCACCTAGGGTAACAGACCGCCGCACGGATGCATCAGCGGCCGCATTCGGCCTCAAACTGCTGCGACACGGCGTAACGCCGTTGCGGTTTGCCCTTCAGTGCCTCCAACTCGCGAGCCAGCGCCGTACAGCGTTCACCGCGATCGGCCTCGCGTTCGGCCGGTAGCGTGGTCAGATCGCGGCGTTCCGCGTCCTGGGGCTCGAACATGATGGATCGTGCGGGTTCATCGGCCCAGGCCCCGCTTCCGGCGAACAACGACAGCAGACTCCAGCCGATGACCGCCGCGATCCGTGGCCCCCCAGCCACCGAGGACGGCCCGCGACGAGCAGGACCGGCCCCCTTGATCGTACCGCGCGCGACGCTCATCGCGCGGTGTACTTGAACTTCTGTCCACCGACGCTGGCCTCGTACATCAGCCCCCCTTTGGCGACGGTGAACACGGCCATTCCCTTCTTGTACTCACCCCTGGTCGTCGCATCGTGTTGACCGCCACTTGCGCCCGAAGAGCTGCCGGCGGTCGTTGCGGCGGCCTGGGCGCCCGCGGTGATGGCCACTGCGCCGACCTGGGCCCCGAACTCGAATTCACCGGACGTGAACTCGCTAAACGCGCGCTCGTCCTGGAAGAAGATGATCTGACGATAGGCCTGTCCGCCGAGCTGGAATCCCACGGTCAGCTGTGTCATCACGACATCGCCCACGTACTCACCGTGCGCATAGACCCTGCCTTCGCCGCGCGCGGCCCCGATGCCGACCGCGCCCTTGCCGACGTTCGGAAACACCGCATAACCGTAGGCATCGTCGAAGAACGTCTTGCTCTCCAGCGCACCGCGGAAAATCTCAACGGTATCGCCGTACTCATCCGCAAACGCCTGCATCACCGGCAGGACCGACAGCGCCAATACCAAACCGAAACCTCTGCCCAGATTCATGGCCATCCACCCCCTCTCGTGTTTTCGACTGAGCCGTAACCGTCGACTCGCCCGTGCAGCGCATACTACGCCTGTTTTCGGCAGACTACCGCGCCGCAGGGATCCGCCTCGCCGCGCTATCATCCGTACATCGATCTCGGAGGAGGATATGCAAGGTGCGGTCAGCCCGCTTTGCGTGGTGCAGCGACGAAACGGTCCCAGCGCCGGCCGCGTCTGCCGGCAACGCGATACCCGGGCTCCCCGACAGGGTCGATTCCCGGGGCCGTACGACGGACAGGCCCCGACCCTGCGCCTGTGTCGTGTTGCTGCACGGGCTGGCTCGCACCCGTCATTCGATGCATCGCATGCAGGCGGCACTGCGGGCGGCCGGCTTCCACACCGCAAACATCGGTTATCCGTCGCGTAGCCTGCCGATCGAACAGCTCGCGCGACCGGCCGTCGAACGCGGCATTGCGCAGTGTCGGCGCAGTGGTGCAGCGACGATCCATTTCGTGACGCATTCGATGGGTGGCATCGTGCTGCGATACTACCTTGCGCGCACCAAACCGGCCGGACTCGGCCGTGTGGTGATGTTGAGCCCTCCGAATCGCGGCAGCGAGGCAGCCGACGCATTGATGCATTCGCCTTTGCACCGCTGGTACAACGGCCCGGCGGGGCAGCAACTGGGTACCGACGCGCACAGTATCCCGCTGCGACTGCCGCCGGTCGACTATCCGCTGGGCGTGATCACCGGCAATCGCGTCGCGCTGTTCGACCGCTGGCTGGCGCGTGCCATCCCGGGCGTGAACGACGGCAAGGTCGCGGTGGAACGCGCCGGCGCACCGGGGATGAGCGACTTCCTGGTCGTGCCGTGTGCGCATACGTTCATCATGCGCGAACCGACCGTCATTGCACAGACGCTCCATTTTCTCGCCAACGGCGCCTTTGATCACGGCATCTCTGCAGACAGGCGCTGACCGTCTCGACGGTACGCGGCGATTGACAGTGAGGTCCAATGGCGCAGCGCCTGCGCTGTCCGCCCATGCGACGGACAAGTTACATGTCACCGGCAATCTACAGCTGCAACTACGCAACCGGCATTTGTTCAGAACGTTTTGTCGCGAACTTCCGCGGCCGACCAACCAGCCGGGGGATCCACGGTTGCACCTGGAACCCGGCCGCACGCCCGGCAACCGCCGCAACGGTTAGATCCCGATCCGCTACAACGATCACCCGCAACCGGCCGAGCCGCTTTCGCCAGCAACACACCAGTGCAACCAACCCTGCAAACACCGGTCACGGGAGGTCCGCGGTTCGTTCAACGGACACCTGGGATTTCATCGTGAGCCAGCCGGCCTTTTTTGCCGATAGCCATGAACCAGAGGTGTTGCTGCGCGAACGGCTGCTTTGTTTTGTTGATGCCCTCGCGACGAGCGGCTGACACGTCTTGACCTCGATTCCCTCTTCGGCCGTTCCGTGTCCTTGTGTTGTCTGCTTCAGCGCTGTCCGACAAACGCCGCCGAGTCACGTGCTTTTTCCACCCCGGGTTCACGCCGATTGTCACAGAAACCTGATTGGGCTTTCTGGCGAAGTGACAAACGGACGCTTCCCTGCAACGTCGTGCCGTCGCAGATCGTCGCAAGGAGGCAATTGATCGATAAGCCGATCGGCGTGAAGCACCACTACTGCGTCGCGTCGGCATCAGCCAAGGAGGCAAGCTCATGTCTATTCGCCCTGTCATCTTGATCGTCCCGCTGATCAGCCTAGGCCCCGCCCAAGCCGCGCCGCTGGCCACCTACAGCTGTCCGGCCGGTACTGCGGGGCCCCACGCTGCCGGCGTGGTGCTGCCCACCGGTATGAAGTCGGCTACCGGGAATCCTGCGCGCGACCTGCACCGCGTCGTTCTCAGCGACCCGGCCGCGATCTGCAACGATGGATCGCCGGGCGTGTACTACGTGCGTCCCGGGACCACGGACCCGGACAAGTGGCACATCCACCTCATGGGTGGCTTCTCGTGCACCGACGAAGCAAGCTGTGCGGAGCGCTGGTGCGGTGACGCGAGCGGCGGGGCTTCGCTTTCCGAGCTCATGAGCTCGGACTGGACGCCCGATGCGGCCTTCTTCAACGGATTCGCCGATGGTTCGCCACGCTGGGGCGCGGCGAACCCGCTGGACGGCTGGACGCAGGTCGTCGTGTACTACTGCGGTTCGGACATGCACCGCGGTCGCGCAGGGGCGACCACGCTGGGCGGCATGGATCTCGACTTCGCCGGCGGGCATATCCTGGAAGCGACGCTGCGGGACCTGCAGACCGGCACGGTCGCCGTGGACACCGATGGGGACGGTCTCGACGAGAGCGTTCCGGATCTCGATTACGCCACCCACGTCCTGCTCAGTGGTTCGTCGGCGGGTGGAGTCGGTGCGGCCCAGCAGGCGGACCGCATACGGGGGGCGCTGCGAGCCACGAATCCCGAAGTCCCGTTTCGGGTCGTCGTGGATGCGGCCATCATCCCCAAGCTGCAGAACTGGCTGACCCCTGCCGAGGCCGAGACCGTCTGGACCGGGTTCTACAACGATCAGTCCGTGTGGCTGGCCGACACCGACGATTCCTGCCTGGCGGCCAACGCGTCCGATCCCTGGCGCTGCGAAGACGCCGGCTTCGTCGTAAAGACAGCGCTTGCAACGCCGGTTTTCGTGCGCAGCGACCTGCTGGACTTTCTGCTCTTCGACGGTGTCGACGCGGTTGTCCAGGACGCGGGGTATGCCGCCATCACCGAAGCGGACTACGCCAGCTACATGGCCGATCGTCTCGACGAGATCGCGACGACGGTTGTCTCGTCGAACGGCGTCGCCGCTGGAGCTTATGGCCCCATGTGTCGCCGGCACGTCGGTATCACCCGCGAAGACGCCGCGCTGTTTCAGCTCATGGAGGATCCCGGCGTGCAGCTGACGTTCGTGGACGCCGTGTACGATTGGATGATCGGAACGGGCCTGAACTACAGTCAGCTGGTGGACGACTACGCTGTCGCAGAGGCCGACACGCTGTCGCCATCGTTCCTGTGGCTCGACAGCTGCCCCTATTGATCACGCATGGCACGATAGAACGCTCTGTCGACATGGACCGCCGATTCACGTTGTCGAGCCTGGCGCGCCTTTGCAAACGTTATGGCGTAGCCGGCCACGCGGTCATGTCATGCCGAACGATGTTGCGGGTGCCGGGACCAAGACCGCCGATACCCGGCCTCAAGCGCCTTGCGGGTACAGTGGTGGCAGGACATCCGTGTCGGGGGCGACACCGGCGTCGGGCAGGCCGTGCGCGAGCAGCGGCCCCATGACCTGCCAGGCTGCAGCGCCGTCCCAGGCCGAAGACGCATCCGCGTACAGCTGCGCATCGACCTGCGCACAGACCGCCTCGGCATCACCGCCGAGGCGCCGCGCGATCAGATCCAGGCGTCGCGGCGGGTCGTCCGGCCAACGCACAGCCGCCCAGTCGATCAGTGCACGACGCGCCGCGGCGACGTCATTGCCGCGGAAGGCCTGCTCGATGCGTGCCAGCGCCGCGCGCCGCTCGCCCCGCGATGGGGTCTTGGTGGTCTCCGGCGTCACTGTCTCGTCACGCGTGCCGGCGGGCGTGACGTGTTGTCGGGCGCGCCACCAGAGCGCGGCGGTCGCCAGCCAGGCGAGTGCCAACAGTGCCGCGACCCACGGCCAGTATCCGGGGGCCGAATCGGCAGAGCGCGCTGCACCGGCGGCATCGGGGATCGTTGCGGCGGCCCGGGCTTCGGGCACCGCCTGCGTGGACGGTGGCGGACGCTGTGCCGCCGCGCCGGCCGCCGCCGGTAACACCTCGATCGCGCGTGCCGGCAGTTCGGCGACGTGCTGTTCGCCTGCCCCGGTGTCCCACCAGGCGACGCGGACGGCGGGCAGGGTCAGCGCACCACTGTGCGACGGGACCAACGCCGCACGTATCACCTTCTGTGCGACCAGGGTGTTTCCATCGACCCGCGCCTGGGCCTGCGGTTTGTCGGGGTACACCTTGATACCACTGCCGGCGTCGAGCGCGAGGTCAGGCAACTGCGCGGCACTCAGCCCTTGCGCAGTGATCGCGACGGTGCGTGTGACCGGCTCGCCGACACGGAACACCGGCGGATTCTCCGACCAGGTCTCGTTCAGCGTCAGCGATTCCGCAGGCAGCCAAGGCGATGCCGATCCGGCCGGTTGCGCCAGTACGTCGATCTTCAGCTGACGTGCACGCAGCCGGATCGGTCGCGTCTGAGTGAAGGCGCCATTGAGGCTCGGCAGGCCACTGCGGCCAAACAGGCGGTCGAAATCCGCAAACGGGTCGCGCCCCCGGAACGTCTGTCCGGGCCCACCGCCGCGCGGGTTCTGTTCCGGCACCTCGGCGCTGAGTACCGGGCCGTCGATCTGCAAGGTACCGCTGCGCTGCGGAAACACGGCGTAACGACGCTCGCTGACCCGGTACTGCTGGCCGTCGCGCTGCGTGGTGTACTCGGTTTCGGGTCCAAGCGGCTCGACCAGCGCGTCGGTGGCCTGCGGATCCGAGATATGCGCCTGGCGCAACGGGACGCGCGACAACAGGCGGGCGGTGTAGATCACCTTCTGCTGCACATAGGGCTGCTGCGGCTCGACCTCGACCTCCATGAACACCGGCGCCGCCGGTCCCGCCTTCGCCGCGTCGGCAGCCGGCAGCACGTCCAGCGACAAAGGCCCAGTGCTCGCACTGTCGACCCGGATCGCCGGGATCGTCAGCTTGCCGGTGCGTTTCGGTGCAAGTACGTACTGCCAGCTGCGGCTGCTCGAACTGCGCCCGTTGATCATGCTCATATGCATGCTCTGGCTCTGGTTCAGGACATCGAAATCCTGCGTCACCGGCGACAGGTCGGGGGTCCCGTTGCTGCCACCCGGCACGCTGATGATCAGGGTGACCGTCTCGCCCTCGCCGATCCGCGTCCGGTCGAGACGGGCCTCCGGCCCGGCCGCCCAGACCTGCACGGTGGCCAGCAGCAGCCCGAACAGAACCAGATGCCGTATGTGGATCGCGTGTTTCATACTTACCTCAGGGTAGTCGACCACTGCGACGCAGGTGCTGCAGCAGGAAACGCTGACGCAGCAGGCCCGCCGGATCGTCGTCGACGCGGCGCAACATCTGTTCGATCGCCTGGCGGTCTTCCGGATCGACGTGCGGCACCTCCGCGCCCGGCATCCCCTGCGCGGCCAGCTGTTGCCGGTCACGGAGCAGGTCGGACAGGCCCGGCGCCTGTGGCGTGCGCGGCCCGCCCGTCGCCGCGGTATTCGCGCCCTGTGGCGTTGCTGCCGGGTTCGGCGCCTCTCCCTGGTCGTCCCGCTGCGGCGGCTCGTCGCGTTCGCCACCGCCAGCGCCGTTCTGCTGCGCCAGATCGCCCGTCCGTTCGGAGGGGTCGTCGCGCCCGGCGCCCGGCTCAGCCGTCTCTGTTGCCGGATCGGACGGCTCCTCGTCGGGGGTCGCCGCGTGCTGATCGCCCGAGGCGCCCGGTGTCTTCGGGTCCGGCGTCTGCCGCTCGCCGGCTGTCGACGCCTCAGCCTGCCGATCGCTGCGCGGTTCGACCTCCCCCTCGCCGCCAACGTCTTGCCGCGCGGCGTCCGCCGCCGATGCGGTGCTGTGCTGCCGCGCATCAGTCTGCTGATCCTGTTGCGCGGATTGCGCACGCTGCGGTCCGTTGCGCTGTCCGTCATCCGACGTATCGCCATCTGCCGATGCCGTTTCGGGGCCCTGGCCATCGTCCTGCGTGGCCCCCGCCTGGCCGCCGGTATCTGCGCCCGCATCGCCGGCCTGACGGTCATCGGCCTGGTCACCTGCGGCCGCACTCTGGTCGCGCTGGCCCGCGGGACTCGTCTGGTCCTGCTGCGAGGACGCATCGGCCTGCTGCGAACCCTGTTCGGCACCGGCCGTATCACCCTGGGTCGCGTCGTCCTCCCCGGTGGTTTCGCCGGGTTGGCCGGCGTCGGCCGACCGCGGGTTCTGTGCGGAATCGCGCTCGCGCTGTGCGCGACGCTGGTCGAGCAGGCGCTGCACCAGGTCTCGATTGTGGCGGGCATCGGCGTCGTCCGGTCGCGCCGTGAGTGCCGTGTCATAGGCGGCCAGCGCCTCGTCGAGGCGGTCCAGGCGCGCCAGCGCATTGCCCCGGTTGTACGCAACCTCCGGCCCATCGAGCCCCTCGAGCGCAGACAACGCTGCCGCGTAGTCGCCCGCCCTGTAGTGCGCCGCAGCCCGCCAGTCGGGGCGCTCGAACCGGCCTGCCGCCTGCTCGGGCCTGCCGTCTTCCAACAACGCTGCCGCACGTTGATCGGGGCGCTGCCACAGCCCGTCCCAGGTCGCCGCGCTGGCGTCCGGCGGCGGCAGCAACAGCAGGGTCAGCGACAGCGCGCCGAACCAGCCACGGCGAAACCCGAGCGCGGCAAGCGGCAGCAACAACAGCAACAGCCAAGGCCCCTCTTCACGCCAACGGTCGGCGCTCTGGCGTGCGTCGCCGGCCTCGCCGGGCAACACCGGTGCATCCGGCGCCAGCGCCAGGATGTCGCCGTCATCGGCCGTGATACCGATGTAACGGCCACCCCCGGCGCCGGCCAGTTCGCGCAGCGCATCGTCGTCGAGGCGCGCCATGCGGATCGCGCCCTTGTCGTCCTTGAGCAGCGCGCCGTCCGGACCGGCCACCGGCCCGCCCTTGGTGGTCCCTATGCCGAGCACCGAGACGCGATAGCCATCCCCGCGCAGGCGGCGCGCAGCGTCGATCGCCGCACCCGGGCTGTCCAGGCTGCCGGTCAACAACAGCACCTGCCCGTCCGGCGCCTCGGCCTGACGCAACAGGTCGCCGGCCTGGGCCAGCGCAAGATCCTCGCGTCGCGCACCACCGACCGGCAGCAGGCTGGTCTCGAGATGCGGTACCTGCGCCGCGATCGTCTCGGCATCGCCGGTCAGGGGTGCAACAACGAAGGGTTCGGCACCATAGGCGAGCAACGCGGTCTGGCCGTCGCGCGCTGCGCGCAGCAGGTCGAGGACCTTGTAGCGCGCACGCGCGAGGCGCGACGGCGCCAGGTCCGTCGCGTTCATCGACGCCGACAGGTCGAGCACGATGACGCGGTACTGGCGCGCCGCAAACAGGGGTTCCGGCAGGCGCTGCCAGGTCGGGCCGGCCAACGCGAGCACCGCGAGCACCCAACCGATCGCGAGTAGCAGCAGCGGCAGCCGGCGCGCATCACCGCCGAGATCGCTCAGCATGCGCGGCAACAGATGCGCATCGACCACCTTGCGCCATGCATCCGCCCCTCCGCTGCCGAGGCGCAACTGCCAGAGCACCCACGCGAGCGGCAGCAATGCCAGCAGCCACAGCGGGCGCAGGAAGTGGAAATCAGACAGCATCTTTGCCCACCCGCGCGGTGTCGGAGACCACGAGCCGCCGCGGCAGCGTTCCCAACGCGAGAACCACGCTGAGCAGGAGTGCGCCACCCGCGGGCCACATGTACAGGGCGTGCAGCGGTCTCAGGCTGAGACTGTCGCGGACACTGGGTTCGAGGCGATCGAGTTCGTCGTAGACGCGCTCCAGCTGGACGGTATCGGTGGCCTCGAAATAGCGGCCACCGGTCTCCGCGGCGATCGCCTTCAGGGTCGCCGGGTCGAGGTCGCGCCCCTGCTGGCTGAGCAGGCCGAACGGGGTACGCACGCCGACCGGGCCGCCACCGATACCGATCGTGTAGATGCGTACGCCGGCGCGTGCCGCGACCCTTGCCGCGTCGAGCGGCGCGATGTTACCGACCGTGTTCGCGCCGTCCGTCAGCAGGATCAACACGCGGTTGTCCTGCGCCTGTTCCTTCAGCCGCTTCACCGCAACCGCGATCGCATCGCCGATCGCCGTGTCGCGGCCGGCCAGGCCGATCACCGCCTCGTTCAACATGTTCCGAACCGTCTCACGGTCGTAGGTCAGCGGCGTCTGCAGGTAGGCCCGGGTTCCGAACAGAACCAGTCCCAGACGATCCCCGTCCCGGCGCTCTATGAAACGTCCGGCCACCGCCTTGACCACGTCGAGACGATTGACCGGGCGGTCGTTCAGCCGATAGTCGTCCTGCTCCATCGACCCGGAGACATCGACCGCGAGCATCAGATCGCGACCGGCGACCGGCAGGCGCAGCGGTTCGCCGAGCCACTGCGGCTGTGCTGCGGCGACCACCAGTAACAGCCATGCCAGCCAGGCAGCCGTGCGGCGCCGGCCGCTGTGCGGCGTGCCTGCATCGGTGCCTGCCGCGGGCAGGTCGCGCAGAAACGGCAGGCGCAGTGCCTCGCCGGTGTGCGCGGGTGCGGGCGGCAGCAGGCGCCTCACGAGCCACGGCAGCGGCAAGGCGAGGAATACCCAGGGCCACACGAAATGGATCATCGACAGCCTCCGCGATTGTGTCGGATCCAGTCCCTGACCAATGTCGCGAGCTCATCCGGCCGCCCATCGGCCGCCGCGCGATACGGGGCGTCCGCAAGCAGCCGGCCCGGGCCGTCGCGGAAACGGCCGGCACCGCCGTGCGCATCGAGAAACGTCAGCCAGGCGTCACCCGTCAACGCCGCGACCGGCTGGCCCGGGAACGCGACGCGTGCATAACGCCGCAGCAGCCGCGAAAGGCCGCGCAGGTACGCGATCCCATCGGCGCCGGGATCGGTACGCCGATGCAACCGCTCCAGTTCGCGCAATGCCGCGCGCGCCGCGGCGGTACAACGGCGACGACGCTGCCACCACCACAGTGTCGCCACGCACGCGATCAGCAGCACGCCGAGCAACACCCACCAACCCGGCGCGGGCGGCCACCAGGCGACCGGGTCCGGCAGATGGTAATCGCGCAGGCCCGCCAAAGGATCGCCGGACAGTGGTATCTGCTGCGCGGGGCCGTTCACCGGATCCCTCCGCTGCGCAGCAGACGCGGACGCAGGCCGTGGCGCAACGCGTCGCCCACCGGTTGATCCGTGCGCAGTGCGACACGGTGTGCCTGGTAATGCCGGCACAGGGTTTCGAGGTGGCCGACCTGCGCATCGAAACGCGCGGTCCAGGCGGCGCGCAACGCCGCGCTGCCGGTATCCAGTACCCTACCGGTATCGCCGTCGGTCACCGGATAGCGCGCCGCTGGCGGCGGTGCCTCGTCGAGCGGATCAAAGACGTGCACGAACACCAGCTCGCTGCCGGCCGCGAGCCTCGCGATCCACGCATCGTCACCGGCTCCGAACGCGGCAAAGTCACTGATCAGGAACACCAGACTGCCCGGCCGCACCAATTGCACCAGATGGGTCGCAGCAGCGGTGAGCGCGCCGTCCGGCGTGCCGGTGCCAAGTTCGCCGCCGGGCGCACCCTCGCCCCCCGCTTCGGAGAACTCGGTCAGCGCGTGCAGCAGCGGCAACAGCCCGCGGGTACGCGCGGCCGGCCGGTATTCGACATAGCGTCCGTCGTCGAACACCAGGCCACCGACCCGGTCACCCTTGTCGGCGGCGGCCCAGGCGAGCAGTGCCGCCGCATGCGCCGCGACGACCGATTTGAATGCGACCCGGCTGGCAAAACGCATTGCCGGGCGCTGGTCGACGAACAGCCAGACCGGTCGCTCTCGCTCCTCACGAAACAATTTGACATGTGCGGTGCTGGAACGCGCCGTGACCCGCCAGTCCATGTTGCGCGGGTCGTCGCCCGGCTGATAGACGCGTGACTCGTCGTACTCCATCCCACGCCCGCGGAACCGCGAGAGATGGCCGCCGCTGCGGGTCGCCAGCACCTTGCCGCGCGGCGCAATCTGCAACTGGCGCGCCTCCTGCCGCAATGCGATCAGCGTCTCGAGATCGATACGCGTGCCTGTCGGCCCGCCGCCTGATGCGTCTGTCGGGTTCAGCAACGACACGCCTCCGTCAGGGTACGGCCACCCTGCCCAGCAGCGTCTCGACGAACCCCTGGGCGGTGCGGCCCTCGGCCTCCGCCTGGTATGAGAGCAGTACCCGATGGCGCAGCACGTCCGGGGCGACCGCCTGGATATCCTCCGGCGATACATAGTCGCGTCCATCCAGCCAGGCACGTGCGCGTGCGCAGCGATCGAGCGCCAGGGTCGCGCGCGGACTTGCGCCATAACGCAGCCACCCGGCGAGGTCGCGACCATAGGGTGCCGGATCGCGGGTGGCGAGCACCAGGTGCACCAGGTAGTCCTCGACGTCCGGCGACATGAACAGTTCGAGGATCGCACGGCGCGCGGCAAACACACTGTGCTGGCTGACCTTGTGACTGCCCGGCGGCCGCTCGCTGGCCCGTGCCTCATCGCGGTTCAGGCTCAGGATCGCCTTTTCGGTCGCAAGGTCGGGATAGTCGACACGCACGTGCATCAGAAAGCGGTCGAGCTGTGCCTCGGGCAGCGGGTAGGTGCCTTCCTGCTCGATCGGGTTCTGAGTCGCCATGACCAGGAACAGCTCGGGCAGATGGAAGGTCTCACGTCCCACGGTGACCTGTCGCTCGCCCATTGCCTCGAGCAACGCGGACTGCACCTTCGCCGGTGCGCGGTTGACCTCATCGGCGAGCACGAAATTGTGGAACACCGGACCTTTGTCGAAATGGAAGCTGCCGTCCTGCGGCCGATAGATCTCGGTCCCGGTGAGATCCGCCGGCAGCAGGTCGGGCGTGAACTGGATACGGTGAAAATCGCCTTCGAGGCCCGACGCCAATGCCTTGACCGCCTTCGTCTTGGCCAGGCCGGGGGCCCCTTCGACCAGCAGGTGACCGTCCGCGAGCAATGCCATCAGCAACCGTTCCACGAGTTCGGACTGGCCGAGAATCTGCTGCTCCACGTGCGTTCGCAGCTGGTCGAACTCGCTGCGAAGCGCATCGACTTCGCCCTCGGTCTGCTCCTTCACCCGCACGTCAGTACTGCCCATCCTGCATCATCCTCGTCGCGATATCTGATCGTCTTGGTTGTCACGTCAGACCGCCATCATGCAGGGAACGTTCCGTCGAGGACACCGCTTTTTCGCGACAGTGTTTCGGCGGCAGTCGCCGATGGCTCAAGCCGGCCGGTGCCTCGCGCCAGGCACGGTAGCCTTGCTGGCCATCAGTCCACTGCACCGGTCTCGCCCGCGAGATAGGCCTGATCGAGTTGCGGCAACGGCCGTTTTTCGAACGCCGCCTCGAACGCGGCGAGGCGCTTGTAGATCGACTGCAACTCGACGATCGTGGTCCAGGAGTTGACCAGGTACTGGAACGACGACGACACCTGGCCGAATGCCGTGAGGATCTGCTGCAGGATGCCAAACGTGATCTTGCCAGCGGCGATCGTCGGCACCAGGATCAGATACACGAAGATATTGTCTGCCTGCAGATAGCTGTAGCGCACGATGTTGAAATAGAAATAATGGAAGTACAGCCGGAAGTAATTGCGCCGGACGTTGCCGAACAACTCGCGCAAGGTCGGCGGCTGGGCCCGGCCGGCATCATCCTCGCCATACACCAACTCCTTGCGGTAGGCCGCCTCGACCCGCTGGTTGCGAAAATAGAGTCCCGGCAACTTGATCCCTGCAACCGCCAACAGCAAAGTGCCGAACACCGACCAGATCAGTGCCGCGGTGAACAGCGGTGCGGCGATGTTGCCGACCACCGGCAGCTCGGAAACATAAGAGGACAAAGAGAACAACACCGGAAGAAACGCAAACAACGTCATCACCGCGTCGACAATCTTCACCCCCAGGGTCTCGACGATGTCGGCGAAACGCATGGTGTCTTCCTGGATGCGTTGCGATGCACCCTCGATGCGCCGCACCTCGGCCCAGCGCCCAACGTAGTAGTCGTTCATCGCGGTACGCCAACGAAACACGTAGTGACTGACAAAAAAGCTGGTCACGACGATCACGAATATCGCCACGAACGCGATCCCGGCGAAGTCCCCCAGCAGACCGTAGAGCTCACCGACCGAAACACTCGCATCGCCCGACAGCGCCTGCTGAACGGCATCGAAGAAAGGACGTCGCCACTCGTTGATCGCAACCGAGACCTGCACCGAGAAATAGGTCGAGAACAGGATCAGCGACGAGCCCAGCACCGACCACAATTGCCAGCGGTGGGGGTAGAGACGGAACCAGAACATCGCGAACAGCGCGGTCGCAGCGCCGTAGTAGATATAAAACCACATGAACTGCGACGTCAGAAAATACCCGACGCCGATGACGGGGGGAGCATCCGGTTCGGCCGGCGGAAAGCCGAGCAAGGCGCCCAGACTGTCGCCCGCGAGGTACCAGACCAGCGAGGCCAGCGCGCTCCACACGACCGCCATGGTGAAAAACAACCGCGGACGCGGAAAAAACGAAGCAAACACCGATGCTCTCCCAGGAAAAACAAGACACTGCGCATGGCGCGCGGCTGGAAACGGCCAACGCGGGCCGCCGCAACGGCCGCTGATCCGCTCGCAGGGCCCCTGCGCTTGCGGCGTCCAGCGTGCTCAGCCGGCGCATAGCCTACTCCCTTTCGGACAATAAGCCGACCGGTCGCGCTGGCCGGCCACACCCTGCGCGGTGCCTGCTGGCGCTATAATGTAGGGGCCGCAAGCCGCCGCCTCCCCAATGAAGACGTTTCACATCCTCGGCATCGTCGGGTTCCTGTGCATGATGTTCAGCCTATCGGTCATACCGCCGATCCTGGTTGCATTGTGGTTTGATGACGGCGAGGCAGTACATTTCGCGCTGTCGTTCGTGATGATCCACGCCATCGGACTCGCCCTGTGGCTGCCGACGCGCCGCTCACTCGGCGATTTCGGCCGGCGCGAAGGATTCATCATCGTCACACTGTTCTGGCTGGTCTTGAGCCTCTTGTCGGCGATCCCGTTTGTGATCGGACCCCATTTGAGCTTCGTCGATGCGTTCTTTGAAGCCGTATCGGGCTTCACGACCACCGGGGCCACCGTCGTGATCGGCCTCGACCAGATGCCGCCCTCCATTCTCTACTACCGCGGCCAGCTACAGTGGCTCGGTGGCATGGGGCTGGTGGTGCTCGCCGTCGCGGTCATGCCGATGCTCGGTATCGGCGGCATGCAGTTGTATCGGGCCGAGGCACCAGGGCCGATGAAGGAGGAAAAGCTCAAGCCGCGCCTGACGCAGGTGGCGCGCGCCTTGTGGCTGCTGTACGTCGGACTGACGGCGGCCTGTATTTTCTTTTACTGGATCGCCGGGATGAGCGTGTTCGATGCCGTCGTGCACGGCTTTGCAACTGTCTCCACAGGCGGTTTCTCCAGCCACGACGCCAGTCTCGGCTACTTCGACAGCCCGGCGATCGATGCCATCGCGATCGTCTTCATGCTCGCCGGCGGGATCAATTTCGCGCTGCACTACCGTGCGCTCGCGGATCGTTCGCCAAGCCCCTACTGGCGCGACGTCGAGGCACGCAGCTTCCTGATCCTGATCGTCGTCGCGCTGCTGGTGATCGCAGGCATGCTGTGGCACCTGCAGGCCTACGAGCACCCGATGGACGCGTTGCTCGACTCGATGTTCGAGGTGGTATCGGTGATTACCAGCACGGGCTTCGGTACCGCGGATTTCTCGGTCTGGCCGAGTTTCCTGCCGCTGCTGCTGATCTTCATGAGCTTCGTCGGCGGCTGTGGCGGTTCGACCGCCGGCGGCATCAAGGTTTCACGCGTGCTGTTGCTGCTGAAACAGGGCGGCCAGGAGATCCACTACCTGATCCATCCGCACGCCGTACGCCCCTTGCGCATAGGTACCCAGGTGTTGGCGCCGCGCGTAAGCCAGGCGATCTGGGGATTCTTTTCGGCCTACGTCGTGGTGTTCGCACTGCTGACGCTGATGATGATGGCGGCCGGGCTGGATCAGGTCAGCGCGTTCTCAGCGGTGGCGACCTGCATCAACAACCTCGGCCCTGGACTCGGCGAGGTGGCGACGACCTTTGCCGGCGTCAGCGACGCCGGCAAACTGATCGGTATTCTGGCGATGCTCTTCGGACGACTGGAGATTTTCACCGTACTGGTGATATTGACCCCGGCCTTCTGGCGCGACTGAGCATCGGCGCCGGGTTCAGAATTCCTCCCACTCCTCTTCGTCGTCCACCGGGGGCGCCTTGGCACGCTGCGGCTTTGGCGACGGAGCCGGCTTGCCCTTCGCTTTCGCTGGCGCAGGCGGCCTGGCGGCTGCGACCTTGGCTGTCTGCCGGGACGCCGGGGCCGACGACTTGTCCGCTGCCGACCGCGACGATGCGACGACGGTCTTGGCGGGTGCCAGCGGGGCGCGAGACATCGGGGGCGTGCCGGAGATCTTGAAGAATCCGACCAACTGTTCCATCTCCCTGGCTTTGTCGCTCATCGACGCCGATGCCGCGGACGTCTCCTCGGCCAGCGCCGCGTTCTGCTGGGTCACCTCGTCCATCGCAGTGACCGCCTGGTTGACCTGGTCGATACCGGAGGACTGTTCCGCAGACGCAGCAGCGATCTCCGCGATGATGTCACCCACCTTTTTCACCCCGGTGACGATCTCTCCGAGCATGGCACCGGACTGGTTCACCAGTTCGCTACCGGCTTTTACCTTGCCGACCGAGTCCTGGATCAGCTCCTTGATTTGTTTCGCTGCCGTCGCCGACCTGCCGGCGAGATTGCGGACCTCGGTTGCGACCACGGCAAAGCCACGCCCCTGTTCACCGGCACGCGCCGCCTCCACCGAGGCGTTCAGCGCGAGCAGGTTGGTCTGGAACGCGATCTCGTCGATCACCCCGATGATCTCGGCGATCTTGCCGCTCGCGGTGTCGATCTCACCCATCGCCGACACTGCATGACTCACCACCTCACCACCGCGCGTCGCCAACTGGCTCGCGCTGCCAGCCAGTTGGTTGGCCTGCTGCGCGTTATCGGCATTGTTGCGCACCGTCGAGGTGAGCTGCTCCATCGAAGCAGCCGTCTCCTCGAGCGCCGCCGCCTGCTGCTCGGTACGCGATGACAGATTGTTGTTGCCGGACGAGATCTCGCCCGCCCCGGTGTTGATCGCGTCTGTCGCCTCGCGCAATTCGTGCACGATCTTTTCGATGTTGCGCACGGTCGTGTTGACATCTTCCTTGACCTTGCCAAACGCACCCGAATAATCGCGCTCGATCGGCCGGGTCAGGTCGCCGTCGGCCATTGCACCCATCGTATCCGCGATGTCGCCGAACACATTCTCGATCACCTCGACCAGCTCGTTGATGCCGCTGGCGAGTTTGAGGAAAAAGCCCTGTTTGTCCTCCAGCGAGACGCGTGTCGCGAGATCACCGTCGCGCGCCGCGGCCACGATACCGTCGATCTCACGTTCGACCGCGACCTCGGCGGTGCGGTTGGCCCATTCGACCACGGTGCCGAGGCGATCGCCCTGCTCATCCAGCACAGGATTGGCGACCACGCGTAGGGTCAGACCCGCCACCTCCATCTCGCTGCTCACGGTCGACGTCATACCATCGAGCAGGCGACGCTGATGCGACGGGTCTTTGTGGAACTGGTCCATGTTGCTGCCCAGCAGCCGGGTGCTGTCGAACCCGGGCAACACCTCGCGCAGTTCCGTCTGGGCGTCGCCGAACATCTTTTGCAACGCCTTGTTCAGATAGATGATGTTGTAGTCCGCGTCCGCCACCATCACCGAACTGGTGACGTTGTCCAGGGCCGTGCGAATGCGCAGGTTTTCACTCGCATGCCGGCGCTCGACCTCGAGCCGTTTGGCCTCTTCATCGGCGGCGCGCATTTCGGCGGTCAGATCTGCCCACTCGACCGCGATGCCGAGACGTTGCCCCTTGGCGTCGACCACCGGATTGGCGATGATGCGGAAGGTACGTGGCCCGACGGTCACTTGCGATTCGTAGGTATCCGTCAGCTTGTCGAGCAAACGACGCTGATGCTGTGGCTTCACATGGAATACGTCGATGTTGCGCCCGATCAGATTGTTGGCGTCGAATCCAGGCAACATTTCATGTAGGTCGGCTTCCGCGTCGCGGAACATCGCCTGTACGGCATCGTTCGCGTAGATGATGTTGTAGTCGCCGTCGGCGACCATCACGTTCGTACTGACGCAGTCCAGCGCGGTCTTCAGACGCGTGGCCTCTTCCTTCTGACGGGACGTGTCGTCGATCAGATTGCCGAACTTCTCTATCGCGGTATTGAAATGGTTGGCCAGGGCACCGATCTCGTCGTTCGACTCGAGGCTCAGACGCTGTGACCAGTCGGCCCGGCCCTCGGCCACTGCGCGCATCGTGTTGACCAGCTGATTGAGGGGTTGTGAGACGATACGCGAGAACAAGGCGCCGATGATCAACAGGCCCAGCACCATCAGCGCGGAATTGATGCCGATGTTCATCAACAGGTCGCGGTTGACCGCGGCATCGAAGGCTTCCAGCGAATAGTCGACGCGCACCACGCCCAGGACCTCGCCCTCTGGTGCGACGTGGCAGCCGATACAATCCGTCCCGCGGAAGTCCTTGCTGGCCGGCAACGGCAGCAGCACCTTGAGAACCCGTCCGTTTTCGCCCGCTTCGATCAACTCGATACGTTCGCCAGCCAGCGCCCGGCGGTCTAGGTCGTCGCGGACCTGGGCGTTTTCGTCGCCCGGGCCGTACAGCTTGGTTACCGCGGGACCACGGATGATGCGCGCATCGAGCACGGCCTCGCGTGCCAGTACCTTCTTGCGCGGAATATCGCGATTGGCCATGCCGCCGGTGAGCATCAGCGTATTGATGTTGTCGAAGTAGGATTCGGCGAGATCGGTAGTCTGGTGTTCGACCAGCTGATTGACCAGGGTACGTTGGCTGTAGGCCAGGTAACCGGCGGTACACACCAACATCACGGCGAACAAGACGCCTAGCATCCGATAGATTTTTCCCCGGACGGTTGCAACACCGCCCAGACCCGGAATCTGCAATCTCATAAAGGTACCCTGCTGTAGCTGGCGCGACCACGACACGCGTCGCTGATATGCATCGGCAGATCCCGGCCAATTTTGAGGCGACAGATCCCATGCCGACGGCCGGTCCTGGAACATCCCCCCTGCGTGCTAGGGCGCACCCCGGGTCGACACCGGCGCCAGGTGCGGCGTCGCACGCGGCACGGCGGGGTTTGGATGCAGAGGCGGACGGGCTGTTGCACCCGGCGCGGGTGTGGATACAGCAGGGCGAACGGCAATCCCCTTTCCGGACCGGGACGCTGAGCCGCATGCGCTCGGCGAAGGCCGTCGTACCCGGAGGCCGGTGGAGATCTCGGGCGCGCCTAGTGTCGCGAGAGCGACGACAGATGCCGGAGCGATTCCCTGGCATCGTCGCGCAGGCGCGCGAGCAACACACCTTCGTCGGCCGACCAATCCTGCGATTGCGCTTCATCCAGCAGTGACAGCCATTGCTGCTCCGCTTCGAACACACGTGCGACAGGCAGCTCGACATCGCCCAGCCACCCGACCACGCGGTCCATGACAGCCTGCAGCTGATTGGCCTCCTGGTCTGCCGCGGTCGGTTGATCATCGCGCTGGCGCGTACAGTGCGCCAACCTGTCGAGCAGTGGTGCCCTGGCTTCGCAGATCACCGACAGGATGTCACTGAGCCGTGCATCCATGTCGGCGTCGATCAGGCTCCGGTATCTCAACAGCAGGCCCGACCCGCTGGCATGCAACTCGGCCAAAGTCGCCTGTTCGGTGTCTCGCAGAGTGACCATGTGTTTCCCTCGTCCGTTGCGTTTCGGCTGGCGGGGTTCAATCCGATGCCCGGGCAGGGACGATGACGCGCAGCACCCGGTGCTCGATCGTGAAGCGCGCCGGAACCTCGCCCGCCTGCTCGCCATCGGCGGTGATCCTGCGGGGCGCACAATCATCGACCTCGCAGTGCGGTCCGCGCATGCGCACCAGCGCATCATCGCTCGGAGTGGTGGCGAGCATCTGCGCCTTGATCCATACCCAGATCAGACGCCAGACCGGTTTGGGCCGGATCGCGATCACATCGATTGCGCCATCGTCCTGCGCCACATCGAATACCCGCTGGCCACCCCCGAACGACACACCGTTTGCGACAACGATCTCCAGCCAGCGTCCCCGGTGCGTTACGCCGCCGCAGCGGATGGTCGCCTTGAAGCCGCGGCGACGTTGCAGCTTGTCCAAGACCGCGCTCGGATAACTGAGTCGTCCCCAACCCCGTCTCTTGCGCGTCTCCGCCCGGCGTCCGACCTCCGACCCGAACCCCACATGCGCGACGTTCAAAAAATGGCGGTCGTTCACGGCGGCCAGATCCAGGGTCCGCGCCACGCCGCGTACGATCGTTTCACAGGCGGCATCTGGGTCGAGCGGAATATCGAGACCTCGCGCGAGATCGTTTCCAGTACCTGCGGGCAGTACGCCAAGGCGACAACCGCTGCGCGCGCAGTCTCGTGCCACCAGATTCACGGTCCCGTCGCCACCGGCGACGATCACCCGGTCGTCGGCCGACAGGCGAGCGATCTGCCCGAGATCATCCAACGGTCTCGGCGCCTCCGCGAGGCCCGCCGCGGCGAGCCGCTTCAGCCATTCCTGTCGACCGCGCGACGTGCCCGATCGATCATTGGTCAGCAGCCAGTCCATCGTGCATCACTTTGCGTCAGTAGCCGCTTAGAAGGGGTTCAGGCTCGCCTCGCGGGTGAAGTCCATATAGCCGACGTTGACACCCTGCCGCCATCCCGCCCCGAGGCGGATCGGCGCGATGACCGTATCCTCGACCTGCAGGTAGTTCATACCCACGCCACCGACGAAGAACAGGCTGCCCTCGATGCCCGGATACCGTTGGAACAGGGACTCCGGGCTTGCCAACCGGTAGATCAGGACGAACACCTTGGAAGCGTTCGCGCCGGCATCGAACCCGATCGACGGCCCCTGCCAGTACACCTTGCGAGAGTAGCCACCGGCCGTCTGCAGCTGCCCTTTGCCGTAACGCACACCGACACCCAATGCCGCTGATATCTCATCTCCGGCGATATAGGCATCCGGTTCACCATGGTCGGCAAACGCCTTTTCCACGACGTCCGCGAGTCCTTCCGCTCCTTCACCGAAGAAGTCTTCGACCTTTTGCAGTATCTCGTTCTTCGAATACGTCTGGTGTTCCGGCTTCTGCTCGGCCATCACCACGCCGGCGAACAAGATCAGCGCCAGGTACAGACCATACTTCACGGCTTTCATGGATTCGTCCTCGGTACAAAATGGATTGGAGCGGCAAACGCCCGGGGCGACTGCGCGTCTTCCAGCATCATAGGCGCGGGCGTCGGCCCATGACGAACAAAACAAGCGCGACGATCAGTCCGACAACAAACAGGATCCAGGCGATCTGTGTAGCGGTTCCGGCGACTCCACTGAAGCCCAGTGCCCCCGCGACAATGGCGACTATCAAGAATGTCAGTGCCCATCCAAGCATCGTTGATCTCCGTTGCGCCGGTGACCGTTACCGGCAAGGTATGCGGTGCAAGGTGCGGGCCAATGACAGCACCGCGAAGGTGTCCCGCGAAAACGTGCCGGTCGTCACACAGCGAAGCCGGTTTCCACCCGAACCGGTAACGGTGCGGCGGTTTTCGACAACCCACGTCGCCGAAATGCGCCTCCCCGGACCGCGCCCCGACCACTCCCTGTCGTAATGGCACGCGCACACACCAACGCTGGGCATGGGTCAGCTGTCGGGTTTGCCGGAAGCAAGGGCCGACGGAAGTCCGTACCGACGCGACGCCGATGCTATCGCCAGCAGCGTCACGCCATTGAGCAGCAGTTCGACCGCTAGAATGGTCCCGATGACCCACAAAGACGTCGTCGGCCAACCGTACAGGATCACCCCGGCCAGCAGCAGATCGATGACGCCGCCGGCCAGTGCCAGACGCCACCGCCAGCGAAACCGTCGGCATTGCCACGCGTAACCCAACCGTGCCGCCCCCAGGGCAATGAGAAACGCCGTCATCACGATCGTCAGGCTGAGCGTCCCGGCAATCGGGTCCCACACCAGCAGTGCACCTACGGCGAGGTATGCGATACCGACAAAGGCGTGCACCATCCCGCCGGCCCAGCGCCTCCCTCGGGTGGTCATGGCATGCCAGACCTGGACGCCACCGGCCAGTATCGCCAGTACGCCGAATGCCATGACGCTCACCAGTGTCAGTCGCACCGCATAGGTCACACCGACCAGGCCGGCGACGATCATGCCGACGCCCATTGCCGCCATCCACCGCCAATCGACCGGCAATTCGGAGAGTCCCAGCGGCGCGCTTCGGCGCGCTGCTACCTGCTCGCTTCCCGTATGCTGCAGTGTCGGTTGCGTGTCGATCATTCGATACCTCCTCGCCCGGTTACGATCGTTTCACAAGACATCGTCGGGCACAGGGTCGCGTGCCCTTCCGCCGATCCCTACCAGACAGCGCCGGCCCGGTTTTGGATCGGTGCATCTGTCGCACAGGACATGCCAGACAACGGGCAGCCCGGTGGTATGGCCCAAGACCGCGGCGACCCCGGGGCAGGATGCGTACGGCCGCGCGGCGACCAGCGCATATCCGCCGAATTCGGTGCATATCGACCACAAGAGCCACAGCGCTGCGCGGTCTTGTCCACGGCGCGTAGCCGGGCATCGGCGCATACCGCGTTCGGCAACCCTCGAGACGCCGGTTGGTACGCCCCTGAGCAGGCACAGAGGGGTGGCGCGCATATTGCTGACCCACCTTTCAGACGTCGTGCGGCGTGAGCCGGAACGATGTCGACGCGCATGAAAGTGCGATTTCTGGTCAAAGGATGCGGTACGTCCGATCACGGACTGCAGGCGGGTACCTGTGGCCGTCCTTTGCACCACTGCCAGCGCGCCGGGCCGCCGCACGGCCGTCGTCGAAACTCGAAAAGGCGTGAAACTGGGCGCTTCACGAAGGGTGAGCCATGAACGAAAACCGGACGTTCGACCTCTTTAAGACCTTCCGCACCATGGGGATCCTGGTCGCTACCACGCTGGCGTTGCTGCTGGCACTCGCTGTCGGACTCGCAATCGAAGGCGAAAGACGGCTGCGCCCGCTGCAGACCGACACCGAGGCGCTTTCCGAAGCCGAGTCCCAACTGCTCAGCCTGGTAAACGGCAATCAGGCGACGGGTGTGCCTCCGCCGATGCGCTCCACGGACGACGAACTGCTGGATGCGATCGAAACGCTGTCGCAGCGGATTCAGGTCAATCTGCAGGACCTGGAGACCGCACAGGACACCTTCCTCTCGCTGACCCATACCGCGGCGGGTGGGATCGCTTTGCTCGCGCTGCTGCTCGGCATCATGACGCTGCTGTTCCAGCGCCGTATCCTGCGCCCACTGCACGCACTGTCGGCCCTGCTGCGGCGACTCGCGGTACGCGACTACTCACCGCAGTCGCTGCTGGAGATCGACCGTATGCTGCATCCGGTATTCGACAGCTACAACACACTGGTCAATCGCCTGGCACGCCTGGAGCAGGCACACGAACAGCGACACGATGAGATGGAGCGACGCGTGGAGCTCGCGGTGGGCGCGCTGGTCGCGCAACGTGCCGAACTCGGGCGTGCCGAACGTTTCGCCGCGATCGGCGAAATGGCGGCGATGCTGGCACACGAGATTCGCAACCCGCTCGCATCGATCCGCGCCGCCTGCGGCTCGCTGTTGGAAGAGGCCGACGAGCCGGACACCCGCGAACGGCTCGACCTGGTGATCCAGGAGGTGGACCGGCTGATCGGCATCGTCGGCCAGCAGCTGGACCAGGCGCGCCACAAGCCGGAGCCCGTCGAGCATACCGACGTGGCCGGTTTGATCGAAGACACGGCAAAGCTGGTCGCGTACCAGTTGCCGGACAACGTCGCACTGGACGTCAAGGTAACGCGACCGCTGGAAACGATACTGCCGCCCCAGGGGCTGCGGCGAGCGTTGCTCAATCTGATCCTGAACGCCAAGCAGGCGATGGCGCCCGCGGGCGGGGCCATCCACGTCGAGGCACGCGAACGTCAGCATAACATCGTCGTCCGCGTAACCGACGATGGCCCGGGCTTTCCCGAGGCACTGCTCGAGCACGGCGTCCGTCACTTCTTTTCGACCCGCGGCGAAGGCACCGGTCTGGGGCTGTCGATGGTCAAGCGATTCGTCGAACAGCTCTCCGGTCGCCTGCACATCGAGAACCACGGCGGTGGCCAGGTGTCGCTCTACATTCCGATTCGCCAGGGCGCGTCAGCGAGCGAGGGCGGTTCGGCGTTGAGTCCCGGCGGATCTTCGATCACTCCGGTATGACGCCACGTCGCGCGCTCGGCAGCACACGTGGCGCGCAGCCGTATCGACGATCCGCCAACCGGCCACTGCCGCAGGACATATGGCCTGGACCGGCCCGCACCATCATCGCGCCACCGGACCCCGGTCGATCACGAAGCACGCAAGATCCTCTGCGACCGATACAGGGCCGGAGAACCTCTGTCCAATGATGTCCCGGCTCTGTTCCAGGTGCCGCAGGCTGCGTGCCATCAGGTGGGACAGCACCAGATGTCCGACCCGCGCCTCGGCCGCCATGCGGCCGATCGCCTGCGGTGTCAGGTGCAATGCGCGCGCGACCTCGCCGGCCGACGCCGGAATCGCATGATCGACGACCAGGAGGTTCGCACCCTTCGCCAGCTCGACGAACTGCGGGTTGTCATCGTTCTGATCACCGGTGAGCGCAATCGACCAGGCGCCAGCCTCGATCAAGACACCCAGCGCCGGGACCACACCATGCCGCACTCCGATCACCCGTACCTTGAGGTTGGGTTCGTCGATCACCGTCTGCGCGATGCGGCTCCTGTGGTCCACTTCGACCACCGGCGTCTCAAACAGCTGATCGCTGCCGTCGAGGAAACCTGCCAGGTAGCGAAACACTCCGGACCCGGGTGCAAAGAGTCCGTGCATGAACGCCCCAACGCCCGGCCAGCCCGGCGCGCCGTCCGGACCTATCACCGGTAGCGGTCGTGTGCGATCCGAGAAATAGCCCCCCTTCAGCAAGGCGGGCAGGTCGGTCGCGTGGTCGGTATGGAGATGGGTGAGCAGGATCGCCTCGAGGTCTTCGATGTTGGCACCGGATTCGCCGAACCTCAGGAAGGTTCCACCGCCGGCGTCGACCAGCAGGCGTGCATGGCCGTCGATCCACAACAGATAGCCACTCGACGCCCGGGCGTCGTCCGCGATCGGACCGCCTGAGCCGAGCACCTGCAACGCCAGGCGGCCCTCACACTGCGCGAACGCGGGGCCACACAGCACCAGCAAGGCACCACACAGCACAACACGCGCCGCATCGATCACCCGGCGGTTTGCAGGCCACGATCGCCTTACCCTGATCAAGCCGTTCGGTTCCATCAGCCTCCCCTCGTTTCCACGGTCATAGCGCCCCTGTCCGCCGCGTACCACGCTGGCCCGCACGTCTGGACCCTGCCGGTGATGCAGCCCGGGCCACTGCAGGACCCAGGGCGCCGCAAGCGGGGATCGGCGACGCCTGATTGCCATCCAAATGCCCACGACCCTGTGATCAGCGGTCGTGTTCCAATGCCCCGTCCTGCAGCCGCCCGGCACCCGCCTTCATGCGCAGGCCGACGTAACCGGCCAGCGCCGCGACCGCCGAGGCCAGCAGGATCGCAAGCTTGGCGGTTGCGAGGGATTCCCCCGCACCGCCAAGCGCGAGGTTGGCGATGAACGTCGACATCGTGAAACCGACCCCGGCAAGCAGACCAATCCCCAGCAGGCGCACATTGTCCAGGCCCGGTGGACGACGCGCACCGAGCAGACGCTCGCCCAACCATACACCGAGCAGGATGCCGGCCGGCTTGCCGATGACCAGGCCCAGTGTCACACCGACGGCCACCGGGTCCGTCAATGCCGCCCTCAAGGCGTCCGGGGAGAGTGCGATGCCGGCGTTGATGAACACGAACAACGGCAGCACGATCAGCGCGACCGGCAATTCCAGGCTGTCCTCCCAGCGCCTCAGCGGTGTAGTGCTGTCCTGTGCGAGCCGCTCCACCTTGGTGATCTGGCGGTGGGTGTGCGCCTCGCCCAGCACCTGTTCTGGTCCGGCGTCCGAGGGTACCTCGGAGACCGCACTGCGAACGCGTCGCTTGAGCGCCGTCGCACGCAGGCGCGGCCTTGCCGGCACGCTCATCGCAATCACGACGCCGGCGATACTCGCGTGCACCCCGGATTGAACGATCGCCCACCACACCAGGGTTCCGCCAAGCAGATAGGGCAAGGGGTGGCGCAGGCCCGCCCGATTGATGACCAACAGTACCGACAGTGCCAGCGCGGCAACGATCAACCAGCCAGGCAGTAGCTGTTGCGTGTAGAACAGCGCGATCACGGCTATCGCGCCGATGTCGTCGATGATCGCAAGACCGATCAGGAACGCCACGATGGGTTTCGGCACGCGTCCACCGAGTGCCGCCAACACCCCGATCGCAAGTGCGGTGTCGGTCGCCATCGGTATGCCCCACCCATGCATCTGGCCACCGTCGATCGTCGCATTGACAATCAGGTAGATCGCCGCCGGCATCACCATCCCGCCCAACGCCGCACCAAGCAGCAGACGAACCCGTTGTCCGTCCTTCAGTTCACCGGCCAACAGTTCGCGTTTCACCTCCAGGCCGATCAACAGGAAGAACAGCGCAATCAGGCCGTCGTTCACGAGATGCAAGAGCGACCAGACAACGGCGTCGTCATCCACGATCAGCCCGACACGCAGATGCCGGAAATGCGCATACTGATCAGCGGACAGGTTGGCCATCGACAACGCCGCAACGAGTGCGATCACCAATAGCCCGCTGGCCGTTGTCTGCGCGCTGACGAATGCGGCAAAGGGTTCGCGGAGCTTGTCGACCTGGCGTTCGAGTTCGGGGCGTATCTTCATCAAGGTGACCGTCGGCACAATCGCACTGCGCATCTCGGCTGCAAGGGCGATGCCAGTCCCGCCGTCGTCCGGCCGGGTCGGGTGCGATGTGCCGTTACCAGACCCGTTGCGCATCGGTCCATTTCCGCCAATGCGGCCGATATCGGCCACCTCACCGCGCGATCGGGCCGGATTTGTGCGCAACCAGGCGGGCCAGGGGCAAGGTACGGTCCTTGCTTCGTTACCTGCCGACGACCGCCATGTGGCGCGGGCCTCGAACGGGTATGGGCCCGGATGGTTTTCGGAGCGACCCCAGACGTATGGCTGACACACTGCTCATCATCGAAGACGAGAAGCTGCTCGGCAAAGAGATGCGGAGGCGTTTCGTCAAGCAGGGATGGGACGTCACCCTTGTGGAAGATCTCGCGGGCGCACGCCGCGAGCTGATCGACGAAGAACTCGAACCGCTGATCGTACTGGCCGACATGAATCTCCCTGATGGCAACAGCCTGGATCTCCTGAAGGAAACCCGTGCCGGCACGTCACAGATCGGTGAATGGATCCTGATGACCGCCTACGGCACCATCCCGGACTCGGTGCGCGCACTGCAGCTGGGTGCCCACGACTTCCTCGAGAAGCCGGTGGACGACGCACGCCTGGACATGGCCGTACGGCGCACGGCGCGCAGCGCGCGGGCGCACCGGCGCCTGTCTTCCGAGGCTGCCAGCCAGGTCGCGCGTCACGGCCCGGCGCGCTTCATCGGGCGCAGCGACCGCGCGGAAGAGACCCGGCACATGCTCGACCAGATAGCCCAGGCCGATTTCAGTGCGCTGGTGCTGCGTGGAGAGACCGGCACCGGCAAGGGCCTGGCTGCAAAGATCCTGCACTACAACGGTCCGCGTGCCGAGGGCCCGATCGTCGAGGTCAACTGCGCCGCCCTGCCCGGCGAATTGCTCGAGTCCGAACTGTTCGGCCACGAAGCCGGCGCGTTCACAGGGGCGAAGGGACGCCGCGCGGGGCTGTTCGAACAGGCGGACGGCGGCACCTTGTTTCTCGACGAGATCGGCGAGATGCCGATGAACCTGCAGGCGAAACTGCTCAAGGCGGTCGAGGACCGCACGGTCCGGCGTGTCGGTGGTAGCCGCGAGATCCGGATCGACGTGCGGATCATCGCGGCGACCAACCGTGACCTGGAGCAGGAGGTCGTCGAGAACCGCTTCCGCAGCGATCTCTTCCATCGCCTGAGCGTCTTTCAGGTCGTGCTCCCGAGCCTCGCCGAACGCCCGGAAGATATCGAAGACCTGGTACAGAGTTTCATCACCGAGTTCAACGATCGCACCAACCGGCGTATCCGCCAGGTTCCGGACGAGGTATGGCGCGAGCTGAAGGCGCACCAGTGGCCTGGCAATGTACGCGAGCTGCGCAACGTCATCGAACGCTGCGTATTGCTGTCGCGCGGTTCGACGTTGGAGCGACGCTGGTTGCAGCTCGGTTCGGCCACGAACGGCGGACCGCAGGTCGAAGGTGACCGGATCAGCTTTCCGCTCGACGGCAGCATCAGCCTGGATGAGATCGAACGGCGGATGATCGAGGCGGCGTTGCAACGCACGCGCGGCAACGTCACACGCGCTGCGGCGGTGCTGGGGATAAGCCGTCAGACCATGCGTTATCGAATCGAGAAACACGCCATCGACACCAGGGTATCCGGCTTGGCCTGACCCGCAGGGTACTGCGCGTTCTGCGACGAGCACAGGACAGACCCCGGGTCATCGTCCAGACAGGCCGACGGGACCAACGCTATGAACAGTCGATTCGCCTACCTTCGCGAGCGTTTGAGGACCAGCCTGTGGCCCATCCCCGCGGCCCTGTGCCTGGCCGGCGGCGTCACCGCGGTATTGATGTTGTGGCTGGACACGCGGTTTCAGATAACGGTCGACGACAGTCCCTGGTCGGCACTGGGAAACGACACCGTGCAACGTGTGATCGCCGTCATCGCCGGCTCGATCATCGGCGTCGGCGGCGTCGCTTTTTCGATCACCATGGTCGCGCTCACGCTGACGTCCGGCCAGTATGGGCCGAAGATACTGCGCAATTTTCTCGAAGACCGTACCAGCAAGGTGACCCTGGGGCTGTTCCTCGGCAGCTACGCCTATTCGCTCATCACTCTGAGCGGTTTCACCCTGGTCGAAACTCCGCGCTTTTCCCTGCTGGGCGCACTCGCGAGCGCGTTTGCCGCCCTGTTCGCATTCGTTCAGTTCATGCACCGCACGGCAACCGACCTGCAGGCCGACCAGATCGTGCAACGGATAGGCCGCCAGCTGCACCACACGCTGAGCGACATGGCCGACGTCAAGCACGGGCCGCGGCGCAGCGACGACACAGCGCATTGGCGGCGGGCCACGCGCGGCTGCAGGCGGTTCGAGTTGGCCGCCACACAGCATGGCTATGTCCAGGCCATCGATTACCAGGGGCTGAGCCGTCTGTGCGCCAAACATGACTGCACGCTGATGGTGCGCGCGCGCGCCGGCGACTTCCTGATCGGCGGCCTCGGCGCCTTCAGTGTCTATGCGGCGAACCAACGAGAAATCGAGGGCATCCTGCAAGAGACGAGGCGCCATGTCGTGGTCGGCCCCGTGCGTACGCCGGTACAGGACGCGGAACATGCGATCAGCCAACTCAGCCAGTTGGCGGCACGGGCCCTCTCCCCGGGGATCAATGACCCGGGCACCGCGATCACCTGTATCGACTGGTTCACCCGGGCCCTGGCGGAGATCGTGGACCGCGACCTGCCCGGATGTATCGTATCGGATGACGAAGGCAACCCGCGGTTGCTGATTCGAACCCCGCGCTTCGCCGGACTGGCAAAGGCCATCTACGCGCCGATGCGACAACTGGCGGATGCCAACATAGCCGTGTGCATACGCCTGCTCGAGTCACTGTGCAGCCTCGCTGAACTAACCCGTCGCCCCGAGCGCCTCGCTGTACTTCAGCAGCATGGCGACCTGATTCTGGATTCGCTGCAGGACGAGGTCAGGCAGTCGTTCGACGCCCGGGACATTCAGCAGCGTTATCGTCGGCTACGTGCACGCACCTCGTGCTGACCTGAGCACAACGCACCTGCATCCGGGCGGCCTTACAGCGACGCCTGTATTCTCTGCGCGACCGATACGCCGGCGTCTCAGTTCGCGATCTCGCCGAGCGGATCATTCGGCGATTCAGGGGCTTCGACGAGCCCGAACTCGCGCAGCCGGGAAAAGAACTCGTCGCATTCGATGTAGTGGCTGCCGTCGCAGGAAAAGTTCATACCGATCAGACCGTTTATGCGGTTGATGGACGCACTTCGGAGGTAGATCTGTTCATCCGATACGCGCAATCTTTTGAACTCCGAGAGGATCAGGTCCATGCGTTGCAGTTCGATGCGCGGTTGACGCGCCTCGTAGGACAGGGACGGAAGACTTTCGAGAAATCCTGGATTGAACACCTCTTCCTTCACGTACACCTTGTAGCTGAACGGATCGTCATAGAACCAGCAGGTCAGCTGGGACGAGGAATAGTGCGCCTTGACATGGAACGCACCCTTGCTGCCGAACAGAGTGCAGACGATCTGGTGCAGCTGGTCGATGCGTTCATCGAACAGGCTGACCTGGCGTGACTGTTGGAACAGAAACGCACGGACCGACGGGTCTCCCTTGATCTGCAACCAATGCTTGGGCATGTCACACACTCCATTCAACGATCGCCGTGCGGTTCATCCGTTGGCTCGTTGTCGTTGATGGCTATCTTAGTCTGCACATGCTGATCGCAACCGCGCTCACTGCAAGGTTACGGTGGTCGATCCATGGCGTCCGTCGCAGTGACAGTGCGACCCTCACCTGGCTGCAGTCTCCAGGTTGATTGTCCGGCCACCCGCACTCAGGGAACACAGCGGGCGCTCCGCGTTCTCGGCGTTGTCGCGCCACTCCCATGGCGGCAACGGCTGGTCCCCCGCCCACAGGCCCTGATGTTCGAGCCTGGCGACCGCTTGCGCAAAGGCATAACGACTCGGCCTCTCTCGCACCGTATCCCAGGCCCAGCCGAGCTGGACCATGTTCTGGTTCACCTCGCGTCCGTCCACGTAGAGCCGGACCAGACGATTTCCGCCAGCATCGACGCCTTCCCATTCGTAGGTCACGTCGCCGCGCAACATCTTTCGCAGAACACGGCGCGCGGCCTGGCCGCCCGGCTGGCAGAGTTCGGGGGCATCGATGTCGGCGAGCCGCGCCGGCTCGCCGTTCAGCAGCACCTGGTCGCCGTCGATCACCTGCAACGAGGCGGAATGGCCGGTGGCCGACACGAACAGCAGTGCAGAGAAAAGGGTCGCCCCGATCCGGGCGCGGGAGAGCCCGCTCGTGACGGAGAATGATGTCAGTATGCGCAGCATCGTCTGATCTCTCGTCGGTGTGCGGAGTCGGCCGCTTTGCCGATCCGCTTTTCAATAGAAGAGGCGGCCGAACAACGTAAGGGTTCAGTCGCGAATTCAGAACCCGGTCACACAACGCGCAGCGGACCACTGAATCGGCGAATCGGGTTCGGCAAACGGCGGATGAATAGGGCCGCGATTCGGATCGTCACCCACATCGGCGAACCCGCCGGCGGGTCCCACTGCGTCATCGCACCCCTGGCATCGAATCCTGTGTCGAGTGGTCAGCCACCAAGGGTGCTCAAGACCGCCTGCGTCGCTTTGCCGACCGGTGGCTTCGATACGTCCCTGCCGACCAGCATCTCGCCGACACGCGCCGAGGCCCCGTCGTAGAAGCCCACCTCGGAATCCGCACCGGGCGGCGGGTTGCTCAGGGTGCCGAACAGCGCGTCCCACAGTGGCAGATCCGAGTAGTTGAACCCATGGGTACCGCGCCCGTGGTGGATCCGATGGCTCTCCGGACGCTGGATCAGGAATCCGAGCCAGCGAGGTGTCGCGATGTCAGCGTGTTGAAATACCGCATTGAACGCGAGAAAAGCCGCCGCCGCACCGGCCGCCGACGGTGACAACCCCAGCAGCGCATACAGCACGAACACCGCAATCGAGGTGAACAGTGCAAGGTCCAGCGGATGACCGAAATAGGCGCCAAAGGCATCGATTCTCTCGGCGCTGTGGTGCATCTGGTGTCCGACGAAGCGCCACAGCCGATCCGAACGATGCACTGCACGGTGGTACCAGTAGTGCAGCAACTCATACACCAGTACCCCGATGACGGCGCCCTCGAAGGTTCCGAGCCCGCTGCCGTCGATCAAGCGCAATTCGCCGATCAGGGCGCTCGCCAGATCGCCGATCTGGCCGACGAACAGAAACATCGCGACACTCACGGTGCCGGCACGCCACCGCCAGCCGGCGATCTCGCGCTGAGCACTGCGCCGCAGCACCCTGTCGAGCACCAGAAACACAGGCAGCATCGACAAAGTGAACAGTTCAATTGCATCCATCATACGTTCAGGTCTCCGTGGTCTATCCAACAGGCTCGGTGCGTCGACGGTGTCGCCGCGGCTGTGGTCCTACGCGGTAGGGCGACGGGATGGTTCGACCAGCCCTCTTTGCGCAGTTACGCAACAGGCTGGAGAAGAGGATTCAACGACTCGCGCACGATGGGCGCGACGCGCGAGATCAGCGAAAGCCCTGTCCCCCACCGCACTCGGCGGCGGTACCGGACAGGGCCTGCGCACGATCGCAGGATGGTTGGACGCTTTGGCCCGGGGGCCGATTCGCGAACGACCCCGAATGCGTTTGAGCCAGGCAGGTTTCGCCCAACCCCCTCAACGGGACCTGCGCGTCGAAAACCACGCCAACGCGCGGTCAAAAACCTGAGACGTTCGCATGCAGGCGCGGCTATCTGCCGCCCGCCACCTCGAGGAAGCTGCCGGTGGTATACGAAGCGTCATCGGAAAGCAGCCAGAGGATCGCTGTCGCCACCTCCTCCGGAAATCCCCCACGCTGCATCGGCAATGACGTCTTGATGCGGTCGACACGTCGCGGTTCGCCGCCGCTGGCGTGCATGTCCGTGTAGATGAAGCCGGGCCGTACCGCGTTGACCCGGATACCCTCCGTTGCGACCTCGTTCGCCAACCCCCGGGTCAGGGTATCGACGGCACCCTTGGAGGCCGCATAGTCGACATACTCACCGGCCGATCCGAGACGTGCCGCCGCCGAAGAAACGTTTACGATGGCGCCACCATCGCCACCGTGGCGTGTGGACATCCGCCGCACCGCTTCGCGGGCGCACAGGAAGGCACCGGTCACATTGGTCGCGAAGATTCGCGCAATGCGCGCCGCATCGATGTCCTCGACGCGACTCTGCCGCGCCAACACCCCTGCGTTGTTGACCAACGCGGTGAGCGTCCCCAATCGATCATCGACAGTCTCGAACAGTGCCACCACGTCCGATTCGACGGAAACGTCGGCCCTGATTGCGACGGCCGTACCACCGCCGGACCGGATCTCGTCGACCACTGCCTCCGCGGCCTCGCGGTCCGCACGATAGTTGACCGCTACCGCATAGCGGCGTGTTGCAGCCAGTCGTGCGGTAGCGGCGCCTATGCCGCGGCTGGCACCGGTGATCAGGATGACGGGTTTCATGAGTGGTGCTTCCTCGGCGATGGGCAATGCTCGATTGTACGGCGCACCACCCTGCCCCGCCCTCGACGTGACGAGAGCCCTACCGGGCCAGCGTCGCAAGAACCCCCGGCGCTTCCGTGCGCCGCGGCGGCCGCGAGCCGCGACCGCACGTCTCAATAGCCGCCGACATACCGACCCGCGCCGCTCGCTGTCTGGACGCCTTCGCGTTGCTCTCCGGCGATGTGCCACACGCCGCCAATGCCGTCACCACTGCGGTCGCCCGGCTTGGAGTCTCCGGCAAAGTAGTAGAGCGGCCGGCCCCGGTAAGTCGCCTGGCGGATGCCGTCTTCACGACCGACGGCTGCCGATTCGCGATCACCGAGGGCACCGGCGATCACTGGCGGCCATTGTGCTGCACAAGGTCCGTAGCAGGCACTGACTCCGCTGTCCGGGCGATCCTTGTCGAAGATGTAGGTGGTCCTGCCATCGCGATCGGTGAGGCCGGCTGGTGACCCGCCGCGGGTGTACGACGACTGGCAGGCCGCCAGGGCGACGGACACGGCGGCAATTGTGACGGCGTGGCTGAAACGTATGCGGTCGAACATGACATGTTCCTCTCTGGTATTGAAATCCGGGTCCAGCGGTTGCAGATCGATGCCAACCGGGGACTGCACACCCCGGCACATCGCCCAACAGCTGGGTTCAATCCCAGTTACGCATTGCGAGGCCCACGGAGATTCAGTTTTTTGTGACAGGATGCCGGCCGGCGTAAACCCTCCCTTCTGCGGCGCCCGCACCCGAGCCGGATTGGGCACAAGCACCGGGGCATACAGCTTGTGGATACCGAGACTGCCTGCACGGCGACCTCGGCGGGAAGGTTTCGGACGGGGTCGCGCACCGCCGCGCCGGCACGCCCTTTGCGCAGACCTCGACTAGACTGTTTGACGAGAAGTCCGCCCCGGCTGCCGCATGACGCGTCTCGACCGACAGCAACAGAGCAACGACCTGGCAATGTTGATCGGGCGCTGCGCGCTGCGCGACCAGAACGCCTGCCTCGAGCTTTACGATGCCACCTCGGCGAAACTCTTCGGTGTGATCCTTCGTATATTGAAACGGGAACACTGGGCCGAGGAGGTCTTGCAGGATGTGTATCTCAAGGCATGGCATGCTGCGGACAGCTACAACGCGGCGCGGGGGCAGCCGATGACCTGGCTGATCAACATCGCGCGCAATCGCGCAATCGACTTTCTGCGTGGCGCCGAGCATGCGGCGGCACAGCGCAGCGATGATCTGGACGACGAGTTGCCTTCGGCGCTGGATCCGGTGCGCTCGGCCGAGACCGACGCCGAGCTGCGTCGACTGACGGATTGCCTGGGCCTGCTCAAGGAGCCGCAGCGTGAATGCATCCTGATGGTCTACCACCAGGGATACACTCCGACCGAGGTGTCGCACCGCAGAAGCCATCCGATCGGCACCGTCAAGACCTGGATCAGGCGCGGACTCGCACAGTTGCGGGACTGCATGCGCCGATGAGATACGACGACCCGACCCTGCGACGACAACTGGCGGGCGCCTACGCGCTGGGCACGCTGCGCGGTACGGCGCGCAGGCGTTGGGAACGCCTAATGCAGCAGGACCGCGAACTGCGCCGGCTGGTCGTCGAGTTTCAGGAAGACCTGGTGCCGCTGGCACTCGCGGCACCCGAGGTCCGGCCGCCCGCCCGGGTGCGCAGCCGGCTGGCGGCCGCCGTAGCCCCACCCACTCGTCAGTCCGCCGAACCCGGCTGGTGGCAACGCCTGGGGTTCTGGCGTGGCCTGGCTGGCGTCAACGCAGCGCTGGCCGTCGCGCTGATCGCGTTCATCGGGGTCGGCGTGTTGCGGCAGGCACCGCCTGTCGCATCCGAACTCGTCTATGTCGGGGTGCTGTCCGATGTGAGCGACCAACCCAAGGTCGCGGTCCTCGCCTACAACCGTCCGTTCCGGCTGGAGATCACGGCGAAGGATGCGCTCAGCGCACCGCCGGGCGCCGAGCTGCGTCTGTGGATACGCGAACGCGACACCGACCGCGCGGTGTTTCTGCGCGCGATACCCGCCGGAGAAAAGGTGTTCGCCCTCGACGACGAGCGGTGGAAACTGTTGCGCGATGCCAAGGCGTTGTTGATCACCCGCGGCACAATCGGCACGCCTACCGCGGTGCCGGGCGGCGAGATTCTCTATCAGGGCGTGTGTGTCAATCTGAAGAAATGGTCGAATGCGCGTGCCGGCGGCTGATGGCGTTGACGGCGCCTCGTATCACAGCTACGCTCGGGCGATGCTCACATCGAATTCGGCACAACACTGCTCCGTACCCGACGGTCGTCTCTGGCGCCTGCGTCGACGTACCTTTGTTTGTTGCTGCCGTATCCACCTGACCTAGCAGACCCCCGGCAGCCGCGAATCCCGCCGCGACTGCCCGCCTGATCATTGCTCGCTGCCGGAACCGTGGTTGCCATCGACCGAGGCGACCCATGCACGCGACCACACAACAACCGGATACTGCGATCAGCGGCGGACTGCTGGTCGTACTCGGTGCCGTCGGATTCTCCGTCAAGCCCGTGTTGATCAAACTGGCGTACGCCGACAGCACACCGGTCGACGCGATCACCCTGATGACGCTGCGCATGCTGATCGCGCTGCCGCTGTTCCTCGCGGCCGCCTTCTGGCGCGACAGGGCACCGACACAGCGCAATGGACCTGGTGACTGGATGGCCCTCACGCTGCTCGGGGTGATGGGTTATTACCTCGCGAGTCTGCTCGATTTCACCGGGCTGCAATACATTTCCGCGGGCCTCGAACGCCTGATACTGTTCCTGTATCCGACCTTCGTGGTGCTGTTCAGCGCCCTGCTGTACCGGCGTCCGATCGGCAGTGCGCAGCGCCTCGCGCTGCTCTTGAGTTACCTCGGCATCGTGCTGGTATACGGCAACGATCCACTCGCGGGTTCGCCGGACATAAACCTCGGCGCGGCCCTGGTCCTCACCAGCGGTATCGTATTCGCATTGTACCTGACCGGCAGCGGGCACCTGATACCACGCTTCGGTTCACGTCGGTTTACCGCCTATTCGATGTCGATCGCGGCTGTCGCGACGGTGCTGCATTTCGCGGCGTCCCACCCGCTGCAACAACTATGGGTGTCTGCCGACGTGTTCGGTCTGGCGTTGGCGCTGGCCGTGTTCTCGACCGTGCTGCCGGCGTTTCTCGTCAACGCGGGTATTCGCCGAATCGGGGCCGATCACGCGTCGATCATCACCTCGGTCGGACCGGTCATGACGCTCGCCCTGGCCTATCTCGTGCTCGACGAGTCGCTCGGTCCCGTGCAGGTCGCCGGGGCGCTGCTGGTGTTGCTCGGCGTGATGCGGGTCGGTCTGGGCAAGGCTGCACACCGCCCCGCTCCCAACCATCGGGAGGAGTCGCAATGACCACACGATTCGATGCCGTCATGCCGATCGCCAGGCGCCGCGAGACGGTATTCGTCTCCGGCCAGGGCTCCTGGCTCATCGACGAGCAAGGACGGCGCTACCTCGACTTCGTTCAGGGCTGGGCGGTCAACGCGTTGGGCCACGGTCATCCGGCGATTGTCGAAGCGCTGCAGACCCAGGCCTCGCTGCTGATCAATCCCAGTCCGGCGTTCTACAACCGGCCGATGCTGGAACTCGCGAACCGTCTCGCAGACAGCAGTGCGTTCGACCAGGTGTTCTTTGCCAACAGCGGCGCGGAGGCGAATGAAGGGGCGATCAAGCTCGCGCGCAAGTGGGGATCGCTACACCGCAACGGTGCATACGGAATCATCACATTCGAAAATGGCTTTCACGGCCGCACGCTGGCGACCATGGCGGCCTCCGGCAAACCGGGGTGGCAGGCGTTGTTCGAACCCAAGGTCCCCGGTTTCACCAAGGTTCCGTACAACGACCTCGACGCGGTCGCCGCTGCGGCCGACTCGCACACCGTCGCGGTGATGCTCGAACCGATCCAGGGCGAGGCCGGGGTCATCCCGGCGGATAGCACATTCGTCCAGGGGCTGCGTCAGCTGACCCGCGAACGCGAGATGCTGCTGATCTTCGACGAGATACAGACCGGCATGGGCCGTACTGGATCACTGTTCGCCTACCAGGCACTCGGTGTCGAACCCGACATCATGACCCTCGGCAAGGGCATCGGCGGCGGAGTGCCCCTGGCCGCTTTGCTGACCACCGACGCCGTCAGCTGTTTCGCGCCGGGAGACCAGGGCGGCACCTACAACGGCAATCCGTTGATGTGCGCGGTCGGTCTCGCGGTGCTGGACTGGCTGTTGCAGCCGGGTTTCCTCGATCGGGTCCGCGCGCGCGGTGACTATCTGGCACGGGGTCTGATCGATCTCGCACGGCGCCATTCCCTCGGTCCGGTGCGCGGCCGCGGGCTCCTGCTCGCCCTCGACACCGCCGAGCGGGACGCCCCGGCGATCGCCACGCGTGCCCATGATCTGGGGCTGCTGATCAACGCGCCGCGCCAAAATGCGTTGCGATTCATGCCGGCGCTGAACCTGTCCGAAGCCGAGATCGACGAGATGCTGTCGCGGCTCGACCGCGCTGTGGCGATGGAGGACTAGACGCGTGCATTGACGGTGTCGACCAAGCGGCGCCCACGCCATCGCCCAAAGTTGTTGCAGCCGACCCTGCACAATTAGGTTGCCTCGTCGCGATTGCTCAGCATACTTAACGACGATACCGACAGTTCCCGGACAGCCAACTGTCCTTCGCCGCCCAGGAGGCCGAATCGATGAACCTGAACGAAGCCCTGACCCGTCTGTTGCGCGCAACGCTCGGCTCGCTGGCCGTACTCGCCCTGTCCGGTGCCGCGCAGGCCCTGGAAGACAAGCTGGTCGTCGTGACGTCGTTCCCGGAGGACCTCACCAGCGTGTTTCAGGCGGCATTCGAACGCAGCAATCCGGGAACCCAGGTCGAGGTACTGAACAAGAAGACCTCGGCCGGCGTGAAATACATCCAGGAAACCTCTGCCAACCCGACTGCCGACCTGTTCTGGGTATCCGCGCCGGACGCATTCGGGGTGCTCAAGGGTCAGGGCCTGCTGCAGCAGTACCAGCCGAAGTCGGAGGGCATACCCGACATGATCGGTTCATTTCCGATCAACGACCCGGACGGCTATTTCTTCGGTTTTGCCGCATCCGGTTACGGCATCATGTACAACACGCGCTACCTGAAGGCGAAGAAACTGCCGGTCGCCAAGGAATGGGATGATCTCAAGCAGGCGGTCTACTTCGGACATGTTGGGATGTCCGCACCGTCGCGTTCCGGAACCACGCACCTGACGGTCGAAGCCATACTGCAAGGCGAGGGCTGGGACAAGGGATGGGCGACGCTCAAGGAACTGGCCGGTAATTTCAAGACCATCACCGAGCGCAGCTTCGGTGTCCCTGATGGCGTCAACAGCGGCGACTTCGGGATTGGCATCGTGATCGACTTCTTTGCCTATTCGTCCAAGGCATCGGGTTTCCCGGTGGACTTCGTCTACCCGACCATCACTGCGCTGGTGCCCGCCAATGTCGGCATGGTCAAAGGTGCGCCGCACCCGGAGGCGGCGGCTGCGTTCATCGATTTCCTGTTGTCCGATGAAGGCCAGGAGTTGCTGTTCGATGCCAAGATCCAGCGCCTGCCCGTCAAGCCCGCGATCTATTCCAAGGCGCCGGCCGGGCTGCCGAACCCGTTCGAAGACAAGTCGATCGGTGCCGCGGTCAAGTTCGACTCGGACCTGTCGGAAGGACGTTACAACGTCGTGAACTCGCTGTTCGACCAGTTGGTGACCTTCCGCCTCGAGGAGCTGCAGACCGCGGTGCGCGCGGTCCAGGAGGCCGAAAAAGCGCTCGCCGGCAGATCGAATCCCCAGGCCGGGGCGCTGATCGCCGAGGCACGATCCTTGATCGCTGCAGTACCGGTCACGGAGACCGAGGCCGGCGACCGGGCATTCGCGTCGATCTTCTCGAAGAAGCGCAAGAAGGCCACCGACGAGGTTCCACAACGCCAGGCCGAGGTCGAGCAGGAGTGGGACAGCTTTGCGCGCACCAACTACGCCAAGGCAACGGAACTGGCCGAACAGGCAGCGAAGATCGCGCGCTGATTCGATCTGTTGATGCCGGTCCGGCCCTCGCCGGGCCGGCGCCATTCCAGGTTTACAGCCGATAACATGTCATCCGCCAGTCGTCAGCGATGGGGTCCCACCGGCGTCGCCTTGGCGCTCGCGCTTTTTCTCGTCGCGTTTCTGATCGTACCCGTGCTCAAGGTGATCCTGGTCGCTTTCCAGGATCCGCACACGGGCAGTTTCACGCTGGTCAACTTCCAGGACTTTTTCAATACGTCGCTGTTCCGCGAATCGTTCTGGAACTCGCTGTATGTGGCCGGCATGTCGGTGATGCTCGCGAGCATGATCGCCATACCGCTGGCCTACTTCACGACCCGCTTCAACTTCGGCGGCGCATTGCTGATACAGACACTCGGGGTGATCCCGCTGATCATGCCGCCTTTTGTCGGCGCGGTGGCGATGCAACTGCTGTTCGGCAGCAATGGCAGCGTGAACCTGCTGCTCGACGAATACTTCGGTTTCACGATTCCGTTCATGGAGGGACTGAACGGCGTGATCCTGGTCGAGAGCATTCATTATTTTCCATTCATCCTCACCAACCTCGCAGCCAGCCTCGCCAACATCGATCGATCGCTGGAAGAATCGGCACAGAATCTCGGCAGCAGCGGCGTGCGGCTGTTCCGGAGGATCGTCTTTCCGCTGGCGATGCCCGGCTATGTCGCCGGCGCCTCGCTGGTCTTTCTGAAGGTGTTCGACGATCTCGGCACACCGCTGTTGTTGAACGTCAACAAGATGCTCGCACCGCAGGCCTACCTGCGGATCAGCTCGATCGGCATCACCGACCCGATGGGCTACGTGATCTCGGTGATTCTGGTGCTTTTCTCGGTGTTCTCCCTGTGGGCGTCGTTCCAGGCGTTCCGTGGGCGCGACTACGCCTCGGTGCAGAAAGGCGGTGGCGGCCTGCTCAGGCGCGACCTGCGCCGCTGGGAGAAGTTCGGTGCCTATGCAGTGATCCTGCTGATCCTGTCGTTGGTGTTGGCACCGCATATCGGCCTGTTGCTGCTTTCCTTCGGAACCGTATGGTCGTTTGCGGTATTGCCCGACGGATTCACCATCGAACACTACCTGCGGGTGTTCGAGACATCGTCGGAATACGTCACCAACACACTGTTGTACGCCGGCCTCGCGGCGACAATCGATGTCGTGTTGGGGACGGCGATCGCCTACATCGTATGGCGCACAGGCATCCCCGGCCGTCGCTGGCTGGACTATGCGGCGACTGCGGCACTGGCGGTGCCCGGCGTGGTGCTCGGCATCGGCTACCTGCGCACCTTCTACGGTTGGCAGGTACCCTTCGGCGATCAGCCGCTCGCATCCTGGTGGGTGATCCTGGTGATTGCGCTGTCCATCCGCCGCCTACCGTACGCGCTGCGCGCCTGCGTCGCGGCGCTGCAGCAGGTCAGTATCACGCTCGAGGAGGCCGCTGAAAACCTCGGCGCGACCACCTCGCGCACGGTGTGGCGCATCGTCGTGCCCTTGATGTCGGGAGGCATCCTGGCGGGCTTCGTCACCAGCTTCGCCACCGCGGCGGTAGAGCTGTCCGCGACCCTCATGCTGGTCGGACAACAGTCGGATGCGCCATTGTCTTACGGCATCTATGTGTTCATGCAGTCTGCTGCCGGGCGCGGCCCCGGTGCGGCACTCGGTATCATTGCGGTCGTGATCGTCGGTTTGGGCACCTACCTGTCGCATCGCATCATCGAACGTGGTCGGCGGCTACGCACCAGCGACCGCGTCATTGCCGAGACCGGGATCAATCTGGAGTGAACATCGACATGGCGGATGCGAAAAGCGTCACAGTAAGTTTCCACAACGTCGCCTTGGCGTTCGGTGACCATGTGGTGTTGCGCGACATAGACCTCGACATCGAGGCAGGAGAGTTTTTCGCGTTTCTCGGTCCCTCCGGTTCGGGCAAATCCACCCTGCTGCGCCTGCTCGCGGGGTTCGGTCCGACGCCGCAGGGGCAGGTGTTGATCGACGGCGAAGACGTCACTCGTCTGCCGCCATGGAAACGCCGGGTCGGCATGGTGTTTCAGAACTACGCGCTGTGGCCGCACATGACGGTGCGCCGCAATGTCGCATTCGGTCTGGAAGAGCGCAGGTTGCCATCCGCCGAAGTGCGCGAACGCGTCGACGCGGCGCTCGACGTGGTCGGCTTGCGCGAATATGCCGAGCGACGGCCGTCGCAGCTTTCCGGCGGGCAACAGCAGCGCGTTGCGCTCGCCCGCACTATCGTTGTCGAGCCGCGCGTGCTGCTACTGGATGAACCGCTGTCCAACCTGGACGCCAACCTGCGCATCCGCATGCGCGGTGAAATCCGGGAACTGCAGCAGCGGCTCGGCATCACGACGATCTTCGTCACCCATGACCAGGAAGAGGCAAATACGGTCGCCGATCGCATGGCGGTTCTCAACGACGGCATCCTGCAGCAGGTCGGCTCGCCGATGGCGCTGTACGACAATCCTGCTAACCGCTTCGTCGCCCGTTTCCTCGGCACCGCCAACCTGCTCGACGGCGACATCACCCGAGGAGCATCCGGTGCGGCACTGCGCATCGCTGCCGGGTTCGAGATCCCTATCGGACAGTTGGCAACCGATGCCGCGCGCGCCACCGCGATGTTTCGACCGCAGAATCTCGCGCCCCTCAGCGGCCCCCCGGTGGCGGATTCGAAACGGGTCCACTTCCCTGCCCGGGTGCGCCAACGTGAATTTCTCGGCAATCTGATCCGCTACGAGATCGAGGTCCACGGCCAGGCACTGGTCTTCGACGACATACACCAGCAGGGGACGCCGACCTATGAGGTCGACCAGATCATAGAGATGACGCTCGACCCTGCGCGGGTGCGCGTGCTGACCGGATAGCCCGTGTCGGACGGTGGTGGTCGGCGAGAGTCCCGGCCGTCTCGACCGTGTCAGGCGGCGGTGCGTTGCGCCAGACCGTCGATATCGAGGTGCAGGCCGAGGTCGAACAACGCGTCGATCTCGCGCGCCGGCGACGGTCGTGCAAAATAGTATCCCTGCATCAGGTCGCATCCCATGGCCCGCAATCGCCGACATTGTTCGCCGGTCTCGACGCCCTCTGCGATGACCGCAATACCGAGATCATCGGCAAGGCCAATCAGGGCATTGCACAGTTTCATGCCGGCGCCGTTCTCGCTGTCGTCCTGTACGAACTGCTTGTCGATCTTGTAGGCGTCGAAACGATAGTGCTGCAGATAGGTCAGGGAACTGTAGCCGGTGCCGAAGTCGTCCGCACTCAGGCGAAAGCCCAACTCCCCCAGGGCATGCAGATTCCGACGCACCTGGGCCTGTTCGCGGATCAGCGCGGTCTCGGTCACCTCCAGGCACAACTGCGATGCGGCAATCCCGGCACGCCGCACGATGGCAGTGATCTTTTCAACCACGTCATGGTCGACCAACTGGCGTGCCGACAGGTTGACCGACACGGACAAGGGGTTGCGTGCCGTGCCGAATTGGTTGTTCCATGCGCGGACCTGCGTGCACGCCTGCTCGATGACCCATTCGCCGATGGCCTGGATGACCCCGATCTCTTCGGCGACCGGGATGAACAGATCCGGGGGGATCGATCCCTTGAGTGGATGGTGCCACCTCAGTAGCGCCTCGAAGCTCGCGATGCGCTGCTCGCCGAGGTGCACCACCGGTTGATAGTGGACCTCGAACTCCCGGTTCTGCAGCGCCTGGCGCAACATCGATTCCAGCTCCGTCGCCTGACGCACATCCTCCTGCATGTCGGTATTGAACACCTCGATCCGCCGACCGCTGCCTCGTTTGGCACGGAACATGGCGATATCGGCATGGCGAATCATCGTCTCCGGCGCGTCATACGTTCCGTCGCTCAACGCGATCCCCACGCTCGCTCCGATCTGTACGGTGCGTTCCGCGACCATGAATGGGGCGTTCAGTTCTTCCAGGATGCGCTCGGCGATTGCCACCGCCTCGCCGGCGTCCGCGATCTGGTTGAGCAACACGATGTACTCGTCGCCGCCCAGTCGAGCCACCGTGTCCAGCGGACGAACCGCCCGCGAAAGCACACCGCCGACCTGGATCAACAGCTCGTCCCCGACCGCGTGCCCATAGGTGTCGTTGATCTGCTTGAAGCGATCGAGGTCGATGAAACACAGACCGAACAGGCGTTGCGGATCACGTTTCGAGATGCGGATTGCCTGGCGGATACGATCTTCGAACAGTGCACGCGTAGGCAGTGCGGTGAGGTCGTCGTACAGCGCAGCCTGCTCGAGCTGGCTGAGCAGTGTCACCCGTTCGCGGCGCTTGCGCACCGCCTGGATGGCGGCCAACCACAGGCCCAGGACACCTAGCATCCAGATCCCGAGATGCGTGGCCGACATCGCCCGGCTGCTCTGCTCGGCGGCGTGGAGATAAGGCGCAAGCGGCACCGAGACGCTGATCCCGCCACGCAGGTCGCCTGTCTTGTAGCCGAGCACGGCGTGGCACTTTTCGCATCCGGGCGTCATGTACATCGGCTTCATCAGCCGTAGATAGCGTTGTTCGCCAATCGAGGTCTCTTCGACAACCTCGTCGGTCTTGCCCTCGGAGAACGCCTCAAGTACGTCCTTTTCCCAGGTGTCCGGTGCATTGACCGGGTTGAGATACCGCAGCCCGGTGATCTTCCCCTTGATACCGTAGGTCTGCTCGAACTCTTCGGTCATCTGCCGCATCATGTAGGCGGGATTCAACAGCGTGAGCCGCTTGCCGTCGGTGGTCATAACGTCGCGGTCGGGAAGGTGCGCCAGATAGGGGCTCGGCGGCGTGGTGTCGGTGGGCGGCACGTAGACGCCGCCGTGTCGGGTCGCCCATTCGCGGAATGCCATGTCCTTGTTCCACAACGAACGCGCCTCACTGGTCGCGAGTGCGACCTTCTCGCGGTACAGGTAGCTCTGGTTCCAATGATTGGAATAGGCGACCAACGAGGTCCACCCCGCCAGCAACAGGACCAGCGTCAGCCCGAGGTGCCCCGAGAGGTAACTCTGCTTGCGTTCGTCAAACGATGTTTCGTCGGATCGTTGCGCCATGCCGCCGTTCCAGGTCCAGCGACGCATGCGTCGCCCACTGGTGCGTTAGCGACCCGACAGGCGCACAATTGAATACACGGATGGCCGTCCGAAACGGATCGGCAGCCAATTCGGAAGCGCGATCCCAGCGCACTCCGGCGCAGGATCCAGGTGGCGCGGGCATCGCCAGCGGAACAGGTGGTTCCGATAGGCGAGCAGGCATGATCCAGACGCGTGAACAGGGGATCGAGACCATGCTGGCGGAGATCGACGCCGAGGCGCGAATAACCCGCCGGATGACCGGCAGGCCGGGAATCGACGCGCGCATCATGGACGTGATGGCGAAGGTACCCCGCGATGCCTTCGTGCCCGAGGCGCTACGTGCCGCGGCGTTCGACAACGGGCCCCTGCCGATCGGACATGGCCAGACCATCTCGCAACCGTTCATCGTCGCACTGATGACCGACCTGTTGGCCCCGCGCCCGACCCACCGGGTACTCGAGATCGGCACCGGTACCGGCTATCAGACCGCGGTGTTGTCGCTGTTGTGCGACAGTGTCTACAGCGTCGATCGGATCGCCGCGCTCAGTGAGACCGCCGCGGCGCGGCTCGAGCGACTGGGTTTCCACAATGTGCACATCCGCACCGGCGACGGTCACGCCGGTTGGCCGGAGTTCGCGCCTTACGACCGGGTCATCGTCACCGCCGCCGCTACCCATATCCCGGCGGCGCTGGTCGACCAAATGCGCCCCGGCGGGCGGCTGGTGATCCCGGTGGGGCCGCCGCACGGTCCGCAGTCGCTGCTGTTGGTCAACAAGGATGCCGCGGGACAAAGCGAGGTGCGGGACGTCCTTGGCGTCGCATTCGTCCCGCTGGTTGCCGACGACGAGCGCCGCTGAGCGGGGTCAGGCCCCCACGGCCGCCTGCTCGACCAGCTCCCAGGTATTGCCGTCGGGATCGCGGCAGAACAACGCACGCCGCCCCGACCGGCTGAGGGTGTATCCCACCCCTGCCCGTTCCAGGCGCCGGATAAACTCGTCGAGGTCGCCGACCACGACCGCGGTGTGCCGATCACGGCCACCGTGCGCCGGACGGCCGTCGACCGGGTCGGGATTAGGCAGCTCGAGCAGGTGCAGCTGACGGTCGCCGAGCCGCAACCAGGCACCGGGAAACCCCAGGTCGGGCCTGCCCGGGTCGGGCTCGAGGCCCAGCACGCCGGTATAGAACCGTAGCGCGCGCCCGGTGTCCGCGACGATCAGACTGACGTGGTGCAACCCCAGTACCCTGCTCATGTCGACGGATCCTCCTGCCGTATCGCGATCAACGCCGCGCTGAGTATCAGACCGCCGCCCAGCCACTCGGCAAGCACCATGGTCTCGCCGGCGAGCCACCAGGAACTCGCGGCACTGACGACCAGCTCGAACAGCATGATCACCGCGGACCGCTGGACCGGCATGCTGGACACACCATAGACCACGAGCAGGGTCGACAACAGAAAGCCGCCGATACCGAGCGCGGCGCTGCCCCACCAGGCGCTCGCCGAAACCGCCGGCATGACCGGAGACTGCAGCCATATGTAACCCAGTGACACCACGACGACCCCCACCCAGGCCAGCTGGGTCTTTGCGCGCACGCCCAGCCCGGCCAGTCGCCGGGTCATCACGTTGTTCACCGCAAACGCCAGGCCGGCGCTTGCCGCCAGCAGATCGGCGCGATTCAACGGCACCTGCCCGACCGCCGGGTCCCACAACATCACCAGGGCACCGCCGATCCCAAGGGAGAGCATCAGCCAGGTCAACCCGGTCAGATGTTCGGCAAGCAACCAGCGGCCCAGCAACACGGTCCAGATCGGGGACAGGTAGAACAGCAGCACCACGCGCACCACCTCGCCCTCGAGAACCGCCAGCACGAACGCAAGGTTGGTCCAACCGGCGCCCAGCATCAGCCACAGCACGTCGCCCGACTGGCCGCGCGCCACGCGCCAGTCGATGCGGGCGAACGCCGCAAACAACAGCGCCGCCGAGCCGTAGCCGACCAGCGTCAGCCAGGCGCCGTGCATGCCGGCGTCCTCGAGGATCCGGGTCGGATACCAGACCACCCCCCAGAAGGTCGCCCCGTACAGCAGCCCCAAAGTCGGCCCGTAGCGGGCCAGCACAGCATTCATCAGACCGATCGCCTATAATCGGCCGCCCGGAAATACGCTGTCGCGCGCATGAACCCCGACCTGGCCAAACTCCAACCCTACCCGTTCGAGAAGCTCAAGGCGCTCATGGCGGGTGCCACGCCGCCCGACATGCCGCACATCGCGCTGTCGATCGGCGAGCCGAAGCATGCCACACCGCCATTGATCGCGGCAGCGCTGCAGCGGCACCTGCAGGACGGGCTGTCGACCTATCCGCTGACCAAGGGGATGCCGGCGCTGCGCCAGGCGATCGCCGGATGGCTGGAGCGGCGTTTCGCGCTCCCCGGGGGCTCACTCGACCCGGAAGACCAGGTATTGCCGGTCAGCGGTACGCGCGAGGCACTGTTCGCGTTCGCCCAGGCGGTCATCGATCGCGGCCGGCCGGCGCTGGTCGTCTGCCCGAACCCGTTCTACCAGATCTACGAGGGCGCCGCGTTGCTCGCCGGTGCGACACCGTATTTCGTCCCCTGCCAGCGCGACACCGGCTATCTGCCCGATTTCGACGCGGTCAGCAGCGAGACCTGGGACGCCTGTCAGCTGCTGTACCTCTGCTCCCCGGGCAATCCAACCGGCGCCGTGGCCCCGCAGGCAACGCTGCAGCACCTGATCACCTTGGCCGAGCGACACGATTTCATCATCGCGGCGGACGAATGCTACGCCGAGATCTATTTCGACGAGCGTGATCCCCCGGCCGGGTTGTTGCAGGCGGCCGCGGCGATGGGCCAAAACGACTTCCGACGCTGTGTCGTGTTTCACAGCCTGTCGAAACGTTCCAATGCGCCCGGCCTGCGGTCCGGGTTTGTCGCCGGCGACGCGCGCATCCTCGAAGACTTCCTGCGCTATCGTACCTACCACGGATGCGCGCTGCCGGCGCAGCACCAGTATGCGAGCATCGCGGCGTGGCAGGACGAACAGCACGTGCGCGACAACCGCCGCCTGTACCGCGAAAAATTCGCCGCGGTACTCGAGATACTCGACGGCTGCCTCGACGTGGACCCGCCACAGGCCGGTTTCTACCTGTGGCCACGCACGCCGATCGCCGACGACGCGTTCGCCCGCGGTCTGTACGAGCAGTTCAACGTCACGGTACTTCCGGGCCGCTATCTGTCGCGCGAGGTCGATGGCCTGAACCCGGGCGCCGGCCATGTACGCATGGCGCTGGTCGCCGGTCCGGAGGAAACCCTAGAGGCCGCGCACCGCATTCGCGAATTCGTCAACCGTCTGTAGATTGCAACATCCAGGAGCCAGTCATGAGCGAAATCCAGTCCATCATCGTCGACGCTTTCGAGAAGCGCGCCGAGATCACGCCGCGTAATGTCAGCACGCCGGTGCACGACGCAGTGATGGTGGCCATCGAACAATTGGACCGTGGCGAGATCCGGGTTGCCGAAAAACGCGACGGTCAGTGGCTCGTGAACGACTGGGTCAAGAAGGCCGTACTGTTGTCGTTCCGCATCAATGACAACGAGTTCATCAAAGGCGGCTTCACGAACTATTACGACAAGGTGCCGTCGAAGTATGCCGACTTCAACTCGCGCGAATTCCGCGACACCGGCGTACGCGTGGTACCCCCGGCGACCGCGCGCAAGGGCTCCTACATCGCGCCCAGCTGCGTACTGATGCCCTCGTATATCAACATCGGCGCCTACGTCGACTCCGGCACCATGGTCGACACCTGGGCGACCGTTGGATCGTGCGCCCAGATCGGCAAGAACGTGCACCTGTCGGGTGGCGTGGGCATCGGCGGCGTTTTGGAACCCCTGCAGGCGGCTCCGACCATCATCGAGGACAATTGTTTCATCGGCGCGCGCTCGGAAGTTGTCGAGGGCGTAATCGTCGAAGAGGGTTCGGTGATCTCGATGGGCGTGTACATCGGCCAGTCGACACGCATCTACGACCGTGAGAACGACGAGATCATCTACGGCCGGGTGCCGGCGGGCTCGGTCGTCGTATCCGGCAACCTGCCCTCCAAGGACGGAAAGTACAGCCTGTACTGCGCGGTAATCGTCAAACGTGTCGACGAAAAGACCCGCGCAAAAGTCGGCATCAACGAGCTGTTACGCGATATCTGAGTGCCGCCGCCATGTATACGCTGTACGGGATTCCGAACTGCGACACGATGAAAAAGGCGCGTGCCTGGCTCGCCGAGCACGACATCGACTACGAGTTCCACGACTACAAAAAGGTTGGAATCGACGAGCGGATGTTGCGCCGTTGGGTGAAGGAACTCGGCTGGCAGGCGCTGCTGAACACACGCGGCATGATGTGGCGCAAGGTGCCCCAGGCGGTCCGTGACAACATCGACGAGGCCTCGGCGATCAGCCTCATGCTGGAGACGCCGTCGATCATCAAGCGTCCGGTGCTCGACACCGGCAAGGTAAGGCATGTCGGTTTCAGGCCCGAGCAGTATGCCGAGATCTTTGATCAATAGGCAGCGAGGCCGCCAAGTACCATGTCTGACACACTGGACCTCGCGCTCGACCTGATCGGCCGTCCCTCGGTAACCCCCGAGGATGCCGGCTGCCAGCCGCTGATGATGCAACGCCTGGCTGCGGCGGGATTCCGCAACGAACCCCTGCGGTTCGCCGAGGTCGACAATCTCTGGGCGCGGCGCGGCGACCGGGCGCCACTGTTCTGCTTCGCCGGGCATACCGACGTGGTACCTACCGGACCACGCGAACGCTGGCAGTCCGACCCGTTCGATCCGACGATCCGCGAAGGTATCTTGTACGGACGCGGCTCCGCCGACATGAAGGGTTCGCTCGCCGCGATGCTCACTGCGACCGAACGTTTCGTTGCACGGCATCCGGATCACCGTGGCTCGATCGCGTTCCTGGTCACCAGCGATGAAGAAGGCCCGTCGGTCAACGGCACGGTCAAGGTGGTCGAGGTACTGGAACGTCGCGGCGAGAAGATCGACTGGTGCCTGGTCGGCGAACCCTCGTCGAATACCCGGCTCGGCGACACCGTGAAGAACGGGCGCCGCGGTTCGCTTGGCGGCGTACTCAGGGTACACGGCAAACAGGGACACGTTGCCTACCCTCATCTCGCCCGTAATCCGGTGCACGCTGCGGCACCGGCCTTGGCCGAATTGGCGGGCACCGAGTGGGACCGTGGCAACGCGTTCTTTCCGCAGACGACCTTCCAGATTTCCAACATCCATGCCGGCACCGGTGCCAGCAATGTAATCCCGGGCGAATGCGAGGTGATGTTCAACTTCCGCTATTCGACGGAAACCACTCACGAGGCACTGCGCGAACGCGTACAGGCCATCCTCGATCGTCACCGGCTCGATTACACCATCGAATGGACATTGTCCGGCCTGCCGTTCCTGACGCCGCGCGGCGAGCTGGTCGGTGCCGCACGGCAGGCGATCAACGAGATCACCGGACTCGACACCGAGCTGTCGACCGCCGGCGGTACCTCGGATGGCCGCTTCATTGCCCCGACCGGCGCCCAGGTACTGGAACTCGGCCCGCTGAACGCGACCATTCATCAGATCGACGAGTGCGTCGCCGTCGACGACCTCGATCGCCTGTCGTCGATCTACGAGCGAATCCTCGAACTGCTGTTGGCCTGAATGGCGATTGTGCTAGGCGCCGCGCGTCACGTCGACCGCGACGCGTGCGCTGTGTTCACCGCCGCCGAAGATCACGCCCTTGAGCGGCGTGACGTCCGCGTAGTCACGTCCCCACGCGGTAACGATGTGTTGGTCCATCGGGATCTGATTGTTGGTCGGGTCGAAGTCCAACCAGCCGACCTCGGGATCGAATACCGAGAACCAGGCGTGCGATGCATCGCTGCCGGTGAGCTTTTCCTGACCCGGCGGCGGGATGGTCTCGATGTAGCCCGATACATAGCGCGCCGGGAGATTCTTGGCGCGCAGGCAGGCAATCGCCAGATGCGCGAAATCCTGGCACACGCCGCTGCGCTGGGCGAACATCTCGTCGAGCGGCGTTGCCACCGACGTCGCGCCCGGTTCGTACTTGAAGTCTTCGTGGATCCGCTGCATGAGTTCCGAGACCGCTTCCACCAGGTTGCGTCCGGGGCTGAACGATTTTGCCGCGTACTTGCGTAGTTCCGGGAGCACACGAACCATCGGTGACTCCAGGACGTACTGGCGTGCGTCCAGCAGCGCGCCCTCGGATGCACCACGCAGACGTGCCACGACCCGCTGCCAGCTCAAGGTCGAGGCCCCGTGACCCATGCGCACCCCGGTATCGATCTCCAGATCGGTGGTCGCGGTCACTCGCAGCAGTGCGTGTGGTCTTTCCAAGGCGAAATAGGTGACGTGGTTACCGAAGAAATCGATGCGTTCGGCGACCACCGCGGGTTTCGGGTCGATCTCGAGACGGTATGCAAGGACCCGTTGACGCCCGATGTCGCGCGGCTGCAGATGTGTCTCGTTGTGTGCCAGCGACACCGGTTCCGCATACGCGTACTCGGTGGTGTGAGTGACACGATACTTCATGCGCGTGCATCCCATCCGCTGCCGATCATCTGCTGCGATCCTCCGACCTCGGCAAAGAAATCGCGTGCCAGGCTCACGCCGACCTCGCGCAGGAGTCGCTCGAAATCGCCGAGCAGCGCTTCCAGCGCCGTACGCCGGCCTTCACCCTGCTGGGCCAGCGCGGTCGCGTCGGCCAGCCGCAGTCGACCGAGCGAATCACTGATCGACCGCACCTGTCCGGCGAGTCGGTGCACCCCTTCTTCGTGCGGCAGCAATTCGACATGGCCCTGCAGGGTACGCAGCTGGTAGGCCAGCGAACGTGGATTGCTCTCATCGAGCAGCAGCAGCGCCAGGACGGGTTCGCAGCGCGCATCGTCGTGGTATCCACGACGGTAGGCCATGGCGCTTTCGGTGCTGGCAAGCACCGCCTCGAGCAGTACCGATTCCGGCGCCGGATCGAGCGGCTCGACCGCGACCGCGCGCAGCAGCGTGCCGAGCAGCAGACCGCGTTCCAGGCGGCGGCCAATGTCGAGGAACAGCCAGGCCTGGCTGCGCAGCATGCTCTCGTGCGCGAACCCCGCCAGGGCCACCAGGGAGGTGATCAGATCATCGAGTTCGTCATCGATGTCGCCGAGTACTTCGCGGCTGTGGTGGCGCAGCCGCTGCAGCCGGTTGCGGATATCGTTGATCACCCGCCAGGTGTCGGCCGAGATCCTGTCGCGTACCGCGTACGCAGCCGCCAGCAGCGCGCGTAGATTGAATGCCAGGCCACCGACCCTGTCAGCGTCGAGGATCAACGCGAGCAACTCGGGTACCGGTTGCGCACGCAGTTCTTCGGCCTGCTCCCCGACGAACCCCGGATAACTCACCGTCACCCGGGTCAGCGTCTGCAGCATCACCGTCAGACACTCTGCGTCGACCGGGTCACGGTATTCGACGGTGTTGCGGTACAGGTGCAGCACGGTGCGCAACAGCCGCGCACTCTGTTCGGCACGTTCGGCGTAACGCGCGAACCAGAACAGGTTGTCGGCGGTCCCGCCCGGCAGATCGCCATGCAGATTGGCCGCGGTCAGCCGCGGCACGACACGCGACAGCAGGCTCGCCTGTTTTTCCGGTTCGCTGGCCAGTATCCAGGTGTCTTTTGACAGGCCACCGGCCTGGTTCGAGACCACCACGCTGTCCTGTGCCGCGGAGACACGTGTCAGGCCACCGGGCATCACCGCATAGCCGTCCTCACGCGCGACGAGGAAAGTCCGCAACACCGCATGTCGCGCCTCCAGCCGGCCGTCGGACAAGGTCGGGACCAGCGAGAAATCGAGCTGCTCCTGCCCGACGTAGCGTGCCGGCCGTTCGCGGATGCGTGCCGCCAACCGCGCACGCGCCTTGCGCGTCAGGTCGCCCCCGAATACCGGCCTGGCGCCGGCCGCGCGATAGATCGGCTTGATCACCAGGTTCTCGAGATTGGCCAATACGTAATCGCGTTCACGCGGCTGCCCGCACCACCAGGACGCGGCGCTCGGCAGTTTCAGTTCCTGTCCCAGGAAGTGTTTCGCAATCGCCGGCAGAAAGGCGTTCAGCGCCGGGTTCTCCAGCAGGCTGGCACCGAGCGGATTGGCCACCGCGACATTGCCGCTGCGCACCGCCTGCACCAATCCCGGCAGACCGAGGCGAGAATCCGGGCGTAACTCGAGCGGATCGCAGAAATGGTCATCGACCCGCCGCAGGATGACGTCGACGCGCTCCAGGGTGCGCAGGGTACGCAGCCAGACCCGCCCGCCCTGCACCGTCAGGTCGTCGCCCTGGGCCAGCGTGTAACCCAGGTAACTCGCCAGGTAGGAGTGCTCGAAATAGGTCTCGTTGAGCGGCCCTGGTGTCAACACGACAATCCGCGGATCCTCGCCCGGGCGCGGACTCAGCGCCGCCAGTGCGTTGCGCAGATTCTGGAAGAACAGCGCCAGGCGGTGTACCTGCGAATCGCGGAACAGGCTCGGCAATACGCGCGACATGGTCAGCCGGTTGACCAGGGCATAGCCGGCCCCCGACGGCGCCTGGGTACGATCGCTGAGCGCCCACATGCGCCCATCCGGTCCACGCACCAGATCGACCGCATACAGCGTCAGCGGATGTTCGTTGTCGACCGGCAGTGGGTAACACGAACGCAGGAAGCCGCCATGCGCGTACACCAGCTCGGGCGGCAGAATCCCCCGCCGGATGAGATCCTGCGGCCCGTACAGATCCTTGAAGACCAGGTTCATCAACTCGGCGCGCTGCGTCAGGCCACGTTCGATGTCGGCCCACTCGGCACTCGACACCGGCATCGGCAGCGGATCCAGCATCCAGGTGCGCTCGCGCGCGCCGAGATCGCCATGCACCGTGTAGGTGACGCCGCTCTCGCTCAGTTGGCGATGTGCCTCGCTGCGCCGTTCCTGCAGCGCAGGGAGGCCGAGGCCGCCCAGTGCGTCCACGAGGTACTGCCAGTGCGGGCGGACGCCACCATCCGGGGCGAGCATCTCGTCGAAACTCTCCGGATGGGAGTGATAGCCGCTCAGCAGCCCGTTGCCAACGCTGTCCTGCACGCCGCTCAGTCCGGAAAGCTCAGATCAAGCAGGTAGGGCCGGCTGGCATCGGCCCTCGGTGTCGCAGGCTGTGCGGTCCGCCTGCCGCTGCCACCGGCCTCGAAACGACCGCGGCCACCCCACTCGGGCAGCACCACCGGTACCGGGACAGGTGCGGGCGCGGCATCCCCTGGCAGGTACGGATGGGCCAGACTCGGCACCCCCGGTACACCCCAGCCGGTCGGTGCCGACGGATAGTAGGTGAAACCGCCCACCACGGCCCCGGTCCAGGTGTCGATCAGATCGAACACCAACGCGGCGACCGCCGGTACCGTCGGGTGCAGCGTGGCCGGTGGGTTGGAACTCTTGAAACGGACGCCGGCGACGTACTGGCCAACGGTACCGGTCGTCTGCAGCGGTACCGCGTCGCCGTTGCATTCGAGCACGTAACGACCCGGCGTGAGCCCGGTCGCCGTCACCTGGACACGATCCGCCGCGTTGTCGATGAAGCGCGCCATGCCGGCTGCGCTCGCCTCTTCAGCGAGCAGGATCCAGGGTTCGTGCGCCTGGTGCAGTTCGAGTGCGAGATCGCCGAAACGCACCGTTCCAAGGTGAGGCAGACGCCGTTCGACCAACGGGGCGAACCATTCCGATTCCAGTACATGACCGACCTCTGCGAGATCGGCCAACACGCTCCGGAAGTCTTCCCAGAGTTGCTGCGGCAACAGAAAACGGTCGTGCAGTGCCTCGCCCCAGGGCGCCAGTGCGCCGCGCTCGGGATACCGCAGGAAACGCACGATCAGCGCCCGCAGCAGTACACCGAGCAGGGTCGTGAGTTCAGGCGCAGGCGGCATCTCAAAACCGCCCAGGGTCACGCGTCCGAGGCGTCGCGCCGGCCGTACCGGGTCGTACAGTTCGTCGACGCGGATCGCGGCACGGCGCATGTCACCGGCCGGATCGGTCAGCAGGTGACGCAGCACACGGTCGGCCAGCCAGGGCGCATCGGTGTCGCCGTCCGGCAGGCGTTCGAGCGCCAATGACAGTTCATACAAGGCCTCGTCGCGTCCATCGTCGACCCGCGGCGCGAGTCCCGACGGACCGATCGAACGCCCGGCGAACAGGTACGACAGACTCGGGTGCCGATGCCAATAGCTGATCAGTGAACGCAACAGCGGCGGCGAGTTGAGAAACGGGCTGTCGGCCGGCTGCAGACCGCCCAGCGTGACCGGCATACCGACCCCGAGTGCCTGTGGGCTGCCGTCCGGCGACAGGTGCTCGGCACGCAGTCCACAACCGTCCGCCACCAGGAAGGCCGCCTTCACCGACGTGGCCAGTTCGGCGGCATCGCTGCACGGCGGCAGCTGCACGCGCAGTGCGCCGCTGTCCGGCTCGACCAGGATGCGACGCAGCCGATGATCCTCGGGCGGTGGATAACCTTCGAGCACCAGGCCAATGTCCATGACTTCGGCTGCGGCCTCGACCGCGGCGACCAGTTCCAGAAAGTGTTCCAGGTGGCTCAGCGGGGGCAGGAAACAATGCAGCCGCCCGTTGCGGATCTCGACGCATACCGCGGTGCGCGGTCCGCCTGGCTCGTCGCCATCCGCCGCCGGCTGTGGCGCATCACCCTCGATCACCCGACTCAGACGCGCGTTGACCTCGCCGTACGTTTCCGCGAGCAACGGCCGATCGTCGAACTGGCAGCGATCGACGTCGCGCTGCGCCTGCACCGCGAGCGGAAGGCCTTCGAGTGGCAGACGGTAGCCGATTGGCGAATCACCCGGCAGCAGGTAGACCGCGCCGCGCCGCATCGGCCAGGCGCCGCTCGACCATCCGCCGTGCTTGTCGTCCCAGCGCAGCGGCAGCACGTAGCCGCGCAGTTCGCCGGTACCGCGGGACAACTGCTGGGCCAGGGCGCGGCGCCGCTGCGGGTCGCGCAGTTCCGCGTCATCCGGGACCTTGTCGACCACCGCCGGTGCCTGCCAGCGGCGATACAGGCCGTCTTCATACGCCGGGATCAGGCGCTCCGCCGGTACCCCGAGCGCGGTCGCGAGGTGCTGCGCGAAACGTTCGGCATGCACCGAGCCCAACTCGCCACTGCGACGCCCGCTACCGAATCGTGCCGGTTGACGGCAGATCGGGACACCGTCGCTGCGCGCCCAGCAACCGAGACGCCAGCGCGGAAAGCCTTCGCCGGCGAACCACTCGCCCTGCCCGATCTGCAGCAGACCGCCTGGTGCGAGGCGTTCGCGCAGGCGCAGCAGCAGTTCCTCGCCGACCCGGCGTTTGTCATCGCCAAACGCCGCGTTCCGCCACTCCGGCAATTCCGGAGCCCGCGCCGAGGTGAACGCGAGACTGCATTGCACGGCCAGACCCACCCCGTCATCCCGCAGCGCGCTGTCGACGTCCGCGGCCACCGCAAGCAGGTCGCGCCACTGGGTCGGGCTGAGCGGCCACACCTCCTGCTCGGCGGCCAGCACACGGACCTCGACCCGCTCGCTCACCTGTTCGTCGCAGGCCTCGTGGTAACCGACCACCGGCAGGGCGCGCAGCGGATCGGGGGCCGCGGCCAAGGGCAGGTAACCTTCGTCGGCGAACAGGCCGCCGGCGGGATCCAGGCCGATCCAACCGGCCCCCGGCAGAAACACCTCGCACCAGGCATGCAGACTCGCGCTCGGCGACTTACCCAGGAACATCCTGTAGCCGCTGACGAAGCGCGCCGCGACCCCCAGGGTACGAAACGCCAGTACCGCCAGCCACGCGACCTCCCAGGGAGAGCCCCCGCCGCGCTCGAGCACCGCCTCGGGGTCTACCGGTCCCGGCGACGCACTGTGGTTGGCGGGCAGGCTGGCGTGCAGCCGATGGTTGATCTGCGTAAGGAAGGTGACGATATAGCCCGGCTGCACATCCAGCCCCGCAACCCAGTCCGCGAAACGCGGGCCGCCGGGCGGCAGCGCGAGATAAGGCCCGAGTTCCTTGCGCAGCTGGGCGGCATAACTGAACGGAAAATCCGCGGCATACGGCTCGACCAGGAAATCGAACGGGTTCACCGGCTCGAGATCGGCGACCACTTCGAGATCCAGCGTGAGCCACGGCACCGGCTCGGGCAGGTCGAGCCGCGCAAGATGGTTCTCGAACGGATCGCGTACCCAGTTGATGAAGTGGGGCGCCCCTTCCACGCCCAGCGAATAGGCACTGAGCCGTTGATGGGTCAGCGGTGCCGGCCGCATCCGCAACCAGTGGGTTGACAGTCGCACCGGGCGCGTGAAGCGCCGCTCGATCCGATGGCGCAATGCGATACGCAGGCTCATATCGGTCTCCGGCGCAGGTCAAGGGTACAGGGATAGGCCGGATTCGGTCGCTCCTGCGACGGCTCACGTACGTCGCGCGCACCGCTGCTCAGCCGCCCGTCGTGCAGGCGACGAATCCACGCGGGCGGCACCGGATCACCGGGTGAATGACCCCATGCCCAGAAACGCGTGATACGCCGCGCCTCTGCCTCGTAGGCGTTGACCGGAAAGGTGTCGTAGGCCCGGCCGCCAGGATGCGCGACGTGATAGACGCAGCCACCAATCGTACGCCCGAGGTCCCGCTCCACCAGATCGAACACCAGGGGGGCATGCACCTCGACGGTCGGATGCATGCCGAATGCCGCATCCCACGCCTTGTAACGTACGCCCGCGACGAACTCGCCTGGCGTCCCGGTTGCCTGCAGCGGCACCCGTCGGCCGTTGCAGGTGACCAGGTGGCGCGCCGGATCGAGACCACGACAGACGATCTGCAGGCGCTCGACGGCTGAATCGACGACCCGCGCCTGGCGCTGCGTGGCCGTCTCTTCCTCAAGCACCTGCCAAGGTTCCAGGGCCATACGCAGTTCGATCTCGACGCCGTCGTACTCGACCCGCCCGTAGACCGGAAAGCGGAATTCCAGAAAAGCCGCGTACCAGGCGAGGTCGAACGCATAGCCGGCGTCGTTCAGGTCGTCGATCACCGCGGCGAAATCGCTCCACACGTAATGGGGCAGCATGAATCGATCGTCCAACGCGGTGCCCCAAGGCACCAGTGCGTGACGATAGGGCTGGCGCCAGAAACGCGCCACCAGGGCACGCAACAACAGCATCTGCGCCAGACTCATGCGCGCATGTGGCGGCATCTCGAACGCACGAAACTCGAGCAGACCCTGGCGGCCACTGGCCGAGTCGGCCGACGCCAGTTTGTCGATACAGAACTCCGCACGGTGGGTGTTGCCCGTAACATCGGCGAGAAAGCTGCGCAAGGCACGGTCGACGACGGCAGGTGTCGACCCACGTTCGATCTCACCGAGGCTGCGTTCGAACTCGCGCAGCGGTCGCGAGCCCCGCTCGTCGGCGCGCGGCGCCTGCGAGGTGAAACCGATGAACAGCCCGGAGAACAGGTACGACAGTGCCGGGTGATGCTGCCAATAGGTCAACAGCGACCGCAACAGGTCCGGACGACGCAGAAACGGGCTGTCGATCGCGGCCGCCGCGCCGAGGGTCACATGGTTGCCGCCACCGGTGCCGGTGTGCCGTCCGTCCAGCATGAACTTCTCGGTACCGAGCCGTGCCTGACGTGCCTCCTCGTACAGGGTCACGGTGTTGTGTTCGAGTTCATCCCAGGTTGCCGCCGGGTGGATGTTGACCTCGATCACCCCCGGGTCGGGGGTCACCTTGAGGAAGTTCAGGCGGGCATCGCGCGGCGGTTCGTAGCCCTCGATCACCACCGGCAGGTCCAGCTCGGCGGCGGTATCCTCGACCGCCACGAGCAATGTCGCATAGTGCTCCAGGTACTCGCATGGCGGCAGGAAGGCGTGCAGACGACCGTCGCGGGGTTGCAGACAGAGGGCGGTGTGCGGCACACCTCCCCACGACCGCCAGCGGCGACGCACCACTTCGGGTCGCGCGTCGGCCGCCATCGGAGGCGGGGTTTCGGCCGGGGCCGCACCGGGGCCGCCGGGGTACCAGGGCGACGGCGCTATGACCTCCTCGTGCTCGACCTCGCCGACCCACGGCAGTTCCGCGACCGGCAGCCGCAGCCCCATCGGCGAGCCGCCCGGCATCAGCTGCAGACGCCCGTTCGGAAACTCCCAGGCACCACTGCGCCAGCCGCTCTGCTGCCAGTCCCAGAGCAGCGGCAGCGCGAAACCGACCGGCCGCTCGAGGCCGTGTGCCAACGCGAGGCTCAGGTCGTCGCGGAACTGCGGTGCCCAGGGGATCGCAACACTGTCCAGCTCGACCGGCTGGCGGGCCTCACGCCACAGGTAGTAGATCCAGTTTTCGTAGCCGGCGACCAGGTGCGCGCTGCGCACTCCGAGCCGCGCCGTCAGCCGTTCGCCGAACTGTCGGGCCTTTTCTATGGTGACACCATAGTGCCGACGTTCATCGGCCAGCAGCCCGACGTCGCGCCACAGCGGCACGCCATCGGTGCGCCAGAAACAACCCAATGCCCAGCGTGGCAACGGTTCCCCCGGATACCACTTGCCCTGGCCATAGTGCAGCAGGCCGTCGCGGGCGAACGCATCGCCGAGCCGTCGGAGCAGCACGCCGGCGCGTTCACGCTTGTGCCGGCCCAGCGCCTCGGTATTCCACTCGGCACCCTGCATGTCGTCGATAGAGACGAAGGTCGGCTCACCACCCATCGTGAGGCGTACATCGAGGGCCCGCAGTTGCCCGTCGACCTCGCGACCCAGGCCGCGGATCGCCTGCCATTGCTCCTCGGTGTAGGGCTTGGTGACGCGCGGATCCTCATGGACGCGGGTGACCTGGTTCAGATAGTCGAAACTGACCTCGCATTTGTCGGTAAACCCGGTGATCGCCGCCGCACTGACCGGGTCGGGCGTGCACGCCAGCGGGATATGCCCTTCGCCGGCAAACAGTCCCGAGGTCGGATCGAGACCGAGCCAGCCGGCACCGGGGACGTAGACCTCGGCCCAGGCATGCAGGTCGGTGAAGTCCTGCTCCGGACCCGAAGGGCCATCGAGTGCCTTCACATCCGCGGTCAGCTGCACCAGATAGCCTGAGACGAAACGCGCCGCGAGACCCAGATGGCGCAGGATCTGGACCAGGAGCCAACCGGTGTCACGGCACGATCCCAGCGCCTTGTCCAACGTCTCCTCGCAGGTCTGGATGCCTGGGTCGAGGCGGATCGTGTAGTCGATCGCATGCTGCAGCTGCTGGTTGAGATTGACCAGAAAGTCCTGGATGCGACACGTGCTGCGATCGACGCCGGCCACCCAGCGCAGGAGGCGTGGACCGTTTTCGCTGAGCTCGAAATACGGCTCGAGCTCCTTGCGCAGCAAGGCGTCGTAGCGAAACGGATAGTCTTCGGCGTATTTCTCGACAAAGAAGTCGAACGGATTGATCACCGTCATGTCGGCGACCAATCGTACGTGTACGCCGAACAGTTCGGCCTTCTCCGGGAAAACCGCGCGTGCGACGAAGTTGCCGAAGGGGTCCTGCTGCCAGTACAGGCGATGCTCGGCCGGCTCGATCGTCAGTTGATAGTCGTGGATCGGCGTGCGCGCATGCGGAGCCGGACGCAGCCGGATCAGGTGAGGCGACAGGGAGACCGGCCGGTCGAAGTGATAAGTGGTTTTATGGTCAATGGCGACACGGATGGCCATGCAATTCCCCTGTAACTGCCAACGGCATCGGCGGGTGGCTCGATCATATCGCAGGATGGGGTCGACCGGCGTTACGCCTGGTGCGCGGTCTCGAGATTGAACCAGGTGGTGCTGATCTGGTCGTGAAGCACGTTCAGTTCAGCCTGGATCTGGTCGATCAGGGCGTGCATCGAGTCCAGATCGAGCATATCCAGGCGTACATCGTGCACCTGCTGCTGCAGGTCGGCGAGGAGATTCAGCGGGCCTTCGGCGCGCGGCAGTCGATGGAAAAAGCTCTCGACCCGTGCCAGCGTGAACCCGAGCGCGCGTGGGAAGTGGAGATCCTGCAGCAGATACCGCAGCACGTCGGTACCCACCACGCGACTGCGCACATGCTGACGATACATCTGGAACGCGGACAGGGATTTTAACACGTTCACCCACAACAGGCTGTCGTAGGGTGCCGGTGCCTCGATACGCGGCATCAACAAGGTCACTGCGCTGTCGACGATCCGCGTGGTCATGTCGCCCCGCTCGAGATTGCGCCCAAGCCGGACGAAATTGCAGGGCTGATCGTGGCTCATGGTGCCCGTCAGAAGCCCGGTGATCTGCTGGCACCGGATCACGACCTGCTTGAGAAAGGTGAACCTGTGCTTGCGCAGCACCCCGTTGGCGGCATGCTCGCGGCAGTACAGGTACAACTCGTTGGTGTGATCCCACGCCTCGGTAGGCAGGACGTCGCGCGTGGTGCGCACGTTCTCGCGTGCCGCGTTCAGCCCACTGATGATCGAACCGGGATTGAACTCGTCGGCGAGCAGAAACTTGACGGTGTTACGCTCGTCGTAGTTCTGGTAATGGCCTTCGAAGATCGCATTCGACCCGTTGATACCGACCAGTTGTTGCCATCCGGGATCGACACCCTTCGGCAGGTCGAGGATCTGGTTGGTGTAGGCGCTGACCAGGCGCGCGGTACTCTCGACGCGTTCGAGGTAGCGCCCCATCCAATACAGCCGTTCCGCGACGCGCGACAGCATCAGGTGCCCTCCGCCTGCAGTATCCAGGTATCCTTGCTGCCGCCGCCCTGCGAGGAATTGACCACGGTCGAACCCTTGCGCAGAGCGACCCGGGTGAGACCGCCGGGTGTCACGTAGACACCAGACGCCTGCAGTGTAAACGGCCGCAGATCGACGTGTCGCGGCTCAACGTGATCATCGACCAGCGTAGGTACCGTGGACAGTGGGATCAGCGGCTGGGCAATGTAGTTTCGCGGATCGTCACGAATCAGGCCGGCGAACTCGCGGCGTTCCTTCTTGGTCGCCTTCGGGCCGATCAACATCCCATAGCCACCCGACTCGTTGGCCGGTTTGACGACCAGCTTGTCGAGGTTGTCGAGGACGTAGGCGCGCTGTTCATCGTACAGGCAGACATAGGTCTCGACGTTGGGAATGATCGCATCCTGGTCGAGGTAGTAACGGATGATCTGCGGCACGAAGGCATACACCACCTTGTCGTCCGCCACGCCGGCGCCCGGTGCATTGGCGATGCCGACATTGCCCTTGCGCCAGGCGCGCATCAATCCCGGAACGCCGAGCGCGGAGTCGGGATTGAAGACCTCCGGGTCGAGAAACAGGTCGTCCACGCGTCGGTAGATCACATCCACCCGCTGCAGGCCGTCGATCGTGCGCATGTAGACGCAGTCGTCGTCGGCGACCACCAGGTCCGCGCCTTCCACCAGCTCCGCACCCATCTGCTGCGCCAGGAACGCGTGCTCGAAATACGCCGAGTTGTAGATCCCCGGTGTCAACACGACGACCTCGGGAAAGTCCAGCGGACGCGGCGAGATCGCGGCCAGCATATCGAACAGCTGCGCGGGGTAGTCAGCGACCGGCAGTATGCTCGCGTCCTCGAACAACTCGCCGAACACGCGCTTGGTCAGGACACGGTTTTCCAGCATGTACGAGACACCGGACGGTACACGCAGGTTGTCTTCGAGCACGTGGAAACGGCCTCGCTCGTCGCGGATCAGGTCCGAGCCGCAGATGTGTGCCCAGACACCGTGCGGTGGTTTCACACCCCGCACCTCGTGCCGGAAGTTCTTGGAATGCGCCAACAGCTCGGCCGGAAAGACCCCGTCTTTCACGATCTTCTGCTCACCGTACAGGTCGTCGATGAACAGATTGAGCGCGCGCACGCGCTGTTCGAGGCCGGCGGACACGCGCGCCCATTCCTTACCCGGGATGACGCGCGGAATGATGTCGAACGGCCAAGCACGGTCGATGTTGGTGCCTTCGCTGTAGACCGTGAAGGTGATCCCCATGTCGACGATCGCGGCGTCCGCCGACTGCTGGCGCGCCTTGACCTCTTCGGTGCTGAGTGATTTCAGAAAAGCGGCCAGGTGCCGGGCGACCGTGCGCGGATGTCCGGGCGTACTGATCATCTCGTCGAAAAAAACGCCCGCGTCGTATGTCTTCCAGTCGATCGTCATCGGCCCGGCTGCCGTCGGTTGTTCGTATACCTGATCAGCATGAGCAACCGGCGTGCCATAACGACTTGCACGGCCGCCGGGTGGGCCCGCCTGTCGGCTGCAACGCCACGCCGGTGCCGCCACACAACCATCTGGGCCGCGCCGAGATCGATGTATTTATTGAGAAATATGGTTGAAATACGCCGCCGGCCCGAACCCATGAACCTATCCCGCGTGGGCCTGCCGCTGAGCCCTGTACTACCGTGGGGACCTAGCGCGACGCACCAGCAAAACGCAGCGCCGAAGACGAAAGGATCATTTTGGTGCGTGCGTCAGCCGCCCGACGAACGCCGCAGCTGCAGGCCCAGCGACAACTGGTTGCGCAACGCGCGCACCAATCGCAGGGCGCCGGGTTCCAGACGCAGGCCATTGGCCTGCTCGTGCTCGGCGATGATGCAGCCGACCGGGCGCTCGTGCACCAACAGCGGCAGGAACAACAGGGCGCCACTGGGACTGATCGCGCTGTACCAAGCCGGGATCCCGTGCCCTGCACCACCGACCGCAAGATCGGCAATATGCACATCGGTCTTCTGCTTCAGCGCGACGTGGAACACATCCCGCTCGTAGGCCTCGCCGAAACGCAAGGCGTTCAGGTAGCCCTCGATATCACCACCGAAGCCCAGCCGACCGACATATTGCCGTCGCGAGACATCGCGCAGACAAAGCGCGACCCTGCGTAGGCCGAATGCCCGGTACAAGGTCTCGAGCATCACTTGCGCGACCTGATTCAGGCCAGCACCCTCGGACAGCATCGCGGTCGCCTCCTGCAAGCCCTCGACCAGGATAGGTTCCGGCTCAACCACGCGGTCCGCCTGGGTGGACTGATCTTCGGGCAGCGCGACGTCGGCGAAATCCTCGTCGACTGCGTCGGCCGCCTGTTCTGGCGGCTTCAGGCCGGCGAGCGCGCGGATCGCACCCGGCGCACGCTCCGGAGTCGCGAGGCTCTCGGCGAGCATCCGGTACTCACTGCGCGCCTCACTGACCGCGTCGTCGAAACTGGCCGCCTCGAGTTTGACGCACTTTTGATAGCGCGACAGTACGGCATCCATCAACGGATCGCCCGACCGGTCGCCAACCGCCAGTCGTTCCGTCACCTCGCTCGCGAACCCGGCCAGGCGACACAACAGCTCGTCGTCGTTTTTCGCCTTGCTGAGCTGGCCGGGCGGCATGCGCTTCATGCTGTTGGTGATCAGGTCGGGGAAGTTCCAGTGACGACCGACCGCCATGCCGAGCTGCTCGAAACTGACACCGAGCACCTCGTGCTGGGCGCGTAGCGGTGCGACCTCGCCGTCGGCCACCATCTCCTGAATCGCGGCATCCTCTTCGGCGAGATAGAAGGCCACCAGCAACTCACCGAGATTGTGAAACATCGCCGCCAGGAAGGCCTCTTCACCCTGCGGAAGGCCGACATCGCTCGCTGCCTCGCGGGCCAGGAGGGCGCCGAACATGCTCTTGCCGATCAATGCCTTGACTCGGTCCGCGTTGCTTGCCTCGGACAGGTGCTCGAACAACATAAGCGAGGCCGCCAAGGCCCGGATCGGTTCGATGCCGAGCACGACGATCGCGCGCGAGATGGTGCCGACCTTGCCGGCGAACCCGGCGTAGAAGGCCGAATTGACCACTTTCAGCACCTTGTTGGTCAGCGCATAGTCGCGCACGATCACGGACGCCAGCTGCTCGATGGATTTGTTGCTCGACGCCGACAAACCGTTCAGGGTACGGATGGTCTCCGACAGTGCGGGGAAATCCTGGTTGCGTTGCATGCGGCGCAACAGGAACTCGACCGCACCGCCGGCGCTTTCGCTCAGCGTGTGCTCGGCTTCAGGGGGCATGGCTCATGGGGCGTGGATCGCATGCCCGCTGTAGCGGCAGCACCACAAAAAACTTTTCCTTCCCGCACGCGCCGCCGCGCCGGGTGGAGGCCATCAGCCACGCAGCCGCGGCGACATGAGCGCGGCCCCTGCACCCACCGCCCAGAACCCCAGTTTGCCAAGCACCAGCAGCAGCAGGATCACCGCCACCCAGGCGACATAATGTGCCAGCCCCTCGCCACCACTCGGCAGGTAGAGTGCGATCTTGGTCGTCTCGAAGAAATACCGCGCGAAATACGCTATCCGGTCCGGCTCTCGCAGCAACGACCAGGCGAAATAGATCGCACCGCCGAGCGCCCACAGGCCGAAACCGATCAACACGATACCCAGGCCCGACGCCACTGCGGCAAGCACGCTGCGGACGGGGTTGACGGCGGAATCTCGCTCCGGATCCATACAATGAAGCTCCGTGTTTTACAGGCGGCCGAAGGTGCCGGTGTGCGGCACGGTGACGAACCGCTTATTCCTTGAGTTTGACCTTGAGCTGGCCTTCTTCGACGCGGATGTCTTCGACACCATCCGCAAACCCCTTCCAGAAGCCCTGTTCGTCGCCGAACTCCCGGATCAGGTCGATGTTCTTCAGACCGCCCAGCCAGGAATTGGGAATCGGAATGCCCATGATACTGACGCCCTTGAGGACCACCACGGGCTTGGCGTCCCGATAGGCCATCTCGACACCCGCCGCGAGGCGCAGCGTCTTGCCGCCCAGCAGCGGAAAATCGGGATCCACCGGGACCAGCAGGCGCGCACTCACCAGATCGTCCGCGAGATCGACCGCGAGGCGGCGCGCAAGGTCCGGATTGTTCGCGACCATCGCATTCAACTCGCGCTCGCTGAAACTCACTTCGTGCTTCGCGCCGACCTCGGAATACCGCTCTGGCCGCAACCATTCCTGGTCGGTCTCCTTATCCGCCGGGGCCTGCTGAGGCCCGGGGTCGTAGCCCAGCGCCCGCAGTTTGGATTGCAGCGTGCGCTGTTCCTTGACGCTCAGTTCAACCGGCTTAAAGTCCTTTGCATAGATGTAGGTACGTACCACCCAGTAGGTCACCGCACCCGTCACAAGGATCGTCAGCAGGACAATCCACAGCACATGACTAGCGCGCAGCCCACGTCGCCGCGGCGGGTCTTCGAGTTGCAGGTGCGTGTCCGCGCTCATAACGCCATCCAGGTAGTCGATTGGATTTCCGATGTGGCTTTGTACACCAGAAGCCGATCGGCGGTCGACCGCGCCGACCGCCTTCGGCCTTCGTTCGGCTCAGCGCAGATTGCGCCCGGCGACCGGACGGCGCGACCTGCCTTTCTGGTAACGGGTTGCATCCTTGATGCGCTGCTTGGCGCGTTCCATCGCCTGCTGTTGGGACCCGAGCTGCTCCGCTTCGGTACGCGGTTCGCGTCGAGTATAGACGCCGTCGGACCCCATCTCCCAACCGTTGCGGTAGTCGTTCAGCTGACTGTCGAGCATCCAGCGCAGTTCCGCACGCAACGCCTCGCCGGTCACCGGCGTCACCACCTCGACGCGTGACTCCAGGTTGCGTTTCATGCAATCCGCCGAGCCGATAAAGTACTCCTCGTCACCACCGTTCTGGAAGTAATAGATCCGGGTGTGTTCGAGGAACCGGCCGACGATGCTGATGACACGCGCATTCTCAGACAATCCACTGACGCCCGGACGGAATCGGCAGGTGTCGCGCACGATCAGGTCGACGTGAACGCCGTCACGGCTGGCCTCGTACAGGGCACGCGTGATATCGACGTCTTCCAGCGCATTCATCTTGAACTGGATACGACCTGGTTTTTCTGCCGAGTGCAGTCGGCGTTCGCGTGCGATGCGGGCCAGCAACGCTGCCTTCAACACCTTCGGGGCCGGCAACAGCTTGCGATAGTAACGCTCCGGGGTGTAACCGGTCGTGAGGTAATTGAACAGTTCGGTGGCGTCCCGTCCGAGGTCCTGGTCATTGGTGAGTATTCCCAGGTCGGAATACAGGCGCGCCGTGCCGGCGTGGTAGTTGCCGGTCCCTATATGCAGATAGCGCTTCAAGCCGTTGTAGTCGTTTCGCACGACCAGCACGATCTTTGAGTGCGTCTTCAGACCCACGACGCCATAGGTCACGTGGATGCCCGCCTCTTCCATGCGCGCCGCCCAGCGGATGTTCGCCGCCTCGTCAAAGCGCGCCTTCAGCTCCACCACCACCGCGACCTGCTTTCCATTGCGCGCCGCGCGCACCAGGTGATCAATCACCTTTGTATCGCTCGAGGTGCGATACAGGGTCATCTTGATCGCGCGCACCTTCGGGTCCAGCGCCGATTCCTTGAGGAATCGCTCGACCGAGGTGCCGAACGATTCGTACGGATGCTGCAGGAGAAACGGACCGTGCTCGCGAATCAGGTGAAAGATGTTGATGCCTTCGGTCAGCGACGGGTGGTCGATGGGCTGGAAAGGATCGTCGTGGAGTTCAGGGATACCGATGCCGACCAGTTGAAACAAGTCGCGCATGGCGAGCATGTCCCCCCCTGCATTGAAGACGTCCTCGTTCTCGTTCAGGCCGAGTTCCGCGGCCAGCATCCCGCGGCTGGTCTCGTCCATGTCGCCCTGGACCTGCAGGCGAACGATCGGCGCGAAACGCCGGTCACGCAACTCCGATTCGATCATCGACAACAGATCGTCGGCATGCTCCTCGTTCCGCTCGGTGTTCGCATTACGCGTGACCCGGAACATGTAGACGCTGACGATATCCATCTCCGGAAGCAGCATGTCCAGGTTCGCCCGCAGCACCTGCTCGACCGGAACATAGTGATTGCGGTCCGGCAGTTGCACGAAACGCGGCAGATTGTCACCGACCGGCACCTTGATGCGCGCCAGCGAGGTACGCCCCTCCTGGTTAGGGAAGCGGACCTGCACCAGCAGGTTCAGCGACAGGTTCGAGATGAACGGAAACGGGTGCGCCGGATCGATCGACTGCGGAGTAATCAGCGGAAAGATATTGTCGTGGAAGTGGGCGCGCAGAAAATCGGCGTCGTCGCGGTCGAGGGCTTCGTATCCGAGAATCTCTATGCCCCGCTCGCTCAGTTCGCCGCGCAGCTTCTGAAACACCTCGCGCTGCAGATTTTCCTGTTCGCGCACCGCCTCGTAACATTCGCTGATCTGTTCCTTCGGCGTGCGCCCGTCGACGGTCTTCTTGACCATGCCAGCGCCCAGCTGCTGCTTGAGGCCGCCGATGCGCTTCATGAAAAACTCGTCGAGGTTGGAGCCGACGATCGCGAGGAACTTGACGCGCTCCAGCAGGGGATTGCGCGCATCCTCCGCCTCGTGCAATACCCTTCGGTTGAAAGCCAGCCAGGTAAGCTCGCGGTTCAGATACAGCGACGGGTCATCGAGGTCGACCGGCTCCGCTTCGGGCGCCTGGGTCTTTTCGCCGGTTTCTTGAGACAACATCTGCTTTTCCATTTCCAGTTTGAAGGGCAACGAACCGCTGCGCAGCGCGCGCCAGCACGGTCGCTGGCGGCAGTGGACGGCGGCCCGCCCCTGCCATTGGCCGGGTGTCGACTCAGCGCGACGGCCAGCGGCGCTCAGCCGAATGCACTAGAAAGTATGGACGATTTACCGGACCGGTTGAATGACGATCGATGTGTCGCGCGGCGCGCGCGCATCATGCGTAGCCGTCAAATCCCAGCAGATCGTGCAGCGCGCTGCGCTCCCCGACCTCGGCCACCTGGGCGTACGAAGCCAGTGCGCGATTCGCACGCAGCGAGTAGTTGGGCTGTTGCTTGGCGACCAATTCGTGGCGAGCGGCCAGCCGCTCGCGCTCCTCGGGATCGAGCAGCGGCGCCGTCGGTGTCTGCCGGCGCGACGCATCCTCGGCGGCATCCGGCGCCGGTCGGGTCGCGCGCACGGGCGTCACGACCGCCCGTTCCTGCTGAACCGGCAGATCGTGAAGACGCGGCAATGCGGGCGTGATGTTCAACTTCTATCGTTCGGCACTTGCTGGTGCAACTCTCCAGTATAGACAGTTACCAGCCCTTTAGTTCCCGTCGGCACCCCGTCAATTCGACGACGACCGCGGATTTAGCTTTCTAAGTGCTTGATATTACACCACGGAATCTTGGCGCTCAACCGGGTGGCCAGTGCATCATGCGCCCGCCGAGAAGATGCAGGTGGATATGAAACACCGTCTGTCCGCCGGCCTCGTTGCAGTTCATCACCGTGCGATAGCCGGCCTCGGCATAGCCCTCGGCGGCAGCTATCTCGCGCGCCGCGCGGTACAGACGACCGACGGTCGCCTCATCGTCCGCACCGACATCGTTGAGGGTGGCGATGTGGCGCCGCGGAATCACCAGCACGTGGCTCGGTGCCTGGGGGTTGAGGTCGCGGAACGCGACCACGGCGTCGTCTTCGAACACCTTGTCGGCCGGAATGTCGCCGGCCGCGATCTTGCAGAAAATACAATCGTTCATGGACCGTCAGGACGCCTCGCTGGTGATCGGTTTCATTGTTCTGCCGGCAGTCGCCGGCGGCCTGCAAATGCATGCGCCAGCGTGCCACCGTCGACGTATTCGAGTTCACCGCCGAGCGGTACGCCGTGCGCGATCCGCGAGGTCGCCACACCACGCGCCGCCGCCAGCTCACTGATGTAATGCGCGGTCGCCTCGCCCTCGACGGTGGTGGTCGTCGCGAGGATCAACTCGGTCGGCTTCAGCGCATCGAGACGCTGTTTCAACTGCTCGATCCCGAGTTCCGCCGGGCCGATGCCGTCCAACGGTGACAGACGTCCACCGAGCACGAAGTACCGGCCACCGAAACCGGTCGCCTGTTCGAGCGCGATCACGTCCGCCGGGCTTTCGACCACGCACAGCACGCTGTCGTCACGCGTCGGGCTGCGACACAGGGCGCAGACCTCGTCTTCAGTCAGGGTGCGGCACAACCGGCACTGCCCGATCGACTGCACCGCTTCGGCCAGCAACGCGGCCAACCGTGCACCGCCGGCCCGGTCACGCTGCAACAGGTGCAGGGCCATCCGCTGCGCCGACTTGGGCCCTACGCCGGGCAGGCAGCGCAGCGCCTCGATCAGCTGGTTGAGCAGCGATTTGTCCGCCATTGTCCCGGATCGCGTTGTGTGCGACTCAGAAAGGAAGCTTCATGCCGGGCGGCAGGTTCAGTCCCGCGGTGACGCCGGCCATACGCTCTTTGGTGTGCGCATCGATACGGTGCGCGGCATCGTTGCACGCCGCGGCGACCAGGTCTTCGAGCATCTCCTTGTCATCACCCATCAGGCTGTCGTCTATCTCCACCCGACGCACCTCGTGGCGGCCGTTCATCGTCACTTTGACCATACCCCCACCGGACTCGCCGGTGACCTCGGCATTGGCCAGCTCCTGCTGTGCCTTCTGCAGGTCTTCCTGCATCTTCTGCGCCTGGCGCATCAGGTTTCCCATCGGACCCTTCATCGTCTGTGTCCTCTCCCGTGATTAATCAATGCGGCGGATCGAATCCGGAATGATCTCCGCGTCGAACTGGTCCTGCATCGCCAGCACCAGCGGGTCCTCCGCGATCTCCGCCTCGGTCTCGGCCTGGCGCTCGCAGCGCTCGCGCGCCTCACGCTGCGCCGGTGTCTCGCTCTCCGCAGTCGCGGCAATCAGCTTCAACGTGACCGGGGTGCCCAATGTGGCGCTGACCGCCTCCTGAAGACGGCGTTCGGCAAGGCTGCCGATCAGGCTGCTACAGGCCGGATCGAGACGCAGCGCGAGCTGGCGTCCGTCCCAGCCGTCGAATACGCAATTGTTCGCGAGTTGTGCCGCCATTCCATTGAGACCGAGGCGTTGGATGAAGCCGTGCCAGTCGCCCAGCTCTCCGATGGAGACCTCCGCAGCCTGACTCGGCGGCGCCCGCGGCGCCTCCCGTTCGGGCGACGAGGCGCCGCCCGCGGGGGGCGATGGCGGCGTGCGAGATGCGCGGGGCTGTGGCGCAGGCGATGCCTGCGACCGCTCGACGACCGGGTCGCCACTGTCCGGGCGGAACGCCAGCATACGCAGCAGCACCATCTCGAACCCGGCGCGGGCATCCGGTGCCAGTGGCAGGTCACGCTGACCCAGCAGAGCGATCTGATAGTACAGCTGGACATCTTCGGCCGGGATCTGCGCGGCAAGCTCCTGCAGCCGCTCGACCTCACCCCAGGCGGGTTGCGCCGCAGACGGCACCTGTTGCAACACCGCAATCCGATGCAACACGGTCAGCAAGGCACCCAGCAGTCCGGCGAAATCCGGCGCGTGTTCTGCCAGCGCCGCGACTTCGTGCATCACGGCGGCCGCGTCGCCGCGCTCGACCGCAGCAACGATCTCGGGCAGGCGTTCGCTGGCCACCACGCCCAACATTGCCTTGACCTCGTCGGTGTTGACCGCACCGCCACCGAATGCGATCGCCTGGTCGAGCAGGCTCAGACCATCGCGCATACTGCCATCGGCCGCGCGTGCCAGCACCGCCAGCGCCGCCGGCTCGTAGGCGATCTGTTCGGCGTCGAGGATATGCCGGAACTGCCCCTCTATCTGCTCTACCGGCAGGCGCTTCAGGTTGAACTGCAGACAGCGCGACAGCACCGTGACCGGTACCTTCTGCGGGTCGGTGGTGGCGAGCAGAAACTTTACGTGGGGCGGCGGCTCCTCGAGCGTCTTCAGCAGCGCGTTGAAGCTGTGGCCGGAGAACATGTGGACCTCGTCGATCAGGTACACCTTGTAGCGCCCGCGCACCGGTGCATACGGCACGTTCTCCAGGAGTTCACGGGTATCGTCGACGCCGGTCTTGGACGCGGCATCGACCTCCAGCAGGTCGACGAAGCGGCCCTCGTCGACCTCGCGGCAGATGCTGCATTCGCCGCAGGGCGTCGCGCTGACCCCGGCTTCACAGTTCAGCGATTTGGACAGGATACGCGCTAGCGTGGTCTTGCCCACCCCGCGCGTTCCGGTAAACAGGTACGCATGATGCAACTGCCCGCGCTGAAGCGCGTTGCTCAGTGCGCGCACGACGTGCTCCTGGCCGACCATCTCGGCGAAGTTGCGCGGGCGCCATTTACGGGCAAGTACCTGATAAGACATCGGGACAACGATATGCGGCGGAAGCGTCCGGCCAGTCTAGCGTATCGCCGCACGGCGCGTCAGGGAGTGGGCAAAGCGGGCGGCGATCGAGGGCGGCGGTCCCGCCAGCGATTCCCGGCGCACAAGTCAACTGCTGCGGCTGCTCCCTTCCGGGCCTGACCGGGTTCACAGTCTATTGTCGCGGGAGACCAACGGGACCACCACTGAGCGCGGAATTATGCCTGATTCACGCGACCCTTGTCAGCGGCAGCTACAACCCCGCGCAATGCGTGCGATCGAAACCCCGTCGGCGCTTAAAATCCACCGCGTTCCCCTGGTCCAGTCTCCGCTGAGAGTCGCCATGCGCCATATCAAGAAAGCCCTGTCCTACTCGATCGCCGGCGGCATCGGCGTCGGCGTGGTCGCCGCGCTGCAAGGCTGTAGCGAGCAGTCGCCCGCGACACCCGGCCTGGGCGGCTTCGACGCGCCACTGCCCGGCGGCATCGAACAGCCGTATTTCCTCGTCATCGAACAGACCGGCAGCCAACCGGAGACCTACCGGCTGGTCGAAAAGCACCCCACCAGCGGGCCGACCCGGGCGATCCTGCGCACCCCCGACGGCCAGGAGCGTTTCCTGTCCGAACAGGAACTGCAGCAGATCGCCGCCGAAGAGGCGGCGCGCGTCGAGGCCGGCACCTCACGGCTCACACAGCCCGCCGAGGTCTCGGCCGGCGGCCTGTCGCTCGGCGAGACCCTGGTCGCCGCCGCCGCGGGATCGCTGATCGGCGGCATGCTGGCAAACCGCCTGGCGGCCAACAGTCACTTCCAGCGTACCCAGCAGACCTACGGTGGCGGCCGCCCCACGGCGACCATCTCCCAACCTGCGCGCACCCAGACCGCCGCCCGTTCGCAGCCGCGCAGCGGCTTCTTCGGCAGCAGCAGCGGACGCTCGACGAGCGGCGGATTCGGCTCCTTCGGTGGCTGAACGATGATCACGACCCGAGCGATCCGACCGCTCGACACCACGCTGCTCGACGAGATCGGCATGACCTGGCACACCGACCGCGACGGCAGCCGCTATATCGACGAACAGCTGGTAGAGGTCAGCGAGCAGGAGGCCGAGGCCTACTATGAGGCCGCCAACACCCTGTACGCGATGTTCGTCGAAGCCGCGCAGCGGGTGATCGATGAGCAGCGTTACCTCGAACTCGGCATTCCTTCGAACCTGGTCGGCCTGATCGAGGAAAGCTGGGCGCGCGACGACCTGCATCTGTACGGGCGTTTCGATCTCGCCGGCGGTCTCGACGGCCTGCCGATCAAGCTGATCGAGTTCAATGCCGACACACCGACCAGCCTGTTCGAGACCTCTATCGTGCAATGGGCGCTGCTGAAGGCGAACGGCATGGACGAGACGCGCCAGTTCAACAACCTGCACGAAATGCTGCAGGAGCACTTCCGCCGCCTGGTGACGCTGGATCACCCCCCCGATACGTTTCCCGCGCGATATCGCGGCGAAAAACTGCTGCTGTCGAGTATCGGCGGTCAGGCAGAGGACGAGCGCACGGTGCGTTATCTGCAGCAGGTCGCCCACGAGGCAGGGTTCTACACCGATTTCTGCTACCTGCACGAGGCAGGCTTCAGCGCCGAGGACGGTGTGTTCAATCGCGACGGGCAACTGGCGGACTTCTGGTTCAAGCTGTATCCGTGGGAGGACATCGCCGCCGAGGAACTGGAACTCACCCGCCTGCTGGCGAAGGCCTCGACTCGAGGACGCACGCGGATCCTGAATCCGGCCTACGCACTGTTGTTCCAGAGCAAGGGCATGCTCCCGCTGCTCCACGAGATGTATCCGGAGTCTCCCTACCTGCTGCAGGCCCGATTCGAGCCGCTAGGCGCGGTCGAACAGGTGCGCAAGAAGCTGTTCGGCCGCGAGGGCGCGAACATGTCGATACTGACCGCCGACGGCATCATCGCCTGTGAGTCGCCGGGGCCCTACGCACACCACAAGGACATCTATCAGGCACGCGCGCAGTTCGCACAGGATGCCGCGGGGCACAACTACCAGGCCGGGGTGTTCCACGTGTCCGAGGCGTGCGGCCTCGGCTTTCGTCGCGGCGGTGACATACTCGACGACCTGAGCAAGTTCGTCGGTCACATGATCGTCTGAGCCCGCGATGTCGATGGCGCACCGGCTCAGCAGCGGTAGCGACAGACGTTCATGCTGAGGTAGGTCGCGTAGGCCTCGCCGCTGGCCAGCCAGTGCCCGACCCGATCGGCGACCGCCGCGGCCGGCGTCCCGGACGGCAGCTCGCAGTAGGCGCCATAGCGGTGCCGCGCATCACCGGACGTCTCGGCGAGCACCACCCCGTCATCGACAAACAGCGTACGCGGCGGCAATGAGCCCGGCCGCGCGGCGAATGCCTCGGCGCCGTACTCGGCGATCAGTGCTTCGACTTGGCGATTGAATCCGCGCTGGGTCAGCGGGCGGGTGCGGTAGAAGTCCGCAAGGAGTGGCCCGGCGTGCGCCCGTATCCAGTCGAACGGCGCGGCAACGGCCTCATCCGGCAGTTCGGCGACGACCAGGTCCGGTTCTCGGCCCGATCCCCATTCGAGACGCGCATCGTCGATCAACCGCAGCGGCCGCCACCCGACGGCCCGCCAGTCGGACGCCTCGAGCCGGTCGACCAGTGTTATGAAACCTGCGGCATCCATGATTCACGTCCTGCCGGGACAACGGCATGCAGCCTGTTGGTCCCGCGCAGACGTCGCTTGCGACACACGGCACCACAACCACAGTCTACCGCGCATTCGCGCCGATTGCGTGTTCGAAGTGACCGAGGTCCGAAGCCCGCGGGGCCCGCGCAACGGGTCTTCGACGGCGCATCGGCGACGGCCGGCCCGCGCTGCCCTTACAACTGGACGCGCGCCCCGATCGCCGCTAGTTTGGCACCCGTCTGTCGCATTGTCCCGGGCGGGGTGCGGCGCCCTCATTGCCGGAGAACGGTTTGACGAATCGCAGCATCGTTTTGTTGACGCTGGCCAGTGCGCTGCTCGCCAGTTGCGCCGTGTGGCAACGAAGTGAAATCGACCGTGTGTTCGGCCCCCCGGTGCCACGCGACCAGGCGACCGCGAAGCTCTCCGCCGCGGATCAGCGACGCTGGCGCAACGCAGCGCCGCTGATGGCGAACCGCTGCGTCGTCTGTCATGCCTGTTACGACGCCCCCTGCCAGGTGAACCTCAGCGCGCCGACGGGTGTCGCGCGCGGTGCCAGCAAGGAGATCGTTTACGATGGGGCGCGCCTGCTCGCGACCCAACCCACCCGCCTGCTCGATGATGCACGAACCACCGCCGGATGGCGGGAGAAGGGATTCTTCCCGATCCTCAATGAACGGCGGCCGACAGCGGGCGCCAATCTGCAGGCCGGCGTGATGGCCCGCATGCTGGCACTGAAGCATGCGAATACCCAACGCGACGCCTTGCCAGAACCCGACCTGGATGCAGCCTACCAATGCCCGACGATCGGGGCATTCGATGGTTTTGCCAAGGCATCGCCCGAGCGCGGCATGCCATTCGGCCTGCCGCCGCTACCCGAGGCCGAGTACGACACCCTGATGGATTGGCTGGCCGCTGGTGCCCCGATGGCGCCGCCGGCCGCAACGCCCGCGGAGGTGACACAGCATGTGCGCGACTGGGAGCATTTCCTGAACGGTGACAGCGACAAACAGCAACTTGTCAGCCGCTATCTCTATGAGCACCTGTTTCTCGCCAGCCTGTACTTCGACGAACAGGTCGATCCCGGCGAACGTCCGCGCCACTGGTTCCGCCTCGTCCGCTCCCGAACCCCGCCAGGTGCACGCATCGATCCGGTTGTGACCCTCCGCCCCTACGACGACCCGGGTGTGACGCGGGTCTTCTATCGCCTGCAGCCGGTAACGATGACGACGGTCGCCAAGACGCACATGCCCTATGCGCTGAACGCCGCCAGGATGACGAAGTGGCGCCAGTGGTTCATCGATGCGCCCTACACGCTCGCCCGATTGCCGGCCTATACGCCCGAGGTCGCCGCCAATCCGTTCGTCGCCTTTCAGGCGATCCCGGTCAAGTCGCGCTATCGATTCCTGCTCGACGAGGCGCAGTTCACGATCATGGGCTTCATCAAGGGGCCCGTGTGCCGCGGCCAGGTCGCGCTGAATGTCATCGATGACCGCTTCTGGGTGTTCTTCGTCGACCCGGACAGCCACCTGATCGAAGCCGAGGGGCAATTTCTCGCCAGCGAGACCATGAACCTGCGCCTGCCCGCAGAAGAGGAAAGCAACGCCGCGGGACTGATCAACTGGCTCAAATACGAAGCACTGCAGAAACGCTATCTGCAGTCCAAGGCGCAGTGGTTGGAGGACGAGTTGGACGGTGCGCGCCCGGTCGACACACGACTGGTCTGGGACGGCGATGGCACGAACCCGAATGCGGCGCTCACGATATTCCGTCACTTCGACAGCGCCACGGTGTTGCGCGGCCTGGTCGGCAGCGACCCTGACAGCGCATGGATCATTGGATACACGCTGCTCGAGCGCATCCACTACCTGCTGGTGGCCGGTTTCGATGTCTACGGCAACGTCGGTCACCAGCTCAACACCCGACTGTACATGGACTTTCTGCGCATGGAGGGCGAGGCGAATTTTCTCGGCCTGTTGCCGGAGGCCGTGCGCGTCCGCGAACGCAACCGCTGGTACCGCACGAAGAACAGCGGGGAACGCGACTACATCTTCGGCGAACACTTCAACCCACGGGTGTCCAGTACGATCGACTACCGCAGCGATAATCCGAAACAGGAGTTGTTCGCGCTGCTGCAACGTCGCCTGGCGACCGCACTGGCCGATGATGCACTGATCGCGTCCGATGACCCGCATGCATCTGGACTCGCGGCGCTGGGCGCGGTTCGCGGACTGCCGGCCTCGTTGATGCCCGAGGCCTCACTGCTCGGTATACGAGACGGCAATGACGTGCAGCTGTATTCGCTGCTGGTCAACCGCAGTTACAGCAGCGTATCCCACCTTCTGGCCGAGTCGTATTGGCGTATCCCCGAAGAGGACACGCTCACGGTCGCGCGCGGTGCGGCGCTGGCATATGTCAATGCGGTGTTCCTGGTCGATCGGGACGCAGTGGGCGACTTTGCCAGGGCCGTCGGTGAACTGCGTTCGGTGGACGACTACGCGACGTTGGTGGGCCGCTTCGGCGTGAGCCGCGACCACCCCGCCTTCTGGCAGACCAGCGATGCGATGCATGCCGCGTGGCGCGCTCTCGACCCGGTCGCATCTGCGCTGTTCGACTACAACAGACTGCAACGCCCCTGAGGCTAGCGGGTGCCAGCCCGCAGGTTTGTTGATGCAGACAGGCACGACGCGGTGCAGGCGGCGCGCGCGGTCCGGGCCACCCGGGTCAACTATCGAACGAATTGCCGCTGTCGACGGCCCGGCTATCTACTACGCTGTTAACGAGGTAATCCGCAACCCCACGCAGCATGCAAGATGTTCGTTTTCTTCCGCGGCAGGCATTCGATGTACTGCTCGAGGCACTCAGGCAAGCCGGGTACCGTGTGGTCGGACCGACGGTCGAAAATGGTGCAGTCCAGTACCGCGACCTCGCTGGCGCAGCGCAACTCCCGGCCGGCTGGACCGATGACCAGGCACCCGGTCACTATCGCCTGACGCGTGTCGAATCGGCGCGCTGCTTTGCATGGGCCACCGGTCCGCAGGCGCTGAAACCGTACCTCTTTGGTGCACGCGAGGTGCTCTGGGAAGTATCCCGCGATGCACAGGGAGCGCTGTCATTCGCGGCCCCTCCAGCCGAGCAGCAGCCACTCGCGGTGATCGGTGCGCGCGCCTGCGACATCGCCGCACTGAGCCTCCAGGATCGCCACTTTCTGGAAACCATCCACGACCCCTACTACGCCGCACGGCGGGAAGGCCTGTTCATCGTCGCGGTGCATTGCGCCTATCCCGCCGACACCTGCTTTTGTGCCTCGACCGGCGACGGGCCGCGCGCCGAACGGGGATTCGATCTCGCGCTGAGCGAACTCGACGATGGCTACCTGATCGAAACCGGCAGCGATCGCGGGCAGGCGATAGCCGCCAAGCTGCCGTTGCACGACGCGTCAGCCGACCAGCGGACGCTCGCCGAACACGAGACGGACGAGGCCGCACGCCGCCAGTTCCGCCGGCTGCCGGCCCGCAACCTGCGCGACGGTCTGCTCAAACGTCTCGATCATCCGCGTTGGGACGACGTTGCGGCGCGCTGCCTGGCGTGCGGCAACTGCACCAGCGTCTGCCCGACCTGTTTCTGTCATGCCGAACAGGACGCACCGGTGCTGGACGGCACGTCGAGCCACCACCTGCGCGAGTGGGACTCGTGCTTCAGCCTGGACCACAGCTACCTGCATGGATTCGTCGTGCGGTCGACGACGCAACACCGGTATCGGCAATGGCTGACCCACAAACTGGGTAGCTGGCATGACCAATACGGGCGCAGCGGCTGCGTCGGTTGCGGCCGCTGCATCACCTGGTGCCCGGTCGGTATCGACCTGACGGCGGAGATCGCCGCGATCTGCACGACGCCATCGGGAGACCTCGCGTGAACTGTTATCTTCCTCGTGAGGCCGAAGTGGTGGGGCGTACCGACGAGTCACCAAACACCTTCAGCCTGCAGTTGCGCCTGACCGACGGGCAGCCTTACAGCTCTGCGCCCGGTCAGTTCAACATGCTGTACCTGTATGGCGCCGGCGAGGTGCCGATCTCGATCGTCGGCGACGGCAATGGCGTGTTGACCCACACGATCCGTGCGCTGGGACGCGTCACCAGGGGGTTGCAGCACCTGAGGATCGGCGATCGCATCGGTCTGCGCGGACCCTACGGGCGCGGCTGGCCGATGCGAGAGGCGCAGGGGCGCGATGTGATCGTGGTGACCGGCGGCCTGGGCTGCGCGCCGTCGGTGTCGATCATCCAATACATCCTGGAGCGCCGTACGCAATACGGTCGCCTGAGCATCCTGCAGGGCGTCAAGCACACCGACGATCTGATCTGGCGGGGCCAATACGAGACCTGGTCGCAGCTCCCGAACGTGCGGGTGTTGCTCGCCGCCGACGTCGCCTCACCGGGTTGGAAGGGCCACGTAGGGTTGGTAACCGCCCTGTTCGACCAGGTCAACATCTCCGCCGAAACTTGCGCGATGCTGTGCGGCCCGGAGCCCATGATGCGGGCTGCGGCCAATGGACTGCATGCGCGCGGTGTCGCCGTCGATCACATCCACCTCAGCATGGAACGCAATATGCAGTGCGCTGTCGGCCATTGCGGCCACTGCCAATTCGGTGGCCAGTTCGTCTGCCGCGATGGTCCGGTTTTCGCGTGGCCTGCAGTCCGCGAACTACTCGGCACACGGGGATTCTGAAGATGTCCAAACCGAGCATTGCGGTCCACAAGTTCTCGTCGTGCGACGGCTGCCAGCTGGCGTTCCTGAATGCCGGCGAGGACCTTTTGCGACTCGCCGAACTGGTCGAGATCCGGCACTTCCTGGAGGCCGGCGTGGCCAACGAGTACGCGCAGGTCGATATCGCGTTCGTCGAGGGCAGCATCTCGACGTCCGAGGAGCTCACCCGCATTCAGCGGGTGCGCGCAGCCAGCAGTTATCTGGTGACCCTGGGTGCCTGCGCCACCGCCGGCGGCCTGCAGGCCCTGCGCAATCTCGATCAATCCAACGAGCCGTGGAAGCACGCGGTGTATGCGCAGCCCGCTTATATCCATACGCTCGACCAGGCCGAACCGGTCGGCGCGCACGTCAAGGTGGACCTCGAACTGTGGGGATGTCCGGTGAACGGCGCCCAGGTTCTCGGCGCCGTGCGCCAGCTGCTGTTTGGGATCGCGCCCCTCGAACAACGCGACAAGGTCTGCATGGAGTGCAAACGCCAGCAGACCGTATGCGTGATGGTCACCGAGGGCAGACCGTGCATGGGTCCGGTGACGCGAACCGGCTGTGGCGCATTGTGCCCGCGTTTCGGGCGCGATTGCTATGCCTGTTTCGGGCCCGCCGAGTCGCCCAACACCGAGGCGTTGAGTCGGCGCCTCGAAGGCCTGGGGCTGCCACCGGCGGACATCGCGCGTCGCTTTCTGTTCATCAACAGCCAGGCACCGGCATTCAACACCGCCGGGCTGCGGCACTATCGCCCCGGATTCGCCGATGACTGAACGCAAGGTCTCGATTCACGTCCCCGCCCTGACCCGCGTCGAGGGCGAAGGTTCGCTGCGCCTGCGGATCGAGCAGGGCCGGATCGAGGAGCTGGCGTTGGACATCTTCGAGCCACCGCGTTACTTCGAAAAGTTTCTCGAGGGCCGGCGCCATCACGAGGTGCTCGATATCGTCGCAAGGATCTGCGGGATCTGCCCGATCGCGTACCAGATGAGCGCCGTCCAGGCGCTCGAGGCGGCCTTCGACATCCGGCCGAGCGCCTGGGTGCGTGACATGCGCCGTCTGTTCTACTGCGGTGAATGGCTGCAGAGCCATTCGTTGCACATCCACCTACTGGCGGCACCTGATTTCCTCGGCTACGACAGCGTGGTCGGCATGGCAGGTGATCACGGCGATGTGGTCCGCCGCGGACTGAAGCTGCAGGGACTCGGCAACGACCTGATCCGCCTGCTCGGCGGTCGTTCGGTACACCCGGTAGGCGCCTGTGTCGGCGGCTTCTTCCGCGCGCCTGATCGCGCCGCGGTGGAGGGTCTGCTCGAGCGCCTGCATGCCGCGCGGCCACTGGCAGAGGCGCTGGTGATGTGGGCGGCCGAGTTGCCGGTCCCGGACGACCAACAGGCGTTCGTCAATGTAGCGCTGCGCCATCCCACAGACTACCCACTCACCGAGGGGCGCATCGTCTCCGACCAGGGACTCGACATCGCCGCCGACGAATACGCGCAACACTTCGCCGAGGAACACCGGCCACAGTCGACCGCGCTGTTTTCGCTGCTGCGCGGCGAGGCCTACCTGGTCGGTCCGCTGGCGCGCCTGAACCTCAATCTCGACCGCCTGCCGGACGACAGCCGGCGACTGCTGGGACTCAGCGGCATACAACTGCCGAGTGGCAACATGTTTCACAGCCTTTTCGCGCGCGCACTGGAGATCCACATCGCGCTCGGCGAAGCGACCCGCCTGCTGGAGCAGTATCGTGCCCCGGAATCGCCCCACCTGGATGTCGAACCGCGCGCGGGCGACGGATACGGCGCCACAGAGGCGCCGCGTGGCCTGCTGTGGCATCACTATTCACTCGACGAGCACGGCGTCGTTCGCAGCGCGCGCATCGTGCCACCGACCAGTCAGAATCAAGCACGCATTGAGGCCGACCTGCACCGCAGCCTACAGCATTTCGGCCTCGATCAGCCGAGCGACGCCTTGCGCCTGCGCGCCGAGACGGTGATCCGCAACTACGATCCCTGCATCTCCTGCGCCACTCACTTCCTGCGTCTCGATCTGCACCGCGCATGATCCGCGTGATCGGGATCGGCTCGCCGTTCGGTGACGATCGGGTCGGGTGGCAGGTCGTGGATGGGCTCGCCGGTCGGGTGCCCGCGACCGTCGACCTGGTGACCCTGGATCGCCCCGGCGCCGCACTGATCAACTGGATGGAACATGTCGACCATCTGCTGCTGATCGATGCAATCGTCTCGGAGGCCGTTCCGCCGGGACGGATCGTCCGCATCGACCGGTTCGACACCCTCTCACCCCCACCCGGCTTCACCAGTCACGTACTGGACCTCGCGCAGACGATCGAGCTGGCCGATGCACTCGGTGTCCGGCCGCGCAACGTCGAACTTTATGGCATCTCGATCGCGCAGCTGGGCACGACGCTCCCAATGCCCGATGCAGTCGACAAGGTAGCGCGGCAGCTGACCGAAGCACTTGCGGAACGACTGACGCGACAGAACCAGGCGGCCGCACCAGACTGAGCACCGAACTTGCCGTAGATTATGATTCTGCGCCGCGGCGCGAAGTAATATTGGCGCCGCGACGACCCGCGTTCGCACTCCCGGCGTAGTGTGGGAGTTTCGAAAAATAATGATGAGGAACCAGGATGCTTAAGAAAACCATGTTCGCCGCCACCCTGATGGCGGCGACCGCTCAGCCGTGGGCGGCCGATTTGGCCAATGGCCAGGAGATCAACAAGAGTTGTGCGCTGTGCCACGGTGCACACGGCCAGGGGGCCTCCGGCAAGCTCTCGCCGCGCATCGCCGGATTGCCGCGCGACTACATCATCAAGGCGATGAAAGACTATGTTGCCGGGAACCGCGTCTACCCGCTGATGGTGCGCACCGCACAGCTGGACAAGTTCACCGAACGCGATTTCGAAGACGTCGCGGCCTATCTGGCGTCTCTCGATCTCAGCTCCGATGCGACGTTCAACATCCGTTCAATGGTGGGTGACGCGGACGCCGGCGAAGAGATCTACAGCAGTGACTGCAAAAACTGCCACAACCGGGACGGCTACGGCAAACCGAGCAAGGAGGCGCCGCCACTCGCCGGGCAACATCCGGAGTACCTCTATACGTCGATGCGTGGCTTCAAGGAACGCCACCGCATTCACGCCAACGACAAGGAAGACGATACGTTCGAAGACTACGCCGACAACGACTTCATCAATCTGGCCGCCTACCTGTCGACCCTTGATGACACCAAGATCCTCGAAGGTTACACCTTCAACGCACCACAGTACCGCACCCGCCTGGCACGAACGCCGAGCGACCTGAGCGACAGCATCCAGATCACCGAGATTGCACAGACCGTGGTACGCATGGCACTCGATGACGGCGTCACCGTCGAGCAGGCAGAAGCGGCCATGCTCGCCAAGGCGGAAGAGATCGAACTGAAGAAGGTCGCCCAGCAGAAGGTTTCGCAATTCCTCGCCAAGCAGGACGTGCAGATGCCGCACCTGTCGATCTACCAGTTCTGCAACCCGCTGGATGCGCGATTGATGGTGATCGCCGACCCGGTGTTCTCCAGCTACATGCCGTGCCGCATCTCGATGGTCGAAGACGCCAACGGCAAGCTATGGCTGATGATGCTGAACCTCGACATGCTCATCAACAGCAGGCTGCTGCCACAGGAAGTCGTCGAGACCGCAATCAAGGTGAACCAGCAGATGCTGGACGTGATGACGGCCGGGGCTTCCGGAAAATCTTGATGACTGCGGGCTGCGCCGCCACGCGTTAAACAACCGGGACCCGCCGCTGCGGGTCCTCGGTTGCGGTGGTCAGCGCTCCAGTTCGCGCCCGTTCACCAGCCCCATCAGACGCTGAAATGCGCTGAGCTGGGGCCTTTTCGGCGGTTCGACCGGTGGTTCCGGCTCCGGGATTTCGGCCGCCATGCGTGCCAGTTCGGCCTCGCGCAGCCGTGCCTGTTCGAGTTCCTCGACGGTGTGCGCGATCTCGTCGCGCAGCGCCAGCGTGGCGCGGTCGTCGGCATCGACCCGCAAAGCACGTTCCACGTACAGATTCGCCTTGTCGAAATCCTGCTCGGCGAGTGCATCGCGGGCCAGGTTGCCATAGCGATCCACGATACGCTCCACCCCTTTGCGTGCCGCCGCATTGTCCGCATCGATATCCAACACCCGCTGGAAATAGGCGTGGGCACTGTGCTCGGGGGGCAACAAAAGCCGATTCTGCGCCAGCGCCCTTTTTCCGAGCGCGAGATAGCGATCGACCTCTTCAGTGGGGGACGGCAGCACCGGCTGCGCACCCGGTACCGGCGGACCTGCGACCTGCGAACCCCGGGGCGAAGCGTCAAGCATCGCGACCGGTAAACTCGCAACCTGCATGTCGTTCACTGCGTCGACCTCCACGTCGGCACCGTCGGCCGGCTGCTGTTCCGCAACCGACGCCTGTCCGTCAGACTCCACCACCCGCGCGGCCGCAACGTCCGGATTCGCAGATGACCGCTCGTCGCTCGGCGCCGGCATCGTCCTCACATAGCCCGCGAACGGTGGTCGCTGCTCGAACACCATCGCGATACGCGAAAACGCGTCGTCTTCAGCCGAAGCCGCGTCCGCGCGGGAGATGTCGCCCGGACCCGTGTCGGACGAGCGCGCAGCATCCGCCGTTCCAGCGCCACCGGTCATACCAGCCCCCTCCGGCCTGTCCGGCTGCAAGGTCTGGCCATCGGCAGCGATCGTTGCAGTGTGCCGCGCAAGTGTCCATAACGCGAGTGTCGTCCTGCTCTGTGAGACGCCACTGATGAGATCGTTGGCGACTGCAGGTGCCAGGCGATTCAACAGCGTATCGGTGACATGCCGATCGACTCCCACCGCCGCTGCATGTTCACCGGCGCCCACTGCATCGTCCGCGCGCAGATCACCATCCATTGCCTGCAGAAAACCCGTCGCCTCGCCGAGCACCAATCGACCGTCGGGCAACTCCCCCGCGTCGGAGAACACCGGTTCGGGTGGCGGGCTCTGAACCACGATCGGCTCACTCGGCGTGGCAACCGACGCATCGTCACCGAACCAGAGATACGCGGAAAACGCTGCGATAGCCAACGCCGCTAGTCCACCCAGCTGCGCGCGATGCATGCCGATCTGTGCCGCGGCCTTGTGCCAGGACGACCGCTCTTGTCCTTCATCCGCAAGCCACGAGCGCCCATCGGCGACCCAGGCACGCGAACCTCGCAACAGCCTGTGGTAAAGATGTCGGGCGGCGCGCATCGAATGCATGGCACCGGCGGCCACACCCCTCACCGCCTGTCGCACCGGGCCGCTCACACTGCGCAACAAGCGGCGCACCCGGCGCCAGGGCCGCCGACTCTGCCGGCCGCTGCGGAGGTAGAAGTAGTCACCGCCGCCGAACGCCGAGGTGCGGCGCACCATCTGTACCGAGGACGACGGTGGCACGCCCTGCCGGTGCGCAGACTCCGCTTGCATGCCCGGCTCTTCGAGGCTCAGTTCCTCGAATCCGCGCGGCTGCCCGCCGAATTCCGTACCCTCGGAATCCGCAGGTGGGACCAGCGCCAGTTCGTACACCGAATCGAAGGCACCGCTCGAACCGCTGCGCTCCATCGTCGCCGGCGACTCGTGCGGCGCCAGGGATTCCTCGCGCAGATCGCGCACCACCGCACGTACATCGCGATCGCTGAGCGCGTGCTTTTCCTCGCTGCTACCGTGCAGCAGCAATCGGCTGCAGATCTTGTTCACGTGCCGCGGCAGCCCTCTGCTCTCTTCGAAGATCGCCTTGACCGCCGGACCGTTGATCGACGGATCCCCACGCCAACGCGCGAGCGCCAGACGGTATTCCATATAGGCCTTGGTCTCTTCGAGATCCATCGGCGATAGCTGACACCTGGCAATCACCCGGTGCTGGAACTGTTCCATCCCGGGGGCGCTGAGCACGCCCTCGAGTTCGTCCTGGCCAAGCACCACCAGTTGCATCACCGCCCTCGAACGCGACTGCAGGTCGGTCAGCAGGCGCACGGCTTCCAGCGACTGGTGCGACAGCGTTTGTGCCTCGTCGATCACGACCAGCGCGCGGCGACTCGAATGCTCGAGTTCGATCAGGTAGCGCTCGATGCGAAACGCCAGCATCGCGCGATCCAGCCCTTCGGCGGCCAGGCCGAGCGAATAGGCGAGCTTGCGGAGCAGGTCGGTCGCGTTCAGATCGTTCGCGACCAGATGGGCGCTGACCGTCTTGGCAGGATTGATCTCGTTCAGCAGGCGCTCTGCCAAGGTGGTCTTGCCCGATCCCGGCGGACCCGTCACGACCACGATGCCCTCGCCGCGCTTGAGCGCGTAGCGCAGATAGGCCCAGGCCTTGGCGCAGCTGCGGTGGGGATAACAGACACTTGGATCAGGCAGCAATCGAAAAGGATCGCTGCTCAGCTTGTAATACGCCTCGTACATCGCTCCCCCGGCCACGCTACCCTGCGCTTCGCGGTATCGCCGGGAACTTACTTCGCAGAATGCAAAACACCCGGCTAATACCTGTTTGCTAATGAATTCTAGTCGAATTCATTCTCCCAAACCCGAGTGGAATCCCGCGTCTCTCCGCGGTCAATAGCGGATCGGCGAAGCGCGAACTGGTTCACGTTTCCCGGGGATGGGAAGGTGTCTTGTGATCAGCGGATTGGGGTGAAAGCGTGCGCGACGGAAGGCAGATTGCACCGGCGTGACGTTATTCCGACGCCACCTCGGCGACGAATCGGGCGGCCTCCTCCCGGGTGTAAAAGATGCCGTCACGCATGAAACCGGCGATGACACTCGTGGAGATACGGCACACGCACCCATCGGCACCGCGCTGCGTCACCCACTGCTCCGGCAGCCCTTCAAGCACGTGGACCGGGGCCGGTATACCGTTTGCGAACCTCGAGATGACCGTCTCACCCGTGGCTTCGTTTCGATAGGCGGGGGCAAAACCGGCTGCGCGGTTGTTCGCGCTGACCCCACCGGTCCCCTGATAGAGCGCGTTCTGGAGCTGCAGATCGCAGTCGCACAGCCCTCGCGCCGTACGCAGCGCGCGTGCGTCTTCCGAGATCCCGTGTGCCATCGCGCGGCCCGCTGACCAACCCTTCATGACAACCTCCCAAACACCTGCAAACCGGCGGTCGTTGCCTCTGCCCAACAGCAAAGCATTTCACATGCCAGCTTTGACCGTCGGGCTCGGCGGTAGTTGCGGGCGACCTGGAAAACCTTTCTTTGTCCAATGGCTTGGGGCACAGTCTTCGACCCGACTCGGTGTTCGCTTCCCATGCGACCCGGGTTGGATTACCGTGGCAGCGTAAAGTTTTCATGACAGCCGCCTGGGCAAATGACCCGCCCGTGGCGACATCCGGCCACATTGCCCGGCAAGGTGACACCTGTTGAAACCGCCTTCCCAACGCGGACGCGGGGCCGCCGACAACCCACGCAACCGCTACTTCGTGCAGTATTTGGCACCGTTCGACGATGGCTGGGCGCAGGAAGAGGCCGTGCCGCTGCGCACCGACGTCGCGATCGACAGGCCCCGCCGTGCGATCAGCTACAACGCCTCGCCGGACATTCCGTTCGACCGGTCCATCAATCCCTACCGGGGCTGCGAACATGGCTGCGTGTACTGCTACGCACGGCCGACCCACGCCTATCTGGACCTGTCGCCGGGGCTCGATTTCGAATCGCGCCTGTTCGCCCGGCCAGACATCGTCGCACTGCTGCGCGAAGAGCTGGCCGCCCCCGGGTACCGGCCCGCGCCGCTCGCGCTCGGCGCGGTGACCGACGCCTATCAACCGATCGAGCGCGCCCACCGGCTCACGCGCACGATTCTCGAGACCCTGCTCGAGACCCGTCATCCGGTCATCCTGGTGACCAAGTCGGCGATGATCGAACGCGACATCGATCTGCTGGTCGAACTCGCGGCCCGGCAACTGGTCGAGGTGGCCGTCTCACTTACCACGCTCGATCGATCTCTGGCGCGCATCCTCGAACCGCGTGCGGCCGCCCCGCAACGCCGCCTGCAGGTCGTCGAGACACTGAGCGCCGCGGGCATTCCGGTGCGTGCGATGCTCGCGCCCCTGATCCCCGTCCTCAACGAACCCGAGATCGAGGCGATACTGCGCGCGGCCCGGGAGGCCGGAGCGAACGCAGCCGACTACGTTCTGCTGCGTCTGCCGCGTGAGGTGGCCCCGCTGTTCCGCGACTGGCTGCACCGCCATCGACCGCAGGCCGCCGAGCGCGTGATGCGCCACGTGCAGGAAACCCGTGGCGGACGTGACAACGACGCCCGATTCGGTGACCGGATGCGAGGCCGCGGCGTGTACGCCGACCTGATCGCCCAACGCTTTCGCGTGGCCTCACGCCGACTCGATTTCGGTGCCGGTGCATCGCTGCGCTGCGACCTGTTTCGCGCACCGGCGAAAGACGGCCAGTTGGCGTTGTTCTGACGCGTCGCGCAGGCCGATTCATGCACCTGTCCGGGCTCCGTCCATGAGAGACCTGCTGGTCGCGCACCGCGGCGAACCGCTGCACTGGCCCGAGAACTCCCTGGAGGGTTACCGTGCCGTGCTGGGCGCCGGCGCGCTTTTCCTGGAGACCGACGTGCAGATCAGCGGCGATGGGATTCCGCTGCTCAGCCACGATGCCTCGGTGTTTGCCGCGACCGGCCGCGACCTGGTGGTCACCGAGACCCCGGCGGCCCGATTGCTCGAACTGCCCGCAGGCTACGCGGACCGTTTTGGACAACGCTTCAACGATCAGCGGATCACCCGACTCGCGGCGCTGGTCGAACTGCTCGCCGCGTGGCCCGCTGCACACGCCTTTGTCGAGATCAAACGAGACAGCGTGCTGGCATTCGGCATCGAGCGCGTCGCACGCATCGTGGTCGACGAGCTCGCGCCGATCAGCGGCCGCTGCACGGTGATTTCGTTCGACTACCCGCTGTTGGAGCACATCCAGGCCGTACACCGACTGTCGGTGGGATGGGTGTTGTCGGCATGGCACGCGACTGAACGCGGACAGGCCGAGGCGCTGGCACCGGGGTTCCTGTTCGTCGATCGCAGGCGCCTGCCGTCACCGCCCGAGTCCCTTTGGCCAGGCCCCTGGCGATGGGTGGCCTACACCGCGAATACCCACACCGAGATCGGTCGCCTGCGCGCACGCGGTTTTGACCTGATAGAGACCGATGACATCCGCGAGCTGCTGCGTTAGGCGGCCGTGCCCGCCATGGCGTCTTCACGACGGATCGATCCTGCCACTGACTTTGGGCGCCATGCATCCCCTGACCTTCATCGCGGGAGCTAGAAAACGCCGACCGAGACCCGCAGAGGGCCCCGAACTGCCGCAAAAAAGGCATGGTTTTCCTTTTATGAACAGTGTGTTGCAGCCGTGTGCGCTTTACCCTCGGTGGACTTGTCTGTTATGTTCAATCGCCTGTTTAGGCATTCACTCCGGCCGGCCGACGCCGGAATGGGGATCGGCGCCGCGAGCGCGTCGCCTCTGACTCGAATAAGAATTCTGGCTGCAGCCGTCCGGCTGCACCCGACCGACCCAGGAGGTTCGCGTGAACCCGACATCAGCATTGTGGCAAGCCGATATCGCCGTTGGCGAAGCGCCTGACGACGCCCGCCCTTTCAAGGTATACACCCAGCGCGACCTCGACAGGATCGCGCCGCTGGGCGCGCTGCCCGACCAGGTTCGCTTCGAGATGCGGGTGGTTTCCTCCGTGCTGCCGTTCAGGGTCAACAGCTATGTCATCGACGAACTCATCGACTGGTCGAACGTGCCGGATGACCCGATCTTCCAGCTGACCTTCCCGCAGCGCGGCATGCTCAAGCCCGAGGCGTTCGACCGCATGGCCACGGCACTGCGGGACGGCGTGCCGCGCGACCGCCAGCAGGCCCTGGCCCAGGAGCTGCGCGCAGAGCTCAATCCGCATCCGGCAGGCCAGCTGCAACTCAACGTGCCGCACGACGGTGCAGGCCAACGCATCGAGGGCCTGCAACACAAGTACCGACAGACGGTGCTGTTCTTCCCCAGCCAGGGACAGACCTGCCACAGCTACTGCACCTTCTGCTTCCGCTGGGCGCAGTTCATCGGTGACAAGGCCCTGCGCATGGCCACGACCGAGGCGACGCGCCTGCACAACTACCTGGAGACCCACCCCGAGGTCACCGATCTACTGATCACCGGCGGCGACCCGATGGTCATGAAGACCAAGCACCTGGCGGCCTATCTGGAGCCGCTGCTCGAGCCACGGTTCGAGCACGTGCAGACGGTCCGAATCGGGACCAAGGCGCTGACCTTCTGGCCACACCGCTTCGTCAGCGACAACGACGCCGACGACCTCGTAAGGATGCTCGGGCGCCTGGTCGACGCCGGGAAGCACGTCGCAATCATGGCGCACTACAACCATGCGCACGAGATGGATACCGCGATCGCCCGGGAGGCGATCCGTCGCCTGCGCGACACCGGTGCCGAGATTCGCAGCCAGGGGCCGTTGCTCGCGCACATCAACGACAGCGCGACCGACTGGGCAGCGACCTGGAACACCCAGGTGCGCCTCGGCATAGTGCCCTATTACATGTTCGTCGAGCGCGACACCGGCGCGCGCCACTATTTCGAGGTACCGCTGGCGAAGGCCTGGCGGATCTACCGCGACGCGTTGCAGCACGTCTCCGGACTCGGCCGTACCGCGCGGGGCCCCAGCATGAGTGCCGGCCCCGGCAAGGTCGAGATCCAGGGCATCACCGAAATCCACGGTGAAAAGGTGTTCGTGCTGCGCTTCCTGCAGGGTCGCAACCCCGACTGGGTACAGCGCCCGTTCTTCGCCCACTACGACGAACAGGCGACCTGGCTGGACCAGCTGCGGCCGGCGTTCGGCGAGCGCGAGTTCTTCTTCGAGGCGGAATACCGGGCGATGCAACAGACGGCGTCGAACTGACCGGCACAGGGTACGGCCGCGCGGAGTACCCGACAGCACCGCGTGGGATACTGAAAACGCCACCCGAGTCGTGGCGGGTGCCACCTCGCAACGCAGGTACGGTGCCCGACCCGCGACCGGTCCCGATGCCATTCAGTCGCAATCGCTGTCGGCATACTCCTCGCCATCTTCGGCGGTATGCCGGACACCGACAAACATCATGCTTTGGATGCGCCCGTATTGCTCGTCGAGCGCGCGATCCACTGCAGTCTCGTGCACCCCGTCGTAGATGTACACGCGGCCCCGCCGCTCCTGTTGCTGTTGCGCCTTCGACGGCTCGAACAGGAGCCTTTCCTGCCAATCCCTTGCCGCAGCCGGCTGGCCACTCAACGCGTTCACAGACAACATGGTCAGGCAGATCACATGATGGGTTGTCGATCGAATGTTCATGGGCGTTCTCCTCAATGACGTCCGGGACCCGTTGCCCGGCGCGGCCGCCGCGAGTGGCTGCAGTGAGTTTTCTAGCTACGCTGATAGAGAAAGTCCGGACCGAAGTGCGACCGGAAAACGAACAAAAGGCGACGAAGTTTTAATCTTTACAAACAAAGACTTATAAAATTTCGACGGACCTGCACCGGAGGTTTTGCAGGCCCCGAGGGACATTCGGAGCCGTACCCGATGACGATCCAAGACCCCACCCAGCTCCAGGTCGGCGACTGGCAGATCTCACCCGACGAGGGCGCGATCAGCCGCGGCACCGACCGTCGCCACCTGGAACCCCTGGCGATGCAGGTGCTGGTCTATCTCGCCTCAAAGCCCGGGCAGGTCGTATCGCGCGCGGAGCTCGAGGAGCAGGTCTGGCATGGCACCCTGGTCGGCTATGACGCGGTGACCAGTACCGTCATCAAGCTACGCAAGGCGCTCGACGACGATGCACGCGCTCCGGCCTACATCGCCACGGTACCGAAACGGGGCTACCAGCTGATCGCGCGGGTAGCACGCGTCGAACCGGACCAGCGAGTGGAAGCAACCCCTTCCCCGGCCTCGAAGCCGGTGCGTGACCGCGCCGACCGCACGAAGGTCGCATTGCTGGTCGCCGTGCTCGCGGCCGTGGCACTGCTCGTCTGGCTGATCCTCGCGCGGCTGGTGCCACCATCGGAGCACGCCGCGACCGCACCGGTCGTTTCGGACCCACCGTCGATCGTCGTGCTGCCATTCGAAAACCTCAGTGATGACCCCGCCCAGGAGCGTTTTGCCGACGGCATGACCGAAGACCTGATCACCGATCTTTCCGGCATTGCCGGTGTCAGGGTCATCGCAAGCAACACCTCGTTCTCCTACAAGGGTCAACGGGTCGCCCCTCAACAGGTCCGCGCGGATCTTCGAGTGGACTACATCCTCGACGGCAGCGTGCGACGGCGCGGCGACGAACTCCGCGTCAATGCCCACCTGGTCGACGCCGCGACGGCCTTCCAGGTCTGGGCGCGCCGCTACGATCGGCCGACCCAGGAGACCTTTCACGTCCAGGACGAACTCACCCGACATATCGTCGAGACCCTCGCGGTGCAGATCAGTCCACAGGAACAACAGCGGCTGGCCCGTCAGCCGACCAGCAACCTCGCCGCCTACGACCATTTCCAGGAGGGCCAGCGCCTGTCCAAGATCAACACGCCGGAAACAAATCTGGAGGCGTAGGCGGCCTACCGACGCGCGATCGAGACCGACCCGAGCTACGGGCGTGCCTACGGTGCCCTGGCCTACACGATGGCGTACAACTATCGGCGTGGGTGGAGCGACGCACCCGTACAGACGATCGACCGCGCGCTGGAACTGGCGCGCAAAGGGGTGCAGCTCGACAGTTCGATCCCGCAGACGTTCTGGTCGCTGAGCTATGTCCACCTGATGCGCAAGTCGTTCGAACAAGCCGAAAAGACCGTACAGAAGGCGCTCGAGATCGCGCCCAACTACGCCGACGGCTACGGTCTGCTCGCGCTGATCAAGAACGGCCTGGGTGACGCACCCGCGGCAATCGCCAACATTCGCAAGGGCATGCAGCTGAACCCTTACTACACCTGGGACTACCCGTATAACCTGGGTCGCGCCTATTACATCCTTGGCGACTATCCGAAGGCGATCGAATATCTCGAGGCGGCCAAGGCACGCAACCCCAACGTGATGCCTATCCGCCTGACCCTGGCAGCCGCGTATGTCGGCGCCGACCGCCTGGGCGACGCGGAATGGGAGGTCGAGGAGATGCAGTCGATCAGTCCCGGGGAAACGCTGTCGCAGATCGCGAAGACGCATCCGGCGAGCGATCAACACCAGCTACGGCGTCTGCTCGATGATCTGCGCGCGGCCGGACTGCCGGAATGACCGGAACCGATGCCGCGAAGCCGGCTGCCAGTGGACCTCAGGCAAGCGGCCGCTGCGCGACAAACTGGGCACGGTTGCGGAAGCCGCGGTGCGCATCGCCGAGTACGCCTTCATCGCGGTAGAACCGCACGATCAGACCGCGGAACAACGCCAGCAGCTCGTTCGTCGCGAGCCGGAAGCCCGGCGTACCGGGTCCGCTGTCGTCGACCCGTTCCAGCGACCAGGTCTGATAGAAAAGTACACCGCCGGGCTTGAGCGCGGCGGCGATCGAGGGACACAGGGCGCGCTCGAGAAAACTGCCGACGCAGATCACATCGAAACTTGCGGGCTCGGGCGGCCTCGCCATCACGTCGCGGACCTCGGCACGCAGCGGCAGCGCGCCGGCACGATCCCGTAGCCGCTCGATCGCGACCGGCGAGAGATCCCAGGCGTGCGTGCGCAGTCCCCGGCCGGCGAGCAGCAGCGCGTTCGCACCGAGGCCACAGGCCAGATCGAGCGCGTCGCCGCACGTCGGCAACAGATGCAGATTGTCGGCCAGCACCTCGCTGGCCTGGATATCACCGGTCAACGCCGCGGCGTAACGCCCGTCCCATTTGGCACGCAGCTCTTCGATCTCGCTCATGCCGCATAGCATAACCCGATGCACACCGGTCAGGCCGGCGACAAACTGGTGCGCGACGGACTTCAGCCGGCCAGGGCCCGGCGCTGCTCGTGCGTCGCGCCATCGTGCGCGAGGATCTCGTACACCTCGCGTAGCGCATCGTCATCGCCGACATTGCCGGGAAAGATCACCACCGGCAGGTCCGCAAACCGCGGATGTTCATGCGGACACATCACCACCGAACAACCGGCGCGTATCTGTCCGACCACGCGCGCGGTGCGCAACGCCAGGCCGCTGCTCAGGGTGTCGTTCGATGTAATCCCGCCCTTGCTGATCAGGAATCCGATCTCGCGCGGCAGATTGCGTACCAGGCGCATCAGGAAGCGCGAAACCACTTCCCCGAAGGCCAGGCGCTCGGCGACCGTGGCAAAGCGGCGCTCGCCGCGACTGGTGTACAACACGATTCCCTGTCCACCCTGATGCGCCTCGAACATCTGCTGGACCAGCTCGGCGAACAGGCCCTCTTCGTCGCGCACCAGCCAGTCGAGATCGACGTGCAACGCCGCGATCGTCGGGTCGTCGAGCAGGCGTTGCAGCTGCCGCGAGGACTTGTCGACATGCGAACCCACCAGGACCGCACCGGCCCGGCCGTTGCGCACCAGTCGGGCCATGTCGGTGGCCGCCACCGGCTGCGGTGGCAGGGCCGCCAACGCCGTCAACAGGCTCGCGGCACTGCGAAACAGAAAGCGTTTGCCATCCGCGGCCGCGTCCAGCACCTGGCGCGCAAAATGGTCGAGGTCGGTCTGCCGCTCGCCATCCACGACGCAGCAGGTATTGCCCGTGAGCGCACGCAGACGTCCGGCAATGTCGCCACGCACGTCATCCAGGCTGAAACGCTGCACCTTGTCGGCCGGGATTCGTCCGCCTGTCTTCTCGGCGACATAATCCGGCAGAAAGGCGGTGCTGAAACCAAACACCGAATCGCGTGCGAACTCTGTCTCATGCACCGGCACCGGTTCACCATCGACGACCAGGTAGTGCGTACCGTCGCGCGTGATCCGCCCCCCCTCGAAAAAAGCGGGGACCAGAAAGTGCGCGTCAAAAGGCCCCAGTTCCTCGGCGATCACATCGGTCTCGACCGGGTAGTGCCCACGCAGCGTCGAATCGGACCGGCTGACGATCACCGGCTGGATCCGGATGCCGTGGCGCGCCTGGTCGTCGAGCGCGACCCGCAGGTTGACGCAGATCTCGCGCGTGACCTTAGCGGCCTGGTCCGCCTGCATACCGCGGGTGTTGCTGAGTACGAAGAACAGCGGTGCCTCGTCGCGCAGTGCCTCGCCGAGCGTTTCGGGGTCCCACCGGGTGAGCAGCAGGCAACTGTGTACCGTCTGCGACCCGGTGGGGTCATCGTCGATCACGACGATCTTCGTCACCTGTTGCTTGGCCATCGTCGCCTCCTCAGCCGCTCGACGCATCGGTGCCGGCCAGTCGTTCGACACGCGCGGTGAGCCGCTCTGCGGTAATGCCGTTGTACGCCATGATCTCGGCCGGGCTCGCGGTGGTCTCACCACGTTGCCAACCGAGCAGATCGCGCGCAGATGCCCTGCTGCGCAGCATGACGGGCTCGAGGGAGATCGTGCCGCCACCGCTGACACCGATCAACACATCGGCGCCGAACAAGGCGTCGAATTCCGCATCACCCATGAACCGGTCATCGGCCTGAGCCGCGTGCTGCCAGGCAACGTCACCCGACCGGAACAGGCGACGTGGGTTCACGACACTGACGATGCGAACACGGTAACCCTCGGATTCGAGCCGATCCTTGGCCTCGAAGACCGGCAGCAGGATCATGTCGCCGGTCACCGCGAACACCACGCTGCCACGCTCTCCGCCCTGCGACTCATAGATCGAGACGGCCCCCCGCTCGATCGCCTGCTCGGCCTGCTGCGTGGTCGTGTACACCGGCAGCGCCGATTTCGATGCGACGATACTGATGGACTTGTTGAATTGCGCGTTCGCCCATGCATACGCCGCCTGGATCATGTTCGCATCTGCCGGATACAGCAGATACACGTTGCCGTTGCGCATCTGACCGCCGATGTAGTTTTCGATCTCGGGACGCTGGTGAGTCCAGCCGTTGCGCCCCTGTTCCAGGGCACCGGCGGTGAACATCGACACCACGGCCGGCGTCTTGCGGCGCAGTTCGGCCATCGCCTGGCCGACGGTCTGGACGATCGGCCAACCGTTGATCGCGAAGCTCTCGTAGGACAACCACAGCGAACGACCGCCGAACAGCGCCAGGCCGGCCGCAAAACCGGCACAGGCATCCTCGTTGAGCGGTTCGTAGACCTGTCCGCCGGGCGTCTGGTTGTACTGGGGATCGGACGTCGGATGCCTGATCTGCAGGGCCTCGTTGATCGGCTTCATGTTCGAAGCCTCGTTGCCGTCCGCATTGGTTACGACAAACATCGGGTCGCGCCGACCCAACGCCGCGACCATATGCGCCATCGCGGTCGCCGGCACCGCTTTCTCGCCGGGTTGGAACGCCTGGGTCGGCAGTTCACCGATGTCCGAAGGCGCACGTTCGAACTCGGTGACGACCGTGTGCCCGGCCGGCCCACCGCCGGCGCGCTGCATGTTCGCACGCACCAATGCCCAGGCCTCGGGGGCCAATGCGCCGCGACGCAGCGCGGCGGCAATGGGACCCTTCTCCGCGTGGTCGCCCGGGTACAGGTTGTGCGACTTGGCGCCGTGGGCATGCACACCGGCCCCTTTGAGCTGTTTGACTATCAGCACGCTCAAGGTGCCGTTCATCGCCGCATCGGCGGCCCGCTTGGCGCCCTCGAGCAGCGCACGGGTAAATGCGGCGCGTGCACCGCTGCTGAACAGCGTGCTGTCGACGTAGGCCCCTTCCTGCCCCGCGTCGTCGAAGTCCTTGGCATCCACCAGCACGACGTTTTCGAAGTCGTGCGCCTGCCAGTAGGCGATCATCTGCGCGTTGCTCATCAGCGAGACCATCGAGTGATGTTCCTGGCTGAAGCCGTTCCAGACCAGCACCGGCAGGAAGTTGGTGACCTGCGGGTAACTGGTGTGGAAGTGTTTCATCGCCGACAGGATGTAGGGCTCGCCGAGTCCACCGTCACCGATGGTGCACGGGAACAGCTTGTCGCGATGCAGATAGGCACCGGCCATCGCGAAGTGCTGACCCTGGCCCAGGGGCCCCGCCGGTGCGAGCAGGCCCGGGATGGCGCCCGACAGGTGGCCGAGCAGCCCGTCGCGCTCTCGGAAGCGCTGCTGCAGGTCGTTCATCGAGTGGATACCCATCGCCTCGAGCGATCCGTCGAGGAACATCGCGCTGTAGAAACCGGGCGCATGGTGACCGACCTCGGTCACGATGTTGGTATGGCCGAGCATCACCAGTGCCGCGTAGGCATCTGCACTGCTTGCGAAGCCCCCCGGGTGTCCGGATTCCTTGGAAGCGCACAGCTGCAGGGTTGCGTAACGCAACGCATCGGCGACCAGTTGCGTCTGGAACACCGCATCGGCGTCGACGGCGGTGATCGAAGACTGGCCTTCAGCGACTGCCGGCTGTTGACCGAGCCGCTCGAAATCCTTCGGCAGGTCATTGAAGTGCAGTATCCCGTCGCAGAATGCGGGGGTGGTTTCGAACATCTCGTGTGCCGCTGTGCTCATGGGTCGGGCTCCTGTTGCGTTTGATTCGGGCCGCAAGGCCCTGTGCCGTGGACACTAGTTCCGCCGTCAGTTTTTCACAATGATGTTGTGTTGCCGTATTGTGGAATTTTGTCCCTGAGACCGTCACCAATTCCGCAAATACTTGAGATTTATGGGAATATCGGGTAGATATAAAACAGAAAAAGATTTTCGCATTGTGAAAACACGTGCTAGAGTCACCCTAGACCCTGGTGTTGCCCGGGCAACACCGTATTGGGGCAACAATAGATTTCACGATTCGGGAACGTCGCTCATGAATAGAGCCAAAGAAGGACATTCGGCAATACAGGTGATCGATCGCGCGGCGACCCTGCTCGATGCCATCGCGCGTTACAGCGAACCGGTGAGTCTCAAGGTGCTCGGTGCCGAGACCGGACTGCATGCCTCGACTGCACACCGCATCCTGAGTTCGTTGATCGACAACCGGTTCGTCGAACGCGATGCGGCCGGCCGCTATCGGCTCGGCATGCGGCTGCTTCAGCTCGGCGTCCGCCTGCACAGCAACATCGATCTGCGCGCGGTCGCACTACCGGTCATGGAGGCACTGCGGGACAAGCTCGGCGAATCCGTCAACCTCACGCTGCGCGAGGGCGACACCGTCGTGTACATCGAGAAGGCCACGCCGAACCGGATGATGCATGTACAGCAGCTGGTCGGCAGCCGCGCGCCGCTGCACGTCACAGCCGTCGGCAAGCTGATGCTCGGCGCGGCGGGCGACGAGGCGATCCGTGGATATGCGCAGCGGACCAATCTGCCCGCCTACACCCGCAACACCATCACCACACTGCCGCGACTTGCCGAGGAGTGCCACGAGGCGGTCCGCCGCGGCTTCGCGCTGGACAACGAGGAAGCTGAGATAGATGTGGGGTGCATCGGCGTTCTGCTGTACGACAGCACCGGCAATGTCGCTGCCGGATTGTCGGTGTCGGCGCCGATCGAGCGCCGTCGCATGTCTTGGGTCGATGACGTCAGTGCGGCAGGCAAAGCGATCTCGGCGAAGCTCGGTTACCATGACTGAAGGGAGGCCGACGACCGGGACAGACCGATGAACGCACAGCGTATCTGGCTGCTGGGCGGGCTGTTGGGATTTGCGTCGATCCTGTTGCTGGTCCCGGACACGACGCTGCAGTCACCAGCCAGACAGGTCGCCGCGGTCGCCGTGTTGATGGCATTGTTGTGGATCGGCGAGGCAATCCCGATACCCGCAACCGCATTGCTGCCGATCGTGCTGTTCCCGCTCCTTGGCGTGCTGCCGGTCGAATCGGTCACTGCCAGCTATGCGAACCATCTGGTGTTCCTGTTCCTCGGGGGCTTTTGGCTGGCCGCCGCGGTCGAACGTTGCCAGTTGCACCGACGCATCGCGCTGCACGTATTGCAGGCGATGGGCACGCGGCCGGACCGGATCGTGCTCGGCTTCATGACGGCCACCGCCTTCCTGTCGATGTGGCTCAGCAACACCGCGACGACGATGATGATGCTGCCGATCGCCAGCGCGGTCGCAGCGCGCATTGGCGGTGATACACAATCGCAATTCGGCCGTTCCTTGATGCTCGGCGTCGCCTATTCGGCGTCGATCGGTGGTGTCGCCACTTTGATCGGTACGCCGCCGAACGCGGTGCTGGCGGGCGTTCTCGAGAGCACGCTCGGCATCAAGATCAGTTTCTGGCAGTGGATGCAGTTTGGGCTGCCGCTCGCGCTGGTGATGCTGATGTTGTGCTGGGCTTATCTGACACGCCTGAATGCACCGCTGCATAGGGCCGGCGGCACCGCGGGCGGTGCCGCGATCGTGGGCGAACTGGCCGCGCTCGGACCGATCGCCAGCGCGGAACGACGCGTGCTGACGGTGTTCGGCGGCGTCGCCTTTCTATGGATCTTCAAAGGCGCCTTGCCCGCGGCATGGCTGAATGAACTGAGCGACTCCGGCATCGCGCTGGCCGGGGCGATCGCGCTGTTCGTACTACCTGCCGGGCGCGGCCAGGGCGCCCTGCTCGACTGGTCGAGCGCTGCGCGCATCCCATGGGACGTGCTGATCCTGTTCGGCGGCGGTTTTGCGCTCGCGCAGGGATTTCAGACCTCCGGATTGAGCGCATGGATCGGCCTTCAGCTTGGCGCGATGCACGCCGTACCCTGGTATCTGATGGTCGCAGCCGTCGCGCTGGTCACCATCCTGCTTACCGAGGTGACCTCGAACACCGCGACCGCGGGCATGTTGCTGCCGATCGTCGCCGCGCTCGCAACGGCCGCGGGTCACAATCCGCTGTTGCCGATGACCGCGGCTGCACTGGCGGCATCGTTTGCATTCATGTTACCTGTCGCGACACCACCCAACGCCATCGTATACGCCAGCCGCCAGGTCAGCATTGCGCAGATGGCACGGGCCGGCATCTGGCTGAACCTGGCCGGGGTCGTCAGCATTACGCTGTTCGTCGCACTGCTGCTGCCCTGGATATGGGGGGTCACCCCCTGAACATCGGCATCCTCGCCGGCCACCTCCTACTTGCCGCGCCAATGGATGCTGTACAGATCGTGCCGACGATCGCGCAGGTTCTGCACCGTACCGCTGTTACGCGCCATGTGCAGGGTGTCGGGCCGCAGGTCGGCGAACGCCACCATCTCGACGTTCGGTGTCGTGTCGGCCGCGACACCATCGCGCGCGAACGGAAAATCGCACGGCGTGAGAATGCAGCTCTGTGCATACTGTATATCCATGTTGGCGACACCCGGCAGGTTCCCGACGTTCCCCGACATCACGACGTAGAACTGGTTCTCCACCGCCCGCGCCTGGCAACAATACCGCACCCGCAGGTACGACTGGCGCTCGTCGGTACAGAACGGCACGAACAGGATCTGTGCCCCCTGGTCGGCGAGATGACGCGCCAACTCGGGAAATTCCGAGTCATAGCAGATCAGCACACCGATGGGCCCGCAATCCGTGTCGATCGCGTTCAGTGAGCTGCCGCCCTCGATGTTCCACCAGTAGACCTCGTTCGGTGTCGGATGGATCTTCGGCTGCTCGTGGATCGCACCGTCGCGCAGAAACACATAGGCCACGTTTTCCACCCGACCGCTCGGCATCAGCGTCGGATGAGAACCACCGATGATGTTGATGTTGAAGCGGATCGCCATGTCCCGCAGCGCTTCCTTGAAGTGCGGCGTATGCCGGCTGAGCGCCTCGATGGAGGCCGCCGGACTGAGCTCCTGATCTTCGATCGACAACAGCTGCAGCGGGAACATCTCCGGAAAGACGACGAAATCACCCTTGTAATCCGCGACCACGTCGACGAAATACTCGATGAACGACAGGAATTCGTCGAACGATCTCACCCGGCGCTGCAGGTACTGCACCGTGCCGACCCGGATCGAATCCGGCAGGCGTCCGCCGTAGCGTTTCTCGCGGCCCTTCGCGGTTTCCTGGTCGACCTTGGGGTTGTGCCATACCAGGTGTACCGCGTAGCCAAGCGATTGTCGGTCCACGTCGAGATAGTGCGGTAGCAGGCCAATGAACTCGAAACCGTTGCGCAGTTGAAACGACAGGACCGGGTCACGTTGTTTTTTCTGTATCACCTCGTCCACGTACGCCTGCGCGCTGCCGAACTTCTTGATCCGTTTGTGCAGCGTCGGTAGGCGCCCGCCGAATACGATGCCCTTCAGGCCCAAGGACTGGCACAACGCCTTGCGTTGGTTGTACAACCGCTGGCCGATGCGGTAGCCACGATAGTCGGGATCGACACAGACCTCCATGCCATACAGCCAATCGCCGCGCGGATCGTGCCGCGACGCGTAACCGTTGCCGGTGATCTCGGTCCAGGTATGGGCCTTCAGCGCGAGCTGTTCGCCGACCCGAAACGTCGCGCAGTACCCAACCACCTTGTCGTCGACGACCGCGACGAATTGGCCGTCGGCGAAGTTGTTCAATTGACCGGTGAGCGCTCCTTCGGAATAACCGTACATCCCGGTGCCCGCATACACCCGCGTGGTGAGGTCCACGATCGCCGGTATGTCCCGAATGGATGCATTGCGCACGTGCAGACGGCTGCGCGGGTTTTCCAGCTCGGTTGGCAGATGGCCTTCGGTCATTGGCTCCTCCAGGGCAATGGAATGCGGGTTCGACAATAGCGTCAGGGACAGTCTACCCGTCCGCCGCGGTCACCTGCGACTGCTGCGTACCTGCGAGCGGCTCGAACGCCGCCCCTTGTCTTCGCAACGCTGCACGCCGGCGCCGACAACCGACGCGACGCAACTGTTGGTCTACTATCGCCTGTATGCCAGACAACACGGGGACTAGGGATCGCACCTCCGGCCGCCCGGGACATCCAGCCACGCAGATCGAGGGAGCGACAATGCCACCGCAAAGACCGCGGCGCTTCGGTGAATGGGTCCAGACCGCCGCGAACATCGGCTCCTTGGCCGTCGCGATCGTTGCGTTGGCCATCGCCTTCAATGCCGAAAAGCGCAACGCCGAGCGCTTCCACGCTCAATTGGAACAGAGCAGCCAGATCGCCAGGGCGAACATCCGGCCCCTGCTGAGCATCGCGTCGTCGGGATTCGTCGGGGTCAAACTTGTCGTCCTGAAGAACGATGGCCTGGGAACCGCTATGGTCAAACGCATACGATTCACCCGGGACAACGACAGCGTACTCAATCTGGCCGATCTTTTCCGGTTCGATCGGCCGGTCGTGTGGGACAATTTCTATGTTTTCGCCGATGGCGATTTCTTTCTGCCCGCCGGGGAACAGGTGACATTGGTCAATCTGACCAGCCAGGGACTGCGGCAACAGGGCTTCGAGCAGGCGGAGATCGCCGACCTGATGTCCGATTTCGACCGGCAGATGCGCGGCATTCATATCGTCATCGACTACGAGGACCTGCTCGGCAACCCGCAGCAGACATTGACGGCGGTCTGGTGATCCGGTCGGCACATCACGGAAGCGGCGACCGCGTCACGCTACTCGCGGGTCCTGGCGCCCAGCCCCCCGCCCTCAGCTTTACCGTCCTGTTGCCGACTGATAAGGCTCTAGTGCCCACAGCCCGATGACCCGAGTCTGCCCATGCCCACCTTTTTGCAGATCCTGCTACTTAGCGTACTCGCGTTCCTGCTGTTCCGTGTCTATCGCAAGTATCGGGTCGCCAGGCGTAGACGCCTGATCGACAGCTACCAGTTTCCCGCGCGCATCTCGACCAAGCTCAGCGACATGTATCCCCATCTGTCTGAGCCCCAGGTTGCCCTGGTGATCGATGGCCTGCGCGAGTACTTCCATATCTGCAACATCGCCGGTCGACGCATGGTCGCGATGCCTTCACAGGCCGTCGACGTCGCCTGGCACGAGTTCATCCTCTTCACCCGCCACTACAAGCAGTTCTGCGAAAAGGCCCTGGGTCGCTTCCTTCACCATACGCCGGCCGAGGCCATGTCATCGCCGACGATCGCCCAGCAGGGCATCAAGCGGGCGTGGCGCATCGCCTGTCGTCGCGAGCAGATCAAACCGGACGCACCCAACCGATTGCCGTTGCTGTTCGCGCTGGATGCCGACCTCGCGATCCCCGACGGATTCCGCTACGCCCTTGACTGCCGGAGATCCGGCGATGCCGCCTACTGTGCCGGCCATATCGGTTGCGGGGGCGGGTGCGGCAGCTGTGCGGGCGGCTGCGGCGGTGATGCCAGCGGCTGCGGAAGCGGCTGTGGTGGCGGCTGCGGCGGAGACTGACCCCAGTCGGGCAGCGCCTGCGTGAATAAGTCACACCCTGTTCGCGTACTCGGCAACATCGCTGATCCCGCGACTTCTCCATGATGGCATTCGACAGGACGGCGCGCGCCCCCTGTCGAATGAACCAATCAACACAAGGGAGAACGACTATGTTCATGAAACACACCTTCGCAGCTGCTTTCGCCGCCCTGGTCCTGACGGGTACCGCATTCGCGGAATCCAACGTGATCGGCAGCGTCGACACCGATGTGAGGGTAAACCGCGCTTCGCAGACCCAGTCCGGTCTGCTCAACAAGCAGGAAGCGACCTTCGGTTCGGTCAGCGACTCCAACGTGATCGGCGCCGTTGAGACCAATGCCCGTATCAACAACGCCTCGCAGCGGCAGTCCGGCCTGTTGAACAAGCAGGAGCTTCATGCCGGTTCGGTGAAGGACTCGAACGTGATCGGTTCGGTTGAGACCAACGCACGCGTCAACTCGATCAGCCAGAGCCAGAGTGGCCTGCTGAACAAACAGACCGCAAACGTTGGTGCAGTCAAAGACTCGAACGTGATCGGGGCCGTCACCACCAATGCATCCGTCAACCGTGCTTCGCAGAGCCAGTCCGGCCTGTTGAACAACCAGAAGATGAGCGCAGGCTCAGTCGACTGACCGATTGACGATGAAGGAGGAAAGGGGCCGCGGCCAGTGAAGGTCGCGGCCCCAGTGCGACTGAAGACAGGAACCCGGGATGGGAGCAGTCAACGATCCGGCTGCCCGACCGCCTGGACCAGATACCTGAGGTGCATGGTCATCATCTCACGCAGGTCGTGAAGTTCCCCGAGCCTGGCGAGCGATTCATCGTGACGCCCCTCTGAATAGGCACCCAACAGCTGTTCGGCCACCTGGTGCACGCGATTGTGCAACGTGCGAATCTCTTCGTACTCCGATCGTGCACCGTAGCGTTCTTCGCCCTCTCCGCGGAACCACTTGCCGAAGTGGCATTCATCGGCGCCGACCGGGAGCTCTGCTCTTCCATTGCCGGTAACCAGCTCATCGAATTCATTCACCCAGGCACGGTGCTCCACCAGGGCGAACACGAGCGGCAGATCGGCCGTCTGAATCGGATGCTGCCGCCGCCAACCGGGAGGCGGTTGCCAGCTGTCGACCCACTGCACGAAGTCATCGGCGGACATCGGCCGCCCAATGAAGAATCCTTGCGCAAGTTCGCAACCCAGTTGCAGCAGCAGTTCACCATGCTCGGCGGTTTCCACGCCCTCGGCTATCGCCTCGCGCCTGAATGCGGCCGCCAATCCCATGATGCCCTCGAGTATCGCCAGGTCGTCTCGATCGTCGAGCATGTCGCGGACGAAACTCCGGTCGATCTTCAGCTGTCCGGCGGGCAGGCTCTTCAAATAGCTCAGAGACGAGTAGCCCGTGCCGAAATCGTCCAGCGCAAACACGACGCCCAGCTGCTTTCCCTGCTGAATGATGCTGGAAACATGCGCGAGATCCATCAATGCCGTCGTTTCGAGTATCTCGATCGTCAGATCGGCCGGGTCCACGGCAGGATGTGTCTGCAGCATGCGGCGCAAACGGTCGATGAAGTCCGTCTGCTGCAGGTGGCATCCGCTGACGTTGACGCTGACTGGAACGTGCAGGCCCATTGCCTTCCAGGACTCCACCTGTGTCAAGGCCGTTTCCAGCACCCATTCGCCGAGCGTCGCGGCCAACAGGTGGTTCTCTACCAGCGGCAGGAAATCCGCCGGCTGGCGCATCCCACCCGATCCCTGCGGCCAGCGAATCAGCGCCTCTGCGCCAACCACCTCGCCTGTGCGCATGTTGACCTTCGGCTGGTAGTGCAGGACGAACTCTCGGGACTGCAGGGCCGCCCGGATCTGGCCGAGCCTTTCGACCTGCCCGCGGACGTTGCGGTCCTGTTCGGCATCGAACAGGTGGAAACGGTTCTTGCCGTCCAGCTTGGCCTGGTACATCGCCTGGTCCGCCTGACGCAGCAACTGGTCGGGATCCACAGGATCCGGCTGGGGATAAAAGGTGACCCCCAGGCTGGCGGATATCTCATGGACCTGGTCGTCCACGCGCAATGGCCGTGTCGCAGCCGCCAGAAGGCGCGGCAACAGATCGGCGCAGGCGCCCGGATCGGGCAGCCCTACCAACACCACGACGAACTCGTCGCCGCCCAATCGCGCAACCGTATCCTCCTCGCGCAGGGCATTCTGCAGGCGCCCCGCAATCTCGATCAGAAGACGATCGCCGACATCATGTCCAAAGCCGTCATTCACCTCCTTGAACCCGTCGAGGTCGAGGTAGACGACGGCGACCGTCGTCGCATGTCGTCGCGCCTGCGCGATCGCCTGATGCAGGCGGTCACTCAACAGCGCCCGATTCGGCAGGTTGGTGAGTGAATCGTGGTAGGCGATATGCTCCAGGCGCTCCTTGTAGGCCTTCTGTTCGGTGACATCGGTCAGCAGCGCGACGTAGTTCTGGATATCTCCGTTATCGCCTCGTACGGAGCTGATCGAAAGCAGCTCCGCAAACAGCGTGCCGTCCTTGTGCCGATTCCAGAGTTCGCCCAGCCAGAACCCCCGCTCGTGAAGGGATCGCCACATGGTCTCGTAGAAATCACGGCCCTGCCTTCCGGAACTGAGGAAACGCGGGTTCCTGCCGAGCGCCTCGTCCCTGGTATACCCGGTGATCCTCGTGAACGCGTCATTGACATCGATGATGTTGGCATGGCGGTCGGTGATGACGATGCCCTCCTGGGCCGAGGTGAATACCGTCGCCGCGAGACGCAGCTTCTCGTCGGAACGCTTGCGTTCGGTGACGTCGGTGCATCCACCCACCCATGCGAACGGTGGCCCAGCGTCGTCGACCAGCGGCGAGGAACGGTCCAGCCAGTGACGGTAGCTACCGTCGCCCGAGCGTATCCGGTATTCGTGCTCGAAGGTTTCCGACGAATGACGCCGCCGTTCCCAGGCGTGCCTCGCCCCCTCGTGGTCATCCGGGTGGATCATCGACATCCAGTCGGCGACGCCCACCGGGACCTCCGCGATCGGTCCACCGGGCGCCCGCGACCCCCGATCCAACCACTCGATCTGGTCACTCCCGGGATCCCATCGGTAGATGCGGTCGTAGACGATTTCGCCGGCCGCACGCAGACGCTCTTCGCTGGCCTGCAGCGCCCGTTCGGCCTGCTTGCGCGCCGTGCTGTCGTGAATGATCGACAACAACAGCGTACGCGGGCCATCCCGGACAGGCGTCGCGAACACCTCCACATCCCGCAGTTCACCGTCCGAACGGCGATGTTGGAACTCGAACGCATTCGCCTCTTTGCGGACTGCACGCATCCGGGCTGCCCTGGTGTGCGCCGGGTCCGCGGTATTTATGTCGCTGATGCGCAATCGGGAGAGCCGCTCCACCGGGTAACCGTAGAACCTGGCTGCTGCCGGGTTGGCCGCGATAATCTGCCCGGACTCGGGTTCGACGAGCAACATGACCAGGGTGTTGTCGTCGAAGAATCCCTGGAAAGGCGTTCCTTCCTCGCCCAGCATGACACGCATCTCCTGGTCGCTATCGCGTCATTGCACGACCGCGCCCGAAGCACCGACGACAAATCTTATGTCGCCACACAACGCGGACCGTCGGCCCCTCGTACCGTCATTGCCTCGGCATGCACGGCGATCAGGGACGAGCTGTACATAAAGACTGGTGCACATACGAGATCCTATTACGGCCGGGCGGCGGTTTTGTTTACGCGCCCGACTGATTCTCGAGTGATCCGGTCCGGGTGGTTCGGCCTGCCCGGCCGCCGGGAACCGGTCATTTCTCTACGCCGGATACCGGGGGTAAACTCCAGAAATGCAAAGCGGCGACCAACAGGCTGGGCTCGCCCGGCAGCTGCTCGCCGGGGTCTTTCACGGTGTGCTTTCAACGCATTCGGTTGAACATCCCGGCTATCCTTTCGGCTCGGTCGTTCCCTATGCACTCGGCCGCGACGGCTTACCACTGCTGTTGCTTAGCCACCTTTCACAGCACACGAAGAATGTCGACACCGATCGGCGGTGCAGCCTGACGATCCTGCAGACCGGCGACGGCGACGTGCAGGAACTGGCGCGTCTGAATGCGATCGGCGAAACGCTGCCGCTACCAGCGGTCGAGGATGGCGAACGTTACTTCGCCTACTACCCGCATGCACGTCCCTATCTGGACGATCTGGGATTCCGTTTCTATCGGTTTCAGCCGCTGCGCTTCCACTGGAACGGCGGCTTCGCGACCGCTCGCTGGTACGCGAACGAAAGGCTGGTACGTACAAACCCGCTGGATGCGAAGACCGAGGCCCGCATCGTCGCGCACATGAACAGCGACCATGTCGACGCATTGCGCGCGTACCTCGCGCACAGCGGTATCGATGACACCGGTGTCGTCGCGATGGTGGGCATCGATGCCGAGGGGATGGATCTGCGCGTCGCAGGGCAGTTGAAGCGCATCCCGCTGCTGCGGCCCATCGCCGATGCGGATGAGGCACGCAGGGTGCTGGTCGAGATGGCCGGTTGACTAGACGGCCGCCGGCGCTGAAACGTTGCGCACCGCACGCAACGGAATCGCCACGCTCACCGCGGTACCCTCGCCCGGCACGCTGTCGATACCGATCCTCCAGCCATGCACCTCGACAATCTCCTTGACCAGCGACATGCCCAGTCCTGAGCCCGCCCGCCCACGCGAACTGTCGGCCCGGTAGAACGGCTCGAACACCGCGGCAACCTCCTGTTGGGTCATGCCTATTCCCTGGTCCGCCACCGAAATCACCACGTCGTCACCGGCCACCTGCACCCGCGTCACGACCACGCCTTCGTCGGGCGAGAACTTGAAAGCGTTGTCCAGCAGGTTCGCGATCAGTTGCTTGAACTTCACGGCATCGACCGGTACCGAAGGCAGCGTCTCGGGCAGATGGACCTCCAGATGCTTGTGTCGTTCGCCCTGCAGGTAAGGCGCGAGGGCATCGCCGAGCAAGGGCAACAGGGGCTGCTGGCGGATGTCGAACGCCCTGCCGGCCTGCGTCTCAATCTGCGCCAGGCTGAGCAGGTCATCGAGCATGTCAGCAAGGTGCGCGGCTTCGCCGTGGATCAGCTGTAACGCCTCTCGCCGTTCTTTGTCGTCATCCGCCCGCCCGAGCATAGCTCCGGCGGCGACGAGGATTCGCCCCAGCGGGCTGCGAAGCTCGTTCGCAGCCGTGGTCAGGAACTCGTTCTTCACCGCATCCAGCTCGCGTTCGGTCGTGACGTCGCGAAAGTACATCACATGCGCCGTTCCATTGCCCTCGGCATCCTGCAACTTGCGCTCGCGGCACGACAATACCCGGGGTCGCGGCAGGCTCGTGCGAATCAGGCGAAATCCCTCGCTGTCATCGATATCGGTGATCTCACAGTGCACGCGCATCACGGGAAAAAAGCGGTGCCGGGGCGTTCCGGCCGCCTGCTCCGAAGTCATCCCGGTCATCTGAGTGAAGGCCTTGTTGACGAACGCGACCGCACCATCGGCATCGAAATACACGAAACCGTCCGGGCTGAGATCGAATACCGTGTCCAGCTGGCGACGGCGCTCGTGCACCTGTTGCTGAGCGACGACGCGCTCGGTGACGTCGCGATGGTCCCAGAGATGCGCATATTGAACACCGTCGGCAAGCAGCGGTAGATAGTCGGTCTCGATCAGGCGACCATCCACGAGTTCGAACACGCGATCGTGTACCGGCTTACCCGCATCGACGATGGCCTGCAGGGCCATACCGATCTGGCGGGGGTCGGCATATGCCGTTGCGATCTGCCGAAGCAGGTCTGCGTAGTCGCGCCCGACCAGTTCGCCGAACTGTTCAGGAACTTTGAACAATGCGCGGAACCGCTGGTTGACATGTACGACGACGCCTCGCATGTCGGTCATCAGAATGGCGCTGTGAAGATTGTCGAGCAGTGTCGTCAGCTGATTGGAGTTCACCTCGAGGTCGTTCCGCTGGCGCTCATTTTCGGCCATCAGGCCTGCCAGGCTGGAAGACATGCGGTTGAATGCCTGAACCGACTGGGCAATCTCATCGCGCCCCCGTGTCGGTATCTGAAACCCGAAGCGGCCTTCGCCGACCGCACGCGTGCCTGCGGTCAGCGAACGCAACTGCGAGGTGAGCAGCGAGCCCAACACCAGCGAAAACACCGCGGTCAACAACATCTCGGAGAACGCAATCCCGCTGAAGGTGCGCTTGGCACGGCTCAGTTCCCGCTGCAGGTGCTCGATCTCCAGGCCGATCTCGACGCTGCCATAGACCTCACCGCCGATCTCGATGGGTGCCGAGGTGTCGAAGACACCATCGTCCACGTCGGCGAATCGCAAATCGGCAGTGAACGCACGTTGCATTGCTGCCGCGTTACCCTGCTGCGCGAGCGTCTGCTGTCGGTCGCGCACCCGGGCATACACAAGACCCGGATTCTTCAGGACCTCGTTTACGAAACTCTCGAGCGAAGCCAGGTCCGATCCAAGGACCGCATCGGCTGCGGTGGTCGCGAACAGGGTCGCGGTGGTCTGGGCCCGCTGTCGCAACTGCTCCTCGCCCATGTGGCGCAGTTCGGACAGGCTGCTGAACACCAGTACCGCAAGCAGCACGGCCTCGATCAGTGCGATCCCCAGTACTGTCTTCAGTCGGAACGACATGGATGCGGTTAGCGCCTGTCTTCCGACAGTACGCCGATGCGCAGCGCACGCACATCGTCCCAATCCGCATCCGTGGCGGCCTGGAGCCCGTCGAATTTGATCGCAGCCAGCAGTGCCCTGCCTTCAGCGCTCTCGTTCATCTGTACCATCGCCGTTTGCACCTTCAGAAAGGTTTCTTCGTCGAGTGACGGGTGTGCAGCGATGGCGTGAGGCGTATAACCCTTGGTATGCCAAAGGATGCGCAGCTGCTCGCGCACCTCGGGAGCGACATTCTCGAAGGTGCGTTGGATGCCGCCGCCGGCCGGGAACAATCCCTTCGCGACACCACGGTAAACGGAGTCGTGCGAAGAGACATATCGTGCCGTGAACGGAACCCCCTGCTGGCGCAGTTCCGCCTGGGGCAACAACGTGGCGGCGAAAGCGGCCGGTGCCGGAAACGCCAGCTCGGTACCCGCAAGTCCGGCCAGGTCGCGAACCGTGTCGTCGCGACGCACCACGATGATCCCTTTTATTCGAGCTCCCGCCTGACGGGCCATCGCGCGATAACCGGGCGCCCGGTTGAAAACCGTGAAATGGTAGGGGTTCATGTACGCCAGGTCGTACTCGCCGGCGCGCACGCGGCGTTCGAACTCCGGGATATTCGGTGCCGTCTTGAAAACGAGCTCGAAACCCGTCTTGCCGCTCAGGTATCCGAGGACCGGTCCCCACAGCATCGCCAGCTTGCTCGCCGCCTGCTGCGGCACGATGCCAAATGTCAGCGTGCGCCCCGCCGCGTCTGCCCTGGCGCCACCGAGCGCCAGCAGCCATGCCGTTCCCAGCGCGATGATCCACCGCTTCATGTCGTCTCCCCTATCGGTTTTCCGGTAATCGGTTGCGACAGGCCACTCCTTTAATGCAACCGCCCGACAGGTTCAGACTGCAACAGAGCTGCCGCTAACTTCGGATGGGCCGCAGGCATGCGCAATTACCCACGCCGGCCCCGGATACGACCACGGCGAAGGCGGCAATGAAAGGCATTGTTTTCAGCGAATTTGTCGAGATGGTGGAGGAAAAATTCTCGGTTCAGGTCGCCGATGCGATGATCCTCGACACCGCCCCCGCATCGGGTGGGGCCTACACCGCGGTCGGCACCTACGACCACCGCGAACTGCTCGCGATGGTGGAACACCTCAGCCTGGCCACCGGCATCGCCACGAGCGAACTGGTCAGAACACTCGGTAGCCACCTCGCGCAGCGTTTCGATGTCCTGTACCCGCAGTTCTTCGCCAATATCGACGGCGTGTTCGAGTTTCTCGAGACCATCGAAGAACACGTGCACGTCGAGGTGCGGAAACTCTATCCGGAGGCGGAGCTGCCAACGTTCGAGACCCGACGCGACGGACAGGCTTCGATGTCCATGACCTACCGGTCGAGTCGCCCTTTCGCCGACCTCGCCGAGGGACTGATCGAAGGTTGTGCCACCCGGTTCGGCGAAAAGGTGGAGATCGCGCGTACCGATCACGACACCAATGGCCGTTACGTCACAACCTTCGAGTTGACACGCTGTCCAAGATGAACGACGGATTGGCGATTCTGCAGCGGCGCTTCGAGCGCGAACGCCGAGCCCGGAAACAGGCCGAGCAACTGCTCGAGGAAAAGAGTCTCGCCCTCTACCGGTCCAATGAACAGCTGCAGATCCTGACACGTGAACAGGCCGCCAGCCTGGAGGTGCTACGCAGCACCGCCAACGCGCTGCTCGCCAGCGTCGGCTTGCAGACTGCGGACTACGAGCACAACGACATGGCGGACCTCACGCGTGTGGTCAGCGAGATCGTGCAGGACCGCGAACGCCTGAGACGTGACATCGAACGGCAGATGTTCGCAATCAACCAGCATGCCATCGTGAGCATCGCGGACGCGGACGGAAGCATCGTGTACGCGAACGAACTGCTGTGCGAGATCAGCGGCTACGAGCGAGAGGAGCTGATCGGCCAGAACCATCGTCTCGTCAACTCGGGCGTCCAGGCACCCACCTTCTTCTCGGATCTGTGGCACACGATCAGCCACGGACAGGTGTGGCACGGAGAGATCTGCAACCGCGCCAAGCACGGCAGCCTGTACTGGGTCTCGGCAACGATAGTCCCATTCGTCGACGAAGCCGGCCATCCCGAGCAGTACGTATCGATCAGTACCGACATCACCTTGCAGAAACATATGCAAGAGGAGGTCCGCGACAGTCGATTGTTCCTGCAGAGCCTAACGGAATCTCTGGGCGAGGGCGTATACGCACTGGACCAGCACGGATACTGCAGCTTTCTCAACCGCGAAGCGGCGCACCTGCTCGGTTGGTCGTTGGTGGAACTGTCGATGACGCCATTTCACGAAGCCGTACAGCTGACCGACGCGGTCGGCAACGCCCTGTATGGCACCGACGATATCGTGGCGGAGCTGCTTCGCGACAAACGGGAGTACCGCTCCGAGTATGACACTTTCACCGCAAAGGATGGCCGCCTGTTCCCGGTCACGATCACGATAGTTCCGCTGATCCAGGACGACGAGGCGAACGGCGTCGTAGCGATCTTCAAGGACATCACCGACCGAAGGCAGACGGAAGACCGGCTGCGTGAAGCAACGCGCCGCGCGGAAGAGGCTAGCCGTGCGAAATCGGAATTCCTCGCCAACATGAGCCACGAGATACGTACGCCGATGAACGCGATCATCGGAATGTCACATCTGGCACTGCAGACCGAACTCACCGGGCGACAACGCAACTACATCGAGAAGGTACACCGCTCGGCGGACTCGCTACTCGGCCTGATCAACGACATCCTCGATCTTTCCAAGATCGAAGCGGGCAAACTGGACATCGAGTCAGTGCCGTTTCGCCTGCAGACGCTGTTCGACGATCTTGCCAATACGCTGGGATTCAAGGCCGAAGAGAAAGGTCTCCAACTGTTGTTCGACGTTGGTTACGACGTGCCCCAGACGATCGTTGGCGATCAACTACGCATCAATCAGGTATTGATGAATCTCTGCAACAACGCGATCAAGTTTACGCATGCCGGCGAGGTGGTGGTGGCTGTCAACGTCGGGCGTCGGAGTGCTGGCCAGGTCACGTTGGTCTTTGCTGTACGCGACACCGGAATCGGCATTACGGCGGAGCAACAGGAAAAGCTTTTTCAGTCGTTCTCTCAAGCCGATGCGACGACCACGCGTCGGTTCGGCGGAACCGGCCTCGGGCTTGCAATCAGCAAGCGCCTGGTCGAGATGATGGGTGGGGAGATTTCAGCCCAAAGCGTTACCGGCAAGGGAAGCACCTTCAGCGTCGAACTGACATTCGACACGGTTCCCGGGAATGCCGGCCCCGAGGTATACGATGTGCAAAGGATCAAGCTGCAGGACATGCGATGTCTTCTGATCGACGACAGCTCCAGCGCGCGAGTGATCTTCTCGTCGATGCTGGAGAACCTCGGCGTGCATGTCGATGCAGTGAAAGACGCCTTCGCGGCAAACGCCCGCCTGTCCACCGCAACACGAAGTGGCAGATACGACTTCCTGCTGGTCGATTGGAAGATACCCGGCGTCGACGGCATCGAGTTCCTACGCGGCCAGCAGTCGGTAATGGGCGCAGACATGCCCCCCGTGATCATGACCACGTCCTATGGCCGAGAGGAACTCGAGGAAGCACTCGCCACAGCCGGTCTGGATGTCGCCGCAGTGGCGCCAAAACCGGTCACGCCGGGCGACCTGAGGGAGGCGGTCTGCCGTGCCGTCGGGCGCAATCCCGCTGCCGAGCCCCCGGACCTCCCGCACACTCCGCGGAGCGGTCTGGACACCGCGACCGAACGCCTGCGCGGCGCACGGATCCTGCTGGTCGAAGACAACGAATTCAACCAGGAGCTCGCACAAACCCTGCTGACAAACGAACAGATCGAGGTCGTGGTCGCCGCGAACGGCCAGGAGGCGCTCGATATCCTCGAAGAGCAGGCCTTCGACGGCGTGCTGATGGACCTGCAGATGCCGATCATGGACGGATACACGGCGACCCGGGCGATTCGACAGCAGGCGCGTTTCTCCAAACTCCCGATCATCGCGATGACTGCAAACGTACTCAAACAAGACCTTACCGAAGCGACCGCAGCCGGAATGAATGACCACATTGCCAAACCGATCAACGTGCATGACATGTTCGTGATCATGGCGAAATGGATCCACCCGCAGACGCAATCCGGCTCGGCAAGCCGCGCTGCCGACGAAAACACCGGAGGCCACGGCGATGCACTGGATGGCCTGACCGGCCTGGATGTCCGATCCGGCCTGATACGTCTTGGCGGGAATCGTGAGATCTATCTGCGCCTGTTGCACAAATTCGTGGAGAACCAGTCTGGCGCGGTGCGCGATGCCGTCGCCGCAGTTGCGGCCGGCAACGATGGCGAGGCGTTACGCGTGTTGCACACGCTGAAGGGTGCCGCGGGGACCATCGGTGCCACCCGGTTGCAACAACTCGCGGCCGATGCCGAAGGTCGGATGCGCGCTGATCCACCGTATGCACCCGCCGAACACGACACCCTGCAGCACGAACTCGAACTGGTGGTCGAGCAACTTCGTGGCCTGCCCGTGTCCCTTGCCCAGAAAGTTCCCTCACCGGCCTACTCGGCTGTCGAGACAAAACAACTGATCGACCGGCTGCTACAGCAGCTCGCCGCATTCGACACCGCAGCCGAAGGGACTTTCGAGCGCCTGATGCAGATTGCCGGCGACCAGCTGTCGCACACCAAGCTGGTCCAGGTGCAGAACGCGATCCGCCGCTATGACTACGAAACGGCACACGCGTCGGCACGGGAACTGGCGGTGTCCGCATGAACCAGACGATGGACGCAAACACCGGTGAAGCACGGCGAAAGATACTGGCCATCGACGACTCGCCAGAAGTGCTGGACACGATACACGCGGCATTGCAGGGGGAGTTCCAGCTGCTGGCGACGATCAGCGCCCACCAGGGCGTCGAAATTGCCCGCCGCCAGCACCCGGACCTGATCCTGCTGGATGTGGTCATGGACCACGATGACGGTTTCGCCGTATGCCAACAGCTCAAGAACGATTCGGCGACGCGCGACATCCCCGTGATCTTTGTAACCAGCCTCGACAGCTCCGGCGACGAGCTGCGGGGATTTGCCGCCGGCGCGGTGGACTTCGTCTCCAAACCGATCGTACCGGTCACGCTGCGCGCCCGTGTTCGTTCGCATATCGAACTATCGGTGGCACGCAAAGCACTGCACACGGCAAACGACCAGATGGCCCAGGAACGCAAACTGATTGCCGAGATCGTGCTGAGCATGCTCAACGACGATCAGTTCCATGCCGAGAACATAACCTGGTCGAGCCACTCCTGCGACACCGCCGGCGGAGACCTGGTGCTGTCGGCACTCAGACCGAACGGTGACCAGCACATCCTGCTGGGTGATTTCACCGGGCACGGGTTGTCCGCGGCAGTCGGCACACCGCTGGTGGCACATCTGTTCTATTCGCTGACAGCGGCCGATCAGCCGTTCGAGGACATCCTGGTAGAGATCAACAACGTGCTGGTGCGTCGCCTGCCACTGCGCTGCTTCATGGCCTCGGCGGCCGTGCGCATCACCTCACCCGCGTCGGCGGCCGAGGTATGGAGCTTCGGCAACCCGGATCTGTTGCACCGTGATTCCGCGGGACACTGGTCACAGCTGTCTTCCTGGGAGTTGCCGATGGGCATCCAGTCGACGGCACAGCGGTACGAGGCGAGGCAGCTGTCGCTGGACGCCCGCGAGACCCTCTACCTGCTGACCGACGGACCCATCGAGGCGGTCTGCAAGGACGACAGCATGTTCGGCATCGCCCGGGTTCGCGAGGCCCTGGAGCGGCACGCCCAACGCGTCGAGGCGGTGATCGACGAGATCGTGTCGCAGGCAGCGGATCCCCATCGGCTGGATGACCTGACGATACTGAAGATCGACGGTTTTGGTGGGCCTGATGGCGGATAACGGCGAGACACAAGACCTGCTGCACAGGCAGGACATCCTGGTAGTCGACGATACGCCACAGAATATCGATGTACTGAAGGCGATCCTGAGCGACGCCTACAGCGTGCGTGCAGCGACCACCGGCGCGCTTGCGATGCGTATCGTGCAACAACGACCGCCCGACCTGATTCTGCTCGACGTCATGATGCCGGAGATGGACGGCTATGAGGTCTGTCGCCAACTCCGCTCCGACCCATCGACCTGTGACATTCCCGTGATTTTCGTCACAGCGAAGGCCGATGCGGAAGACGAACAAACCGGATTCGACGCCGGTGCGGTCGACTATATTTCGAAGCCGGTCAATCCGGCGCTGGTCCGGGCCCGGGTTCGCAATCACCTCACACTTGCCGATCAGAAGCGCGCCTGCCAGCGTACCGTTCTGGAACGTACGCGCGAGCTGGAGCAGGTGCAGAAGGCGGCGATCTTCATGCTCGGCGACGCCGGACACTACAACGACAACGACACCGGCACGCACATCTGGCGCATGGCCGCCTACTGCGCGGCACTGGCGCGCGCAACGCAATGGTCGGTCGAACAGGCGCAACTGCTCGAACTTGCCGCCCCGATGCACGACACCGGGAAAATCGGCATCCCCGACAGCATACTCAAAGCGCCGCGCAAGCTGACCGAGAATGAATGGGAGATCATGAAGACCCACACGCTGATCGGTCACAAGATACTGAGCCGCAGTCAGACCGAATTGTTCCAGACGGCGGCCACGATCGCCCTGTCACACCATGAGCGATGGGACGGTAGTGGCTATCCGCATGGCCGGCGCGGCACGCAGATCGCCGAGAGCGCACGTATCGTCGCCATCGCCGACGTGTTCGACGCATTGACGATGGAGCGACCCTACAAGACCCCCTGGACGATCGACGATGCCTTGGGATACCTGGTCGAACACGCCGGCACGCAATTCGACCCGCACCTCGTCGAGCGTTTCATCGCAATCCGACAGGAGATTCTCGCGATCAAGGAGCGCTGGGACACCGAGCAGGCGGCAGACGTCCCCTGATCGCCGGCCAGCCCGACGCAAGCACTTCGGCCCGGATTCAAGGTGCCGGAATACCGGCCAAGCTGTACCAATCGGAAGGCTTGAGCCGTCCGACCAGACGGAACCCGCCGCGCCCATCGGCCTCGAATACCACCGTTTCGGCCTCGTCGGGATAGACCGGCGTCGCCTCGCGAGCAACGTTGCCGTGCGCGACGACCAAGGTATTGCCACCGGCAACCGGCGACGTAGAGAGCAATTGCCGCGCGGTCGCGATCACCGCGGCGCGTCCTCCGAAATAGCGGGCGACACGCAGATTGATCACCGCGTCGGAGACCTCCACCTCGCCCATTCCGAGCAACCCGGCGGTCTCGCGGGTGCGGCAATAGGGACTGGCGACAACCCGGGCGACCGGAATTTCGAGCGCACGCATCGCCTCGCCGACCCTACGTGCCGTGGCCCTTCCCGTCGCAGAAAGAGGGCGCATGCGCTGCGCATCGCACGAGGTCCAATCACCCTCGCCGGTCACCCGGTCCTGCACCGACCAATCGGTCGCCGCGTGTCGCATGTACAGGCTGTATCCACCGCTGCGCAGCGCGCCGATCAGCGCCTGTCCCTGCAGTTCGACCGGCCGCTCGTTCGCCATTGCCCCGGCGCAAAGCCACAGCAGACCGATCCCCGCCAGCAGGCGGTGCGGCCTGTGTCCGGGCGACCCCATCGCCCGGCCTATTGCAGTTGCTCGCGCAAAAACGCGACGAACCGGTTCCATGATTTCCGGTCGGCCTGCTCGCGGTAACGCTCGCCGCCGAACACAGTGAAGGCATGCGGTGCACCGCTGTAGGAGATCATCTCGTGTCCGACACCGGCCTGTTCCAGCTGTTTACCGAGTGCGGCGAAATCATCCAGGCTGATCGCCGTGTCGGCGGAACCGTGCAGTACCAGGATCTCGCCATGCACCTTCGAGTAGTCCTGGCCCTCGGGCGTACCCAGGCCACCGTGGAAGGTCACGAACCCCCGCATGTCGGCACCGGCGCGCGCCAGTTCCAGCACGGCCGCACCGCCGAAGCAATAGCCCATCGCCACCGCGCGATCGACGTTCGCACCCTGCGCGGCAGCGGCCGCAATTGCACCGTCCATCAGCGCGCGCATCTTCTCCCGGTCCTTGTACAGTTCACCGGTGTGCTGGCGCCGGTCTTCCACCTTGGTCGGGCGTACGCCGGCACCGAACAGGTCGGCGGCAAAGACCTGATAACCGAGCTCCGCGAGCATCTGCGCGCGCTTGATCTCGTAACCGGTGAGGCCGTCCCAGTCATGCAGCAACAACACGAAGGGGGCCTCGGCCGACGGCGATACGTAATAGCCTTCGTAGGGTTGGCCGTTGACCTCGTAGGTAACCGCGGCACCTTCGATTGCCGTGGCCACAGGTGCCATCAACGACAGTCCGACGACGAGAATCATTGTGCCGAACATGCAGACCTCCGGAACCTGTGATCGCGAGACTTTGGGCGCAGGAGAAGTATAGAAAACCTCCTCGCGAAAGGCGGGGTGGTTTCCATGGTGTGATCACGGTTAACCTCTGCGCCACGGCCGCGCCATCCCGGCGCACCGCATCCAAGGGAGTCAACAATGGCCGAACTGCCGATGCACTACGAGACAAATTATGCCTGGCGGGGTGAGGAATCGTCGGGCCTGCTGTCGATCGAGGGGCGACCCGACCTGCTCACCGGCACCCCCCACGATGTCTCCCACTACTGCCCGGAGCACCTGTTGGTCGCGACGGCGGAGATCTGCCTGGCCAACTATGTACTGTTGATCGCCCGCCTGTCGAAACTCGAGGTACGCGCCTATCGGTCCAGGGCCGAGGGCGAACTGGAACGCGAAGAGAAGGCCGGCTACCACTTCAAACGAATTCTGATCCGGCCGGAGATCCTCGTGGACAGCGGTAGCGAGGCGCTCGCCCAACGGGTCGTCGAGAAGGCACACCGCAGCTGCCTCGTCGCACGCTCGCTACGCTGCCCGGTCGATATCGAGCCGCAGATTTCCACCTGATGCAGCGGCGTCGCAGACCATAGTCCGGCCGCGTGATGTGAGACGCATGCTTGGCGGATTGACGATCGCGCTGCTGTCATTGCTCGTACTCAACGGCGTGATGTATCTGTTGCAGCCACAGATGACGTTCTTCCCGTCACCGGTACTCGAAGCGACGCCTGCCGACTGGGGCATGGTGTACGAAGACGTCGTGTTTCAGACCGAAGACGGCGCAAGCCTGCATGGCTGGTTCCTGCCGGGTCCCGCGTCCGGCCCTACGCTACTTTTCCTGCACGGCAATGCGGGAAACATCTCGCACCGTCGCGAGTCGCTCGAGATCTTCGCAGGACTCGGAATGGCGGTACTGATCTTCGACTATCGCGGTTACGGGCGCAGCACGGGACTACCGGGCGAATCCGGTCTGTACCGGGACGCCGCCGCCGCGTGGGACTACCTGACCAGACAACGTGGGATCGACAGTGCCGATATCGTGGTCTTCGGCCGATCGCTCGGCGGGGCGGTCGCCGCGCACCTGGCCTCCCAGGTGCATCCGCGTGCGGTGATCCTCGAATCCACTTTCAGCTCGGCACGCGATTATGCGCACACCATGTTCCCGGTGCTGTCGCGCATCGTGTGGCTGCGTCACTCCTTCGACGCAGCCCATGCCATCGCGCAATCGCGCGCGCCGCTCCTGGTGCTGCACAGTCCAGAGGACGAGGTCATACCCTTCGCACTCGGCCAACGGCTGTTCGACGCGGCGCCCGAACCGAAACGTTTCGTTGCACTGCGCGGCGGCCACAACGACGGCTTCCTGTTCAGTCAACCCCGATATGCACAGGTCCTGCAGACCTTTCTGCGCGATCTGCATGCGGCAAAACGCTGACCGCGTTCGCATCGGACACCGCCGATCGGCTATTCTCAAGCGACCGACGGCCGCGCCGCACGATGGCCGATGTCGTGCCACAGCCAGGGAGGCGGCAGCATCGTGGAGAACCGAGAGTGAACGTCACACACAAGTGCCCCATCGGGCTGATCCTGCTGCTGGCGGTCGTGTTGGGAGGCTGCGCCACACCACCGCGTTGGCCCGCGATCAGCGAATCGCCGACAGCACAGTACACGGCAGGGCGCTGGGTCTGGATCGATCTGCTGACCCGCGACGTCGACACGGCGCAGCGTTTCTACAGCAGCGTATTCGGCTGGACGTTCGAACCTCACCAGGGCGCGCGCGACCGTTACCTGTTGGCCCGCGATGACGGCCGCCCTGTCGCCGGCATCGTTGCAGACCCGCGCGGCAACGAGTCGGCACGTAAGGCGCGCTGGCTCGGCCTGTTGTCGGTTGCCGACGTGGCGGCAGCCACGCAAGACGCGACCGAGCACGGAGGCGCGATCCGTCTTGGCCCGCGTGATCTCAAAGGCCGCGGCGAGGTCGCCGTGCTGGCCGACCCGGAAGGCGCCGTGTTCGCCATCATTCGCACCGACGGCGGGGACCCACCGGATCGTTTCCCCGAGATCGGCAACCTGTTGTGGATGGAACTGTGGGCTGCCGATGGCAAACGTATGGCGACGTTCTACGAATCGCTGGCCGGATATCACATCCAACACGCCGAGGCTTCGGGTGATTTCGACGAATGGCACCTGGTCGCCGCAGATTACCCACGTGCCGGCATCGTGCAGGTCAAGGGCAACGACCGCGCCTCCGCCTGGCTGCCGTATATCCGGGTCGCCGACCTGTCCGCAGCGCTCGCCAGAGCAGAGGCCGCCGGCGCGCAGGTACTGGTCGCGCCGGCAAAGGACATCCGTGCGGGACGCATCGCGGTGATCATAGATCCGGTGGGCGCTGCGCTCGGCCTTGCCGAATGGCCGGAATCCGGTGTGGGGGGTGGCCAATGAAGCTTTGCACGCACACCGGACGCAACGTCTTGGTGGGCCTGGCAGCGGCCGGCCTGCTGCTCGGCGGCTGCAGCGGTGGCCGCACGTCGACGCACGTCGGGATCAGCTACAGCACGGGCTATTACTGGCCGTACGATCATTGGCACGATGACGACATATTCATCGTTCCACCGCCTCCCCGCCCGGACCGGCCCGATCGGCCGCGACCGGTTCATCCGATTGCGCCGGCGCCGGTGCACCCCACCCCGCTGCCCGCACGTCCCATTCCGCGCCCCGCGCCGCGACCGATGCCGCGAGGTCGACTGCGTTGAACGAACGGCATCAAGCGCGTGCGATGCGGTTGCCGGATGTCGATGGCGGCCGCCGGGCGACGTGCACCGACGACGCATCCTGAACGGCGCGGCAGATGAGCGGTACGGGGTTCGATTATCAAGGTTTCGAAGAGGCGCGGGCCCGCTTGCGCCGTCGACGTCGGCGCATCCTGCTGCCGATCGGCGTGGTGGCGATCATGCTGCTCGCATTGGTCGGAACCGCGGTACTCGACTACCGGATGATGCGCGAAGACGCGCTGGCATTGTCGCAGGGTGTGATCATCAACCTGCAGAGTCGTATCGAGACCGAAGTGGAGGCATACCTGCTGCCCATCTCCGGGATCATTCGCCTGACCCGGGACCTGCTCGGTGACCAGCCGGCTGGTGAGGACAGGCAGGCCCGCGGTGTGGCGATCGGCGTTGGCGCACTGCGTAACGCGCCGCAGCTCAGCGCGCTGTTCGCCGGCGACCGGCAGGGTGCCTTCCTGATGGTTCGACGTCTCGACAACGGCCAGGCCGCCACCTTCGAGACCAAGCTGATCCCGGCGGCCGAGACCGGGACGGAACGGAAGATCGAGTACGTGACCCTAGACGCCGCGGGCAAGGCGCTTGCGCGTCGTCTCGCACCCTGGGACAACTACGATCCCCGCGAGCGGCCCTGGTACAGCGGTGCGCAGGCGACCGGCGATCTGTTCTGGACCGATGTGTATCCGTTTTTCAGCAGTCACGCCGCAGGGATTACCGCATCGCTGCCGGTTACCGCTGCCGACGGCGGCGTCAAGTCGGTGATCGGTGCCGACGTGACCCTGCAGAGCCTGAGCCTTTTTCTGCAATCCCTGACGATCGGCAAGACAGGTATCGCCCTGATCGCCGACGACCAGGGTACCGTGATCGCCCATCCGCGCGCCGAACTGATCCGCGAGGGCGCCGACGGTGGACTGCGCCTCACCAGGATCGACGATCTCCGCAATCCGGTCGTGACGCGTGCGTTCGATCATTTCCGCGTCGAGGGTCACGGACGCCGCGAGTTCGACCTCGACGGCCGCCGTTACATCAGTTCCACCTGGTCGCTGGAACCCTTGCTGCACCGCGCGTGGACAATCCTGATCGTCGTGCCCGAAGACGACTTTGTCGGCTTCGTCGTCGACAACGTTCGGCAGACTTTGTTGCTCGGGCTCAGCGTCATCACGCTCGCCGCATTGCTGGCCGGTCTGCTGATCCGCCAGGGTCTGCGCGCCGACCGCGACGCCCTGCACGTGCTCGAGCAGCAGGCCCTGCTGGACGCGCGTGCCAGCGCGATCGACACCCTGGCGGGGCCGCCCGGATCGGCCCATAGGCCGTTCAGCGAGGCAATCTGCCGCGCCGCGGACGTGCACCGCGTCAGCATATGGCACTGGAGCGCAAAGACCGAGGCACTCGAGTGCGTGGATTGCTACGATCGCGATGCGGAAGGCCACACCCGCGGGACACGCCTGCTGAGACGCGACCATCCGGCGTTGTTCGAGGCGCTGCAGGCGCGCACGGAGGTGGTCGCCCCGGACGCCGGTGACGATGCCCGCCTCGCATCGCTCGATGTGCCCTACCTGTCGCCACTCGGATGCCGCGCGCTGCTCGGTCTACCGATCGCGCACGGTTCGCGGGTGCGCGGTGCGCTGTGGCTCGAGGACCAGGCGCCGCGCGAGACATGGCCGGAGCAGACCGTGCGATTCGCCAGGGCCGCCGCCAGCCTGCTCGCATTGCGGGTGGCATCGGCGACGACACCGGCGGCAGGCGCCGACGACCGCGCCGTATCGCCTACCTCCCAGCCGGTGGGCGTACAGCAGGCGCCGCGCACCCCGATACCGTTCCCGCTGCAAGACATCGACACCAGCCTGGGCCAGCGGCGGGCCGCGGCATTCGCTGCACGTCTGTCGGATCACGCCGGGGACGTCGGTGCGCGCCTGATCGACGCCCTCCCGGTAATGACCCTGCGGCTGACGGACGCCACCGTGCTCGCGGCCCCGGCCGAGGCACAAGCCGAGGAGCCGATCGTCAGCGTCGTCGTGCGCGGCCTGCAAGAGGCCGCGGCGCAGCACCGGGTCGCTTACCTGAAGTTCTTCAGTGATCAAGTCGTCGCCTCTGTCGATCCGAACGAAGATTCGGCCGTCGGCCTGGACCACGTCGTCGCCTTTGCGCTGGACGCCAAGACCCTTTGCGAGAACGCATTCGCCGGCCATCGCGTCCCACTGGCTTTCCGCATCGGCATCGATATCGGTCCGGCGATCGGCAGTGTGATCAGCCAGTCGCCGGCGACATTCGCGTTCTGGGGCGAGGCCGTGCAGACCGCGGGGCACCTGGCAGACAGCGGCCTTCCGGGTGCGATCCATGTCAGTGAGACGGTCTATCAGGCACTGCGTGACCACTATCTGTTTCAGCTACGCGGCCATCACTACCTCGAAGGGCTCGGCGAGTTCACGACCTACCTGCTGGGTGGCCGCCTGTGAATCTCGAACACTCCGCTAGGCGTCGCAACAGCGTGGCACCGCGAGTGCTACGTATCCTGCACAACGTCGTGCGTCGCCTGATGCACCGCGGCGAGCGTGGCCTGTTCCTGATCGGTGAGCTGGTCAGCGTTTTTGGGCGTGGCTTCGTCGCGAGTCGCTGGCGGCGCACGATGCGTGAGGAGTTCGCCGGCTACCTGTACGAGGTGGGGCTACGCGCTGTCCCCGCGGTGGTCGTGATCGCGCTGCTGGTCGCGATCGGCCTGGTGCTCCAGATCCTCTATTGGCTCGGTTACGCGGGTCAGCAGGGACGCATCGGAGAGTTCCTGGTACTCGCACTGGTGCGCCAGATCGCACCGCTGTTCACCGCCTTGGTCGTGATCGGGCGCAGCGGCGCCGCACTGGTGGACGAGGTCGGCCAACTCGCAGTCAGCGGCCATCTCCGCCTGCTCGAATCCTGCGGCATCGATCCGGTCGATCTGCTGGTGATTCCGCGCTGCTTCGCGACCGCATTGGCGACCCTGCTGCTGACGCTGGTGTTCCTGCACACCGCGCTCTGGTCCGGGTACGTAGCCGCATCGGTCGCCGGGGTGACCAAGCTCGGCGCCGGCGAGTTCATCGGTGACGTGTTCGGCACGATGTCGCTCGCCGATCACGCGGTATTGTTCACCAAGCCGTTGCTGACCGGTTTCGCGGTGGCGTATATCTCGATCCGGCTCGGCATGCGCGCCAACCGGCGCCTGCACGGTATCCGTAAGGCATTGCCTCAGGCATTCATGCTCTCGCTGCTCGCAACCTTCCTGATCAACACGCTGCTCTCGAGCGCCTTCTGAGCCCTGTCCAGATGATGTCCGACGCCCCCACCGACAGCGATGGCCCGATTCTCGATACACACCGGCTGCGGATCGCGGCCGACACCGGCCTGTCGGCGCTCGAATTCGATCTGCAGGTGCTGGCCGGCGAGTTGCACCTGTTGTATCTGCGCGACCGCCGCACCGCCACGACGGTTGCTGACGCCCTGCTCGGTATCGGTAGTGCCGGCGGTACGGTCCGCTATCTTGGTCAGGCATGGCACGACCTCGATCACGATGCATCGCTGCGCCTGCGGCGCGGCATCGGTCGCGTGCGCGGTGATGGCAACTGGAACGAGACAAGACCGGTGATCGACAGCGTCCTGCTACCGGCCAGACACAACGGGGTCGTCGAGGACCGGGTGCTGCGCGAACAGGCCGGCAAGCTGGCACAACGTTTTGGCCTGCCCGGCCTGCCCACCGAGTTGCCGGCACGTTGTCTGGTGTCTGACCTCGAACGCGCTGCGTGCGTGCGGGCCTTTCTCGGCCGCCCCGTGCTGGTTATTCTCGAACACCCGATGCAGTTTGAGGACTCGGCCATGCTGGCGCCGTTGATCGAAGCGATTCAGCAGGTCCGCCGCCGCGGCGGTGCGGTGCTATGGTTCACCGAACACCGCCAGCTCGCCGCCGATCGCGGTATCCCCGCGGACCGGCGTCATCACGTGGTCGGTTCGCAACTGCATCCGCTGGGAGGACGGCCTTGAACTGCGCATTGTGCTCAACGGGCGTATACGTCCGAATTCGGCACGGGGATTGACCGGTGGCGGACCGCTCGAAACGCTTCAGTCGCGTGATGCTGGGTGCCTTCGTGGTGATTGGCGCTGCACTGTTCGTGTTTGCATTGCTGCAGGCCAACGCGGTACGGGAATGGCTCAACCCGAGCAAACAGTTGCGACTGGTACTGCCGGACGCCGGCCTGTTCGGACTGCGTGAAGGCGCCGACATCGAGATCCTCGGCACGCAGGCGGGTAAGGTCACGCAGATCGTGATCGATCCCAACGAGAAGATACATGCGGAGGCGAAGATCGACCCGGACATGGCGGCGTTCGTCAGGCGCGACTCCAAGGCGATCATCCGCAAGACCTTCGGAGTCGCCGGAGACGCCTACCTCGACATCACCCGTGGTTACGGTGAGGAGATGGACTGGGAATACGCGGTGCTGCGTGCCGAGCAGGACCGCGCGCCGACCGACAGCATCGGTGAGATGCTCGAGGACGTGCGTAGCCGGGTGATGCCCATCCTTGCACAGACCGAACGTGCGATCACCGCCCTCGCCGATCTGACCGAGAGCCTCGCCAATCCCGACGGCCACCTACAGGGTATGTTGACCGACGTTCGCGCACTGACCGCACGCATCGAACGGGGCGACGGCTCGCTCGGTCGCCTGCTGTCGAGTGACCGTACCGCGCAGGACTTCGACGCCCTGCTGAGCAGCGCCAACCAGACCATGGCCGCCTTCGGTCCGATCCTTGCCGAGATCCAGACCACGGCGAACCAGATCGCGGCCCTGTCGAGCTCCATCAACGCCCAGTCCAAGGACCTGCCGGCGATCAACCGCAGGGTCAACTCGATCCTGGCCTCGCTTGACGACGTACTCGTCGACCTCCGCCAGACATCGCCACAACTGCCGAAGATCACGAAGGATGTCAGCGTGGCCACCGCCAACGTGCCGGTGTTGCTCGGCATGACCCAACAAACGCTGGTCGAACTGAACGCACTGCTGCGTCAGCTCCGCAACAACTGGTTGCTCGGTGGTGGTGGCGATGCGGCACCAGGGGACGGTCGACTGCCGGCCGGTGCGGTGCGCCCATGAGGTGGCGGTACATGCACTGGCGATTCGCGGTACCGCTGGCCGCGATCCTGACCTGGGGCTGCGCCGGCAAGCCGCCGGCGGCCACGCCACCGCCCGACGAACGCCAGTCGATCAGTCGCGCGGCCCAGCTCGCGTTTGCGCAGGACCAGTACGGCCAGGCCGCAACGCTTTACCAGGCGGCGCTGGAACTCGCGCTGGCCGCCGACGACGCCCGCTCGATCATCGACACCCGCTTCAACCTCGCGCTGACCGAGACCTATCTGGGTCGGTATACGGCGGCGCTGGATCAGGTCGACCGCGCGGACGCCGAACGCGCCCGACGAGGCCTCGGCGCCGATCCGGAGCTGCAGCTGTTGCGCGCGACGATCCATTACCGAGCCGGTGACGACCGCGCCGCGGCGTCGGTTCTGTCCGGCCTGCTGCAGGTCCCCGGACTGTCGCCGGACACGAGTGCACGCGCACATTTTGTCGCCGGGTTGATCGCCGCGGGTCGCGCCGATCCGGTGGCACTTGCCGATCATCTCGCGGCCATACCGGAGGGCGCGGCGCCGGCCGTGGCAGCCGACCGGCTGGAACTCAGCGCACGACTCGCCGCGTTGCGCGGCGACGCGGCTCAGGCACTCGACCAGTTCGACCAGCTGGTGGAGCAGCGGGCGCTGCAACGCGACTACCGCGGGATGACGCGTGCGCTGGCCGGCGCCGGCGACATCGCCGAGACCTCCGGACAGTCCGCGCGGGCCGGCGCCTACCTGCTGCGCGCCGGGCGAAGCGCGGCCCAACGTGCGGCACCCGAGGCCCGCGCCTGGCTGGAGCGTGCCCGCGACCTCGCCCGGCGCAGCGGCGATCAGGCCCTGTTGCGTGACGCCGAGACAAGCCTGGGGGCACTCGGTTCGACGGCCGACTGACCGTTCCTGTGGCCGCAACGTTTTGCGGCGACACATCACATGTCTGCGACACATACCCTTCCACAGCAACGGCGTTTGCGCGATAGTGCCCAGCGTGTCGCCACCTCGCCCGCTGGTGGGGAATCAATAACAAGTGTTACTGGGGAGAAACTATCATGGCGCAGGATCCGCGCACGTCGACTCATCGCTGGCGTTTCCATCGGCTCGGGGGATTCGACCAGGTCATCATCAACTCGGCAGACGATCTCCGGCACCTGTCGGAACTCGATCAGAAACTGTGGGCTGCGCTGAGCTGTCCGACCACCGGCGTCGAATTCGACGAGCGTACGCTGGCAATGCTCGACAGCGACGGCGATGGACGGATACGCGTACCCGAGGTGCTCGCTGCGACGCGCTGGGTGTGCAGCGTGCTGAAGGATCCGGCAGAGGTGTTCAACGAGTCCGACGCGCTGCCACTGGACGCCATCGACGACAGCAACGACGAGGGCCGCCAGCTACTGGCTTCGGCGAAGCGCGTGCTGCAAAACCTCGGCAAGGCCGACACCACGGCGATCACTGCAGAAGAGACAGCGGATACCGCGAAGATCTTTGCCGAGACACGCTTCAATGGCGACGGTGTGGTGCCACCGGCATCGGCCGCCGACGAGGCGATCGCCAAGGCGATCGAGGACATCATCGCGAGCGTCGGCTCGGAGACGGATCGCAGCGGCGCCGAAGGGATCTCCGAACAGCTGCTGGAGACCTTTTCCACCGAAGCGCAGGCGTTCCTCGAGTGGTGGGGCGAAGCCGAGGCGGACGCCGACAACGTACGCCCCCTCGGTGATGCGACCGAACCGGCCGCGGCGGTGTTCGGTACGGTCAAGGCAAAGATCGACGACTATTTCACGCGTGCCCGGCTGGTCGCCTATGACCAGCAGGCGGCGGGTTTCCTCAATCCGGGCGAGGCCGATTACAGCGCGCTGAAACTGACCACGCTGTCCGCTGCCGACGAAGCCTTGGCGGCCTTCCCGGTCGCACGTGCCGATGCCGACCAGCCGCTGTCGCTGACCGAGCACGTAAACCCCGGCTGGGCGGCGGCGCTGGATGCGTTCCACAAACAGGTCGTGGTGCCGCTGCTCGGCAAGAGCGATACGCTGAGCCGTGAACAATGGGAAGACATCACCGCGCGCTTCGCGGCGCATTCGGCGTGGCAGGCACGTCACCGTGGCGATGCGGTCGCCGGACTCGGTGCGGCGCGCGTGAAGGAACTGATGGACACCGGTGTACAGGCGGCGATCACCGACCTGATCGCCGAAGACAAGAAACTCGCGGACGAGGCCGAGGCGATCAGCTCGGTCGACCGCCTGGTGCACTACTATCGCCACCTCGATACATTGCTGCACAACTTTGTGTCGCTGCGCGATTTCTACACACCGGATATGTCGGCGATCTTTCAGGCGGGTACCCTGTACCTCGACGGTCGCAGCTGCGAGTTGTGTGTTTTCGTAAAGGACATCGCCGCGCACAGCGCACTCGCGACCCTGAGTCAGACCTATCTCGCGTATTGCGAGTGCCGTCGGCGTGGCGGCGAGGACAAGATCACGATCGCCGCGGCGTTCACTGGCGGCGACGCCGACAACCTGATGGTCGGGCGCAATGGCGTGTTCTACGACCGGGACGGCAACGACTGGGACGCGACCATCGTCAAGCTGATCGAACACCCGATCAGTATCTCCCAGGCGTTCTGGTCACCCTACAAGCGCATCGGCAACATGATCTCGCAACAGATCGAGAAGTTTGCCGGCGCGCAGGACAAGGCAGTCGAGGCCAGCGCCGCCAAGGGTGTCGGCGACCTGTCGGCGTCGGCGCAGTCCGGCAAGGCGCCACCGACACCGTTCGACATCGGCAAGTTCGCCGGGATCTTCGCCGCGATAGGGCTCGCGGTCGGCGCGATCGGCACCGCGCTCGCCTCGGTACTGACCGGCTTTCTCGGCCTGACGCTGTGGCAGATGCCGTTGGCGATCGCCGGTCTGCTGCTGTTGATCTCCGGCCCCGCGATGTTGATCGCCTACATGAAGCTGCGCCGCCGCAATCTGGCGCCGATCCTCGACGCGAATGGCTGGGCGGTCAATACGCTGGCGCGGATCAACATCCCGTTTGGAACCTCGCTGACCGGTACCGCCGAACTGCCGCAGGGCGCGCAACGCTCGATGCGCGATCCCTATGCGGAGAAGAAGCGGCCATGGAAGACCTACCTGTTCCTGCTGGTGTTGTTTGCGATCGTCGGCGGCCTGTGGCAGAAAGGCTATATCCACCAGTGGTGGGCGAAGATGCAGCACAAGGGGGAGACCACCGAACAGCAGGCTGCACCGACCGACAAGGACGCGACAAAAGACGCAGCACCGGCAGCGGATACCGCACCGGCCAAGCCGGCATCCTGAGGCAGGGTCTTCGCCACTCGCAGGGGCACACGGCCGCGCAACGCGGCCGCGTGCCCAGCTGGGTGGATTCCGACAAAACCCGTGCGCTATGCTGCGCGGTCTATTCAGCCAATACCGAGACGGGACCTATCTGACATGGCAGCAGGATTCACTGCGACCAGCTTCCTCGGGCGCCTGATCGCCGCCCTGGCACTGGTCTTCGCAACCTACAATCCGAGTGGCTACTCGTACTATCACTGGGCACGAGAGCGCCTTGAGCAACTCGATCCGCTAGTCGCGCTGGCCGGCATCGTGCTGTTGATCGGTTGGGTGATGTTCGTCCGCGCCACGCTGCGCTCGCTGGGTCTGCTCGGACTGCTGCTCGCCGGCGGTTTCTTCGGCACCCTGGTGTGGCTGGCGATCGACCGCGGTTGGCTGGCGGCCGACAATGTCACTGCGCTGACCTATGTCGTCCTCGTGCTGCTCTCGGCGGTGCTCGCGACCGGGATGTCGTGGTCACACATCCGCCGTCGATTGAGTGGACAGCTCGACGTCGACGACGTCGAAGAGGAACACTGATCGCAGCGTACGCGGCCTGGGCGCACCGCACACGGCGGAACATTGGTCCGCCAGGCACACCGATGGCGAACCGGCATCACTGCGAAAACATTTCGTAGACGTCACGGCCCGGCGTGACCGGGCGCTTGCTCTGGCGATCGACCGGCGCCCATAGCGACAGCGCCCTCGCCAGCAGCTTGCCGTCGGCCTTGCGGATCACCTCGGTGTGGCGCTCAAAAAGGCGCCGACCGGCCTTGCCCACCCAGGTCCGCACCCGGACCGTGTCTCCCTCGAGTGCCGGCCGCTTGTACTCGATCTCGTGTTTCGCGACCACCCACAGCAGCGCATCCCGCTGCGCATCCGTGGCACTTGCATACCAATGCGCAGTGGCCGCCTGCTGTACCCAGCGCAGGTACACGACGTTGTTGACGTGCCCCATCAGGTCGATGTCTGCGGCATCGACCGTCACCTCGATCTCGTAGGTTCCGAGTGATGACACCGTGTTCACTGCGAGATCTCCATTGGCTCGCTACATGCGTCGACCACGACACATGACCGACAGGCCCCTCAAGATCCCCGTCGCTCCGACGAACGTCCGCCACCACGGGTGCGCCAGTATCGTCTGACGAACGCCACGATCGCGATCGCTCCGATCAGGCTCCACAGCGCGAACTGCTGTTCCGTGGAACCCATGCCCCGTCCCACGCCCGCGCCGATACCGTAGAGATCGCTCGGCGCCGTCACAGCTCGGTAGCCGAAGTAGATGCTCACGACGAACAGGGCCCCGGCACCGAACAACATCACCGCCGTCAACAACAGTTTTCTCTTGATCATTCATCACCCCGCCGCCGTTTTCGGCTCGTGACCACCGTCGACCCCGCTGGTCGCCGACGGCTTTCATCGCTGGTCCAGCGCCGCGAGTATCAGGCGTGGGTTGTACCCGCGAATCACCTGGTCACGAACGACGATCAACGGCACACCGCTGCCGCGCAGTGCCTCGTACTGGCGCCTGCCTTCTGCAGAGCGTTCGATATCGTACTCGAAATACGCAATGCGCTTTTCACGGAACAGAGCGCGTGCCTTCGCGCAATAGCCGCACCATTGCGCACCGTACATGATCACGTCCGCCTGGCCAGCGGTGCCAGCCTCGGGTGCCGGCTGAAACAGCATGGTGATCTTTTCCCAGTGTTGAACGGCCGCCAGAACGACGACCAGAAACAAAACTCTGCGCATCGCGATTTCAGACCCACGGCCTCGGTAGTCTTCCTGCTCTGTGGCTTCGGCCGATTGTCATGGATCTTGCGCCGGGCTGCGAAGATCGTCGCCGGCGTCCGGTCACAGACCCGGCAACGGCAGTCCCAGTCGGGTCATACATTGATTGAGCTTGCCCAGATACGCTGGATTCTCCTCTTCGTCGTCCGGCGGCACGAGCAGATTGCAGCACAATGCCGCAACACTGCCATCCGCGGACGTACGCACCGTCACGGGTTCAGCCACATAGGCGTCCAGGCCTGCGCCCCAGTACAGGCTGTTAAGCTCCTCATGGGTCAAGGCGTAGACGATCCCATGCGCCTCGCCGTGCGGCACCCGCAACAGCGTCGCCATCCTGCCAATACGCAATCGATAACCCGGCAACACGCCAGTGCGGGGGTTGCGTGGCGTCACGCCCCTGGACTGCAGCAGCTCCGGGTCCATGTAGAGCCCGTAAAAGAAAACGTCCACCAAGCGGTCCGCGGAGTTGTCCATCGGCTTCCTCCCTGTTCATCAAACATAGCGCGATACGCGCTGCAGAGGCCTTGCGACAGCGGGTGCTGTTGTGCCGGCTTAGGGCCCGTCTCGTCTGCGTGGCGCAGGACGCATCTTGTCCGGCAGCGCGTCGAATTCCGGCAGTGTGTCCGGCTGGGTGAACCAGACTGCACGCGATGCACAGAAGATGTTTTGCATCGGTCGCACGACCGGATCTCCTTCGAGTGTCCCTGCCGGAACGACCACGACCTTGCCGGTCTGCGCCAACCACGGCAGGGATGAGCCGCAATGACCACAAAAGGCCGTCGCGAAGTGCTTGGCTTCGGCCAGCTCGAATCGCCTGACGAGGTGCTCTCCGTGCGACCAACTGAAATCGTCCGGCGCGACCAGCAGATTCGCTGCGAATGCACTACCGGTGAACTTGCGGCATCGCGAGCAATGACAGTACTGGAAGATCCCCAGGTTTCCGCGGATCTCGTAGGCGACCTGCCCGCACAGACAGCGCCCGCTTATCGGGTAGTCAGACATGCTTCCGCCTCACGCTGCCGGTATCGACGCGAGTCTACCGGCGACCTCTCGTCGACCCATCGATGACATTCAATCCGTCGGAAACCGCGTTGTGCGCACCACGGTGCACACCTGCAGCGCATACTCGGCATAGAAGGATTCGCAGCCTTTGACCTTGGCCTTCGCGTGTTCGGCGTGCAACGACCATGCTTGTTGGGCCGCGTCCGACTCGAATTCCACGATCGTCACGCGCTCACCGTCCTCCGCGGTGAACACCTTGTGCGACAGGTACCCCGGCATCGTCTTCACCAGCGCGTTCATGCGTCCGGCCCACGTGGTGTATTCGTCGATGGCCTCGGGTCTCAGCCGGGACCGGAACACTGTGACGATCATCGAGACGCTCTCTTGCCAGCGGTGGTTGAATAGTCGTCGTGCGCTGTGCCTGTATGGGGCGGCACGGCAGCTGCCGCGACCGACCGACGCTCCCGATTATTTTTTGGCCTCTTGCGCCTGCAGCGCATGATAGCGCTTGCATGCCGTTTCTTTCTCGATGCGGCGCGCATCGGTACGGTCCGCCGCGTATTGGGCGACCGCGAGATTGCATTGTTCGCGCGCCTCGTCGACCTTGGTCCGCTGCGCGGACCAGCTGATCTCCGCCGAGGACGACTGGTAGCTCAACGCGGCATGACAGTACATGTCTTTGAGCTTTGGATAGCCCGCATAATCGCTGGGGTGCTCCTGGAGGTAGGTGCAGGTTTCGTTGAACAGCGACTGCGCCGCGACCGTGCACCTGGAGAATACGACCGCGTAGGATCGCAGGCCGTCACACACCGATGGGTACTGGACCTGCCAGTCCTGGTAGGAATAAGGCACGCGGATGCCTTGATGTTCGACGACGACGGACTGGGTGCCTGCGCCGTCGGCGGCCAGATCCTGCATTGCGCGGTCCGACACCAGATCGATATAACTCGCGAACACCGCCGTGACTGGATCCATGCTCGTCTCCTCTTCATCGTTGCCAACGCCAACGTCGAGTCGTGCCGGGTCGGGGCTCCATCTGCGCTGCAACGCAATCCGCACGCACAGGGCCGTGCAGCATGCCGGGCGTCCCTTTCCTTCCTTCCCGACGCTGACTCAAGACCCCGTGGACAGCGAAACGAGGTAACCCATCAGCGGCGTATTCAAGGTCAAGTATATGTGTACCGTACCCGAAGCCGTAGCCTGCCGCGATACGTCGGTCGACAAAGAACGCGGGTTTAATGAAGGCCATTCGCCCTGTCGGCCTGGGTCACTCCCGCGTAGCCCCAGTCTTCACCCGGCACTTCGTGAATCACGATATAGCTGGCCTCGGCGAGTCCGCCCAGTGTATCGGCCAGCAATGCGTGCAGTCGGCGCAACAAAGTCGCCTTTTCATTCCCACTGTTGGTGCCGGCGGTGATCTTGACATCCACGTAAGCGGTCACGCCGTCGCATGGACGTCCGGCGATACTCCAAAGCACTGCGTCGGCGCCGCCGATACGAACGGCGGTCACGTCCGCCCGTTTGTGCGCCACCTCGGCCATCGCCTCGGTGATGCCACGGGCCAGTAACGCGGCCTGGCGTTCGGTCGGTCTGGGTTGAAGCTGGACGGATATGTAAGGCACAGCGGTTCTCCTTGACGACGATGACGTTGAGGTTAAGCTGGCCGAGAACATTTTATAAATGAATTATTTGGATTTATTTAATCGTAAAAATGAATATATTGCGCGACCTTGAACTCGAACTGCTGCGTACCTTCGTCGCCGTCGTGGATGGGGGTGGTTTCACCCGGGCCGCCGAACGGATGCACCGTACCCAGTCGACCGTCAGCCAGCAGTTGCGGCGCCTGGAGGAGCGGCTGGCGACACGGTTGCTGGCGCGCAATACACGCCACGTGACCCTTACCGAACGGGGTGAGCTGCTGCTCGGCTATGCGCGGCGACTGCTCGCACTCAACGACGAAGCCCTGGCCGCGCTGGACGAGACCCGGCTCGAGGGACGCGTGCGCCTCGGCTCGGCGCAAGAGGTGGCCGACGGCGGCCTTGCCGAGATACTCGCCCATTTCACGCGTCTGCATCCGGGGGTCACGCTGGAGGTCCGCGTGGATGCGAATCTCCGCCTGCTCGATCTGATCCACCGTGGCGAACTGGATCTGGCGGTGTCGTTCCTCGACCCGGGACAGACATTGCCCGGAGATGTCCGATGCGAGGTGATAGACCGCCTGCGGCGCGTCTGGGTGGCCTCGCCGAACCTGCGGTTGGACGACACGCAACCGCTGCCGTTGGTGGTGCCAAACGGCCCCTGCGTCTTCCGCAACGCAATGCTGCACGCACTCGATGCAATCGACCGCCGCTGGCGCATCGCGCTGTCGACGCCAAGTCTTTCCGGCATGCGCGCCGCGCTCCGCGCCGGACTCGGCATCGGCGCACGCGCCGAACGCTGGCTGGAGCCGGATCTGAGGATCTTGGAGCATGCGTTGCCACCGTTGCCGGACGTCGAGCTGGTGCTGTTGTCGACCCGTGCGATCGACGAACAGATGCTTGAGCGACTGCGCATGACCCTGACGGAAGAACTGATTCCGCGGGGGCGGCACGACCGATCCACGCGCCACCGCGGGCCAGCGTCCGCCGCCACCCGACCCTAGTTGCGCCAATCGGCGCACCGGTTTCCGCGCCCGCTTCGGCCGACACGATCTATTGAGGAGAGACAAGCCGGTGAACATCCATCTGGTAACGACCGACGAGGCGATTCGCGCGTGTTTTCCTGTCATGCGCGAGCTGCGTCCACATCTGGATGTCGGCGGATTCGTTGCACAGGTCCGCGACATGTCGACCTCCGGCTACCGCCTGGCCGCGCTGCTCAGCGGTACCCAACCGGTCGCCGTGGCGGGCTTTCGGATCGCCGAGAACCTGGCATGGGGGCGCCATCTCTATGTGGACGACCTGGTGACCGCGGCCGCGCAGCGGTCACAGGGCCACGGCGCCGCGCTGCTGCGGTGGCTGCGTGAACACGCACGCAAACACCAATGTCGGCAACTCCACCTGGACTCCGGCATGCAACGCGTCGATGCACACCGGTTCTATGCGCGTGAAGGCATGACAAAGGCCGGCTATCACTTCGTCCAGCAGCTCGAATAGTCGGCGCGCTCCGGTGCGCGAGCGTCCGGCCGCGCAACACCGCGTCAATCGTCTGCGCCGACCGGCTCTGCGTGCGCGCCGATCGCCGGTGCCGGTTCGATGCCGGGCGCTCCATGCCGGTCCTTGGCCATCAGCATGTACAGAGACGGCACGACGAACAGCGTGAAGACCGTGCCGATCGCCATGCCACCGACCAGCACCAGACCGATCGAGTTGCGCGCCGCAGCGCCGGCGCCAGTCACCAGCACCAGTGGGAAATGCCCGGCGATGGTCGCGACACTGGTCATCAATACCGGGCGCAGGCGGATCATCGCGGCCTGGTGTATCGCAGTCAGTTTGTCCGCACCCTGCTCCTGCAGCTTGTTTGCGAACTCCACGATCAGGATCGCGTTCTTGGCAATCAGCCCGACCAGGGTCACGAGCCCCACCTCGGCGTAGATGTTCATGGTCGTGGTCCAACCGTTGGTCCAGTACGTCATGTTGGGGTCCGGCATCTTCAGCACGGTGAAGATCAAGGCACCGAACATCGCCAGCGGCACCGAACCGGCCAGGATCACCAGGGGATCGCGGAACGAATTGAACTGCACGGCCAACACCAGGAAGATCATCAGCACGGCCAGGAAGAACGCTGGCAGGAACTTGTTGCCCTCGGTTCGCAGCTGGCGCGACTCGCCGGTGTAGTCGACGCTATAGCCGGGGGGCAGCACCTCCTGCGCCGTCCGTTCGAGAAAGGTCAGGGCATCGTCCAGCGTGCGGGTACTCATGCCGGACAGCTTCACCGCGTTCAGCTGCTGAAACCGATTCAGGGAGCGTGCGACGACCGAATGCTCGATGTCGGCGACCGACGACAGCGGCACCATCTCACCGTCCGGTGCGGCCACATGGATCTCGCCGAGTTGCTCGCTGTTCAGGCGGTCGCTGCGTTGCACCAGCGGAATGACCTTGTAGCTGCGACCGTCCATGTTGAATCGGTTGACGAAGTTGCCGCCGGTCGCGACCGCGAGGTCGGCACCCACCTGCGACAGGTGCAGCCCCAGCGATGCCAGCTTGTCGCGATCGAACACCAGGGTCGCCTGGGGCTGATCGAACTTCAGGTCGATATCCGGCGGGAACGCGAACAGCCCGCTCGCCGTGGCCTTCTGCTGGATCGCCTGTGCGAACTCGAGCAGACGTTCGGCATCGGCGGTCGAGGTGATCAGGAATTCCACCGGGAAGTTGCTGCCGCCGGGCAGTGCCGGCGGTGTCGTGATGAATACCTGGATCCCCGGGATGCGCGAGACCTTGGCCTGCACCTCCGGTACCATCGCGGTGACCGTCCGGTTGCGCGCCTCCCAGGGTTTCACGACGACGCCGCTGAAACCGTCCGCGCCCAGGGTGGCACCCACTGACGGCGGAAACAGCAGCTGGAAGGTCAGCGCCGCCTCGGGCACATCGAGCATGATCTGCTCGGCAGCCTCCGCATAAACGGCATTCTGATCGGTGGTCGCGTTGGCCGCGGTATTGATGATGCCGAACAGCACGCTCTGATCCTCAGTCGGCGCCAGCTCCTTCGGCGAGAACGAGAACATCGGAATCGTCAGCAGGCTGATCACCACCCAGACCAGGTAGACCGCCGGTCTGGCCCTGAGCGTCCCGCCCAGTACCCGGCCGTAGGCGTCGCGCAGGCGATCGAACCGGTGATTGAGCCAGCCAGTCAGACCGCGTTCCTCGTCCTGCGCGCTGCGCAACAGCTTGGCGGCCATCGTCGGCGACAGGGTCAACGCAACCACGCCGGAGATCGCGACCGCACCGGCCAGTGTGAACGCAAACTCGCGGAACAGCGCACCCGTCAGACCGCCCTGCAATCCGATCGGCACATAGACCGCAACCAGCGTCAGGGTCATCGCCACGATGGGCGCAACCAGTTCCCGCGCCCCGAGCAATGCGGCCTCGCGTGGGCTGCGCCCCTCGCGCAGATGCCGCTCGACGTTTTCGACGACCACGATGGCATCATCGACGACCAGGCCGACCGACAGCACGATTGCGAGCAGCGTGAGCAGGTTGAGCGTGAATCCGAACGTCTGCATCAGGAAGATGCCCCCGATCAGCGACACCGGGATCGCCATCACCGGGACGAGCACGGAACGTACCGAACCGAGAAACAGGAAGATCACCGCAACCACGATCATCAAGGTATCGGCCAGTGTACCCGTGACCTCGCGGATCGCGTTCGCGACGTACTCGGACGCATCATAGCCGATGCTCGCGTCGAGGCCGGCCGGCATGTCGTGCTTGAGCTTGTCGAGCTCGGTGCGCACACCGCCTATCACGTCGATGATGTTCGCATTCGGCTGCGGGAAGACCCCGGCAAACACCGCAGTCTGGCCCGAATAGCGCACCAGGGTGTCGTAGTCCTCGGCACCGAGTTCGACATCGGCGATGTCCTGCAGGCGCACTATGGTGTCGTCCTTCTGGTAGATGACCAGGCGACGGAAATCCTCGGCGTTGTGCATATCGGTGTTGGCCGCCAGGTAGGTCCGCACCAGTGCCCCCTTGGTGCTGCCGATCGCGGCCAGGTAATTGTTCGCGACCAGCGCAGCGTTGACCTGCGCCGGGCTGACGTTCAGCGCCGCCATGCGGTCGGGCTTGAGCCAGATCCGCATCGCGAAGATGCGCGCTCCGAAGATCTCGATCCTTTGCACGCCGGTGACCGCGGCCAGGCGTGGCTGGACCACGCGGATCAGGTAATCGGTGATCTGCTCCGGCGACAGGATGTCGGAAGAGAAACTCAGATAGGCGGCCGCGAACTCCGAGTCGGCGGACTGCACGCTGATCGCCGGCACCTCGGCCTCGGCCGGTAGCTCGTTGCGTACCTGATCGACCTTCGACGAGATATCGGCCAATGCCTTGGTCGAGTCGTAGTTGAGTTTGAGCCGCGCAGTGATGATCGAGATACCCTGCAGACTCTTCGACTCGACGTAGTCGATACCCTCGGCCGCGCCGATCGCACGCTCCAGCGGCGTGGTGATGAAGCCGCGTACCAGCTCCGCACTGGCGCCCACGTAGACCGTCGAGATCTGCACCGAGGCGTTTTCGCTGAGTGGATACTGGCGTACGCTCAAGGTGTGCCAGGCATTCAGACCCGCGATCAGGATCAGCAGGTTGACGACAACCGCCAGCACCGGGCGCCGAATGAACAGATCGGTGAAACCTTTCATGCCGGCCTGCCTCAGGAATCCCGCGGACTCGGATCGAGCTTGGGCTTGGGCGCCAGGGTGTTATCGATGACCACCTTGGCACCGCTGCGCAGCTTGAACACGCCGCTGGTCACGACGGTCTCGCCGGGCTTGAGGCCGTCGATCACGTCGACGTAGTCACCGCGTGCCCGCCCGAGGCGCACGAACTGCTGGCGCAGTATCCGCTCGGTCTCACCCGAGGCGTCCTTGTGCTGCGACTCGACCACGAACACCGAGTCGCCGTAGGGCGCGTACAACACCGCGGTAGCCGGCACCGGCAGAACCGCCTGGGTATCGGGCAACACCACCTCGACGTTGACGAACATGCCGGCACGCAGCTGTTCTCCGGGATTGTCGACCAGCGCACGCGCGCGTACGTTGCGCGTTGTCGCCGCAACTTCCGGACTGACCGCGAGGACCCGGCCTTCAAAGGTTTCGCCGGGTGCGACATCGGCCGTGGCGCGCACCTGCATCCCGGGCCGCAGTCGCGCGATCTGCCGTTGCGGAACGGAAAAGTCCACATGCACCGGATCGAGGGTCTGCAGCGCGACGATCGGATCACCTTCGCGCAGGATCTGTCCCAGATTCACGAGGCGTAGACCAAGGCGACCGGCGAAGGGGGCGCGCACCGTCTTCTTGTCGATCAATGCACGGATCACGCCGACCTGGGCCAGCGTCTCCTTGACCTGCGCCTCGGCACGATCGACGGCGTCCTCCGACGCCAGTTCACGCTTGCCCAGCTTGCGCACCCGTGCGAGGTCGGTCCTGGCCAGTGCCGCCGCAGCGTTGGCCGAGGCCAGCTGTGCCTCTTCGCTCGCGGTATCCATCTTCAGCAGCGTATCGCCCGCCGCGACCGTCGCCCCGGATTCGAACGCGATCTCCGTGACCCGGCCGCCGACTTCGGCGCTGACGTTCACGCCCTGCACCGCGGACACGGTCGCAGTCGCCGAGATCACCTGCTCCCACTGCGCGGCGGAGACCGCTGTCGCCGTCACGGTCTCGGCCGGCAACTGCATGCCCTCGGCGGCCTCGCTCATCGCGTCGAACTGACCGAGCTTGGTGTAGACGATGGCGCCCACCACGGCCGCCAGGCCGATCACCGTCAAAAAAATCTTTTTCAGCATCATGGGTCCAGCCACAGGGGTCGGCAACACGTCACATCCACGCGGATCGCGACAAAATACGGCGGCCTCATTGTAACCGGCGATTCTTACCGAAATGCGAGCTGTTGCTCACCGAAGACGGCCGTCGTCGCAGTTCCCGCAGTTGCCACGCCGACGCGGTGGCACACCCCTACCGTCCACGTGAAGCGAACGGCTGCGCTGGGATGTCTTTTTTGGCAAGCCCACACATTTTGCCCGGCAACCCGCACGGCCGGAACACCGGTGCTTCGATTCATCCGTCCCAATACTCGCACGAACCGGTCGTCGCTCTGCCGCCGGACCCGGCGCTCGGTGCGTCGTCACCGCGCTGATCACCGGTGCATCCGAGGCAGCACATCCATGCTGAATCGAATGAAAACCGGGTCGAAAGGCACCGGTACGGGTCCGGGGCGGGACGGACGCGACACAGAACTCACGTCGATGCCGATGCCTGCCTGTCCAGCTGTGAAACCGCAGGCCGCAGCGACGGCATTGTTCGGGCCGGTGTCGAGGCGTGCGACGATGGCAATACCGCCGACGGTGGCGCTCGCAGCGCGAGCTGCACCGAGGGGGAGGAAGCACGCCGACGACGGATGGTCAGTTCCCGGGGTCGATCCATCCGATACGGCAAACGGCAGCCCTTGTACATCACGTCAACGACGTCTTTCGCCGGGTTTGAGTCGGTCGTCAGAACGGTGCCGCTGTATCGAACCCCTACACCGGCCCTTGCTTGTCTGCGGTATCGTTCCCAGGGGCGTTCCGATCCGGCATACTGCGGGGCAGTGTCCTTTGGCTGGGTACGTGCATGGACCAGTTCATAGATTTCGATCAGATTGGTGCACGACTGGGCACACTGCGGGACGCACTGACTGTCCGCGTCAGCGATCCCCTTTTCTGGCTGCAGTTCGGCGTGATCGCTGCAGTGTTCGTGCTGGCGCGCTGGCTGCTCACACCGATGCTGAAGCGCGGCCTGGTTCGGCTAGCCGATTCCTGCACCCGGGTACCCAGCTTCCGGCGTCCCTTGGTAGCCCTGGCTGACGTTGCCAACCCGATCGCGTGGCTGATACTGCAGTGGATCGCGATTGCAGTGTTTCGGGCCTGGAGTCTTCCGGGCGGTGCTTTGACCATCATCGCCAGCCTGTTGACCGCCTGGCTCCTGATTCGTCTCGTTACCATGCTGGTGGCCAACGAAGCACTGGCACGCGTGATCGCAATCTCCGCCTGGACCATTGCGGCTTTGAATATCTTTGGATTGCTCGACGACGTATCGGCATTGCTCGATGGTTGGGCGATCAATCTCGGCGGCGTACGTGTCTCGCCACTGACTATCGTCAAGGCTGGAATTGCCCTGTGGTTGTCGCTCTGGATGGCGAATGGCCTGGCAACGCTGGTCGAACGCAGGCTTGAGCGCACGCAGGCCGTCGCACCGACGATGCGGGTGCTCGGCGCCAAACTGACGCGAATCGGGCTGATCACCGCGGCCTTCCTGGTCGCACTGTCCGCCGTCGGAATCGACCTCACCGCCCTCGCGGTATTCGGCGGCGCCCTCGGCGTCGGCCTCGGTTTCGGCCTGCAGAAGATCTTTTCGAATCTGGTCAGCGGCGTGATCCTGCTGATGGATCGTTCGATCAAGCCCGGCGATGTCATCTCCGTCGGCACCACCTTCGGTTGGATCAACCACCTTGGCGCGCGTTACGCCTCGGTGATCACACGTGACGGTATCGAGCACCTGATTCCCAACGAAGAGCTGATTACGCAGCGCGTCGAGAACTGGTCGTACAGCAACAATCTGGTACGGCTCAGGATCCCGATTGGGATCGCCTACCATTGCGACCCACGCGAGGCCATCGCGCTGTGCATCGAAGCGGCCGAAATGGTGCCTCGGGTACAGCTCAAACCTGAACCACGTTGCCAATTGGTCGGATTCGGCGACAGTTCGCTGAACCTCGAACTGCGAATCTGGATCGACGACCCACCGAACGGCCGCGGCAACGTGATCAGCGAGGTGTTGCTCGGGGTTTGGGACCGCTTCCACGAACATGGCATCGAGATTCCTTACCCGCAACGCGATCTGCATCTGCGCTCAGTGCTTGGAGAACAACAACTGCAGGCCATCGCCGAGGTATTGCGCGGCGAAGCACCCTCCACCGGTGGCGCCGCATGATACGTTTTGTTTTGTGCGCTGCTGGCGACGTCGAGACGGGTGGTCGCGATCTGCTGCCCCGCTGGCAGAGTCAACCAGACACTTGGTTATGGGTCGACTTGCAGGATGAACCCGCAGATAATGAACGCAGCCTGCTCGTCGGTGAACTCGGACTGGATGCACTTGCGGTGGCCCAGGCACAGCGTCCGCGCCATCCGCCCGGCTTCGAGGCATTCACCGACTATCTGTACCTGCTCACCAAGCCACTCACCGCGGATTCCGACGACCTCGAGTTCACTACGCTGCAGTTGGCGACATTCGCCGGACCCCGCCTTCTGGTAACGCGGCACAGCAAGCATTCACGTTTCATCGAACGCCTCTATCAGCGGCTGCTCGATGAAGGTTGTGCAGATACGTCGCCAATGAGCATCGTCGCGACCATCGCACGCCGGGTGTGCGAGCGCTACGGCAACGTGCTGCTCGATCTCGAGCGACGGCTCGATGAGATCGAGGACCAGTTGTTTGACACCCGGTCGGATCGTCTCATGCAGGAACTGGTGGGTTACAACACCGCGCTGCGCAAGATGCGCCGGATTATCGCTTACCACACCAACGCTTTTGCCGCGCTACGCGATTACTTCGCGGCGACAGACCTGTCACTATTGCACGATGAGTTCACCGATATTCACAGCGTCATGGAGCGCTTTCACAGCCTTGCCGAACTGTACCAGAGCGTGATCAGCGATCTGATCGACGGCTACATCAGCCTGAATGCGCACAACCTCAACCAGATCATGAAAGTACTGACGATCGTCACCGTGATCTTCGTACCTTTGACACTGCTCGTCGGCGTCTACGGTATGAACTTCGAGAACATGCCGGAACTCAAGTCCGCCCACGGATATTTCGTACTGCTCGGCATCATGTCGGTCATTGCATTCGGTTTGCTGCTGCTGTTCAAGCGTATCCGCTGGCTGTAGACGGTTCGGCGTGTTCCCGTCGATTGTTTTGCCATCGGACATACCCCCCAGATCGCAACCCCCTATGCAGATGGCGCGGCACAGATCCGCGCAGCGACCCAACTCCAGCAGGTCCCCGTCGGTTGCAGCACTGTGCAGCCGCCGCGATGTTTCCCAGTACCCCTGATCGGGAGAACGCGCGGTGGTGGGAGCTGCTGATTCGGGCGGTGCCGGACAAGTATGCATCGCAGGCGATCAGATGAGGTAAGCAAAACCACCGGAGAGCGCATCGGCACCCATGTCGCACAACCTCGTCGCTTCGCGTTCTAGACCGACGAGATCCCGTTTCACCATCCTGGGGCGGTCCGAATCGGTGCGAATTCACGGTTACCATTAGAGGTGACCATTTCGCCAGCATGCCGCAAGGAGACACGATGGCACTTTTCACCAAGCACTATCACCCACCCGGCACGACGCCGGGCTCATTGCAGGCACACCCAAAACGGGTCGACCACCCGTGTCGCTTTCGCCTGGTTCGCTACGACAAGGACGCCATCAGTGTCGTGGAGCACGGCGACCTCGCTGCGATCGAGGGCAGCCCTGCGGGCCATGCCGAGCTGACCTGGCTGCACGTGCAGGGACATCCGTCCGCTGAACAGTTGACGAGAATCCGAGACCTCTACCGATTGCATCCGCTCGCAATTGAAGACATCCACAACACCGGCCAGCGCCCAAAAGTGGAGGAATACGACGGGCAAATATTCGTGATACTGAGCATTCCCCACTTTGCCAACGGTAAGGTATCCGTGCATCAGGCGAGTTTCTTCCTCGGCGACGACCATGTGTTGAGCTTCTGCGACAGTCTGCGCGACCCCTTCGACCCGGTGCTGAAACGCATGCAGCAGAGTGTCGGCAAACTGCGCGGCCGTGGCAGCGACTACCTGCTGTATGCGCTGCTCGATGCCGCCATCGACCAGGGCTTTCCGGTGCTGGAGGCATTCGGCACCGAACTCGAAGACATCGAGGAAAAGATCGTTGGTCAACCCGGTCGCGAAACACTGGTACGGCTGCATGCGATGAAACGCGAGCTCATCCTGTTGCGGCGGATGCTGTGGCCGCAGCGCGAAGTCCTCAATGTACTCATGGACCAGGAGAGCCAGCTGATTCGCGACGAAACACAGATCTACCTGCGTGACTGTTACGACCACACGATCCAGATCATGGATCTGTTGGAAACCTATCGCGACATGAGCGTGAGCCTGGTCGACATCTATCTATCGAGTGTCAGCAACCGTTTGAACGAGATCATGCGCGTGCTCACGGTCATCGCAACGATCTTCATCCCGCTGACCTTTGTCGTGGGTGTCTACGGCATGAATTTCGGCAGCAATACCAAGAGCCCATGGGCGATGCCGGAACTGCAGTGGTATTACGGTTATCCGCTTGTGTGGTTGGTGATGATCGTGATCGCGGCGGGCATGCTGCTGTTCTTTCGGCGCAGGCACTGGCTGTGACCGCCGGCAATCTGCGACGGCGACTCAGTGGTTGCAATCCGACCGGAACGGCCTCGTCTGCGCGGGCTGTCGGAGCGCAACCCGCAATGCGCATGGATCGCTCTTGAGGACGGGGGTTCGTCGCGTCGAGCGGGACAGCAGCCGCGATCGCATCGCTTGCCCTGTCGATTGCCAGTCGCAGTACGCTGACCGGCCTCGACCGCGGTCATTGGATTCAGCACGCCGTGATCACAGCCGCACCGGCGCCACTAGCCGCGCGGCGGCACGTCCGTCCGTCGCGACCGCTTCCTCAATAGGCCATGCAGTGCCCAACCCAGTACCCCCAACACCGCAACCGCCGCCAAGACCTCCAACTCATAGCGTTTGATGTCCCCCAGTAGCCAGTCTGCCGCATGCCCGAGCGAATAACCCAGGCCGCCGATCACGCCTGCCCACAGGGCGGCACCGACGACGTTGAACAGGGCAAACTGCACGAACGGCACACGGGTCATACCGAGCACGAACGGCGTCAGATTGCGCAGTCCATACAGGAAGCGGAAACCGAGAATGACCGGTATGCGGTGCCGCTCCAGGACGTCTTTTACGCGCGCCGCGCGCCTGTCCCAGGCAGGACGTCGCTGCAGGAGAGCCCGGCCTCGCCAACGACCAAGCAGGAACGCCAACTGGTCGCCAATCAGGGATCCAGTGAACCCGCAAACGATCACCCAGGGCAGATCGAGGTAGCCCAGCTTCGCAGCGACACCCCCCAGGATGAGGATGGTCTCTCCTTCCAGGAAGGTGCCGGCCAGGATGGCCAGGTAGCCGTAGGCGTCAATCAGGTGTTCAAGCGACATGTCTGTCGATCCAACTCCAGTTCCCTACATTGGCTGTGGGACCGAAGGGTTACTTCAGCCATCCGTGGTTTCCGCCCTTCGGGCGAGGGCCACAGAACGGCGCTGTTCAGGCTCGTTCCAGGCGAACTGGCCTCATGAAACCTTCCTGCATCTGATAAAGCAAGAGACATCGCGGAGGCTTTTTGTTTGTTGGCGGAGAGGGAGGGATTGACTCGGCGCGTCCCTGCGCCTCGCCCTTCGGGCCGCGCAAGCGCGGTCAAGAATGCTTCCTGCATTCTTAATCGAACCAAAGGGCTCTCATCAAAACCTCCGCACCCCTGATAAACAAAAAGGCCCCGCGCGGGGGCCTTTTCGTTTATTGGCGGAGAGGGAGGGATTCGAACCCTCGGTACGCTATTAACGTACACACACTTTCCAGGCGTGCTCTTTCGACCGCTCAGACACCTCTCCCGGGGACGCATTCATGGCTTACGCGGGACCGGATGGCCCGAGCCACGAACACAAGGCGCGAAAGATTAAACCACTCCCCCGCCGGGCGCAACCGCACCCGGCCGGCGCGGTGCATCAGAGGTGATGGCTGACGTGGGCGCGCGGGGCGTGTTCCATCAGTTGACGAAATACCTCGCCGTCCATGTGCACCAGGTGTTCGTGATCGCCCGACTCGAAGTACACGTCAGGCTGATGCATCAGTGACGGGTCGATGACCACGTCGACCCCGTAGGCCTCGCCGATCGCCGGGATCGCACCGCGTTCGCAGTCCGAGAACGTGGCCTCGATCTCATCCTCGGGCAGCATCTCGAGGCTGCGTGCCAGCATCTGGTTCAAACGGTCGAGTTCCAACCGATGCGTGGCGGGGATGACCGCAAGAAGGTAACTGTGATCGTCGCCAAGCAGTACCGGCTTGGCCACCTGGTCGCCCGGCACATGCGCGGATTCTGCAGCACGCATCGCCGAGTCGGTATGGGGATGCTCGACAATATCGTAAGCAACGCCACGGCTCTCCAGGAATTCCTGGAGTGTCGTTGCAATGGCCATTGTTTCTCCCTCCAAAAGGTCTGCGCCGTCCCCGGCTTTCGTCCTGCAACCGCGCACCGTCCGCGATCGCACGCAGCGCGCCCACCATGACCGGTACAGGTTCGGCGGGATTTGCCTGCAAATTCAAGTATAGTCAGCGATCTCGCAATACAAGGTGCCTCGCGCAGCATGAGTAAAGCCACCAAACGTCGAAAGAAATCCGTTCTCCTTCAGGCCGACACCGCCGACCGTCACCAGCTTTACGAACTCTCCGTGCAGTGCGCGGAGGCCGAAATCGACTTCGTCGACGCCACCTTCAAACGCCTGCGCGGCCGCAAGGCCGTGCTGCTGCGCGAAGATTTCTGCGGCACTGCCAACGTCTGCTGCGAATGGGTAAAACGCGGTCGCAAGCGACACGCCATCGGCGTAGACCTGGACCCGGAGGTACTGGACTGGGGACGGGAACACAATATTGCGCGGCTCAAGGAACACCAGCGTGAACGCATCACCTTGATGCAGCAGAACGTCCTCGAGGTGCAGACCGAATCCCCGGACATCATCTCGGCGATGAATTTCAGCTACTGGCTGCTACAGGATCGGGCGACGCTCAAACGCTACTTCCAAAGCGTGCACGCGGCGCTGAAAGACGACGGGATCTTCTTCCTCGACGCCTACGGTGGTTACGACAGTCATCGCGAGATCGAGGAACAGCGTGAGATCGACGACGGTGGAGACGGCTTCACCTATATCTGGGAACAGGGCGAATTCGATCCGATCACCCACCGCCTGGTCTGCCATATCCATTTCGCGTTTCCGGACGGCTCGGAGATGCGCAATGCGTTCAGTTATGAATGGCGGCTGTGGACGCTGCCGGAGGTCCGCGACCTGCTGGCCGAAAGTGGCTTCGGCCGGGTCACGGTCTACTGGCAGGGATGGGACAAGCACGGCGAACCGGACGGTGATTTCAAACCCGCGACACGCGCCGATGCCGATGCCGGCTGGATCTGCTACCTCACCGCCGAGAAGTAACGACCGGCGGCCGACCGCTGCCTATTTGAACAGTCCCTTGAGCACGTCGCCGACCTTGTCCTTGACCTTATCCTCGGCCTTCTTCTGCAGCTCGGCCTGCTTCTCGGCAATCTGAGACTTGGCCTTGGCACTGAGCGCTGCCTGCAGATCGGGTTTGTAGCTGGGGTTTGCGATCGGCCCCTTGATGCGCACCGGGATCGGAACACCAGCGAGTTCGTCACGGGCCTTGCCGCCCTGCCCCTCGAGCGTATTGACCAGCTCGGTAGTCACACTGTAGTCGACGCTGTCTTTCGGCAGATTGACCTCGCCCTTGCCGGCAATGCGCAGCAACGGCGACTTGGCCTGCAGATCGTCGTTGCGGATCACCCCGTTGGTCATCTTCAGCGAGCCGCCGAGTTCGCTGAAATCCGTCTGCCCGGGCGTACCGACGTCGAGCTTGCCTCCGCCGAGGTTCAGTGCAGCGCTGGCCTCGCGGATGATCTGCGCGATGTTCGCGCCCTTCCAGGCACCGTCTCGGAACGCGAAGCGCGAGGTGCCGTTCAGGGTCTGACGCACCTCGGACTCGCTGAGACCCACCACGCTGATATCCGCGTGCACCTCGCCGCGTCCGACCAGGCGGTTCTCACCGGCAACATCGCCCAGCAGCTGACCGATCTGTATCCCGGTGAGCGCTTCCTTGACCTGCACCTTCGGCTTTGCACCGCTCGCATCCAGCGTTACCGCACCGTTGAAGTTTCCCTCGTACAGCTGCGCGGTCATCGGTTCGACCTTCAGCACGCCCTTGCTCGAGACGATCTTGCTGGTCACGTTGGTCATCCGCGCCTTGGCGACGGTCAACTTGCCGATCTTGAACTCGCCGACGAAGTCGAGCGTGCGCAGCGCGGCGAAGGGGTCCCCGGTGGCCGTCGCGGACGCTGTCTCGGCACCCGGCTGTACGGGCTCAGCGGCCGGCGTGTCGCTGGCGACGGCCGGTGGCATATACCGGTCGAGGTCGATCTGGTCGAGGTCCAGGCGCGTGCGGACCACAGGACCGTCACCCGGCAACAGGTGCAGATGGCCACTCAGGCTGGAGTCGTCGAGCCGCACCGCCAGCGGATCGAGCTTGAGCGCACCGTCGGCATAGCTGAAATCGAGCTCGCCGCTGGCACGGGTGAGAACCGCGGGGTCTGTAGTCTCGATCGGACTCGCGAACATCGACGCGAGCGTCTTGAGGTTGGTCTCGGCGATCGTCAGGCGCCCCTTCGCCGCCGGGTTGGTCTGCAGCGCGCTCAGCGCGATTTCTCCCTTGGCCGCCATTGCCGGACCGGTCACTGAGAGGTTGTCGAGTCGCAGCGTGTCGGCCTTGGTGTCAGCGACGAGGTCGGTCTTCAGTTCCAGCTGGGCACCGTCCGCGGGCAGCCCCTCGCCGCTCGCATCCAGGGCCAGGGACAGTCCATCGACCCGGAACACCTTGAGCGCCTGATCACTGGAGACGCGCGCATCCAGCCCGACCTTCAGCGTCATTGCCGGTGTGACGCTGGTGAACGTCATGCCGGCCTCGACCGGTACCGTCGCCCCGGGGGCGAGCGCGCCGGTCACCAAGCGCACACCGTCGAGAACGTAGCTCTGGCCGGCCTGCCGATCCTGCCAGGCGATGCGTGCATCTTCGATCTGGATACCCTGCAGATGCACCGTGAGCGGCGTGGACTCGCCCTCGGACGGAGTCGGCTCGACCGGTTTTTCGGCCTCGTCGGCCGCACCCGCCGCGAGGTCGTCCCAGTTCGTCCGTCCCTTGGCGTCTTTCTCCAGATTGAGGCGCAGGCCCTTGATCACCAGCGTGTCGATCTCGACCTGCCGGCTGAGCAGCGGCATCAGTTTCACTTTCACGCCGAGCTGGTCGATTTCGGCAAACGACGAGGCCTCGAAGCCCGGCGCGTTGCCGAGCCGGACGCCACCGGTCTCGATCCCCAACCACGGGAACACCGAGAGGTCCAGGTCCTGCTCGATCACGAGATCGCGCCCGAGTTTGTCCTTGGCGGCTTGCACGATCTGCGGCTTGTAATCGTTTGGATCGATCACCATCGGCAGGATCACCGCTGCCGCAACAAGCAACAGCAGCACCACTACGATCGTGCCGATCAACCATTTCAACAGCGAACCCATAACCTTTTCCCGTTTCCTTTTCTATTACGAACAGATTAGCGCAGTGCCAACGGAGCGAAAGCTTCGACGCTGGCCTAAGATAGCAAGCCGGGACGACGAATGCATGACGCGGTCGGTCGTTACCGCGCGTTCGATGGTATGACTGTGAAGTGGTTGCGCCCGCCGGCGCACCGCGTGCTAGGACAGATCACGCGCTCTGGCGGTGGCCGTGCAGGCGCACGATCAATTCCGCCTCGTTTTGACTGAGGTCGAGTTCGTCGACCAGCCGGCTGACGCCCGCCCCCTGCTGGACCAGGCGGATAGCGTGGCCGTAGGGCTGGTCGTCGACCTGCTGGATCTCGTAGGTCTCCTGGCGCTCGGCGAGTTGTCGCTCGCGCGCTTCGAGGTGCTGGATACGTCGGTCGGTACCGACCGCTCCGGCGGTCAGGCCGCTGATGCTCTGGCGTACCAGTTCGAGTTCGCCGGTCAACGTATCGATCCGCGCCCGCGCGACCTGCAGCCGCCGGGTGAACAACCACAACAGAGCGCCACCGGCAATGATCGGCAGCAGCGCTGCGGCACACACGAGGACAAGAACGCTTTCAGACATATTCGTCCACCCGGTGCGGTTGATCGTCGTCCGGTCGGCGCTCGCGGTCGCTGCGATCCCGTTTGGGCGCGCCGCGGTCCGGCCGCCGGCGTTGCTGCTGGCCGGTACCGCGCGACGCGTTGGGTGGCAGGACCACCGCGACGCCATTGGGCCGTTTGATCTCTTCAGCCATCGCCGCGCATCAGAACATGGCCATCTCTGACCACTCTTCCTCGCTCAGCAGCTTGTTGAGGTCGACGACGATCAGCAAATCCTCGTCGCGACTTGCGACCCCCTGGATATAGCGCGAACTCTCCTCGTTGCCGATGTTTGGTGCGGCATCGATCGCCGACTGGCGCAGCTCCACCACCTCGGCGACGCTGTCGACCAGGATCCCGACCACCTGCTGCTCGGATTCGATGATCACGATCCGGCTTGCGTCGTCGCGCTCTGTGGTCGGCAATCCGAAGCGGGTACGGGTATCCACCACCGTGACCACGTTGCCACGCAGGTTGATGATGCCGAGTACGAACGGCGGCGCACCCGGCACCGGGGCAATCTCGCTGACCCGCAGCACTTCCTGTACCTGCATCACGTTGATGCCGTAGGTTTCGTCCTTGAGACGAAAGGTCACCAACTGGATGACCGGATCACCCGCCAAACTCTCGGCTGCGCTGTTACTCATCGTCGTCACTCCGTTTGCGCCCTTGGAGATCTGTCAAAAAAACGTCTCCAATGCGTACCTGGTTTCACTTGTTGCACTATCCGTGCCTGATTGCCTCGCTTATCACATCCGCGTCCAGCAAGGCACACAGCGACCCGCTGAGCACACCGGCCAGCCACGTCGCCCGCGATGCCCCCCGCCGCCAGCGCACCGCCCCGGTGTCGACCAGCAGCGTGTCCTCGAGGTGTTCGCACACCACGCCGACCCGGCCGTCACCGATCACCAACAGATAGCGCGGCGCCTTGCAGGATTCGCCGATCCCCAGCAGCGGACCGAGATCGGCCACCGTCACGGTCGTGCCCTGGCGGTGCGTCAGACCGAGCAGCCAAACCGGACCTCCCGGCAGGCGGTGCAGCCGCGGCGGCAGCCTGCTGACGCCGCGCATCAGCAGCAGCGGCATCGCCAGCTGCAGCCCACCGATACCGAACAACAGTACCTTGAAGCGCTGTGCCGCCCAGCTATGCCGGACACCCCCCTGCAACGGCATCTCCTCCGTTAACGGCAGGTCGGCCGGATCGTTAAATGGAGCAACGCCCGAGGGCGCACCCGGGTGTCTTGCGGTCGGAGGGTTTGCGCCGGACCCATCGCCCGGCACCAGGTCGCCGAGCAAGGCGTCGAACAATCCGTGCAGGGCCCTGTCGTGGTCGGCCAGCGCGTTGCGCGTCCTATCCAAAGGTGCGCTCACATCGCCCCGTTTGCGGCCGCGGGCGCGGGCTGTTGGACGAGCTCCTCGAGCAGTCGCGCATAGGCCTCGACACCCCGCCCACGTGGATCGAATATCGCGGGCGGAAGGCCGACCCGGCTCGCTTCGCGGAACTTGGTGTCGATCGGGATCACACCGTCCCAGAGATGCTCCGCGTGCTCTCGCCGCAGCACGTCCAGGCTGTCGTGCGATGCCCGGGTACGCGGATCGAAGAAGGTCGGGACCACCATCAGGCGCAGTGGCGTCGGGCGCGCCTTGGTGACCATCTTCAGCGTGTTCTGCAGACGCTCCAGCCCCTTGATCGCAAGAAACTCGGTCTGCACCGGTACGATCAACAGTTCACATGCGGCGAGTGCGTTGATCAGCAGCACGCCGAGGACGGGCGGGCAGTCGATCAGGATGTAGTCGAAACCTTCGCGCAGCTGTGCAACCGCACGCTGCAGCACCAGGCCCATGCCTTCCAGACGCCCGGATTGGCGGTCCAGGGTGGCCAGTGCGACCGCGGCCGGGATCATGCTGAGACCTTCGGTTCCGGTCGGCAACACCAGCGAGAAGGGATCGAGGCTACGACGTTCCGCGACCGCCTCGAACAGGCTGTAGCTGCTGTGTTCGACGTTATCGGGATCGAGACGAAAATAGCTGGTCAGCGAGCCGTGCGGATCGATGTCGATGACCAGGGTGCGAAATCCCCACGCGGCGAGCAGGCCGCCGAGCGCCACGGCCGTGGTGGTCTTGCCGACTCCACCCTTCTGGTTGGCGATCGCCCACACCTTCATCGTGTTTCCACCCCGGGCCCCTCGGCCCACGGGATCTCGGCGTCCGGTGCCGGCTCGTCGGTGCGTTGATCGGCCAACACCACGACGGTCACCCGCCGGTTCGCCGCCCGGCCCTCGACGGTCGTGTTTTCGGCCAGCGGCCGATACTCGCCGAGACCCACCGCCGACATGCGCTGCGGGTCGACGCCGGCACGCGCAAGGAAATGCACGACGCTCGCGGCGCGCGCCGCCGACAGTTCCCAGTTCGACGGGAACGCCGCGGTCGAGATCGGCACATTGTCGGTATGCCCTTCGACCAGGAGCCGGCTCGGGATACGCCCCAATGTCTGCGCCATCTCGCGCAACACCGGCAGCACCTGATGCGACAGCTGGGCATTGCCGGAACCGAACAGCATGCGATCCTTCATCTCGACCTCGATGCGATCTCCAACCCGGGTGATACGCACCAGCCCCTGGTCGAGGTATTCCTGCAACGAGATGGTCAATTCGTCTGCGGCACGTCGCGCGCCGCCGTCCACTTGGAAGCGCTCGCGGATATCGGCGGCCTGGTCGGCGGGTGCACCCTTGTCGATCTCTTCGCTGCCGTCACGGCCACCCGCCACCGGCTCGGCCTGGCGCGGCGCCAGAGGCCCCTCTTTCTGCGCCAGCGGGTCGCGCGGTCTTTCACCGATCTGGATCGGTTTATCGCTGCGCGCCTCGACACTGAACACCGAATTCAACGTCTCCGACAAGACCCGGTACTTGCCCTCGTTGACCGACGACACTGCATACATCACGACAAAAAAGGCAAACAACAGGGTGATGAAATCGGCATACGAGACGAGCCAGCGCTCGAGATTCTCGTGTTCCTCTTCGTGACGACGCCGTCTGGCCATAGCGCACCTCAGTTGAGAAAGCCCTGCAGGCGCGTCTCGATCTGACGCGGATTCTCGCCTTCGGAGATCGCCACCAGCCCTTCGATCACCAACTCCCGGTAGTGACTCTCCTGCATCACATAGGCCTTCATCTTGCCGGCCATCGGCAGCAGAAACAGGTTCGCGAGCCCAACGCCATAGATCGTCGCGACGAAGGCGGTCGCGATGCCGCTACCGAGCTTGGACGGGTCGGCAAGATTCTGCATCACGTGAATCAGCCCCATCACCGCGCCGATGATGCCGATCGTCGGCGAGTATCCGCCCATCGCCTCGAGCACCTTGCTGGCCTGCAGGTCGAAACGCTCACGGCTGTCGAGTTCCACCTCCAGCGAGTGGCGGATCTCGTCCGGTTCGTTGCCATCGACCAGCAGTTGCATGCCTTTGCGTACGAACAGGTCGGGTTCTTCGAGCGACGCACGCTCCAGTCCAAGCAGGCCGTCCTTGCGCGCCACCTTGCTCCACTCGACCAGCTTGGTGATCGTCTTTTCGATCTCGCGTTGCGGAGGCAGAAACACCGAACCCAGCATGCGCATGCTGCGCAGGAATACCGGCAACGGCGTCTGCAACAGGACCGCACCGATGCTCCCACCCAGCACGATGACCATTGCCGGACCGTTGGCAAGGGTGTCGAGGTGGCCGCCTTCGAGCCAGTTGCCTCCGAGGATCGCCGCAAACGCGACCGCGACGCCGATGAAACTCAGCAGGTCCATTCAGTGCAGTCCCGCCAGTGCCGGACCGATATCGTCCAGCGCCAGCACGCGATCGGTGTAGCCCGCCTTGGCGACCGAGTACGGCATGCCGTACACGACCGAGGACTGCTGGTCCTGACTCCAGACGATGGCGCCGCGGGCCTTCAGACGACCCGCACCGGCGGTGCCGTCCGAACCCATGCCGGTCAATACGACCGCTTGTACGGCGCCGCCCAATGCCTCCGCTGCGGATTCGAACAGTATGTCGACGCTCGGCTTGTACAGATGTTCGCCCCCAGGCCGCACGCGTACGCGAAGGTGCCCGCCGTGCAACTCGACGCTGCTCTGCAGCCCACCGGGCGCAATCAACGCCAGCCCCGGCGACAGTTCGTCCCCGTCATTGGCGTGTCGGACCTTGATCGCGCAGGTCGCATCGAGCCGCTCGGCAAATGCCGCCGTGAACTCGGCCGGCATGTGCACGGCGACCACCAAGGGATAGGGATAGTTTGCCGGCAGTGCCGCAAGCACACGCTGCACGGCCACCGGACCGCCTGTCGACGCACCGATCGCGACCAGTCGCAAGGCATCGCGCCGGCGTTCGCGGCGGCCGGGTACCGCCGGCTTCTGCGGTACGCCGCGCCCATGCGGTTGACGCTCGCGCTGGTGACGGGCGATGTCGATCACGCGCTCGGCGAGACTCTCCACACCGCCACGTGCCGACTCGCCGGCACCCCCGGTATGTTTGGTAAGAAAATCGACCGCACCGGCCTCGAGCGCATCCAGCGTCGAGCGTGCGCCTTCCCGGGTCAGTGCCGAGACCATCAGGATGTCGGTGGGATGTTCGCGCATGATGTGGCGGACGGCCGAAATACCGTCCATCAAAGGCATCGCGACATCCATGGTGATGACATCGGGCCGCAAGGTTCCGGCCATTGTGACCGCCTCCTGGCCGTTCGCCGCCTCACCGGCAATCACGATCTCGCCACTGCGCTCCAGCTGTTCCCGAATGCGTTTTCGGAAAAACGCGGAGTCGTCTACGATCAGGACCCGGACCTTTTCCTCCATCTATCACCCGGGACCGCGCCGTTTCCGTCCCGCCTCCGCGTGGCTGACCATCAGTAGCGGCGCGCGTATTTGCGCATCAAACCGGGGACGTCGAGGATCAGTGCGATCTTGCCGTCGCCGGTGATCGTTGCGCCGGCCATGCCTTGCAGGCCCTGCAGCAGCGCACCCAGCGGTTTGATGACCACCTCCTCCTGGCCAATCAGGAAGTCGACTACCAGACCGACCTGCACGCCGCCGACGTTCACGACGACGACGTGGCCATGGTGGTCGCCGGTACCGCCACCCGGCATGGAACCCGTGACCAACCATTGGCTCAGGTAGAACAGTGGCAATGCACGGTCGCGCACGCGGATCGTCAGCTGACCGTCGACAGTGTTGGTCCGCGACAGATCGAGGTTGAAGATCTCAACCACGCTGGCGAGCGGCAACGCAAACGGCTGAGAGCCGAGAATCACCATCAACGTCGGCAGAATCGCCAGCGTCAACGGTAGTTTTACGATGATCTTGCTGCCCTTGCCCTTTTCAGAGTCGATCGACACCGACCCGTTCATCTGCGCGATGCGGGTCTTGACGACATCCATGCCGACACCGCGCCCCGACACGTCGGAGATCTCGGTCTTGGTGGAGAAGCCCGGTTGGAAGATCAGGTTGTAGCAGTCCTTGTCATCGAGACGCGCGGCGGCATCTTCATCCATCATGCCCTTCTCGACCGCCTTGCGGCGCAGCACGTCGGCATCCATGCCCTTGCCGTCGTCTTCGATCGACAACAGGATGTGATCGCCTTCCTGCGCGGCCGACAAAACCACGGAACCCCGCCGGGGCTTGCCGACACGCTCACGGTCTTCGGGTGACTCGATGCCATGGTCGACCGCATTGCGTACCAGGTGCACCAACGGATCGGCGAGCGCTTCGACCAGGTTCTTGTCGAGGTCCGTCTCCTCGCCATGCAGCACGAGGTCGACCTCTTTCTTGAGGTTGCGGGCCAGGTCGCGCACGACGCGCGGGAAGCGGCCGAACACCTTCTTGACCGGCTGCATGCGGGTCTTCATCACCGACAGCTGCAGGTCCGCCGTCACCACGTCCAGATTGCCGACCGCGTTTGCCAGTTCCTCATCGGCCATGGTCGCCTTCAGGGTGGCCAGCCGGTTACGCACCAGCACCAGCTCTCCGACCATGTTCATGATGTCATCCAGGCGCTGCGTGTCGACGCGCACCGTGGTCTCGGCCTGGGTCGCCTTGGCGGCCGTGCCTGGGGCCGACGGCTCGGCGGTCTTCGCAGACGCCTTTGCGGCAGCCTCCACGGTCGGGCTTTCCTTGGCAGGTGCGGCGGCAGGCTGTGGTTTCTCCTTCGCCGACGAACTCACAGTAGCCGCTTTCGCGGCCGGTGCCGCGGGCGCAGGCTCCGCCGTGGTCTGCTTTGGCTTGCTTTTCGCTTGCGCCTTGGATTTGGCTTTCGCAGGCGTCTTCTTGGCGGATTTGCCGGTCGCCTTGGCCGACGCACCGCCGAACTTGCCCTTGCCATGCAGCTCGTCGAGTAGCGCCTCGAACTCGTCCTCGGTGATCTCGTCGCCGCCGGCAGCGCGTGCACCGGCAGCCTGCTCGGGCGGCACTCCACCGTGCTTGCCCTTGCCGTGCAGCTCGTCGAGCAGTGCCTCGAATTCGTCGTCGGTAATGTCGTCTCCGGTCTGCGGCGCGACCGCCGCCTTCGACGCCGTACTGAACTTGCCCTCGCCGTGCAGTTCGTCGAGCAGCGCCTCGAACTCCTCCTCGGTGATATCGTCACCGCCCGGCGCCGCGGTAAGTACCGATTCGGTCTCGTCGGACTGTTCCTGGTCGACTTCCGCCTGGTCGTCGTCGGCCGCCTCGAGCTCGGCGGTCTCTTCGACCTCGCCCGCCTCTGCACTGCCGTCGTCCGGTTGCGCCAACACCGCGAGCTGTGCGAGCAGCTCGGGGTCCGCTGGCTCCGGCATCTCTGCATCGCGAATCGAGTTCATCATCTGGTTGACGACATCGAGCGCCTGCAGGATGGCGTCCATCAGGTCCGGCGTGACGCTGCGCTGCCCCTGGCGAAGCACGTTGAACACGTCCTCCGACAGATGACAGGTTTCCACCAGCGGCGCGATCGCGAGGAAGCCCGCGCCGCCCTTTACCGTATGAAAGCCGCGGAAGATCGCATTCAGCAGGTCCGTGTCATCGGGGCGCTGTTCCAGATCCACCAGCTGTTCGCCGAGCAATTCGACGATCTCGGACGCCTCAACAAGAAAATCCTGGAGAATTTCGTCATCTGCATCGAGACTCATGGTTTAGAACCCCAGACTGGAAAGCAGGTCGTCAACGTCATCCTGACCGCTCACGACATCACCTTTGTCAACGCCGGGCACCATCGGCCCGTGCGCCTCTATGTCCTTGCCCTTCTCGGCAGGCGGCGGTGAAGATTTCGGTCGAACACCGGACAGCCGCACCAACTCGACCAGCTTGTTCTCGACGTCGTCCACCAATGTAATGACCTTGCGAATCACCTGGCCCGTGATGTCCTGGTATCCCTGGGCCATCAAGACCTCCGACAACTTGCCGTGCAGTGCCTCCGAGTTGTCCTGTGTCACCTTGAGAAAATGGGACAGTTCGTTGCTCAGTTCACGAAAGTCGTTGACCGACAGTTGCCGCGAATTGAAGCGCGCCCACTGGTCGGCAAGATGCCGGGCGTCCGTGCGCAAGGTGTCCGCCAGCGGCAGACTGTCTTCAACCGCACCGAGCGTGGTATTGGCAGCCTGCTCGGTGGTGGCGATGACGTAGCGCAGCCGTTCTGCGGCATCGGGCATGTCGGTCTGCGCAATATCAGCTAGTCGCGCATCCTTCACGAAGCCGTTGATTGAGTCGTGCAGCTCGCGGGTCAGGCGTCCGATCTCCTGGAACAGCATACTGTCGCGAAAACCCGCCAGTTCCGCGATCACCGATACCGCGCCCTCCTGATTGCCGGACTCCAGGTGGTCGACCAACGATTTCGCCAGCCGCAGCTGGTCGACACCCCCGTCTGCACTCTCTGCGATTGCGGTACCCATTTCTGCATTCATGCCGCAACGCGCTCGAAAATCTTGCTGATTTTTTCTTCCAGCGTGCCAGCGGTGAATGGTTTCACCACGTAGCCGTTCACTCCCGCCTGGGCGGCCTCGACGATCTGGTCGCGCTTGGATTCCGCCGTCACCATCAGGACCGGCAACCCCTTCAGTTTGTCATCGGCGCGTACCGCTTTGAGCAGATCGATCCCCTGCATACCGGGCATGTTCCAGTCCGTGATCAGGAAATCGAAGCTACCGCTCTGCAACATCGGCAACGCAGTCAGCCCATCGTCCGCTTCCTGTGTATTGGTGAATCCGAGATCCCGCAGCAGGTTCTTGATGATCCGGCGCATCGTGGAAAAGTCATCCACGATCAGGATCTTCATGTTCTTGTTCAAAGCTACCTCCGAACGTGAGACGTAGGGCCCCTACCGAGCCCTGGTTCAACTTAGGTCATCCCGGATATCGGCAACTCGTCGAGAAACCGAAGAGGTTTTTTTCGGAATCGGCGGACCTCAGATCTCTTCGCCGGAGAGCCACTCAGACAACCGCGAACGCAGGCGCAACGCCGCCTGGCTGTGAATCTGGCAGACGCGCGACTCGCTGACGCCAAGCACCTGGCCGATCTCGCGCAGGTTGAGTTCTTCGTCGTAGTACAGTGCGATCACCAGGCGCTCGCGTTCCGGCAGGCTGGCGATCGCGTCCCCCAGCGCCTCGCGGAAATGCGACTTCTCCAACCCACGTGCCGGACCGTCTTCGAGGGTGTTTTTGGGACGTGCCATCGACCCCTCGCATGGCACGACCTCGCCGACCTCGCACAGCTCCTCGTAGCTGAAGATGCGTGCCCCGGAGGCATCCTGCAGGACCTGGTGGTAGTCCTCGATCGACATCCCGAGCGACTCGGCGACCTCGACGTCGCGCGCATCACGCCCCTCGGCGTTTTCGATCTCGCGCATCGCGTCGGCCACCATGCGCGCCTTGCGGTGCACCGAACGTGGCGTCCAGTCGGAGCGCCGGATCTCGTCGAGCATCGCGCCGCGGATGCGGATGCCGGCATAGGTCTCGAAGCTCGCGCCCTGGCTGGGATCGTAGTTGCGACTGGCCTCGATCAGGCCGATCATGCCGGCCTGGATCAGGTCTTCTGCCTGCACCGATGGCGGCAGGCGGTTCATCAAATGGTATGCAATGCGCTTGACCAGCGGCGCATGGCGCGTCACCAGGTCGTCGAACCCCTGCTGCTGTACAGCACCGTAAGTCGCAAGATTGCTCACAGCACGATCTCCCCATAATCACTGGAATACTTGATCAGGCGCTCCACGAAGAACTGCACCTGCCCATTGGCGCCGCCTGGCTGCGGCCATGTCTCGATTTTTTTTGCCAGGTTGCGAAACACCTGTGCCACACGGCTGCGTGGGAACGCCTGCACCACCGGACGCTGAGACTTGACCGCCTTGCGCAGGCTGTCGTCGTAGGGCACGGCTCCCATGAAGCCGAGGGTCACGTCGAGGTAGCGGTCGGTGACCCGGCACATCTTGTTGTACAGCTCACGCCCCTCCTGGGCGCTGCGCACCATGTTCGCCAACACGCGGAAGCGCTGGTGACCATAGTCGCGGTTCAACAACTTGATGATTGCGTACGCATCGGTGATCGATGCGGGCTCGTCGCACACCACGACAACAATCTCGTGCGACGCACGCGAAAAGCTCAGCACCGTGTCGGAGATCCCGGCAGCGGTGTCGACGATCAGCAGATCCGTGTCGGTCGCGACCTCACTGAACGCACGAATCAACCCGGTATGCTCGGCGGGGCTGAGTTCCGCCAGCGCCTTGACCCCCGAAGCTCCGGGGATCACCTTCATACCGGCGGGCCCCTCGACGACTACCTCGTTGAGCTGGCGTTCGCCGCGCATCACATGTGACAGGTCGTAGTGCGGGTGCAGGCCGAGTACCACATCGATGTTGGCCAAGCCGAGATCGGCGTCCAGCAACATGACGCGCTGGCCCATCTCGGCGGCCGCTACGCCCAGGTTGACCGACACATTGGTCTTGCCCACACCGCCCTTGCCGCCGGTGACCGCGATCGCGCGTACCGGGTGCGGTTGGGTCATGCGGCGCAAGCCGGCGGCCTGGTCGGGACGGGTTTCAGGCGTGGGCATGGATATTGGTTCCCCCAAGGGCAAGAGCCAGGTAACCGGGATCGAGCGCAGCCGGATTCTCGGCGAGCAGTTCCGCTGCACGTGTCACCAGCGGATGCGCCCGGGCGGGTTGCAGGTCCTCCGGAACCCGCTGACCGTCGGTTACGAACGCGGTCGAGAGGCCGGCCTGGACGAGCGCCGAAAGGACTCCGCCGAGGCTCGCCGCTTCGTCGAGCTTGGTCAGCACACAGGCATCGGGCTTAAACTCGGCGAACAGGCGCAACGCCCGATGCACCGCGGCTGCCTCGGTGGTCGCCGACAACGTCAACAAGGTGGTGAGTGCACTGCCCGCTGCCGCCAGCGTCTCGCGCTGATCGACGATACGTTCGTGTGCGGCGGCCATGCCGGCCGTGTCGATCAGTACCAGGCGGCGATCGCCCAGCATGTTGAGCGCGGTGTCCATCTCCTCGCGACTGGTCGCGGTGCGAACCGGGACGTTGAGGATGCGTGCGTACGTCTGCAGCTGGTCACGCGCACCGATACGAAAGCTGTCGGTGGTGATCAATGCGACATTGCGATGGCCATGGCGCAGCGCGAACCGTGCGGCGATCTTGGCGATCGTCGTCGTCTTGCCCACCCCGGTCGGACCGACCAGCGCCACCACACCACCGTGTTCGATGGGATCCGCTTCGCATACCCGGATCTCGGCAGCGAGCAGGTACAGCGCCTTGTGCCAGGCCTGGGCCGGGTCCTCGATGTTGCGTACGCGTTCGGCCAGGCTGCGCGCCAACTCGGCGCCGAGGCCGAGTGCCATCAACTGGCCGAGCAGCTGCTGCGAATGCGGCGAACGCTGACCCAGGTCGTACCAGCTCAGCCCGCTGAGTTCGGCCTGCATCCAGCGCCGCAGGTTGTGCATCTCCCGACGCAGGTCTTCCAGCGACTCCTGATGGTGCGGCGCATGCGCGGGTGCGACCGGCTCCTCGGACTGCCGGGGAATCCGGTGATCGACGGTGTCCGGCTGGACGTCGTCGGCCAGGTCCACTGCCGCGGTCAGTTCGACACCGCCCTCGATGGTCTTGTTGGACAGGATCACGGCGTCCTCGCCGAGCGCCTCGCGCACCATGCGCAGTGCCTGGCGCATGTCCTGGGCTACAAAACGCTTGATCTTCATCTCGAGCGGTCCTCGTCAATCGGCCGGGCCCGCTTGCGGTGCTCAGCCCTCTGTCGCGTTCCGGCCGATCGTGCTTACCACCTTGATCTGCCGGTTGTCGGGTATCTCGTTGTAGGAGAGGACGCGCATCCCCGGGACACTGTGCCGTGCGAACTTGGCCATCCAGGGGCGAATCGCCGCGGCCACCAGCAACACCGTGTCCTGACCGCTGATCTCTTGCTGCCGTGCCGTCTCCTGCAGGGCCCGCTGCAACTGCTCGAGCATCCCCGGTTCGACGCCGGCACCGTCCTCTCCCGCGCTTGCCAAGGTCTGTTGCAAGAGCCGTTCCAACCCGGGCTCGAGTACGACGACAGGAATTTCTCCAATAGAACCAATTACTTGCTGAACGATTGAGCGCGCGAGGGCAACCCTGACAGAAGCCGTCAGAGTGCCGGCATCTTGACTCTTGGTCGCCTGTTCCGCCAGGGTTTCGGCAATCGTCCGCATATCGCGGATCGGTACGCCTTCCTGCAGAAGGTTCTGCAGCACCCGCAACACGACCGCCAGCGGCAGCAGTTTCGGCACCAGGTCCTCGACCAGCTTCGGGGCGGCCTGCGCCAGGTTTTCGAGCAGCTGCTGGACCTCGTCGTGGCCGAGCAGCTCGTGCGCGTGGGATTGCAGCAGCTCGCTGAGGTGGGTGGCGACCACGGTACTCGCATCGACCACGGTGTAACCCATGGTCTGCGCCTGGTCGCGTTGCGTGCCGTCGATCCACACCGCATCGAGTCCGAATGCCGGATCCTTGGTCGGCGTACCGCGCAGCTCGCCGAACACCTTGCCCGGATTGATCGCCAGTTCGCGATCGACGAACACCTCGGATTCGCCGACCGGCACGCCGTTCAGAATGATGCGGTAGGCGTTCGGCGACAGGTCCAGGTTGTCGCGGATATGCACCGACTGCACCAGGAAGCCGAGCTCCTGGGACAGCTTCTTGCGCACACCCTTGATACGGTTCATCAACTGACCGCCCTGGTCGCGGTCGACCAGCGGAATCAGCCGGTAACCCACCTCCAGGCCGATCACGTCGACCGGGTGCACGTCCTGCCAGGTCAGCTCGCGCAGCTCGCTGCCGACCTCTGACGTGGCGACCACCGGTGCCGCGGCCTCGGGCTGCCCGCTCTCCGGTTGCTGGTTGCGCTTGACGACCGTGTAGGCAAGGCCGCCGACGGCGCCTCCGAGCAACAGGAACACCAGGTTCGGCATACCCGGGATCATGCCGAGCATGACCAGCAGGATCGCGGTGATCGCCAGGGCGCGCGGGTTGTTCAACAGCTGGGTCGACACCTGGCTACCAAGGTCTTCGGCGCTCGACACGCGGGTCACGATGATCGCCGCAGAGGTGGACAGCAGCAGCGACGGCAGCTGGGCGACAAGACCGTCACCGATCGTCAGCAATGCGTAGTTGCGCATCGCAGTCGCCAGGTCGAGGTCGTGCTGGCCCATGCCGATCGCCAGACCGCCGATGATATTGATCACCAGGATCAGGATGCCGGCGACCGCATCACCACGCACGAACTTCGACGAACCGTCCATCGCACCGTAAAAATCGGCCTCGCGGGCGATCTCGTCGCGCCTCCGGCGCGCCTCGTCCTGATCGATCAGTCCGGAGTTGAGATCGGCGTCTATCGCCATCTGCTTACCCGGCATCGCGTCCAGGGTGAACCGCGCCGAGACCTCCGACACGCGCCCCGCACCCTTGGTCACGACCACGAAATTGATGATCACCAGGATCATGAAGACCACCAGGCCGACGGCGTAGTTGCCACCGACCACGAACTCGCCGAAGGCTTCGATCACCTTGCCGGCGGCGTCGCCACCGTTGTGCCCTTCCAGCAGCACAACCCGGGTCGAGGCGACGTTCAGCGCCAGGCGCAGCAGTGTCGCCACCAACAGCATCGATGGAAACATCGCAAAGTCCAGAGGACGCAGCGCATATACCGTGACCAGCAGCACGACCAGCGACAGAGCAATGTTGAACGTGAAAAAGAGGTCGAGCAGGAACGCCGGCAGCGGCAACACGATCATCGCCAGCAGCATCAATATGATGATCGGCGCACCGAGGCCACGGGCACCGGCCTGCCTGATATTGTTGAGTACCGCTTCCATCTGGATGTTCCCCGCCTGTTGTCTGGCGTCAGTGGCGCCGGTTAGCCATCACGCCGGTAGTCATCCGGCACCGGGTAGTCCTGCGGCGGCGTCGGGATGTCGCCACCCATTTCACGGTATGCCCGCAGCTGGAACACATAGGCCAGCAGCTGGGCGACCGCGAGGAACAGCGCCGCCGGGATCGGGTGGTTGATTTCGGTGTTGAAATAGATCGCACGTGCCAGCACCGGCGCCTCGACCAGCGGCACCTGGTGTCGTGCGCCGATCTCGCGGATGTTGGCCGCGATCAGTCCCTTGCCCTTCGCCACGACGACCGGCGCCTTCATCCGGTCTGAGTCATAACGCAGCGCCACCGAATAATGCGTGGGGTTGGTGACGATCACGTCGGCCTTCGGCACCTCCTGCATCATGCGCCGCGCGGCCATCTCGAACTGCACCTTGCGAATTCGCGACCGGACCTCGGGACGACCCTCGGTATCCTTGAGTTCGTCGCGCACCTCCTGCTGGGTCATCTTCAGGCCCTTGGTGTGCTGCCACAGCTGGAACGGCACGTCGATCAACGCCAGCAGGATCAATGTCGACGACAGCAGCAAAGCCGACCAACCGACAATCGAGAGGCCACTTCTGAGCGCCTCCTCGACATTGAGACTGCCCAGGACGACCACCTTGTCGGCCTGCAGGTACAACACGGCGAGGGTCGCCGAACCGATCAGCGCGAACTTGGCAATCGCCTTCACGAGTTCCATCAGCCCGCGCGTCGAAACCAGTCGCTTGAGCCCCTTTATGGCATTGAGCTTTCCAAACTTGGGTTTCATCGCCTCGGCACTGACGTTGAAACCGCCGAGCGCGATCGACGACAGGATTGCAACCACGATCATGACGGCGAACAAGGGTGAGAGCATCAGCAACGCATCCTGAATCGCCGCCACGAAATGTCTGGTTGCCGCATTGGGGTCGAAGATGTCGGTGCGATCGAGTACGAACTGCTGCTCAAACAGGCGGTGAAACCCCTTCGCGAAATGCGGACCGAGCAGGATCACGGTGCCGACACCGAACATTGTTATCGCCGTCGTGTTCAGCTCCCGCGAACGCGGTACCTGTCCCTTTCTGCGCGCCTCCTGCCGTCGCTTGGCTGTCGGGGCATGGGATTTTTCCTGGCCGTCCTGATTCTCTGCCATGACGGCTTACCTCGGCGACAGCACATCGGCAGAGTGCGTGAACGCCTCGCCGACAAGATTGCCGAAGTTCACCATCACCTGTGGCAAGGTGAACCAGATCAGCAGGAAACCGAGTGTCAGAGTGATCGGGAAGCCGACGGCGAAGATGTTCAGCTGCGGTGCGGCACGCGTGATCACACCCATTCCGATGTTGACCAGCAGCAACGAGATCACCACTGGAAGCGCCATCAGCAACCCTGCGGCGAACATGCGTGAACCCCAGGCAAGCAGGTCCCAGATGCCGGCCCTGCCGAATCCGTCCACGGCCACCGGCAGTACCGCAAAGCTGTCGGCGATCGCGCCGATCAACACCAGGTGACCGTTCATCCACAGGAACGCCAGCATCGCGAGGATCAGCCAGAACTGCGCGACCACCGGCACCTGAACGCCGTTGGCGGGATCCATCATGCTGGCGAAACCGAGCCCCATGCTGAACGCCATCACCTGACCGCCGATGATCAGGGCATTGAAGGCCATCTGCAGCAGCAGGCCGAGCGCGGCTCCGATTGCGATCTGCTGCCCGGCGATCAACAGCGCCTCGGGACTGAACATGTCGATCACCGGGGTGGCCGGCAGCAGCGGCTGCACCAGCAGTGTGATCATCAGCGCGAGCACCATGCGAAACCTGACCGGGACCTGGCGGACACTGAAGATCGGTGCAGCTGTCAACATCGCGGCGATACGCAGCAGTGGCCAGAAAAAATCGGCCAGCCATTGACTCATCTGCGCATCGGTGAACTGCATGGCGGTTTTCAGCCGATCAGGTAGGGGATGTTCTCGACCAGCTGTCGCATGAAACCGGTGATCTGACGCAACATCCATGGTCCGGCGGTCATCAATACGACAGCGATCGTCATCAGCTTGGGCACGAACGTCAGGGTCATTTCGTTGATCTGCGTCGCCGCCTGGAACATCGCGATGATCAGACCGACGACGAGCGAGCTGAGCAGGATCGGTGCCGCCAGCAGTATCGTGATCTCCATCGCCTGCCGGCCAAGGCCAACTACGGTATCTGCGTCCATGTGTGGCTCCTCAAACGTAAAAACTGGTGGCGAGTGTGCCGAGCACCAGAGCCCAGCCATCGACCAGAACGAACAGCATGATCTTGAACGGCAGCGAGACGATCAGCGGCGAGAGCATCATCATGCCCATCGACATCAGGACACTTGCGACGACCAGATCGATCACCAGAAACGGTATGAACAGCAGGAAGCCGATCTGAAACGCCGTCTTCAACTCGCTGGTTGCGAACGCCGGCATCAACAGAGTGAACGGAACCTCCTGCTCGGCGTGGAACTCTTCGTGGCCGGAGATCCGCGCGAACAACGCCAGGTCGTCGTCACGCGTCTGCGCCATCATGAACTCGCGCACCGGCACCTGGGCCGCGTCGATCGCCGCCTGCGCGGTGATCTGGTCCTCAAGGTATGGACGCAATGCGGTGCTATACACCTCGTTCAGAACCGGGCTCATGATGAAGAACGTCAGGAACAGCGCAAGGCCGATCAGAATCGTATTCGACGGGGTCTGCGCGGTACCCATCGCCTGACGCAGTATCGACAACACGATCACGATCCGGGTGAACGACGTCATCAGGATCAGGCCGGCCGGCAGCATGCTGAGTGCCGTCATCAGCAACAGCACCTGGATCGACAGGGTGTACGTCTGTCCGCCGTCGGTGCCGGGTGTCACCGTCAGCGCATCGATGCCCGGAGCGGCATGGATTCCCTGCGCGAACAACAGGATCATCAAGCAGACCAGGCGTTTCATTGTGCGACCTCCGGGTGGTCCACCTGGGGCGATTGCGCCGCCTGGCGCAGATGGGCGTCGAAGGTCGCCTCGTCGGGCTCCGTGTCGCCGAGCAGCAACAACGTCTGCACCCGACCGGGCGCGACGCCGACCAGCAGTCGACGGCCTTCGACCGACAACAACACGGCCTTTTCACGCGCACCCAGCGAGACGCCGCCCAGGACCTGGACGTGTCCCTTGGCGATTCCGGGCGTATGCACGAACCGCTTCACCAGCCATGCAAGTGCCAGCATGACGGCCAGGACCACCACCAGCCCGAGCCCGGTGTCGATCAGGTTGGCGCTGCTGAGCGGCGTTTCGGCAAGGCGCGAAGAGACCTCGCCCGGTGCCGCCCCGCTAGCCTGTGCGAATGAAGCGAGGGGCACGGCGATCAGGAGTAGGTAGTGCATGATCCTTACCGGAAAACTGGACCTGGACTGTGTGACGCGAACAAGCTGTTCATCGGGCTTACGCGCTCAGCTTCTTGACCCGGTCGGACGGGCTCACGATGTCGGTCAGTCGGATACCGAACTTCTCGTTGACCACGACCACCTCGCCCTGAGCGATCAAGGTACCGTTGACCAGGACATCCATGGGCTCACCCGCCAGACGGTCGAGTTCGACGACCGATCCCTGGTTGAGCTGCAACAGGTTGCGGATATTGATCCGCGCACGACCGATCTCCATCGAGATGGTGATGGGAACATCGAGAATCGCGTCGATTTTCACGTCACCGGCGCCGAGACCCGGCGCATCGGGTTGCAGCTGCTGAAAGTGTGCAGCCTCGGCCATGGTGTCGCCCGGCCCCTGCTCTTCCAGCGCCGCCGCCCATTCGTCGGCCAGGGCCTCGTCTGCGCTTTTCTGATCATCGGTCATCGCTTAACCCGCCTCGTCATGCCTGTTTGCCCGGCACCAGGCCGGTTTCCTTGCCCTGTTTCGGGGCCAGGATGAGTTCGTGCAGCTGGCGACTGCCGCTGCGTTGAATCCAGTCGGAAATCTTGATTGCGTAGCTGTTGTTGTGGACGCCCACGCGACCCCGGAAGATCGGCAGGTTTTCCGCGCATACCTCGACCTCGTCTTTGACATCCAGAGGTATGATGTCGCCCACCTTCAGCCCGGCCACGTCGCGCAACGGCAAGGTCGCTTCACCGAACACGCTGCTGATCTCGACGCTGGCACCCAGGACCTCTTCACGCATCGCCAGTTCCCAGCGCTCGTCACGCTCGCCGCGGTCGCTCTGCACACCGGCGTCGAGCAGGTCGCGAATCGGTTCCAGCATCGCGTATGGCAGACAGATGTAGAAATCGCCGCCACCCGATTCGAGATCGACGTTGAAAGTGGTCACGACGACAACCTCGGACGGCGAGACGATGTTCGCGAACTGCGGGTTGACTTCCGAGTTCATGTACTCGAATTCGATGTCCAGCACCGGCTGCCATGCGAGCCTCAGATCGCCGTAGGCGATGCCCAGCAACATCTGGATCACGCGCACCTCGGTCGGTGTGAAGTCGCGACCCTCGATCTTCGTGTGGAACCGCCCGGTGCCACCGAAGAAACTGTCGACCACACTGAACACCAGTTTGGGGTCCAGCACGAACAGCGACTTGCCGCGCAACGGGGTCACCTTGGTGATGTTCAGGCTCGTCGGTACGAACAGGCTGTGCACGAACTCCGAGAACTTCAGCATCTGCACGCCGGACACCGAGATATCCGCACTGCGCCGCAGCATGTTGAACAGACTGGTACGGAAGTAACGCGCGAAACGCTCGTTGATCATCTCGAGCGTCGGCAGGCGGCCACGGACGATCCGGTCCTGGCTGGCGAAGTCATAGTTGCGCGCGACCGCCGGATCGACCGCCTCGTCGGTGCCGGTCTCGACGTCGCCGCTGTCGACGCCGTGCAGCAGCGCGTCGATTTCGTCTTGAGAGAGTAGATCCGACCCGGACATGGTTATTGCATCACCAGTTGAGTGAAATAGACGCCCTTGATCGTGCCGGGCTCACCGAGTTCCTTGAGCTTCTCACCGAGCAACTCCCCTATCGCATCCCGCAGCCGCTGCTTGCCCTCCAGGGTCATCAGGTCGGCGGCCTGCTGGTCCTCCAGAAGATTGAGCATGTGATGGCGCAGCATCGGATCGTTGACCTCAAGTGTCTGCAGCACGCTGGGGGTCCGCGTCATGACCTCGATCGCGATCTGCAGCATGCCGACGGGGCCGCCCGGCGGCAGGCTGACCACGAACTCCGGGTCGAACTTGTGGTACATCGGCTCACCTTCCTCGACCGCGACCACCGGGGCTTCGCCCTGCTCGCCTTCGGCGCTCTCGGGCTCGTCGCCACCGACCAGGAAAAACGCCGCGCCGCCAGCACCGAGCACCAGCAACACGACGACCGCGAGGATGACGATCAGCTTTTTCTTGCCGCCAGCGGCTGGCTGGTCTCCGGTGATGTCTTTCTCGTCGGCCATGGACGCCCTGCTCCTGAGTTGGCTCGGTCGCCGCATTGGCGACTCTGCAGCAGGGGTCTGCAAAGGCTATGCCAGAGACAATGGGATTTTTTATGTTTTTATTTCAGTTACTTAGAATCCGGCACGGCACCACCGTCAGGGATTTGACGACGTTGCAGAGATCGCACAGGCAAAAAACCGGCGGACGACGGGGGGCCGAACAGCCGCTTTCAGCGGCGCAGTACCGCCAGCCAACGCCAGAAATTCAGCAGACTGGCGAGCGATGCGGCGACATAGGTCCAGGCGGCCGCGCGCAGGATACGACGTGCCGCAGGGACCTGGGCCGGCTCCAGATAGCCGGCTTCCAGCACCGGCAGCGCCTTGCGGAAACTCGCGTCGATCTCGACCGGCAGGGTGACCAGTTGCACCAGCACACCGAAACCCATGATCAGGAAGCCACCGAGCAGGGACAGCAGCGCCGGTGACGGCGCGCGCGACAAGACCCCGAGCATCGGCGCGGCGAACACCAGCAATGAACCGATCTGCGCCGCGCCGACCGCGGTTCTCGCCAGATGGGTGCGCAGTCGAAAAAGCCGCTCTCCGCCGGCGTGTTGCAACGCGTGCCCGCATTCATGCGCGGCGACCGTGATCGCGGTCAGTGTCCGCCCATCGAACTTGTCGGCGGTCAGGCGGACGCAGCGCGCGTTCGGGTCGTAGTGATCGCCCTGTTCGGTCTTTTCGACCTGCACCTCGTGAAGCCCGAGCCGCTCCAGCAGATGCCGCGCGAACTCGCCGCCGGTACCCGGGAAGTTCGCCTCTGGCGACCGGTTGTAACGCGCCAGTACGCGCTGCACCCAGACCTGGGGCAGGAAGACAACCGCCAACAGTACGAGCAGACCAATCAGGTAAAGCATTCAACCCCCAGTCAACGCGGCCGCCTCCCGCTCGCCTTCCGCGACCCGCACGCGTGACAGCAGCCAGCCGCCGAGCACGAACAGCAACAACACGCTGAGGATCGCGCTACGCGCGCTGCCGCTCAACAACGCGACCCAGCCGACCAGCAAAGGCCCGACCACCGCGGCAAACTTGCCCATCATGTTGTACAGACCGAACAGTGCGGCCGCATGTTCCGCCGGGATCAGGCGCGCGAACAGTGCACGGCTCATCGACTGGATACCGCCCTGCACCAGCCCGATGGTCGCAGCCAGGCCGTAGAACTCCCAGGGCGCGGTCATCCTCCAGGCCCAGAACACCACGATCACGTAGACCACCAACGCCAGCCAGATCGCGCCTTGCGCGCCGATGCGGTCACCAATCCGGCCAAACAGCAGCGCTGCCGGAAACCCGACGAACTGGGTGATCAGCAGCGCCGTCAGCAGACCGTCCGCGGCGAAGCCGAGCGACAGGCCGTAATCGACCGCCATACGTACGATGGTGTCGACACCGTCGATGTAGCACCAGTAGGCGAGCAGGAAGGTGAATGCCATGCGCAGGCGGCGCAACAGCCGCCAGGTCGCATAGAGGGTCTGCAGGGTCTCGCGTACCCCGCGCGCCAGGCTCGCCCCCGGCTGGCGCGGCACCTCGTGAACGAACAGAAGCACCGGTAGCGAAAACAGCGCCCACCACAGCGCGACACCGAGAAACGCGACCCGCACCGCGGCGGCCTTGTCGGGCAGGCCGAACCATTCGGGATACAGGACCATCAACACGTCGACCGCGAACAACAGGCCGCCACCGAGGTATCCGAGCGCATAGCCGAGTGCCGAGACGCGTTCCAGCTCGTCATGTGTGGCCACGTCCAGCAACATCGCATCGTAGGTGACATTGCCGCCGGCAAAACCGACCACGCCGAGCACGTACATGCCGGCCGCGACCAGCCAGTAACCTTCGGCAACCAGAAACAGGCCGCCACTCATCAACACGCCCAGTGCGGCCAGCGTCAGCAGAATGCCCTTCTTGCGGCCGCTGCGATCGGCGATCACACCGAGCAGGGGCGCGAGCAACACCACGAGCAGCGAGGCGACCGCATTGGCCATACCCAACACCCAGGTGCTTTCGGTGGCCGGCATCCCGCCCGCCCAGTACGACTTGAAGAACACCGGAAAGAATCCAGCCATCACCGTGGTGGCGAACGCCGAGTTGGCCCAGTCATACAAGGCCCAGGACCACTGGGCGCGACGCCGCGGCACCTCGGCTCCGGCCATCAGCTCTTGATCCCCACGCCGCGCGCCAGCAGCCACATCGCGAACGCGCCGAGCACCACGATGAAACCGATGATGATCGCGAATGCCTGCCACATCGCAATGTCACTGACCCCGAGCAACCCGTAGCGAAAGGCATTCACCATGTACAGCACCGGGTTCGCCAGCGACACCGACTGCCAGAACGGCGGCAGCAGGCTGATCGAATAGAAGACGCCGCCAAGGTAGGTCAGAGGGGTGAGCACGAAGGTGGGTACGATCGAGATGTCGTCGAAACTGTTCGCGTAGACCGCATTGATGAATCCTGCGGTGGAGAACAACACCGACGTGAGCACGAACACCGCGAAGGTCACGACATAGCTGTGGATATCGAGGTCGGTGAAGAACAGCGACACCAAGGTGACCACCACGCCGACCACGACGCCACGCGCGACCCCGCCGGCGACATATCCGGCAAGGATGATGAAATTCGGCAGAGGCGCAATCAGCAACTCCTCGACGTTGTGCTGGAACTTGCTGCTGTAGAAGCTCGACACCACGTTCGCATAACTGTTCGAGATCACCGACATCAGGATCAATCCGGGAACGATGAAATCGATATAGCGGAAACCGTCCATGTCACCGATCTGCGCACCGATCAGCTTGCCGAAGATCACGAAATAGAGTGCCATCGTGATGGCCGGCGGCAGCACGGTCTGCACCCAGATGCGCACGAAGCGCAGGATCTCTTTGGTAACGATGGTCTTGAAAGCGACCCAATAAACCGCCGTGCGCATCAGCCGTGCTCCCCCCTGCCGCTGGCCGCGCCCTTGACCATGTCGATGAACAGTTGCTCGAGGCGGTTCTGCTTGTTGCGCAGACTGACCACCTCGATGCCGCGCGCATGCAATTCGGCGAACAGCGGAGAGAGGCCGGCGTCACGCCCGACCACGACCTCCAGCGTGCTGCCATCGAGCATGTGCACGGAAAACCCCGGGATCTCGTCGATTGCGTCGATCTCATCTCGCAGGTCGAGCACGAAACTCTGGGTGTGCAGACGGCGCAGCAGTTCCGCCATGCGCGCGCGCTCCGCGATCACCCCATTGTTGATGATCGCGATGTGCCGACACAGGCTCTCGGCCTCTTCGAGGTAGTGGGTGGTCAGAATGATGGTCGTGCCGTCGGCGTTGATCTGACGCAGAAAGTCCCACATCGAACGACGGATCTCGATATCGACACCCGCTGTGGGTTCGTCGAGGATCAGCAGGCGCGGGCGATGCACCAGTGCGCGGGCGATCATCAGCCGGCGTTTCATTCCGCCAGACAACTCGCGCGCCTGGACATCGCGCTTCGCCCACAGATCGAGCTGTTTCAGTGACGCCTCGGCTCGCACATAGGCTTCGCGTCGCGGTATCCCGTAATAGCCGGCCTGGTTGACCACGATCTCGACCACCGGCTCGAACTGATTGAAGTTGAACTCCTGGGGTACCAGCCCGATGCACGCCTTGACCGCCGAAGGGTCGCGGTCGAGGTCGTGACCGAACACGGTCACCGACCCGGACGTCTTGTTCACCAGCGAACTGACGATGCCGATTGCGGTGGATTTACCCGCACCATTCGGGCCGAGCAGCGCAAAAAAATCGCCTTCGTCGACCTCGAGGTCGATGCCGCGCAGGGCCTGATGGCCGTTGCGATAGGTCTTGTGCAGATTGTGGATCGCCAGCGCCTTCATCGTCGGACTCGGGAGAGTGGAACGGGCATTGTAGATCACGCATCACGTCCAAGCCCCGCCGGCCATACCCGCACCTGCCTGCGACGGACGGATCACCCCGCTAACGATCGGCTTGCTGCGGTCGCTATGGGTCCAGGGACGGCGCGACGCCGAACATTCGAAAGCGAGTCAGGGATGGGTGCCGAGTACCAGTGCTACTACTGCCACGCGGTCTTTCCGGCCGAAGGTGCCGTCGACGGCTTCAGCCGTGGTTATCCGACAGGATTCCTGTGCCCCAGCTGTGGGCGAAACATCCGCGACAACCTGTTCGGTGCACGCCAGCGGCTCGACCGCTGCCAACGGAAATGGCTGGCATGGGGCGCGGCGCTGTACATCCCGGTGCTGGTCGCATCGCTGTTCGACACCGCGTTGTCGATCGGCGGACATAGGGTGCCACTCGACACCCTCGCGCTGGCCGTGTACATCGCGACGGTACTGCTGATCCTGTGGTGGGTGCCGTGCACCCGCAAGGCGGGGGTGTTCCTGACCGAGCCGGTGGACGAACCCTGACCGGCCGCCGATCCAGAAATCCGAGGGGAGTACGCCGATGAGTGTCGCCTATTACATCGTTCTCGAGGACGAGGTGCCCGGCCTTGACCCCTTCGTCAACGGCAAGGCGATCGCCCATGCCGGGGAGAAGGCGCTGGCGGCCCTGTGCCGGTCACTGGGCGTGCGCCCGCTGACCGATTTCGTCAGCGAGGACCCGGACGAACTGGCCGATCTCCTCGACGACGACGGATTCGACATGCCGGGCGACTGGCCCCAGGTCGAGTGGTTCGACGCAGACCAGGGTCTGGCGACGGTCCGCGCATTGCAGCGGCACCTGGTGGCCAATCCCGATGCGCTGCACGACGCCGAGGCCATCGTCGGAGAACTCGTGGAATACGCCCTGGTGCTGGAACACGCCCGCGACGCCGAGGTGCGCTGGCGTCTTGCGCTGGATTTTTGACACGGAGGTGGCCGCCTGCGGCCGACGGAACATCAGTCATGAGTATGAAGATCACGGTCAGGTTGGAACGCGCCGACTGGGAACGGTTCCAGAAACACGTGCAGAAAGAGATACGTCGGTCGGCTGAACGGCCCTTTGCCTGGCATATCGGCAACATCCTGCTGTGGACGGTGCTCGCCGTCGTGGGTTTGACCGTGCTGGACCGGATGGGCGGTCTTCACTGGCCCACCGCGGTTTTCGTCGGGTCGGTGTTCCTGGTCATCGCGGTACAGGTCGTGTACGACGTGCAGCGCATCGCCAGGCGGTTTGCGCCGTCCGACGAGGGTCCCTTCGTGGGTGAACACCGCTTCGAGATCTCGGAACAGGGGATCGAATCGGAAGCGGCGACCTATCACGCGACGCATGCCTGGTCCGTGGTGAAACGCATCGAGCGCGTCGACGGCGTGACCATGGTGTTCCTCGATACGGCATTCGCTTTCTTGTTCCCCGAGGACAGACTCGACGATCCCGATGCCTTCTTCAGCTATCTGAACGCCTGCCATTCCACCGGCTGACGGCATCTCACCCGCCTGACGGGCCGCCGGGTGGCAACCGGTGGCCGCTCAAGCCGACCGTCGGTCAGTCGATACCCCAGGTACAGGCAATTGGCCAGTTCAGACCTCGCGCTTCGTCGTCGGTGGGCGCGGGTACCGGTGTGCGCAAATGCTTGGGGCACGCGGCAACAGCACGGGAGAAGACCGATGACTTACTGGACCTGGGACCCGTCGCTGTCGGTCGGTGTCGACGTGATCGATGGCCAACACCGCCGCATCGTCGACTACATCAACGAACTCGACCTGGCCCGGAAAGACGATGACCGGGCCCGCATCGGCGAAATCCTGTCGAACCTGGTGGACTACACGCGGACGCATTTCGCTTTCGAAGAGGACCTGATGGCCCGATCCGGCTATCCCCTGTCCGAATCGCACAAACAGGTCCACAGGTCGTACGTCGCGCATATCGACAAGTTCGTGGAACAGCACCGGGCCGGCAAGGACGTCACGCGGCGCCTGATGTCGGAACTGCAGATCTGGCTCACCAACCACATCCGCAATGCCGACACCGACTACGCGCCCTACGCTCAGAAGTCGCTGAACAGGAACAAGGGCTGGATCGGCAATGCGCTGAGCCGACTGTTTGACTGATTTGCGGGCCGCCACGGGACGCGCCTATCCCCGGCATCGCTACCCATCCCGGCATGGGCCTGGCGTTCGCCGCCAATCGGGGCGATCATCTCGCCTACTCTGGATTTCCGCTCCGACACGCCGTGAACACCGAACGATTCGACCTCCGCGCACCCGCAGGCATGTGCCAACCGACGCCAGGCGCGGGCCCCCGCTCCCCCTGGTCTGGGTGCCGTCGATGACACGCACGCGGGTGCTCATCGTCGCGGTACTGCTGCTGGCTGCCGGCGCGTACTTTTTCTATACGCAGGTACTGACGCTCGCCTATCCGGTCAGACTGCCACCCGAGATTCGCACTGCGTTGCTCGCCCGGCTCGACGCCGAGGACGTCTGGTACCGCGAGGAAGACACCGAGACACTGCGTTTCCTGCGCTCCGACGCGCAGCGCATCCAGGACCTTGGCGATGCGGTCACCCAGGAAATCCTGCCGGACGGACGCTCATTCGCACCCGTACCGGGGCAGTTGCCCGGCGTCGAGGCACGCCTGCGGGAGAAAGGCATCCTGTACCGCACGACGGCGATCGGTGGCAGCGTCTGGATCATCCTCGATCCCCAGTACAGCGGACGCGTGGAGGAGGTATTGTTGGACAACCGCTGACTGAACCCGGTCGCAGACTAAACCTGGCGCCAAGTCTGCCGCTGCTACTCCGTGAGCGGACACCAAGATCCGTGGGCAATCATCCAGGCGTAAAATTAGAAAATTAGTCCAGGCTTATGTGTTATATCCTGCTTTTGAGCACCACATCGGATAGAGATCTCGCCCAATTCAACAGCGAACTGGTGCGCTTCACCCGGGTGCTGCCGAAGATCGCCGATGCGCAACTGCTGCGCCACGCGCACCGCTGGTACGTCGCCTCGAAGGCGGGTTGCAGCTGCACCTTCCGCCACTTGCACAGCCGCGACCTCGGTTTCGGCCGGCCGGTCGACTGGTATCCGGAGGAACCCGACGAGATCGACGCCACCATCGAACTGGTCGCGGTGATCCGCAGCCTGCTCGACGAGGGCGAGGCCGTCGATTGTGTCGACACCTGGCAGCACCACGAGGATCTGCCGATCTCCGAGGCACGCCTGGAGATCGATCTCAGCAGCATTTCCGACGACGAGTTCCGACTGTTCGAGAATCACCACTTCCTGTTCCAGGCGGGCAGTTGATGATCGCAACGCCGACCACCGGCACGTGCTCGGCCGGTCGGACGTCGCGGCGGCCGGCGACACAATCCCCTACCGCGCACGGATCGTGAAGCCGCGCATGCCGAGCATCTCGCGGAAGCCTCGACCATGAGCGAAACAACTTCTCGAGTGCCACCGGCCGCGCAACAGGCAGCCAGGCGCGGCAATCTGATCGAAGCCATTCGGCTGACCCGCGAGCAGACTGGCCTGGGCCTGATGGAGGCCAAGCAGGCGGTCGATGCCTGGCTCGCAGGCACCACGAGAGCACCGCTCGAGACGGGCGATGTCGCGATTCCGTTGCAGGCCGCGCTCGCACTGCGTCACGGCAGGCTGATCGACGCGATCCGGCACACGCGCGAGGCCACCGGTCTCGGCCTCAAGGATGCAAAGGAGGCGGTGGAGCGCCACCTGGCCAAGGAGCCGTCGCTGCAGGCCGAATTTCGCGCCGCCACGACCGCGACCTGGCGACGCATCGCAGGCCGCGCATTGCTGTTGCTGGGTCTTACCGCGCTCGCCGCAATGGCGTATGTTGCGCTGATCGGCAACGGCGTCTAAGCAGACGGATCTCCGGCACTCTCGGAACCTCATGGGCAAGACGATTACCGCGGTACTTCTGTCAGCACTGGTATTGCCGGGTGCCGGACACCTCTATCTGCGCCGTTTCCTGGCCGGCGGGCTGCTCGCGGGCGTCGCACTGGCCGCGTTGTATGTGTTGCTGGCGGGCGCAACCGAAGTCGCTCTGCAGGTCGGAGAACAGATCGTGCAGGGCCAGGCACAACCCGATCTTGCGACGCTGACCCAACAGATCAACGACCTGAGCCGCAACGATCGCGCACCGCACCTCGGCCTCGCGACCACGGTTCTGACGGTCACCTGGCTGATCGGCATCGTCGACAGCTACCGTATCGCGAGACAACCACCGCGCAATTGACCCGGCGCAGTCGATGCCCGGTACGATGCGCTTATCCTTGCACCCATGCGTGATTTGCGCTGCCCAGCCACTGACGCCTGATTAGGGATTCGAATCCATGAGCTATGTTACCGAAGACATCCGCAATATCGCCCTGGTCGGACATGCGGCCTCTGGCAAGACCACGCTCGCAGAGGCGTTGCTCGCAGCGGCCGGCCGGATTCCGCAGGCCGGCGATGTCGCCAAAGGCAATACCGTCTGCGATTTCGATCCGCTCGAGCACGACGCCGGCCATTCCGTGGACGCCGCCCTGGTCTCATTCAGCTGGTCCGGATGTCAGATAAACCTGCTCGACACACCGGGCTCGCCGGACTATCTCGGTCGATCGATCGCGGTCCTGCCGGCGGTCGAGACGGCCGCGGTGGTGGTCAACGCACGTGCCGGCATCGAGGCACAGACCAGCCGTATGCTGCGCCGTGCCGCGGAACGCAACCTGTGCCGACTGATCATCGTCAATCGCATCGACGCCGATGACACCGATCTGCCCGGGCTGCTGCAGGAACTGCAGGACCTGTTCGGCAAGGAGTGCCTGCCGCTGAACCTGCCGGCCGACAACGCGAACCGGGTGGTCGACTGCTTCTTCAATCCCGCCGGCGACAGCGACTTCTCGAGCGTCGCTGCCGCGCACCAGGCGCTGGTCGATCAGGTCGTCGAAGTCAACGAGGCGCTGATGACCCTGTATCTCGAACAGGGAGAGGAACTGGCGCCCGAGCAACTGCACGAGCCGTTCGAGCAGGCGCTACGCGAGGGTCACCTGATCCCGGTGTGTTTCGTCTCGGCGCGGACCGGTGCGGGAGTCCCGGAACTGCTCGACGTAATCGCCAAGCTGGCACCGAATCCGACCGAGGGCAATCCACCGCAGTGCATGATCGGCGAGGGAGAGGCGGCCCGGCCCTACGAGGTCGTCCCGGATCCGAGCCGTCATGTCGTCGCACATGTATTCAAGGTGTTGTTCGATCCCTTCGTCGGCAAGCTGGCGCTCTTCCGCGTGCACCAGGGCACCGTGACCAAGGACAGTCAGCTGTACATCGGCGACGGCCGCAAACCGTTCAAGGTCGGCCACCTGTTCACACTGTTCGGCAAGGAGCATCCGGAGGTCGACAGCGGTATTCCGGGTGACATCCGCGCGGTCGGCAAGGTCGACGAGATCCACCGCGACGCGATCCTGCACGACTCGCATGACGAGGACTACCTGCATCTGCAGCCATCGCGTTACCCGTTGCCGGTCGCCGGACTGGCGATTCGCGCCAGCCGTACCCAGGACGAACAGCGCGTCGCCGAGGCGCTGCACCGGCTGCTCGAGGAAGACCCATGCCTGGCCGTCGAGGCCGATCAAACGACCCGCGAGACCGTGCTGCGCGGCCTTTCCGAGCTGCACTTGCGCACCGCGCTCGACCAGTTGCAGGCGCGCAGTCGGATAGAACTCGTGACGAGCAAGCCGCGGGTCGCGTATCGGGAGACGATCAGCCGCGCCACGACGGCGCAGTACCGGCACAAGAAACAGACCGGAGGCGCCGGCCAGTTCGGCGAGGTCACGCTGCGGGTCGAACCCCTGCCGCGCGGGGCCGGGTTCGAGTTCACGTCGACCGTCGTGGGCGGCGCCATCCCGGGCAGCCTGATCCCGGCGGTCGAGAAAGGCGTGCGCGAGGCGCTGGCGAGTGGCGCGGTGTCCGGTCACCCGCTGGTCGATCTGCGGGTTGTCGTGACCGATGGCAAACACCATCCAGTCGACTCCAAGGAAGTCGCGTTCGCGACTGCCGGCCGCAAGGCACTGCTCGCGGCCGTACGCGACGCGCGTCCGGTGGTGATGGAACCGATCGTCGACCTCGAGATACAGGTACCGCAGGACGCCATGGGCAACGTCACCGGGGATCTCGCCAGTCACCGCGGGCGGGTGTTGGGTACGCATGCCCTGCCACATGGCCGGATCGTCGTGATCGCGCAGGCGCCGCTCGCCGAACTCGACGACTACCCGGAGCGCCTGAAGGCGATGAGCGGCGGCAGTGCGTCCTTCACGCTCGAGCTCGCCGCGTACGAGGCGGTCCCGGATGCACTGCAGCGTGAGCTGTGCGCGGCGTACCGGCCAAGGGCCGACGACGACTGAACACGACGGCGCGCCTGACGCGCGATCCGTGTCGCGGCCACGCCCGGGCTCTACAACGACTGTCCACCGCGGTGCTAGTCTTGTGTGATCGGGCCCGTCGATCGCCCGCGACATGGAAAACACCTATGGCGACCTCCAGGGTACGGCTGTTGCAACAGATGGCGATCTTCGGCGGCTTGTCGGAATCGGTGATCACGCACCTGTTGGACGGCGCCGAGGTCCGCGAGGTACCCGCCGGCAGCTGCATCTTCAGCGAGGGTGATATCGACAACTCGATCTACGTGATCGAGCACGGCACGGTCTCGGTGTTCCGACACTGGGAGGGACGCGACTACCTGCTGCGCAAGCTCGGTGCCGGTGACTGCTTCGGCGAGATGGCGTTGATGGACTGCAAGCCGCGCAGTGCGAGTGTCTATGCCGACGAGCCGTGCGGTCTGATCCGTATCGCGAGTGCGCAGCTCGGTGAACTGTATGCCGTCGATGTGGAGCAATACGTACTGATCCACATGAATCTCGGTCGCGAGGTCTGCCGCCGCCTCAGCGAGGCCGACAAGCGCCTGTTCGCCTACGAGTATGTCGGCAAGCCGGCACGCCGACCGCATTGATTTCGGCAGTCCGCCGGCGCCCGTCGCGCACGCCCCACTCAAAAAGCGAACATCGCAACGCTGCGGTCGATGAACCAGAAAGCGGCGACACCGCCGACCAGGTACACGGCGATACCCTCGCTGCCACGTGGCCAGCGCAGGTGCAGACGCTGCATCGCGCGCAATACGGACAGCACCAGTAGCACGAACGCCAGCTGACCGAATTCGACGCCGAGATTGAAAAACAGCAGGGCCATCGGTATCTCGCCGGCGGGCAGGCCGAGTGCCGTCAGTGCCGCCGCGAACCCCAGACCATGCAGCAGGCCGAACGCGAACGCGATCAGCCATGGATAGCGCGCTGCGAAACCACCCTCTCCGCGGCGCGTCTTGACCGCCTCGACCGCGACGAACACGATACTGAGCGCGATCAACGCCTCGACCGGTTGCGGCGGAACACCGATCCAACCGAGTGTCGCCGCCGCCAGGGTCAGGCTGTGCGCCACCGTGAACGCGGTGATCGTCTTCACCAGCATCCAGACACCGCGCACGATCCACAGCAGGCCGAGCACGAACAGCAGGTGATCGACACCGAGCAATATGTGCTTGATGCCCATGCCGGTGTAGGTCTTCACCTGGTCCGTCAGCGAAGGGCTCCCACTGACCGTGAAACGCGTGTTGTCGGGCGCCAGGCGTGTTGTCTGGCTGTCGCCGTCCAGACGCTGAACGCGCGCCAGTACATCGGTGCGGGTCGCCTCCAGGCCGTCGATCACGACCTGCCTGCCCGCCAGCCCGCCTTGACAGTCTGCGCGCCAGCGTTCGACGTAGGCATTGCCGACGAACCGCGTCGCCGGTTCATCAGCGCGGCAATTGTCGGGCAGTCGGACATACAACGCGAGGCGCCGGTCACCCCGCGCCGGCACCTTCCACAGTATGTCGAAGTGGCGCTGATCGAGTTCGCGCAGCTCCAGGAAACCCGGGCGCACCTCGTGTGCAAGCGTCGGGCCCGCGCACAGCGCCAGTAGCAACCACGCGACGAGACGATCACGATACGGCATCAGGGACGCACCGCCACGGGCATCGATTCGGGGGCCGGTGCCGGACCCGCGGACGCAGCCGGCGGCAGGCGGATCTCCACCGCATAACGCTCGCGCAACTGCTGATAGAAAAGCGCGTCCGCCTGGCGACGACGCTCGCCTTCCCACTCGCGTTCAACCTCGCTGCGCGCTTCGTCTAGCGGCGGCAACCGCGCGGCCTGCCTGGCCGACACCCGAACCAGGTGCTCGCCAAAGGCCGACCGGACGGGTCCGGACCAGGTGCCCTCGGTCAGAGGCTCGAGCGCGGCGGCGAACTCAGTACCGAAATGGTTGGCGATCTCCGCGGCACTGGCTGTATGCAGCATCGATGGCAACAGCGTCGGATCGCCCATTGCCTGCGGATCAGCCGGTGGCTGCCCCGCCCGCAGGCGGCCGAGGACCTCGGCGACCCGTTGCGACAGGTCGCCGTCGGTGCGGCGCGGGTCGAAGTACACCTGCTCGAAACTGTAGCGAGCCGGACGCAGGAAGCGCTCGGGATGGGTGCGCAGATAGTCCGCGAGTTCCGCATCGGTCGCCTGCTGCGCGGTCAGATCGGCATTCAGGAATTCCATCTTCTGGCGCATACGCCGGCGGATCACCAGGTCATCCTTGTCCAGGCCCAGTGCCAGCGCCTCACGATAGAGGATCTCCTCGTTGACGAAATCCTCGGCCAGGCCACTCAGCTCGTCGCGGGTCGGCGGCCGCAGCCAGGTGCGTTCGAACTGCTGCGCGAGGCGTAGCAGCTGTGCTTCGTCGACGACGATGCGATCACGTGTCGGTGGCGGGGCGTCACCGAACCAGCCGTAGAGCAGAAACAGCGTCGCGCCGATCGCCAGGAAATGCAGCAACGGCTCCCGCAGCGCGGATCTCAAGATTCCGTCATTCACCGTTTCTTACCATCATGAGGGCAGCCACAGGTACAGCGACGCGCACCATCGATCGGTGCATACAGGTCCGAGCGATGACTTGGTGGCACACCAACCCGTCAGAACTTCAACATCGCCTTCAGGAAGATCGTGTCGCCCTGGAGACGGTTCCGGGTACTGGTCTCGTGCAACCACTTCAGCTCGGCGAGCAGTTCGTTGCCGTTCAGCTTGCGGATGTATGAGATCGCCGGGCCGACGCCGACGGTCTTGGCCTTGAAGTCGCCGAAGGTCGCCCCGGACCCACTGTCGCCGGTGACCTGCTTGTAGTAGTAACCGGTCAGGCCGACACCGGCCAACCCACCCGCGAAAGGAAAATGCTGGGCCAGGGTCCCGTCGAGATGCAGCTGCTTGCCCGACCGGTAATGGGTGTCCGGATTCTCCTCGTTGATCGTCAGGCCGGCGAACAGCGATGCCTCGCGGCCATTCTTCTGGCCGAGATACATCAGCGCGACCGTCGGCTCGACCGACCAGAAGTTCTTCCCGGTGTTGGCGAGCCGGCCCACCTCGTAGTCGCCGGTCGGCGCATACAGCGTCAATCGGGCGTTGATGTTCAGATCCGGATTGACGGCGTAGTTGAACATCAGCGGCATCAGGATGATGTCGCCGAGGCCCTGCTCCTGGTCGCTGCGACGGACCGTCCCGGCGCGCGCGGTCACGTCCGCGGACACCTCGATGTCGACCAGCGGGACGGTCGCGCTCATCGCATAGCTCCATTTGTCGCCGATCGCGCCCCACTCCGGCCGCCAGAACATGGTGAACCCGACTGCGGTCGATCTCGCCTCGGCGCCTGCCGCAGTCATCCCGGCGATCGGCAGCGCCCGGTCGACACCGACGTCGCCGTTGTAGTGGACCACGTTCACACGCGCAATCAGCGTCTCGCTTGGCGCGACGCCGTCCATGAACGACGCGAACGAGCCCGGCAGGTAATGGCCCGAACCGCCCTCCTCGGCGAACGCACCGGTGGACCCGGCAAGCAGCCCGGCGACGCAGCCGATCCACCAGGTGGACAGGATTGCCGAACGCAAAGGCGCCGCTATACGCGATGACTTCAGTCTCTTCATGGGTCCAATACGCAACCGTTCAAAGTGGGAACAAGTACTTCGCGGTGAGATCGACGTTCCACGCCAGTCGAGCGTGATCGTCCGCAAACCGGACACCACCGGGGCAACGACGTCACCGAGCAGGCCGACACCGAAGGGCAACGTCAGCCGTCCTGGCCGTGCACGACGATGGCGCTCAGATGTGTTCACCCATCGCTCCCTGGACGCTGATCCCCGCCGTCCCGACCGACGAGGTCCCGGCGGCGTGGAACGGCCTTTCGGTCCGGCGAGTCACCTTCACTGCGCAGGTGCGTACCAGATCGGCGAGCCCCAGGCGCGTTCCTGGATGGTCGCCGGCACGTCGTCGAGCAGCGGGAGATTGTTCCGAACCGCGTCGTAGGTGCTCCAGCGCGGTGTCGGGATCTCGATCGCGCGGGCGTAGTAGAACGCGCCCTCGGCCGGGTCGAAGTCGTGGTCAGTCCAACTGCCCAGCAGCGTCGGTGCCCCGATATCGTTGGTGAATCGCGCGGTCTTCAGATCGACGGTGTTGCCGATCGCGGGCAGCTTGCCGGTGGCCGAATCGATCCGACGATCACCGGCCCAGACCACGTCGACGATCTTCTCGTTGATCGCGCCGTGGATGTCGACCGAGCCCTTGATGATCTGGATGCGGTCGAGGTTGGCACCCAGGGGGTCTTTTTCTGCATAGACCGTAAACGTGGGCGGCATCGAGTTCGGCGCGAGGTCACCGCCCATTTGGGTGCCGAGCAGGTAGCCTTCCTCGACCATCGCCACTGGATCCTTCGGGTCGCTCAGACCGACGCCACCGAACATGCGCAGCTTGATGCGCGGGCCCGAGGTGGCGAAGGTCTCGCGGCGCTTCATCGCGTCGAAGATCGCCTCGCGGGTGTTCGCGGTCGCCCACACCGCGCCCAGGGAGCCGATCGACAGGTCCTTGCCATCGATCCAACCCAACACGTCACCGCTGCGACGGCGCTCGACCGAGCCGTCTTCCGGGCCGTGTGCACCGACGAAGCCGTCTTCGGCCACGGCCGACATCAGGCCGTTATGATTGTCGGTACCACCCATGAAGCCGTACTTGAACGGGTTGACACCGAGCTCGGCCTCCATCGCGATGCCCCGCTCCAGGCCGGCGCGCACGAAATCGTACTTGTGGAACTTGCGTCCGGAGTTCTTCTGGATGGAGTCGGCATTCTCGAAACCGGCGAACTCGTCGGCGGCCCAGAACTTGCGATGCACCTCGGAATTGCCCTTCACCTGCATCATCTCGATCAGCGGTTCGAAATGCTGGCGCATCTGCGCATAGTCGAGATCGACCGGGTTCCCGAAACTGTCGGTGTCGGGGAACATGCGGCCTTTCGATGCATTCGAATTGTGCGGGATCGCCAGCAGGTGGCGCCCTTCGGCCTCCTGTTCGGCCATCCATTTCCACAGGTTCTCTTCCTGGTTGATCTCGATGTAGCCCGGCACCGTCTTCGGCACGTTGCTGTCGCGGAACAGTACGTTGCGATGCAGGTTGGCACCGTTGGGTGCCGCCGACCACTCGAAGCCGACGATCGCGGTGAACTTGCCAGGTTCGTTCGCCTCGTTGGCCGCTTTGACAATCACGTCCCAGGCACTCCGTGTCGTTGTCTGACCGGCATAGAACGGAGGATGCTGCGGCGTCGATGACCGGTTCGACGAGATCACGTACTTGAAGAACCATTGCTGGCGCTGTTCTATGTCCGTCAGGCCGCGGAGTGTCTTCAGGTCTTCGTTGTCATGGCCGGGGGCATCGGCATACATGGTCGAGTACATCTCGCCGATGTACTCCGCATGGTCGGTGACCGCCGCGAAGTCCAGCGGGCGCTTATGTTGCGCGATGCTGCCGTCGGGCAACTTGACCGCCTCACCTTTCGCATACCGGAGGCTGTCCGCCGGCATCAACCGGGTGCCGCCGATGTATGCATCGAGCGAGAACGCCGTGTGCATGTGCGTCTCGCCGAAGTAGGCATTGCGCAGGGCATCGTGCGCAGGCTTGCCGTCGCCGGCGTCGGCCGACTGCACCGCGGCCGTCGCCGTGAGCGAGACGATCGCAAGGCCGACGACTTTCCCTGTCACTGAACACTTACCCATGATCTGACTCCTCGTTTGCTGATGTCGTGCCCACATCCGTAGTCGCGTCGCGTCACGACCGGCCGTGCTGGATCGAATCACATCCTGTCGATCTGTTCATCGAGGCAAAGTTGGGCGGAAGTTTATCCCAATGCTCACATACGGACTCGCGCCCAGGTCGATCTCGGGCTCGTGCCACTCGCCCTCGGTGACCCGCAGGCCGCGCAACCCGCCGACCCCGGCCTCGGCCATCAGCCAGAGGTTGCCGTGGATCCGGCGCTCGGCCGACAGGCCCAGGTCCCAGCTGTCGAGCGTGAACGAGACCCGCTCGTTGCCCGACCTCAACGACCACGAGGCCCCGGACGGCGCGGCGCCGAAACGGAACAGGGTGTCCCTGTCCGGCGCATACAGGATCGCCGGCCACGGCAGGATCGCGCTCAGCGTCCATTGGTCGCTCAGCTCCCAGGCAGCGCCGAGATATGGCAGGTAGGTATCCTCGCCGTGACCGACGTCGAAGTAGGCACCGAATACCCACCATAGTTGATCGGTCTGGGCTAAGCGCGCGAACGCGCCGCCGAGGGTCTCCCAACTCCAGGGTGCGTCGCCGAGATTCGCACGGTGCCCCAGCGGCATCACGAATGCCGCGGCCTGCCAGCGATCGTCGACCTGGCGCAGCCAACCGACCGGCACGCCGACCGAGAGCACCTCGAACGACTGGAACGCATCGTTGCGCGCATCGAAATGCGACCAGCCCAGCCACTCGCCGACAAACACCACGTCGCGCGGACCGAGCAGGAAGGGTGCCACCGCACCCTGCGATACGGTCGTCTGGTCGAACGACAGCGACTTCGCGTCCGGGCGCCGGATCTCCGAATCGTTGTAGAAGCTCACGTCGAGGTACGCGAGCGGTTGAAACGGGACCTTGGAACTGGACCGCGCAAAGACGATCTCACTCTCGGCGAAGCCGCGGATCCAGTCTTCGAGCACGCCGGCAGTGGCCAACGGTGGGTACAGCGCGTGCAGACAAACGACCGCCATCAACCGGCGGACACCCCGTGACAACAGCACTTTCCCGATCATCGAGCGACCCTGCAAGCGCGCCCCCTCAGGCAATTCTATCCGCTGACGATAGGGCGCCGTATCCGCAACGTCGCCGCTGGCAACGCGGCCGGCCGTTTCACCGGATGTCTGTCGGGCCCGGCCCATGAATCCAGACAGCGCGGCGGACCTGACCCGGCGCCATCCCGCCGCCAGCGCAGGACTACATGGCCGGCGAATACCAGATCGGCGACGTGTAGGCGCGCTCCTGGGCCTTGAGCGGTATCTCGCTGGGCAGATCGAGCTTGAACTTCACGCGGTCATAGGCGGTCCAGCGCGGCGTCGGGATCTCGATCACCCGCGCATAGTAGAACGCCTTCAGGCCAAGATCGAAGTCCGGGTCGGTCCACACCGCGCCCAGTTCCGGCGCGCCGATGGTGTTGGTCCAGCTTGGGATCGACAGGTCAACGGTATCGCCGACCGGCGGCAGCTTGCCGTTCGCCCCTGGGCGGCGATCGCCCGACCACGCAACGTCGTAGACCTTTTCCTGTGGCTCGCCTGCGGCATCGAGCCAGCCCTTGATGATCTGCACCCGGTCGAGGTTCGCGCCCAAGGGATCGCGCAGTGCGTACACGAGGAAGCTGGGCGCCTTTCCGGCCGGCGCGGCCTGCAGGTCGCTGCCCATCGGCACACCCTTGGTATAACCGATCAGCGCCAGGTCGCGGCGCAGAGCATCGTCCTGGCTGAACTCGAATCCACCGAAAAAGCGCACGCGGATGCGCGGTCCGGTGGTCGCGTAGGCCTCACGTCGCGCCATGGCATCGAAGATCGCCTCACGCGTATTCTCGTTCGCCCACACCGCGGTGAGTCCGGAGGTGATGTACTGCCAGCTGTACAACCTGGCACCGTTGTCCTCGTTCTGTTTGGAGAGATGGTTGGCGCGGTGCGGATTCGGTTCGTACTGCGTGAACTTGCCGAAGTAGTTGTCGTTGTCAGGCGTGGTCATACCGACGTGATTGTCGCTGGCGCCCACGAGCCCGAACTTGAACGGATTGACACCGAGTTGCTTTTCCAACAGCAGGCCACGCTGCAGCCCGGAGCGGACGTACTCTCCCGGCAGCATCTCCGGCGTCTTCTTGACGCTCAGGTCGAGGTTGCCCATATCCCAGGTCTCGAAGTCGGCGAACTCGTCCTCCGGAGACAACAGCGGGTGCGCCTCGCCATCCCCTTTGACCTGCGTGGCCTCATAAAGGCGCTCCCATTTCTGGCGCGCCTCGGCGTAGGCGCGGTCCAGCGCCTTGCCGCCGTCGAAGTCGTCCTGCAGCGCAAACATCATCCCGTTCGACAAGTTGCCGTTGTGCGGGATCGCGAGCACACGACCGCCGGTCTTTGCTTCGTAGTTCGCCATCCACTTCCACAGATCGCGCGGATCCGGGCTGCCGATCGGTGGCGTGGTCGTATAGGGTTCGATCTGGCCGGTACGCGCAGGGCCGTCGCGGAAGATCACGTTGCGGTGCAGGTTGTTGCCCTTGACCAGGGAGGTCCACTCGAACGCGATGAACGTCGTGAAACGGTGCGGTTCATTGAATTCCTCGGCGGCCTGGATCAGCTCGTCCCAGACGCGGCGGTAGGCGGGGTTGCCCGGCTGGTAGTTCATCACCGCCGGGACCTTGCCCTGGGAGAACATCCCGGTCAGCTTGAAGGCCGCGTCCGCGGCCGCCTGGCCGCCCTTGTTGAACGCCTCGTGGAATTCCCTGCCGACCGGGTCGGCCAGGATCTCCGGTGTCCCGTTGATGATGTCGGTGATCGCCCCCATGCCGTCGGTATGATCGGTGATCATGTAGAAATCGAGCGGCTGGCGCAGCTTGACCGGCTGACCGGTATTGGAGGTGATCTGTTCACCGCGCGCGAGGCGGTAGGCGTCACGCGGGCCCAGCGTCGTGCCACCGCCGGCCGCGTCGGCCGAGATGCGGGTATGGACATGGGTATCGCCGAAAAAGGCGTCCGTGGGGAAGGCCCGGTCGGCATAGGGCGAGTACGGCCGGCCCCTCAGTGCCTCGGCGCTGATCCCTGCATCATCCATTGCGATCGCCGGCGCGCCTCCCAACAGCAACAGCGCAGCCACCCCGAGGGAACTCGATCGAACCATGCCTCTCTCCTCCTGTTGCGTGGCAACGCGCACGAACCAGGTCATCCATACCGCGCGGCCGCACCTGCCGCTGCAACGACGCCGCCGGCCCGGCGAGCGACTTTCCCTGCCCTGCCGCCGCGTCGCGTGCACGCGAACCAGTCTCTCGGGATTGCTGCAAGCCGCGCGCGTATTCTGTGCCGCCTCCACGGCCGGCACAAGGGCGACGCGAGCGACACTGCACAGCTTGAGTTTGAGACATATCACTGTCGTCTGCGGTCATCGCGGAAGACGAACAGACGCTTTAGGCGTTCGCCGGTTGCATCGACTTTCCCGCAAGTCCGGAATTGCACCAAGTCCGGTTTGCCATTCGCCAACATTCACGGGCAGCCCCCCAGGTAGCCCCAGGGGGCTGCCGGCACTCTAGGGTGACGCCGGTGCCGCTGCGAAGGTCACGAAGGCATTGGCCTGCCACGCCAGCGAACCGCTGTTGTCATTGGCCACGCGTCCATTGAAGCTGTGGCGAATTGCCGCATCGCGCACCCACAGATCGAGGACATAGCAGCAATCCTGGAACGATTTACCAAGATCCAGCATGTCGATGTCTCGCAGATGCACAGTCGTCAGATCGGGGGTGGTCCCGGTGTCATCGGTGTTCTTGATCGGCGGTGTGCCGTCATCCGGATCGTAGTAGTTGTGCGGGCCATAACCAACACTCGTTGGTGGCAGACCGCCTTTGAGCACCAGTCGATAGTTCCAATAGTACTGGTCGGAAAACTGACCATAAACCTGAAACTCGGTCTCCCCTTTCGGGGCTTCTCCACAGGCGGGTACGGGTAACAAACCGTCCTTCGTGAGCACCTGCAGCCCATCGGGATAACCGGCGATCACCGGCAGTGTGTTGTCGAGTTGCAGGTGATGCTCCAACGGCTCCCGATTCAGTGCTCCGCCCATATCTTCCCATTCCAGCCACAATACGTAATGGCCGTCCTTATCCGGTGGCGACCATCCAAGGCCGAGGGCATTGTTGGTATCCCAGACCGCGAGACGCAATCCCGAATTGGCACAACCAGTGAGGGTTCCATCCTTTGCCCCCAGGTAGGAGGCCGCATCCATCCAGCCGTCGGCATCGGTACCCAGGGAACCGGTCGCCTGGCAGGCCATCAACCACGGATTCCATTCGTATAGTGTCCAGTTCGTCCTGACCCCCGGAGAAACGCCTGTACCCGGAAAGCCATCTCCGGCGGGTCGGTAGGCAATCCGGAAACGCTTCACACCACTGTCTGGCAAAAATCCATCGACGGGTACGAACTGGCCACACGGCCTTCTTGGCAGTGAACCGGGCGGTGATGCTGCCGAATCGGCCCGATAGAGCCCAGTTCCCGGGCCGTTGATCGGGGCCAATCCGCCATTGAAGTCGACGACGGCCCGGTCGCCGCACAGCGTCTGAACATTCGGATCGACAGGCGGTTCAGTCGCTACGAAGTGGAGCGCATCGAGGCCCAAAAAGCGCGCGGCCGGTTCCAGTGCGGTCACCAGGTCAGGATGTTTGATCACGACACCGTTCCCCAGGCGCAAGACATCGCCATCGCTGAAAACCGGCTTGCCTTCGAACAGGATCTCCGTTGAGAAATGAATCGAGCGTCGGTTGCCGTGACGATCTGCACTGACGGCGTCCAGGCCAAAGTCCACTCCGCGATTCGGAACGCCGGCCGGCACGGACACAGGCAACAAAATCGAATTCCTTGCGACAATGGTCCCCGTCCTGGCGGACAGCAGGTCCCCATCGAGGAAAGGCAGCTTGGGCGAGTACGCCGTCCCCTCGGTCGAGAACCAGATGTCCAGTTGCATTTCGTCGAGTATCTTGGGCAATGCCTGCGGATTTTCGACCCAGAACTCACGCCCTTTTTCCTGGATCAACATCAACAATCGAACGATCGCCTCCTGGTCACCGACAAAGTGCACGGCGTCCAGGCCGAAATCCTGGGGTTTTGGTGTTTGAAACTGGGCCAGAAGCGCGACATTTGGCAGGATGGCACCGTTTGTCGCCAACAAGTCACCGGCGGTGAAACGGCCTTTTTCGTCGTCCAGTTCCGTAGAGAACGCGATCAGATGCTTTTCGGCAAGCACAACATCGACGGCATCGAGCCCGAGATCGAGTCGGACATCAAATGCACGCAGCAGATCACTGTTCCTGGCACATACCGAGACACCACCACCGGGGATCGCCCTAGCCAACAGGTCCCCATCCGAGATGATCGGGTTTCCGTCCGGTGGAACGGGCCCTCTGGTAAGAAAGTCCTCTTCCGTTGAAAAGACGAGACCTTGGCACAGCGGAGCCTGTGCGAAGCTCAGAACGGGTGCGGCGCAGAGTGCAACAAGCAATAGCGCCCTTTTCGCAGTAAGAAACAATCGCTTTTTCATCGCTACGTCCTCTATGTCTTGGGAGTTGTTGATCGCACCGCTGTCGATACGCGCAACGACTCGAATCACTGAAAAAAACGAAAGTCTTCTTATTTGTTGATCAAGCTTTGACTGGGTGTTCTCTCACTCCTTCACACGCATCTGCGACAACCGGGCATGCGCCATCTTCATCCAAGCCAATCAGCGCCTGCTTTTCTCCTCGACCGTACTGTCACAGAGAAAGACATGTACACGAACCCCGTTTCCCCCAAACTCCAACCCGGTGGTCCAGTTGGCATCGCGACGCTGAACGTCGCATCCATTCGGACCGCAGCGAACGAACAGGTTGCGTTACGGACCCTCGCCCCAGGAGTGACCGTTGCAACTTTCGCCACAACACGGCTTTACGGTTGCGCAGATAGTCGATCTCGCGCTCTGCTCTCATCGATCGACGGATTCTCCCGTTCGCACCGAACCACAGCGTGAACAAACCGTTACCGTTGATGGTTCAACGGAAACGCAGCGACAGAACGGGTAGTGTTTTGGGTTAACGCGGGGGCGGATCCGATGGAGCGCCAGGCACCGGGATGATCAGGAGAGTGAGTGACACACCGAGCAACATCCCTTGTCGAAGGCAGATCCACCAGACCAACTACGCAACATTGGTCACCTCCTAATCCCTTAGTGCCTGTATTGAATATAGACGACGTCGCAACAACTGCAATCGTCCAAAAGCCGTCGAAAAATCCTTCGCCACACATCCAGGGACCGGTGTCCGTCCATGAACCACATTCAATCGCCCAGATCACGACGGATCCAAGTCACACCATCCCAGACAACCCTCCGGGTACACCAGGGGAAGGATCGCAACCCGTCGATGAGCGCCCTACGGTTGCGTCGTCCGACGATCGTCGCCACGGCAGCTCATGGGGAAAGTCAGGTGGGCAACACTGGTCATTCACGCTTCCCTCAATGTCGACCTCGTGGCCAACCGCCACCGTGCACGATAGGCAATCCCCGCCCACACCCTCATAATCCCGCCATGCAGTCCGTCGGATCGTTGTGCGATCTCTTTTTCAGCCAACTGCCCGCGGGACCGGCCACGCCGCCGGGTCGAGGTGACCGGCTCATCGGAGGCCGGGTTGCCAGGCAAAACAGGGTCAGAAGAGGTAAGGGTTGATGATTTTTGGGTTGCTCGATCGTGGGCCACTGTTGGACGAGAGCTATGCCGAATGGATGCTGGACGTCTTCGCGTGGGCATTGCGCAACTTCGACGCCGCGATGTTCCACGATGAAACCGTGCTGGTCACGCCCTCCAATGAGCATTTTCCGGGTCGGGCGAACAGTCCCGACGAAATGGCAAGCCTGATCTTCGATCGGGTGGTTTCCTATGCGGGCATGGCGCATTGGCCACTGAAACTGTTGCCGCCGGACAGCTGCGTACTGGAACCGGCCGCCGAAGTGCGGGTGGTCGCAGGTGCACGCGGTTCACGCGCGGTAGCGGCCGCTGCGTCTCCGGCCAGTCTGACAATCAGCTACGACGCCAGCCATCTGAACAATCCCGAGGCGATGATCGCGGTATTCGCCCACACCTTGGCCCACTACCTGGGCACGTCGGCCAAAGAACCGCCACCGGGTGGCGTCGAAAACTGGCCACAGGTGACCGAGATACTCGCGGTATTCCTGGGGTTCGGCCTGATGTTCGCGAACACCGCCCTGGTTCTGCCACAGGGAGGCTGTTGTGGTGGTCCGGTGGTGCGACGCCAGGCGTTCGTGTCGCAACACGACATCACCTACGCGCTGGCCATATTCGCGGCCCTCAAGCGTCTTTCGGCAAAACACGTACAGAGCCACCTGAAGAAGTCTCTGCGCGGACATTTCAAGCGCGCATTGCGCGAGATAGAAGTCAGACATGCGCCGCGACTGCGCGAGATCGAACAGTACTCCATCCATTGATGACAGCGTTCAGACGCAGGCGCTCACGACCAGGTGCCGCCGGCATGCGCGATGTCTTGAATCACCATGACGCATCAGTAATGCCGACTTCCCCGTTGTACGCACATTGCCTGTCCACACTTTTAGCGAGAGCCATAAGGGCAAAGCGGGGCAGCCCCCAACGCCTCGACTGTGGCTGCGAAACGACCTTCGTGGCAATCAAGGTGGGCAGGCCGAGGCCGCCGGCACCAGCGCGGGCGCACTCGGGTTCGAAACGCCGGCACCGAACACCTGGGCCCGGGTGGGACGGGTGTTGAACGTGTTCCACAGATTGTTTGCCGAGGTCACGATCTGGTTACGGAAACCGGTCGTGACCGGCATGACGTTATCGGCACACGCACTGAGCCACCACAGATACAGAATCTGGTAGCGATTCGCGCCGTTGTATCCCCACGTGGAATCGCAGGAGCCCCCATTGCCACACGCGGTACCGCCGTCGTGCCCCTTGTCGTCGTGGCGCGCTTCGTGGACGATCGTACCGGCTCGCTGGAACACGTTCTGGTTATAGAAAAACGGCCAATAGAGTTCGATGTATTCGTCGATACCATCGAAATGCGTCGCAAAGGTTTGCTGCCCACAGCCGGGACAGAAGCCGGGACAACCGGATCCGCAGCGGCCGAGCAGTTCGTCGGTGTCGGCGGCGTAGTCGTAAAAATACGGCAACCAGTTGTTGCTGCCACTTGGTTTCGAGGTTCCGAAAAAGTCCAGGAGGTTCAGCGCATTGAAGGTGCGTCCCAGCGGCAGGTTTTCATTGCATGGCGCGTTGTAGCCGAAACCGCCATCCCAGTCATCACGTTCCATGTCGAAGTCATTCCAATGCTGGTTGATCGACGACTGGTTGCAGAATGCATCGAAGAACGTATCGAAGCTGGTCGTGTTGTTGCCAGGCGACGGTGAGCAGGCACCGACCCGGTGACAGGCATTGATCCGGAAGCCACGTGCCTGAAAATCGTTCAGCATCGCATTGATGTTGCCGCGGCGTCCGGCGATCTCGCGTACTTCCTCGACATTGCAGTTCTCTTCGAAGCACTCGCTTTCGTAGCTTTCGTGCAGCTCTTCCGATTCCTCGTTGTCGCAGCTTTCCTCGACGCACTCCTCCTCGAAATCAGCGCACGCGAGCGGGACGCTGAACATCAGTGCGAATCCGGCGAGTATCTGGAGTGATTGCTTCATTCGCATTCCCCTCGCAGGCAAACGGATCAAGGCGCCGGTGGCGCGACACCCGTCAATACCAGCCAATCACGGTAATCGCCAGGGAAGATCTCCACGAGCCATTTCAGCCGCACTTTTTCGCGCTCACGGACGATGACCTCAGCGAGCGACTGCCTCGCCTGCTCACGCAGCGGTATCTCGCGGTGTTCTGCAAGCACCCCGAGTCGCCGTGCTGCAACATCGTCTTCGAATGCGAGGTTTCCAAGCCCGCGAATTGCGGTCATGCGGACGATCGTCTCCTGCTGGATGGGGCCGTAGGTATCGTCCGGTAGCGGTTGACGTTCCGGAAGCTTCGCATTGGTGATCCGCAGCAGCGGGTCACGCGCTTGTGCGACGCGCAATTCGGCGAGTGTTTCGACCAGAATCGCTCGCTCGAAGTACAACGCCTTGTCCGCTTCCTCGTACGTCTCGACGATGGCCGTTACGCTTTCTCCAGGCTTTTCGCGCAATGCCTGCAACGATGCCTGGTAGTTGTTCTCGGCGTCGGGGCCGATAGCGAGCATGGTTTCAAGATGGCTGGCGACGGCACGGCCCGCATCTGTGTCGGGAAACACAAGTCCGGGCCTCGGCGTGATATCGACGTCAACTTGCCCATCGGCATCGGGCGCTTTGTCGCAGCCGGACAAAAGCGCTACTGCCAACAGTGCGCCGCACAGGCGTGACAGATGCGCAATACGCACTGAAAAAGACCGGCCGGGATCGACCAGGGAACGGACGACGGGCGCCAACCCGCGATTACTGCACCTGTCTCTCCCTGTCATGTGCCGGTCTCCCCAGCCGTCAGCGCTGTTGACCTGCCCTGTACCTACATGAACATCGGGGCTGTAATCAGAAAAGCTAGTCCCGCGTTGTGGGCTTGTCAATTCAGGGTGCCGGGACGCCTGCCATGCGTTATCGAAACGCGTCGTCAGCGAGCGTTCAACTGCCAGGGAACAACGTCGACCACGGGTATTTGTAGACCTGCAAAAGCACGAAGGCGAACAGATACAGCAGGCGGGTCGTGACTGCAGTCCGTTCGAGCTGGGCAATGCCGAGGATGATCAGTACCCAACCGAATCCGATGACCGGTGCGAACAGATAGGTTGAGAAAATGAACAACAAGAGCAGCGGGTGCCGCCAGGCGGCCGGCCGGCTGTTGGACGGCGCGACGAACGCAATCGCGATCGCGCACTGCACGAGGTAGTTCCACCATGTCACGAATCTTGCGAGGTCGTGCAGTTGACCACTACTCGCCAGTTTCACGCTGGTGAGCACACTGTCGTAGTTGACCAGTGCACGCCTGGCCGATGCATTGAGATCGCTGACGAACTCCTGGATACCGCCGACATACTGCGCCAACCCTGAGAAACGCCGGTCGAACAGCAGCTCGAAGTAAAAGAAATCCGTAGACAGGTAGTCGTCGGACAGTGACTTCTGCAACACCGCGATCGAAATGACGCCGACTATCAGCCAACGGGCCACGGTCTGCAGGGACCGTTCGGGGTCGCGGGTCGCGAGGCTGCAACAGATCGCCAGGCACCAGTAGGCAAGCAGATATTTGTGATTGTCGGTCGTATGCCAGTTCACGACACTGACAATCCCGACCAGGGTCGCTGCGAACAGCCAGAATCCTGGACGGTAGCGCAGGGCCGGCACGACCAAGGCGCAGATCGCCATTACCGACAATGGCAGACTTACGTAGACGTATTGCGGCGGATAAAACACCAGCAACAACAGCGTCAACAGGAGCGCCAAGTCCAGTCGACTCATCTCGCCGACGGCGTCGCGCAAACCTAGGTGCCACGCTTGTGTCGTTCGGCGGCTGATCCTTTCATCCACCGGTCTGACCCCGCGAAAACGCCTGCGCAATCTTTTCTGCACGCAACACGAGCTCTTCGCGATCGAAGCGATAGCGCCACACCTCGACGCGTACGCCGCTGACCTCCAATGGCGTATCCTGCGGTATCGGCTCGTCTTCTTCGAGCATGCGGACGAGCTGCAGCTCATCGAAGTCCAGGTGCGGAACGCCGGAAGCCGCCTGATAGCTGATATCGTCCGCCGATTGATCGTATCCGGGGCCGGACGATTTCAGCAGATCCAGGTAATGCTGCGATGCAGATACCATCGTGAGCGGTATCCAGGTGCCGGCCTGCAACCGCTGTGCAAGTACCGTGATCCGCTCGGCCGTTGGCATCACCCGTGCCTTGTGCGACAGCTTTGCCAGGTCACGCGGCACCATGACCGGGATTTCGCCATCGCTGGTCGACAGGTAGATGCGCAGAAAGCGCGCACTTGGTGAATCGACCGTCGTGAACATTCCGAATCCACCACCTTTCCAGCGCGACAGATCATTCCGGTCCACAAGGTAAATCTGCACGGCGGCCACCGCACTCAGCAGCACGGGGACGAGTGCGACGAGCATGCGATCACGTACCGTCCGGTCGAACTGTTTCATGATCTGTTTCCCGACTGGCCCGTTCGTGTTGCATTACTGTTGTCGCCCCCGTCAGGCAGAAAACCGTTCAGCACCCTGTTCATTCGCGCGGACCGCATCAGAAGCGGTCGTTGCCGGCAATCCCGAGATTGTTGATCTTGCGCACGCGAAGCACCCGCAACAGCGTATTACGCAGAGACCGCAATATCGGATACAGCCATCGCGAGCGCCGACGCGATCGGAAAGTCCGGTAGTTGATTCGGTTCCAGGTGTCGGAACGACTACTCATCAGCGCCAGCACATGCATCGCATCCGCGCCGTGATAAAAATTGTCCCCGATCACCACGACCATACCCTGGTCCAGATCCAGTCCACGCTCGTTGACCCATTCCTTTGCGGCACTGTCCTCGCGGGCATCGATGGTCTGCAACCGACCGAGTCGGCTGCGAATCCGCACCATTCGGGCATAGTTGCGACAGGCTGGACACTCTTTGTCGTAGATGAGGAGGATCTCTGCGGACTCAGGCGGATCGATCATGCGCGCCAACCGGCTTTGGGGGTCCTTTGCATGATTAAAGTGGCCCGGCTTGGATTATTCAAGAAGCGCGCTGTCGGCCGCGCGCTACCTGAACAAGCCACCGAAGCAAGGCGCGACGGCGCAGTAATGCTCGCTGCCGCTCCGAACCCAATGACCAAGGTCGCCCTACGCAACCGTGCTACACAGGCGCCCATCGTGTAGTCGAGAGTATTGAAGATATGGAAGGCATTTTCTTTCACTTGCAGCACCACGCATGCTGCATTCGCAGTATGCCCAACAGCAGCATCAGCCACTTCGCGACCTGGGTTGCCCCGCAGACCGTGCCGGCCGCCTAACCGGGCCGGTCTGCGCACCTCTATTACAATACCGGGCCCAACATGGCTACCGCATTGTTCAGCAGGCGACGCGGCCAATGCCAGGCGCCGACCGCCTGCGCCGATACCTCAAGCGAACCGGCCACGTATTGCTGCTGCCGCCGGCGTACCTGACCGGTGAGGTCCGAATCGCAGAACAGAATGTTGTTCTCGTAATTGAGGTCGAAGCTGCGCCTGTCCATGTTCGCGGAACCGATCAGCGTCATCTCACCGTCCAGGGTCAGCAACTTGCTGTGCAGCAGTCCTCCGGCGTATTCGTAGATCTTTACCCCGGCGGCCAACAGCTCGCTGTAGTAACTTCGACTGGCAGCCGCGACGATCCGCGAGTCGTTGCGCGCCGGAAAGATCAACGTCGTTGCGACGCCGCGCCGGGCACAGCTGCACAAGGCTGCCTGCATCGAGTTGTTGGGCACATAGTACGGCGTGGTGATGGTCAACTCGCGGCGGGCGTTGTAGATCAGCGACTCGAACATCTCGGGCATCGCCGAGTAACGTACCGTTGGACCCGTACCCATCGCCTGCGCCGTAAAGCCGTCCGGGTGCTCCCTTACCGGCTGGAGCAGCAGCCCATCGAGATCCTCGTCCACGTGGGCCATCCAGTCACCGGCAAACAGGAACTGGTTTTGCCGCGCGATCGGCCCCTCGAAGCGAATCACCGCGTCTACCCACGGGGCGTACTTGGCCTTGACCAGAAACTCCGGGTCGGCACAGTTCTGGCTGCCGCAATACGTGACCCAGTCGTCGATCACCACGATCTTGCGGTGATTGCGCAGATCGATCCGTCCCTTGAAAGGCCTCAACAGCGGGTTGCCGATCGGCAGCGCACTGGCGAGGCGCACGCCCGCGTCGCGCATCGCTTCCCAGTGCCGCGATCGAATCATCGTGCGCGAGCCCAGGTCGTCCGCCATCGCCCGGCAGACGACGCCGCGCCGCGCCGCGCGACACAGGGCCTCGACGACCTTCAGGCCGTTGTTGTCCGGCAACCAGATGTAGAACAGCAGGTGGACATGCTGCTGCGCGGCATCGATATCCCCCACCATCGCGTCGATGGTCGCGTTCGAATCGGACATCAGCGTGCCGCGGTTGCCCCCGACCGGCACGAAGCAGCTGATCGACCAGCCTACGCGGAACAGGTGGGCATGATGTTCCGCCAATGGCAGTGCCAACGTCTCCAGGTCCCGGCTTCGCACCCCGGGCAGATCCGGCATGCGCTCACGCAGTCTGCGTCGGCGCTCGACCCGCAGCCGGCCGATGTTCACCTCGCCGAACAGCGTGTAGATCACCAGCCCCGCCACCGGCATCGCAAAGATCACTGCCAGCCAGGCGATACGCGATGCGGGATCGCGGTGCGGGTGCAGTATGACGCGCACCGCCAGCCCCACCTGCAGCAGGACGTGCAGCGACACGGCCAACACCGCGAACCACGCCGAGTCCGTCATGCGCTGCAGGTTCCACGCCGTTGCGCAGACGCCGGCAGGATCGGCATCCTTCGGCACACGAGACCGACCACAATGGCGGTCGCAACGCGTTGCGCGACGCACTTGGGCGTCTGCGGCGGGCCGCCGGTGTGGGGCGAGTGATCGGCGATTCCCGGCGGCACCTGCGACATGGTCTTCAGTCCTGCTGCAGTTCCGGGCGGTCGCGATACTGGTCAAGCGTTTCCGGATTCAATAGCGCCTCGGTGTTGTTCACCGTCTTCCCCTCGATGACGTCGCGCACCGCCAGTTCCGAGATCTTTCCGCTGCGCGTGCGGGGGATGTCGCCGACCTGCAGGATCTTCGCCGGGACATGACGAGGGCTGGCGTTGTCACGCAGCACCTGGCGTATCTGCTGGCGCAGGCCGTCGTCGAGCACCGCACCGTCGCGCAACACGACGAACAGCACCACGCGCACGTCGTCGTCCCAACGCTGGCCGACACAGACACTCTCCTGGATCTGCGGCAGGCGCTCGACCTGTCGATAGATCTCGGCCGTCCCGATGCGTACGCCGCCCGGGTTCAGCACCGCATCGGAGCGGCCCTCGATGATCAGGCCGCCATCGTCTGTCAGCGTGGTCCAGTCGCCATGCGTCCAGACGCCGGGAAAGCGCTCGAAATAGGCTGCGCGATACCGGCTGCCGTCGGGGTCGTTCCAGAAGCCGACCGGCATGCACGGGAATGGCCTGGTGCAGACCAGCTCACCGGGCCTGCCACGCACGCTGTTGCCATCGCCATCGAAGACCTCGACCGCAAGCCCCAGACCGCGACACTGCAACTCGCCGCGGCGCACCGGCAGCAGCGGATTGCCGAGCGCGAAACACGACACGATGTCGGTGCCGCCGGAGATCGAGCTGATCTGCACACCGGGCCTGATATCGCGCAACACATAGTCGAAGGACTCCGGCGCCAACGGTGAACCCGTCGACAATACGGTGCGCAGTGACTCGAGGGGCAGATCGGGTGTCACGCGCACCCCGGCCTTCTCTTGCGCCGAGAGGTACTTGGCGCTGGTGCCGAACACACTGACCCCGAGCTCGTCGGCGATGCGCCAAAGGGCGTCGGGGGACGGATGAAAGGGGTTGCCGTCGAACAGCACCAGCGTGGTCCCGCTGGCGAGACCCGACACCAGCCAGTTCCACATCATCCAGCCACAGGTGGTGAAATAGAACAGCCGGTCGTCGCGGCGGATGTCGGTATGCAGTCGGTGTTCCTTGAGATGCTGCAGCAGCGTGCCGCCTGCACCGTGCACGATGCACTTGGGTCTGCCTGTGGTCCCGGACGAGAACAGGATATACAGCGGGTGCTCGAAAGGCTGCTGGGCGAACGGCGGCGGTGTAGCGTCCTCGCCGCTCAACGCCGCCCAGTCGAGCATGCCGTCCAGCGGGCCCGTGCCCTGCCAGCCGATCAGGATGCCGTGCCGACAGCCCGCGCCCAGCCCCTCGCGTACCGCGCGTACCTTGTCACGCAGGTCGATCTGTCGTCCCTTGAAGCGGTAACCATCGGCCGCGATCAGCAGTCTGGGTTCGATCTGACCGAAACGGTCGAGAATCCCGTCCACACCGAAATCGGGCGAACACGACGACCAGACGGCACCCAGCCAGCTCGTCGCCAGCATGCCGATCACCGCCTCGGGAATGTTCGGCGTGATCGCTGCGACACGATCACCCGGACCTATCCCCAGCTTGTGCAGCGCCGCGGCGAGGGCCGCGCTGCGACGGTAGAGCTGTTGATAGCTCAGGCGCCGCTCGCTGTCGTCCTCACCACGAAACACGATCGCCGGGTGATCGTCGCGGTAGCGCAGCAGGTTCTCGGCGAAATTGAGGCGTGCACCACGGAACCACCGCGCCCCCGGCATCGCATCGGGGTCGTCGAGCACAGCGTCCCAGGGACGACTCGCGATCACGCCGGTGAATCGCCACAGTGTCGACCAGAATGCCGCGCGGTCATCAATCGACCATTGCCATAGCTGTTCGTAGTCGGCGAAGCCGTGCCCTGACGTATCGGCGGCATACCGCATGAACGCGCCCATCTGGCTCGCCGACACCCGTTCCGCCGATGGCTGCCAGACGATTGGATGGTTTTCTGCTGTGGCGTCGCGTCGCATTGCCCTATCCTAGTGGTAACAATCCAACCTTAGCCAATCCGCCCATCGCCGATCAAAGGAAGCAGCGAAATGCCCGCGATTCAGCCACGTTCCCCCGAGGTCTATCTCAATCTCAACATCCGCGGCATGGGACCATCGGCGACACTGGCGATCAACGAGCGCTCCCACCGCCTGCAGGCGGAAGGGCGCGAGGTGTTTCGCCTGGGTCTCGGCCAGTCGCCGTTTCCGGTGCCCGATCACGTGCGCGACAGCCTCGCACGCAACGCCCATCAGAAGGACTACCTCGCCGTCAAGGGACTGCCGGCATTGCGCCAGGGGGTGGTCGACTGGGTACGACGCACCGAGGGGCTCGACTATTCGCCGGACAACGTACTGGTCGGGCCGGGCACCAAGGAATTGATGTTTCTGGTCCAGCTGGTCTATTACGGCGACCTGGTGATCCCGTCACCGTCCTGGGTGTCGTACGCCCCACAGGCGCGCATCATCGGTCGCCAGATCCACTGGCTGCGGACACGACCGTCGACCGGGCTGGGCGTGGAGCCGGACGCGCTCGAGGAACTCTGCCGCGAAGACCCCGAGCGCCCGCGCCTGCTGATCCTGAACTCGCCCAGCAACCCCACCGGGCTGTCGTACGATGCCGAACAGCTGCAGGCGCTGGCCGAGGTCTTGCGCAAGTACCGGGTCCTGGCCCTGTCCGACGAGATCTACAGCGGCACGCACTACGCGGGCGAACACATCTCGCTGGCACGCTACTACCCCGAGGGGACCATCATCAGCAACGGCCTGAGCAAATGGTGCGGTGCCGGCGGATGGCGGCTCGGGTTCTTCGTGTTTCCGTCCGGGTTGAGCTGGCTGGCCGACGCGATGGCGGCCGCCGCGAGCGAGACCTTCACCGCGACCAGCGCGCCGATCCAGTACGCCGCGGTCACCGCGCTCGAAGATCGCCCGGAGATGACCACCTATCTGCAGCACAGCCGAAAGATCCTGGGCAGCCTTGCAGAATATGCCTACCGTACACTGGCCGGTGCCGGCGCGGTGCTGCATCCCGCTTCCGGCGGCTTCTACCTGTTTCCACGTTTCGAGGCGCACCGGGAGAAGCTCGCGGCACGCGGCATTGACAGCGGCCAGGCGTTTTGCGAGCGCCTGCTCGACGAGACCGGCGTCGCGGTGCTGCCCGGCGTGAACTTCGGCCGCCCTCCGCAGGAGCTGTCGTTGCGCCTGGCGGTGGTCGATTTCGACGGCGCGCGCGCGTTGCAGAAGGCCGCCGAGGAACCGGTCGACGAGGCCTTCGTCGGGCAGTATTGCCATCGCGTCACCCAAGCGATCGACCGCATGGCGGAATGGGCGTCCGCCGACTGAACCCTGCAAAGCCGCGCTGTCACCGCCGTTAGGTGCAGCGTAGAATCCGCGGTTTTGCGGAGTCGGGCGTGGACGCGCTGCCTCTCGAAGTCCTGTCGATACTGGTCGCGGTCGCAGCGATGGCCGGCATGATCGATGCGATCGCCGGTGGTGGCGGGCTGCTCGCGCTGCCGGCACTGCTATGGGCCGGCCTGCCTCCAGTGCAGGCCCTGGCCACCAACAAGCTACAGGGGACCTTCGGCACCATGACCGCGTCGTTCAACTTCGTGCGGCGCGGTGAGATCGACCTGCGACGACTGCGCATCCCAGTCCTGATGACATTCATCGGTTCGGCGGCCGGCACCCTGGCTGTGCAACGCCTCGGTTCGGAAATGCTCGAACGCATCGTGCCGACGTTGTTGATCGTGTTCGCCCTGTATTTCCTCTTCTCGCCACGCATCGGCGATCAGGATGCACAGCACCGGATCGGACATGGCCTGTTCGGTCTCACGATCGGTTTCGCGGTCGGGTTCTACGACGGCTTTTTCGGGCCCGGCACCGGCAGTTTCTTTGCCGCAGCCTTCGTGCTGCTGCTCGGTTACAGCCTGCGCCGTGCGACCGCCGGCACCAAGGTGCTCAACTTCACCAGCAACGTCGCCTCGCTGATCTTCTTCGCGCTCGCCGGCGAGGTGATCTGGAAGGTCGGACTGCCGATGGGCATCGCACAGATGATCGGTGCCTGGATCGGGTCGCACCTGGTGATGCGCCACGGTGCACGCCTGGTGCGCCCGGTGCTGGTCGTGGTCTCGCTGGCGATCTCGCTCAAACTGCTGCTCGGCGACTGAGCTCCTGACGCGCCGGGCGCGGTGGCAGCCCGGTGCTGGGGGTCGAACCCGAGATCATGTGCAAAAAGCACAGATGGAGGTTCCCGATCAATCCGTCGCGTCCGTTGGCCTCCATCAGAACCGGAAATCTTCGCCGCCGATGGGGTCCGACGGTCCCTTCGTCCGGCGAGGCGACGCAGCGGCCGTCCGCCGTTTCAACGTCCGGAAGGCTCGTTGCACGCTGCACTCCGCTATCAGTCGTCCGACAGCTGCAGGCCCTCCCGGGCACATTGCGCGGCGGCCAGGGCAACGCTGGCCTGCAGTGCAGGACCGAGGGTCTGACCGCTGCGAAACGCCTGCACCATCGCAGCATTGAAGACATCCCCGGCACCGATGGTGTCGATCGCCGTTTCCAGCCGTGGCGCGGGTTCGTGCAGCAGTCGCCCGTCGCGCTCGACCGCCCAGGCCCCCTGCGCACCCCAGGTACAGCTGGCCTGCAGCCCCCGCGGCAGGCTGCGCAGCAGTGCAGCGGCGTCCGCGAATCCCTTCGACTGCGCATAGTCGCGCGAGAACAACGCCAGGTCGGCGAATTCGAACAGGGCCTCGATGCCCGGTCTCAGCTTTTCGACCTCCAGCGACACGCGCAGTCCGGCGAACGAACGCGCGCGCGTCAGCATGAGCGCCAGTTCGTCGATCGCACGCCCTTCGAAATGCACCCAGTCGAAGCCTCCGAGATCCAGGGCGAGGAAGTCCGCGGCGCGATACTCCGGAAGCTCGCGGAAATGCACGATGGTCCGGGAGCCGGTCTCGGCACTGAGCGTGATATACGAGGTCGGCAGCGTAGCCCCGGTGATGCGCACCGCGAACGAGGCGTCGACGCGGTAGCGAGCGAAACTGTCGTCGACGATCCCGGGGGCTGATGGAAGATTGCCGGCCCAGGCCACGTCGGCACCCAGTTGCGCAAGCACGACGGCGGTGTTCGCGGCATTGCCGCCCATACGTCGTGCCTGCGCGATTGCGCGCACCTCGTCGTCTTCGCGCGGATAACGTTCGACCCGGTTGACGATATCGAGCGTCGCAACGCCAATGCACAGAACGCGGGTCATGCCACCCTTCCGCAATCGACACCGGTTGCCGCGAACCGCCTGTGCGGCCAGCGCATGTCGCGTTGCGGCCTCATACGCCAGGCGGATCGTTCAGCGGTATTGGCGCAGGTAGTTCCACTCGAATGCGCGCTTGGCCCAGTGGAAGCCGACGAACGACGGCAGCACCAGGTTGCGCGACGGGGTGCGGGCCACCAGCATGCCGCTGGAGCGCGTGTCGACGATGCAGATCAGCTCGGTCTTATAGGTGTGGCTGGCGACCTTGCCGCGAAATGCATCCATCAGGTTGGCGACCGCGGCTTCGGCCTGAAGGTCGGCCATGTGCGCCTGTTTCGGCAACCAGTCGGGACCCGGGAAACTGCCGGCGTCGCCGGCGACATAGACCTTGTCCCAGCCTTCGACCTCGCAGTGCCGATTCGCCTTGATCATGCCGCCGGGGGAACGCGGCAGTTCGGTCTCATCGAACCAGGCGTTGCCGGTCATGCCGGGCATGAACAGGATCAGGTCGGCCGCGAAGTCGCCGCCCTCGGTCTTGACCCGGTCGGCCTCGAATCCCTTGAGCTTGTGGCCGAGATGAGTCTCTATGCCGCGTTTCGCCATCTCGCGCATCAATCCCTCGACCGCTTTCGGGCCGAGGCGCTGACCGGGCTTTTCGGCCGGCGTAAAAAACACCAGCTTGAAACGTTCGCGCGTGCCCTGCCGACGCAGCCAGGAGTCGATGCCGAACAGGAACTCGAACACCGGCCCACCGCGCATCGCGGCCGGTTCGTTCGGGTTGCCGGAGAAACCGAACGCCAGGGTACCGCCCTGCATCGCGCCGAGGCGGTCGCGGATCTGCGTCGCCGCATCGACCCCTCCACACGGCAGGATCGATTGCTCGATGCCCGGCAGTTTGCGTATGAAGCGACCACCACACGCGATGATCAGGCCATCGTTGGGGATCTCGCCCTGATCGGTGATGACGCCACGTCCGGCACCGCTCAGTCCCTGCGCGGCGGCCTGGTGGTAGGTGACGTTCATGCGACGGAAGAAGTTGCCCAACGGGATGACCAGGTCCTGCGGTTCGCGAAGCCGGGTCGGGATCCAGATCGTGCCCGGGTAATAGACGAACTCGGGCTTCGGCGCGATCAGGTCGATGCCGATGCTCGAATCGGCGGCGCGCAATTTGCGAACGGCGGTCAATGCAGCGAACCCGGCGCCTATGACGGTCACTCGTGACATATCGACAACTCTCCTCGGAATCTGGCGGATCATTCTACCCGCCGCGGTGCTGGCGTGTCAGAACGCGCCCGCTGGCTACCCGCTTGGGTAATCCGCGCAATACCGCTATTCTTGCCGGAACCACGCTGCAGTAAGGATATCCATGGCCGAGCTCGATCCCGGTTTTCTCGGTACCCTAAAGGACGTTTCCGGGGCGCGCTTCATCGCACAGATCGACGACGACGGCGGCGCATTCCAGCCCTATCGACAGATCGGCGTCGAGAAGGTCGCGGTCGGCCAGATCGGGTCCTACGTGCTGGCCCGAGGCGAACTCGAGCAGGTGCTGTGCCAGGTCGTGCAGGTCTGGGAGGAGCCGCGCGACGCAACCAAGGTGCGCCTGATGCGTCTGCTGCCGCTCGGCGAGGTCACCAGCGACGGCCAATTCTTCCGCGGCGTCGGTCGGTACCCGCCACTCGAGACACCCGTCTACCTGGCCGACAGCAAGCAGCTCGAGGCGATGTTCGACTCGGTACGGCGCTTCGGCCTGGATATAGGCCGCCTCAGCCAGCGTGCCGAGCTGCGCGTATTCGTCGAACCGAATCTGCTGTACAACCGTCACCTCGCGATCCTCGGCCAGTCCGGTTCCGGCAAATCCTGGGCGGTCAGCAGCCTGCTGCAACGAACCGTCAAGCTGATGCCCAAGGCGCACATCGTGCTGCTGGACCTGCACGGCGAATACGGTTGGCGCGATTCCACCGGCAACTTTCACAGTGCCTTCCCGGTCGACATGGTGCGGCATATCGATGCGCGCATGCTGGAGATCCCGTACTGGCTGCTGACCTACGGCGAACTGGTCGACCTGCTGATCGACCGTACCGATCCGAACGCGTCGCTTCAGATCTCGTTCATGCGCGAGGTGTTGCATACCTTGCGCAAGAAAGGCAATCAGGACCTCGGTATCGACCGCATATCGGTCGACTCACCGGTCTATTTTCCGCTGAAGGACCTGTACCTGCATTTCAAGCAGGCCAACGAACAGCAGTTCGATTTCGGCAAGACCAAGGGCCCGCTGTTCGGCGCGTTCGACGAGTTCCTGGTACGTTTCCAGGCAATGTACAACGACTCGCGTTACGAGTTCCTGCTCCGACCGCGCAAACGGGTCAAGTCGAAGGACCTCGAGGACCTGTTGCGTGACTTCATCGGTCTCGGCGATCCCAAACGTCAGATCACCGTCGTCGACCTGAGCCCGGTGCCGCACGACGTCCGGCCGACCGTGTCCGCGCAGATCGGGCGCCTGGCGTTCGAGTTCAACTACTGGAACCCACAGCGCCGCGAGTTTCCGATCCTGCTGGTCTGCGAGGAGGCCCACCAGTACATCCCGCGTGAGAGCGATGCGCAGCATGCCGGCAGCCGGCGCGAAATGGAACGCATTGCGAAGGAAGGACGCAAATACGGTGTCGGCCTGTGCGTGGTCAGCCAACGCCCCAACGAGCTGTCCGAGACGGTGTTGTCACAGTGCAGCAACTTCGTGTGCCTGCGCACGACCAACCCGCAGGACCAGGAATACATCCGCAAACTGATGCCCGAGGGTGAACAGGATCTCGCCGACGTGCTGACCACGCTGCGCCGTGGCGAGGCCCTGGCGGTCGGTGAGGCCGTGCCGATCCCGACCCGGGTGCGTCTCTACCCGCCCGATCCGGCACCGGCCAGCAGTGACGCGCCAGTGGCCGAAAGCTGGCGCTCGGGGCCCGACGATCTGGATGTCGCCGCGATCGTCGATCGCTGGTGGCGGCAGCAGCGATGAGCGACGACAACGTCCTGCCTTTCCCGGACCGCATGCGTGATGCAATCGACGAGGAGAAGTGGCGCGCGCTGCAGGGCGAGTTCTACCTGGACTGCTATATGGCGCAGCATGGCCAGCCGGCCGAAGACCCGGAACAGCTGCGCACCTGGCTCGAGCAGGCGCAACTTTTCGCCGAGCTCGAGAACCCGTTTTTCCGCGGCTGGTTGGTACGACGTCTCAGCGAACCGGTAGGCTGAAACGTCGTACCTGTGGGATCAAGCGGCGGCGAGCAGTGCCTGATCGATGTCGGCGATGATGTCGTCGACATGTTCGATACCGATCGACAGCCGCACCATGTCCTCCCTCACGCCGGCAGAGGCCAGCTCCTCCGGACCGAGTTGGCGGTGCGTCGTCGTGGCCGGGTGACAGGCGAGCGACTTGGCATCGCCGATGTTCACCAGGCGCAGGATCATCTGCAGCGCATCGATGAACCTCGCGCCGGCCTCCTTGCCGCCCTTGATACCAAAGCTGAGTATTCCCGAGGCCCTGCCGCCGGTGATCTTCTGACACAGGGCATGGTACGGGCTGTCCGGCAGACCCGCATAGCTGACCCATTCGACGCGCGGGTGCGCCTTGAGGTGTTCGGCGACGCGTTGGGCGTTCGTGCAATGCCGCTCCATGCGCAGGCCCAGCGTCTCGAGTCCCTGCATGATCAGGAAGGCGTTCAACGGCGAGATCGCCGCACCGGTGTTGCGCAGCGGCACCACCCGGCAACGTCCGATATAGGCCGCCGGGCCGAGCGCCTCGGTGTACACCACGCCGTGGTAAGACGGGTCGGGCGAATTCAACATCGGGAAACGTTCGGCATTGCCGGCCCAGTCGAACTTGCCCGAATCGACGATCACGCCGCCAATGCTGGTGCCGTGTCCACCGATGTATTTGGTCAGCGAGTGGATCACGATGTCCGCGCCGAGTTCGAACGGTTTGCACAGGAAGGGTGTCGGCACCGTGTTGTCGACGATCAGCGGGACCCCGTGGCGATGGGCGATCTCGCCAAGCGTCGCGATATCGACGACGTTGCCGGCCGGATTGCCGATCGACTCGCAGAACAGCGCACGGGTGTTGCCGTCGATCCGCGACTCGAGTCCCGCATAGTCGTCGTGCGACGCAAAACGGACCTCGATGCCCTGCCGCGGGAAGGTGTGCGCGAACAGGTTGTAGGTACCACCGTACAACTGGCTGGTGCTGACGATGTTGCAGCCGACGTCGGCGAGACATTGGATCGAGTAGGTGATCGCGGCCATGCCTGATGCGAGGCACAGGGCACCCACCCCACCCTCCATCTCGGCAAGGCGTTGCTCGAGCACCGCCTGGGTCGGGTTCATGATGCGCGTATAGATGTTGCCGGCGACCTTGAGGTCGAACAGGTCCGCACCGTGCTGTGTATTGTCGAACGTATACGAGGTCGTCTGATAGATCGGCGTGGTCGCGGCGCGCGTGGTCAGGTCGCCTGCATAGCCGGCATGCAGGGCCAGGGTCTCGAGTTTCATCGGGGCTCCTCCAGGTATTCTTGTATAGGCAGCGGGTGCCGCCAGGTCCGATGGGCGGACCTCGCGGATGATAGCCGCTGCGTGGAGGATATTGAAACGCCGCCCGGTCGGTTCAGGGATGCCGATCGGCCAGCGTGTGACGGAAGATCTCCAGCTGACCGCGCGATGTGTCGTCCCACGCAAACCCCTCGGCGTAGGCACGCGTCGCGACCCGTTCGGGCAGCTTGTCGAACAGCGCCTTCACCGCCTGCACGATCGCCCCGGCGCTGCGATCTGCGGTGAGCTGTCCGGCGGCTGGCGCCGCGACGACTTCGGGTGTGCCGTCGACCGGGGTCGCAACGACCGGTGTCCCGCATGCCATTGCCTCGAGCAGCACGTTCGCCCAGCCCTCGCGGCTCGATGCCAGCACCAGCGCGTCGGCGGCCTGGTAGTGCCCGCGCAACACCTCCTGCGAGAGCCGGCCGGCAAACGTCACCCGATCGACCAGCGCGTGGCGTTCGACCAGATTGTGCAGTGTGGCCTCTTCCGGCCCGTCGCCGGCGATGACCAGGTGCAGATCCGGCAGTTCGCGCATCGCCTCGATCACCAGGTGGTGTCCCTTGCGCTCGATCAGATGACCGACCGACAGCAACACCCGTCGATCGCCGAATCCCAATTCCTCGCGCAGCGCCGCGCGTTCATCGCTCGGGTGAAAGAACACCAGATCGACCCCGTTGCGCAAAACGGTGACCCGATCGCCGTCGACCCCCATCGCCAGCAGGTAGTCCTTCAGCGCGGCCGCGACGGTGATCATGTGCCCGGCCTCGCGGGTCACGTGCAAGATCTTGCGCCGCGGCCCGGGGTAGCGTGGTATCAGGTTCAGATCGGTACCGCGTCCGGTGACCACGAACGGCCGTCCGAACTCCCTCGCGAGGTACATCGCAGCGACGCCGTCGGGGTAGAAATAGTGGGCGTCGATCAGGTCGAAGTCGTAGCCCTGTTGGCGCAGGCGCCGCACCCAGGGGCGCACCGCGCGATACATCAGCCAGGGGGCCATGCCCATGCCGATCTTCGGTATCACGGCATAGCGTGGATGCCAGACGTCGATACCGTGCCGCATCTCCCGGCTCCCGACACCGGCGTACTTCGCATATTCGCCGAAACGCGGATTCTGCGAAGGAAACCAGGGTACCGGGGCGATCACCCGCGCCTCGATCTCCGGTGCAAAGTCGAGCAGCTGGCGCAGCCGGTTCTCGACGAAGATGCCGTGCGATGGCTGCCTGGTATTGGGGTACAGCGAGCTGAAGGTGAGGACTTTCATCGCGGCGCGCCAACCGGGCCGGCGGCATCCGCCGGTGCGGTCACGAGGGGTTCCGCGTAGTCGCCGGGCACATGACACCTCCGATTACGGCCACCGGGTGCGTATCCCCGTCGGCCACACGCCACGCCGGGCGGTGTGCGGTGATGGAAGAGCACATGCATCTCAGCCCCCGATCGTCTCCTGCTCGCGTCCTGGCCTTCCGGCCGATGGCCCGCGCCGCAGCGGACGGCCGCGGCAGTCTCAGGGTCTATCGTCCACGACGCCTTCTTTCTTGACCGGCATCAGGTCGGCCTTGCTGACGCCAAGCCACAACGCGACCGCGGAGGCGACATAGATCGTGGAGTAGGTACCGATCACAACGCCGACGATCAACGCCAGCGAGAATCCATGGATGTTTTCGCCACCCAGGAAGAACAATGCGAGCAGCACGACCAAGGTCGTGCCCGAGGTCATGATCGTCCGCGCCATGGTCTGGTTGATCGAGGCGTTGACGATATCGCCCGGCGTGCCCTTGCGCATCTTGCGGAAGTTCTCGCGCACCCGGTCGAAGATCACGATGGTGTCGTTCAACGAATAGCCGATCACCGCCAGCACGGCCGCCAGCACCGGCAGATCGAACTCGATCTGCAGCAAGGCAAACAGGCCGACGGTGAACAACACATCGTGCGCCAGCGCTGCGACCGCGCCGACCGCGAAGCGCCACTCGAAGCGCATCGCGACATACATCAGGATCGCGATCAGCGAGACCAGCACCGCGAGCGCCCCGTCTTCCGCCAGTTCATCGCCGACCTGCGGGCCGACGAACTCGACGCGGCGCAGCTCGACCTGCCCCGGTGCGGAACGGCTCAGCGCGGCGAACACCCGGTCGCTGAGCTGTGCACTGTCGTCGCCGCCCACTGCATCGGGTGCCAGGCGGATCAGCACGTCGCGCAACGTCCCGAAACGCTGCACCGCCGCACCCTTGAAGCCGCCTTCGGTCAGCGACTGACGCACCGAGTCGAGCTGCACGTCCTGCGCATAACCGACCTCGATCAGGGTGCCGCCGGTGAAGTCGATACCGAAGTTGAGGCCACGCACGGCGATCGCGACAGCCGCCGCGACCAGCCAGACTATGGACAACAGCACGGCGCCCTTGCGGACGCTCATGAAGTCGATGTTGAGGTTCTTGCTGACGATTTCCATCGGTTGACTCCGCGCTCAGATCGCGAGTTTCGCGACGCGCTTTGCGCCGTAGATGAGGTTGACCACGGCGCGCGTGCCGAGCAGCGCGGTGAACATCGAGGTCAGGATCCCGATCGCCAGCGTCACCGCGAAGCCACGCACCGGGCCGCTGCCGATCGAGAACAACACGACGGCAGCGATCAGGGTCGTGACGTTGGCGTCGAGGATCGAGCTGAAGGCGCGCTCGTAGCCGGCATGGATACTGGCCTGAGGTGTCGAACCGACTGCCAGTTCCTCTCGGATGCGTTCGTAGATCAGCACGTTGGCATCGACCGCCATACCGACGGTCAGCACGATGCCGGCGATCCCCGGCACCGTCAGCGTCGCCTGCAGCATCGACAGTATCGCGACGATCAGCACCAGGTTGGCCATCAACGCCAGGTTCGCGACCATGCCGAACACCTTGTAGTACACGGCCATCACGATCATCACCGCGACGAGGCCGACGACCACCGAGACCAGGCCCTGGTCGATGTTGTCCTGACCGAGGCTGGGACCGATGGTGCGCTCCTCGACGATGTTGATCGGTGCCGCCAGCGCGCCGGCACGCAGCAGCAGCGCCAACTGGTGCGCCTCCTGCGTGCTGTCCAGACCGGTGGTCTGGAAACGGCGGCCGAACGCCTCGCGGATGGTCGCGACGTTGATGACCTCTTCGACCCATTTGCGGATCGGCTTGCCCTCCGCATCACGACCGACCGTGCGCTTTTCCTTGAACACCACCGCCATCGGCTTACCGACGTTCTCGGTGGTCACGTTGCGCATGCGTCGTGCACCCTTGCTGTCCAGGTTGACGTACACCGCCGGTTGCCCGGATTGCTGGTCGAAGCCCGACGAGGCGCTGGTCATCTCGTCACCGGTGACGATCACCTGGCGCTTCAGCAGGATCGGCTGGCCGTTGCGCTCGTGATACAACGCCGCGCCCGGCGGCACACGCCCGCTGCGCTCGGCCTCGACGGCCTGCGCCGGGTCGCCATGCACCAGGCGGTATTCCAGGGTCGCGGTGGCGCCGAGCAGATCCTTGACCTTGCCGGGATCCTGGACCCCCGGCAACTCGACGACGATGCGCCGCTCGCCCTGCTGTTGAATCACCGGCTCCGCGACACCGAGAGCATTGACGCGGTTGCGCAACGTGGTGATGTTCTGCTCGAGCGCGAGCTTGCGCGCCGAACGTTCCTCGTTCGGCGGCATGAACAACCGAACCGAGTAGTCCCCGCCTTCGTCACTGACGCTGATACCGAGGTCCTTGTATTCGTTGCCGAGCACCTTCTCGGCCTGGTCGCGCGTCTCGGCGTCCTTGAACCGGATGTCGATGCCGTTGCCCGACTCCTTGACGCTCACGTAGCGGATACGCTCCTCGCGCAGCGTCGTGCGGATGTTCCCGGCGTGCCGCTCCACCGCCTTGGCGATCGCCGCGTCCATGTCGACATCGATCAGCACGTGGATGCCGCCGCGCAGGTCGAGACCGAGGTTCATCGGTTTTCCACCGATCGCGGCCAGCCAGGCCGGGACGTCGGGCGACAGGGTCATCGCGTGGGTGAACTGGGGCGGCAAGGCCTTCGCGACGATGTCCTGGGCGGCGAGCTGGTCCTCCGCGGCATTGAACCGGATCTGCAGCCGATCGGCCTTGAGCACGGATGACTTGATATCGATCTGTGCACGCTGCAGCGCGGCCAGGACGTCGTTCTGCAGCGTCTGTCCGACCTCCTCGCCGCGGGTGCCGGTGACCTCGATGACCGGATCCTGCGAGTAGATGTTGGGCAGCGCAAACAGCAGACCGGCCAGCAGCACGATCGCCACCAGCAGGTTCTTCCAAAGCGGGTATTGGTTAAGCATCTTTTGTGAAGCCAGTAGCGGGAACGGCCGTGCCGGGAGGACGGCCGGGGCGCGATTACATCTCTTTGAGACTACCTTTCGGCATGACTGCCTCGACCGCACTCTTGCGCACGGTGACGATGACGTTGTCGGCAACCTCCACTTTCATGAAATTGTCGCCGAGCTCGGTGATCTTGCCCATCAGGCCACCCATGGTCTGGATCTCGTCACCTTTGCTGAGACCCTCGACCATCGCCTTGTGTTCCTTCTGTCTCTTGACCTGCGGACGGATCAGGAAGAAATACATAATGACGAACATGCCGATCAGGAAAATGATCGACATCCCGCCATCGCCGGCCGGCGCCGGACCCTGTGCCATCGCGTCGGAAATGAAAAAGCTCATCGTACGCTCCAAATCTCTTGCAAATTCAGCGGCGCCAGCTGCGCCTCGTCCAGACCCGCGTAGATGCCGTTGCGGCACAGACCGCGGACAGGCCGGCCCGATTCCCAGAGGCCGCCGCGTTCCCGACGCCCCAGAACCAAAGGCGCGTGATTATGCCACAGCTCAGAGCGGTGCGGGTAAACCACGCCGCTCGTAGAAGTCCCCGCGGAAGCTGTCAAAACGGCCAGCCTCGATCGCGCCACGGAGACCGCGCATCAACGCCTGGTAATAGTGAAGGTTGTGGATGGTGTTCAGACGCGCACCAAGGATCTCGTTGCAGCGGAACAGGTGGCGCAGGTAGGCACGACTGTAGTGGCGGCAGGTATAGCAGTCGCATTCCGGGTCGAGCGGCGTGGTGTCGTCGGCATGTGCGGCGTTGCGGATGCGCACCACGCCGGCGTGGGTGAACAGGTGACCGTTGCGCGCGTTGCGGGTCGGCATCACACAGTCGAACATGTCGATGCCGCGACGGACCGCCTCGACGATGTCCTCCGGCGTGCCGACGCCCATCAGATAGTGCGGCCGATCGGCCGGAAGACGCTCGGCGAGGAAGTCCAGCACCCGCCATCGGTCGTCCGGGGGTTCACCGACCGACAGGCCGCCGACCGCGTAGCCGTCGAACCCCAGCGCAGTGAGGCCGTCCAGCGATCGCGCGCGCAGCTCGCTGTACACCCCTCCCTGCACGATCCCGAACAGCGCGTTGGGATTACCAGCGTGCGCTTGCCGGCTGCGCGCGGCCCAGCGTAGAGACAGCTCCATCGAGCTGCGCGCCTCCTGCTCGGTCGCCGGATAGGGCGTGCATTCGTCGAAGATCATCACGATATCCGAACCGAGCTCGCGCTGGATCTGCATGGACTCCTCGGGCCCCATGAAGACCCGCGCCCCGTCGACCGGCGAGCGGAAATGCACCCCCTGCTCGGTGATCTTGCGGGTCTCACCGAGCGAATACACCTGAAATCCCCCCGAATCCGTCAGGATCGGGCGCTCCCAGTGCATGAAACGGTGCAGATCCCCGTGCGCCCGTATCACCCCTGTGCCGGGCCGCAGCCAAAGGTGGAAGGTATTGCCCAGGATGATCTGGGCGCCGAGCGCCTCGAGCTCCTCGGGGGTCATCGCCTTGACGGTACCGTAGGTGCCCACCGGCATGAACGCCGGGGTCTCCACGTCACCGCGCGCGAACCTCAGCCGGCCACGGCGAGCAAGCCCGTCGTGCGAGAAAAGCTCAAAATGCAAACCACACCTCAATAAAATCTATTTATGCTTGACGCGGAGTTCAAGAATATTAGAAAATACGGATGTACTGATTCGTCAGTACACTCCTCCATCCTCCTTTGGTGGAACTTGGCGCGGCACCCCCTGCCGCGCCTTTTTTTATGCCCCGCTATCCCCTGGCGCTCGCGGGCGGTCCAGCAGCATCGCGTCGCCGTAGCTGAAGAACCGATAGCGGTTGGCGACCGCATGCCGGTAGGCCGCCATCGTGCGCCGGTACCCGGCGAAGGTGCAGACCAGGATCAGCAGGGTCGATTCCGGCAGGTGAAAGTTCGTCAGCAGCCGGTCGACGACGCGAAACTCGAATCCCGGGCGGATGAACAGCGCGGTGTCGCCACGGTACGGGGCCAGTTCACCGCCGGCCGCCGCCGTCTCGAGGCTGCGTACGCTGGTGGTGCCAACGGCGATCACCCGTCCGCCGCGCGCCCGTGCCCTCGCGACCGCGGCGACCGCGTCCTCGTCGACCTCGAGCCACTCGCTGTGCATCCGGTGCTGGTCGAGATCCTGCACCCTGATCGGCTGGAAGGTACCGGACCCGACGTGCAGAGTCACGCGCGTGGTCTCCACCCCCTGTGCGCGCAGTGCGGCGAGCATCGCATCGTCGAAATGCAGTCCTGCGGTGGGCGCCGCAATCGCGCCGGGCCGCGCGGCATACACGGTCTGGTAGCGTGTCTGATCCTGCTCGGCGTCGGAACGCTTTATGTAGGGTGGCAGCGGCATATGCCCGTGCGCCCGCATCAGTTCCAGTAATTCGACGCCGAGGCTTTCGACGCGATACAGATCGCCGTCCCGCCCTTCGACTGACAACGGGTGCTCGCCGATCAGGATGCGACTGCCGGGCCGCGATGGCTTGCTTGCCCGCACATGCGCCAGGGCATAACGGTCCCCCAGCAGGCGCTCGATCAGTACCTCGACCCGGCCGCCGGTCTCCTTGACACCGTACAACCGCGCCGGCAACACCTGGGTGTCGTTGAACACCAGCAGGTCACCGGGGCGCACCAGATCCGGCAGATCGCCGAACAGGCGATCCTGAACCGGGCCCTCGGCCGGCAGGTAGAGCAGGCGGCTGTCGCCACGTCCGGCCAGCGGTTGCTGGGCGATCAGCTCTTCGGGCAGGTCGTATTGGAAATCGGTCAGGCGCATGCGCGCGCGATGTTAGCACAGGCGGTTGCCGGGTCAGTGGATGCCAGTATACTTCGCGGCGACTTGCCGGGGTGGTGGAATTGGTAGACACAGGGGACTCAAAATCCCCCGCTGGCAACAGCTTGTCGGTTCGAGTCCGACCCTCGGTACCAGTCGCGTGCCGCGTGCCTGCATTGCGCCAAGGCGCGCAAGCGGCCGTTGCGCGCGTGCCGCCTTCCTCGATGACTCAATAATCCGCACCGCGTGCCGACTACAGGAGTTCGAGGCAAGGCGTTCCACACGGCAGACCGATGCGGCCAGCACAAGCACCCGGCAGACAGATCGTCAGCGCGACCAGCAATCGGCGGGCCGCCCGCGACGCCATCGAGGCCGACGTCCATTTCCAGATCGCAGGAAACACGCGATTGCGCCTGCGGCGCTCGGACAATGACGCACAGTTGTTGGCGCACCTGGGTCAGCAGATCAAACACCGGCCGACCGATCTGCGTGCCCATATGCAGCGGATCGATCTGCTGAACAGGCTGTCCGATCAGCGTCAGCTGTACGGCGCCATGATCGACCTGTTCATCGCCCTCGGCAGCGCCGGAAGGGCGCTCAAGCAACGCTGCCTGGCGCAGTCTGGAACGGTGCTGAACGAGGCACAGAAGAAACTGCTGAACCGGGCGATCGACCGGGGCCTAAAGGCCACCGAACCACTCCTGGCACGGGTGCATCACTCGGTCCTCAGCCTCGGCTTCACCGGCCGTCACACGATCATCAAGCGACACCAGTCAACCCCGGACCGCTATCAGAACGCCTACGACGAGGCGATGTCGTGTCTCGAATACGGTCAACTGGAAGAGGCCCGGCGAGTCCTCGAAGACGCCGTGCGGCAGGGTGACGATGACCCGCGCCTGTCCGACCAGCTGCGCGAGATCTATGAACGCACCCAGGATCACGATGCCCTGCTCGCGATGCGTGATTGGTTGCGCAGGCGACACGGCGTACTGCCGGACGGCTGGTAAGCCACTCCCCTCTCACCGACAGCCCCTTCCGGTTCGACGATCGATGTGACGACGCCGCGCATCCGGGCGACCGACATGACCCGGTCGTCGACTCAAGTTCGTGCGCTCCACGCCGCTACCATCGCCTAACGGGTTTGATCCAAATATAGCGCCGTCCCGGTCCGGGCAGACACTGCGCACGACCGCGACCCTGCGGCCGCGGTCCAGTCCCGGGACCCTCAGGAAACAGAGCCGAGAAAAGGAAATCCCAAGGTACGGACAGACCGGTACAGATGCGCGCCCAATCCAGCAACAGCAGTCGTCCATTGAACATCATCGCCCTGGGTTTCAGTACCCATGCGCGTGCGGCGCTGGAAGTCTTCTTCAGCACCCAGGGGCGGTCTGCCTGGGAGTTCGTCGAGGACTACGCGCTCGCGGAGATCGGCATCGTCGATCTCGACGGGCCACACGGCCGCAAACTCCTGGCCGACTACCGTCAGCGCTTTCAGGGCCCGACACTGGTCCTGTCGGTACAGGACCCGCAACTGAGCGATTCAACCTGGATTCGCAAGCCGGTGGTCCCGGCCGAGCTGCTCGCTGCGCTGAAATCGATCGACCGAACCAACCCAACGGCCGCGCCGCCGGTGCCGGTACCGGCAGCGACGATTCCGGCCACCGCGGCGGGGGCGGTGCCGCAGCGCGATTCCGTGGACACCGGCGAGGCCGATGCGCCCGCCGCGGCGCCGGCGGACCCGGTTGATACCGCCGGGCTGCCAGCGCCTGCCGCCTCCGAAGCGCCCGCACGCGCTGCCCACAGCGACGATCGGGCCGCGCGCGATCCCGGTAGGGCCGCCGGGCTGGCGGTCACCGAACGTCGCCGGCATCCCTCGTACGGGGTCCTCGACGACGCCATGTACGCCGATCCGAAGTTGCGCGGGCAGTTCTTCTACGATCCGGCCGACTATTTCCAGGGTGTGCTGAAGCGTGCAATCGACCGGTCCTGCAAGACCGGGATCCCGGTGCGCATCAAACTGGACGAAAGCGGCAGCAGCAGGCACATCGACATCTTCCCGAAGGAACACAAGATCCTCAGCGACGTGCGCGAATATTTCCTGCGCAGTCTCTCCATCGGCAAGGGCGCCGGCGACCTCGCCACCGTCGAGACCCTGCCGGAATCGGAGGCCCCGGGTGGCGTTTCGGGCGACGCACGCATGCAAAACGAGACCAGCCTGCTGTGGAAGGTCGCCCTGTGGTCCGCACTGGGTCGCGTACCGGTCGGCACCGATCCCGAACGACCGGTACGGCTCGTCTACTGGCCGAACTTCACGCGGATCTTCATCCCGCATCACGCGATGCAGATTGCCGTCCTGTGGTCACGGCGACCGACCTCGCTGCTGGAGACCGCGAGGATCCTCGGCATCGAGTACCGCTACGTGTTCGCGTTCTACAGCGCGGCCGCAGCGACCGGTGCCGCCGAGCAGGTGCCCGGCTGGAAGGCCTCTGGCGAGGTGGCGAAACACGCGGTGCAACGCGGTTTCCTCGGGCGCCTGCTCGGCTATCTCGGCGCGCGCGACTGATTCGGGGCCTAACCGTATGGCGAACTACAAGATCGTATTCAGCGGGCCGGTCGGCGCCGGCAAGACCACCGCGATCGAGTCGCTCAGCGAAATCCCGGTGGTGAAGACCGATGCATCCGCCAGCGACATGACGTTGAGCCGGAAGGCGTCGACCACCGTTGCCATGGACTACGGAATTCTCAAACTGAGCAACACGGAACGCGTGCATCTCTACGGAACCCCCGGCCAGCAGCGGTTCGATTTCATGTGGGACATCCTCAGCGAGGGTGCCCTCGGCCTGGTGCTTCTGATCGACAACTCGCGGGAAAAGCCTTTCGCGGATCTCGACTTCTACCTTGGTGCATTCAAAGAATTCATCGACACGACGGGCGTCGTGGTCGGAGTAACGCAGATGGACAAGTCCAGTACACCGACGCTGCGCGACTACGCACAGCATCTTGGCCAGCAAGGCCGACTGCTACCGGTATTCGAGGCCGATGCGCGCAAACAGCGCGACGTCTCGATCCTGGTCCAGGTCCTGCTCTACAGCCTCGATCCGGGAGTACACGCGCATGGCTGATTTCGAGCTCAGTCCGGACATGCATGTCACGCCGTCACCGGCCGGCGCCTACTACGCAGTCTTCAGCCCGGAACAGGACGTCACTCGCAGGGTCCTGTTCGGACTGATGCGCAGCGCGGCAACCCATCCGCTCGACGTACACGCGCTGAAGAAGCTCACAGCACAGGACGCGAACGCGTCCCTTGAGTTGCTCTACCGCATGCAGTCGCTGAACCTTTTGCAGGGTTTCGACGACGTCCAGCACGCTCCGCAGGGGCCTCTCGACCAACTGCTCCCGGCGATCCTCAAGAAACTCGCCGGTCAGGGCAAGGCATTGCTTGCCGACGGCCAGGGGTTCTATGCAGCCAGCCACGGCTACCATCACGAGACCGCCGAGGAGCTCTCGGCGCTGAGTGCCGACCTCGCGACGCTGCACGAGCGCCACCACCAATTGCTCAACCGCAACATGTCGCTGCACAGCAGCGCCTGGGGGCTGATCGATGCCGGCGGCACCAGTCAGGTTGGATTCTGGCCACTGTACATCGGTACCCAGCGCTTCGTCCTGGTGCTCAGTGGCGTACCGAATATGAACCGGCCGGAGCTGGTCGACCTGGTCTGGGCCCTGAGCCTGCGGTATGCCGAGGGCCAACCCGAATGAACGGCGAGACGCGGCACTGCAATGATTTCCGCGACCTCCCGTACCCGATGTCAATCTAGGAGACACCACGATGCGTGCAGACATGCTGACTGCGACACTCAACGAGCTTAACGGCACGTCGGCCGATATCGAGGCCTCGGCCGTCATCTCGACCGATGGACTGATGATGGCGGCGTTGCTGCCGGCCGGAATGGACGAGGACCGCGTCGGCGCGATGAGCGCGGCGATGCTGTCGCTTGGTGATCGCACATCGCACGAACTGGCACGTGGCTCCCTGGAGCAGGTGCTGATCAAGGGTGGCAACGGTTACGTCCTGATGACCGGCGCAGGCGAAAACGCCGTATTGACCGTGCTCGCCAAGCCGAACGCCAAACTCGGATTGATCTTCCTCGACGTCAAGCGCGCCGCCGAGGCCGTGCGCAAGATGATCTGATCATCTGGATACCTGTCGGCTGGTAGACAGGCGACGACGCGCAACCCTGCCCGACGTGTCGCCGCTCCACCCAAGCCAGCCACGCGCACATCGATCGAGGGGACTGAATCGTGAGGATCTGGCTGTGAAAGACATGAAACCGGAAGACGTCGCAGGGGAGTTTCGCGAAGCGACGCTGACATACTACGAAGGCAATTCGCGGAAGGTGCTGGTCACGGACGAAGAGGTCCCCTTTCCGGAGGGACGGTTGATCGTGTCGCGCACCGACCTGAGCGGCATCATCACCCATACCAACCCTGCTTTCGTCGAGATGTCGGGGTTCTCCGAAGAAGAACTGATCGGCCAACCGCATAGCATCCTGCGTCATCCGGACATGCCGGCCGTCGCGTTCAAGGATCTTTGGGACACCGTGAACGCCGGCAAGAAATGGCACGGCTATGTAAAGAATCTGCGCAAGGACGGTGCCTACTACTGGGTCTATGCAACCGTTATCCCGAACGTGCGCAAGGGCAAGGTGGTCGGGTTCACCTCGGTGCGCCGCAAGCCATCGCGCAAGAAAGTCGAGGAGAGCGACAAACTTTATGCAAGCCTGCGCTAGGGGAGCCCAACGATGACCTTCAACATCACCATCAGCCCAGACTTCTCCCCGGACCATATCTCAGGATGGTACATCTTCAATACCTGGCTGCAGCGCCAGCTGGAGATGGGGATACACCTCGAGCTCTACAACGATTTTGCGAGCCAGCGCGAGGCCATCGCCGCGGATCAGGTGGACATCATCTACGCGAACCCCTTCGATGCATCGATGCTGGTCCGCGAGAAAGGCTTCATACCGGTCGCGCGCCCTATCGGCAAGGCGGACGAGGCGGTGATCGCGGTGCAGACCGATTCGCCCGTGCAACACGTCGAGGATCTGCAGGCCGGAGCGCGCGTCGCAACCACCGATGATCCGCACGTCCACATGATGTGCATGATCATGCTGGAGCCCGCCGACCTCAACAAGGACAACCTGGAGTTCATTCCGTGCGGCGGTTACGTCCTGGTGGCAAAGGCCCTGTTTCAGGGGCGCGCCGACGTCGGCTTCTTCCTCAATGAGGCCTTCGACGACCTGTCCGACGTGATCAGAAAGGACCTGCGCGTGTTGGTGCGCAGCCAGATCAGTGTCATAGAACACGTTCTGCTGGTCGGTCCACGGCTCGCCGATCAGCAGCAGAAGATCCTTGGGACACTGCGTGGAATGACCGATGACGAAAAAGGCAAGGGGGTACTTTCCAGCCTGGGATTCGACGGCTGGGAACCGGTCGACCAGGAGGATACCGAGTTCATGATCGACCTGATGGAGACCCTGATGTCCTGACGCGGACGTCGTCGCCACACCGTCGAACCAGCACTGCCAGCGCGTCGCGGCCGCCCTGCCGCGCGCCACGACGATCGATCGCCGCCACGCAGGCCTTTCCTGGTCGGGCGGGCAGCGCGCTCAGAGGATGCCGGGGGAACGCCCGCCGCGGGCGACCACATGGCACCATGCGCCTCACTCCCTCAAGCGCGGGTACTTGCCGCCCCGGCCATTGTCGCTATACTGCGCAACTCCCTGCCGGGGTGGTGGAATTGGTAGACACAGGGGATTCAAAATCCCCCGCTGGCAACAGCTTGTCGGTTCGAGTCCGACCCTCGGTACCAGTTACTGGCTTCATGACTGCCGCAGCCTGCGTCGCAGGATCCAGCCTGCCCGTCGAGCGGGTATTGCGCGTGAAAACATCCACCGACCTAGGCCAGCCTGGCGCCTCGCGAACATCGGCGCCGGCCTCCGGCCCGTCGGCAGACCGCTCCGCCCCCACATCCAGCAGGATGGAGACGCATTCGGACGCGTCGATGCCGCGCGCAACTCGTCGTCCCCGGTGAAGGCGGTCATGATCCAAATGTCGGCGATCGCAAGGTGCCGTGCTCCCGTCGCGTGAGGTCCGGCGCCGTTCGAACATCTGTCGTCAGTGTTCCTTCGCTTAAACTGTAAACAGACACACATGGCAACCGACACATGCCGACAGATCGACACACGGTCTTCATCTCGTATGCACGCGCAGACAGCGAACTGGTCACTGTTGCGGCGAATCTGCTGCGCGCTGGCGGCGCCAAGGTCTTCATGGATGTGCGCGACATCGACTATGGCGATGACTGGAAAGCAGTCCTCATTGCCAAAATCCACGAAGTGGAACGCGTGCTCGTGTTTTGGAGCAAAAAGGCGGCGATCTCCGAGTGGGTCAAGCGGGAATGGGAACTGGCGCTGGAACTCGGCAAGCGACTCGTACCCGTTCCATTGGACGACACTCCGCTTCCGCATCGGATGGCCCGTTTTCAAGCACTCACGGATCTCGCACCCCTTTTCGAGTTTGTGGCATGGAAACGCGAAAGGGCCGAAGAAGCCAGGCGAGGTCCCTGGCCCGGTGGATTCGGGCCAAGCCTCGAAAAAGCAAGGCATTGGGTCCTGACAGCTTGGAAGGGGGCGCACAAGAACTCCGACCTGCGCACCAGACCGCCGCCGAGCGACCAGGACATCGCAAAGTACGTGACTGATCGCGTGTTCGATGGCTTCTCCGCGATCACCCTGGACGTCCCCCGGGTTGTGCGACGCTGAACGGCGGCGAAAATCCGAACAGACTAACCCTGCATCTCGCAGATACCCCGGAACCCGACGTATCCCGGAACCTCGCGCATTAGGTGTAGACCAGCTCGGACCACCGCCCTTCTGCATGCAGCCACTCCCTGGTCTGTCTCCAGGCCGTCGGCGAGGTGGCGGCCTTTTCCATCACCGCATCGAAGGCCTCGACGACCTTTCCGAGACCGGCGATGTAGATGTGCGTCTTCGCGTCCTGCATCAGCTCCCAGACGTCTTGCGCGTGGCCCTCGATCGCCGCCTGCAGGGTCTCGCCCTCGGAGGCCATCGGCTTGCTGATGATCGCGCGGAAGGCCTTGAACGAGTTGCGATCGTAGTAGTTGGACAGATCGTCGAGTTCGTCGTTGCGATACAGCAGATCCATGCCGCTCTTTGCGCCGTAGTAGAGGCGCACCAGGCCATGCCAGGCACGGTTCGTCCGATAGATCTCCTGGATGAAGCTGCGAAACGGTGCGACCCCTGTGCCGGTGCCGATCATCACGAGGTTGGCGGTATCGTCCTGGGGAATTCGAAATGGCGACCTGAACGGCCCGGTGATGGTGATCTGCGCGCCTCCCCTTGCATCACACAGATAGTTTGAAGCGATCCCGGGATATTGCTCGCCACTGATCTCGTCGACGTAGAAACAGCGGCGCACCAGGAGTTCGAACTCGACCGCGTCCTGTGTCCCGTCACGATGACCGCTGGCGATCGAGTAGCGGCGGATGTGATAGCGGTTGCCGAACGCATGCGGCCCCGGGACCACGACCCCGATCGACTGCCCGGGAGAGAAACGGAAAGCGGGCTCATCGACCCGCAGCCGTATCCGACGCACCTCGTCGCGATCCTCCGGCGTGACCCGGGTGCTGTCGACCACTACGGCCTCGCTGACAGGTCCCAGTTCCTTCATCGCTTGTGCCATCTCGCGGTCTCCCGGTATTCGAGCTTTTCCAGGCGGACAGATTTTATCGCGACTGACGACGTCGTCGGTTGAGGTGGATCATTGTGGCAGCCACCCTGATGACAGCCGCAGGATCCCTGACAGGTCGCCTCGCTGCGGAACGGCCCCCACTGTGGATGTCGCGCGGCGAATCGCCGGTACAGGTCCTGGACGTACAGCCAGCCGACCAGGACCGCGAAGATGACCGCCGAGGCCGCGAGGAACTCAGCCATGCGAGCCCCCCAATCCGGCGAACCCCATGAACGCCAGCGACAGCAGGCCGGCGAGCATCAGGCTCATCGCCGCACCCTGGCTCACCGCAGGTACCTCCGCCAGTTCGAGCTTTTCGCGCAGACCGGCCATCAGCATCAGCGCCAGCGTGAACCCGGCGCCGGCGCCGAGCGCGTACACGACGCTCTGCAGGAAATCGTACTCCTTGGCGGTCTGGAACAGCGCCAGACCGAGGATCGCGCAGTTCGTCGTGATCAGTGGCAAAAAGATGCCCAGGCTGCGGAACAGCGTCGGGCTGAATCGCTTGATGAACATCTCGACCAGCTGCACCGCCGATGCGATCACCGCGATGTAGCAGATCAAGCGCAGGAACATCAGGTCGAGTTCGGTCAACAGCCAGTTGATGCCATATGCGGCGATAGAGCTCACCAGCATCACGAACAGGGTCGCAAGCCCCATGTTCCAGGCGGTCTCCTTCTTTGCGGAAACGCCGAGAAACGGGCAGATGCCGAGGAACAACGCCAGCACGAAGTTGTTGACGATCGCCGCATTGAGAAAGATGAAACCGAGCGACTCACCCTGCATGGGACACCCCCTCGCCGCCCGCTGCGCGGCGCTCACGGCGTTGTTTCAGGAACGCGAACAGCAGCAGCCAGCTCCCGAGCACGAAGAATCCGCCCGGCGGCAGGATCATCACCACCCAGGGCTCGAAGTTCGCCGGCATCACCTGGAAACCGAGCAGGGTGCCGTTGCCGAGTACCTCGCGTACCGTGCCGAGTGCAAGCAGTGCCACCGTAAATCCGGCACCCATTCCGAGACTGTTGACCAGCGTGGTGTGCAGGCGTTGCTTCGAGGCATAGGCCTCGGCACGACCGAGGATCACGCAATTGGCGACGATCAGCTGGATGAAGGCACCGAGCGCATTGTAGAGATCGAGACTGATCGCCTGGATCACGTAATCGACCACGGTCACGAAGGTCGCGATGATCACGATGTAGCTGGCGATGCGCACCTGTCGGGGTATCAGCCGCCGGATCAGCGAGATCAGCGTGCTCGACGCGACCAACACAAAGGTCGTCGCCATCCCCATCGCAATCGCGTTCAGCGTCGAGTTCGTCACCGCGAGCACCGGGCACATGCCGAGCAGCATCACGAATACCGGGTTCTCTTCCCACAACCCCCGCAGGAAGGTGTCCAGCGTGAGCTGTTCCTGTTGACGCGGTAGCATCGCCATTATCGTTCACCTCCTGCGTCCGGCGCCGGCGCGGCGTCGCGCAACGCACCCAGATGGCGCTGGATCAGCGGGGCCATGCGCTGCATGCTGTTGTCGATCGCGCGGGCCACCGCGACCGAGGAGATGGTCGCGCCCGAGATCGCATCGATCTCCCAGGGATGTTGTTTCTTGCCGTGCTTCAGGGCCCGGATGGGATTGGTCAGCGCACTGCCCGACGGATCGAGGGTCGCGTCCAAGGCGTCGAAGTTTTCTAGGAATCCGGGATCAAACGCAATCTTGTCGCCCAGCCCCGGGGTCTCGGTCATCTTCAGGATCTTGATCCCGCGCACACACTGGCAGACCGGGTCGTAGCCATACAGCAGCCTGACCACATCCTGGTATCCCTGCGCACCCGCCTCCAACGCGAGGCCCTGCAGCCCGCCCTGCTCATCGAACGCGGCGTAGACCGTCTCGCCTTGCGCGGTCCCGCCTTCGACGATGCCGCTGCCGTCGAGGCACACGTCGACCCGGCGTGACGCGCCGGGCACGACCTGAAACACTGCCCGTTCGATCGCGATGCGCTGGTTCTCGGCGATGAAGGGCTTGGTCCATTGGTACACGAGCACCACCAGCAATCCCGACAACATCGCGATGCCGCCGAGCGTGCGGATCATCCGGAAGCCGGGTGTCTGTGCCGGCGTCTGGGTCAGGTCCGGCGTATTCACGTGCCCCGCTCCCTGCGCCTGCCACCGTAGACACGCGGTTGGGTCAGAGACGCGATCAGGGGCGATGCGGCATTGGCCAGCAGGATCGCGTACATCACACCTTCCGCGAGCCCACCGAACTGTCGGATGATGACAGTCAGCACCCCGATCAATCCGCCGTACAGAAAGGCGCCGAGCGGTGTCACCGGCGACGCGATCATATCGCTGGCCATGAACCAGGCACCGAGCATCAAACCGCCGGAAAACCAGACGAACATCGGCGATGGGTAGCTGATGCTGTCGAACAGCCACAGCGGTGTCGCGACCACTGCCGCGCCGACGAAGACACCGACCGGAATACGCCAGTCGAGCATGCGGCGCACCGCGAGGAACAGGCCGCCGATGATGATCAGGATCGCTGGCGCCTCACCCGACGACCCTGTGACACCGCCGAAAAAAAGGTCGGTGGTCGAGACGTAGATGTGCTGGAACTTCTGCATCGCCAGCGGCGTCGCGCCGGTGAAGCCGTCGATCTGCAAACCGGCGACCCACTGCGCAACCGGTTCAGGTTTCATGAACGGCGCGGTGAGCGTGGACGGGATGAACTCGCTGAAGCGCCCGGGCGCGAAAGCGGGCGTCCAGGTCGTGATGGCCACCGGAAATGCAGCCTGCACGAATGCCCGTCCGACCAGAGCCGGGTTCATCACATTGTGGCCGAGGCCGCCAAACAGCGCCTTGCCCAGTGCCACAGCGACGAACGCCGCAACCGCCGCCATCCACAGCGGAAACCCCGGCGGCAGGGTCAACGCAAGCAGTATGCCGGTGATCACCACACTCCAGTCGCGCAGCGTATTGCCCTTGCCCGACAGGTGTGCGAACAGGCGTTCGGTACCCATCGCGACCAGCGTCGTGGTGACGATCAGCGCCAGCGAACTGATACCGAACTGCAGGATGGAGAAGGCCGCGATCGGCACCAGGGCGTACACCACGTTGCGCATGATCTCATCGACCGATTGCGGTCGCTTGAGGTGCGGTGCGGTCCGTATCTCAACAGGTTTGTCCCTGAACATCGGCACCTCAAACGGCCACGACGGGGTGCTCCCGATTGACCGCCTTGGCGATCCGGAAGTACTGGGTCAACGGGATGTTCGACGGGCACACGTAGGCACAGCAGCCGCATTCGAAACACTGGTCGAGGTGGAAATCGGCCTGCATGCGCCCGTACTCGCGCTTTTGCGCCAACTGGCCAAGCAACGATGGGTTCAGGTGCATCGGACAGGCCTCGACGCAGCGCGAGCACTTGATGCATGGAAACACGGTGCGTGGCTGCTGGTCCTGGTCGCCGCGTTCGTAGACGACGACACCCGACACCCCCTTGGTGACCGGTACCTCCAGCGACGCGACCGTCATCCCCATCATCGGACCACCGAGGATCACCTCGTTGGCACTGCCGATGACGCCGGTCTGCTGCAGCAGGAAGCCGACGGGCGTACCGATGGGCACCCGGTAGTTGCCGGGTTTGGCCACGCCGGGACCGGACACGGTCACGACGCGCTCGATCAGACCGGCACCCTGCGGCAGCAGATCACCGATCTGCGCCAGGGTCCCGACGTTGTAAACCGCGACACCGAGATCGGCGGGCAGACCGCCCTCGGGGACCTGTCTGCCAAGCAGGCTTTCGACCAGCATCTTCTCCGCACCCTGTGGGTACTTGGCCGCGACCGCCTGCACCGAGATCGCCGGGTCGTCAGCGAGTCGGGCTTCGATCTCGACGACCGCGTCCATCTTGTTGTCCTCGATACCGATCACCGCACGTTCGGCACCGGTCGCACGCAGCACGATCCTGATCCCGCGCAGCAGTGCTGCGGTCTGTTCCAACATCACGCGATGGTCGCAGGTCAGGTAGGGCTCGCATTCACAGCCGTTGACCAGCAGCGTATGGATGCGCCTGCCGGCCGGCGGCAGCAGTTTGACGTGACTCGGGAAGGCCGCACCGCCCAGGCCGACCAGACCGGCGTCCTTGACCGCGTCGACGATCTGTTGCGGCGACAGTCCCATCGCGTCGACCGGGTCCTGGTACAGCACCTCCTGGCTCGCTGCCTGGTATACGTCGATCACGATCGCCGGCGCGCGCGGCCCTTCGGCGGTCGGCCGCAGATCGATCGCCCTGACCCGCCCCGTTGCCGGGGCATGCATCGGTACCGAGACATGCCCGTCGGCGCGGGCAATCGGTTCGCCGCGCACCACTTCCTGGCCGGCCACGACCAGCGGCACCGCCGGCGCCCCCTTGTGCTGCGACAACGGCACGATCAACTGCGGCGCGAACGGCAGGCGGCGGATTGCCTGGCCCGCGGTCAGCGCCTTGTGCTCGACCGGAAAGATGCCGCCGTGCGAGAACGTCTTGTGACGCCTGAACAGGTTCAAGAAGCCCATCTTTGCCGAGTACCGCTTACTGGTACTTCTCCGCCCGCTTGATCAACTTGTCGAGGTCCTTCTCGCCGGCATTCCAGGGTGTGCCGGGATGCAGACACCCGGCGGTACACTTTTCCGCGGCCTTGACGATGTCCTTGAACGCCGCGCCCTTGGGGTCGATCACGACCGCCTGTTTCTGATCGTTGTACCGGAACACCTTCGGTGCGATCTCGGTGCATTCGTCACACGCGGTGCACTCGGGCGTCTCCACCCAGACCGGCTCGTAGTCCCACGGCAGGTTGGCCGCCGGGGCGCTGCCCGGCACGACCTGGGCGGTCGCCGTCGGCACGGTCAATCCACTCAATGCCGACGCATCACCGCCATTGGCCAGCGCGAGCAGACCCGCCGTGATCGAACGCGCCATCTCGGCCTGCGTCTCGGCACGCACCTGCTCCAGGTCCACCCGCCTGTCGACACCGACCAGCGACTTGAGCTGGCGCCAGAAATCACGGCGCTCCACGGTCGAGGTCACGAGCTCCTGTGCAACCAGCACGCGCACCAGGCGGTTCTTGGCATCGGTCGCCCAGATGTAGGGGAACCTCCCCTCTCGATCGTCCTCGTCGAGATCGATGAATTCGGCCAGGGGGACCATGTCGTCGTGCCAGGTCTCGGGCGGCGCCTTACGGAAGTGTTTCCGGAAGCGCCCCTCGGTGAGCGCAAAATCGGCGAAGGTCAATGGCACCTCGAGGCTGTCCTGCCGACCGTCCTCGGTCTGGTATTGCAGCGTGTATTCCGGCCAGTCTTCGTCCAGCCCCGGGTTGCCTTCGATCGAGCAGCATTCCTCGAAGGTCACGCCTGCATCCGGGTCGTAACGGAACAACGGATAACCGCGCGACTCGACCGCCAGCTTCGACTGATGGTTCGACATATCGTCGCCGACACCATGCTCCGGCTGGCACACGGCATAGATGTTGAACAGCGCCGGTCGGCGGCTGTTCAGACCGTCGATGTAACCCTCCAAGAGGTGGGTGACATGCGCCATCGAACTCTGCAGCACGAACGAGGTGCGATGTGCCATGCCGATCAGGCTCATCTCCTTGCGGATCTCGGTCTTGCCCTTCCAGGCCTTGCCATACGGTGACATATCGGCGACCTGACCGACGAATCCGGAGGTACAGGCCTGTCCGCCGGTGTTGGAATAGACCTGGGTGTCGAGCACCAGCACCTTGATCGGCATGCCCGACGCCAGCGCACGTGAAAGATTCTGGAAACCGATGTCGTACATGGCGCCATCGCCGCCGACACTGACCACCGGTGGACACAGCCGCCACTCCTCGTCACTGAACTGCTTCCAGTTGAAGTGGGTGAAGAACGCATCGTGCTCGGCCGGCGTGTACCTGCCGTCGAGTTCGAGCTTGGCCTGGCGCACCGCCTTGAAGCCGTCGGCCATCTTGCGCATGTGACCTTCGAAGATGCCCATCGCAACCGACGGCGAATCCTGAAACAGGTGGCTGGTCCACGGGAACGGATAGGGATTGAACGGGAAGGTCGAACCCCACACCGAGGTGCAGCCGGTGGCGTTGATGATGCCCATCTCGGCGCGCCCCCTGCCGGTCTTGCCCTCGGTGTATTGCCACTTCAGGTATCGCAGTTTCTCCAGCAGTTGGGAGACCCAACGCAGCCACTTCTGGTCGACCGGTTGCGCACCCCCGGCGAGCGAACCCGACAGCTCGGCCAGTGTCAGATCGCTGTCCCGATGACTGTCCACCGCCTCGTCGATCTTGTGCAGGTTGGAAAGATCCATCCCCTGCGCGAGCTTGAGGCGCACATGGGTCTCGAGACGGTTGATCAGGTCGTCGATCTCCGCCAGATGACGCTTCACGCGTGGCTGCATCAGCGCGGTCACGGTACCGGTAAACAGGTGGATCACCGTTTTCTCGCCACAACCCATACAGGCGCCATCGCCGGACAGCATCGACTGGTAGTTGCCCTTGTCGAGCAACAGTGTCTCCAGGGCGCCGGCCTTCTCTTCGAGGTCGTCGATGCGGATGAAATCGGGATCTGTGGTCGGCAGGTCGAGCCAGAAGTCCCAGTCGCGGCGCATGCGTTCGACCGCATCGGGCGTCTGTTTCTCCGCGACCAGGGCCAGATCGTCGCAGACCTCTATGCATTCCATGCAGCCCTTGCAGGTGTAGGGGTTGACGGTGATCGCGAACAAACCGCCGCTTCCCTTGCTCTTTTTCTCGCGATTGCTCCAGTACGGCTTGGTCACGCTGAAGGCAAAACCACCGAGTTGTGCCGCGAACAGGCCGAACTCCTCTTCGAGCACCTTCCTGGCGTCACCGTCGAGCGTGCTCTCCGCGAGGTGCTCGAGGATCGCCTGGTCGATCAGCGCCACGACATCGGCCGCCTCTCCGCGCGTCTCGATCAATGCACGCAGGCGCTTCTCGACCCCGCGCGACTCGCGCCGCAGGTGTAGCGTCGGCCGACCCTGGGTCTCGATACGCAGGATCGCCGCGGTGAAAACATCCCCGATGGTATTGACCAGGCCCGGGATCGCGCTGTCCGGGCAGACCGTGTAGCAGTTGCCGCAGGCGGTACAGTTCTCCGCGACGAACTTCGGGTACTCGAAGCGGATCTGGGTCATGTCGCGAAACACGCCGGTCGAGGCCGGGATCAACGACAGCGCCTGGTACGGATCGGCCAGGTTGCCGTTGCCACGACCGCTGTTGTAGAAGGCACCGGTCTGCTCCCAGAAACGGTGGATGTCGGATACGCCACCGTCGGCCTCGGGCAGGTGTTTGAGCATCACCGGCAGCGACAGCGCCTTGCGCCTTGCAGTCGCGTGGCTGCCCACCACCTTGTCGGTGATCTCGCGGACCTCTTCGAAACCGCGGCGTACGACGCGCAGGTTGTCCTGCACCACGCGCTCGCCCTTGTCGCCGAACTTGTCGCGCAGCTGGCGTTCGATCGCCTCGAACAGGCCGGCCTCGTCGAGTCCGGCACGTTCCATCAGCGGCGACGCGGCGAAAAACGCACCCTGGAAGGCATTGCCCTGCATGCGGAACTGCAGCTCGGCATTGGATGCCTCTTCACGCGCGATCTTGAAGCCGTCCACATGGAACATGCGGATGTCGTGCTCGACGATGAAGCGCTGAGCGGCGACCGGGATGCGCGCCCAGACATCCTGCGCGGCCTCCAGTTCGGACTGCAGGATGAACACACCGCCCTGCTTCAATCCGAACAGCGGGTTCGAGTGGGTGAACACGTTCGGATCGGGCGACATCGTCACATCGACGTAGGTGTACTCGCAGTTCAGGCGGATCGGCTCCGGCGCCGCCGAAAGGAAATAGGTCGTCGGCTGTCCCTTTTTCTCGGAACCGTATTTCGGGTTGGCACGGATGTCGAAACCGAGCAGTTCGTACAGGGTCATCGCGAGGTTCTTGCCGGTGGTGACCGCGCCCCAGCCACCGACCGAGTGCATGCGCACGGTAATCGCACCCTTGGGCAGCAGGTCCGGGTTTTCGCTGCCCTTCAGCGCCAGGTCCTTGATCCGTGGATAGGCATCAAGCGTACGCTGAATGCGGATCTCATCCTTCGGGTCGGTCGGCTCGCGCACGAAATCCACGCCGAGATAGAAAAACTTGTGCTGGCCGCCGTCCGGCAGCATGTTCTCGAACGCCGCGATCAGCCCCTCGGGCTGCAGATCGCGCGAACCCAGTCCGTAGGCCGCGGAATACAGCGGCGGCATCTCGGCATGGCCCAGCTCGGCGTAACCCGGGTACGGCCTGCGCCCCTCGTGTGCGCCATGGCCGTTCTCGAGACACTTCGTCAGCGCCGCGCGCACCTCGCGCATGATCGGCAGGTCCTCGGCGAGCGGCTGGTCGGTGCGTTCGAGCACCGCGACACCTTTCTTGTTGCGCAGCAGGTGCCCGATGAGGTCGCCGGGGAAAGGTCGGAACATCGTGATGTCGATCACGCCGAGCTTGAGCTTGCGGGTTTCGCGCAGGTAATCGACGACCGCCTGCGCCTGCACCACCATGCTGCCCTGGCCGACGATCAGATAGTCGGCATCCTCCACCCTGTACGCGCCGACCCGGTGGTAGCGCCTTCCCGTCAGCGCGAAGTACTCGTCCATCACCCGGTCGGCGATGGTCGAGATATGTTCGAAGAAATAGGGGCGCTGTGCGGCGACTGCCTGCATGTACGCATCCTGGTTCTGTACCGAACCCGAGAGCATCGGGTTGTCTACATCCCATATCTCGGGGACCCGGCGGCGTTTCTCGCCGTACACAAGGCGTTGTGCCGGCGTCGGGCTGGCGATGATGTCGTCGGGTCGGCCGAGGAACTCCTCGATCAGCGCACGCTCGGGCACCTGCAGTGGTTCGATCAGGTGGGTGGTCAGAAAGCCGTCCTGGCCGACCGCGGCCGGTGTGAGCGATAGCTCGGCGATCTTGCGTGCGATCAGGTTCAGGTCGGCGGCACCCTGCGCGTTGTTCGCGAACACCTGGAAGAAGCCGGTATCGTCGATGCAGTGGTAGTCGTCGTGACCGCAATGCACGTTCAGCGAGGCCTTGGTGATCGCCCGGCTGCCGATATTCAGCACATAAGGCAGGCGCTTGCCGACCGCGGCATACAGGGATTCGTGCATGAAGGCCACACCCTGGGCCGACGAGAAGTTGGTCGCGCGCAGGCCCGACATGGACATCCCGGCCGTCACCGCCGCTGCGGCATGTTCCGATTCCGGTTCGACGAACACCAACGGCTTGCCCGAGATGTTGACGTGCCCCCGGGCGGTCTCTTCCGCCCAGTACTCCCCCATCTGGGTCGACGGGGTGATCGGATAGGCCCCTGCTGCATCCGAGGCCTCGCGCTCGCACATGATCACGGCGCTGTTGCCGTCCATCGCCATGCGGATGCCGGGGTACTTGAACTGCGGTTCACTGGTCTTCTTGCCGAACATGTTTTTTCCTCAACACTCTGTCTCGCCGCGCTCACCCGATGGGCAGTGCGGTCTTTCTGATGACGGGCCGGGCATCACGCCCTTTGGTCAGGCGTTCGTCCGGTTCGCGCCAGACGATCGCGCCGGTCGGGCAGCGCTCGATCGCAACCTTGGAGGCAAGCCGGTTCTTGCCGTAGTCGATCACCGCGAGGTTGTCGACGATGGTGATCAGCCCCTCCGGTGAATCGACCGCACAACGCTCACAGGCGGTGCAGATCACCTCGCATTGCGCCTCGGCGCGATCGCCGAACTCGCGGTTGCGGCACGCCACCCACAGTCGGTGGCTGACCGGATGGATCTCGAACAGGTCCTTCGGACAGACATCGACGCAGTCGCCGCAGGCAGTGCATTTCTCCGCATCGACGACCGGTAGGCCGTGGACATCCATCCGGATCGCTTCGAATGTGCAGACGGTCGCGCAATCACCCATCCCGAGGCAGCCCCAGGCGCAACCCTTGCCGCCACCGGACACCAGGTGCGCAGCCCGACAGCTTTTGAGACCGGCGTAGGACGCGCGGATATGGGCGACGTGTGCACCGCCGGCGCAGGCCAACCGCGCCACGCGTCTCTCGTGCCTGCCGAGCTCGACGCCGAGGAAGTCCGCGATCAGTTGATTGGTGCCTTTCGCGTTGACCGTACACAGTCCCGGGTCGACCTCGCCCTTGACCAGCTTTTCGGCGAACGGCCGACAGCCCGGTGTTCCGCAGGCCCCGCAGTTGGCCTTAGGCAACAGGTCCTCGACCTCGTCGATACGCGGATCTTCGAGAACGAACAGCCAACGATTGGCGACGACGAGGACGGAAGCCAGGAAGATGCCCAACACGGACATGAAGGCCACCGCGACGCCGACAAACTGCAACGAACTCACCCGATACCCCTGGAGCAAGCGCGGCCGAAACCGGTCGATTTACAGTTGTACGGCTTGTGGCCGTGTGCGGAACGCCGAGCGCCGAGGTGCGGCGGGAGACGCCCTTGCCGGGATCACAGTTCCCGGACATGAACCCTGAGGCGCCATTGGGTAATGGGCCCCGAAAGCGAAGGATGCGAGCCAGTCTATGGACCGCCGATCGATTGCAAACGGGAAGGTTTTTAATAGTCGCTATTGAAGCGATCGCAGGCGCACCGCGAAATTGTGCATCGCACAAAAAACAGGACCGAACCTGAAGGATTTTTATATTTTTAAATCAATATCTTATTTGCACTTATTCAAGTCACGATGAAGGATCGACAGCCCCTGAAGGTTACCGCCTAAACCCATGTGGCATGGTGAGTTTTTGTTGATGCCGGTCAAATTGAACGGTGAAGGATTCCGTGCCGCGCGGCGCTGGCCAAGACCGGTACAGCGCAACTGGACGGGGCGGATGTCCCTGCGGCGGGGCGAACAACGCTCGATGCGGACAGGCGTCACGACCACCCACGACCGGGCGGCGACAAGTCAATACGCGGGTGAAATGCGCTCCGCACGGGACCTGGTCGACTGCCGGGTATGGCCGGCACGCTAAAGCTCGGGCCGGGGATGCCGATCTTGGCAGATGTTCTCCAACACCCCCGCACCGGCGCATGTCGACCGGTGCGCCCTGGCGAGGAATCCGGCATGACCAGCTTCATCAATTCGGTGGATCAACGAACCAAGTTGGCGGGAACCAACCGCCTCGAGGTGCTCCTGTTCAGCCTCGGTGTGGACCTCGCAACCGGACGCAAGGAGGTGTTCGGCATCAACGTGTTCAAGGTTCGCGAGGTCATGCATGTACCGGACATCACACATGCGCCCGACATGCCGGATTCGGTCGAGGGCATGGTAAGCCTGCGTGGCAGCATGGTACCGATCATCAATCTGGCGAAGTTCTGCGGCGTACACGGCGAAGAAAAGCCGAAGATCCTGATGGTCACCGAGTACAACAAACACGTGCAGGGGTTTCTGGTCGATTCGGTGGAAACCATCGAACGACTGAGTTGGGACGAGGTCAAGACACCGCCGCCGATGATGTCGAGTCGCCTGGGCGGCCTCGTGACGGGTGTTGCCGAATTGCCCGACAAACGTCTCGTGATGATCATGGACGTCGAGAAAGTACTGGCGGAGACCGCCCATTTCTACGACCAGGAGCAACTGTTCGATACCATCCAGCCGTACCAGAAACGCGAGGTTCAGGGTCTGTTCGCCGACGACTCGAGCGTCGCACGCAAACAGATCTCGACGACCCTCGACAGGATGCAGATCAAGTACATCGCCACGGTCAACGGTGCGGAGGCATGGTCCAGACTGAAGGCGATCGCAGAGCAGGCAGAGGCGGCCGGACAGCAGGTCATCGACGTGCTGCAGTTCGTACTGACGGATGTCGAAATGCCGGAAATGGATGGATACGTGCTGACCCAGAAGATCAAGAGCGATCCTCGCTTCAAAGGCGTACCTGTCCTGATGCATTCCTCGCTCACCGCGGATGCCAACCAGCTGCTCGGCAAGGAGATGGGCGTCGACGCCTATGTGCCCAAGTTCGAGCCGAACGAGCTTTCGAACGTACTCGCCCGGGTACTCGGCTAGCCGCGATGATCGGCGAATGCACCGACCGCATCAGTTCGGCGTCGCCCGGACCGACAGCGACCTAGACGCTGCGCCCGGGACACCCACGCGGGGTCGCCGGTCGGCGGCGGGCCAGAGAGCCGGCCAGCGACCGACGACGCTACCCGGTAGCGTCGCGGAACTCTCGGATCTCCCTGCTGCTGCCGCACCCGGGCCGGCGTACCGGGACTGTGCGGCCATGCCCCGGCCGCGTATCCTGCCCTCCCAAAACCCCTGAGAGGAGCTGTGATGACCCAGTCCGTGCGTATCGGTATCGTGACCGTTTCCGACCGCGCCAGTCGCGGCGAGTACCAGGACCTCGGAGGCCCGGCGATCCGCGAGTGGCTCGAGCGCGCGCTGATCACCCCCTGGGAAGCCCTGGCCCGGATGGTCCCGGACGAACAAGGCGAGATCGAGCAGGCATTGCGCGAACTCGCCGATCACGACGGCTGCTGCCTGGTTGTCACCACGGGGGGCACAGGCCCGGCAAAGCGCGACGTGACACCCGAAGCGACCGCGGCGGTGTGCGAGAAGATCCTGGACGGTTTCGGCGAACAGATGCGCGCCGTTTCATTGCGTTTCGTGCCGACTGCGATACTCTCGAGGCAGATCGCCGGTATCCGCGGCACAACCCTCATCGTCAACCTGCCCGGAAAGCCGAGCGCCATCGCGGACTGCCTGGACGCGGTGTTTCCAGCAATCCCGTACTGCATCGATCTGATCGACGGGCCCTTTGTCGAGACCGACGAGGCCGTGGTCAGGGCATTCCGACCGAAGAACAAACCGGCCACTGAACAAGCCGGTTGACGTCGCCGGGTCAGGGGCTCTCGGTTGCGGAGTTCTGCTGGCGGCGCAACGCATCCAGCCGATTGAGTACCGTCTTGGCGCGTTCGATGCGTGCGGTAATCTCCTCGTCACCCGGTTTGAGGCTAAGTGCCGCTTGCCAGGTGGCCACCGCCGCGTCCAGCTGTTCATCGAGGTACAGGTGGTCACCCAGCTTGATCAACGCCTCGACCTGCGGACTGATCATGGACCAGGCCCGCTCCTTCAGACCGGCCACCTCGCTGTTGTTGGGCTGCAGCACGGCAACCCGCTCCAGCGTCTCGAGGGCCCTGCGGTAGTCGCGCGAAGCGATCGCCTCCTTGGCGTCGTCGAGCAGCTTCTTCGCCTTGACCTGCCGCTGCCGTTCCTCGGCCAGCCGGCGGCGCTCGGCGGCCTGCGTCTCGCTGGCCCGCAATTGCGCCTCGACCCGCGCCAGCCGTTCCTCGACACTTCCCGGCGCCGCGATCTGTGTCGCCACGGCGAAGCACCGCTGAGACAGCGCCGGCTCGCTGGTCAGATGACGTTCGGCGCATGCGGTCAGGGTCTCCAGTTTTCCGGAGAGCACCTCTTTCCAATACAGCTTGCGCGAGACGAGCATCAGGTTGTCCGGCTCCGCCAGCGCCAGCTTTTCCAACAAATCGATCTTGTTACGCTGGTTTTCGGCGTCACCGACCAATATCCGATCTTCCAGTGAACGCTGCTGGCTACTCCACTCGGCACGTAACCGGACGACCTCCTCGGCGAGACCGGCATCTTCCGGAAAAAGTCGCTGCGCCTGATCCAGCAACGCGACCGCATCCGACCATTTACCGCCGTGCGCCAGCTCGCGGGATACCTTGATCGCTTCCGCTGCAGAACCGACCGTCGGCAGGTCGGTTGGCTCGGTCTTGAGACTGCTGCAACCCGCCAGCAGTACGACTGCGATCAAGATCCACGACAGACGGTGCATTACCCGGTTACCGAAGAGAGTATGTGATCGATGAGTTGATCGGCGTTGACGTCCTTCGCCACCGCTTCGACATCCATTGCACAGACATCGACCGGTTCCCTGCGTCCACGCAACTGGGCGGCACCGAGGTCGTCGTAGTGCTCGCGCTGCCCCGGGTGTCCCGGCGCCATCATCGCGCGTGGCAGCAGCACACCGCCCGGTGGCGCGATGCCGCACAGCCGCGCCGCGACGTTCACGGTATCTCCGACCACCGTGTACTGCATACGTTCGACGCTGCCGAGGTTACCGGCCAACATCGGTCCACTGCTGATGCCGACCCGCAGCATCACGGTGGGCTGCTGGTTTGCCTCGCGTATCTGGTTTATACGCCGGGTCAGCTGCTGAATCAGCATGCCACAGGTCAATGCGTGCAGGGCATGATGTGCGTCGTTGTTGGGCGCACCGAACACGATCATGATGCAGTCGCCGATGAAGTTGTCGACAGTGCCACCACAGCTCTCGGCGGCGAGCGCAAAGTAACCGAAGTAGCCGTTCAACAGCGAGCCCACCTCACCCGGCTCGCGTTTCTCCGAGAGTTCCGTGAACCCGACAATGTCACAGAACAACACGCTGCCGGTGACGCAGCTGCCGCCGAGGCCGAGTCCGGTGTTCGCGGTCAACACCTGGTGTGCCACCTGTCGCGAGACGTAGCGCGACAGTGCCGCTTCCGCATGATGCTTGCGGCGCACGCCCTCGGCGAGGTGCTGGAAGGTCTCGAGGACCTGACCAATCTCATCGCGTCGCTCGGCCGCGCCCTGTGGCCTGCCGGCTCCCAATACCTCGCCGGCACGTGCCAGGCGTTCGATCGGCCGAGAAAGACGGTGTGCCAGCAGCGACGCCAGCACGATGCCGATCAGGATCATCGTCACGCTGGAAAGCATCAGAAAGCGCGAGGTCTCCTGCAGATCGGCCTCCAGCGGCGAACGGTCTATGCTGACGGTGAGATAACCCGCCGTCACGTCCTGGAACACCACGGGGCTGACATAGGACACGGCCTTGTACTCTCCGTTCTCCCAATCCCATGACTGCACATTGGATGCCTTGACATGACGGGTTCCGACCCCGGGGGGACTGACGCCGGCTTCGGCGACCAGATTGCCGTCGGCGTCATGTAGCGCCGCGCCCAACACCAGCTCACTTTGCACATGCCGCTGCAGCAGTATCTGCAGTCCAAGCGAATCAGCCGCCATCAGGGGCTCGCCGCTGACCCGTAGCAACTGTTCAACGATGACGGTACTGAAGCGATCGACCTGATTGCGATAGCCTTCTTCCTGCTGCTGGATCAGAAAGAATCCAAGCACGCCCATGGTCACGACGATCAACGCGGCGATGCTCATCGACCACTTCAGGCCCAGCGGGATCGACGAATTGTCGAAGCGACGCCAGGCCCGGCGCACAAAGCCGCCAAAGCCGGTCTGTCTCGGGGCATCGGGGAGAGGACACCGGTCGTCGGTCTGGCGAATGATGTTCATCGTCATGCAAATCCTGTCGTCCGATGCCCCGCCCGTCCTGGCGAGGCCTGCCGGGTGCGTAATTTAACACCGGTAAAGTTTACCGACACTGCCCGTCGCGACGATCCGCGGTGATGGCCGCATCGACAACGCCGGGCCGCGTCGCCGAGAGGCGGGTACCATCACCGCCAATGCAATGTTATGTTATTACAAATTCTCATGCCAAAAGCCGGACATGCCGACCTATCCCCGATCTCTGGCGTTCATCGCAGCCCTGACGCTGTGCCTGTCGATCAGCGCGCCTTCTGCCGGCACTCCGCCGCGTGTGGTCGCGAGCATCGCGCCGCTGCACTCACTGGTCTCGGCGATCATGCAGGACGTCGCGGAACCCCGTCTTCTGCTGCACGGTGGCGAGTCACCCCACACCTTCAGTCTGCGTCCCTCGGACGCGCGCATGCTGCACGATGCGGACCTGGTGTTCTGGATCGGACCGGCGCTGGAATTGCCGTTGGCACGCATCCTTGAGCGCATGCCTTCGGCAAAATCGGTGACCTTGTTGTCCGCCCCGGGCGTTGAGACACTGCCGGCGCGCGATATCCACGACCTGGCCGGAGCCGGGGCCGGGGCCGAAGCGCATGCGTCGCACGGGAAAGCCGCGGACCACCTGGTCGATCCACACATCTGGTTGTCGCCGGGCAACGCGTTGGCGATGAGCGACACGATCGAACGTACGCTCATTGAGCGTGACCCCGGCAATGCACAACGCTACCGGGCAAACGCCCGGCGTCTGCGCGCACGGCTTGAGCAGCTCGATCTGGACCTGCGGCATGAGTTCCAAGGCATCGACGCCGGCTTTATCGTCTACCACGACGCCTACCAGTACCTGGAACACCGCTATGATCTGCACGCCGTGGGTTCGGTGACCAGCCATGCGGAGCGCAGCCCGGGTGCGGCGCACCTGCGTGAGCTGCGGGAGAAGCTCGCCGACGGCCGGGTACAGTGCGTATTCTCTGAACCGCAGTATGCCGCGAAGCTGCTGCGCATGCTGCAGGGTCCCCACAGGCTTCGGCACGTGGTTCTGGACCCACTCGGCGTCGAATTCACACCCGGACCTGATCTTTACGAACGGATGATGCGGTTGATCGCCGAACAGCTGAGCGGCTGCCTGCAGGCCACCGGAACCTAGCCGATATGTCGCACGACAGCTTTCCCGATTCCGGCCACGACCACCGCGCCTGCGTACAGGGTGCATTGCGCGATGCCGAGACATTGTGCGCCCGGCGGGGGGTACGCCTCACCCCGGCGCGCCGCAGGGTGCTCGAACTGATCTGGCAGAGCCACCGCCCGAGCGGCGCCTATGACCTGCTCGAAAGGCTCGCGGCGGACGGCCACCGGCCGTCGCCACCCACGGTCTACCGCGCGCTCGACTTCCTGCTGCGGCAGGGCCTGGTCCATCGCGTCAGTTCGCGCAATGCGTTCGTCGGCTGCAATCACCCGGGCGACGACCATATGGCGCAACTGTTCATCTGCGATCGCTGTGACGTCGCGTTCGAACAGGCCGACGGTTCACTGAACCGGCGGATACGCCGCAACGCGATGGACCTGCAGTTCAAGATCCGCACCCAGACAGTAGAGATCGCCGGGCTGTGTCCACGGTGTGCGGGGCGCTCGGATGGCGCCTGAGCTGCTGATCGACGGGCACGACCTCGGCGTCCGCGTGCATGGCCGCGACCTGCTCGCGCATATCGATCTGCAGGTACGGCGCGGGAGGATCCTGACGGTGATCGGCCCCAACGGGGCTGGCAAGACCACCCTGGTGCGGTTGGCGCTCGGCCTTATCAGGCCGACCACCGGACGCATCGAACGCTGCGCCGGTTTGCGCATCGGTTACATGCCGCAGCGCCTGCAGCTGCCGGAGAGCATGCCGCTGAGCGTCCGACGGTTTCTCGCCCTCGCCCATCCCGATCACGACCGCCTGATACGCGACGCCGACCGGGTCGGCGTGTCACACCTGCTTGAGCGACCCATGCAGGGATTGTCCGGGGGCGAGACCCAGCGCGTGCTGCTGGCCCGCGCGCTACTCAGCGATCCAGACCTGCTGGTGCTCGACGAACCGGTTCAGGGAATCGACGTTAACGGCCAGGCGGAGATGTATCGCCTGATCGTCAGCCTGCGTGACGACCGCGGTTGTGCGGTGATGATGGTGTCCCACGACCTGCACCTGGTGATGGCCGCAACCGACGAGGTGCTGTGCATCAATCAACATGTCTGCTGCTCTGGGCACCCGGATGCGGTGAGTCAACACCCGGCTTATTTGAACCTGTTCGGCGCGCTGGATGCCGACGCCCTGGCGATCTACACGCACCATCACGACCATCGGCACAACCTGCACGGCGACGTCGTCGACGACCCGGACCACGGTCATGGATGATTTCCTGCTCTACGCGCTCGCCGCCGGCATCGGCCTGACGCTGATCAGCGGGCCGCTCGGGGTGTTCGTCGTCTGGCTGCGCATGGCCTATTTCGGTGACACCCTGGCACATTCGGCACTGCTCGGCATCGCGCTCGGGCTGTTGCTGCAGATCGACCTGCAACTCAGCGTGTTGCTGCTCGCGCTGTTCATCGCGATCGCGCTGGTCGCCCTGCAGCAGCGCAGCCCACTGGCGACCGACACCCTGCTGGGCATCCTGGCGCACGGCGCTCTGGCGATCGGCCTGGTGGCGATCAGCTTCCGCGACGACATACGCGTCGACCTGCTCGCCTATCTGTTCGGTGACATCCTCGCGGTCAGCGGTCGCGACGTGCTGTGGATCTGGGGCGGCGCCCTGGTCGCCCTGGCAGCACTAAGGGCAATCTGGCGGCCGCTGCTCAATCTCAGCGTGCACGCCGATCTCGCAGCGGTGGATGGCGTCGATGTGGCACGCGTGAAGCTGGCGTTCATGCTGCTGGTGGCCCTGGTGATCGCAGTAGCGATGAAACTGGTCGGCGTACTGCTGATCACCGCGTTGCTGATCATTCCTGCAGCGACCGCGCAACGCTTCGCGCGCAGCCCGGAACAGATGGCGCTGCTCGCGACGCTGGCCGGCTTTCTTGCAGTGCTCGCAGGCCTCGGCGGCTCCCTGGCATTCGACACACCGGCCGGGCCCTCGATCGTCGCGGCAGCCACCGGGCTGTTCCTGGTCGGTCAACTGAAACAGGTTCGCTGAACCAGGGGCATCCGTTCAGCGACTGTTCAGCAGAGCGCCGCTAAGGTATCTACCAAGGGTCGAATCGTCGACCGGAATTTAGGAGGTCGCACAGATGAACAGCATTCTCAAAACGGCGTTTGCGCTGCTGATCCTGGTCAGTGCCAACGCCAATGCCGGACACGACGACCGCGCGCTGGCAGGGGCGGTGATCGGGGGCATCATCGGCGGCATCGCGGGCAGCCAGCTGAGTTACGGTGACGAGCGGGCCGCACTGACGATCGGTGGCACCGTGCTGGGCGCGGTCATCGGCCATGAGCTGGCCGACGACAAGGACCGGGGACGGCACAGCGATCGCCGCCCGCGACGCGATTTCGATCGCCACCGCGGACACGACCGGCGCCCCGGACACCGTGACGAGCGGCGCGACCGCTGGATCGGCTACTCTAATAAGCGGCCGCGCGGCGCCTACGATGACTATCCGCGGCCAGGCGTACGAATCGGTTACACGTCCGGTGGAGACCATTCGCACGATCGGAGATGGCACACGAAGTACGATTGACGGTATCGAATCATGAGACACGCAACCCCCCTGGCCTTGGTCGCGGCACTCCTGCTGAGCGCCGCGACAGGCGTGCAGGCGGATCGCCGCAAGTCGCTCGACGACGCGGTGTCCGAGGCGCGCAGCCGTTATCCCGGGCGGGTGCTGTCGGCTGAAACGGACCGGCGGGGCGGACGCGAGTCGTACCGCATCCGGATACTGACCGACGACGGACGGGTCAAGCGGCTGCGCATCGACTCCGAATCAGAGCGTCGTCCGTCGTCGCGTTGACCCCATGCGCATCCTGCTGGTCGAAGACGAACCCCTGTTGCGCACCCAGCTGGCCGACCAGCTCACGGCCAAGGGCTATTCGGTCGACGCCGCGGCTGACGGCGAGGAAGGCCTGTACCTGGGCCGAGAGTACCCGATGGACCTCGCGATCATCGACCTCGGTCTGCCGAAGATCTCGGGGATCGAACTGATCCGCCGCCTGCGCGCACTGCAACGTGCGTTCCCGATCCTGATCCTGACCGCACGCGATGCCTGGCAGGACAAGGTCGAGGGCCTGGAGAGCGGCGCCGACGACTATCTCACCAAGCCGTTTCACACAGGCGAACTGCTGGCCCGTGTGAATGCCCTGTTGCGGCGCGCCGCCGGCCACAGCAGCCCGGTGCTGAACGCCGCAGGGATCGAGATCGACACCACCGCACAGACCGTGCGTAGCGCGGGACGCGAGGTCACGTTGACCGGCCATGAGTATCGGATCCTCGAATACCTGATGCTCCACGCCGGCAAGGTGGTATCCAAGACCGAACTGACCGAGCATGTCTACGATCAGGATTTCGACCGCGACAGCAACGTCGTCGAGGTGCTGATGGGCCGCATTCGCAAAAAGGTCGACCCGCACGGCGAGCATCGGCCCATCGAGACGCTGCGCGGCCGCGGCTACCGCCTGGGCAAGGACGACGGCTGACGGTGCGACGCTCGATCAACCGCCGTCTGCTGATCAGCAACCTGCTGGTCCTCGCGGCGTTTCTCGGTCTGGCCGGCGCCGCGCTCGACCGCGCGTTCCGCAGCAGCACCGAGAGCGCGATCCGCGAACGCCTGCAGGCACACGTCTACACCCTGCTGACGGCGGCCAAGGAGGACGACCTGGGCCGCATGCGCCTGCCGGACGCGCTCGCTGCACCGGCCTTCAACCAACCGGACTCCGGCCTGTACGCGGAGGCCGTCGGCGAGGACGGCGCGTACCACTGGCGCTCCGGATCGCTGCTGGGCCGTCTCTGGCAGCTGACGTCGCCGACCGCGGTCGGCATGACCCGCTTCCACTTCGCGGACGGGCTGGCGATCCTCGATCAGGGAGTCTCCTGGGAAGACGACAAGGGCAAGCCGATCGCCTACGCGCTGACCGTGGCGATGGACAGCGCCACCCTGCGCGAAGAACAGGCCGGCTTCCGCGGCACCCTGTGGCGCTGGCTGGGTGGCGTCGCACTGGTATTGCTCGCGGTGCAGATCCTGCTGGTGCGCTGGGGCCTGGCGCCGCTGCGCGACATGAGCGCCGCGGTGCAGCGGATCGAAAGTGGCGAGAGCGTACGCATCGAGGGACCCGTACCCTACGAACTCCTCGGCCTCAGCGACAACCTGAATTCCCTGATCCAGCAAAACCAACAACGTCAGGAACGCGTGCGCCACAGTCTCGCCGACCTGGCACACAGCATGAAAACACCGCTCGCGGTACTGCGGGGTGCCGCCGAACAGGGCGACATCAACCCCGTGCTGCGCGACCTGATCGGCGACCAGACCCGACGTATCGACGAGATCGTCGGCTATCAGCGGCAGCGTGCCGCGGTGGCCGGCAGCAGTGCGGTCAACCGCCCCATCGCCCTGGCACCGATCGTTCGCCGGCTGTGCGCCAGCCTGGACAAGGTGCACCGGGCGCGCGGCGTGCGCTGCTCGGTCGAGATCGACGATCGCCTCAAGCCGCGGGTCGACCAGGGCGACCTGTTCGAGTTGCTCGGCAACCTGGTCGAAAATGCGTTCAAACACTGCTCGACCCAGGTGGCGGTCGGCGCCCGCTCGGAACCCGGGGCCATGCTGATCGAAGTCGAGGACGACGGACCCGGTATCGCCCCGCAAGAGGTCGAGCGCCTGTTGCGTCGCGGCGAGCGTGCCGACCAGCAGCACCCGGGAGAAGGCATAGGTCTGGCCGTGGTCAGCGAGATCGTGCGCCACTATCAGGGCGACCTCAAGGTCGACCGCTCCGCGCTCGGGGGTGCCAGGATTCGCGTTCGCATACCAACCTAGCCGGGCCCACCGTGGTCGTCCCCGCCGGTCGCGCCGAACCGTTCGTCACGACCGGCTCAAGTCGCCTGATGGGGGGCCGTTAACGGAGAGATATCGGCCAGCTTCCGGGGGGGAAATGTCGAAACCGAAATCCGAGTCAGGCAAGGAACCACCGCGGATCCGTTTCGGCGACGACCTGCTGCCAGCGCACGATGTCTGGCACAAGATGGAAACCGTCAACGTGGTGGTCGACGCGATCGACCGCTTCAACCAGAAGTTTCCCGAACTGGCCAGCGCGACCACGCGCGACGTGGTACCGCTGGTGCGCCAACGGCTCAAGGATATCGAATTGCATATGCCCTACAAGGGCAGTCAGGCGGACCTTGCCGAGCTGGCGGTGAATCTGCTCTCCAGCATGTCGCCGGAAGAGGTGATCGATACCCTCGAGCAGGAGCACGGCGCCCGGATCGGGATCGTCGACCTCATCCAACTGGCCGGGGACGCGGCCTATCGCGCGGCTCTGAGCCGCGAAGCCACCGAGTACGAACTCAACCGCATTTCACCGCAGCAGGCGGCCGACCTGTGGAACGACCTGGGACGTCCGGCACCCGGCGGTGGCCTGTGGAATGCCGCCAAGGTGCAGGCCCTGTTGCTGCTCAAGCCGGACTGAGCGCCATCACTCGCCGTCACCGTCCCCGGTCGTATCCAGATCCAGCGAAACCGAGTTGATGCAATAGCGCAGACCGGTCGGGCGCGGCCCATCGGGAAACACGTGACCGAGATGCGACCCACAGCGCCGGCAATGCACCTCGGTACGCACCATGCCATGGCTTTGATCGGTCTCGGTCGCGACAGACTCGCCGTTCACCGGTTGCCAGAAGCTGGGCCAGCCTGTGCCCGAGTCGAACTTGGCCGACGCATCGAACAAGGGCTCACCGCACGCCGCGCAGCGGTACAGGCCGGGTGTCTTGGTATCCCAATAGGCGCCGGTGAAGGCGCGTTCAGTGCCTTTCTCCCGGCATACGTGGTATTGCTCCTCGGACAAGGTCTCGCGCCACTCCGCATCTGTCCGGTCGAACTTTTCTGTCATTGCCCCAACTCCGCTACTACCGCCCAAAGACCGGGCCAATCCGACCCGTATTGCGCTTGATTGCTTTTTGTGCCGGTCACTATACTCGCTGGCTCATTCACGATTGCCAATGGGTCTCGCCATGCCGACTAGCGCCTTCCACCCACCGCTCCGCACCCTGATGGGTCCCGGCCCCTCCGACGTGCCGCCGCGGGTCCTCGAAGCACTCGGCCGGCCCACGATAGGCCACCTGGACCCGAAATTCATCGACCTGATGGACGAGGTCAAGGCGCTGCTGCAATACGTGTTGCAGACACAGAATGCGCTCACCATGCCGGTTTCTGCGCCCGGTTCGGCGGGCATGGAGGCCTGTTTCGTCAATCTGGTCGAACCCGGCGAAAAGGTGATCGTCTGCCAGAACGGCGTCTTCGGTGGACGTATGAAGGAAAACGTCGAGCGCTGCGGAGGCCAGGCCGTCCTGGTGCAGGACCCCTGGGGACAGGCGGTCGACCCGCAGAAACTGGAAGACGCGCTGATTGCCAACCCGGATGCGCGGGTGGTCGCGTTCGTACACGCAGAGACCTCGACCGGCGCGCAGTCGGACGCCAAGACGCTGGTCGAACTCGCCCACCGCCACGACTGCCTGGCGATCGTCGATGCCGTGACTTCGCTGGCCGGCACACCGCTGTTGGTGGACGATTGGGAGATCGACGCGGTGTATTCGGGCACCCAGAAGTGTCTCTCGTGCGTACCGGGCATCTCACCAGTCAGCTTCAGCGAGCGGGCCCAGCACAAGATCGTCAACCGTCAGCACAAGGTGCAGAGCTGGTTCCTCGATATGAACCTGGTAATGGGCTATTGGGGCAACGGCTCACGCCGGGCCTACCACCACACCGCGCCGGTCAACGCGATGTATGCGCTGCACGAATCTCTGCTGATGGTGCGCGAAGAAGGCCTGGAAAACGGCTGGGCGCGCCACCAGCGCAATCACGAGGCGCTGAAGGCCGGTCTCGAGGCGATGGGCATCGGCTTTGTGGTCGACGAAGCGCACAGACTGCCGCAACTCAACGCCGTGTGGATCCCGCAAGGCGTCGACGATGCGGCCGTGCGCACCCGGCTGCTCGACGAACACCATATCGAGATCGGCGCCGGACTGGGTGAACTGGCCGGTAAGGTGTGGCGCATCGGGCTGATGGGCTACAGCAGCCGCATCGAAAACATCACCCGTTGCCTGGGGGCCCTCGACGGTGTACTTGCGGATATCGGCGCACCGGTTAACCACGGCGTCGCACTGCCGGCGGCGGAAAAGGTCCTGGCCGCCTGAAGCCCATGCGCCGGGCTCGGCGTCGGCGACCGCGTTCCCGCCTGCTGCTGATCGTCGCCGCGCTCGCCAGCATCATCGTCGGTTATTACGCCGGCCAGTATTGGCAGCGGCGGCCACTGGAGGGTCTGTCGGTGCAGGTCTTCGACCAGGGGCGCCCGATCACCTACCCAGAGCAGTTCGGGATCGGGTTTGACAACCGACATTGGCGCCTGTTTCTGGCGGTCGACACGCGCCAACCGGCGTGTCGTGAACTGCTGCGGCATTTTGCGTTGGTCGTCAATCGCCTCGCCGCCTGGCCCAAGGTTCAGGCGAAGCTGCGTCTCACGCTGTTGGCCTACGATCGACCGGGGAGCGACGCGATCGCGGCGTTCACCGGCGGCGTGAACTGGGTCGACGTGGTGACTGCGGATGCCGGGTCCTTGGATGCGGTCACGCAACAGCTTGATATCCAGCCGCACGGCACCATCTGGTGCTCCGAAGGGACCGCGGGCGGCGTCCTGGTCGCGCCAAAGCACCGTGCCTGGGCGCGGATCCCGATGGAACCGGCCGCTGTCATGGCACGCAACATCGCCGGTGTCGTCGGCTTCGTGGAATAATTACCCAATGTCATCCTCCAAACCACCCGGTCTGCTCGACCATCTATCGACCGCGTTGTTGCGGGTCCTGCCACAACACCTGCTTGCTGCCGGGATGTACCGCCTCGCACGGGCACGCACGCCGTGGTTGAAAAACCTGCTCATTCGCCAGATCGGCCGCCGTTACGGTATCGACACGCAGGAGGCCGAGCAGCCGGATGCCACCGCCTACCCAAGCTTCAATGCGTTCTTCACGCGCGCGCTGAAACCGGACACGCGGCCGCTCGCCGAGGGGATGTTGATGTCGCCGGCCGACGGCAAGGTGAGCCAGATCGGCCCGATCGACGGCGTTTCGCTGCTGCAGGCCAAGGGGCATAGGTTCGACCTGTTGGCGCTGCTGGCCGGTGACCGCAGCATGGCGGCCTCATTTCAAGACGGGCTGTTCGCGACCATCTACCTTTCGCCGCGCGACTATCACCGGGTGCACATCCCGTTCGCGGGGACGCTCGAGTCGATGGTCTTCGTACCCGGCGATCTGTTCAGCGTCAGCGAGGCCACGACCCAGCTCGTTCCCGGCCTGTTCGCGCGCAATGAGCGCGTGATCTGCTATTTCCAGACCGATCTGGGCCCGATGGCGGTGATTCTGGTCGGCGCGATCTTCGTCGGCAGTATCGAGACCGTTTGGCATGGCGAGGTGCGGGAGCGCCGCGGGCAGCCGACCCGATGGGTCTATCAGGGCGCGCAGCGCCGGCACTTCGCCGCCGGCGAGGAGATCGGTCGATTCAACATGGGCTCGACGGTGATCGTCCTGCTACCGCGCGACGCCGCGAACTGGTCGGCCGACATCGGACCCGGAAGCAGCCTGCGCATGGGCGAAATGATCGGCGAACCGATCCGCAACGACTGAGCACCCGTCACAGCAGGGCGGCGATTTCCGGATGACCCTGGGCTGCCGCCCAGGCTTGCGCGGTACGGCCGTCGCGGTCCCGTACACGGCGATCAGCACCCAGTTCCAACAGCGCCTGTACCGTCTCCCGATGTCCGTTGACACTGGCCCAGATCAGCGCGGTCCAGCCACGTGTCGTTTCGACCTGATCGATCGCGGCGCCTGCCGCCGCTAGTTGGCGCACCACCTCGACGTGACCGCTGCCGGCCGCCAACATCAACGCGGTATATTCGCCGTGCTCGCGCAGATCGACACCTGCCCCGGCGGCCAGCAGCTGAGTGACGGTGTCGCGATGGCCATACTGAGCTGCCAGCATCAGCGGTGTGCGCGCGCAGACATCGCGGTGGTCGACCGGGTGTTCCGGATCGATCAACTGCAACAGCTGCTCGGTCTCGCCCTGTTGCGCCAGATCGTGCATGGAAAGCGGCGCCTGCGCGGGTGGCGTTTCACCGCATGCCGCCAGCGTCGCAACAAGGAAGATCGAGAGATATCGCAACATGCGCGAATGATCGCGCGGCCCGCCGTTCCAATGCATTGACGATCCGCATGCGACGCGGCTGGCGGCCGCCTGGCCAGCCGCTAGCAGCGTTGCAGGGAGAAGCTGATCACCTCGTCGATGTCCGTCCCGTCGATCCGCAGCAGCAGCACGCGGTCCAGGCCGACGGCAACGCCGGCACAGTCGGGTAGCCCGTGCTGCAGCGCGGCCAGCAGGCGCCGATCGACGACGACGGGTGGCCGCCCACTACCCCGCCGGTGGCAGTTGTCGGCCTCGAAGCGCGCCGCCTGTTCGTCGACATCGCTGAGTTCGAGGAAGCCGTTGGCCAGTTCGACGCCGCGGTGGAACACCTCGAAGCGTGCGGCGGTGCGACCGTCGGGATTGAGTTGCGCCAGCGCCGCCTGGCTGGCGGGGTAGTCCGTCACGAAGGTGAGACAGGTGCGACCGAGGTGCGGCTGGACCAGGTGGCTGAACAGCAGATCGAGCCAACCGTCGGCGTCCAGCTGCATGGACTCGGCACCGAGGATGTTGCGTTGCAATGCCACACCGCGCAGTTGTTCGGCGGTCGCCGCGAGCGCGTCGCAACCGGCCACCTCGCCGAGCAACTGGTCATAGGGGTGTCGTTCGACTGCCAGCTCGGGTTGTGCCAGCGCCAGGCGCAGCACACCGGCCACCTCGTCCATCAGGTCGCCGACACCGAATCCGGGGCGATACCACTCGAGGATCGTGAACTCCGGATTGTGCAGACGTCCGGCCTCGCCGTTGCGAAACGCCTTGCAGACCTGGTAGATCGGTCCGCTGCCGGCGGCCAGCAGACGCTTCATCGCGAACTCCGGCGAGGTCTGCAGATAAAGCTCTTTGCCTGCCGGATAAAGCGGTCCGCGATATTGCAGGGTCAGTGGCTCCAGCGACGGATCGGTCCCGGCGCTGGCACCCGCCAATGGCGTCTCCACCTCGAGCACCTGGTTCGCAGCGAAGTACCGGCGCAGCTCTGCAAGCATCGTGGCGCGCGTGCGCAGCGTGCGCAGGTCCGCGCCGGGACGCCACTCGCCATTGGTCAGGAGATTATTCGTCCTTGACGCGGCTGACATACTCGCCGGTCCGGGTATCGACCTTGATCTTTTCGCCGCTCTGGATGAACAGCGGCACGCGCACGACGGCGCCGGTCTCCAGCGTCGCCGGCTTGCCGCCACCACCCGAAGTGTCGCCCTTCAGCCCCGGGTCGGTCTCGGTGATCTCCAGCACCACGAAGTTCGGAGCCTCGACCGCGATCGGAGCGCCATTCCACAGCGTGACCATGCACAGGTCCTGCTCTTTGATCCACTTCACCGCATCACCCAGCGCATTCGCGTCCACCTGGTATTGTTCGAAGCTGCCGGTATCCATGAAGTGCCAGAATTCACCGTCGTTGTACAGGTACTGGAGATCGCGATCGACGACATCGGCCGCCTCGACGGTCTCGCCCGAACGGAAGGTCTTTTCGAGCACCCGACCGGTCTTCAGATTGCGAATTTTCACGCGGTTGAACGCCTGGCCTTTGCCGGGCTTGACGAATTCGTTTTCAATAATGGTGCAAGGGTCACCGTCGAGCAGCAGCTTGAGACCACCGCGGAATTCGTTCGTGCTGTAAGTCGCCATTCGATCCTCATCAAACGCTGAAACAACAAAGCCCACAATGATAAACCCTTCGCCCCTGCGCTTGGAAACAGAACCCTGGCAGCGCGAACTCGCCGACGCTGTCGGCGATCCCAGTGAACTGCTGAGACTGCTGGAACTCGTGCCGGACCAGCTGCCCGGCGTCCGCCTCGACCGGGCCGATTTCCCCCTGCGCGTCCCACGCCACTATGTCGGACTGATGCGCCGGGGCGACCCCGCAGACCCGTTGCTCGCCCAGGTGCTGCCGCGGGAGATCGAACAGCGAACCACGGCGGGTTACCTCGCCGACCCGGTCGGCGACTTGGCCGCCTCACGCGATCACGGTGTGCTGCACAAATACAACGGACGGGCATTGCTCGTGACCACCGGCGCCTGCGCGGTGCACTGCCGCTATTGTTTCAGACGGCACTTCCCGTACGCCGAACTGTCTGCGCTCGGCCAGTGGCAGCAGGCGCTGGAGACCTTGCAAGGCATGCCGGATGTCCGCGAGGTGATCCTGAGCGGAGGCGACCCGTTGAGTCTCTCCGACAGCCGGCTGGAGCAACTGGTCGACGGGCTGCGGGCCGTCCCGCACCTCCGCCGGTTGCGTATCCATACCCGTCTCCCGGTGGTCCTGCCGAATCGGGTCACCGAGCGGCTGGTCGCGACGCTGGCGGGCACACGACTGACGCCTGTGTGCGTGATTCACGCCAACCACCCGAACGAGATATCGCCGGAACTTGGCGACGCGATGCGGCGTCTCAAAGAGGCCGGCGTCACCCTGCTGAACCAATCGGTTTTTCTCAAGTTCATCAATGATGATGCCGATACGCTGGTGAATCTGAGCGAATCGTTGTTCGGCATCGGCGTGCTGCCCTACTACCTCCACCTGCTCGATCCGGTGGCCGGTGCGGCGCATTTCGACGTCCCCCAGGCACACGTGGCGCCGATCTACCGGGAACTGCGCGCGCGTCTGCCGGGTTACCTGGTGCCGCGTATCGTGCGCGAAACGGCCGGCGAGCCGTTCAAGGTTCCGATTTGACGTACCCGGGAGCTTGGCCGGGGCTGCATTAATCGGCGGCAAGTGGCTAGAATTGAGCGGTAGCAGAGACTTATGTCGCCGGACACTGCGGTGACATGATTTCGACGCAGCAGCACACCGGGCCGGATAAGACAATCAGATACCCAGTGTTGGCGGCCAATTTGACCGAAATCGACGAAAAACCTAACTCACCGGCATCGGCTCAGTCGTCCGATGCTGCGGCACGCCCGTTGCTCGGACTGCAGATCCCGCGACAGTCCGCTGCCAAACCTGACAACCTCTTGCTCGACCCCAAGGAGACCGAGGCCTGGTTCGAGGCGCTGCCGATGGCCAATATCGGCGAGACCGCGCGGCGCGTGTTCAGCACACTGGTCGAATTCAACCGCATCGAGGTGCCCGACCTGCTGCGCGCCAGGACCGTCGAAAAGTTCCGACCACCGGTGGAATACATCACCAGCAATCTCCAGAAGTATTACGTGGATGTCGGTCTACCACTGTCACCCAAGGGTGCAAAGACCTCGTCGCTGGCGCGTGAACTGCAGAAGGAGCTGGCGATATCGTACAAGGTGATCGTCGAGCGGATGATCTCCGGGGACAGCGCCAACTTCGATCGCCGGCTGCTGGTGATCGCGCTGCATCGAACGCTGACCTATCTTGGCCAGATCCTGTATCAGAACGCGCTGGTCTATGCGGGATGGCCGGAGGGCATCTGGCGCGAGATCAACAGCGTGTATGCCTACGCGTCGCAAAACCATATCCACGACATACCGGTCAAACCCGACGACGGCAGAAACGCTCAGGGCAGCACGACCATCGAAGACCAGTTCAAGGCGTTGATGCTGTTTGCGAGTGCGACACCCCATCGCCTGCGACAGAGCCACGCGCAGCTGCTGTTCTCACATCTGGCGGAGTGGTCACAGTACACCGTGATCCTCGACCGCGACGACGGCGGTACCAGCCTCGGCCGGTTCAACGTCGATCTCTGGGCCGATTCCTCACCGATGCACAATTCCCTGCGCACGCCGGTGCCGGGGAAACGGATCGCCATTCTCGACGTCCGCGAACTGTTGAAGAAACTGCGCAGCGACTTCGAACAGGCCCCCTGGGACAATCGCTCCGGGCTGCAAACCGGCAAGCAGGTGTTGACGCGGCCGCTGATTCGCCTGCTGATCATGGCCTGGAGCCGCCCACCGGATCGGCGTTTCGTGCGTACGAAACTGAACTTCGACCTGCACGTGGTAGCCGGACTGCACGCGATCTATGGCAACCTCCAGGCAGAGGACCAGCCCCCGTACGCCACGACCCGTGCGCCCCTGTTCACGTTGGAAGAGTCGGAGCCGCGCCCAGCCACGCCGCGCAATCGGCTGAAATGGTCCAGCGGCAGCCTCGAGAATGCGTCCCTGGCCCCGCTCGACAGCGAATTCGTCAACGACGAGATGTTTCACGACAGCTTCCTTGTCGGTAGCCGCGGGCCGGTGGTCCCACCACCCCAGCCGGAGGTCCGCCGGGAGCCCGATCCTCAGCCGGAAGCACCAGCGCCGGAGGAAAACCGCCACGCGGTGAAAACTGTGAACGAGAGCGCGGGCGGTTACTGCATACGCTGGCAGGGAGAGCAGATACCCAAGGTCAAGATTGGCGAACTGATCGGGGTCGAGTCACCCTCCGATCGGCGCCGTTATGGCCTCGGCGTCATCCGCTGGATGAAGCAGCAGCCTGATCAAGCCCTCGATCTGGGGCTCGAGGTGATCTCGACGCGCTGCGAGGCCGCCGACGTCCGCGAAGCAGGCAAGACGGCAGGACGCACCCGGACACCTTCTTACAAATGCCTGGTGATCAATGATACGGACCCCGCGAGCAATGCGACCGCCAGCCTGGTGATGAGCGCGATGAGTCTGGAAACCGGGGTTGATCTGTTGCTGTCGATGGCCGGCAGGGAACAACTGATCCGATTGACCAAGCTGGTCGAATTCAGCAGCGCTTTCGCGCGCTACCATTTCGAGCTGGTCCGCTTGGAGCAGGACGAAAACCAGGACGGTGACAGTCCGTTCGACGAATTCAGCGAACTGTGGAACAGTCTTTGATGCGATGCCCCGGCGCTGTTACCGTGGCCCGAAAGTTACTTTGCTGACCAGCAAGGACAATGGGATCTATGGCCGTCCACGCGGAACGCGCAATTCAAAGCTTTGAGAGCGGCGGTACGCCAGTCGAGATGCTGGTCGTCGGATGTCCGCTTAACGTGGCCGACGGATTTGCCAACGCGCTGCGCAATCAGGGCCAGGCCGCGCATCTGAAGACTGCCGACGACCTCGCCTCGCTCGACGAACAGCTGAGTGGCGAGATCTGCGATCTGGTCGTGGTGAATGCCGACTCCGCATCGGTTCCCGTCACTCAGGTGGTCGCGAAGGTACGGGCACTCAGCCCGCGGGCAAGCCTACTGTTGGTCGGCACCGACAGAAAGACGATGAAACCCCTGGCGCTCGACCACGCATTGCAGGATTTCATCGATATCGACGACCCGGACCATGTTGCCCTGGCGATACGCCGGGAGCACCAGAGCCATTTGTGGCAGCAGGAACTGGCGCGCCTGAAGCGCCAACTGAGCGAGGCGGAGGAACGCAGCAACCTCCTGGTGCAGAGCTCGCGCGATGCGATTGCCTATATCCACGAGGGCATGCACCTGACGGCCAATCATGCCTACCTGGAGCTGTTCGGCTACGAGACGGCCGACGAACTCGACGGCCTTCCGATCATGGATATGATCGACGCCGAATCCCGAACCCAGTTCAAAGCGGCACTGCGCAAGATCAACGAGACCGGTCGACACGCCGAGGAATTCCGTTGCGTCACAGCGGAAGGCGAGCCGTTCGATGCGCGGATGGAATTCTCCCCGGCCAGCATCGATGGCGAGCTCTGTACCCAGGTGATGATCCGCGACCAGAGCCAGAGCCTCGCGTTGCAGAAGAAGATCGAGGAACTGACCAGCCGCGACGCGCAGACCGGGTTTTTCAATCGCCAGTCGTTCATGGAACGCCTCGAGGCCATGATCAGCGGCCCGCAAGGCGTCGAAACAGGCCATTCGCTCGTGCAGCTGTCGATCACCAATTACTCGCATATGCGCGAGAACTGCGGTTTCGGCTGTGCCGAGCAGATGCTCACCGAAGTCGCCGGGGTCCTGTCTGCAACCGTAACCGACGCGCACACGATTGCCCGCTTCGGCGACCACGATTTCATGATTCTGTGCGACGACAATGAGCCGGCGCTGGAAGTCGCCGAGCGCTGCCTGCACAACCTGCGCAGCCATGCGTTCAAGAGCATTCAGGACTCACCGATCAAACCGGTCTATTCGATCGGCGTGACACGGTCCGAGAAAGGCACCGAGATCAGCGCACACGAATTGGTGAATCGCTCCTGCCGCGCGACCGGCATGGCCCGTGCCGAGGGTGAGAACCAGGTCGTTTTTTACAACGACCAGGTTCCGGGCGAGACGTCGCATCTCGGCGAAGCCGACGCCGCGGTGGTGAAACTGATCGACAATGCGCTGGCCAACGACGGCTTCCGACTCAAGTACCAGCCGATCGTCAGCCTGCAGGGCGACACGCGGGAGAACTACTCCGTGTACCTGCGACTGATCGACGAAGAGGGCCAGGAACTCGAGCCCGAAGGCTTTCTGTCACCGGCGCGCGATGCGAGCCGGCTCGCCGAGGTGGACCGCTGGGTGGTGCGCAACGCGATCCGCGAATTGGCCAATCATCGGCGTGACGGCAAGAAGATCATTTTCCACATCATCATTTCCCGCGCCGGTATCGAGGACGATTCGATGCTGTTGTGGATCTGTGACTGCCTGAGGGAATTCCGTGCCAAGGGCTCGTGGCTGGTGTTCCAGTTCCGTGAGGGAGACCTGCGCACCGCGCTGCAACCGGCCCGCGAGCTGATCACCGGATTGAAGAAGATCAATTGCCGCATCGCGGTGAGCAACTTCAACGATATCGAATCGGCCGACGCACTGCTGAAACACATGGAAGTCGACGTGGTCAAGCTATCACCAGATTTTATGCGCGACCTCGCGACCAACAATGCGCAACAGGAGCGCATGACCAAAACCAACACGACCCTGCAGGAAGCGGGCTACAAGACCATCGCCAGCGGCGTCGAGGATGCGGGCAGTCTCGCGATCCTCTGGAACATCGGGGTCAACTACATCCAGGGATATTTCCTGCAGGAGCCCTCGAGCACCATCTCGTTCGAAGGTGATCACGAAGAACAGGTCTGAGACGCCCGCGGCGGGGGCTCACGCAGCAATTGCCGTACGGTCCCGGGCGGCGCAGACCCTGTGTGCGCCGCTGTCCGCAAACCTGGGGAAATGAAAAGGGCCCGCACCGGGCCCCGCATGCCTGCCGACCAGATCGCGACCGGCTAGATCACCACGGCATGAACGCATTCATGAACGACATCGGTCGCCCGACGCTGTAGCTCAGGCGCCCCATGTCCGCCTGCATGTACTGAGTCGCCCGACCCATGGTGTGGGTCGCGTGGGTCATCGACTGGATCGCGCCGTCCATCGAGTCGAGATTCGCCAACATCGGCTCAAGGGTCGCCACCTTGTTGTCGATCGAATCCATGGTGACGGTCATCGCACGGATATTCGCGGTCAACTGACCCATGTTTTCCGAGACGTTCTGCATGTTGCCGGACAACGTGGTCATGTTCGAATCGACGCTGATCGCGAGGTAGTGGACGTCTTTGGCGAGGTTGTACACCAGATAGAAACCATATGCCGCGAGAATGATGAACGCGAACAGCGACGGGTAGACGATCAGCTCCCATCGTCTGGCACTGGATTCGAATACCTCGGACAGCTTTGCATATTCCGCGTTGGCATCGACGACGCCGTCCGCGACTTCTTCTGCGTTGCTCACGTCCACACCCTCTGGCACGTTTATCGGAACATGCTTAATTTACCATGAATACCTCAATGAAAGATATAAGCAGCGTTAATGAGCGCCCGTCGAGGCCAGGCGATGACTGTGGCCGGGACAGTCATTTCATTCCCTCAACTGTGCCGCGCGATCATCAGACTGTTCCTCCAAATAGCTGATAACCGCATGTAGTTTTTCGCTTTGCCCGGACAACTTGAGGCGCACGCCCGCCTCGTAGAACGCATCGCCGGCAGCTTGACGCCTGCCCATCGCGTGGTACAGGTTGCCAAGCTCCCCGAATGCATCGGCATCACCGGGAAAGTAGGTCAGCAGATCCATGTAAGTGGCTTCAGCGAGCTCGAATTCACCATTCCAGAAGGCGCGCCTCGCGGCCTGCACCAACTGCGCTCGATCCGGCATCGATGGGGCATCGGGCGTCTGTTCGCCCATGGGACGGAATCCGCTGTCCGGGTGCCGGCCCGCTGCTTCCTCCAGAGACCCGGCGCCATGGCGGTTTGACAGGCTGCCGCCTATCAGCTTCGGTTGTCTCGCAGCGGGCTCTCCCTTGTCGCCGGCGGCGCGCGATGCCGGCTCCGTGGTCACAACCGACGGTCGGTCTGGGCCCCGCAACACAGCGTGGGGGGCAATGTCTGTTTCGCCCGCCCCCTGCGATTGCCGCACCTCGGCGGGAAGGAACAGCGCGACACCGGCGAGCACGAACCCGAGCAGGGTCAATATCACCAGGTGACAGGCGAGCCAGTTCCCTACCCCGCCCAAAAAACTGCTGCCGCGCACCAACCGACTCACGAAAGCAGGTCAGCGTATAACACCGCCGCCAGGGCGTTCCATTCCGCAGCCCCTTTGCCGCGTGGTTCCTGTTCGAATACCGCCAGTCCCTCGCTGAACGCGCGCCGGTAGACGGTGCGCTGCGACAAACGAGGCTTGAGGTAGCGAATGCCGGGCAGAGACACCAAGGCGGCGGCCGCCTCGTCAGACTCCCTCACTGCACGATGAGTGTCGGCGCGGTTGATGAAACCCAGGACTTCGGGCCGGTCATTGCCGGTCAGGGAGTCCACGAAGCGGAGGAAACGCTGCGTCGACCAGATGTCGGCCTGACTCGGCGGTACCGGCACCAGCAGTCGATCGGCGATCGTCACCGCCTGCCTGAGGTTGTCCATCGACGCGGTACCCACGTCGATCAACACCTCGTCGCGTTCGTGCAGTTTCGAACGATCACCCATCATCGCCGCATCCAGGCTCTCGACCATGGGTAAATAACCCTCTTCGCGTCTGACCTCCAGTACATCGGTCAGGGTCGCCTGTGGGTCGGCGTCGATCACCGCGACGTCACGGTCGGCCATTGCCAGCCAGATCGCAAGATTGAAGGTGACTGTGCTCTTGCCCGATCCGCCCTTGAGAGTCCCGATTACCGTGATCATTCAGATCCTTAAAGACTAGATATCAAGTGCCCTCGCACCAGGCGCAACCAGCCGACACATCGGTCTCCTGATAGGTCGTCAACCAACCCGGCAGACCTTGCGACGCATCGCTCGAGCCGGCCAAGCGCGCGTTTCTGGCGGCGCTGCTTTGGCCGTAGCCAACCGGTCGAAACGAAGTGGAACGCCAGCCGACCTGGGTCGCAACGGGCTCGGGACGCCATTGCCCCGGGGCAGGACGCCCGACACTCGGCGCCGCTTGCGCATAATGCGGCACCGCCGTCGACCAACCGGTCCGATCGCCAGGCCTGAACGACGCCTGCCGACCAGCAGTATAGCCGGGCGCACGATAGCCGTAGGGTGCCGCCGGACCCGCGGTCGGCGTGCGCCAGCCGGCATACCCGGCCGGCGCATTGCTTGCAAAATCAGGCCGCAATGGATACCCGGTGGGCGGTGATGCGGCGTACGGTTGCCAGGCGGGCTGCATGGGCGGCATCGCATTCCCAGACCACGGCTGGGAATCCGCGGGGCGCCACGCGAACTGACGCGCAAACATCGGCACCTGCTCCTGCCAGACCTGAGCCATTCCGCTAAACGGCTGCGCCCATCCCGGTGCTCCGCTGGGCATGGGCATAGGCATAGGCATGACATAGGGTTGAGGCGGTGGCCCGTAGGCCGGGTATGCGGGTGCCGTGGCGTAACGTGGTGCCGCCATGGCCCAGTTCGGACGTGGCTCGGACCGCAAAGCGGCCACCCGATCACGATAGCGGTTGGGGCCAGATGCCGAATAGGGGCGGAATCTCGGTACATTCGCGATCCGCTGATAGGCCGCCGGCGTACCGGGGCCGCCTGCGGCGTAGCCGGTCGCCGGTCGCCATTCTGATCCGAACGCGAATGCCTGCCCGGAGACCAGCGACGAGCCGGTCAGCAGGAACGCGCCTCCTACTGCGAGTGCGTGTTTCTTCAAGTTCATGCGTCTTCTCTCATAGTCTGTTCATTAGAGGGCGTCGTGCAGACAGTCGCTGCCGACCCGCGGGACTCGTGGCAAACGCTCGACTCACCAGCGCGGCCAGAAGCCGCCTTGATAAGCCGTGACCATCGGTGCGCTCGACCAACCGTATGTCATCCCCGTCCCTGCGTGATGCGGCTGCCAACCCGATGAATAGGGGCTGCGGTACGCCGGTTTGCGCACCTGGGGAGGGCGGAATTGGGCGTGCAGGGCGTCGACCGAAACCGACTCTGTCGGCCGCTCGACACCTGACGACCTGTCCGTGCCCGAACGTTCGAGCGGCCGGAACCTGGCCGAACCTCGCGACACCGCTTCGCTGCGCGCGGCATTCGGAATCGGTGTCGTCGGCGCGACGATCAATCGGCTGTGCAAACGCGGCATCCCGGCAAATTGTCCCGGTACACTGCGTGACCTCGCGACAGCGATCGCGGCAGGCCGCCAACGCGCCGTTGTTGTCCTCTCCGAACGATGCACGGGTCGGAATTGCGGTCGATTGGCGGGCGCCGAATAGCTCGACCATCCCGGATACGCAGCCTGTGCCGAAGACAGCGGGGCGAGCGTGATGGCAGCCAGGTTTGTCAGCCCGAGCATCAATCCGAAGCCAAGCGTCCGCACCGCCACAGAACCCCCTCCAGGTCGCCCCACCCGCACGTATGTCCGGATCTGACCTTGAGGCACAATATATACGCTGTCCTTGGAGAGTCAACCACAATATCTTGTGTATAAAAGCTGTGGAAAACCGTGGGGAAACTGTTTGCGGTCTGTGGATTGTCAGGGATGGAATAAATTTCTATTTATTTTTCAGAAACTTATAATATTCGATTCGGCGGAAAGGACCTTGGTCACCCGCCCTCTGCCAGCCACAAAGTCGGGAATGCAACGCTGCTCGGCAGGCGCCGCACGACAGTGCGTCCAAATCTGCTCAGTTTGGCCAGAACGGAACGAACGCCGGCGGAGGCGGCAACGAGGGATAGGGCAATATCGGCGCCGGCATCGGCACCGGCTGGACATTTTCGGCCTGCATCTCCTCGTAGGTACGGCGGTGTTTCTTTTCGATCGGCCGAAACTGCGATTGCAGATCACGCGCGGCGGCGTCGCCCGGCGCATCGCCGGCATAGGGTGCGGGAACCGCATAGGGAGACTCGCGCTCATCCGGTCGAAAACGCAATCCCAATTCCTGTCCCCGCGTGATCGGCACTGCCTTGCGTGCACCGGCGCGCCGCTGCGGCAACGAGGACCGCGTATGCCCCACACCGCTGTCGCGCCGGACCGGCATCGGCGCGCCACGCAGGATGCGTGCGGCCTCAACGGGACGGAATGCGTGAGCGGTGCGCGCCCATTGCACCCCGCGATAAGCGGTGTGCGTGAGTGGCGCATGGTTCGCGAAAGCGGCTTCAGCGGGCAAAACCGCCCCCAGGCCCAGCATTACGAGCATCGAGCTTGCGTATCGGATAGCCAAGCTGTGTAGCTGCGCGAGCAAGGTGTGTCGCCTCCGCAACGTTTCCTGCCGCCAGCGTCTGGTGCGACGACATCGACGCCGACGGGCAAGACTCCACGCCTGCTCTTAGTTTAGACCGTCTCCGTCAGGTTTTCCCAGACTTTTCAACTGGATACCCCGCCTTCCGGAACCTTTTTTTCTAGTTGAGGGAATGCCGGTCTGAGTGGATGCCGGTGACGCCGCAGGTTTCTTGCCGGATGCCGACTCACGCGAAGGGCGCTTTGCCACCTGGGGCTCGTTGGCGTTGGCGCCGGAGGATTCCGGAGGCTGCTTTTTCAGCACGACGCGCGTACCGCCGGAACGCCGCGCAGTTGCTTTCTTCGCCGGCGGCTCAGTGCCCTTGGCCTTGCCAGCTGCGGGTTTGGCTCTGGACCTGGTCACTGCGGACCTGGTCGCTGCGGACTTGGCGGCAGTGGACTTGGCTGCGGACTTGGTCTCTGCGGACTTGGTCTCTGCGGACTTGGCCTTTGCGGATTTGGCCTCTGCGGACTTGGCCTCTGCGGACTTGGCCTCTGCGGACTTGGCCTCTGCGGATTTGGTCTCTGCGGATTTGGTCTCGACGGACTTGGTCGCTACGGATTTGGTCGCTGCGCGCTTGGTCGCGGTGGACTCGCCGGCAGCAGGCCTTGCGGCTGGCGCCTTGGTTTCCCCAGACCTGTGCACGGCGGCCGAGTCACCCGCCCGGCGTCCCGTTTGCACCTCGACACCCCGCGCCGCCGGCGGTCGTGCAGCCGACTCGGACGCAACGATAGCCTCTTTCGCCGCCTTGTCGCTCACCGGCTTTTTCCTGGAGCGCAACAATCGTGCAAGTCCGCCAAACAGCACCGCGAGCAGCCCGACCACGCCGAACAGCACGCTGGCGAATCCACTCCAGGCCTTCACCCAGAGCGGATCTCCGACCTTGGTACCGGCACCCTGTGGCCCGCCAGGGCCCCCTTCCGGACCTTGCCCTTCGGAAAACTTGCGGCACTTGTTGGTGCCGGCCACGGCGCAAAGCGAATCCGAGGCCGCCACGCAGCCCAGCGGAATCACGACCAGGGTCAACAGCGTGGAGACCAACACGCCTGAGGCGAGCGATATCGCCATACCCTGGAATATCGGGTCGAAAAAGATCACCGAAGAGCCACACACCAGCGCCAGCGCGGTGATCAGGATCGGCCGCGTCCGCGTCTTGCACGCGGAGATCACCGCATCGACCACCGAATCGCCTTCCTGGATGCGGTGGACCGAAAAGTCGACCAGCAGGATCGAATTGCGCACGATGATACCGGCCAGCGCGATCCAGCCGATCATCGACGTTGCGGTGAACTCGCCACCCCACCCCATCTGGAAGAACAGCGTGTGCGCCGGGATGATCCCGAGCAGGGTCAGCGGGATCGGAGCCATGATCAATGCGGGGATCCGGAAGTTGCCGAACTCCCAGACCACCAGGATGTAGATCAATATCAGTGCGGCACCAAACGCGATGCCCATATCCCGGAAGGTCTCATAGGTGACCGTCCATTCGCCCGCCCATTCGATCGCCGAATAGGCGTCGTCAGGGGGCGGGCCTGTATAGTAGATATGATCGCAGAGGTCGACCCCGTCGGGGGTACGGCAACCCAACTCGGCGAGCTTGTCCTCCACCTGCAGCATCCCGTAGATCGGCGCCGCGAGGCGACCTCCGACGTCGGCAACCACGTACTCGACCGGCCTCAGGTCTTTGTTGTAGATGATGTCGGCCTCGGTGCGCCGCTCGAACGCGCCGAGCTCGCGCAACGGCACACCGCCGCCGCTGAGTGGCGACTGAACGAGGATATCGCCCAGGCGGGAGATCTGCGAGCGCTCGGCGAGTGGCACCTGGATCACGATGTTGATCGGCTCGTGGCCCGCCCGCTGTTTGACATCGCCGAGGACATACCCGCCGAGTGCCATCGACAGCTCGCGGTTGATGCTCTCCACCGAGATACCGCGCCGCTGTGCCTTCTCCTGATCGACCTCGAAATGCCAATACTCGTAAGGCTCGCGCATGTAGTTGTCGACGTCGCGCAGGCTCTCGGTCTGGCTGAAGATGCTGGTCAGGTCCCGCGCGACCTGTCGACGGGTCTCCGGATCGGGGCCGTGCACTTCGGCGACCACGGATTGCAGCACCGGCGGACCAGGCGGCATCTCGACCACCGAATACTTCGCGCGTGTCCCTTCGACCAGTTGCTGGATCTGCTGACGCGCGTCGACCGCGATCTCGTGGCTGGACCTTTTGCGCTCGGTCTTGTCGAGGAGCTGCACCTGGATCTCGGCCTGCCAGGGGTGCTGCCGGAGGTAGTAGTGCCGGACCATGCCGTTGAAATCGAAAGGCCGCGCGGTTCCGACATAGATCTGTGCCGCCGTGACCTCCGGCATCCGCCGCAGCCGCTCCGCGATCACGTGCGCCATGTTGCCCGTGTCGGCAAGTGGCGTGCCTTCCGGCATATCGAGCACGACAGCAAATTCCGGTTTGTTGTCGAGTGGCAGCATCTTCACCGCCACCCATTTGAAATAAAAGAACGAGCACATCAGGATCAGCGCGCCCCACATCGCCAGCTTGAACAGGCGCGCCTTGTTGCGGTCGAGAATCATCGGCATCAGGACACGCCGGTAGAGCCTCTCGAGCCACTCGGCCTCCTTCAGCTCGCGAACCTCGGCGCTTTCCAGGTAGTGCATCGTCGGCCGGAACATGCCGTGGATAGCGAACCACGGGGTGAACACGAACGCCGCGAACAGCGAGATGCCCATCGCGACCGAACCCAGCACCGGGATCGGCAACATGTAGGGCCCCATCATGCCGGTGACCGCTCCCATCGGCAGTAGCGCGCCGATGACCGTCAGGGTCGCGAGGATGGTCGGGTTGCCGACCTCGCGCACCGCGTCGACCGCCGTGGCCATATCGGTCTGACCTTGTTCGAGCCAGCGCCGGTAGATGTTCTCGACGACCACGATTGCGTCGTCCACCAGGATGCCGATCGAGAAGATCAACGCGAACAGCGACACGCGGTCGATCGTGAAATCCAGCAGCATCGCGCACAGGATGGTGAACAGCAGCACGACCGGCACGACGAACAGCACGACGAACGCGGGTTTGAGCGCACGGAACGCGATCCACACCAGCAGGAATACGAACATGGTCGCGACGAACAGCTTGAAGATCAGTTCGTTGACCTTCTCCTCAGCGGTCTTTCCGTAGTTGCGCGTGATGCTGACGTGTACGTCGTTGGGGATCAGTCGTCCGCGCAGATTCTCGACCCGCTGGATGATCGCCTCCGCGACGTCCACCCCGTTGGTACCTTTCTTTTTCGCCACCGCGATGGTGACCGCCGGCACACTGATCGCCTGATCGGGATCCTCGGCCGCTGCGCCGGTGTAGTACGCGACCGTCTGTGTAGCGTCCTCGGGGCCCTGTCGCACATCGGCGACGTCATGCACATAGACAGGCGCACCGTTGTGGATCCCGACCTGGAGCCGGTTGATGTCTTCGACCGATTCGAGGAAAGCGCCCGACACGACCATCATGTGCGTGCCGCCCGACTCCACGTCGCCCATCTGCTGCTCGACGTTGGACGCGGTGATGGCCTGGGCGACCTGTGCCAGGCTGAGGCCAAATCCGGCCAGACGCTCGGGATAGACCTCGACGGTCACCTGTTCGGCGCGTCCGCCCACCACGAAGCTGTCGCCGGTGTCCGGTATCTCCTTGATGTGTTGCATGACCGATTGCGCCAGACGCCGCAACTGCGAGTCATCGACATCCGGCACGCCGTCGCCGTTGTAGTCCTTCTCCGACCACAGCGTCAGCGTGACTACCGGGACGTCGTCGATGCCCTTCGCCTTCACCAACGGCGGCATCACGCCCGGCGGGATACGGTCCATGTTCGATTCAAGTTTGTCGTTGACCTTGACCAGCGAGTTCTCCATCTCCTCGCCGACGTCGAACTGTACGGTCACGATACCCATGCCACGCTGACTCGCCGAGTAGACGTGGTCGACGCCCTCGATCTCGTACATGATGCGTTCTAGGGGCTGGACCGCGAGGGAGGCGACCTGCTCGGGTTCGGCGCCCGGGTACTGCACAATCAGATCGACCATCGGCACCGAGATCTGCGGATCCTCCTGGCGCGGCGTGGCCAGCAGCCCGAGGATGCCGAGCATCAACATCGCCAGATACAACAACGGCGACAACGGCGAGTTGATGAAGAAACGGGCCATGTTCCCGGCCAGGCCGAGACCGTTCGCCGGATGGCCGGTCGCCTCCGGGCCACCCGCTGGGGGACGCTGTTCAATGTCGCTCATGCGTTTCTGTCAATCCGTCAAGCCAGTACGGCACTGCCGCACGCCGCCGTAACCCGTGGGTCGCTGCCGTTCAGTCGCCGCGACTTCTGCTCATGATGTCGGGACCGGGATTGGGATACACCCGATCCCCGGGGGCGATGCCGGACAGGACCATCGTCATGCCGTTGTCCAGGCGCTTGCCCTGGCGAATCATGCGCAGCTCCGGCTCCCCCTGGTCGTTCTGGATGTACACCACCGGCAGGCTGCCCCGGTAACGGATCGCGGTGCTCGGTATAACCGGCAGCTGGTGCTTCGTCGGTCCCGTGATGTCCGGAATCTGCACCCTGGCGTACATGCCGGGTTTCGACACGCCCTGCGGAATGTCGAACTTCACCTTTATCGTGTGACGCTGCACATCCGCCATCGGGAAGATCTGCGCGACGCGCACCGCGACGGGTTCCGGATGATCATCGAAGGTGGCCGCATTCTGCAGAACGCCCATCGGCTGCAGGCCCTGTGCGAGGCGCGCCGGCACATCGACCTCGATCTGCAGCCAGGTCACGTCGGCGAGCTTGAGCATCGGCTGCCCCGGCTGCACGGTATCGCCCTCTTCGACGAATTTCTCGACGATCACCCCGTCGAACGGCGCCAGGCTCTTCGCATCCCGCAACTTCGCATCGATCGCCCTGATCTCCGATTGCGCCTGTAGCATCGCGCTGCGTGCCTGTTCCATGCGCGTGCTCGACGCATACAGATCCGCGCTGCGTTCGGCACCGCGATCGCGCTGGCCCATGAAATCCTCGGCCGGCCGGGTGAACATCTGGTCGAACAGGTTCGGGATCGCCATCCCGCCAGGGGCACTCTTCGACTGAGGCGACCAGAGTTCGCGCGAGTACTGTACCCCGGCGTTACGCAGCTGCGCATCGGCCGACGCCAACTGCGCATAGGCCGCACTGCGCTTGGCCAGCAACTCGTCTTCATCGAGCGCGATCAGCGTGGTGCCCTCCTCGAACGCCTCGCCCTCGATGCCGGCGATGAACTTGACCCGCCCCGGCAACTGCGCGGCCAGCGTCACCTCCTTGAAGGGGACGACGCTGCCGCTGACGACCACGGTGGGTATCTCGGTCGATTCCTTGACGACAAAAACATCCTGCACATCGCGGTCGCGCGCCGTGCTCGATGCAGCCGCGACGACGAGCGTTGCGGCAACGGTGGCGATCAGGGTCTTTCGCATTCTTTTTGCTAGCCTTTTAAAGCGTCTGACAACTCGAACGCCGGTGCGGCCGTACCGCCCGGCATAAAGTCGCTTCAGCAGGATTCGTGCGCGGAAGTGCCTGATTCGACGGATTCAACGACAAATCAGCGACCTCCCCGGATGCGCGTGCCGGCCGGCCTGGCCGCGTGGCATTCGATTCATTGACCATGCCACTTCAACTCCCTGATTACGCGCGATAATTTCGCTCGTTCGCATGTCGATTCGCAGCTTTCTGCGGACTGTCGCGAGCGTTTCTGAGTGGGACGATTATCTGCCAGCCGACACGTCGAATGCAATAAAGCAAAACCCTTTCCGAGGCATGCGAAGGGCCGTCCGGGCGGTGTCTGCAGGGACAGATGGAAGGCGATGGATTGTGTGCTCCGCAACCTACACCTCGCACCCCGCGAGGGGTACCATGCGCGAGACCGCCAAACATAAGGATACGAGGAGCAACGTCCAATGCGCGCCGCTGGGCCAGTCATAGAGACCCGTCTTAAACACCTCGAAGCCCACCTCGAGCAGGAGAACCCGGTGCTGCTCAATGCGGTGCAGAGTTTTCGCGAACTCGACACCGTCGCCTACAAGATGGGACTGTTCGATGCGGAACAGTCGTTTGCCACACAGATACCGTGGTGGCCCCTGATCTCGGTGCTCGGTACCTTTTCCGCCGGGAAATCGACGTTTATCAACCATTACATCGGCGACAGACTGCAGCGCAGCGGCAACCAGGCGGTCGACGACAAGTTTACGGTGTTGTGCTTCAGCAGCCACGCAACAACCCACGCCCTGCCCGGGGTCGCGCTCGATTCCGACCCCCGCTTCCCGTTCTACAAGATCAGCGGCGAGATCGAGAAGGTGGCGGCCGGCGAAGGATCGCGGATAGACGCCTACCTGCAGCTCAAGACCACGCCGAGCCAGGCGCTGCGGGGCAAGATCCTGATCGACTCCCCGGGATTCGATGCCGATGCACAGCGCACCTCGACGCTGAAGATCACCGACCACATCATCGATCTCTCCGATCTTGTGCTGGTGTTCTTCGATGCCCGCCACCCGGAACCCGGCGCCATGCGCGACACGCTCGACCACCTCGTCAGCAAGACGATCAGCCGGGCCGACTCTGGCAAGTTCCTGTACATCCTCAACCAGATCGACACCACCGCGCGCGAAGACAATCCCGAGGAGGTGGTGGCCGCCTGGCAACGCGCGCTCGGTGAACGCGGACTGACGGCCGGTCGCTTTTTCACGATCTACAACGAAGAGGCCGCAAACCCGATCACCGACGAGGCGCTGCGCCGGCGTTTCCGCGGCAAGCGCGACACCGACCTCGCCGAGATTCACGAACGCATGGAGCAGGTCGAGATCGAGCGCGCCTACCGGATCGTCGGGTCACTCGAAAAGACCGCGCGCAGCTTCGAGGAAAAGGCTGTACCCGCGGTCACGCAGATGATCGCGATGTGGCGCAAACGCACCCTGATCGGCGACCTGATCGCCGCGCTGCTGATCATCGGCGGGTTCGTGTTCGCCACGGTGCGTCTCGGGCAGTGGGATGGCCTGCATCTGAAGGCCGCCTGGTGGGACAAGATCAGCGAGTCACCGATGAGCCTCTATTTCACCGCCCTGGCGGTCTATCTCGTCTGGCTGGCGGTGCACTTCGGGGTGCGCCACCTGGCGGCGAAGTCGCTGTCTGGCACCGCCGACCGCCTGGCCCAGAAAATCGGTCTGCGCGGCAGTCTGCGCGACGCATTCCGACTCAACACCAAACCCTGGCACAGCATCTTCAGCCGCCAACCGGTGGGCTGGGGTCGGCGAAACCGGCGGCGTGTCCAGCAGGTGCTGGAGAACACCGACAACTACGTCCAGGATCTGAACGACCGTTTCACCGACCCATCGGGCCGCCCGACCCCGGAGATCTCTGCCACACCGGACGATGCGATCGATCCGCCGGAGGTACTGGACGAGACCGCGCCCGCCGCGGTACGCGCCGGCAGCAGCGACTGACACCACTGTCCGCATGCCGCGGATCGGGATCGACCTCGGTGGGACCAAGATCGAAGGGATCGTCCTGGAACGGGACGACCGGATCAGTCAGCGCCTGCGGATTGCCACCCCGGCCGGTGATTACCGTGCGACGATCGACGCGGTCGCCGGCCTGGTCCGCGACCTCGAGGTCGCACGCGGTGAACGCTGCAGCGTGGGCGTCGGGACCCCCGGCGCACCTTCACCGCAAACGGGCCGATTGCGCAACGCGAATTCGACCTGCCTGAACGACCGACCGATCGAGCACGATCTCGCGATGGCGCTCGACAGACCGATCCGTATCGCCAACGACGCCGATTGCTTCACATTGTCGGAGGCCGCCGACGGCGCCGCGGTCGATGCATCCTGCGTCTTCGGGGTGATCGTCGGCACCGGGACCGGTGGCGGGATCGTGGTGCGCGGCGAACTGTTGAACGGCCCCAATGCGATTGCCGGCGAGTGGGGTCACAACCCGCTCCCCTGGGCCGATCCCGATGAGACGCCCGGGCCACGCTGTTACTGCGGGAAGCACGGCTGCATCGAGACCTTTCTGTCCGGCCCCGGGATGGCACTCGACTTCGCACAGCACGGTGGCGAACGGCACTCGGCGATCGAGATCGTCCGCCTCGCGGATGCCGGCGATGCGCGCGCACTGGACTGTGTACGACGCTACGTAGACCGGATGGCGCGCAGTCTGGCCAGTGTCATCAATCTGCTCGATCCGGACGTGATCGTGCTGGGCGGCGGCATGTCGAACATCAGCCGGCTGTATCACAGCGTGCCGCAACGATGGGTGCGCTACGTGTTCTCCGACGTCGTCCGCACCCGGCTGATACCCCCGATGCACGGCGACAGCAGCGGCGTGCGCGGTGCGGCCCGCCTCTGGCCTGCTGAATGAATGCTCAGCGTGTCACGCGGCGCCGAGCGCGCCGGCGAGCGATGTCAACGCATCATAGCGGTTGAGAAAGGCGCCCGAGCGGTACTCGCATTGCGCCTCTTCCACGCCCGCGACGCGTAACGTCTCGACATGCCCGGCGGTAACGCCCACCACCCATTTGCGCGCCGCCCGCAGCATCCGAACCATCGGCGGATCGCTCGCCGCGGCCAGGGGGTCGCCGAGCCGGGTCACGCCCTCGGCGACGATCGCGGGCAGCTGCCAATGCCGCGCCAGAAAGGCGCCCGCAGCCCAGTGGTCGATTCCCATCAGGGCGCGTTCGGCCTCTTCGAGGCTGCCGGACGTACCGTCGGCGGTGAGTCGCAGCGCGGCGTCGAACTTGGTCGGCCACAGGTGCGCCATCAGCAGTTCGCCAAGATTGTGCAGCAGGCCGACCAGATAGGTGGCATCGGGGTCTGCCGACCGCGGCGGCGACGCGCTGCGCGCAAGGCCGCTCGCGAGGTCCGCGGTCCCCAGGGCGATCAACCAGTATTCGGTGAGGTCGAAACGTCGGCAGGCATCGGTCGACAAGGCCCCGGTCACCGCCATGCCGAACGCCATGTTGCGCACCAGATTGAGACCGAGCACGTGCACGATCGCGTCGTGCACGTTGACCACCGTCCGGCGTGGTGCGTAGAACACCGAATTGGCTATCCCTATGAGGCGCGCGGTCAACCCGGGATCACGCTCGATCGCCCGCGCGAGGTCACCGATCTCGACGTCGGGATCGCCGGCCAGCTTCAGCAAGGCGGCAGCCGTCACCGGCAGTGGCGGTATGGACTGCACACTGATCAGGTCGTGGTAGGTGGTGCTGTTCGAATCCAACGGCATTACCGAATGGAATGGGCCTTTCCCATAGATCGGCCGCGCGACCTAAAGCTTGACCGGGAAGAAGCGATACGCGGCCAGATCCGCGGATATCGATATTGAATTGGTGTACCGAAGACACTAGCATGAGTGTACCGACCACACTTACTAGAACGATGCGCGCACCGGAACAGACCTTCAGCTATCCCTACCCGCACCCCGCGGTAACCACCGACGTGGTCGTATTCACGATCCGCGAGGGGTGTCTGAGCATATTGCTGGTGAAGCGCGCCAACCCGCCCTACCAGGGATGCTGGGCGCTGCCAGGGGGATTCCTCGACGTCGACGAGGACCTGGACAACTGTGCAGCGCGCGAACTTCAGGAGGAAACCGGGATCGGCGGGCTGTACCTGGAGCAGCTCTACACCTTTGGCAAGACAGGTCGCGATCCCCGCGAACGGGTGATCAGCGTGACCTACTACGCGCTGGTCCCTTTGGATGCCATCGCGACACCACGCGCCGCCAGTGATGCGGCAGCCGTGGGTTGGCATGCATTCGATGCACTGCCGCAACTAGCATTCGATCACGCCGAGATCATCGCGATGGCCCACCGCCGGCTGGTCGCCAAACTGGACTACTCGACAATTGCACTGCAGTTCATGCCGGAGTCGTTCACGCTCGGCGAGCTGCAATGCGTCTACGAGTCGCTACTGAACCAACCGCTCGACAAGCGCAATTTCCGCAAGCGCATTTTGTCGTTGGAGTTGATCGAGGAAACCGGTAAACAACGCCGCAATGGCAAACACCGCCCCGCGAGGGAATATCGCGCACGGCACCCGAAACGGGTGGAGATCATCAAATGAGCGTACAACCCATTCATCCGCACCACAGGCTGCCGCACATCGAAGTGCCCAAGCATCCTGTATGGCCGATCCTCTCTGCAAAAGAGAAGGACGCCATCAAGGGCCGCATAAAGGACCTGCTGAAGGCCAACAACGCCGTGCTGGTCGCGCACTACTACGTGGATGGCGACCTACAGGAACTCGCCGAGGAAACCGGCGGTTGCGTCGCCGATTCGCTGGAGATGGCACGCTATGGTACGAAGACCGACGCCGATACGTTGGTGGTTTGCGGCGTGCGTTTCATGGGCGAGACGGCAAAAATACTCAATCCGGAGAAGCGTGTACTGATGCCCGACCTCGGTGCGACCTGCTCGCTCGACGAGGGTTGCCCGGCCGATCTGTTCAATGCGTTTTGCGACGCCCATCCGGACCACACCGTGGTGGTCTACGCAAACACCAGTGCCGCGGTGAAAGCGCGCGCGGACTGGATGGTCACTTCGGGGATCGCATTGCCGATCGTCCGTCACCTGCACGCGCAGGGTGAGAAGATCCTCTGGGCACCGGACAGGCACCTCGGGCACTATGTGCAGATGCAGACCGGCGCAGACATGCTGATCTGGAAAGGTAGCTGCGTCGTTCACGAAGAGTTCAAGGGCTTCGCGCTGGAACGCCTCAAGCGACTGCACCCGGATGCCGCCGTGCTGGTCCACCCTGAATCACCGCAGGAGGTGCTCGAACTGGCCGATGTCGTCGGCTCGACGACTGCGCTGATCAAGGCAGTCGCGCAGTTACCGAACGAGGAATTCATCGTAGCGACCGACGACGGCATCTTTTGGAAGATGCACCAGATGGCGCCGAACAAGAAACTGCTTTCCGCGCCAACCGCCGGGGCCGGTGCCACCTGTGAGTCGTGTGCACACTGCCCCTGGATGGCGATGAACGCACTGCAGAATCTGGAGCAGGTATTGATTGACGGCAGCAACACGATCAGCATCGACCCAGACGTGCGAAACCGCGCCGTGATGTCCATTCAAAGGATGCTCGACTTTGCCGCTGAACACGGCATCAGCGGCGCCCTTCCAAAAAAATAAGGAGATCCCATGTTCGCTACCGCCAAGATTGGCCGCACCCTCAGCAAGGAGGCCTACAAGGCCGAGGTGGATGATCTGCGCACCGCATTGCTGGAGGCGCAGATAGCGCTACGCGAGCGCAACATACCCGTGTACCTGATCATCGCCGGCATGGAAGGCGCCGGTAAGGGTGAGGTGGTCAACGCGCTCGACGAATGGCTCGACGCGCGTGGCGTGAACGTCTTTGCCTTCTGGGAAGAAAGCGACGAAGAAAGGCTCAGACCGCGGGCGTGGCGATTCTGGCGTGCCATGCCGCGTCGCGGTGAGATCGGCGTTTTCTTCGGCGCCTGGTATCTGCACCCCATCGAACAGCGATTCACCGGCAACTGGAACGACGCGAAGTTGGATCAGTGCCTGCGCGGTATCCGCGAACTCGAACGCATGCTCATCAACGACGGCGCGATGATCGTCAAGTGCTGGTACCACTTCTCGGAGAAGGATCAACGTCGCAGGCTGAAGGCCCTGGCGCGCAGCGATCGAAGCCGCTGGAAGATGCTGCCGAAGAAATCGAAGTTCAGCGAACAGTACCAGCGGTTCGAGGAGGTCGCCGACCGCGTGGTGCGCAGTACCGACATAGGCCGCGCGCCCTGGCACATCATCGAGGCAACCGACCATCGTTACCGCAACATGACCACGGGTCGGATCCTGTTGCGGGCCATGCAGGAAGCGATCGCCCAGGCGCCGCACGATGAACGGCGTGTCGAGGACACCCCCTCCGGCAACAATGGCGACATGTTGCCCAGCGCACCGGAGGCACGCATCTCACTGCTCGACCGGATCGATCTCGCTCAGACGATCGAACGGGAAGACTATCGAACAAAGCTGCGTACACTGCAGGCCGAACTCAACGAGCTGGCGTGGCACGCGTACTCGCAGAAGATCTCGACTGTGCTGGTATTCGAGGGCGTCGACGCGGCCGGAAAAGGTGGCGCGATACGCCGGGTGACCCAGGCGGTCGATTCGCGGTTGCGCGAGGTGATCCCGATCGCCGCGCCGACCGACGAGGAAAAGGACCACCACTACCTGTGGCGCTTCTGGCGACACATACCGCGCGCCGGAAGAATGACGGTGTTCGACCGCTCCTGGTACGGCCGCGTGTTGGTGGAGCGGGTCGAGGGATTCACCAATCACGCCAATTGGGCACGCGCCTACCTCGAGATCAACGACTTCGAGGAACAGATGACCGAGGCCGGGATCATCGTGCAGAAGTTCTGGTTGCAGATCAGCAATGAAGAGCAGCTGGCGCGCTTCAAGGCACGCGAGGACACGCCGTACAAACGCTACAAGATCACCGATGAAGACTGGCGCAACCGGGAAAAATGGGACCAGTATCGCGAGGCGGTCAACGAAATGCTGGCGCGCACAAGCGCAAGCCATGCGCCGTGGAATCTTATTGCCGGCAACGACAAGCGTTTCGCGCGCATCCAGGTGTTGGAGATCGTGACTGCGGCACTGCGTGAGGCGATGAAATCGAGCAAATGACGGCACCTCGCCACGCGTCGGCGTCACGCTGCCCGTGACGATCCCCGGGGGCGATCACCAGACGCTGCGAGTCATCCATCAGACGTGCGCGTTGCTGTCGATCGTAGGCTTCGCATGGCGCGGTGGATTGATGTTGGCGGGATCGTCGATGCTGACGCATCGCTGGATGCGTCGCTGGCCGCACCTGATCGATACGCTGCTGTTGCTCAGCGGCGTATGGATGGTGTTCGATCTGCATCTCCATCCAGGCAACAGCCCCTGGCTGGCCGCCAAGCTGGCAGCATTGCTCATCTATATCGCACTGGGATTCGTCGCGCTGCGCCTGGGCAAGACGTACCGGGTGCGCGCCGCCGCCTTCGTCGCAGCGATTTCCTGCTTCGCATTTATTGTTGCAGTGGCGGTCACGCGCACGCCCTGGCCGTGGTGATGGCTATTTCCGGTTCAGATCGTCGATCCTGATCGACACCTGCGGCACCTCGGGTTTGACCAGGCCCTCACGTTCGACACGGAAATAGCGGTGGCCGTTGATCATCGCCGAGGTATCGGCTGCCTGACCTCGCAGATCCTGCAACACCACGCTGTAGACGTGTGCCAGCGTCACGACGAACACCGCATTCGCCATCCACTGGTGCACGCGCGGCAGATAGAAAACCCCGACGACCGGTGTGTCCGGCATCAACCACCCGGTCAGCGCCGACAACGCCAGCAGCGCGAACCAGACCAGGTAGATCGGTTTCCACAGCGGGTTGTGGGCGTACCAGTTGGGCAGCGGGGCCTTACCGAGCGACAGATAAAACAGGGCGCTGTTCCGCAGGCCGGTCATCTCCGAAGGTTTCGGCACCAGGTGCTCCAGCCGTTCGGCGCCCTTGCCGGCAAAACCGAGAAACAGGCGCAGCGCCAGGCCGAACACCAACACAGCGGCCCCCAGGTAATGCACCTCGGCGGCCCCGGCAGCGACCGTCGGGGCATTGGCGATCAACCAGCCCGTTACCAGCATCAGCAGCGTGGCGCCGGCCAGCGCCCAATGCGCCACACGCAGCCAGCCGCTCCAAACCGGGACTCTGCGGATCTGTTCGGCCATCGGACGGTCCTCATTGGAAATCGGTGCGGCAGCATACCCCTTGGCGCCGAATCCGCAGCCATGACGGTTGTCAATCCCCTACCTTCCGCCGGGTCAAGCGCGGGTGGGGGCGTTACGTCGATGCCGCAGACTGCCGCGACATCCAGTCCGCAATGAAGGCCGTGACGTCTTCCGGCCGGTTCAGCGGCAACACCGGGATCGCCAGCGCGGGCTGTATTTCGGCGTCGGCCGCAACCGCGATGACATCCGGGTCGTGCCGGCACAACATCGGATTGCCGAGCGCCGGTCGACAGACCTCGATCTTCGCCAGGCGCGCCTCGCGAAACCCTTCGACGAGTACCAGGTCGAGGTGGGGAAGATCCAAGCGGGCGATCAGCTCGTCCAGCCGTGGCTCACTCACGCCGTCGCCCTCCTCGACCCAGAAGCGGCGATGGGGTGAGGCCAACAGCACCTGTTGGGCACCCGCGGTGCGCAGCCGGTGCGAGTCCTTCCCGGGGATATCGATCTCGAAGTCATGGTGCGAGTGTTTGACCACTGCACAGCGGATGCCGCGTTTGGTCAACAGCGGAAGCACCCCCTGCAGGAGGGTCGTCTTGCCGGTCCCCGAATAGGCGACAACGCCCAGCACTGCAACGGCCGCATCTGTGATCACAGGCAATTCCTCATCGGTCTCGGGCGCTCGAATATGCCGGCTCGCCGTGACTCGCGGCAAGGCCCAGACGCGGCGTCCGCAGCAACCGCCGGCGGGGACAGCCGACGCAGATCGGCTGCAGCCACGCCAGGTGAGGCTCCGACGGGAAGATAAAAAAGCCGCCGTTCCAAGGAGGTTGGGACGGCGGCATGGGCCAAGTCTGGCTATATCGACAGAGAGTTAGGAGAAATCACCGCGAAGCGATTTCAGTTATCCTGTTGCAGTTGCTATGCCAAAATTATTTTTGCTTTGCAACATAGGAACTTGGCAAAACGGCGACGCGTTGAACGGCACGACTGCACCGGCATAGACGCACCAGCTTTGGGTGCTCTCCGGGGTTTTGCACCAAGCCCGGGCGCTGCGTCGATGGGCGGTCGCCAGCGCTGCGTGCGGGATGGCGGGGTCACACGCGGACCCATGGTGGCGGCTTGTTCCCGGTTGCGCGCTGACGTTTAATCCACGCCTGGGTGTGGACAGCTACCGCCGCGCGATCGATCACCGCGGGCGCGGCATGCGGGACCATCGACCGACAAAACTTTTTTCCTCCGTGCCGGACTAACTGTTGCATGAACAGCCCCTACCGCCTGCTCCTGATCGCCTGCATGACGATGACACTCTGGCTGCAGGCCCAGGCCGATCCGGCGGATTTCAGTCTCAACGACCTGGACGGCAATCCGGTCAGCCTCGCCGATTTCCGCGGTCGCTGGGTGGTGGTCAACTTCTGGGCATCCTGGTGCAGCCCCTGCGTGCGCGAGCTGCCTGAGCTGTCTGCGTTCCAACGGCAAAACCCGGACGTTCAGGTGCTGGGTATCAACTTCGAGGAGACTTCGGCCGACAAGGCCCGCGAGTTCCTGCGGCCGTTCGGGATCAATTTTCCGATCCTGATGATCGGCAACACACCGCTGGTGCCGTTCGAGCCGCTCGAAGGACTGCCGACCACCGTGATCGTCGATCCGGGTGGCGAGATCGTCGAGCGACACATGGGTCCGGTAGGCGCGAGCTATCTGAAAAGCATCCTGCAGCGCCACCAGCCCTAGGCACGCGGGAGATCCCACGCCGTTCGGTCACCACCGGGGCCTGGGGCGGCAGTCCCGTCTCGCCCTTCGGACCCCTACCCATTGACCGCCGCAACGTCGGCAAATTGGCGGCATCCGCCAAGCCCCCTCGGCCACTCCGGGTAAGTCACTGAATCAGCGAAGGAACAGTCGCTTCCTACGCCGCCATCCACAGTTCCTGCACAGATTCCACACGGTTTTCCACAGCATTTTTGCACAAGATGTTGTGGTTGACACTTGAGAGACAGCGTATATATTGTGTTTCGAGCAGGCGTCAGGCAGTACCTCGGCGACCCCGCCAGATCGCGCAATGCGGTCAGCCCGCTCGACAACTACACCATCCCAGGAGGAGTCTTAATGACCATCGAAGTCACCCCATTGCATGGCGGCACAGAGAACATCGCCGCCCGCCCGAGCGAATCCGCAGACGCAGAAGCCGGGCCGGAACTCAACGCCAATGCACCGGGTGGGCTGCGGGTGATCCGCCGCAACGGCAAGGTCACCGGTTTCGATGCAAACAAGATCGCTGTCGCGATGACCAAGGCCTTCCTGGCCGTCGAGGGCGGCAATGCCGCCGCCTCGGGACGCGTGCACGACCTTGTCCAGGAGCTGACCGTCCAGCTCGCGGACGCGCTCAAGCGCCGCAATCCGGCCGGCGGCACCATCCATATCGAAGACATCCAGGACCAGGTGGAACTGGCACTGATGCGTTCCGGCGAGCACAAAGTGGCGCGCGCCTACGTGCTGTACCGCGAAGAGCAGACCCGCAAACGCGCCGAGGAATCCGCGAAGAAACAGACCAAGAAAGAAGAACACCTGGTCAATATCACGCTCGCCGACGGCTCCACTCGCCCGCTCGACGTGGCACGCCTGCGCAAGCTGGTGACCGAAGCCTGCGCCGGCCTGGAGGCGGTGACGTCCGAGTCCATCCTCGACGATACCTGCCGCAATCTGTTCGACGGCGTGAAAGAGCGCGATGTCTCGCAGGCATTGGTGATGAGTGCCCGCACGCTGATCGAGAAAGAACCAAACTACTCGCACGCCGCCGCACGCCTGTTGCTCGACATGCTGCGGCGTGAGGTCCTCGCATTTCTCGGCATGGATACCGGGATCGCCACCCAGCAGGAGATGGGCGAACGCTACGCCGAGTATTTCGCAACCTACATCAAGCGTGGATCCGATCTCGAACTGCTCGACAAGCGGCTCACGCAATACGACCTGGCGCGCCTCGGTGCGGCACTCAAGCCGGAGCGCGACCTGCAGTTCACCTATCTCGGCCTGCAGACGCTGTACGACCGTTACTTCATCCACTCCAATGGCACGCGGTTCGAGCTGCCGCAGGCATTCTTCATGCGTGTCGCGATGGGCCTGGCGATCAACGAGATCGACCGCGAGGGGCGCGCGATCGAGTTCTATGATCTGCTGTCGAGCTTCGATTTCATGAGTTCGACGCCGACGCTGTTCAACTCGGGAACGCTGCGTCCGCAGCTTTCAAGCTGCTATCTGACCACGGTACCGGACGATCTCGACGGCATCTACAGCGCGATCAAGGACAACGCCCTTTTGTCCAAGTTCGCCGGTGGCCTGGGCAACGACTGGACGCGGGTGCGCGGCATGGGCGCCCACATCAAGGGCACGAACGGCAAATCGCAGGGCGTAGTCCCCTTCCTCAAGGTGGCCAACGACACCGCGGTCGCGGTGAACCAGGGTGGCAAACGCAAAGGCGCCGTGTGCGCCTACCTCGAGACCTGGCACATCGATATCGAGGAATTTCTGGATCTGCGCAAGAACACCGGTGACGACCGCCGCCGCACGCACGATATGAACACGGCGAACTGGATACCCGACCTGTTCATGAAGCGGGTCGCCGAAGAAGGCACCTGGACCCTGTTCTCGCCCGACGAGGCCGGCGATCTGCACGACCTGACCGGTCACGCTTTCGAAGAGGCCTATCTGCGTTACGAAGACAAGGCCAAACGCGGCGAAATGAATGTCGCCAAGACGCTCAAGGCCAACGATCTGTGGCGCAAGATGCTCGGCATGTTGTTCGAGACCGGGCATCCCTGGATGGCGTTCAAGGACCCGTGCAACGTGCGCTATACCAACCAGCACGTAGGTGTCGTGCACAGCTCGAACCTGTGCACCGAGATCACCCTGCACACCAACGACAACGAGGTCGCGGTATGCAACCTCGGCTCGGTGAACCTCGCCGCGCACGTCGACGACAACGGTCTGAATGTCGCGAAACTGCAGAAGACCATCGGCACTGCGATGCGCATGCTCGACAACGTGATCGAGTACAACTATTACAGCGTACCGCAGGCGCGCAGCTCGAACCTGCGTCACCGTCCGGTCGGACTGGGCATCATGGGATTCCAGGATGCGCTGTACAAGCTGCGTCTGCCCTACGCGAGCGACGAGGCCGTTACCTTTGCCGACCGCTCAATGGAGGCGGTTTCGTACTTCGCGATCCAGGCATCGACCGATCTCGCCGAGGAGCGCGGCCGCTACAACAGCTTCGAAGGCTCGCTTTGGAGTCAGGGCATACTGCCGATCGATTCGCTCGGCAACCTCGCCGAACAGCGTGGCAGCTATCTGCAGGTCGACGACAGCCGCACGCTCGATTGGGAAACGCTGCGCGAGCGGGTCATGACGATCGGCATGCGTAACTCCAACACCATGGCCATCGCGCCGACCGCGACGATATCGAACATCTGCGGGGTCAGCCAGTCGATCGAACCGACGTACCAGAACCTGTTCGTCAAATCGAACCTGTCGGGCGAGTTCACTGTGGTCAATCCGTACCTGGTGCGCGATCTGAAGGCGCTCGACCTGTGGGATCCGGTCATGGTCAACGACCTCAAGTACTACGACGGTTCGGTGCAGCCGATCAGCCGCATACCGGATGAGGTCAAATCGCTGTACGCCACCGCATTCGAGACCGACCCGCGCTGGCTGGTGGAGGCCGCGAGCCGCCGACAGAAGTGGATCGACCAGGCTCAGAGCCTGAACCTCTATATGTCGGAACCGTCCGGCAAGAAGCTCGACAACCTCTACAAACTGGCCTGGGTGCGTGGACTCAAGACGACCTACTACCTGCGGTCAATGGGTGCGACCCATGTCGAGAAATCGACCATGGACGACAGCAGCCGCTCCAACAAGCTGAGTGCCGTCGGTGGCAGCTATCAGGGCCTGTCGGCCGCCGATACCGGAACTGGTGCGCCCAAGGCGTGCAGCATCCTCGACCCCGACTGTGAAGCCTGCCAGTAAGGCGGTTTGAACAAGCGCTCAGGAGATATCAGCATGTTGAATTGGGACGATCCACTCGCGCCGATCAAGCCAGCGGCCAAGACCCCGCCACCGTCGGTGTCAATGGAAAAGGAGTCGGGTTCACAGCCAGCCAAAAAGCCGGCTACCAAACCGACTCCCGAAGTAGACCTGCGTCCGGTGAATCCGGACGACAAGCGGGTCATCAACGGCATGACCGACATCAACCAGCTGGCACCGTTCAAGTATCCGTGGGCCTGGGAGTACTTCCTCAACGCCAACCGCAACCACTGGACGCCGCTCGATATCGGCATGGCCCAGGACGTACACGACTATCACCACAAGCTGACGCTCGAGGAGCGTCACGTGTATGAGAACGTGCTTTCGTACCTGACCACGTCCGACATCCTGGCGATGCGCAACATCGGCCTGGCAGTGATGGAAAAGATGTCGGCGCCGGAGCTGCAGATCTACCAGGCTCGTCAGGTGTACGAGGAATCGCTGCATACCTGGACCTACCAGCACTGTATCGAAACGATCGGTCTGAACCAGAGCGAGATCTACAACCGCTACCGCGTGGTGCCGGAAATCAACGGCAAGATCCAGATCGCCAATCGCCGGCTGAACTCGGTACTGCGCGCCGACATCGACCTGACCGATCGCGAAGAACTGCAGAACTTCCTGATGGCCTATATCTTCTTCGCCGGGGTGTTCGAAGGCTGCTGGTTCTACAACGGTTTCAGCCCGATCTTCGCATTGCAGCGCCGTGGCCTGATGAAAGGTACCGCAGAACAGTTGCAGTACATCATGCGCGATGAGGTATTGCATGCCTCGTTCGGTATCCGCGTCGCCAAGCAGATAATGCTCGAAGAAAACATCCGCCCCGACCCCAAGGCATTGGCCGAGATGTGGGCCGAATGCGAGGCCGCGGAAGAGGCCTACGCCAGCTACATCCTGCGCGACCCGATCCTCGGGTACAGCAAGGAGGACCACGTCGGCCAGTACCGCTTCATCGCCAACCGGCGCGCCCGCAATCTCGGTTTCGACGAGCCATACCCGGGTGCCGAGCCGACGTTGAGCTGGCTCGATGAGCAGGCCAACCTGCGCAAGGAGAAAAACTTCTTCGAGACCCGCGTAACGGAATACCAGGCCGGCGGGCTGAAGTGGGAATGATGTCATCGCAGATGACATGACAGGTCAATGCCGGAGGGGCCACATGAACTCTCGCGCGACATTTTCAGTAATGTCATAGACCACCACCCAAAGGGGGATTGAGGTCACTCCGGCACCAATTTGTTACGCGACGGTCTGCACACGACGACCGCGGCGCTATCGGAACCAGGCTGCCCAGCGGCGGCCCCTTAAAGACCGAGCGGAGGGGAAGGATGCTGAACTGGGACGATCCATTGCAGCCCGCGGCACGGCGACCCGACCGGCGATTCGGCGGACAGGCCGAACAAAGCATCACACCACGGCCTGGCACACCCGATCCTCGCGGCAGCCACACCCGCGAGTCCGATCGCGACGATCCGCGTGACGAACACCGCTCCGCGAACCTCGCCGGAGTCCCCGTCGCACCCGCCGGCGATGAAGCGCAGTGCATCGCCGAACCCGACAGTGAATATGACGACGGCACCGGATCGGGTGCGACCGGTCTCGAGTCGCTGGAAAGGGGCGCCGGCCGCATCCGGGTCGACGACAAGCGCATCATCAACTGCCGCGCCGATCTCAACCAGCTGGTACCGTTCAAGTATGAATGGGCCTGGAAGAAGTACCTGGACGGTTGTGCAAACCACTGGATGCCGCAAGAGATCAACATGCACGCAGACATCCAGCTGTGGCGCGACCCGAACGGGTTGACCGACGACGAGCGCACCATCATCAAGCGCAACCTGGGCTTTTTCTCGACCGCGGATTCGTTGGTCGCCAACAATCTGGTGCTGGCCGTCTATCGCCATATCACCAACCCGGAATGCCGCCAGTATCTGTTGCGCCAGGCCTTCGAAGAGGCGCTGCATACGCATGCCTACCAGTACGTGGTCGAATCGCTCGGCCTCGACGAGGGCGAGGTGTTCAACATGTACCGGGAGGTCCCAGCGGTGGCGCGCAAAGCGGAATGGGCGCTGCCGTTTACGCAGCACTTGGCCGACCCGAAATTCCATACCGGTACGCCGGAAAACGACCAGAAACTCCTGCGCGAACTGGTGGCCTTCTACGTGATCTTCGAAGGCATTTTCTTTTACGTCGGGTTCACCCAGATACTCAGCATGGGCCGGCGTAACAAGATGACCGGCACTGCGGAGCAGTTCCAATACATTCTGCGCGACGAATCGATGCACATGAACTTCGGCATCGACGTGATCAACCAGATAAAGATCGAGAATCCACACCTGTGGACGGACGCCTTCAAGGCGGACATCGTAAGGATGATCCGTGATGCCGTGCAGCTGGAGATTCAGTACGCCTACGACACCATGCCGCGCGGCATCCTCGGCCTGAACGCCCCGATGTTCGAGGAGTATCTGCAATTCATCGCCAACCGGCGATGTTCCCAGATCGGTCTCGCTGAACAGTATTCCGGCGCGACCAATCCCTTCCCCTGGATGTCGGAGTTACTGGATCTGAAGAAGGAAAAGAACTTTTTCGAGACGCGCGTCACCGAGTACCAGACCGGCGGCGCCCTGAATTGGGAATGAAGACATCGCACCGGCGTTCCTCCTGTGCACACTCGGGGCTGGGGAAAGCCGAGCCCGGCCCCCTTTTTTTCCGTACTGCGGAAGCGTCCCGCTGCGGACACCAGGATATGGGGCGCCAACCCGTCAAAAGCCCAATATATGGGGTTTTTGCGACGCCTAAACACATTCTATTGTGATGCGAATCACAACTCGCGTAGGCTGTTCGAAAATTCATTGCGACCGGAGGTGGGTATGCGTTGCCGACGCTGTCACAGCCCGATGATTCACACCGACTGCGTTGTCGAAAGGCATGCGCGACAGGACTGGTACCGCTGCCCGGTGTGTGCCACCGGGCAGACCGTATCGCGCCCCTACGAAGCACCCCTGCAACGGATCGGCTCGCTGCAACGGTGCAGCGGAGAACAGAACCGACCGCACACCGGGCGCGCCTCCCCCCGTTGAGCGCGGTCGCCGGACGGCTTCCAGGTTTGGTAGGCGTGGGCATCGGGAAATAAGCGGAAAGGATCGCCGCAACTCATAAAGGCTGGACCGGTCGGCCACCTCATCGCGAGGTGGCCGTTTTGTGTTCGACGACGTCGGCGGTGGACGCGCACGCCAAGCAGGGCGGCGCGTCTGGCCGGGCCTATTCAATTTGCCGTCAAACGGCCGCTATTCCTGTTCGGCACACATGCGAAAGCACGCCCGATCCCGGACCCAACAGGTATACACCCGACAACATGAAGAGCCCATCACTCCCCTGGACCGCGGTCGCCGCAATCCTGTTGCTGGTATTGGCCGTCGAGCCGGCTTTGGCGAACAAGTTCGAGACCATCGGCGGCGGCGTCTCCGGGTCTTTCACCATCAAGCGAATCTGGTTGGAGAAATTTTTCTGGGTAGCTGGCGGCATTTGTTGCTTTGCCGGCGTCCTGGCGATAGCGATACCGCACAGCAACCCTTTGTACCTCAACTATAGAACCTGGAAACAGTCGGCCATCCTGCTGTTCCTGGCGGCTGCGGTGATGTTCGTTGCCGCCGCTCTGATCTGAGTGCCATTACCCGCAGAAAACGCGGCATAGATTCGCCCCGGGTGGCCCGTTACAGTACACCCCATCAAGCTGTCGTCACCGACACGTCGCAGGGGTTCGCATGCAGATCGATCAAATTCAGTCCCACTACGCGGGGATCCTTGAAGGCATTGGAGAAGACCCGTCGCGCGAGGGCCTGATCAAGACGCCGGAGCGCGCGGCCAAGGCGATGGCCTATCTGTGCCGGGGCTACAATCAAGACCTCAATTCCGTCGTCAACGACGCCGTGTTCTCGACCGATAATGACGACATGGTGATCGTCAAGGATATCGAGCTGTATTCGCTGTGCGAGCACCATGTACTACCGTTCATCGGTCGCGCGCACGTCGCCTACCTACCCCGGGGCAAGGTGATTGGCCTTTCGAAAATCGCGCGGATTGTCGACATGTACGCGCGCCGCCTGCAGATCCAGGAGAATCTCACCGTGCAGATTGCCGACGCGCTCAGCGAGGTGATTCAGCCGGCAGGCGTGGCTGTTACGATCGAGGCGGAACACCTGTGCATGAAGATGCGCGGCGTCGAAAAACAGAACTCGACGATGAAGACATCGGTGATGCTCGGCACCTTCCGCGAATCCCAGGCGACACGCATGGAATACCTGCAGCTGATTGCGGATTGACGCGCCGGTTGCCCTCGCCCTCCCAGGGCCACCACAGGACCAGGACAGGCCGCACGATGCGACGCAGCGACGCCGACTTCGACCGGGTCGGCCGGCACCCGTTGACCGTTCGGATACACCGGCGTGTCTGCGAACTGCTGCTCCATGCGGCGCCGCTGTGCGCGGCACACCGGGCACCCCTGCCCGAACCGATACTGCGCTTCGACCTTACCGGCCAGGCTGCCGGTCAAGCCGTCTGGCGACCGGGCAAGGTGCCCGTGCTGCGCTTCAACCTCGTGTTGGCGCATCGGCATACCGCCGATTTCGTCGAACGCACCGTTGCCCACGAAGTGGCTCACCTGGTCACCGCCGCCTGCTTCGGCGCGACGCGTCCGCATGGCCGAGAATGGAAGGCAGTGATGGCGCTGTTCGGCATCCGCGATGCTTCCCGCTGCCATGACTACAGCCTCGACGAATCCCAGGTGAGACGCCAACGTCGCTGGTCGTACCGTTGCGACTGCACCGATCATCTCTTGAGCACCACCCGACACAAACGCGTCGAGGACAATCGGGCACGTTATCAGTGTCGCCAGTGCGGCAGCGTTCTTCGACGAGAACCCACCGCGAACCCCTAGTCCCGGGCTCGGCAAGGCATGTCCGACCCGGACCGCAAACGCGAGGCGGGCCGCTGTGCCTGCGCGAAGATGACCGCTCAGCCGATACCACCGTGGTGTCGCACCGGCGAATGGACCAGGCCGGTTGGCTCGGGTCCGGATGACTCCACCGGTAGAAGCGGTTTGGCCGCCGTATCCGCTATCGCTATGATGCGGCAGTCGAGACTACGCTTCGGCTTGTGTTACCCATGGAAATCGCCCTGCTCGTTATCCTGTTCCTGATCGGTAGTGTCGGCGGCGCGATGCAAGCATTGAAATACGTCGAGAGGCGCAATCCCGGGCGACGAGCCAAGCACGACGGTCAGGCTCCACATGCCGACGACCACGAAGGCTGAGCGATGCAACAGGTGCTCCTGTACGACATCGTCGAATCACCCGGCCATCCGGATCTCGCGGATCTGTGCCGGTCACTCGGTTATCGTCGACTGCCGTTCAGTTCGCAGCGCAAAGCACTGGGCAGCCTGAAGCGCCAGCCTCCCGACCTGGTCGTCGCAGACTTCTTCTACGGCTTCGGCAACAATTATGCGGGCGCCAACGTCAGCAATCTCGATGTCCTGCTGCGCAGCCTGCAACGCTTCGCCCCCGCTGCACGGACGGTGATCCTCGCGGATCGCGGACAACTCCCTCACGTACCGCAACTTGCCGCGCTGTTTGCGGTGCACGCCGTGGTCGCGCTACCGGCCAGCGACACCGAGCTGCGCGCGGCGTTGACCCGCTAGAAGGCTCAAGACGAGTTCCCCAGCTGCCGCTAACCTGCCGATGAGGCGATTGGACTTGCGTGGGAGCTGGACGAATGAATCAGGACATCAATCGGTTGCTGATGGAACTCGAACGCACCATCCGCGCGGTCAACCGGGAGGCGATCAACCCGGTGATCCCGGAACTCAGCATCGACGGTCTGGCACCAGTGCTGCGGCTGGTGGCGGATGCACGGGCGCGATATCTTCGGGCACTGGTCGATCTGGGCAGCTCGGCGAAGCAGCAGCCACCGACCGAGGCGCAGCTTGACGAGATTGCCAAACGGCGTCGCGAATACGACGAGTTGGTCAGTGGTGCCAAGGCACTGGAGGTTGCCATTCAACGCGGTTACCTCGACATCCTGCCCAGCCGCCGTTGACCCGGCCGCAGCCGCGGCCCACCGCCATGCACACCGGTTGAGCCCGGAACGAGCCACAGAGTGAAAGCCAATACCGGCAAGACAGAACCCGTCGGCGACCCCGCTGCGCCGAGCCCCGGCGACGAACGCCGCTGTGTACCGCGCTACGCGGTCGATACACGCTTGTTCGCCAGCATCGACGGGCGCACGGTACGCCTGCGCAACATCAGTCGACAGGGGGTGGCGATTCATTGCGGAGGTCTGGAAGCCGGTTCTGCCCACCTGCTCGAGGTGCATCTCAACCGCCAACATATGGCGATCCCGATCGAGATCCTCGACTGCTCCGGCCCACAGCTCGCACATGCCCGGTTTCTGGAGCTATCGCCCTACATACGCCAGGCGATCTTCGACTACATCAACGAACTCGCCTGACGCCTGGCGCCGCGCCGACTTTGCGCTAGTATCCAGGGATGGTCAGTGCACCGCGAGCAGCCTTACACCGTGCAGTCCTTCTTGGCATCGCCCTGGTGATGTTGCCCTGCGCCGCATTCGCGAGCCTGCGGGTATCGGGCGCAGCGGACTGGCGCAGTCACCGGCTGACCTGCCAGTATCCCATACAACTGGCATACGATTGTTCGATGTGGCAGGGCGCAACACGCCCGATTGCGGTCGGCAGATACCGAATGCATGTCGCCGCGGACCGAGACGGCAAGACGGTCCTGGTGATGCGGCTGCGCGTGCGACCCAGTCACAACGGTGGCGAATTCGCGGCTGGGGCCGATAGCGCATCGAACATGCCCACTTCGCGGGATGTTGTCGAATACCTGGGATCGACACTCGCCCGCCAGGGCATTCGCCTCGAGCGCATGCGCGAGGTCCTTGGCAATGGTCGGATCGACGGCTTTTTTCTGGATTTCTCTAGCAACGCCTACGACTATCTGCGTGGCCTGACAGTGCTGGAATCCGAGTATTGGATGCCGTCACCAACCGGGACCCATTGACTGCGCATGTGGTATCTCTATCTGGTGCGCTGCGCCGACGGCGCTCTGTATACCGGCATAAGCACCGATGTCATGCGCCGTCTTGCGGAACACGCGGCCAATCGCGGGGCGCGCCGATTGCGCGGACGCGGGCCGCTGCAACTGGTGTACGTCCAGCCACTCGGCGGCCGCGGCATCGCACAGCGCGTCGAACGCCGCGTGAAACGCCTGAGCAGGGCGGACAAGGAAAGGCTGCTGCGCGGCGAACTCGCCCTTCCGGTCACGGCTTAGCGCGATCGACCGGATCGACACCGAACTCGGCACGCAGTATCTGCAAACGCTCGGCCAGCGGTCCCGGCAGGTAGGGAATGCCGGGCGAGTGCCCCCATACCGGGCCTGGCCAGGCCGGGTCATCCTGAGCGCGGACCACATGATGCAGGTGCAGCTGTGGCACCAGGTTTCCGAGCGCCGCAATATTCAGTTTTTCACCGTCGAATATGCGCATCAGGCTGGCGCCGATGCGGCACGACTCGTCCAGCAGACCGACCCGGTCTTCCGAGGCGAGTTCGAAGATCTCGCGAACAGCCGGGCGGCGTGGCACGAGGATCACCCAGGGATAACGGCTGTCATCCGCCAGCAACACGCGCGACAGCGGCAGGTCGCCGATCAGATGGCTGTCGTCGGCCAGCCGCGGATGCAGCACGAAACCACTCACCTTTCCCTCCGTCGATTCCCGGACAGCGACCGTTGACACGGTAAGATCTTGCGAACTCGCGGCCACACCGGTCAAGCATGCGCTGATGCGGCACTCCAGGATCCGCATCCACCGATGGACTAGACTTGTGCGGGTACCCAAGCAGCCGGAGAGAACCCATGTCACCCAACGCAGAGGGGGTCTGCTGGTCCTGCGGTCACCGGCTGGCTGCGGTCGACTACCAGCGCGAGGGTGAGTGCCCCGCGTGTCGCAAACAGACCCATGTATGTCGCAACTGTCGCTTCTACGAGCCGGGGCGGCCGAATGACTGCCAGGAACCGGTCGCCGATGCGGTAACCGAAAAGCAGCGGGCCAACTTTTGCGACTATTTTGATCCCAGCGACAAGGCCTTTCGGCCCGGCGCAGATCCCGAGGACCTGAAGGCGGCGGCCGAACAACTGTTTGATTTCTGAATGATGACTGGCGAACAAATGCGTCGCTGGCAGTACCGCTTCTACTGATCCAGATCAAGGTTAAGTAGCGAGACGGGTCGAAAAATACGCCCAGCCGAACAGGAGACCGCCGTGGATATTGCAAGTTTTCTTCTCTCGGTGGCGCTGGCCGCGCTGCTGCTTTATCTGCTGGTGCGCCTGCCACTCGCGATTCTCGGTAACCTGCGCGCGGGCCATCGCTTCCGTCAGGGACTCGCCAGCACGCTCGGCAAACTGCGCCTGTCACGGATGTTGCGATACCTCGGAATAGACGAGGCCGCCTATCTGCACAACCAACAAGCGCTCGATATTCGACAGCACATGGCGCGTTGCGACGCCTGCGATGCAAAGGAGCGCTGCGATCAGGTGCTGGCGGAGGAACCACCGGCCGACAAGGAGTCGCTCGGTTTCTGCGCGAATATTGACGAACTCGACAATCTGCGGCAGTCCCGCTGACGGATGCCAGTCACGCGCTCCGCTGCGATTGCCCGTCGAGCGCGGCACCCAGGCCCTCCAGCTGGCGCGCGGTGAGCGCCGACAGGGCCGATTCCGTTTCGATATAGAAATTGCGCACGAATTCCGTCGGGGCACCCTGGTGACGCAGTTGGTGCAGAAGCGTCGTCAGCTGGGTGCGTGCCGCGCTGACCTTGCCGACCGCTTCGAGCTGGCGCGCCTTGACCAGATGATAGCGGGCCAAGGTCTCCGCCCGACGGTCGCCGAGTTCGCGGCGAAATATCGCCCGTACGTCCTGAGGGATGGGCTGCAATGTGGTTTCGCGCGCAAGCAGGACACGCAACGAATCGATTGCCGCGATCAACTGATGCAGTTGGCGTTCGTTGTCGATGGGCCCAACGCCGTTCGATCGCGTCGGTCCTTCCGATTCGAGGGCACTGCGCGCCGCCGCCACGCGCTCGCCTAGCTGCGGAAATCGACGGTGCAGACTGCCGACCTTATGCAGACGCGCCAGCACCTCGGCGCGCAGCGCGACCCGCAACTCGCGCGACAGGGGCACGCTGCGCAGGGTATCGAGCGCCCCCGCGATACGATTCAGCCCCGCCTCGAGGTCGTGCACCGCAACCCGCACGAGCGCCAGGTAGGCTTGATATCGCGTCATCAACCCGGCCACCAACAATGCGGCCGCCAGCATACCCGCGACCGCGAGCGGTACTCCCCATTCTGCCAACATCCCCGGCCGATCCCGTTTCGCCGCACCTGTTCGCGGTTATCGGCGACGGTCCTTGAAACCTGACGACGGGCCGCAGCGCGGGTGTCGACGGATTTTACAGGCGCGACCGGAACAAATCGCCTATCATAAAATAAATCGTTGTTTTCGCAGTGCTAATCGAAGGCGGCAGGTTTATTGCACCGCTATTGTTCAGGTCCTAGCAACGGGGAAAGAGCATGCCCAACAACAAAAAACTGTGGCTGTCCCCAACGGTGCTGCTGCCCATCGCAGCACCGGCGGTTGCCGCACCGATCGAGGGTGAACTCGGCAGCAACGCGGCGGCACTGCTCGTGCTGCTCGGTATCGGCGCCCTGCTGATGGGCCTGCGCAATCTGCGTGAACTGCGCCACAAACGGTTGATTCCGAGTCGCGAGTCGTCGACCGACGAAGGCGAACACGACGCGCCCCGCTGAGCGCGGTCGGGCCAGGGCGTTTTCCCGACTATCCCGCGCCCGGGCCTGCGGCTACCCTTGGGTTAGTTGCGGGTTTTCACTGAGGGGCGCAGTCGTTTGTGAATCTGTTCGTGTACGCGGTGCTGGGGCTTTCCGCCACCTGGATCGCCTATCTGCTTTACATGCATGTCGCGACACGCGCGGCCGAAGGACGCCCGGCGGAACCGCTGTTCAGTGTGTTCCCGGCGTTGGCCCAGGTATCCGGACGGGCGCTGGTATATTGCTTCAGTCCACAGTGCGGACCCTGCAAACCCATGTCAAAGGAGGTCGACAACCTGGTGTCGAACGGTGCACCAGTGTTCAAACTCGATGTGACACTGCATCCGCAGATCAGTCGCGAATTGGGTATACGCGCGACACCGACATTGATCGTCATCGAGGACGGCACGGTAGCGCGCATGGTGCTCGGCGCGAAGTCCGCCGGCTTCATGCAGCAACTGATCACCCCCGGGGCACATTGACCACCGCAGGTATGCAGCCGACTGTCGCGTCCTAGATCCGATGTTCGAGTCCATCGTACGCGCCCTCTGGTTGGTGCTGGGGTGGCTGGAGCTGGCGCTGTTCACCGCCCTGCTCTACCTGTTGAGCTTCCTGCCGAAGACCTGGCGTGGCGATTGGTACCGTACGCTGTTTCGGCGCTGGAGCCGTACCTGGGTCCACGCGCTCGGCGTGGACCTTCGATTGCACCACAAGAATATCCACCCGCTCCCCGCGCGTTTCATCCTGGTGGCGAACCACCCCTCGTCGTTCGAGGACATCGGCATCCCGGCGCTGTTCGACGTCGACAGTGTCGCCAAGGTGGAGGTGCGCGACTGGTGGCTGGTCGGCCGCATTGGCGCCGCCGCCGGGACGATCTTCGTGAAACGCGAGTCGCGTACGTCGCGCGCCGAGGCGGCCAAGTCCATCATGCGCCATCTCGAAGCAGGCCGCAGCGTTGCCCTGTATCCCGAGGGCGGCATCAAGGGCCCCCGCCTGCAACCGGCGTTTCGATACGGGGCGTTCGACGCCTCGCTCAGGACCGGCGTACCGATCGTCCCGGTCTACCTGCACTACGAGGCACAGCACGATTTTCACTGGGGTCCGCACAGCCTGCTCAGAAACCTGCTGAATATCATGAACGCGACCAACAACCGCGCGAATTACTATCTGTTCGACGCGATCGATCCTCGGCTGTTTCATGACAAAATCAGCTATTGCAACCACGTCCACCAGTTGTACCAGCACTGGCAGGACCGCTACCTCGATTGACCAACAGCGAGACGACCGAATGTCCTTTCCCGACCCAGCAGCCGCCGAAGCGGCGTTCTATGCCGCGTTTCGCGACCTCGACCTCGACACGATGCGCTCCGTGTGGGTCGACTCGGACAACACCAGTTGCATCCATCCGGGCGGCGCCCTGCTGCAGGGCAGTGCCGCGATACTGGCCAGCTGGGAGGAGATCTTCCGCGACAGCCAGCCACCGCGCGTGGAACACCGCCTGATCCAGGCCAGCGCGGACGGCGGACTCGCCGTGCACACCGTGGAGGAAAACGTCAGCACCGGCACCGGAAATCGGCGCGCACTGATACTCGCGACCAACGTCTACGGCTATCTCGATGGGGGCTGGCGGATGTTGGCGCACCATGCCTCACTGCCATTGGTCGAATCCGCCGAAGGCGACTCGCGCCGCGCCTCTTTGCACTGATCGCACCCGGGCCGCGCGAAGCCAACGAAAAACGGCGGACCGAGCCGCCGTTTTCCACTCCCAACGGACGATTCCCGATCGCGTCACGGAAACGCAGGGATCTGTGCCTCCTGCCCCTTGGCCTGGGCCTCGGGATGATGGCTCATGATCAGATCGCGGATCTCACCGACCCGTCTGACCGGAACGTCGACCATCAGCAGGATCTGGCCACGATCGATGGCCGGCTGGAATCGCCGCAGACGCGAGTTGGGGATGCTCACCGCGATCATGCCCGACACCCAGGAGCCGATCATCGCGAACACCACGGCCAGTATCAGGATGCCGCCCAATCCGATCGAATCTCCCAATTGCGGATAAAACGACAGACCGACGCCGGCGAGCGCACCGGTGATGCCGCCGCTGACCAGGCCGATCCCGATCCCGTGCAGCAGGTCCGATCGCTGCAACAGGTTGGCGAGGTGCAGGCGCCCCATGTTGCTGCCGTCTCTGGCCAGGAAATGGATGTGCGCGTCTTCGATCTTCGCCAGCAACAGCTCTTTTTCGATGGTTTCTGCGGACCGCAGGTCCGGTACGACAAAGTACAACCGTCTACGCATTTTCAGTTGCCTCCTCCGTTGCCAGGTCTCCGCGGGCAGTGCCGGCCGGCGTCCCGCGACCGATCCCTCAAGTATAGAAAGCCCAAGAAAAATAGTAGGTTTTGATAAATTCTTTTGAACTGGAGCGGCGAAATCCGGACCATAGAGGTGAAGACTCATCACCTGTTTTTATGCGGCGGTGACGCCGTGGAGATTGCGACGATGAAGAAGTTTCTGCTGATCGCGGCCGTCGTCCTGTTCACCGCCTGGCGACCTGCGCAGGCGGATGTCCTGGTGCTGGTGCACGGTTATCTCGGAACCGCACACAGCTGGGCTGAATCCGGCGCACTGGGCCGATTGCAACAACGCGGTTACCAGCTGGTCGGGATTCTCGGCTACAGCCCGCAGGGCGTCCTGGTGCAACGCCTGCAAACCGGTACCAGCGAGCGCCCCATGTACGCCGTGAACCTGCCGTCGCAGGCGCCGGTCGTGATACAGGCCGACTGGCTGGCGGCGATGTTGCGCGAGGTACGCAAGCGCCATCCGGACGAACCGATCAACCTTGCGGCCCACTCGGCCGGCGGCATCGTGGCGCGGATGATGCTGGTACGTCACGGTGCGCTCGGTGTGCAGCACCTGATCACGATCGCCACGCCTCATTTCGGGACAGGACGGGCCATCCAGGCGCTCGAGGCGACCGACAGCAGCGGCATGTTCGGATTCATCAAGAGCTGGCTGGTCAGGCGCTACACCGGTGACGCCCTGTATGCGACCGCCAAGATCAGCCGCGGCCTGTTGCTCGACCTGACCCCGCCCACGCCGGGTAATCTGCTGTTCTGGCTGAACCAGCAGCCGCATCCGAAGATCCGCTACACGAGCATCATGCGGATCGGCACCTTCTACATGCCGGGCGACCACATGGTGCCGCCGATCAGTCAGGACCTGAACCGGGTCCCGGCCCTGTACGGGCGCGTCAAGACCTACTCGATGGCCCAAGGTCACCTGTTGACGCCACAGGACGGCGACCTGATCGGCAACCTACTGGCCGCCCGCAAGCCGGCCGCCAAGTAGTCCCGCTGTGCGGATGCAGGCTGGGCTAAGCTTTGCGGCATGTTGGACGCCCTGCAACGCATCGAGACTTTGCTGCGCGCCTACGGCCACACCTACGAGGCGAACCTGGCGGCAATCGCCCAAACGCGGTTCGCGTGCGATCCGCTGGCCGGTTGTCGCGCGGTGAACAACGACGAATGGTGGGACGACCAGCATTCGGTTGCGGCGATCGATCTGGCGATCGACGGCGGCTTCACGGCGCAGGCCCGCAGCGACGCCCAGACGCTGCGCGCCGCCCTCATCGAGGTGTACACCACGATGCTGGCATACGGCGAACGCCACCCGACCGGCGAACTCGAGGTGGCACAATTCCGCAAATGGATGGAATCGCATATCTGAGCGGCCGCGGACATAAGGTTCGGCGCGCTTTAGCCGACACATCGACAGGATACGGGTCGTACCGCACGGTGGTTCGGCCAGTGGCATCGGACGGATCGGAGGACTAGCCGGGTGGAATCATTCGACGTGTATTTTCTCGGCGAGATGCTGCCGGACGTGGACCCGGCCGAAGTCCGCGATGGCGTCGCGCGCCTGTTCAAGGTCGGCGGAGACGGGGTGGACCGCCTGTTCTCCGGTAAGCCCCTGCGCGTCAAACAGGGTGTCGACGCCGATACCGCAAGCCGTTATCGGGCAGCGTTTCGCGAGGTGGGCGCCCTGGTCCAGATCGTCGTCGGTGGCGCGCCCGCGCCGACCGCAAAAGCCGCGGCGGCGAAACGCCCGGCCGACGGCGCCCCTGCGGCACCGACGGCTGCAGCGGCCCCGGACGCGATCGGGGACGCCAGCCTGGCCGAACCGGGAGCGATCATCGACCATACCCCGCCGGTACCGCCGGCCGACATCGACACCAGCGGACTCGAGGCGCTTCCAGCGAACACAGGCAGCCTGGAAGACTGCCACATCGAAAAACCGCCGCATCCGATCCCGGACATCAGCCATATGAAGCTGGTGGACGACTGAGGAGCCGCGCCGGGTCTCAGTCCGTCGCGGCAGCCAACCTGTCGTCGTCCGAGGGCCGCAGTTCGACCCGGAACAGACCGATCGGGTGGCGGCTGTCCACGCGCAACGGAAGGTGTCGCGCATCCCTGCTCAGCCACAGGTATACCGGGCGGTGTACCGGTTCCTGTGCGCCGGCATGGTCGACTCTGCTGCCATCCATGCGCAGTTTCCACGCGGCGTAGGCGCCGCCGTCGAGGTGTAGCGTCTGGGCCGCCTCGACGCGCACCCGGTAGACCAGATCGTCCTCGCCATTGGTCACCGGGAGGCGAAATTCCGCACCCTCGCTCAGTCGCTGCGCGCGCAGCCATTGCAGCAAACCCAACCGGTCGAACAACTCGGCTTCCGGCGGCACCGAATCGGGGCGCCCCCCGGCGATCAGCTGTGCCAGCTGTTCGCGCCCGGCTCCGGATTCCAGGTCGAGCCGGACCATCGCGCGGCCGGTACTGCGCAGGTATAGGCGGTGACGGCGCTTGCGCGTGTGCTCGTACGACTCGAACGCCACCAGGTCGCCTTGTCCCGGTTCCGCCCAGCTGCGCAGGCGATAGCGGATCGGGTACAGCGACTCGACCAGCGCGTACGGCGCCGACGTCGCGTCCAGCGAGACCGCGGCGAGGCCGTGTTCGCCGTCAGCGGCATCGGCACGCAGCGTCAGGTCAGCGATCGGCATCGCCTCGCCAAACGAGAACACCCCCTTGTAGCTGACCCGGTACGCCAGCTGTTCGCCGCCAGCAAACGTGGAATACGCCGCGAGCAGACTGCCCGCGAACCACGAAAGGCACGCGATACACAACCCAGGTCTCATCTTCCAATCACCATCTGCGTTAAATTCATCATTAGGCCGAAGCACGAAAACTTGGTTCCTTGGCATGCAATCTGCTTCGATTACGGACGAAGGGGATTTCACGGCGAAATCGCCAAATGATTGACGAATTTCTGGAATAAGACGTGCCCAACCCCATAGACAACGCCAATTATTTGGCGAAAGCGGCCATCGAAGGCCGGAACCTTGACACGAAGCGCCAGAACGCCGGCGAACGTGCCGCGGATGCACAACGCCCACCCACCGGCGAAGATGCCCCGGCACTGGATCGCGCCCAGCAGCGTCTCGTCCAGGAAGCGGAGGCAGACGGCGCCACGACGGGGCTCACCAGCCTCGAACAGGCGCGCGAGCGCGTCCAGGCGCTGCGCCAACAGATCGCGAATGACCCGCAGGCGGCGTTGCGCGCCCACGCGGGCATAGACGCCACCCAGTTTAGTGCGGCCACGGCGCGTCCCAACGCAGCCTGAGCCCCGACCGATCTCGGCACAGGCGAGAACCTTTCTCGCCATTGACCCGGCCCCGCCCTGCGGACGCCGGGTTTTTCTTTGCCGCGAGGAGGCCGATTGCAAACCGCGTTTGCCCATTGGAAACTGACGCGATGCGCCTGCCCTTTCTGCTGCTGACCGCGATCGTGCTGCTCAATATCGGCGTTGCCTGCCGCACCCCGACGGCTGTCCCGGCAGATTGCACGCCAGTTGCCCCGGGACTGGTGCACTGCCCGGGCGACGTCCCGCACCGCAATGACTGACATAGCGATCAACACCCTCAGCGCGATCGGCTTTGTCGACCTTCCACAGGCCGAGTCGCTCAACCCGGCGCTGTCCGCCGCGTACTACCGGGAACACAACCGCGCCGAGGTGCGACGCAGCCACCACTTCGGCGGCCGGTACGAGAACATCTACGTGTCGGCAGATCGGCTACCGGAACTCGCCCCGGTGCGTGAATTCGCACTGTCCGCGGCGGCACAGATGCTCGGGCGCGAATCGCTGCACCATGGATTCTGGTTCAACGAGATGCAACCGGGCCAGCGGACGACACTGCACACCCATGAGGAACATGACGAGCTGTTGTCTGCCGTCTATTACCTGAGCTGCACGGCGAACAGCGGCCGCCTGATCCTGCACGACGACGATGCCTTGATCAGCGTCACGCCACGCCCCGGGCTGCTGGTGCTGTTTCCGCCCGACCTGCCTCACGAGGTCGAGGAAAACGCAAGCGATCAGGTCCGCCTCTCGATCGCGTTCAATTTTGGTCCAGCACGCCGCCCGACCGGATCGTAGAGGTCTCGAGCCGCTCGGTCTCGGCAAGCACGACCCGGCGGCCGTCGGTGGTGACAAATTCGCGCTCCCCGATGTCGCCCCGCTGAGCGCGATACTCGGCGGCGCGCCCACTGCCCGCATCGACCACGCGGATGAAGATCACCTCGCTGCGGTCGCGCCAATGCTCGTACAGCACGAAGGCCGATGCGGCGAGCATCAACGCGACCACCGCCAGCGCCAGGCCTTTCAATGGCCAGCGGCGCGCAGGTGGGTTGACAAGGCGCGGTTCGACGCGGGGCAGATGGCGCGCGCTGCGCGTACGCCAGATCAATGCCACCACTGCAATCACCGCCAGGGTGAACAGTATCTTTCCAGTCATCCGCGGATATTATCAGGCCGTCGGGTCCGGTGCTGTGCGGCTGGGGATCGACAGCATGCGGCATCGCCCGACCGGGAAATGCGCGTCGTCCCGGACGTCCTTTATCCGATATCATGCACGGCATGCGAGATATTCAGCACTGGCAAATCGTCAAAGCGAGCGGCCGCTTGTTGGCCGGTATCGTCGTGTCCCTGACGCTGGCAACCGATGCGCTGATGGCCGAGGAGCTCGCGGTCAAGATCACCCCGGAACTCGAAGGCGTCACGGTCCGCCACCAGGGCCGGGCGGTGCGCGTCCAGCGGGCGCAGGACCAGACGAATACGATCAGTCCCGCATTCGCACGCACCTCGCGGGCCTGCCCGCCATTCTGTATTCAGCCGAGTCGGATGCCCGAAGGGGTCGAGACGATCGGCGAGATCGAGATGCTCGACTACCTGCGCCGGATGTCGGAAGGCGACGACTCGATCCTGGTCATCGATTCCCGCGGACCGGATTGGCTGCGACGTGGGACCATCCCCGGGGCGATCAACATCCACTACAAGCGACTCAGCCTGAAATCCGCAGACGAAGCCGATATCGCAGCGATCCTGCGCGATCAGTTTGGCGTCGAGCGGACCGAACAGTTCTGGAACTATCGCGATGCCAAGACCCTGGTGTTGTTCTGCAACGGCCCCTGGTGCGGGCAATCCCCTACCAATATTCGCGCACTGCTGCGCATCGGTTATCCGCCATCGAAACTCAAGTGGTACCGCGGCGGTATGCAGGCCTGGGAAATGCTCGGTCTGACCACCGTGGTACCTGATTGAAGGCAGCATGAAGGACGTGCGGCTGGCCCTTGTAGCCCTGCTGATCGCGCTGACACTGACCACGGTCGGTTGCAGCGAGCCCGATCGCCCCTCGATCTCGCTGTTTCTCGCCGTGCAGCGCGGCGACCTCGACCAGCTCGAACGACACATCTACTGGGGCACGGACATCAATGCCGCGCTGCCCAATGGCGAGAAGCCGTTGCAGACGGCCGCTGCCAACGGTCGGATCATCATGGTACGCACCTTGCTCAAACACGGCGCCGAACTCGACACCGGCAGCCCCGCGGGCGACACGGCGCTGGATCTTGCCATCCTCAACGGGCGTACGCAGATCGCCGAGCTGCTGCTCGCGGAAGGCGCCCGGCTGGACGCCTCCGCGCTGTTGCTCAAGGCCGCGGCCCAGGGCGTGACCGATCGCGACAGCATCCGTTTTCTGATCGACCACGGCGCCGACACCGAGCGTCGCAACGCCGAAGGCGACACCCCCCTGCTGATCGCGATCCGCCAGGACAACCACCGGCTCGCCACGCACCTGGTCGGCCACGGGGCGGACGTCAACGCGCAGACCGCCGACGGTGAGTCCGCATTGGCGCTGGCGCGCAGGCTCCAGGTCCCGGAGCTGATCAGTCTGCTGCAGCGCCAGGGCGCTCGTTGATCCAGGGGTTTCCGCGCCCGGACAGCTTTGCTATGTTCGCGCGCCTCAGTAATCGTGCGATCGGAGGATCATTCATGGCGAGCAGCCCCGACGAACTGACCATCAACTACAGCGAAGGCGGCGTAGACGTCGTCAAGGAACTGGACAAGGCGGTATTGTCCAAAGGCGCCTGGACCACGATCGTGTACCGCTACCAGGACTGGGATCCGCGCAAAGAGGAATACAGCAAGGACAAGTATTCGATCCGCCGTTACCAGAAACGCAACGGCGAATACCAGCAAAAATCCAAGTTCAACATCTCGAGCCCGGACCAGGCGCAGCAGCTGATCGACACGCTGCGCAAATGGCTCGAAGGCTGACGACGCACCGGGACATGGGCGGTCAATCGGCAGCGTCGCGGGTATCGGCCAGCGCGCGCGCCTGAGGGATCCATTTTTCGCGCTCGACCCTTCCCTTGAAACGCAGGTGATCGTTGATCCAGGCGATGTTCTGCGGTGTCCAGGCGGCAATCTGCTCGAACCGCATGATGCCCAGCTCATTCAGGATCGTCGCGATCTTCGGTCCGATACCCTTGATCTGCTGCAGGTCGTCGGCCCGCCCGTCGTCGGGCGCCGTGCGCGGCGGTGCTGCCGGTTCCCCGTCGGGCGCTGCCGCCTCCCCGACCACTGCCGCATCCATCAACGGCGCCACCTGCGGCGGATCCGACTGCACCGAGGCATCCGACAGCTGCGCACGACAGGCGTCCAGCTCGGCGCGCAGTTTGACCAGCATCTCGGATTCCGCGTCGCCCGCAGCGGCCTGCAATTCGGCCAGCGCTTCCGCCAGCTGTTTGCGTTCGGCCTCGCAGGTACCGCGCGCATTGACCGCGTCATCCAACTCGGTGCGCAACGCGCGCGCATCCGCTTCCGCGTTCTTCACCCGTGTCTGCAGCGAGGCACGCAGACTGGCTGCGGCCATGCGGGTCAGATACCAGCCCAATACCAGCCCGAGCAGAGCTGCGATCAGCAACAGGATGAAGGTTTGGATGATCAGATAGGTCATGTCCTGCTCCGCTGGATCATTCGGTGGGAAGCACGTCGAAGGTGATGCGGCGATTGGCAGCGCGCCCTTCGGGCGTCGCATTGCTCGCGATCGGCTGGCTGTCGCCCCACGCGACAATTCGCATCCGCTCTGCCGGGATGCCGGCCAGATAGAAGAAACGCTCGACCGCTTCGGCGCGTGCCTGGCTCAGGCGCAGATTGAAATCGCGGTCGCCGCTGGCATCCGTGTGACCACCGATCACGATGCGCGTTGCCGGGCACTGGTAGGCGACTGCCGCGAGGTCGTTGAGCAAGGGGTAGCTCTCGATCATTGGCGACGCCGCATTGGTTTCGAAGCGCACGCTGCTGGAGGCGGCCAGGCGGGCCATGGTGCGCTGACAGGCGCCTGCGTCCATCGGATTGGTCAGGTCACCTCCGAGACGGATGATTCGGCTGGGTTCGAACCGCGGATTGAGCGGATCATCCGCATCCAGCAGCGATGCCCGCGGCTTCAGGCCTTGCGCGTCAACGACGCGGACCCCCCAGACCTCGCCGGCGAGATCGGCCACGTAGTCGGCGGTGACCGCCCGGGGGATCTCCCCGATCAGCCGCAGGTCGCGCCCGACCGCCTCGATCTGCAATCCGTCGATTGCATAGCCCGCCAGTTCGCGCTCGACGCGCGCCGTCAGATCGGCCTCGATGGCCGTATGACGCATGGCCACGGTGATCCAGGTAAGCAACAACAGGCTGCCCACCCCGACCAGGATGGCAGTGCTCCTTGACACTCGGTCCCCCTTCGGCGCGCTGGGCGCTTGATTCCTTGTTCCCGCTCAACGGCGTTAGCGGCTGCTAATTTACCCGATTTCGGCCCCGATGTTGCGACAATGTGTCTCGCACACGCGCAACAGGGCGAACACGGCCGGGCCGGCAGGCGGGAACGACAGCCACAGGTGGCGGGGATGGTCGGTCCAGGCGTGGCGGCGCAACCCATCGGCCACCTCGCCGCCCCGGGCCGGATCGAACAGCGGGCCGAATGCGGGTCGCATCCATGCCGCACCGGGGCATACGTCGCGCGTCCAGTCATCGGCAACTGTGGTCGACGAAGACCGGCCCGCGCGCAAACGCGTCTCGCAACCGGTGGCAATGCGCGGCCAGCACCGCCGATCCAGTGCATCGCCATCGACGACAACTTCACGCCGCGGGACCACCTAGCCTCGCGCATGCGGTCTGCTACGCTTTGCTAGCGGCCCGTAAAACCCTGGAAAGCCCCGGCTCTATAACCACTACACAGGCGGGGGTGTTTCCTGACAACACGCGCAGTGAGGAGGGATTATGAGGAGTAGAAAAACGCTGGTGGCAGCGGCGGCCTGTGTGGCGCTGTCGTGCGCCACGGGTAACGGGTTCGCGAAGGGCGACGATCGCAACCTCGAAAGACTCGGGCAGTTCAAACGCACCGACTCGGCACCGATGCGAAGCGTCGAGCAGGGCGGCGCCTACGCGGCCAATATCGAAAAGACTCTGCAGAACATCCGGCTTCCGCCGGGCTTCAAGATCGAGTTGTTCGCACTAGCCCCCGATGCCCGCCATATGGCGGTCAGTCGCAACAAGGGCACCGTATGGATCGGAACGCGCAAGAATACCGTCTGGTCGGCGACCGATCGCGACATGGACAACGTGGCGGATACGGTCGAGGAATTCAGTCCGAGCGTGAAGTTCGATATCCCCAATGGCGTCTGTTATTCGGACGATGGCTTCCTGTTCATCGCCGAGCGAAACCGGGTGATGATGTTTCCGGCGGCCGAGTTCTTCATGGAAGGTTCGGACACGGTGGCGATACCCATCGTCAAGCAGGGCGAACTCATCCCCTACGACGAGGAATCGTACAACCACACCGCACGGGTGTGTGCGATCGGCCCCGACAACAAGCTGTACATCAGCCTGGGACAACCACACAACGTGGCGCCCCCGGACAAGCTGGAGTTGTATGCCAAGTGGGGTATCGGCGGCATCATCCGCATGAATCGGGATGGCACCGAACGCGAGGTCATCGCGACCGGCGTTCGCAACTCGGTGGGGCACGCATTCAATCCGCAGGACGGCAGCCTGTGGTTCACGGACAACCAGGTCGACGGTATGGGTGACGAGATACCGCCGGGTGAGTTGAACAGGATGCCCGAGGTGGGGATGTGGTTTGGCCATCCCTACTACGGCGGTGGGGATGTGCGGACCGACGAGTACAAGGACCAGGAGATCCCGGCCGACCTGGCGGCACGATACGTCAAACCGCAGGTCGAGATGATCGCCCACGCGGCCGACCTGGGCATGATGTTCTATACCGGCAACAAGTTTCCGGCCAAATACAAGAACGCGATCTTCAGCGCCCAGCATGGCTCGTGGAATGCCACCAAACCACGCGGCGCCCGGGTGATGGTCACCTACCTCGACGACCAGGGCAACGCCGCGCAGACCGAACCCTTCGCCGAGGGCTGGCTGACCGACGACGGCTACTACCTGGGTCGACCGGTCGACGTCAAGCAGTACATCGATGGCTCAATCCTTGTCTCCGACGACAAGGCCGGTGCCGTGTACCGGATCTCCTACCAGGGCGAATAGCCGTAGGGCACAAGACGGGCCGGCAAACGCCGGCCCGTTTCCGGCCACACCCGAGCACCGGCGACACGCATCGCTGCTCCGGTGGTGACGTACAGCTTGAAGAAAGGCGTTGATCGATGAACCACTTCCCCGGATGGCCGGCGCTGACGATGCTCGTCGGCCTGATTTCCATCTCCGGCAGCCTGTTTGCCGGTGATATCGCGGCCGGCAAGGCCAAGGCCGAGATGGTGTGCCAGACGTGTCACGGGCTCGATGGCCGCGGTACCCAGGCAATGGTCGCCAACATCGGCGGCCAGCAGAAACAGTACCTCATCAAACAGCTCAACGATTTCCGCGACGGCAGACGCGAGCATCCACAGATGAGCCTGATCGCGAAGATGCTGAGCGATACCGATATCGACAATGTGACCGAATGGTACGCAGGTGTCGTGGCGAGCTTCACGATCCCGGAGTAACGGTCCAGCGCCACGCCCGATGCGTCTACGGGCGCGCCTTCGGCCGACGATGCACCTTACTCGATCGTGAAACGCAGTTCGTAGACGGGTGCGCCGGAGACGATTTTCTTCAGCGTGATACGACGACCCGCGTCGGTCCATTCGCCGGCGGTTGCGGCGAGAATCGCCGACTCGATCTCGCCGGGAAGGCCGCGTTGCAGCGCCGCTTGCATCAACGAATCGGCGTGCTCGACCAGCGACCGATGAGCGCGCTGCACCGCCTCGCGGGAATTCACAATCAGTTCGAGACGCAGGCTGGTCACCCGGTCCTGGTCGCCTCGAGCCACGAACCGGATGCTGTTGTTGACCAAGCCACCGCCGATCAGGACCTTGCGCTGGCTGTGGCAGGCATAGGCACTGCCGGTCTGTCGGTAACCGTCGCGCGCCTTCAGCCCCTGTGTGTCGAGATAGTCGCACGCCACCGCCGGCGCACCCAGCCCGTCCGCCGAGGCCGTACCTCCGGCGAGTGTCAGCAACAGACCCGTGAATACCGCGGCCCGGAATGACGCACCCTGCATCGCGCAGCCCTCCCTGTGTCGAACGACCCGTTACCGCGTGCCGCCTTCGGTCGGCGGCACGCGCTGCGTTTCATTCTCCCTCGCCGGAGCCGACAGGGGAACCCCGCCGGCTGCCGATTGCGGAACCGACTCAGAACTTGTAACGGTAACTCACCCCGACAAAGGTCGCCGTTTGTTTTGGATCCTGGATCACCATGGTGCCGTCGGCACTGGTACCGTAGACGAACGGAGAGCCGTCGCTGAACTGCCAGGACCAGTCGTCGGTGTCCCAGATCTCATGGATCAGATCGAAGCGCACTGTCGAGTTTTTCTCCAACGCGTACTCGGCAAACAGGTTGAACTTGGTTGCCTTGCTCTCGATATCCTCCAATGGAGAGACACCGTCCGGGTAGCCGGTATCCGGATCGCCGTTCTCGCCGACCGCGATCACCTGGTCGTCGTACTTGCTGACGGTGCGCGTCCATTGCAGGTCCGCACCGACCTTCAGCCTGCTTGTAGCCTGACCGACCAGGCCGAGTCCGATCGACAAGCCGGTGTCCTTGAGGTCGCTCGAGCGATCGATCTCGTGGTCCTCCGAGCGCCTGTCCCAGCGACCGTTGAACTGCGAGGCCTTGGTCTCGTCGTACGACACCCATCCGTTGAGGTGCCAATCGCTGTTGATCACGAAGTCGGCATCCAACGAGTACAAGCGTGCGCTGCCGTCGATCAATCCGTAGGGATTCGATCCGGGCCCATAGTCGTCCTGCGAGTCCTCGACGTTGAACTGCAGACCGAAATTGGCGGTCGGCATCCAGTCGAGGGTCAGGCGCCATTTGTCACGTTCGCGATCGGCGATGTTGATCGGGTTGATACCCCCCTCCGAATGGATCGCGTCGGAGTAAGAAGACCCGTCGCGGTCGCTGCGCAGGTATGCCAGTGAGCCGTTCAGTGTCTCCGATAGGGACTTGCGCAGCTGCAACCGGTAGGTGGTCTCGTCGACCTCCGAGCGGAACGGCACATAGCGTTCGTCGTCGCGCCCGTCGCCGTCGAGATCGCTGCCGTAGGGCACGGTACGGTCCTGGTTCTTGTACTCGACACCACCGACCACGCTGTAGCCGAGCGGCAGCCGGTAGGTACCCTCGACGCTGCCACTGGTCGTCTCGTAGTCGAGCGGCGTCGAATGCACCTGGGTGTCGGTACAGGTTGGATCGGGACTGCAGATGATGATCGCGTCCGGCGTCCTCTCGTCGACCTTGTGATACCGGAGATTGGCATTGAGGCTCAGATTCTGCAGCGGATGCGCACTGAATCCGAGGAAGGCCTGCGTGGTGTTGATCTCGCCGTCGAGATGGCTCGGTGCCACCGAAGCGGCCAGCCCGGCGATGTCTGCGGTCGGCAGGTCCTCGTCCTGCGTCGCATGGGTATACGAGACACGGAACGTCGCCCGCGTGGTCGGGGTGAAGTTGTAGCCACCGTTCAGAAACAACTGGTGCGCCTGGTTGTCGAGCGGCAGCGACAGGTAGTACGCGGAATCGGGATCGTCGCCGCGCAGCGTCGTAACCAGGTTGTTGTGGTTGTCGTACATGCTGCCGTAGTAGCCGCCGTTCAGCTGCAGATCCTCACCTGCATAATCGAGCAACGCCTCCCACTGGCGGATGGTGCTGTCGATCGGTTCGACCGCGAATTCCGCCTGTCCGCCGCGACCCCAGGGACATTCACCGTCCTTGTCCTCGTTTTTGAAACTGAACTTGAAGTTCAGTTTGGGCGCGATGTAGTAGTACCCGTCCAGGCCGGTGCCGGTACGCTCGGTCTTGAGTGTCTTGTCGGAGCCGCTACCGGGGACGTAGGCGGCGGGGTCGGCATCCGGGTCGGCGCTGGCCGGTACGGATTGATTTACCTTGCCGAAGCCGCTCATCCCGGTGTTGACGGTAAAGGGCGTGACATGCGGGATCTGTTCGAACTCCAGCCCGGCACCCCAGTGCCCCTGGCGTTCGTAGCGCAGCTCGCCATCCCGATTGCTTATGCCGCCGTCGCGTATCCTGCCGGTCATCCAGGTGCCGGTCGCGTCGTCGCGCTTGTTCACGTCGGCGTCCAGCAGCAGGATGGTGTCGTCGCCGAGCAGATCGTCATAGATGCCGAACTGTTCGCGCTCCCCGCTCCAGTGACCGACACCGAGCGAGATATTGCTTGACGGCTTGGTCAACGCGATCAGATCGTCGTCGTCCGCGGCGACCGCGTTGGCTGCATAGAGCGATGCCAGCGCTGCAGCGAGGGTGGTCAGGGTGAAATTGTGATGCATGTTGTTCATGTCCGCATTCTCCCTGGTGATCAACGACGGAAACGTCCGGCGGTCGCACTGTTCTGCGTGCTGTTGCCGCCGTGGATGTTCGTATGGCAGTTCAGACAGCCGCGCGCGATGGTCCCCACGCTGGAGGTGCTGGTCGTGCGGCCGCCTGGGAGACCCGGCAGCTGACCCGGGTGGCTGGTATGGCTGTGACACTCCTGACACAGATACGGCGGTCGGTACTTCAGCAGATTGGCGACGATGGTCCCATGCGCGTTGTGACAGATCGTGCAGTCCTCGGTGACCGGCTGATGGTTGTGCACGAAGGGTCCGCGTTTCTCCATGTGGCAGGTGTAACAGGTCTCGTTGACGCTATCCCGCTTGAGCTGCTTCGGGCCGGCTGAGCCGTGCGGGTTGTGACAGTCCGAACAACCCATCTGCCCTTCCAGCACCGGATGGTGCGACGGCCGGTGCAACTGTGCCCGCTGTTCCTTGTGGCAGTTGAAACACACTTCGGTTTGGTCGCGCTGCTCACGCACGCGGTCGTGATCGGTATGTACCTGGTGGCAGTTGGTGCAGGCGACGTCGCGCGTCGCATGGGTGCTGTTGCTCCAGAACAGCTGGGCGCCTCCCTGATGGCAGTTCAGGCAGGCCCGGTTGCGCTCGGCGACCGGCGTGAGGCCATAGCCGAGTTCACCCTCGACGCGCTCGAGATGCGGTACCGCCGAACGCATGTCGCGGTAGGTGATGTCGGGTTTCGGTCGATCCTTGTCGGACCCCTTGCGTGCATGCTCCTCGCTCTCGCCATGGCAGCTGGTGCAACCGGGTGTCCGCGCATCGGCGGTGACACCGTGGCGTGTCTTGCCAATCGCCAGTACAGGGTATTCCTCACTCTCGTCGTGGCACTTGGTGCATACCGCATCGCCTATCAGCACCATGTCTTTCGCTGCCAACTGCCTTGCCGGCACATCGGCCGCACTCGAGGCACCCGGTAGTCCGGCCAGGCACCAGACAAGCGTCACCACAGCCCACCACCGCCAGTTCTCCGCGATGCGAGAGTCGTTCATAGAGATTCCCCTTTTGCGTAAGTGACAGCCAGCCGACCGCCTGTGACCGTATTCGGGTCGCCGGACGATCGACACAGGTCGACGTCCAACAACCGTCACACGGCCGCCGCGCTTCTCAAAGATCTACGAAAACTGTCGGAGCCGCCCCGGACGGGCGCCTTTCGCATCCGGGCGGATGCGCTCCCCTTTTCCTTATTTCGTTATCCGGGTGTCTGATCGCACCCTTTACCGCACGCCGTGCGGATCCTGAGACCCGACGGCGACTTTGGAATACATCTAGACGGCCGGGCCATCCAATGCCAGTCAACGACCCTACTTCACGAAGGCGTATTCGCTGTTAACTGATCTGGATCAAGTTTGATAGGCCCCAGCACCCCAGGTTGTGGGCGGGGTTCACAGGCCCAGTTCGGTCGGCCAGTCGATCAGCGCATCGACCACGGCGCGTTGGTGTTCGCTCAGCGACAGGTCGACCGCCAGGCGCGACAGCTGGCGTCGGTAGTCGCCCAGGGTGATCGAGCCGCCCGCGTCGGGTTCCGTCAGCCGGGCCCGGCGGAACTCCTCCCAGCGTGCCCGCTCGTCGCGGTTCAGGGTCTGCGGCCAGTTGCGCGCCCGATAGCGGAATAGCAGTTCGTGCAACTTGGGTGCCTCGAATGCCGGCTGCAAGGCCGCCAGATCCTCGGGGGAGCTTGCCCGCACCTGGTCGCAACGGCGGCGGTCGGCGTCCGACAGAAAACCGCCGTACAGATCGCGGTCCGGATCTGTCTGCGGTGGGAACCGGTCGGCGTCGGCGAACACCTCGGCGAGCTTCTCGGCCAGCCCCCGGGCATTGCGCAATACCTGCAGATGCGCCTGCTCGGCCACCGCGTCCATCTGCCAGCATTCGCGCGCCGCCTCGGTCAGGGTCGCCATCGGCGCGATCACCGGACTGCGGTTGAGGTGCACGACCTTCAGCGGGATGCGCCCCTCGCCTTCCGCGAGGTCGGCGGTGGCGGTATACAGGCGCGCGCGGATCTCGTCCGCGGAAAGCGCCAGCAGCGGCCCCGGATCGGCGCGCAGATCGTAGACGATCACGCCGTTGCGGTTGGTCGGGTGCATCGCCAATGGCACCACGGTGGCGATACAGCCAAGCACCGCCGGGTAACGGGCCGAGACATGCAGTACCGGCTGGGCCGCGCGTACGTTCAGCTGTGCAGCGAGTTTGCGCTTGTCGCGGTTGTGGAACGCGAAGTCGAACAGGCGCGGCTGGCGTTCGCGGACCAGGCGCGCCAGTGCGATGGTCGCGCGCACGTCGATCAGGGCGTCGTGGGCGCCGGCGTGCTCGATGCCATTGGCCGCCGTCAGTTCCTCGAGACGGAAACTGGTGACGCCGGGCTCGCGTTCCGGCCACTCGATCCCTTCCGGGCGCAGCGCACGGGTCAGGCGCACGACGTCGATCAGGTCCCAGCGCGAATTGCCGTTCTGCCACTCACGCGCGTAGGGATCGAAGAAATTTCGATACAGGCCATAGCGCGTGACCTCGTCATCGAAGCGCATCGAGTTATAACCCAGCGCGCAGGTGCCGGGGCGAGCCAGTTCATCGTGGATGAAGCGAAAGAAATCCGCCTCCGGGGCGCCTTTTTCACGCGCCAGCTGTGGCGTGATGCCGGTGATCAGGCAGGCCTCCGGCTGCGGCAGGAAATCGTCGGCCGGTCGCGCATAGACCACCAGGGGCTCGCCGATCGGATTGAAATCCATATCGGTGCGCAGACCGGCGAACTGCGCCGGCCGGTCGACGGCCGGTTGCGCACCCCAGGTCTCGTAGTCGTGCCAGTAATAACTGCTTGGCGGGCTCATGGCTTCGACCACGCGACCTCGTTGCGCAGATAGACCGGGACCGCCTGTTCGGCCGGTACCGCGGTGCCTTCGGCGAACATCGCCGCAGCCAGCCGCACTACGTCCCGGGCATGGATCCATCCACCCGCATCGTTCGTGGCGCAGGCGGGACAGCGCGCCTCCAGGATCGCGGCGTGGGCCACCCAGCCGCTGCCGGCCGCCTGCCAGTGATCGGCTTCGGGCACCGGCACCTGTGACGGCGCACACACGCATTCCTCGATCACCGGGCGCATGATCCCCTGCCCGTCGGCGCGGTAGGCGCCCCAATAGACCTCGCCCATGCGCGCGTCCAGCGCACTCAGCACGGCGGCCGCGCCGGTCGTCCGGGTCGCCCCCTGCGCCAGGGCCTGCAGGCTGGATACCGGCACGACCGGCAGGCCCGCACCGAACGCCGCACCCTGTGCGACCGCAGCCGCGATCCGCAGCCCGGTGAAGGCCCCTGGCCCGCGCGCGAAACCGAGCGCGTCGAGATCCACCAGGCGCAGCCCGGCATCCGCGAGCAGCGCATCCATCATCGGCAGGATCAGCTCGCTGTGTTGGCGCGGTGCGACTTCGAACCGTTCATACACCTCGGCACCGATCAACAGCGCTGCAGAACAGGCGTCCTCGGTCGTGTCGATCGCCATTACCCGCACAGGCGTCAGGGCAGCAGCACGGTCGAGCCGGTGGTGTTGCGCGCCTCGAGATCGCGGTGCGCCTGCGCCGTCTCGGCCAGTGGATAGGTCTGGTTGATCTGCACATGCAGCAGGCCGTCGGTGACGGCACCGAACAGCCGTTCGGCCCCCTCGTCGAGCAGTGCGCGGGTCGCAATATGGGTCGCCAGCGTCGGACGGGTGACGTACAGCGATCCCTTCGGTGCAAGGATCGCCGGGCTGAACGGTGCCACCGGTCCGGATGCGTTGCCGTAGCTCACCAGCACGCCAAAAGGTTGCAGGGCGTCCAGCGAGGCTTCGAAGGTCGCCTTGCCGACCGAGTCGTACACCGCGGCGACGCCGGCCCCGTCGGTCAACTCGCGGGTGCGCGCCGCGATGTCCTCTTCGCGGTACAGGATCACGTGATCGCAGCCGTTGGCCCGCGCCAGCTCGGCCTTGGCCTCGCTGCCGACACAGCCGATCACGGTCGCACCGAGGTGCTTGGCCCACTGGCACAGCAACAGTCCGACGCCGCCGGCCGCTGCGTAGACCAGGATGCCGTCTCCGGGCTTGACTGCATACGACCTGAACAACAGGTAGTGCGCGGTCAGGCCCTTGAGCATGATCGCCGCGGCCTGCCTTTCGCTGATCGTGTCGGGAAGTTTCACCAGCCGATCCGCGGCGATCAGGCGCGCCTCGGCATAGGCACCCTGGTTCATCGGGTAGGCGACGCGGTCCCCGACCGTGAATGCAGTAACGGCATCGCCGACCGCCTCGACCACGCCCGCCGCCTCCATGCCGAGCACCGCCGGCAGCGGTCCGGGTGGATACAGTCCCTGCCGCTGGTAGACATCGATGTAGTTCAATCCACACGCGGTCTGGCGCAGCAGCACCTGGTCCGGGCCCGGTTCGCCGACCGTGACCGCCTCCCAGCGCAGCACCTCCGGACCACCGGTCTCGTGAATACGGATCGCGTTCGTCATCGGCATCTCCGCGCGCACAAAGACCCGATTCTCGTTGTCCCAGGCGCGCAGTACAAGCCAGTCACCCCACGACCACAGAAATGCCACGGGCATTCGCGGACGAATTGCGGCAACCTTTGGCGCAATCCCTCGGTCACACGACGCGAGCCGATGCCGAAACGTCAGTAGGAGGACCACACCCGATGGATATCAAGGCCCTGTTCGATGCCGAGCCGCCATCCACGCTGTACGTCGCGATCAACCGCGTGCTGGTGCGTAACGATCCGAACCTGTTGCGGATGATGAAGGAGGCCAGCAGCAAGATGTGCCTCGCCACCGCATTGACGCCCGGGTTTCGCGGATTCGACCTGATGCGTCAACGCGGGACCTGCCCGATGGGCATGCGCTGGGCGGCGAGTTCCGATATGTCGACCGAGCTGTCACATGTCTGGATCGACCAGTTCACCTACTGGGAGTCCTGGCAGGCACACGAAGACTTCCACGAGACCTTCGAAGACGTGGTGGTCGAATCGTGCGCGAAGTGTGGCGGCATGTTGCTCGACGGTCCGGAGGAACCGGTCTACCGGATCGTGCGCAGCGAACTGCCGAAACTGATCTCGAAGAGCCAGATGATGAAACTGGGCTTCGAGAACGGCGGCGACACGCGCGGTTACGCGATGGACTCCGGGCAGACAGTCACGGTGATCGCGACCCACCACGTGCGCCCCGGCAAGGAGGCCGAGTTCGAGGAAGGGGAGATCCAGACCATGGAGATGCTCAAGCAGACCAGCGGTGTCATCGGCTACCAGATCCTCAAGCGCATCGGCCTGTCGACGCTCGGCAGCGGGCACGCCACGGTCGAATCGATCATGGAGGACCTCAAGGACAGTTCGGGCACCAAGCTCAAGCGCGCCGCCGAGGTCTGGGAGGGCTATTCGCTGCCGGCCGAATACCTGACGATGGTCGAGTTCGAGGACCTGCAATCGGCACAGGGCGGCATGCCACATGTCAACGTCAAACCCGAGATCCTGTTCGTTCACGGTACCAAGGTGCTCAACAACTGCCTAACAGTACCCACTGTACGGATCAGCGACAGCCTATTCCGCGAACACAGCTATCGCGAGGTGCTGCAGGGTCTGCGTTGAGCCACCGAAGCGGTCGACCGCGGGTTCAGAACAGGTCGATGCTGCCCGACTCTTCGGAAACCGCTTCATCGACATCGGCATGATCGACCACACGGTTGCGCCCCTTTGCCTTGGCGAAATACAGCGCGCGGTCGGCGCGGTCGACCAGCGTGGTGGGCAGCACGTCTCCGTCGCAGCTCACGTATCCGACGCTGACGGTGATGTGCCCGACGCCGGGAAACTCATACTGCTGCACGGCGCTACGGAAACGTTCGAGGATGGCCTGCGCCATTCCGGGGCGATGTGGCGACAGCAGCGCGACGAACTCCTCTCCACCAAAGCGAAACAGCATGTCCGTGTAGCGGAACGAACGCTCCATCAGGCGCGCAAAATGGATCAGCACCTCGTCGCCATACAGGTGACCGAAATTGTCGTTCACCCGCTTGAAATGATCGATATCGAGCACTGCGAGCGTGAGCGAAAGCGCCGGATCGCGCTTTGCGATCCGTTTCGCCAGATCGAACAGCTTGGCGAAGTTGTGACGATTCAGGAGTTTGGTCAGTGAATCGCGCTCGCGGCTGTCCATCAAGGTGATCAGATTGCCGTAGACCTCGACGAGCTGCATGATGCGCGCCCGCACCCAGGGGTCCATCGGAACATCGTCGATCGCGACCATCCGGGTCGGGCCGATATCGCTCTCGACCGGGATCATCAGGCGCCCGGTCTTGCTGACCTCGCAGTCCGCCGCGGTCGGTTGAAGACGGTGCAGCACGTCGGTCACGTCGGGCAGCGGCTGAACCTCTTCCGGCCGCCAGCCGGAATCGTCGAAGCGGCGGATGACGACCTCGCGCCGAAGATCGAACACATGCTCGGACTCGGAACGCCGATGCCCGTATATCTCCATCACCGAGACGTGCGCACCTTCGACCATGGCACCGATGCGACCGATCAGCGCGCGCGTCAACTCGATGCCGTCGCGCTGCCGGCTCAGCCCAAGGATGTTGCTCAACTGCAGGTAATCGTCGTCTTTCAAGCTGTACCCCGTCCGCTGGAGATAACGGCTGCGATCGTGCTTCCTTGAATCGGCCGCCCCGAAGCTGCAGGGCCAAGCTGCTGACAACTCAAGGAATTTTGTCGTCTAGCGTGAACCGCGCCGTACCGTCCTGGGCGAGATGCCGGGCCAGCTCAGGCAGGCCCGCACCCAGGATCCGCGGCAGTGTCCAGGGAGGGTTGACGACGAACAGGCCGCTTCCGTACATGCCCTCGCCGACGTCGCGGACCGCGAGTTCGCAGTGCAGCCAGGCGGCGAGCGGCAGCCGGCGCAGACGCTCGCTAAGCATCGCGACCTCGCGCCGCCGCAGCAGTGGGTACCAGACCAGAAAGGTCCCGGTCGCGAAGCGCCGCAGCGCCGCTCGCAGCGCTTCCTCGACGCGGTGGTAGTCGGCCTTCACCTCATAGGGCGGATCGATCAGTACGACCGCACGCCGTGTTGGCGGAGGCAAGAGCCCGGGCAACCCGGCAAAACCGTCCTCCGCGGCGATCACGACCTGGCGACCGCGCTCGCGAAACTGGGCCCGCAGCGCAGCGGCATCGTTGGGATGCATCTCGAACAGGCGCATCCGGTCCTGTGCGCGGATCAACGCGGCGGCCAACGCCGGCGAACCCGGATACCGCCGCAGGGCGCCGCCAGGGTTCATCCGGCGCACCAAGGCGACATAATCCGACAATTCGGGAGAGAGATCGGACAGGTCCCAAAGGGGACCGATGCCGGTACGGTATTCCGCGTTCAACGCGGCTTTGGGATCGTGCAGATCGTACCGACCGGCCCCGGCGTGCGTGTCGATATACCAGTACGGTGCGTCCTTGCGGTTGTAGTGACCTAGCACCGCGCACAGCACGTAGTGTTTCAGCACGTCGGCGTGGTTGCCGGCGTGGAAGGCGTGACGATAGCTCAACATACCCGGTCCCCGACCAACCCGAGTTCCGCGGAGGTTCGAACGCGCCGGGTGTGCATCGCCAGTCTACCAGTGGGGTCGGCCGCCGGATACGCCGTCGCGGCGCGTCGACCACCAACCCGGCAGCGACCTAGGCAAAGAACGCCAGCACCTCGTCGAGGTCGCGGGTGCGCGCAAACGGCGGCATCGCGTCGAGAAAGGTCTGACCGTAGCCCTTTTGCAGCAGACGCCGGTCACACACGACAAGTACGCCGCGATCGCTGACGTCACGGATCAGGCGACCGGCCCCCTGCTTCAGCGCGATCGCCGCCTGCGGTACCTGGTACTGCATGAACGGGTTGCCGCCGCGCCGGCGGATCGCATCCAACCGCGCCTGCAGCACCGGATCACCCGGCGAGGCAAACGGCAACTTGTCGATCAGCACCAGGGACAGCGCCTCGCCGCGGACATCGACACCCTCCCAGAAGCTCGCCGTGCCCATCAGCACCGCGTTGCCGTGCGCGACGAACTGCTGCAGCAGCTCGGTCTTCGGTGCACTGCCCTGCACCAGCAGCGGATACGAGATCCGGGGTTCGAGCAGATCGGCGGCCTCGCGCAGCGCCCGGTGGCTGGTGAACAGCAGAAACGCCCGCCCGCGGCTCGCCTCGAGCATCGGCACCGCCAGGTCGACGACCGCCGCGGTGTAACCCGGATCGCTCGGTGCCGGCATGCCGCGCGGGACGAACCACAATGCCTGGTGCGGATAATCGAACGGGCTGTCCCAGCGCTGCGTGACCGCGTCCTCGAGACCCAGTTGCCGCTGGAAATGCGCGAAGCTCTCACCGACCGCGAGGGTCGCCGAGGTGAACACCCAGGCCGCGGGATGACGCTGCATCTGCTGGTGGAACACCTCGGCGACGTCGAGCGGGGTGCTGTTCAGGCGCAGGCTCTGCTGGTAGGTCTCGAACCAGCGGATGTCTTCACTGCCCTCCTGCGGATGCAGCAGACCGTCGATCTGGCCGACCAGTGCGGTACAGCGCGTACGGCAGCTGTCGAGACCCTTACCGCGCCCGGCGATCACCTCGAGCATATCGCCGAGTTCGGCCAATTGTTCACGACACCGGGCGATCGACTGCTGGATCTCGGCATCGGCCTCGATCTCCTGCCAGGCGCCACGACGCATCTCGTGCCCGAACGCCAGTCGCAGGTCGCGCGCCGCCTTGGTCAAGGTGTCCAGTTTCTCGGGCAGCTTCGGCAGGTCTCCGGCCTCGCGCTGGTATTCGACCTGGGTGTCACGGGCGAGGTCGAGTATCTGCCGGGTGCTCAAGGTGCTGCCGAAGAAGCTGCTGGCGACCTCCGGCAACTGGTGCGCTTCGTCGATCACGAACGCATCCGCGCCGGGCAGGAGTTCACCGAAGCCATCACCCTTCAATGCGAAGTCGGCGCACAGCAGATGGTGATTGACCACCACGATGTCGGCCTCCTGGGCGCGTCGGCGCGCCTCGACCAGATGGCAGCGGCTCCATGCACTGCACTCCTGGCCGAGACAGTTGTCGGTGGTCGAGGTGACCAGCGGCCAGACGGTCGCGTCTTCCGGGACCTCGGCCAGTTCGGCGATATCGCCACGCCCGGTATGCACCGCCCAGTCGCGGACCTTGAGCAGCCAGCGCAGGTTGTCGCGACCGTGGCCACGCTGATCGAGCAACGCGCTTTCCATGCGATGGATGCACAGATAGTTCGCCCTGCCCTTGAGCAGCGCGACCTTTGCCGGGCTCGCCATGGTCTCGCGCAGGCGCGGCAGGTCACGCAGGAACAGTTGATCCTGGAGATTGCGTGTACCGGTGGAGATGATGACCTTCTGTCGCGCCAGCAACGCCGGCACCAGATACGCGAAGGTCTTGCCGGTCCCGGTACCGGCCTCGGCGATCAGGCGTGTGCCGTCTTCCAGTGCCGCTGCGACCGCCTCGGCCATCTGCAGCTGCTGGGCACGATACGCAAAACCGTCCACGCTGCGCGCCAGCATGCCGTCCGGGCCCAGGACGTCTGCGAGCTCCATCAACGCACCCCGTTGCAGGGTACCTGCTCAGCCGGCCTGATTGTCCCAGACCCCGTCGCTGCGCCCGTTGACCCGATCCCAGACCAGTTCGCCGATGATCTTGAAGCGTGCCACCGACATCGCGCCGCGTTTTGCGCGGCCGCTGCTCGACGCGTCGACGAACTCGGCCAGGTCCTCGCGCAGGGCTTCGTAGATCTCGTAGGGTTCGTAGTCTTCGTCCATCAGTACCAGCACCACCGAGTCCCAGTCCTGATTCATCTTGAGCTGACCGATGCGCTCGCCGCCCTTGTTCTCGTCGAAGATCGTGCGGCTCTTGATCTGCACGCGGCGTCCGGTCTCCGGGTCGACCGCATCCCACGCGGCCTCGGCGGCCTCCGGCTCCAGCCCGAGCAGGCGGATCGCGTCGTGTTCCGCGATCTCGTTGCTGATCCCCGGCAGCGGCTTGCCCATGGTGCGTCGATACTCGGCGGCGAGTTGGCGCGCCTGGGCGATCAGTTTGTCAGCGGCGTAGGGATTGCTCACGGCGGCCATGGGTTGCAGATGTTCCAGCGCAATTCTATACCGAAGCAGGAAGCCACTTCAGAAAACACGCGGACAGCCGGCCAAGCCCGGGCCGGCGCAACCGTCACTCGTAGCCGGCTGCGCGACGCTCCGCGTCACGCGCCCCGGCGCTGTCGCCGAGTGCCCGCCGCGCGGTGGCTATCAGTCGCCAGTTGCCGGCGAGCAGGGTGCGATCCTGGGGATGTGCCAGGGCATTCGACTTCGCGGCCAGCTGGGTGACCAGATCCGGCTTGCGTTGCGCCATCCGTACGCGCGCGAGTTCGTGCCACAGCGCCGCATCCTCGGGCGCAATGCGCAGCGCGCGTTCCAGACTGACCTGTGCACCATCCAGGTCGCCGGCATTGCGCTGATCGTCGGCCTTGCGCATCAGCACCTCGACCGCGCGCTTCGGCGTGGGTCTCGCATAGCGCGGTTGCGCCGGCGGTTGGTAGGCGGCGATCTGCGCACCGCCGTCCTGCACGACCGGCGGCGGCGCGACACCACGCTCTTCGACGGTCGCCGGCCGGTCCGAGCGACCGACGCCGGCGCAGGCCGTCAGCACCGTCACGAGCGCAACGAGAGCGCCGACCCGCCATGTCTGGTGAAGCCCCTGTCGAACACTGATCGTCATTGCAATTCCCCTGGTTGCATCACGGCTAGTCGAACAGGCCGCGCAGAAATCCACCGATCGTCTTGCGGGGTTCGCTGCAGGGTGCCCGTTCCGTTGGCTCGGAGCCGGCGATGTACGGAAACGCCGCTGCACCCTTGCACCCTTCGTTGGCGAGCCGCCCGGCGCCGTCCACCCAGTGGTATTCGATCCCACCGGGCGGACTCAATTTCAAGGAGCGGATGTCGATCCCACTCATCACGTCGGCCCATACCGGCAGTGCGCCCTGGGCACCGCTGAGACCGATCGGCTTGTTGTCGTCGCGGCCGACCCAGGCGACCGCGACCCGGTCCGCCGAGTAGCCGGCAAACCAGCTGTCGCGCAGGTCGTTGGTGGTGCCGGTCTTGCCGGCGACCTGGACCCCTTTGGGCAGCCGTCGTTGCAATGTCGCCGCGGTACCGGTTTCCGTGACCTCGACGAGGTTTCGCGTGAGCAGGAACACCGCGGCCGGGTCGGCCGCTTCGGTGACGGTCAGCGGATAACGCTGCAATGGCTGCTGCTGTGCATCCAGCACTGCGCGAATCGCCTTGAGCGGCGAACGGAAACCACCCGCGGCCAGACTCTGATAGACCTGAGTGACCTCGAGCGGTGACAGTGACAGCGCACCGAGCAGCAGCGACGGGAAGGCATCGATGTCGCGGGTGACGCCCAGTGCATGCAGCGTATCGATGACCCGGTCCAATCCCAACGCCAGCCCGAGGTTGACCGTCGCCAGGTTCAGCGAACGTGCCAACGCGTCGTGCAGCGCGACCTCGCCATAGGTCTGATGGTCGTAGTTCTGCGGCTGCCAGCGCTGCCCACCCGGGAGTTTCAGGTCGACCGGCTTGTCCTCGATCGAGGTGCTCAGGGTGTAACGCGTCGGCTGCGACAGCGCAGTGAGATAGACCGCCGGTTTGACCAGGGAGCCGATCGGGCGCACCGCATCGAGTGCGCGGTTGAAACCGGCGAGGTCCGCGTCGCGTCCGCCGACCAGTGCCTGCACCTCGCCGTTTTGCGCGCCGGCAACGACCAGCGCGCCCTGCAGGCTGTTCGCTTCGATGCCGCGCCGTTTCTCGATCCCGTCGAGGCGCTTGTCGAGTGCGTCCGCGGCCTGCTGCTGGACCCACGGATCGAGCGTCGTGAAGATCCGCAGGCCCTCGGATGTCAGGTCTTCCTCGCGATAGTCGCGACGCAGCTGCCGGCGCACCAGGTCGACGAATGCCGGCACGCGTTGTCCATGGGTCGCGCCGTGCTGCGTCACGCCAAGTGGGCGTTTTTTTGCCGCTTCCGCCTGCTGTGGCGTGACGAAGCCCTGCGCCTGCATCTGATCGATCACCAGGTTGCGGCGTTGCACGGCCCGTTCCGGGTGGCGGCGCGGGTTGTAATACGAGGCGCCCTTCACCAGGCCGACCAGCAACGCGGTCTCGTGCAGATCGAGTTCACGCAGTGGGCGGTTGAAGTAGAAATAGGCGCCCAGCCCGAAACCGTGGATCGCGCGATCGCCGTCCTGGCCGACGAAGATCTCGTTGGCGTAGGCCTCGAGGATCTCGTCCTTGCTGTAGCGTGCATCGACGATCAACGCCATCAACGCCTCGTTGATCTTGCGGACCAGCGAGCGCTCCGGTGTGAGGATGAAGTTCTTGACCAGCTGCTGGGTCAAGGTGCTGCCGCCCTGCACCGCGCGGCCGGCCTGCAGGTTTGCCCAGAGCGCGCGCGCGATGCCGCGGAGGTCGACGCCATGGTGCTCGAAGAAACGCCGGTCTTCGACTGCCAGCAGGGCGTCGACGAGGTGAGCGGGCAGCTCGGCACGCTGCACCAGCACCCGATCCTCGTTGTGCGCCGGGTAGATACTGCCGACCAGCGCCGATTCGAGGCGCATCAGGTCGACCTCACGGCGATCGCCGACCCGCCGGATGTCCTTGATCCCGCCGGTTCCGGCACGCACCACCACGCTGGTACTGGGTTCGGCGCCATCCCAGAACGCGAAATCGCGCGTGTGGATCGTGAATCGCCCGCCCTTCTCCGCCCACTGCGCCGGTCCGGAGACCTCGCCGACGCGGCGATAACCGAGAAACCGCAGTTCCGCCTCGAGCTGCGCCGCCGAGACGTCGGCGCCGGCATACAGCTCCAGCGGGCGCGCAAAGATCTGCGCCGGCACCGCCCAGCGCTTGCCCTCGAATTTGACGCGCACGGTCTTGGCGAGATACAGGGTGTAGGCACCGCCGACCAGGATCAGCAGCATCAGCAGCGCGGCCACGACCTTCCACGCCGTGCGTCCTCGTGCGCCGGCGGAGCGGCGCCTCGGCTTCGCCCTGGACTTGCGTTTACGTTGCTTGCTTGCGGCCATGCCTCGCCCGAAATCCGACCGTCGCAGAAAACCACCCGCCCACGACGGGGACACAGGATCGCCGATCTGTACAGGCAACCACCGGAGATGGATCGCAGAATCGCGAATTTTCGGTCGCCGGCAGGATGCTTCACGGCGGCGACCGTGCCGCAGGTCGATGCGGCAGGGCGGTCGGATCGGACAATCGCGGCGGATTGTATCAGGACGCCGCGCGCGGCACCCGATCCCCGGTCGCGCCGGTGCCGACCTCCGGACCGAACGGCACGGCGGTCACCACGTAGCGCCACGGGGTACCCGGGACCAGGGCGTCGAACGGGTAGCAGGTCAACAGCTGCAATCGGTCGCCGCCCAGCGGGTCCAGCAGCGCGACTTCGGACTCATGGTGCACGGCGCGGCGCACCACCACGTACCGATGCAGCGTGCCCCGGTCGGTCTCGAGCAGCACGCTGTCGCCGTCGCGCAGGTCGGCCAGCCACCGGAAATGGGTGTCGCGATGGGCGCTGATCGCGACATTGCCATGGGTCCCGGGCGCCGCGCTGCCACGCACGTGTCCCGGACCGAATGCCAGGGTCCTGGCGCTGGCGTCGTCGAGCACGATCTGCGCGATCCCCAGGCGCGGTTGTCGCAGGCGCGCCAGCGGCGCGAGATCGGCCCAGGGCCAGGGCCGGACCGGTCCACCGCTGCGCACGCGCTGCTCCCAGGCGTGTTCCAGCAATTGCTGCGCCACCCAGGCCTTGGCCGGGATATAGAGTCCCTGCGCGACCAGACCCAGGCCGACCAGCGCGACCACCAGCGCGGCACGCCGCCGCACCCGTTTCACCGCCGCCGTCCCGCCAGCAGTCGCGCGAAAAGCAGGGCCAAGGTTCCCAGCAACAGTGCCAGCGGCGCCGGCGTCGCGGTCCCCGGCATCTGTCCGAACACCGCCTCGGCGGACCAGCCGGCGGGCAGGCGGACCGGCAGTGCCGCCGATGCCAGATCGGTGGTCTCCGGCCGGCTTGGTGTGCGGTCGACCGCGACCAGACTGGTGTAGCGGCTCACCAGGCGGTGGTCGAGGGCCAGTTGCAGTACCGCCGCGCGCACCTGCTCCGGCGCCTCGCCGAGCACGCCGCGCGCCAACCAGTCGTCTATCAGACGGCGTGCCCAGAGCGCATGCACGCCACTGCTGTCCGCGCGTTCGGCTGCTGCCGGCAGGACCACCGTGTGCCGCCAGGGCTGCGCGCCCAGCCGCCCGGCGACCTCGACACGCCGCGACAGGGTCGTGGCCCGGAGCGCGACGACCAGCGGCTCGCCGGCGTACAGATCGGGCAAGGGGTCCGGGGTCTGGACCGGTTCGGCCGCCAACTGCGGATCGGCCCAACGCAGCCCTACGTCGGTCAGCACCGGTGCCGCCAACTGCCGGAACAGGGTGTCGACCTGTCGCTCGACCTCCCGGGTGCTGCCGATGTAGGTGAAGGTCCCGCGGCCGAACGCGGCGGCCTTGCGCATGAACAAGGCATTCGGCGCCGACCCGATCCCAACCGTGAACAGGCGACTGGCGCCGAGGTCCGCGGACACCGCGCCGAACAGCGCCTGTTCGTTGCCCACCGCCCCATCGGTGATGAACACCACCTGGCGCAGCAGACCGCTGGGGCTCGGGTCGCGCAGGGCGCGGCGCATCGCCGGCAGCATCTCGGTACCGCCATCGGCCTGCAGACTGCGGGCGTAGTCGAGCCCGCGCGCCAGGTGGGCAGGATCGGCCGGCACGGCATCGGCGAACAGCGCGTCGACGCGGTCGTTGAACTGGATGATGTTGAACCGGTCGCCCGGCCGCAGGCGGCGCAGCGCGCTGCGTAACGCGGCGCGCGCCTGGGCAATGGATTCGCCGTGCATCGAACCCGAGGTGTCGACCACCAGAATGAGTTCGCGCGCGACCTCGACCGGCGGCACATCGGCCCGTGGCGGCAACAGCATCAGCAAGGCGTACTCCTGCCCCTCCCAAGTCTCGGTGAACAGTGCGGCGCTCGGCTGTTCGCCGAGCACCGGACGCCAGCGCAGCACGAAGTCGCGTTCAGCCGGCACGACACCCTCCGCGAGCCGAACCCGGTAACGCCGCGGTGCCGGCTGTTCCACGACGATCGGGTGATAGGGGCTGTCGATACCGCGCAACGCCAGTCCCGCATCCAGCTCCACGCGCAGTGTCAAGCCGTTGAAGCCCGACGGTGCATTGTCCACCACCGGTGGCGTGATCAACGAGGCATCGGCGACCTGGTCGGTATCCGGCGACCAGCCTGTCACAGGTTCCGGCCGTTCACGGTCCATGGCTTCGCCAGGGATGTATCGCGGTGCAACGACCGTCGGAAAGCGCAGCGAGAACTCGCCCTCGGACCAGTGCACCGCCTGCTGGTACTCGATTGCGATCTCGACCGTCTCGCCGGGCGGGATGTTCGCCACTGACGTGGTGAAGACATTGCTGCGTTGCTGGTCGAGCAAGCCGGCGCCACGGCCGCTCTGGCGCGCCTGCTGGTAGGTGCGTCGCGCCTGTGCGCGTTCCTGGATCTCGCCCTCGATCACGCGACCCGCATACCGCATCTGCAGACGGTCGACCGCCGCGTCTTCGGGCAGGGGGAACACATAGACGCCCTCGACCCAGCGCGCACCCGCGTTGCGAAACCGCTGCACCACCCTGACCCGGGAGACCATGCCGCTGACCGTCATCGACACCGCAGTACCGAGCTGCGGCGCCTGTTCGACTTCGGTCCGATCGGCCCCATACAGTCGCAGACCGTATGCGTCCTGTTCGGCATGCGCGCCAGCCGTGAGCCAAGGCGCCAACAGCAGGCAGGAAAGGACGCCGAACAGGCGTCTCCGAAGAATCAGCGGCGACATGCAACCTCCTCGCGGGTATCAGTGCGACAGTTGGTCCAGCGCGCCGTCCATGGCCGAAACGACCTCCTGGTCTGCGCCGGTACTGCGACTGATTCAAGTCGTGCAGAGAGGACGGGCGGGTGCACAATCCGGGCGATCCACCGACAGAATGTGGCGACAATCGGGCAGCGGCGTTTTTGCAGTTACACTGTACGGAAGCAGTGACTGTGGACTGAGCCCGATGGTGCGCAAGATTGCGATCGTCGAAGACGAACCGGCGATCCGGGAGAACTACGCCGATCTGTTTCGTCGCCAGGGGTACCGCGTGGAGACCTACTGCGACCGCACCAGTGCGGCGATCGCATTGCAGCGCAGACTGCCGGATCTGGCAGTGCTCGACATCGGTCTCGGAGATGAGTTCGATGCCGGTTTCGAGTTGTGCCGCCAGCTGCGCGGCCTGTCCGCCACACTGCCGATCATCTTTCTCACCGCGCGCGACAGCGACATCGACGTGGTCGCCGGGCTGCGCGTCGGCGCCGACGACTACGTGACCAAGGACGTCAGCCTGCACCAGCTGAGCGCGCGTGTCAGCGCACTGTTCCGCCGGGTCGATGCCGCCTCGCGTCAGGAAGACGTCGACGCACAACGCATCGAATTTCGCGAGCTGGTGCTGCTGCCGGAACAGATGCGGGTGAGCTGGCAGACGCACCCGGTCGACCTGACCGTGACCGAGCTATGGATACTGCACGCGCTGGTGCGCCACCCGGGTCACGTGAAGAGCCGTGAGCAACTGATGGATGCCGCGGATACCTTTGTCGACCTGGGCACCATCACCTCGCACATCAAGCGCATCCGACGCAAGTTCCAGCAGGTCGATCCGCAATTCGACGCCATCGAGGCCGTGTATGGTGCGGGCTATCGCTGGCGGACTGCGGACTGAGCATCGCCGTGTCGCGACCACGCTTCTGGCACCGTGTGCGTTTCAAGCTTCTGCTGGTGTCGCTGACACTGCTCGGGATTCCCTGGGCCGGTTACCGGTTCATCGAAGAGACCGAACATTTCCTGCGCGACGCACAGGATCAGGCGCTGCAGACCACGGCCAGTTCGGTGGCCAACGCGATGCATGGTTACGAGCAGGCGTTCCACGGCGTTGCGCGACCGGGATCGGTGCTCACCTTCCGCAACCTGTTCCTGCATGCACTCGACGAGCCACCGCAGCTGGACGGGTACCGGGACGAGTGGGCGCGATACGCTGAAAACTTCAGCGTGTTGCAGTCGGTCGACGATTCACTCGAGGCCCGCATCTTCATCGGTCATCACGATCGCTATCTCTACCTACTGCTCGGTGTGCGTGATCCGCAGGTGGACTATGGCGCACAAGGGGATGCCGTCGACCTCGCGTTCACCGATGCCAGTGGCGAACTGCAACGCTACCGCATCCAGCCTCAGGCGCCCGGATGGGTGTCCGCGCAACGGGTCGACGACGCCGACGCCACCCCGGACGCCACCGACAACAGCGGCCTGATCCGCGGTGAATGGCAGAATGACACTCTGGGCTATACCGTGGAATTGCGCCTGCCGCGCGAGAAGATCGGCAATCGGCTGTCGCTGCGCCTGTTCGACAGTGCCAGTCGCCAGGTACTGGCAAGCGGTCATATGTTTCCGGCGCAGGCGCTCGGGCTCATCGTCGAACGCTCCGCACAGCTCGAGCAGGTCCTGCAATCGGTGACGCCGCCGGCAACCCGCGTCTGGGTGACCGATCATCAGGGACTGGTGCTCGCGCGCACCGGACGGCTGGACGCCTCCGCACCTTTCAGTGCCGACCAGCGGCGTCTGCCCTGGTTCGTGGAAGAACTGATTCTCGCTGTACTGCCGCACGATGCCGATACGGTGGGCGATCTCGGCGACGACCAGACCCAGTTGTTCCAGCGGCCGGTGGTCGACGCGTTGAGCGGCCGCCCGGCGAGCCTGCGCCGCCAGCCACGCCACGGCAAGGCCGTCGTGGTCAGTGCCGCGGTCCCGATCCGCAGCAGCGCCGGCGTGGAAGGTGCGGTGCTGGTGGAACAGACGACCAATGCGATCCTGTCGATCCAGAACCTGGCGCTGCAACGCCTGTTCGGCGTCACCCTGCTGTTCTTCGCGGTGACCAGTCTCGGCCTGCTGGCGTTCGCCAGTCTGCTCGCATCGCGCATCACCCGGCTGCGTGACCGCGTCGAGGCCGCGGTCAGTCATGACGGGCGCATCGTGGGGCGGCTCGACGATGACAACTCACGCGACGAGATCGGAGATCTCGGGCGCAGCTTCGCCAGCGTGCTCGACCGCCTGCACGACTACAACCACTATCTGGAGGCGATGGCCTCGCGCCTGGCGCATGAACTACGCACGCCATTGGCGGTCGTGCGCAGTTCGTTGGACAACGCGGAACAGACCCGTGACGACGACCGTGCGCGTTACATCGCGCGTGCACGTGACGGCGCACATCGTCTCGAGCAGATCCTGATGCGCCTGCGCGAGGCCACGGGACTCGAACAGGCGATGCGCCATGCAGAGCCGGTCGCTTTCGACCTCGCCGGACTGCTGCGGCTGCAGACCGACGGGTTGCGCACCACCCACCCGGACGTCGCCCTCACGCTGCGCGGCGCCGAACAGGCGATTGCATTCACCGGCGTGCCCGACATGATCGGCCAGGCACTCGACAAACTGATCAGCAACGCAGTCGACTTCCACATCCCCGGCACACCGGTGCACATCGACTGCGAGGTGCATGCAAACGAGGTGGAATTGACGGTCAGCAACCAGGGGCCGGCAATGCCCGAGGGCGTCGACGTCTTCCAGTCGATGTTTTCGGGACGTGCCGGGCGACAGGAAACACCGCACCTGGGCCTGGGTCTCTACCTGGTTCGCCTCATCTGTGAGTTCCACCGCGGCGACGTGGAGGCCATCGCGCTCGACTCGCCCCAGGGCGTCGCGGTGCGCATGCGTCTGCCGCGTTCTGTTTGATTGCCGGTGCGACGTCGACCATTCAGCGGACGTTCATTGTCACCCACCTAGCATTCTCCTCAACGGTCGCACAGGCGTCCGCAACCACAGCAAATGGAGAAACGACAATGAACCACAAACGCAACACTCTCATCGCGCTGGCCATTGCCGCGATCGGCCTGTCCGGTGCCACCCAGGCGCATCAGCAGCGCGACACCTGGCACAAATCCGACGCTGTTTGCCACGACGGTCGGCACCAGTATCGCGACGGTCATCGCAACACCGATCGGCACAGCTTCGCGTGCAAGGTCGACAGGCGGCAGGCAAACCAGGAACGGCGTATCCGCGCCGGACTGCACAAGGGTGACCTGACCCGCGGCGAGGCGCGCAAACTGCGTCGGGAGCAGGACAAGATCGAACGCATGGAAGCACGCTACACGGCCGACGGTCATCTGTCGAAGAAGGAACGCATCCGGATCGATCGCGCGCTCGACCGGGCCAGCGAGCGGATCTACGCCGCGCGCCACAATGACTGGGAGCGCTCCGAGCGGCACGCGCCTCGCCGGCACGACGGTGACCGTGTGTCGTTTTTCATCGACTACAGGGACCGTTAAGCGCTGCCGATCTTCGGCACTCGCATGAGTGCTCCGCCTGTCACCGTGCGTCCGCCCGGTGGCGGGCGGGTTCCGGCACACCGGCGGCCCGGGGCGGGTTAAGATCGCCTCACCCCGGTCTACGCTGGAATCCCTGCCCGATGGATATCGCCGCACTCAATACACGCTTCGGCGCGCCTGGAGAGATCACGTTTGCCGCAGGCCAAGGCGGCCTGCCGGTCGTCCGCATCCGCAATCGTTCAGCGGAGGCCCTGGTGTCATTGTACGGCGGCCAGGTGCTTGCTTTTCGCAGTGCGGAGGCACAGGCCGACCTGCTCTTCCTCAGTGAACGGGCACATTACCAGGCCGGAAAGGCGATCAAGGGCGGGATCCCGATATGCTGGCCCTGGTTCGGCGACGACCCCGAGGGTCGCGGACGCGGCGCCCATGGTTTCGCACGCAACAGGCTGTGGTCGGTCGTCGACGTCCGGCAGCTGGAAAGCGGCGAGACGCGGTTGGACCTGCGCCTGACGGGCGATGCGGACAGTCGCCCACTCTGGTCGCACGACTTCGAACTCGAACTGCGCATCACGGTGGGCCCTTCCCTGGCGCTGCTGCTGGTGACACGTAACACCGGCGCGCAGCCGTTTATCGTCACCCAGGCCCTGCATACCTACTTCGCGGTCGGCGACATCGATCAGGTCTCGGTTCACGGACTCGACGGACAGCACTTCCTCGACAAGGTGCGGGGGTTTGCGCGTGCGCAGCAATCCGGACCGGTGCGGTTCGACCGCGAGGTCGATCGGATCTATCTGCAGACCGCCGGTCCGCTGCAGATCGACGACGCCTCGCTGCAACGTCGGATCCTAATAGAGGCACTGGGCAGTCAGACCGCGGTCGTGTGGAATCCTTGGCAGGCGGTCGCGCGCGCTTCGGCCGACCTCGCCGACGACGCCTACCGGCACTTCGTGTGTGTCGAGACCGCGAATGCCGCGGACGATGCGATCGAGGTCACGGCCGGTGGTGAGCACCAAATTGGCGCACGTTATGCAATCGCCCCGATCGCGTATGGTTGAAAACACGTCGGCCTGACACATACTCCCATTTGGAGCTGTCGAACCCACCGCCTGCCGGAGACCTGACGTGCTGTTGAAAGAACGCAAGACGGATGAACTGGTCGAAGTGATCGACTCCGAGGCATTGTTCGATCCTTTCAAGACACAACTGAAGGGACGCTACAACGCCGGCGAGGAACTGCCCGAACCGCGCATGTTCGACAAAGCGGATCTGGTGTTCTGTTCCAACGAGTCACTGCCACGTTGCTGGATGGACCCGGAGTACCGCAAGGCCGAAATGATACGCCGCAGCGGTACCGACGGTTAGCCGGCGCGCACGAGCCGCACAGCCTCAGCCGGGCTGGGTCCTGGGGCCCGCCCGGCCTGCGTCATCGGCGGCCGCGCACGGGATCGCATTTCCTCCGTCCGTCAACGGGTGCGCCAACCACAACCGCGTTGAGACATGCGCTGAGTGCGCCAATTCGTGAGTTCCTCACGACTGACCGAACCATTGTGATCGGCGTCGATCAGATCGAAACCCGGTGCATTCACCATGTTCCGCATCGGGTAACCGCGCTGGCTCCGATAGTCGAAGCGCTCGCGGTGCACCTGCGCGTGTTCATCTGCGGTCACGATACCGTCACCGTTCAGATCCAGCACTTCGAACGGCAACGGTCCAAGTTGCAGATAGGCCTCTTCCCGCTCTTCGCCCTGCTGGCTCGCTGAGGCGGAACCCAGCAGCAACAGCAGGCTCGCGGTGGTCGTCATCAGTGTGCGTGTAAGCATGATGGCATTCCTCTCACCTTTGGCCCTTGGCCTGCGGTCCCTGGCCGACACCGGGCCGATACTTCATCCAGTTCCCTCTGTGATTCTCAGGCTACACCGGGAAACTGAATTGACGCTGAAAAGCCGTCCGGGTTGGCCGCGCCGCGCGGTGCTCACGAACCCGCCGTCGACCGCGTTACCGGCAGTTCGACCGTGACTTCGAGCCCGCCGAGTTCGGCGGCACGCGCAAACCGGATACGGCCGTGATAGTCGTTGACCAGATCGTTGACGATCGCCAGCCCGAGACCGTGTCCGGTGGCATGCTCATCGAGCCGACCGCCCCGGCGAACCATCGCGGAGCCCTCCGCGTCTTCGACACCGGGGCCGTCGTCGGTCACGCGGATACGCATCGCCGAGTCGATGCCGATGTCCAGGCACACCCGGTGGCGGGCCCATTTGCAGGCGTTGTCCAACAGGTTGCCGAGCAATTCGAGCATATCCTCATGGTCGAATGGCAGCGCACCAGTCGGCAGTTCGCCGTTTTCGATCAGCAGGTCGCGGTCGCGATGCAGCTGGCGCAGTGCGTCGAGCAGGTCCGGTACCTGTCGCGCCGGGATGAACGGCGCCAGATCGCCGCTGCCGGCGAAGCGGGCCCGCTTGAGTTCGCGCTCGATCAGGAACCGGATGCGTTCCAGGTGATGCGCCAGCTGCTCGCGTTGGTCATCGGCAACCGGCAGCGCGTCGAGTTCGCGCGTTGCCAGGCTCAACGGCGACTTCAACGCATGGGCCAGATTGCCCAGGCCCTGGCGTGACCGCTGCAGGCGCTGCTGCAGGTGTTCGAGCAGGCGATTGACCTCCGCGGTGAGCGGACGGATCTCATCGGGCCCCATGCTCTGCAGTCCGCTACGCTCGCCGGCCGCTATCTGCCGGAGTTCAGCGCGTACCTGGTCGACCCCCTGGAAGCCGCGCCGCAGGATGTAGCGCTGACTGAGGACGATGACGACCAGGGCGAGCAGCAGGCCGACCAGCGCCATACCCTGAAAGCGCACGATCTGCTGGTGCATCGGGCTGACGTCTTCCGCTACCGTCAGGGTCAGTTCGGCATCGCCCTTGCGGTAACCCGAGGCACGCAGCATCAGCTCCTGCCCATCCGGTCCCGCCACCTTGGCGGTCCGCACGCTACCGGGCGCCACGGTGTCGACCGGCAGGTGCTCGTCCCACAGCGAGCGCGAACGGATCTGTTGGCCGTCGCCGAAGTCCAGTTGGAAATAGTGGCCAGACAACGGCTGCAGGTAGATCGGCGTGATGCGTCCGCCACGCAGACGTATATTGCCGTCCGGCGCGACCACCAAGGCGGTCAGCAGCGCCTCCGCATCGTGCTCCAGGCGCGCGCTCACATACGCCTCGCTCAAGGATTCCACCGCGGTGACCGCCGCCCAAAACAGCACGCCGAACACCGCCAGCAGCGCGATGGCGAGCCCGACCACGAAGCGCTGCTCCAGTGACTTCATCTGCCACCCCGAAACACATAGCCCTGGCCGCGACGGGTCTCGATCAGTTCGCGGCCCAGTTTTTCCCGCAGGCGCCTGATATAGACCTCGAGCACGTTGCTGTCCCGGTCCTGGTCACCTTCGTACAGATGATCGGTGAGCCGCGTCTTCGAGAGCAGGCGATCGGGATGCATCATCAGGTAGCGCAGCAGGCGGAACTCCGTCGCGGTCAATTCCAGTTCGACGCCGTCCGTGCGCCGCACCCGCTGGCGTTCCTCGTCGAGTTGCAGTCCACCGACCACGAGTTCCGCGTTGGCACGCCCGGCGCTGCGCCTCAGCAGCGCCTGCAATCTGGCAACCAGCTCCTCGATGTGGAACGGTTTGCCAAGATAGTCGTCGGCGCCGGCCTTCAACCCCGTCACCCGATCGCTCCACGCATCACGCGCGGTCAGGATCAGTACCGGCGTTTCGAGTCCTGCACGTCGCCAGGCGCTCAGCACCTCCAGCCCGGGCCGACCCGGGAGACCGAGGTCGAGGATGATGGCATCGAACAGCTGTTCATGCCCCAGGTACTCGGCGTCGATCCCGTTGTCGGCGGTATCGACTGCGTAACCGGCACGACGCAGATCGGTGGCGATGCCCTCGGCGAGGTCCGCATCGTCCTCGACCAGCAGGATATGCAAATCAGTCCTCCTTGGCGTCCCCGAGCGGCTGCCCGCCCACAGCATCGAATTCGCGTTTGTAGACGCGGCCCGTCGAATCAAGCAGTTCCAGCTCGTAAACCAGGCGGCCGTGCTCGCGTTCGAGATCGGCCTCGATCACCCGGTGTCCGGCCAGCGATGGATGGCGCAGGACCTCGGTCAGCGGCATGACGTCGCCACGCTCACGCAAGGTGCGCACCTCATCGTGATCGTCGCTTGCGCCGACCGGCGCGCTACCGGTAAACAGCACGCCGCCCGCGATGAACACCAGGGCCACGAACACCCATGCCAGACGGAATCCGTATTGCTCAGACATCGGCGCTACTCCTCGGCTTGTTGCCGGTCAACATCGCACGCACCAGGTTCTCGCGGTGCAAAAGGCTGGACACGACGACGCCACTGACATGGATCACGACCAGCAGCAACGTGAAATTGGCGGATCCTTCGTGGATCTCCTCCCAGGTCTCCTTCCCCGCACCGTCGATCAGCACGCCGCTCACACCGGTGCCCAACAGACCGATCAGTAACACGATCACCATCCAACCACCAGCGGGATTGTGACCGAGATAGCGCCGCGCGTTGCCGGTCATCAGTGATTTCAGATAGTCCAGGGTGCGACTCGGGCGGAACACGAAATCGCTGAACCGGGCATGCCGCGTTCCTACCAGTCCCCATATCGCGCGCAATCCGATCAACACGAGGATGAAGTATCCCGCGCGTTCGTGTAACCAGGCCCGCTCGTCCCCCGTCGCCCAGGCCAGCGCATACGACAGCACCAGCGACCAGTGGAACACGCGCACGAAAGGGTCCCAGACCCTCACGGTACCATCGTTGCGTTGCATAACTTCTCCTTGCATTATCGAACCTCGATCGTCAATCGCGAGTCCGGCGCGGACGCATGTCGGCGCCCAGTACACGGCTGGTCGGCCCCTCGCATGAAACCAAGGTTAACGATGCCAGCTGAAACCAAACTGAATGCCTTTGCCCGCGGTTCAAGGGGATACGCGTCGCTGGCGACACGGCGCTGCACCGGCGGGTACCGCTGAACGGCCATGCCGGCACTGCTGCAGATCGAGGACCTGGTCAAGTCGTATCCCGGGGTACGGGCGGTCGACGGCATCGGTTTCGATGTCGATGCCGGCACCTGCTTCGGCCTGCTCGGTCCCAACGGGGCCGGCAAGACCACGACCCTGGAGATACTCGAGGGGATCACCGAGGCCGACGCCGGCCGAATCCTGTTTCGGGGCGCGCCACGCGATGCGCGCTATCGCGAGGTGATCGGAATTCAGTTTCAGCACACGGCGCTGCAGGATTTCCAGACGGTGCGCGATTCGCTGCAGCTGTTCGCGAGTTTCTATCCCAGACACCGGCCGTTCGACGAGCTGGTCGCCTTGTGTGAACTGCACGAACTGCTGGACCGCGACACCAGCAAGCTCTCCGGCGGTCAGCGGCAACGCCTGCTTCTGGCGATAGCGCTGATCAACGACCCCGACCTGGTATTCCTCGACGAACCCACGACCGGTCTCGATCCGCAGTCCCGTCGCAGATTCTGGGATCTGATCGAAGGCATCAAGCATGAGGGCAAGACGATCCTGTTGACGACGCATTACATGGAGGAAGCCAGTGTGCTGTGCGACGAGATCGCAGTGATCGATCGCGGCCGGATCGTTGCGCAGGGGCAACCGCGACGGCTGCTTCGCCAACACTTCCCCCGGGCCCTGGTGAAGGTGCCGCTGCACGCATTGCCCGACCCCGGGCACCTGCCCGAGGGATTCGAATCCCGTGCCGGGTTCGCCGTGGCCGCGACCGACGATATCGACGGTACCCTGAATGAACTCGGGCGGCATTCGATTGCCCTCGAGGAGTTGCACATCGGCACACCGACGCTCGACGACCTGTTTCTGAAGCTCACCGGTCACGGGTTGCGGGAGCCATGAATCTGCAGCGCATCGTCGCCGTCGTGGTCGCCCGCAACCGCGAGTTCTACCGCGACAAGGCCGGCCTCGGATGGAATCTGTTCATGCCAATGGTGATGGTGCTCGGTTTCGCGTTCATCTTCAGCAATCCGGACGAAACCCTGTACAAGGTCGGGGTCATCGGCGAAACGGCGGCGAACCGCCCGGTGTTCCTCGATACCCGGCACATCCAGTTCATCGCGCAGCAGGATCTCACCGCCGCGATCGACAAGGTGCGATATCACCGCATCGACCTGCTGATCGACCTGCGTGGGACGCCGCGCTACTGGGTCAATGAAGGCTCGGCCCGCGGCTACCTGGTGGAACGGTTGCTGTTGAACAGCGCCGCACCGTCGCCGACCGGGCTGCAGCGCGCGACCGTCAGCGGGCGCGCGGTTCGTTATGTCGACTGGGTGTTGCCCGGCGTCCTGGCAATCAATGTCATGTTCAGCAGTCTCTGGGGGGTCGGCTGGGTGATCGTGCGCTACCGCAAGAATGGCGTTCTTCGTCGTTTGCGGGCCACACCACTGACCGCCAGCGAGTTTCTGGTCGCACAGATCATCTCGCGCCTGCTGGTCGTGGTCTCGGTGACCCTGCTGGTTTTCGTCGTCACCGACCTGCTGCTCGATTTCCCGATGCGCGGTTCCTACTTCGCGTTGTTCCTGGTGTTGCTGGCCGGCGCGATCGCCCTGATCAGCCTCGGCCTGACGGTTTCCGCCCGGGTACGCAGCGAGGAGCTGGCCGACGGTCTGCTCAACCTGATGTCGTGGCCGATGATGATCCTGTCCGGCGTCTGGTTCTCGCTGGAAGGCACCAATGTCTGGGCGCAGCGGATCGCCGAACTGCTGCCGCTGACGCACATGGTCGAGGCCGCGCGCCGCGTGATGCTCGACGGCGCCGGGATACGCGAGGTCGCCCCGGAGATCGGTCTGCTGCTCGCCCTCGGGGCCCTGCTACTTGCCGGATCGTCGCGTGCATTCCGCTGGCAATGAGCCGTTCATGGATCTGCGGGGCGCGTCGCAAATCCGCGAAACAGTATTGAGATTCTGTTTCAAATAATTGAACCCATTAACTTTGTCGCATCTCGCAGTTGCCAGACTCCGGGGGCAAAGTTATATTAGCAATTTCTAATTATATCGAATCATAGGTAGTGAGTGATGATTCGGATCCGCTCTGAAGATCGTTACAGTCCGCTGCACTTCCTGGCCGCCTTGGGTGCCGGGGGCGCGGCGGTGACCTTCTATGTCCAACTGATGTTTCTGGTCGAACACCCGGACGCCCCGGTCGTGACCATCGACCACGTCTGGCCGATTCTGCGCGAGGGCAATCCCCTGGCCGGCCTGCTAGCCGGTCTCGCGCTGTTGGCGATGCTGGGGTTCGCCGCGATCCACGTGCGACTGCTGGTGTGGAACCTGCTGCAGTGGCTGCGCTGCCGCCATACCGCCGCGTGGCGGGCACTGCTCGACAGCCACGCGGCCACCGGCCTGATGGCGATTCCGCTGACCCTGGCGATGACGGTCAACGTCACGTTCCTGACGGCCATGGTGCTGGTGCCCGGCCTCTGGCGAGACATCGAGGCGTTGTTTCCGTTCGCCCTGCTGGCGTTGTTCTCGATCGGGGTGTACGCCCTGTACCGCTACGCCCACATCATCGTGCATCTCGTGCGCACCGACCGGTTCGCGGCACTGACCAGCCATAGCCTGAATCACATGACGGCGGTGTTCGCCTTTGCGATGGTCGCGATGGGACTGGCGGCACCCGGCTGCATGAGCGAGCAGGCCTACTCGAGTGCGATCGGCCGCTACGGCAGCCTGACCTTTGCCGGCATCGCATTGTCGTTGGGCATATTGCACCTGGCATTCGCGCTGCGCGCCCTGCTGGCCGGCAGGGTCGGGGTGGTCGCGAGCCCGGGGCTGTGGGTCGCGATCCCGGTTCTGACCCTGTTGGGCATCGTCGCGATCCGCAACCGACTCGGGCCACTGCAGGGATTCGACGATGCACTGCTGCAGGACGATCTACTGGTGCTCACGGGGATCGTGCTGATCGTTCAGCTGGCGTTCGGTGCCCTGGGCTACCGCGTCATGAAAAGGCTCGGATACTTCCGCGACTACCTGCACGGCGAACAACGTCACCCGGGCAGCTATGCGCTGATCTGCCCGGGCATCGCCTTGTTCGTGTTCGGCATGTACTTCATCAGCTACGGGCTGGTCAAAACCGGCGTCGTCGAGGCCTTTTCGGCCGTGCATATATCGCTGCTGGCGACACTGACCCTGTTGCAGTGGAAAACGTTGGCGACGTTGTTTCGGCTCAACAGCCGCCTGCTCGGCAGCCCACTTGCCGCCTAGATCGCCGGCGCACGCCCTGCGCGGCGTGCGCCGCGCGCGCATGCGGTTGCGGAGCTGACGACGCGGGTCGTCAGCGACCCATCTCGGAACGCAGCTTGTCGGCCGCGTCCTGGGCGCCTTTTTTCAACGTATCGACCGCCTTTTTGCCGAGCCGCCGTTGTTCCGCATTCACCAGGCGCAGCAGGTCCCGGTCGCTCAGCGGCTGGCCGTTGTGCGTCATCTTGAACGGCAGCGTGGCGTAGGCGCTCAATGGATCGGCCAGCGTGATCGCGGTGTCGTCGAGTGCCTCGTATTCATAGTGACAGGCGGCGGTCGACGCCGTCCGGCCACCGCTGTTGTCCAGCACATCGAAGGTCAGTGCGGTCACCGCGTACTCGGGCCGGTAGAAGCTGTTTTCGTTGCCAGTCCATTCGATCGATGCGGCACCGGGGTGGAGCGCTGTCGCCAGGTTCTTGCACAGGCTCACGCGCACGTCCTCGGTCGAGCCCGAACACCCCGTCAGGCCGCCGAGCGCGGCGAGCACACACGCGAGCGAAGTCCAGTTCGTCATAGTGGATGATCTCATCGTCTGTTTCCGTTTCAGTTGTCGAAAATCGGTCGGCGCCCTCCTGTGGGCCCGGTCACTCCTCGAGCGCGATGCTGTCGACCTTCTGGAAACCGCGCGGCAGCTTGTTGCCGCGTCGGCCGCGCTCGCCTTCGTAGGCATTCAGGTCGGCCGCACGCAGGATCAGATAACGCTTGCCCGAGTTCAGGCGCACCCTTGCGCCATCCGGTACCGCCAGGATGTCGACGACGTACTCGCTCCGTTCGGCGACCGCCTTGGGCGGGACGCCGATGATCTTGTTGCCCTTGCCGCGGGTCAACTCCGGCAGGTCCGCAGCGGGGATCACCAGCATGCGACCCTCGCTCGTCACCGCGACCAGCCGGTCGGTGGCCGCATCGTCGATGGGCGAGGGTTTGAGCACACGCGCGCCGGCCGGCAGACTAAGTACCGCCTTGCCGGCCTTCTTGTTGGCAACCAGGTCCTTGGCCTGCACCCGGAAACCGTAACCGGCATCCGAGGCAAGCAGCCACCAGCGCTCCGGGTCGCCGCCCAACGCGGCGACAAACGCGTGTCCGCTGGGCGGGTTGAATCGTCCGGTCAGCGGTTCGCCCTGTCCACGCGCCGACGGCAGGGTATGCGCCGCGAGCGAGTAACTGCGGCCCGCCGAATCAATGAAGATCGCGAGCTGATTGCTGCGCAGCCGTACCGCCTGGCGGAAACCGTCACCGGCCTTGTAGTTCAGCTCCAGCGGATTGATATCGTGGCCCTTGGCCGCACGCACCCAGCCCTTTTCGGAAAGCACCACGGTCGCCGGCTCGCTCGGCGTGAGTTCCGCCTCGTCCATCGCCTCGGCTGCCTCCCGTTCGACGATCGGCGAGCGTCGCTCGTCTCCGTACTTCTCCGCGTCTGCGGTGATCTCCTTGCGCACCAGCGTCTTGAGCCGCTGCTTCGACGCCAGTGTCTTCTGCAGATCGTCGCGCTCCTTGCTCAGTTCCTTCTGCTCGTCGCGGATCTTCATCTCTTCGAGGCGAGCCAGGTGCCGCAGCTTGGTATCGAGGATGTAGTCCGCCTGGGCCTCGCTGAGCGAAAACCGCCGCATCAGCACCGGCCTAGGCTCGTCCTCGCTGCGGATGATGCGGATCACCTCGTCCAGATTGAGGAACGCGACCAGCAGGCCTTCCAACAGGTGCAGGCGTTCGAGTACCTTGTCAAGGCGGAACTGCAGCCGCCGCCGCACCGTCTCGAAGCGGAAATCCAGCCACTCGCTGAGGATGCTGCGCAGGTCTTTGACCGCCGGCCGACCGTTCAGGCCGATCAGGTTCAGGTTGATCCGGTAGCTACGCTCCAGATCCGTGGTCGCGAACAGGTGCGACATGACCCGTTCCACGTCGACCCGGTTGGAGCGCGGCACTATCACCAGGCGGGTCGGGTTCTCGTGATCCGACTCGTCGCGCAGGTCTTCGATCCACGGCAGCTTCTTGGCCTGCATCTGTCCGGCGATCTGTTCGAGCACACGCGCCCCGGACACCTGGTAGGGCAACGCGGTGATCACCATCGCACCCTGGTCCTTGTGCCAGCGTGCGCGCATGCGCAGCGAACCCAGACCCTGCTCGTACACCTTTCGCAGTTCGCTGCGCGGGGTGATGATCTCGGCCTCGGTCGGGAAATCGGGGCCTGGTACGTGCTCACACAGGTCGGCGAGACTCGCCTTGGGGTCTTCGATCAGCCGGATGCAGGCCGTCGCCACCTCGCGCAGATTGTGCGGCGGAACGTCGGTCGCCATGCCGACCGCGATGCCGGTCGCACCATTGAGCAACACGTTCGGCAGGCGCGCCGGCAGCATCACCGGTTCGCTCAGCGTGCCGTCGAAGTTCGCCTGCCATTCGACCGTGCCCTGCCCCAGTTCGGACAACAACACCTGCGCATAGGGCGTCAGGCGCGCCTCGGTATAGCGCATGGCCGCGAACGACTTCGGATCGTCCGGCGACCCCCAGTTGCCCTGCCCATCGACCAGCGGATACCTGTACGAAAAGTCCTGGGCCATCAGCACCATGGCTTCGTAGCACGCCGAGTCGCCATGGGGATGGTATTTGCCGAGTACGTCACCGACGGTACGTGCCGATTTCTTGTGCTTGGAGGCTGCCGACAGTCCGAGTTCGGACATTGCGTACACGATGCGTCGCTGAACCGGCTTGAGGCCATCGCCGATGAACGGCAGGGCGCGGTCGAGAATGACGTACATCGAATAATCGAGATAGGCCTTCTCGGTGAAGCGGCGAAGTGGTTGCTGTTCGACGCCTTCGGCGTTGTATTGCGTTGGTTCCTGGTCCATCGGGCCATCAGAAGGTTACTGCGGAGGCGCAGATTCTACACTGCCCGCGGCGGCTTGACGGCGCTCGTCGGCCGGCCGTGCGGGTCCTGGACGTGACCCGGGCCCGGCCGTGGCGCACCGGGTTTATCATTCCGAAAAACCAGCCGCGAAGCCCCGGGGATGCCGACCGACGATGAATTGCCAGCGCTGCAGGCGTTTCTAGACGCCCACCCGCGCCTGTTCGTATTGACCGGCGCCGGGGTGAGCATCGCCTCGGGGATTCCCGGTTACCGCGACCTGGACGGCGCCTGGCAGCGACCACCACCGGTTCAATACCGCGACTACCTCGATCATGCGCATACGCGGCGCCGATTCTGGGCGCGCAGCCTGGCCGGCTGGCGCTGGTTTTCGCAGGCGCGGCCGAATGCCGGGCATACCGCACTCGCCGCATGGGAGGCGGCGGGACGCATCAGCCAGCTGACCACGCAGAACGTCGACCGCCTGCACCAGGCAGCCGGTTCACGCAAGGTCATCGATCTGCACGGGCGGCTCGACCAGGTCGTCTGTCTCGACTGCGGCACGCATCACGCGCGCGCGGCCATCCAGCACCGTCTCGTTGAACTCAACCCGGCCTGCGAGGCAGGCCCCGCAACGATCGCGCCCGACGGCGATGCCGAGTTGGACACCGCCGGACTGGACGATTTCGCGGTACCCGATTGTCCGTCATGCGGCGGCCTGTTGAAGCCGGACGTGGTGTTCTTCGGCGAGCAGATCCCACACGCGCGGGTGGAGGGGGCGGTACAGGCATTGCTCGAGGCCGACGCACTGCTGGTGATCGGCTCGTCGTTGATGGTGTATTCGGGTTACCGGTTCTGCCGTCTGGCCGCCGAGCATCGGATCCCGAGTGCGGCGATCAACCTCGGTCGGACACGCGCCGACGACCTGCTGGGGTTGAAGGTGTCGGCACGCTTCGAAGACCTGATCGACCGGCTGAACGTCACCGCTGGACCCGGTCCCGGCTAGCCGTAGCCACCCTGCAGGAACGGATTGTGTGCCCTCTCCTCGCCCACGGTGGTGACCGGGCCGTGACCCGGTAGCAGCGTGACGTCATCGCCCAGTGACCAGATACGTTCGCGAATCGACGTCAGCAGCGCCTGCAGGTCGCCGCGCGGAAAGTCGGTACGCCCGATCGAACCCTGGAAGATCACATCGCCCACCATCGCGACCCTGTCCACGGGATGGAAAAAGATCACGTGGCCCGGCGTATGTCCGGGACAATGGCGCACCTGCAGGCGCTGCTCGCCGAACTCCACGGTGTCGCCGTCGACCAGCCAGCGGTCGGGTACGAATGCCTCGCTGGGGGGAAATCCGAACTGTCGACACCATTCGGGCAGGCTGTCGAGCAGGAACCGGTCGGCCTCCTGCGGTCCCTCGATCGGCAACGCCAGCGCCTCGGCCAGCTGCGCGACCGCGCCCACATGGTCGAAATGGCCGTGCGTGACGAAGATCTTTTGCAGACTGACCTCCGCATCTCGGACGGCCGCGAGGATTCGATCGGGATCTCCACCGGGATCGACCAACGCGGCCTTGCCGGTTGTCGGGCAGCACAAGAGCGAGCAGTTCTGCTCGAAGCTGGTGACCGGGATGATGCGGATCTGCATGCCGGCAAGCCTAACCCGAGCCATGCGTGATGGGCAAAAAGCTAGTGTCGTGGACGGACCGGGTCAGCCGCGCAGCAGGCTACGCATCTCGTCGATCTGTTCCTTCGCGGCGTGCATTATCTCGATGCTGCGTTCGGGCGAGGCATCGTCGCCAAGCACGCGCCGAACCGCGGCGATCGATTCCCAGTCCGGCAGCGACTTCAGCTGCTGCTTGCGCAGTCGTTCGTGCACCTGGGCAACGATCAACAGATCGGTATAGTCCGTTTCGCCGTTGTGCTTGCGCCGCCAGCGCTCGGCATCGCGTGCCGCGGCGATCATCGCCGGTGTGAACTTCCACTCGCGCAGGATCATGGCGCCCAGTTCGCCGCGCATCCGCTCGATCGTGAGTTCGAGTTCGTCCTCGTCTTCCGCGAGCTGCGGAAACTGTTCGACGTAGTTGAGGATCGCGATCGCGCCGACATCGTGTACCAGGCCGATCAGCAATGCCTCCTCGGCGGACAGTCGCCGGACTTCGCGTGCCAGTACGAAACACAATGCGGCAACCTGGGCGCTGTGCTTCCACAATACGTGCATGCGCTTCTGGATCGCCGCATCCTTGCTTTGAAAGACCTCCTTCAGCGCAAAGGTCATCACCAATTGCTTCGTTGTCTGCATGCCGAGCCGAACCACGGCGGCAGAGCAGGTCTCGACCGCGCCGAGTCCTGCATACAGTGCGCTGTTGGCCGCCTTGACCAGCTTGGCGGCCATCGCCGGGTCGGTCTCGACCAGGCGCGCCACATCGCGCGCATCGCTGGAGTCGTCCTCGATGGCCCGACGGATGCGCAGCGCCAGGTCAGGCAGACTCGGAAGTATCGCCTTGTCCTTCTTGAGATCGCGGTACAGCTGGAAGCTGAGCTTCGACTCGAGTTCGCGGCGCTGCTCTTCCTCCTGGCTCTCGACCTGGATTCCGTTCGGGTCGGCCACCCGTCCTTCGCAGCCGGCAGCACTCAGCACGATGTCCGGGATGCGGATACCTTTGACATGGGTGAGTGCGGTGATCTCGAAGATCCGCGGACGCAGATTCGAGACCGGATGACGGCGCGATTCGGCATCGATCTCGAGTGTCTTGGAAAAACCGTCTGCGGCCTCCAGCGAGATCTCGCCCTCGTTCAGGAAATAGGTATAGCCATCGTCGCTGCCGCGTTCCACCAGTACCGTACCCTGACGGACATATACCGGCTCGATCGCCTCGGAAACGACCTCGAGTTGCCATGGTGGCAACTCTGCGAGCATATCGATGTGCTGCAGGACAGCGGGATTGGAAAAACTGGTCATGCCTCGTTAGCGGCACATCGTGCTAGGGGTTTAGCGCCTAAACCGGGTCAGGCGGCGGGGCCTCAATCGCCCCGGAAGCGGAACCGGGTCTGGAGTCTGCCCTCGAACAGCGCCTCGACCGCAATGGTCCCCGGCCCCCGGGTGACCACGAAACCGGGCTGCTGTTCAGGCATGTGCTCGCTGAGCCTCAGCGAGGCCGGGTAGACAATGCTCATCGACAGGTGCAAGGGGTAATAACCATCCAGGAAGCGCCGCATGAAGGGCCCGTTCTGCAGTTCGTAGATGCCCTGGTCGAGCGCGTGGAGTGCGCGGCTCTCGGCACGCAGGCAGACCTCGGAATCGGCCCGGATCCCACGCAACTGGACGCTGCTGCCATCAGGGAATGCCTCGTCCATGTTGCGGAAACGGATCACCTGCAGGTTGCGCGAAGCCGTGGGCCGGAACAGGATCTGTGCGGCCGGCACCTGGTCCAGGTTGAGATGGCACTGCTCCATGGTCACCCATCCGTCGATCAGTGACCGCTCGGTGATTGCTATGTGGTTCTGGTGATGGTGTACGGGCGTGTCGGCCGCCGACAAGAACGTCAGCTCGCCTTCGTTGACCGCAGCGATGCGCGCGCGCACGCGTTCTTGTTCGTCCACCCAGTCGGGCCAGTCGTCGGTCTCGGCGCTGCCCGCGAATGCAACGAGCGGGAACAGCAGACCGAGTATCGCGGCTGCACGGCGGCCAGGGGAGACAAGACGGGTGTCGGGTCGCATTCGACAAGCATAGCCAAACGGGTGTCGTCCGCGAGCGTCGGTGTTCAGGCCACGCCGGCCATCTCCGGCGCGGGACGCCCGATGTGGTAGCCCTGGGCGAAATCCACGCCGAACTGCTCGAGCAGCCGAAGGGTCGCCGCGTCTTCGACAAACTCCGCCACCGTTGTCTTGCCAAGTCCCTTGGCAACGTCCGTCAACGCCTTTACGAACAGCTGGTCATCGGCACTGTGGGCCAACTGCTGGATGAAGGCCCCGTCGATCTTGACGATGTCCACGGGCAGCTGTTTCAGGTAGGCGAACGACGAGAAGCCGCTGCCGAAGTCGTCCAGCGCGAAGCGGCAACCGAGCGCCTTGATCTCGCGCATGAACGCGATCGCGTCCTGGACATTGGCGACCGCCGCAGTCTCGGTGATCTCCACGATCAGGCGCGAGGGATTGATGCCGCTGTTCTGCAGTTCCTGGTGAAACCATTCCAGCAGTGAAGGATCATCGAGCACCCGGCCTGACAGATTGACCGACAGAGACAGACCGGCCACTGCCTTGACCCGCTCGATCGCCTTGCGGATCACCCAGCGATCGATCTCATGGATCTGTCCGGACTGTTCGGCGACTGGAATGAAGTTGTCCGGGAAGACCAGCCGCCCCGCGTTGTCGCGCATCCGCACCAGAGTCTCGAAGCGCGTGACGCGTTTCGCTTTGATGTCGTAGATCGGCTGGTAGTGCAGTTCGAATGCGTCATCCAGCAACGCCTGGGAGATCCGCTCGCGCCATTTCGCCCGGGTCGCCAGCAGCTCCTTCGCCAGCTCGTCACGCGAGTACATATGCCAGCGGCCTGCACCCGATTCCTTGGCCTGGTACATGGCCATGTCGGCATTGGCCAGCAGTTCGTTCAGGTCGCCTCCATGATCCGGGAACAGCGTGATGCCGATACTGCAGCTGATCTTGTGTGGACGGCCGTTCGACGAAAACTCCACCTGTCTCAGGTCGTGCTGCAGTTTGTTGGCCATGAAGATGGCCTCCTCGGCGCCGGCCTCCGGCAACACCAGGGCGAATTCGTCACCACCCAGACGCGCCAGCACGTCGGTATGGCGAACGGCGTCGCGCAGGCTGCTGGCGACCAGCAACAACAGTGCGTCGCCGGCCTGATGACCGCTGAGATCGTTGACGTACTTGAACTGGTCGAGATCGAGAAACAGCAAGGCGCCCGTGCGTTGGTAACGAATACTGAGCGCGAGTATGCGATCGAACACCTCTTGAAACCGTCGCCGGTTGTACAGATTGGTCAGCGGGTCGTGGTCGGCCAGCCAGATGAGATTCTGTTCAGCCTCGAGTCGCGCACCCAGCGCACTCTCGAGATCATCCGACAGGCTGCGGACCGAATCGACGACGACATCGATCTCATCCTCGACCAGATTGTTGCGGCGCGGCGGCAGCGCCTCGTGCAACGCCGGAAAGTTGTTGCGGGCAAGCGCCGGGAGGGCGGACGCGAGCTGCCGGATACGCCGCATCGGCTTCCACAGGAAGGCCAGCAGGATGGTTCCGGTCACCAACAGCCCGACGACGCCGGTCGTGACGATTGCGCGGTTGGCCGCACCGAGTTGGGCGATGTCCTCGGTGATCGGATTGATCACCAGGAAGGAGGTGTCCTCGCCGGCCGCGTCATCGTGGCCCAGCAGGCAGGAGAACCACTGGTCCCCCAGTTGGATGTAGCGCGCCTCGTGACGCAGTTCTTCGAGGGTGTCCCGCTGCTGCAACGCACCGAGTATGCGCAGCGTCATGTCCGGATGACTCAGCGCCGGCACGTCCACCGACCATCTCGCGAGGTGGCGACTGCCACCGACGGACGCCGTCGCCGACGCAGTCGGGCGCGCGACCAATACCGCGACTTCCGAGCCAGACAGGCGCTGAAACGCCAGGATGCCGTCAGCGACCGAACGGCTGACCACCAAGACACCGCCACGCAGCCGACCGTCCAGCTGCGGTACCGCGAGGGTCAATACGCATTCGCCTGTGCAGTCGATGCGGCCGGCGGGCGCATCCGTTTCAGCGGCACGCCTCGCAAGCGCACTGCGCAAGCCCTGTTCGGCGGCGCTCGGCCAGGAGTACACCAGCAACCGATTGGCGTCGTAGAAGGCCAGCGATTCGATGCCCCATTCGAGACCCAGCAAGGCGCTGTGCCGTTCGAGGATCGACCGCAGGTACGCCGCGCCCTTGGCATCTTTCGCGTCGCTGCTCAACTGCGGGATAAAGCCGGCAAGGCTGTTGAGTTGTTCGTAGTCGCGTTGCAGCAGGCCGGAAATCGTGCGTTGCTGCTGCCGCAGCAGATCAAGGTTCTGCTGATTGAACTGGCGGTTGGACTGGTGATACGCGACAAGTGTGATCAGCGTGTTGACGACGATCAGCACCAGGCTGACGATCAGCCCGACCTTCCACTTGAGGCTGACGAACCGCGCACGCGCCGACTCCTGGCTACTCGGAGCGGCATTCATCCCACGCCACCCTCAGAATCGGTAGGATGCGAGCAACGAAAGCATCTCCCAGTCCTTGACGGTGGCTGGCGGGACCGGGTTTTCGCGACTGGACAAAGTCCATGTCCCCTCGGTCCATTGGTATTCGGCGCGCAACATGAAATTCGGCGTAACATCCCAGCGGAGCCCGATCATCCAGTCTTTCTGGAAAAAGCCGTAAGGTGGAACCAGTCCACCGGTGAGGGCCGACTGTCGTGTCCCATCCCGGCTGTCTTTGTCAGCGTATCCCTCCGCAAACCGCGCGATCAGTTCCAGATCGCTGCGCAGCAGGTAACTCCCTTGCAGGTAATATCCCCGCACCGTGCCATCGCGGTTATCGACAGCGGGACCGAAATTCTTGAATTCGACCGGCTCCTGCATGAATTCGGCGGTCAGGCTCCAGCGCTCGGCATTGTATTGGGCCGACGCGATCCAATAGAAAAGATCGATCTCCCCGCTGCCGAATGGATCGCCCGTGTCGCGCCTGTAGGTCAGCGCGGATTTGGCACCGCTGAGCGCCAACCGCCAACGCGCATCCGGCGTCTCATACGCGACCCGACCGATCACCGACAGGCCATCCGCGTCCATCTCGCCACCGAAATCGGCGCCCAGGAACGTCACCTCGACATTCTCGTCCACCGGTGTCCGTCCGAGCCCCAGGTTCAGCGACCAATTGCCGGCGTCGGTGTAAAAACGACTGTAGAGATGCACGCCGTCCGACGACAGGATCAGGTTGCGGACGCGATCGAAATAGATCTGTTGCGGCAGGAAGATGCTCGGACGGGTGAACGCCACATCGCGCGTGTCGTTGTACAGCCCCAGCGGGTTTTTGGCCCGCCCCAACATGACGCCGTAGGTATGCGCCGGTGTGTCTGACAGGGTCCAGTCGACCAACGCGAAATCGATGGTGGGCGAACCGTCATACATCTCCCCGGCGCGACGCGACAGCAGCTGGCCCGCCAGACGCACGTTCGCGGCCGCCTTGTACGACGCGTTGACGCCCAGTTCGGTGAACTCGAAGCTGCCGTCTTCGCTGTCGCCGAAAAAGCTGTTGTCGCTGGTGTGTACGAACCCCTGCGTGGCGAATCCGTGCAGTTGCAGATCGCTTTGCCATCCCTCTGCGTGACCTGACTCACAGGCCACCAGCAAGCCGACCGCCGCCACCCAGGCACGCCCGCGACGCACGCGATCAACGAATATCGAGAACTTTAACGGTGTCATCGATCATCTCGTCGGAAAGGTATCCAATCGCGCCCGGCGTAGCCGCCACTCTCGCGCGCATCTCGGTTTCGTCAGTCACCACCTCGGGTACTTCACCGGTACCCGAATACAACTGGCGATCCCAGGTTCGCCGCAACTGACGTGGGTAGAGGCTCAGACTGTCCTTGCTGAAGGCGCGGTGAACACCGTTGTCATCCGGCAGGACGAAGACGCGCACCGGGGTGCCGTTCGGCCATTGACCGAGCTGCATGCTGAACATCAGCCGCGTCGTATTCAGGGTGACGTGGTCGGCATCGACAGAGGGATGCGCGACCAGCACGGGGGCCGCCAATGCGGGCGAAACCATACACAATGGGAAAAGACAGTTGGCGACGATTCGCGCCACCGATTTTGAAACGGGTTTACGCACGCAGCGTTTCAGCGGATGGTCCGTCTCACCCCCACCGGTGACAACAAGTGCATATCCGCCGACGGCTCAAGATGCATCTCCGAACTGATCACACCGGTACTCCCTGGGACTGGCTGCTTTGAGTCTCAAGGCATGAGTTTAGGCGAAGCCGCGCGAACCACAACGGCATCCGGGGCAGTCGATCGAAACCAACCCGTCGGCGAGCCCCCGGGCACCGCTGAATCCGCGCGGGCGCCTGGCACCGAACGGCATGGCGTCAGCCGGCGGCCAGCCGCTTCCCGGTCGCCCGACGTATATCGTCGAGGATACTGATCAGGTCGCTGTGCCAGCGGTCCAGCTGAATCTGCACCTCTTCATCGGCGTAGAACGGCGAGAGCGCGCGCGGGTTGAGGACCGCGAGCAGGGTCTCGTCCTTTTCCGCGATCACCGCGATCTTCAGCGGCACGTAGGAGACCAATTCGGGATACCGTTCCGAGATTTTGCGCACCTCGTCCACCTTGCCGAAGAACACCACGCGGTAGAAGTCGGATTTGTAACCGAAGTCCGCCATGCCGCCGTCGCACAGCTGGATATGGGCAACCGAATACCCGTGTTCCTCGACGCTGGTCTTCACATACTCCAGGACGATCTCCGCGCGCATGGGAATCCTGCCCATCAGCATGTTTTCGGCGGCGGCTACAGTCGTCAGCAGCCACAGCAATGCGAGCAATCCGGCTTTCGCGAATCGGCTCATAGCGTCACCTCGTCGATGATCGAGACGAAGGTCTCTTCCATACGGTCCCAGAGCTCAACCAGCTCGTCGTTGTTGAACCAACGCGACACGACACGCAGATTCGGCACCACCAACACGACCTGGCCGTCGGCACGTTCCATGATCGTGATCCGGCACGGCAGAACGATTCCGAGACGCGGCTCGATCTTGAGCATGCCGTACAGTACGTTGAAATTGCAGAAGCGCACGCCGACCTGCCGCGTATTGACGCTGAACTCGTCGATCAGGCCCTGCTCCAACAGCCGGTCGGGAAAAATGCGGAAGTTCGCCCCGGTCAAGGCCGCCTTGACGTTGTTGACCGTGGTCTCGAAGTCGTAGGGCGAATCGTAGAGATGCGCCGGCCGTTCCTCGGGGTCGATCGGCGCGCGTTCCTTAGCATGCCGCTCGAAACTGCGGACATAGGCGACGACATCATTGACTTCCTGCGGACTCAGTTTGCCCTGACCGAATGCGGGCATGCCGGACGATTTCCGCCCCACCTCGACCACCCGATGCATCATCTGATCCGACACCGAGGCGAGAAAGCCTTCGTTCGAGATGGACGCGGGCATCACCAGGAATCCGCGTTCCCGCGATTCGGTGACGCCGGTCCCCTTGCCCTCGCCACTGCCGTCCTCCGCATGGCACTTCTGGCAATGCTCGGCATACACCGCCGCGCCGCGGGTCACATCACCGACCACCGGTTCATCGCTGTAGGTCGGTTCCGTGGTCCCCGAGCGTTGGCGCAGAAAGCGCACGATCGCACCGACCTGGGCATCGCTGATCCGCTGGAACGCCGGCATCACGCGTCCCGGTCTGCCCAGACGGATCGTCTTGTGCAGATAGTCGTCGGTGACATCGGCCAGTTTGACATTCGGCAACGGCAGCCCGATGCCGCCCTGGCCTTCCATCTGGTGGCAGGCGCTGCAGTGCTCGATGTACAACTCACGTCCGTCGGGCGCAGCCTGCACCGCGCCGCCGAATACCGACGCGCCGACGATCACGAGCCGCAGAGCAAATCGCAAGTTCATAGTCCAAATCCCGCCAGCGAATTCATGCTGCGTCGCAATATTAGCGAATTCTGATGCATTTTGCTAAACCCGGGTCACGCTTCTGGCGCGGACGGTGAACGTCCGCGACATCGGTCGCTCAGGAGACTTCGGCCAGATCGCCCCGGTCCTGAAGCCAGGCTTTGCGATCCGCCGCCCTTTTTTTCGCCAGCAGCATATCCATCACCTGGTTGGTGTCGTCGCCGGGTTCGATGGTCAACTGCACCAGGCGACGGGTGTCCGGGTGAATCGTGGTCTCGCGCAGCTGCAGCGGATTCATCTCGCCGAGCCCCTTGAAACGCTGAATGCCGACCTTGCCTTTGAGCTTGTCGGCAGCGATCCGGTCGAGAATGCCCTGCCGCTCATGTTCGTCGAGCGCATAGAAAACCCGCTTGCCGACATCGATGCGAAACAGCGGCGGCATTGCCACGTAGACGTGGCCCTGTGCGACCAAGGCGCGGAAATGTCGCACGAACAGCGCGCACAACAGCGTCGCGATATGTGCGCCGTCGGAATCCGCGTCCGCGAGGATGCAGATCTTGCCGAAGCGCAGTTTCGAAAGATCGTCGCTGCCCGGCTCGACACCGATCGCGACCGAGATATCGTGAACCTCCTGGGAAGCCAGCACCTCGCCGGAATCGACCTCCCAGGTGTTCAGGATCTTGCCCCGCAGCGGCATGATCGCCTGGAAATTGCGGTCGCGGGCCTGCTTGGCGGATCCACCGGCGGAGTCACCCTCGACCAGGAACAACTCAGTACGCGAGGGATCGTCCGAGAGGCAGTCGGCGAGCTTGCCCGGTAACGCCGGCCCCTGGGTGACCTTCTTGCGCACCACCTTGCGTCCGGCACGCTGGCGCGCCTGCGCCGCGTTGATGGCCAGATCGGCGATGCGCTCACCGATATCGGTATGCTGGTTGAGCCACAGTCCAAACGCGTCCTTGACCACGCCGGCGACGAACGGTGCGCACTCCCGGGACGACAGGCGCTCCTTGGTCTGACCCGAGAACTGTGGATCACGCAACTTCACGGACAGCACGTAGCTGACGTTGGCCCATACGTCGTCCGGCGCCAGTTTGATGCCACGCGGCAACAGGTTGCGGAACTCGCAGAACTCACGAACCGCCTCGGTGAGGCCGGTGCGCAGACCATTGACGTGCGTCCCACCCTGCGGGGTCGGAATCAGGTTCACATAGCTCTCTGTGAGCGTCTCTCCGCCTTCCGGCAACCATGCGAGCGCCCAGTCGGCGGCCTCGTCATTGCCGGTGCTGCTACCGACGAACGGCGCCTCGGGCAGGCAACTCAGGCCGTGCAGCGCTTCGGCGAGATAATCGGACAGGCCGTCTGCAAAACACCATTCATCGTGCTCCGACTCGCCCTCCCGAAAGAAGCGGATCAGCAGTCCCGGGCACAGCACCGCTTTCGCGCGCAACAGATGGCGCAATTCGCGGACACTGAACTTGGGTGAATCGAAATACTTGGGATCGGGCCAGAAATGCAGACGGGTGCCGGTGTTGTTGCGGCCCACCTTGCCGACTTCCTCGAGGTCGGAGACCTTGTCACCATGTGCGAATGCCATGTTGTATTCGGCGCCGTCGCGTTTCACCCAGACCTCCAGGTGCTGAGACAGCGCGTTCACCACGGAAACGCCCACGCCGTGCAATCCGCCGGAGAACTGATAGCTGCGGCTCGAGAACTTGCCACCCGCGTGCAACTTGGTGAGGATCACTTCGACCCCTGGTATGCCCTGTTGCGGATGGATGTCTACCGGCATGCCACGCCCATCGTCGCTGACCTCCAGCGAGCCGTCCTTGTACAGCGTGACTTCGATCTTCTTCGCATACCCGGCAAGCGCCTCATCGACACTGTTGTCGATCACCTCCTGGGCGAGATGGTTCGGACGCGAGGTATCGGTATACATGCCCGGACGCTTGCGTACCGGCTCAAGCCCGCTCAATACCTCTATCGCGGAAGCGTCATAGGCGCTCATTGTCGGTTCCCTTCAGGTTTTGGCGCGTCACTCGGACATGAAATGTTCGCGCTGGAACTCGCCGGTCATCGCGTTGCGGATCTGGTCGGCGTCGCGTGTACCACGGATTCCGCAGAAATAATCGCTCAGCAGTTCCGCACGGTAGGCGGTCTGGCCAATCTCGCGAACTGCGAGCCAGCGCGGCCGCCTCGCCTTGCTGACCGGCGGATCCCGCCGCGGGTTGGCATAGGCATACACCTTGTATTCGCGCGTCTCGCAACGGAAACCCTCGAAGGTCGCACTCTCGGCGCCGGCCTCGCTGTGCAACCAGAGCCAGACGCGCACGACGCGGTCGCGTGGATCCACCGATATGCGCGAACGGTCGATCAGCAACTCGAAGCCGGGCGGCAGCGCATCGACATTGAGCGCGTAAAGGTTTTCCTTTTTCGGCAGGGCCAGGACCTCGGATTCGTTTTCTATCCAAGGAATGTCGTTGCTGTCGTCGTACTGGTACTCGCCACGCTCCACCTCGTCGCGGTAATCGTGATAAGGATCGACCACCACGTCGCGCGCGACACTCGCGCCGGCGAACACCACGGCGGCCAGGATCGGCAGCCACGACAGCACAGCCTGCAGGCGTTTATTTCGGAATTGCATGGGCGCGCAGTGTACCGCGGGCGCCGTCAGCTCTGCATCCGCCGGGTTTACCTCGGGTGACCGCGTGCGGTAGCTTTAGCCACCCCACCGGAATCGCCGCATGAGCAAAAAGAAGACCGTATCACCCTCTTTCGAAGAATCGCTCGCCGAACTCGAGGCGCTGGTCGAGCGCATGGAAGGCGGCGAGCTCAGTCTCGAGGATTCGCTCAGCGCATTCGAACGCGGTATCGCGCTGACGCGCAGCTGCCAACAGGCCCTGCAGGCCGCCGAACAAAAGGTCGAGATCCTGACCGCGCAGAATCCCGACGCGCCCACCGAGCCGTTCGAAAATGACGCTTGATCCTGGTTTTCAGGTATTTCTCGGCGATTGCCGCACACGTGTCGAGCGCGCGCTCGACCAATGGTTGCCGGCGGCATCGATGCAGCCGCAAGAGCTGCACAGCGCGATGCGTTATGCCACGCTGGGTGACGGCAAGCGGGTCCGGCCGGTATTGGTGTATGCCGCCGGACAGGCGCTGGGCGTCAAACCCGATTGTCTGGATGGCGCCGCCTGTGCGGTCGAGCTGATCCATGCCTATTCGCTGGTGCACGACGACCTGCCGGCGATGGACGACGACGACCTGCGGCGCGGTCGGCCGACCTGCCACAGGGCATACGACGAGGCGACCGCGATCCTGGCGGGCGACGCGCTACAGACCCTGGCGTTTCGCGTGCTGTGCGAGGATGACGGTCTGTGTATCGACCGCGCCGATCGCCTGCGGATGATCGCGGAGCTGGCGCATGCCAGCGGATCGCGGGGAATGGCCGGCGGTCAGGCCCTGGACATCGCCGCGACCGGCCGCGAGATCGACCTGGCGCAGCTCGAGAACCTGCATATCCACAAGACCGGGGCGCTGATCCTGGCCAGCGTGCGCCTGGGCGCGCTCGCTGCCGGGGCCGCCAATGACCCGCGGGCACCGGGCCTCGAACGCTACGCGAAGTGCATCGGACTGGCCTTCCAGGTGCGCGACGACGTACTCGACGTCGAGGGCGAAACCGAGACCCTCGGCAAGACCCGTGGCAAGGACGCGGCCGCCGACAAGGCGACCTATCCGGCCCTGATCGGCCTGGACGCGGCACGCGAGATGGCCCAGCGGCTGATCGAAGAGGCGCTCGACAACATTGCCATGTTCGACGACGCGGCGAATCCGCTGCGCCAGCTGGCGCACTACATTGTCGGGCGCCAGCGTTGATTTCCCACGACTTTTCCGCCCCCCTCCGCACAAACCGATAGCGCGCATTCACTGCTTACGGCGATAATAGGCGGCTCCGCCTTAGACTTTGCGGTGTTTTGTAGCCCTGTACGGGGCGGATATAATCTTGAGCAAATCAGTCAACTAAAGGCGCGGGCGCCGCCCGCAGTAAGCACATGACCGTAGCAATACCGAAGCCGACCAGCGGCCCCGAGATCGAAGACGTGCAGGGCAGCGCCGATACCCGGCGCATCGCGATCAACAAGGTCGGCATCAAGGACATCCGTCACCCGGTTCGGGTCCAGGATCGCAGCGAGGGCGAGCAGCACACGATCGCCACCTTCAGCATGTACGTGTTCCTGCCGCACAATTTCAAGGGCACGCACATGTCGCGCTTCGTCGAGATCCTGAACAGCCACGAGCGCGAGATCTCGGTCGAATCGTTCAAGGACATGCTGAACGAGATGGTCGAGCGACTGGAGTCGGAGCGTGGCCACATCGAGATGGATTTCCCCTACTTCGTCAACAAACGCGCGCCGATCTCCGGGGTCGAGAGCCTGCTGGACTACCAGGTGACCCTGATCGGCGAGGTGCGCAACAGCGAGCCGCAGATGTTCATCCGGGTCGTGGTGCCGACCACCAGCCTGTGCCCCTGTTCGAAGTCCATATCCGACCGCGGCGCCCATAACCAACGGTCACATGTGACGCTGACGGTACGCACCTGCGATTTCGTCTGGATCGAGGAGTTGATAGAGCTGGTCGAACAGGAGGCCTCGTGTGAGCTGTTCGGGCTGCTCAAGCGGCCGGACGAGAAGTACGTCACCGAACGCGCGTACGACAACCCCAAGTTCGTCGAGGACGTGGTACGCGATGTCGCCGCACGGCTGAACGCCGACGACCGGATCTGTGCCTACACGGTGGAGGCGGAGAACTTCGAGTCGATCCACAATCATTCCGCCTACGCGCTGATCGAGCACGACAAAGAGGCGGAAGCACCCGCCTAGCGGAACAGGCCGCCGCGCGACGGCATGGCGCCGGCGGACTCAGTACTTACTGCGCAGGATCAGCAGGTTTTCGCGCTGATCCATCTCGAACTGTGACAACACGTTCATGCCCAGCAGCGGAAACTGCGGGCTCGCGCCCTCGATCACCACGGCGGTCACGTCGTTCAATCGCACGCCGTTCACCGAGATGCTGTCCAGCTTCAGACGGTGACCCACCGCCCGGCCTGACGCTGTCGCGACATTGATCGGCACACCGTCGATCCGGTGCGTGATGCCGAGGCGGCCCGCGTCCACCTCGCTCAATGCAATGCTGGTGGCGCCGGTATCGACCAGGAAACGTACCGGTTGACCGTTGATCAGTCCGTCGACGAAATAGCCGCCGTGGCCTCCCTTGAGGATGCGTATCTCACGTCGCTCGGTGGCGGCATAGCTGGCGTTGACCGTCGATCCGAGGCGCATCTCGCGGCGCTCCCCGTCGATCTCCACGACGGCGCGGTGCGCATCCGCACTGACCAGCAACACCCCGCCCGGCCCACGCGCACCGGAAGCCAGCACCTTGCGCTTGCCGTCGATCTCGAGCATCGCCTTGCCGGGAAACAGCGCCAGCACCTTGACCGCAGGCGCGGCCATTGCGCCACCGACGCACAGCATCAGGAACGCGCTCACCATGCCCTTGATGTGCCTCATCCTCATCCCTCCGGTTCAGCTCCAGTACGCGACCGCTTGCAGGACCAGCGCCGCGAAGACACCGGCCACGAGATCGTCGAGCATAATCCCAAGCCCGCCGGCGACGCGCCGGTCCAGCCAGTTGATCGGCCAGGGTTTCCAGATATCAAACAAGCGAAACAACACGAATCCGAACAGAACCCAGATCCAGCCGGTCGGCGCGGCGAGCATGGTCAACAGGTAGCCGGCGATCTCGTCCCAGACGATGCCGGGGTGGTCGTGGACGCCGAGGTCGCGCGCCGCCCGGCCGCACAACCAGATGCCCAGCACGACGATGACCGCGAGCATCAGGCCATAGACCGGCAGTGGCAGCAGCGACAACGGCAGGTAGACCCCGACCGCGAGCAGGGTCCCCATGGTGCCCGGCGCGAACGGCGAACAACCCGCGCCGAAGCCGAACGCCAGAAGGTGCACGGGATTGCCGATGTCCGGCTTGGGGAGCGATTCAGGTGAGGAAATGGTCGAAGCCACGCGGCTGCTCCCTGGTCTGACGCCCGTCCGGATGAACCAGCGTGATGCCCGGTTCATCGACCAGGCGGCCGATTTCTTGCACCTCGTGTCCGGCGGCGATCAACTCGGCACACACACCGTCGGCATCGGACGGCGCGACGCTGAACAGCAGCTCGTAGTCGTCGCCGCCGCTCAACGGGCCTTCCCAGCCGCGCTGCGCGACGTCCGCCGAGACCGCGGGCGACAGCGGCAAACGGGCGAGCTCCACCACCGCACCAATGCTGCTGGAGGCGCAGATATGGCCGAGATCGGCAAGCAGCCCGTCGGAGATGTCGATCGCTGCCGCCGCCCGGCCGCGCAACGCCCGTCCCAGTGCGACGCGCGGCATCGGCCGGTCGAGGCGTTGGCGTAACGCATCCGCCAGATGCTCGCCCCGCTGCTGCCGCGACAGCGCGAGCGCGGCGTCACCGAGCGTGCCGCTGACGAACAGCCGTTGTCCAGCCCGGCCCGCATCGCGTCGTAGCGCGGCCTGGGCCTCGATGAACCCGTGCACCTGGACGGTGATGCTCAGCGGCCCGCGCGTCGTGTCCCCGCCGATCAGCTGTACTGCGTGTGCCGTGGCGAGCGCTGCGAAACCGGCCATGAACGCGGACAACCAATCAGCGTCCACCTCCGGCAAGGTCAATGCAAGGCTGGCCCAGGCCGGCTGCGCGCCGACCGCAGCGAGGTCGCTCAGGTTCACCGCGAGCGCCTTGTGGCCCAATGCCTCGGGATCGGCATCCCGCGCGAAGTGACGACCAGCGACCAGGGTATCCATGGTCACCGCAAGGCACTGGTCGGGCGGTGGACTCAACAATGCACAATCGTCACCGATGCCGAGCAGCACATCGGCGCGTTCAGGCGTGGACCTGGAAAAATAGCGCCGGATGAGGTCGAACTCTGAGACGGGCACGGCGCGGTGCTGTCAGCGGCGGGCCGACGTCTCCAGCGGCCGCAACGCGCGTGCCGCCTTGTCGAGCACGCCGTTCACGTATCGATGACCCTGCTCGGCGCCAAAGGTCTTCGCCAGCTCCACGGCCTCGTTGATCACGACGCGGTACGGTATCTCCGGATGCTCGAGGAGTTCGTAGGCGCCCAGGCGCAGAATGGCGCGTTCGACCGGATCCACCGATTCGAGTGCGCGATCGACCCAGGGTGCCAGCGCCGAGTCGAGTTCGCCGATGCGTGCCGGGACACCGCGCACCAGCTCGCTGAAATAGTCACCGTCGAATTTTTTTGCATCCTGCTCCAGCAGGAAATGCTCGATGATGGCACCGACGTCCTGGCCGGCCATCTGCCACTGGTACAACGCCTGGATTGCCAGGCTGCGCGAACGACTGCGTTGCCGGCTCACCGCTGCATTACCTCACAACGCACGCAGCAGGTTGACCATTTCGATCGCGCTTGCCGCGGCCTCACCACCCTTGTTGCCGGCCTTGGTCCCGGCGCGTTCGATCGCCTGCTCGATGGTGTCCACGGTCAGCACGCCGAACGCGATCGGTACGCCATGTTTCAGCGTGACCTGCGCCATCCCCTTGACACACTCCCCGGCAACGTACTCGAAGTGCGGCGTGCCGCCACGAATCACCGCGCCCAACGCGACGATCGCGTCGTAGTCGCCTTTGGCAGCGATCTTGTCGAGTACCAGAGGCATCTCGAACGCGCCCGGCAGGCGTACCACGGTGATGTCGGCATCGCGCGTCCCGTGACGCTTCAGGGTGTCGATCGCACCGGCCTCGAGGCTGTCGACGACAAAGCTGTTCCAGCGCGCGACGACAACGCAGAAACGTGCGTTGGAGACGGTCAGACCGCCCTCGATTGTCTTGATGCTCATGCAGATTTCCTCTTGATATCTTCTGCCGGCCGGTTCAGTCGGTGCTGACGAACTCGACCACTTCCAATTCGAAGCCGGCCAGCGCGTGCAGATGCTTGGGCGCGCTCATCACCCGCATCTGACGGACGCCGAGGTCCGACAGGATCTGTGCGCCGACACCGATGGTGCGCAGGTCGTCGTCGCTGCCCTTCTGCTTGCGCTCCGGGATCGTGTCCTCGACGCCGTGCCATTTGTAGTCCTGGATGCGCTGGACAATGTCGCGTGCGGTATCGTAATTGCGCAGCACGACGATCACCCCTTCGCCCTCAGCGGAAACCTGGTCCATGACCCGCCGCAGCGGCCAGCCACAATCACGCGTGCCCTCGAACAGATCGCACAGCGAGTTCTGAACGTGCACGCGCACCAGCGTGGGCCTTTCCGGACTGATCTCGCCCTTGACCAGCGCCAGGTGCATCTCGTTGCCGATCACGTCCTGATACGCGACCAACTGGAAATCCCCGTGCTGTGTCGTCAGGTTGCACGAGGTGACACGCTCGACGGTCTTTTCGTTCTTGATCCGGTACTGGATCAGATCGGCGATGGTCCCGATCTTCAGGTCATGCTGGGCGGCAAACACCTCGAGGTCCGGCCGCCGCGCCATGCTGCCATCCTCGTTGAGGATCTCGACGATCACCGCGCTGGGAGAGAATCCGGCCAGACGCGCGAGGTCGCAACCCGCCTCGGTGTGGCCGGCGCGGACCAGCACCCCGCCCGGCTGGGCCATCAGCGGAAAGATGTGCCCCGGTTGTACAAGGTCCTGCGGCTGCGCGTCGGGCTTCACGGCGGCCAGCACCGTCGTCGCGCGATCGGCTGCCGAGATGCCGGTCGTCACCCCTTCGGCGGCCTCGATCGAAACGGTGAAATTGGTCGACTCGAGCTGATTGTCGGTATTGACCATCAGCGGCAGGCGCAACTGGCGGCAGCGCTCCTTGGTCAGCGTCAGACAGATCAGCCCGCGGCCGTACTTGGCCATGAAATTGATCGCGTGCGGTGATGTCGCCTCGGCGGCGATGATCAGATCGCCCTCGTTTTCGCGATCCTCGTCATCCATGATGATGACCATGCGGCCCTGGCGCAGGTCTTCGATGATTTCTTCTGTCGAGTTGAGTTCCATGCTGATGCAACGGATGTGGCAAACGGTACAGTTTACCAGTCCTCGCCCGGGGGAGAGAATGCCCAGATGACCGAAATCGAAGGCGTCATCAAATATCGGCTCGACTACCGACCCGGCGATCTGCCGGGCGGGGTCGATCTGCGCGCCCTTCAGGACTGGTTTTCGCGCTGCCGGGCGTACGGCCTGATCGGCCGCGACCCCCAGCGCTACCAGGGTCTGGCATTCGGCAACATCAGCCAGCGTGCCGCAACGGGTTTTGTGATCTCCGGCACCCAGACCGGCGCCCTGGACGCCCTTCGCGCCGATCAACTGGCGTGGGTCAAGACGTTAGATCCGGACCGCAATACCCTCAGCGCGACCGGTCCGGCACGGCCCTCGTCAGAGGCGATGACCCATGGACAGGTGTACCGGGCGCTGCGGTCGGTGGGCGCAGTGATCCACGCGCACTCACCGGCGATCTGGCGGCACGCGGACGCGCTGGGCATACCGAAGACCGCGGAGTCGGCGGCCTACGGCACCCCCGAAATGGCCGCCGAGGTGACCCGGCTGCTGGACGCCGTCCCCACGGCCGACCATGGACTGTTCGCCATGGGTGGCCACGAGGACGGGGTGGTCGCTTTTGCCCGGGACATGGCGAGCGCCGGCCGATTGCTGCTGGCCACCGAGGACCGCGCGCGCCGCCTCGCCAATCGGCGGAACATACATGCCTGAGCAGCACACACAGTCCGCTCCCCGATCGGTGTCGTTGGTGCTGGGCGGCGGCGGCGCACGCGGCCTGGCCCACATCGGCGTCGTGCGCGTGCTCGAACGTCACGGCTGGAAGATCGGATCGATCGCCGGCAGTTCGATCGGCGCCCTGATCGGCGGCTTCTACGCGGCCGGCAAACTCGACGATTACGCCGAATGGGTACAGGCGCTGACCGAGTTCAACGTGTTGCGCTATTTCGACATCGCCTGGGGCGGAGCCGGTCTGCTCAAGGGGGAGATGCTGATGCAGACCCTGCAGGCATTCGTCGGCAAACACCGCATCGAAGACCTGCCGATCCCGCTGACCATCGTCGCCACCGACGTATTGAATCGCAAGGAGGTATGGCTGCGGCGCGGTGACCTGTTCGACGCGATCCGTGCCTCGATCGCCGTACCCACCGTATTCACCCCGCACCGGGTGAACGGTCGACCCCTGCTCGACGGTGGCATCCTGAATCCTGTGCCGATCGCACCGACACTGCACGACGCCACCGATACGATCATCGCGGTCAGCCTGTCGGGCGTGCCGAGCCGGGTCGGCGGCAGAAGCCGCCGCCACGTCGAGCAGCAGGCGGAACAAAAACCGCGCGGCCGCTATCAACAGAAAATCGATGCATTCATCGACCAACTGCAGACACGCCTCGGCCTCAGCAATGGTCAAACTGCGGAAGAACCCAACCTGTCGATCACCGACGCGGCACTGTTGTCGCTGGACGCGATGCAGGCGACCATCGCCCGCTGCATGCTCGCCGCCTATCCACCCGACCTGCTGATCGAGATCCCGATCAATACCTGCGGGGCGCACGAATTCTATCGCGCGAGCGAAGTGATCCAGGCGGGCGAGTACTGGGCCGAACAGGCGATTCAGCGGTTTGCCGGGCGCGGCTGAGCGAACTGCGAATCAGCGGCGAACCAGTCCGACGCGTTCCAGCAGCGCGAGGTCGAGCGTGCCTCCATCCGCACTGGCCGCATCGTCGCCGAGCACCAGGCGTTCGAGATAGCGCGCGATCAGATCCACTTCGAGATTCACCTGACGACCCACGTCGTAACCATCGATGATGGTCTCGTGCAGCGTGTGCGGGACGATGTTGAGTTCGAAGCGTCGACCCTGCACCGCATTCACCGTCAGACTGGTGCCGTCGACGGTGATCGACCCCTTGTGCGCGATGTAACGCGCCAACGCCTGCGGCGCTTCGATCGCGAAACGTACCGACCGCGCATCGTCGTGACGTTCGACGACCTGCCCAAGTCCATCGACATGGCCGGAGACCATATGGCCGCCGAGCCGTGACGCCAGGGTCAACGCCTTTTCCAGGTTGACCCGTGACCCCGGCGCCAACTGGCCGAGACTGGTCAGCGACAGGGTCTCGCGCGACACGTCGGCGGCAAAACCGTCGCCGGGCAGCTGCACGACGGTCAGGCAGACCCCGTTGACGGCAATGCTGTCGCCCAGCGCCACATCGGCGAGGTCGAGCTTGCCGGTGCGCAGGCGCAGCCTGATGTCCCCGCCGCGCGGCTCCAGCACCGCGACCTCGCCTATTGCCTCGATGATCCCCGTGAACATGCAGGCTTCCCGTTACGAATGTGATAAATCCTTATTTTACCGGTTAAGCACGACGGCTGGCTCAGGTTTCGCAACGCCGGGCCGATGCGGTTGGGCATAGCGATCTACGGGAACGGAGTCGTGGTAATGCTCAAGGTTGGTGCAAGAATCGGTGTCGGGTACCTGTCGATGGCGGTACTGATGATCGCCATCGGCCTGGCCGGCCTGCTGTCGGCGGAACGGATCAGCGATGCGCTCGCCCGGATCTCCGGTCCGGTGGACGCCACGGTGACGGCGGTCGACAGCGCGATACGCGGGTCCTTGACGCAGATGATCGGCGTCGACATGGCACTCGCCGGACGCACCGCGAAGGCCACCGAAAATATCGACGCAGGTCGCAGCCTGGCGACCAAGGCGTTCGACGACCTGCGCAGTGCGGGCCTGGTACCGCTCGACCAGCTCGAACAGATGCAGCGCAAGATGGCCGCGTTCGACGAAGTGCGCCAGTCGTTGATCGCGCTTCACAACGACTTTGCGCTCCGCTATGCCGCCTTACTGCAGACCATCAACGACACCAAGGACCTGCTGCTGACGATCGAGGAACGCGCCAGCCAGGCGCTGGTCAACCTGGAATGGAACGCCAGCACCACGGCGGCCGAAGACACCGATGCCACCAGTACCGAGGAATGGGCGATCGTCGGGGCGACCTCGGATGCGCGCCTGGCCTTGATGACCCGCCTTTTCGATTTCCGCCAGTTGCAGGATGACCCGGAGAATAGTGACCTGCTGCGCGCGGCCGCGACCAGCCTCGGCGACCTCGAGGTCTATATCGACCAACTCGCCGAGTCGGATTCACTGAAAGGGCGTACGGTCAACAAGGGACCCTTCGCCGGACAGACGTTCGACAGCGCGCTCAAGACCTTGCTGCAGGACAACAGGGCGCGCTTCGACGGCGCCCTGCACACACACATCGCAGTACGCGACATGCGTCAGCACTACAGCGATGTCGCAGAGGCACTGATGGCCGATGCACGCCGCATCGAGGACGCCAGCCGCGGGATCGTGGCCGATCAACTGACCGAAAGTGCGCAGATCCGCAACTCTGCCGTCAAATGGGTTTCCGGGCTGTTCGTGATCGGACTGCTGACGGCACTCGTGGCCTATCTGCTCAGCATCCGCACCATCGCACGGCCACTGCGCGAGGTCGCCGGACGCATGTTCGAGATTGCACGCGGCGATGGCGATCTGACCGCACGCCTCGAGTTCAAGGGACGCGACGAGATCGGCCAGGTCGCCACCTCGTTCAACGAGTTTGTCGCAAAGATACGCAATACCCTCGGCGAGGTCCGGTCGGCGGTACAGCAGCTGTCCCAGGCGTCGGAGGCGGTAAACGGGCTCAGCCACGCAAACCTCGAACGCTCGCGCCGACAGCAGGGGGAAACGGCACAGATCGCCGCGGCCACCCAGCAGATGACACACACCGCTTCGCAGGTCGTCGACGCCGCCAAACACGGCCTGAACAACGCCAACCAGGCGCACCAGGAGGCCAATGCCGGGCACGGCACCGTCGACGATACGCTGCAGGCGATCCGCACGCTCGGTGCGCAGGTCGAGTCGGCTGCCGCGACGATCCGGTCGCTGGAGCAGGAGAGCGATGCGATCGGCAAGGTGATCGACGTCATCGAGGGCATCGCCGAGCAGACCAACCTGCTGGCCCTGAACGCGGCGATCGAGGCCGCCCGGGCGGGAGAACACGGCCGCGGCTTTTCGGTCGTGGCCGACGAGGTCCGCACGCTCGCGACGCGCACCCAGCAGTCTACAACCGAGATCCTACGAATGGTGGAACGACTCCAGCATCAGGCGGGCGCGGCGGCCAAATCCATGGCGGCCAGCAGCGCGATGGCCAGTGACACGGTCCAACGCGGCGAGCGCACCGGCGCATCGTTCGGCAACATCGTCGGTGCGGTAGCGGGTATCCAGGAGACCAACCAGCAGATCGAACGCGCCGCATCGGAGCAGTTCGCGGTCGCGGAGGACATCTCGCAGAGCCTGGTGCGAATCAACAACGACGGCGAGGCGCTGGTCGCTGACAACGACAAGCTCAGCGCGTCGGCCGGCAGCCTGACCGCGTTGTCGCAACAACTCGCAGGGTTGGTCAATCAGTTCCGGACCTGACCCGGGGCAGCAGTGTCAGGCGCAGGTCTGCGCCCACCCGGCGAACATCGTGCAGCGCCAATTCGATGCGCTGCTGCATGGTTTCGAGACCGGGCAGATCGACCAGGCCACGTGCCGCATGCCCCATCAGATGCGGTGCCAGATAGACGATCAACTCGTCGACCAATCCCGCCTCGATGAACCGCCCGGCCAACGTCGGACCGCTCTCCACCAGCAATTCGTTGACGCCGCGCGCGGCGAGCGCCTGCAACAGGCGCTGCAGATCGATCCGCCCGCCAAGCTGCGGCAGGCGAACGACCTCGGCGCCGACCGCGCGCAGTTCCTGCTCGGACTCCTGCGCGGCGCCATCGCCGCATACCACCAGGGTGTCGCCGGGCAGATGCAGCAGGCGGGCACGTGGGGGCGTGCGCAGACGGGTATCCACGACCACACGCAGCGGCTGCCGCAGGTCGGCGTCCGACTCGACCCCCGGCAACGACTCGCTACCGAGGCGCACATTCAGCGAGGGATCATCGGCCAACAGCGTGCCGATGCCCGTCACGATCGCGCTGCTGCGCGCGCGCAACAGCTGCACGTCGTGGCGCGCGGCATCCCCGGTGATCCACTTGCTCTCGCCACTGGCCATCGCAGTGCGACCGTCCAGGCTCATCGCCAGTTTGCAGCGCACCAGGGGCCGGTTGTCGCGCATGCGCCGCAGGAAACCGGGATTGAGTGCCTGGGCATCCCCGGCGAGCAACCCCACCCGGGTCTCGATACCGGCGGCACGCAGCAAAGCCAGTCCACCGCCGGCCACCAGCGGATTCGGATCGGCGATCGCCGCGACGACCCGCGCCACACCGGCTTCGACCAACGCCTCCGCGCACGGCGGCGTACGGCCATGGTGCGCGCAAGGCTCGAGCGTGACATAGGCCGTCGCACCCTGAGCCGCAGCGCCTGCCGCCTGCAAAGCGATGCGTTCCGCATGCGCCTGCCCCGCTTTGCGGTGCCAGCCCTCGCCGACGACCTCGCCATCGCGCACCAGTACGCAGCCCACGCAGGGGTTGGGGTCCGTGGTGTAACGACCGCGCTCGGCCAGGCGCAGCGCACGTGCCATGAACCGGTGATCGGCGGCGTCGAACTCAGTCTGCATCGGGGATCGGGGGCCGGCGTCGGCTTGGCGCGACGGGATACGCGTCGTCGGTCATCTAGTTGTCTTCGTCGAGCAGATCGAGCTGCTGACGACGCGCCTCCGGTGTCAGTTGGCGCTCCAGTTTCTCGATCTCCTCGCGGAACGCATTGACGTCCTCGAACTGGCGGTACACCGATGCAAACCGGACATAGGCGACCTGATCGAGCTTCTGCAACTCGTCCATCACCAGTTCGCCGATCTTGCGCGACGAAACCTCGCCCTCGCCGCCCGCCATCAGCCGGCGGGTGATGTGGTTGATCGCGGCATCGATCATCTCGGTCGATACCGGACGTTTCTCCAGTGCCCGTTCGATGCCGGCACGCAGTTTGCGGCCGTCGAAGTTCACCCTTCGGCCGTCGCTCTTGACGACCCGCGGCAGGTTCAGCTCGGCCGTCTCGTAGGTCGTGAAACGCTCCTTGCAGACCATGCACTCACGACGTCGCCTGACCTGATCGCCGTCACCGTGGAGGCGCGAGTCGACGACCTTGGTATCCTGGGCGCCGCAGAATGGACAGCGCATGGATCAGCCCCCCCGGGCGCGGTGCGCACCACGCCGGCTGAATCGGAAGCAGGCAACGCGACCGCCGGGGCCGCCTACCTGCTGAACAGACGAGATTCGCCGCACAATGCCGTCCCAAGTGACCTGCCTGCCCGCAGCTCCCGTTATTTATAGACCGGATTCCTGGCGCAGACGTCCAGCACCTTGGCCCGGATGCCCTCGATCACCGCGGTATCACCGCGCGCATCGATCACGTCGCACATCCAGCCGGCCAGATCGGCGCACATCTGCTGATCGAAACCGCGGGTCGTGACCGCCGGAGTGCCGACCCGTATGCCGGACGTCACGAACGGTGACTGCGGGTCGTTGGGCACGGCGTTTTTGTTCACCGTGATGTTCGCGGCACCGAGCCAGGCGTCGACATCCTTGCCGGTCAGTCCCGCCTCGATGAAACTGACCAGGAACAGATGGTCGTCGGTCCCCTTGGACACGACGTCGTAGCCGCGCGCCATGAACACCTGGGCCATCGTCTGGGCATTCCTGACAACCTGCTTCTGATACTCCACAAATGCCGGCTCCATCGCCTCCTTGAATGCGACCGCCTTGGCGGCAATCACGTGCATCAGCGGTCCGCCCTGGCCACCGGGGAACACCGCGGAATTGAGCTTCTTCTCGATCTCCTCGTTGGCCTTCGCCAGGATCAGACCGGCACGTGGTCCGCGCAGCGTCTTGTGGGTCGTGGTCGTCGTGACATCGGCGATCTGCACCGGATTCGGATAGACGCCCGCAGCGACAAGGCCGGCGACATGGGCCATGTCGACGAACAGATAGGCACCGACCGCGTCGGCGATGTCGCGAAAACGCTGCCAGTCGACGATCCGTGAGTAGGCGGAGAAACCGGCCACGACCATCTTCGGCTTGTGCTCGTGCGCCAGCCGTTCCACCTCGTCGTAATCAATCTCGCCCGTGTCCGGGTTCAGGCCGTACTGCACCGCGTGATAGATCTTTCCGGAGAAATTCGGCTTCGCACCGTGGGTGAGATGCCCGCCATGCGCCAGGCTCATTCCCAGTACGGTATCACCCGGCTGGCACAGTGCCATGTACACCGCGGAGTTGGCCTGCGATCCGGAGTGCGGCTGCACGTTCGCATAGTCGGCACCGAACAGCTGCTTGGCGCGCTCGATCGCCAGCTGCTCGGCCTTGTCGACGTACTCGCAGCCGCCGTAGTAGCGCTTTGCCGGGTAACCCTCGGCGTACTTGTTGGTCAGCACCGAACCCTGCGCCTGCATCACCCGCGGGCTGGTGTAGTTCTCGGAGGCAATCAGCTCGATATGCTCCTCCTGGCGCCGCTCCTCCGCCTGGATGGCGGCGAACAGCTCGTCATCGTAACCCTCGATACGCATCTCTTTGCTGAACATCAGCCACCTCTGAACGCCTGGAAATACAAATGCAAACGGCCCCTGTTCGGGGCCGCCGGCCGGGACAGCCTGAAAGGCCCCGGAAAAGACTGGGAAGTCTGCTGGACGCGCGTGTCAGCGTCAAGCCGCCAGCGCGCTGCCGGACGGACCCCCGAAACGAAAAAAGGACAAGTGGCGCGCTTCGGCCACTTGTCCTTTTGCGAATATGGGGTGGACGATGGGGCTCGAACCCACGACCACTGGTGCCACAAACCAGGGCTCTACCGACTGAGCTACGTCCACCATTGCGACCGGTTCAACACCACGTCGATGCCCAGTACCGATCCGACTGGACCTCGTCTCGCCCCGCGGCGGATTTGGCGCCCCGAGGAGGATTCGAACCCCCGACCTACGGATTAGAAGTCCGTTGCTCTATCCAACTGAGCTATCGGGGCCGAACTCAGAAATCTTCCCGCATTTGGTCGGGGTAGAGAGATTCGAACTCCCGACATCCTGCTCCCAAAGCAGGCGCGCTACCAGACTGCGCTATACCCCGGTACAGTTTCCGCCAATTTGCGAAGGCGCTGAATGATACGTGGCGCGATCAATTCGGTCAATTAACCCCGGCGGTTTTGCTATCATCGCCGCTCGCCGCACGGCCAGCACTCCAGGAATCCCATGAGCGCACAGATCCTCGATGGCAAGGCGATCGCCGCCGAACTCCGTAACACCATAAAAGACCGGGTCGACGCGCGGCTCGCCGCGGGACAGCGCCCGCCCGGGCTGGTGGTCGTACTGGTGGGCGAGAATCCCGCGTCGCAGGTCTACGTGCGCAACAAACAGAACGCCTGCCGGCAGGTCGGTTTCCATTCCGAGCTGTTGCAGCTCCCCGCCGAGACCCGGCAGGAAGAGCTATTGGCGCTGATCGACCGCCTGAACGCGCGCGACGACGTCGACGGTATCCTGGTGCAGCTGCCGCTGCCCGACCAGATCGACGCGGAAGCGGTCACCGAACGCATTCTGCCCAGCAAGGACGTCGACGGCTTCCACCCGTACAACATCGGCCGACTGGTACTTCGCCAACCCCTGTTGCGGCCCTGCACCCCCAAGGGCGTGATGACGATGCTTGCGCATACCGGTATCGACCTGGTCGGCAAGGATGCGGTGATCATCGGTCAATCGAATATCGTCGGCCGGCCCATGTTCCTCGAGCTGTTGATGGCGCGCTGCACGGTGACGATCTGCCACAGCAAGACCAGGGATCTGCCGGACAAGGCGCGCTCAGCCGATATCCTGGTCGTCGCGGTCGGTGTCGCAGAACTCGTCAAGGCGGATTGGGTCAAGCCAGGGTCGATCGTGATCGACGTCGGGATGAACCGCCGCGAGGACGGCGGCCTGTGTGGCGACGTCGACACCGCAGCGGTCGCCGAGGTCGCGAGCTGGATCACGCCGGTCCCCGGCGGCGTCGGCCCCATGACGGTCGCCACCCTGCTGGAGAATACGCTGCTCGCGACGGAACTGCGCGACAGCGGTGGCGATCAGGCGACCACCTGACCGGGCACACTGCCGGCCGCAAGCTGTTGATTGCTGGTCGCCCTGTCGGTCAATTGCTCGACCGGCTCACCGAGCTTGCGCACTGCGATCCCCATATGCGTCGATACCTTGATCGCATCACCGCGCCAGTCCAGCTGTTCGCTGTGCAACAGGGTGCTCAACCGTCGGCAGAACGCCGCCGCCTGCTCGGCATCCTCGCAGTGCAGAAACACCGAGAACCCCTGTGCATCCGGCTCGACCGGAAGGTCACAGTCGCGCGTCTGGCTGGCGATATGCCGGCCGGCCGCCGCCAGGACCTTGTCGGCCGCCGCCGCGCCGTAACGCCGCCGCACGTCCTCGATCGAGTCCAGTCCCACCCGAACCAACGCCAGCTGGCTGCGGCCATTACGGTCGTCACGCGCCATCAGACGCGGCAGCGCCTCGTCGACATAGGCCGCGGTGAACAGGCCGCTGAGCGGGTCGCGCAGCGCCGACTGCGGCGCCTTGCGGCGCGATCGCCACGACAGCGAGACCGCCAATGCGACCGACAACGTCGCGAGGACCAGGGTGATCGGCGTCGCGATGGACTGGCCGATCGGTGCCGGACCGTAGATCGCTGACCCCGCGGCCTTGTCGGGCGAACCTGCGAACCACCCGCCGACCAGGTAGCCGACCAGGCCGATCCCGGCGAACGCCAGCAGGAGTGCAGGCCGGGAGACCGGCAGGGGGCGAGTAGCGGCGCGATTTTCCACTGTGAGGTCCTGTGAACGTCTCGGTCGGTTCACGACCGATGCCCGATCTAGCGGCGCGTGCGGCTTTTTCTAAACCTCTGGCAGTCTGTGTACAATCGCGGCCTCGCAAAACACGCAGCACCCGGCAGGCAGCAATGGCCCAGTACATTTTCACCATGAACCGCGTCAGCAAGATCGTGCCGCCGAAACGGCAGATCCTGCGCGATATCTCGTTGTCGTTCTTTCCGGGTGCCAAGATCGGCGTGCTCGGCCTGAACGGCTCGGGCAAGTCTTCGCTGTTGCGCATCATGGCCGGCGTCGACACCGAGATAGACGGCGAGGCCCGCCCGCAACCGGGCATCAACATCGGTTACCTGCCGCAGGAACCGCAGCTCGACGCGAGCAAGGACGTGCGCGGAAACGTCGAGGAGGCCCTGGGCCACATCAAGTCGGCGATGACCGAGCTCGACCAGGTGTACGCCGCCTATGCGGAACCGGACGCCGACTTCGACGCCCTGGCCAAACGTCAGGCGGAACTCGAAAACATCCTGCAGGCCAGCGACGGCCACAACCTCGAACGCCAGCTGGAGGTCGCCGCCGATGCACTGCGCCTGCCGCCCTGGGATGCCGATGTGAACACCCTGTCGGGCGGCGAACGCCGGCGAGTCGCGTTGTGCAAGTTGCTGCTGTCGAAACCGGACATGCTGCTGCTGGACGAACCGACCAACCACCTGGACGCCGAGTCGGTGGCCTGGCTGGAGCGCTTTCTGCACGACTATCCGGGCACCGTCGTCGCGGTCACCCACGACCGCTACTTCCTCGACAACGTCGCCGGCTGGATCCTGGAACTCGACCGCGGCCATGGGATCCCCTGGGAAGGCAACTACTCGTCGTGGCTGGAGCAGAAGGAGAACCGCCTCGAGCAGGAGCAGAAGCAGGAAGCGGCCCGTATCAAGGCGATGAAGGAAGAACTCGAGTGGGTGCGGCAGAACCCGAAGGGTCGCCAGGCCAAGAGCAAGGCGCGTCTGGCCCGTTTCGAGGAACTGCAAAGCAGCGACTTCCAAGCGCGCAACGAGACCAACGAGATCTATATCCCGCCCGGCGAACGCCTCGGCGACCTGGTGATCGAGGCCAACGCCCTGGTGAAGGGCTACGGCGAGCGCCTGCTGTACGACGGCCTCAGCTTCAACCTGCCGAAAGGCGGGATCGTCGGCGTGATCGGTCCGAACGGCGCCGGCAAGACCACGCTGTTCCGGCTGCTGACCGGCCAGGAGCAACCGGACGGCGGCGAACTGCGTGTCGGACCCACCGTGCAACTGGCGTACGTCGACCAGAGCCGCGATGCGCTCGACGGCAGCGAGACCGTGTGGGAGGAGATCTCCGACGGCCAGGAGATCATCACGGTCGGCAGGTTCCAGATGCCGTCGCGTGCCTACTGCTCGCGTTTCAACTTCCGTGGTTCGGATCAGCAGAAGAAAGTCGGCGACCTCTCGGGCGGCGAACGCAACCGCGTGCACCTGGCCAAGCTGCTCAAGTCCGGCGGTAATGTCCTGCTGCTCGACGAACCGACCAACGACCTCGACGTAGAGACGCTGCGCGCCCTCGAAGAGGCGCTGCTCGCGTTCCCGGGATGCGCCGTGGTGATCTCGCACGATCGTTGGTTCCTCGACCGCATCGCGACCCATATCCTGGCCTTCGAGGGCGACTCGCAGGTAGTCTGGTACGAAGGAAACTTCGCCGACTACGAAGAGGACAAGAAGCGCCGCCTCGGTGAAGACGCGGTCAATCCGCATCGGATCAAATACCGGCGAATCCACGCCTGAGCGCGTCGACGCGTCGGCATCCCACAAGAGCAGATCGCGCACCCTGGCGGTTCGAGCGACCGCCGCAGCCGCGCGGGATTGAATCAGTAAAGGAGGTTCCAGTGAGACCGTCTCGGCCGGCCTGGCTTTGGATCGTGCCGTGGCTGTTGGGCACCGGCTGTGTCGCGGCAACGGAACCATCCGCCGGGGACAGCGCGGATTGGCAGCCGCGATTCGTACCGCGCGGCGAGGTGCATGCACAGCAGCCCGGCAACCTGCATCTGGTCAGCGTGCTGGCGCCCGACGGCGCGCCCTACCCCGGCACCCAGTTCAGCGTGCTGCGCGAGGAGCCCGATGCGTTCGGCAAGACGCGGTTCCGCGTAATGGCCGCGTCCGGGCCACACGACCAGGCCGCATTCGACCTGGCCCCGGGGCGGTACACGGTGCAGGCGCGCAACGGCGCGGTGACCGTGGAGCACAAGGTCGAGATCCCCCCCACCGGCGGTCTCTCCGCTCAGGTGGTGCTGAATGCCGGCGAACTGCATCTGGGTGCCTTGCTGGCGCCCGACGGGCCGGCGGCCGCGGAGACCTGGTTCCGCGTGTCGCGCGACGAACTCGACGCCTACGGGCGCCAGACACGGGTGCAGATCGCAGGCAACGGCTATGCCCAGACGTCGAGTTTCGTCTTGCCGGCCGGCGTTTACACCGCCGAGGCCCGCTACGGCGATGCGCTGGTCGAGGCACAGGTAGAGGTCGCGGCCGGCCAGGTGGTGACCCGGGAACTGGTCCTGAATGCCGGGCGCCTGGATCTGAGCAGCGCGCTGACCGAGCACACCATCGCACCTCGACCGACGCACTATACGATCTATCGCATCGGAGACGCGGGTGAGGCGTTGCGCAGTGTGACCGATGCCGACGCCAGCGAGCCGATCGGTTTCGTATTGCCGGCCGGCCGCTATGTGGTGCGCGCCTCGGTCGATCTGGCATCGGTCGAGGTGCCGGTGACGATCGACGCCGGCGAGACGACGATGGCCGACCTGTCGCTGAACGCCGGCGAACTGCTGGTCTATGCGATCCTCGCCGGCGACACCGATCCCTTGCTGAACGCCTGGTTCATGATCGAAGCGGCCGACAGCCCACCTGGATCGCGAACGGGCGCGGACGAGGTGCGCGGACCGGCGCACAACGCGAGCTTTGTGGTACCGGCCGGCCGTTACCGGGTCAAGGCCGGGATCGGCGAGAGCGAAGGGACCGAGGAGGTGGTGATCGAGCCCGGCGGTCGGCACAGTCTTGCGATCAGCCTGGATGCGGCGCGCGTCGTCCTGCGCCTGTCGTCGCCATCGGACCCTGCGCCGATGCCGTACACCTGGTTCTCGGTATACCGGATCGAACGCGACGCACGGGGTGCCGAGTGGCGTCGGCGCGTCTACAACGCCGGCTACTTCCCGGAAACCGAGATCGTATTGCCGGCCGGCAACTACCTCGCAGTGGCGCGCAGTTACACGGGCCGCGGTGAACGGACGTTTCGGGTGGCCCCGGGCGAGACCCTGGAACTGGGGATCACCGCCGATACACCTGACCGTGAGGAGCTCGCGACGCGCGCCGATTGACGCGATGGCGCGGATCCGAGCAGCGACCTACCGGGCGCTACCGGTCCGCACGGCGGTCGCGTTGTCACTCCGCGGCCCGCGGCACCAGATCCGGCGGCATATAGCCATAGGGGGCGGCGTAGTACGGGATGTGACTGTTGTACCCGTAACCACTGCCATAGCCATTGCCGTAACCGTTGCCATAGCCACGCCCTTCGCCGCGGAATCGCGCGGTCATGTTGAAGTCGAACGTGAAATCGGCCTCGGCGTCCCCACTGCCGACCGTGTCGGCATATCCGTTGCCGTAGCCATTGCCGGCGCCGTAGTTCGAGCTGTCGTTCCAGCCCCAGAACGCGCTCGCCTGGGCCGAGGCGATCAGCGCCGCGATTGCGATTATTTTTTTCATGCTTAAATCCCCGAATCAGTTTGCCAGTGGCGACCGTCCAGGGGTCGCTGTCAGATGTTTCAAGTATATAAGCATTTACTAAAATTGCAACCCTTTTAGTGCGCCGCAGCATCGCGGCCGGCAGCCGTCATCAACATGGCAGCGAGATTGACAAATGACTGAACAAAAAGATTTTTTTTCCCGCGCCAACCGATTGCTCGAGCGTTGGGAGGCGCTCCAGGCAGGCCATGCGACTCCGCCCGATTGGGCGCATCAGGCATTCCGCTGGCGACACGACCACTACGGCATGCGGCTGCTCCCGGTCCGACATCCGCACCGCGTACAACTCGACGACCTGCTGTGCATCGACCGGCAAAAGGCCGAGGTGGTCCGCAACACGCTGCAGTTCGTGCAACGGCGGCCGGCAAACAACGTGCTGTTGTGGGGTGCGCGCGGGACCGGTAAATCAACCCTGATCAAGGCCGTCTTCAATGCGTTCGTCGAGCGCGGTCTGCGCCTGATCGAGGTCGAAAAAGAACACCTGGTGGACCTCGTGGAGATCGTGGATCTGCTCGAGGGACGCGAGGAACGCTTCCTGCTGTACTGTGACGACCTGTCGTTCGAGGCCGACGATGCCGGATACAAGGCACTCAAGGCGGTCCTCGAGGGTTCGATCGCCGCGCCGGCCGACAACGTGCTGATCTACGCGAGTTCGAACCGTCGCCACCTGCTGCCGGAGATGAAGGCGGAGAACCAGGACGTGCACCTCGTAGACGGCGAGATCCATCCGGGCGAGGCGATCGAGGAAAAAGTCTCGTTGTCGGAGCGCTTCGGACTGTGGCTGTCGTTCTACCCCTACACGCAGGACGACTACCTGACGATCGTCGAACACTGGTTGCAGAAACTCCACGCGGGTAGCTGCAGTGACGAGCAGATGCGGCTTGCGGCGCTGCGCTGGGCGGGCCAGCGCGGCTCGCGCAGCGGCCGGGTGGCCCGCCAGTTCGCGGTCGATCAGGCGGGGCGCCATGCCTGAGTCGCCACTCGTCGTGCGCCGGGTGGACTTCGCCGATCCGCACGACACCCGTGACTACCTCCATCTGCTGGATGCCTATGCGCGCGACCCGATGGGAGGCGGTGCGGCACTCAGCGACACCGTGCTCGAACGCCTGCCACGGGACCTGCGCCGGCATCCCGGGGCCTATTGCCTGATGGCCGAACAGGACGGGGAGGCGGTCGGATTCGCGACCTGTTTTCTGGGGTACTCGACGTTTCTCGCCCGGCCCCTGTTGAATATCCACGATATCGCGGTATTGCCCGAATGGCGCAGGCTCGGCGCCGCACGGCACCTGATCGCGGGTATCGAAACCCTGGCACGGGAACTCGACTGCTGTCGGATCACGCTCGAGGTCCGTGAAGACAACGCTGCCGCGCGCCGCCTTTACCAGGCCACCGGGTTCGAACCCGCCGAATGCAACCAGTTCATGCAAAAGCCGTTGTGAGCCGGTCGCAGACAAACAAACGCCCCGCATAGCGGGGCGTTACTCCATCCTCCTCTGGACTTGTTCTTACGCTGGCCAGTCCATGAGTGGCATGGAGTATAGACGGCGATTTTTAATCAAAAAAATTAGCGAGCATTAATAGGCCGCCCGTTCCACCCGACGCGCGTGAGCAGCCTGGGACGCCAACGTACGGCGAGCAGCAGCGCGAGGATACCCGCGTAGATCAGGGGCTCCAGCAGATCGGCTTTGACCAGCCAGATGTAGTGCAACACCCCGAGCACGCCGGCGGCGTACACGGCGCGGTGCAACGTCTTCCAGCGTCGCCCCAGTCGACGCATCATGCCGCGGGTCGAGGTCAGCGCCAAGGGCACCAACAACAGCCAGGCGATGAAGCCGACCGTGACGTAGGGGCGCTTCGCGATGTCGGCCACCATGTTGCTCCAGACGAGTTCCTGATCCAGCCAGATCCAGACAACGAAATGCAGACTCGCGTAGAAGAACGCAAACAGGCCGAACATGCGTCGGAAGCGGATCCATGCGGCGCTGCCGGTGAGCAGCCGCAACGGCGTCATCGCCAAAGTGACAAGCAGCATGCGTAACGCCCAATCGCCGGTCGCATGGGTCACGTGCTCCAGCGGGTTGGCGCCCAGATCTCCCTCGACCGCACCCCACAACAGCCATGCAAAGGGCGCAAGGGACAGTATGAACACCACCGGCTTGGCCACGAAGCGCAGCCAGGTTTCTCGTTTCTCCGCCATGGCTGTCAATAGAATTTGTGCAGGTCCATGCCCTTGTACAGGCCCGCCACCTGTTCGGCATAGCCGTTGAACATCAGCGTCGGATGTTTGCTCGCGAACAGGCCTTCGCCGATATGGCGCTCCCGTGCCTGGCTCCAGCGCGGGTGGTCGACCTCGGGATTCACGTTCGCATAGAACCCGTACTCGTCGGGCGCCATCTTCCACCAGGTCGTCTCGGGGATGGTGCGCGTGAAGCTGATGCGCACGATCGACTTGATGCTCTTGAACCCGTACTTCCACGGCACCACGAGCCGCAAAGGCGCGCCGTTCTGGTTCGGCAACAGTTCCCCGTACAGGCCGGTCGCCAGGATTGCCAGCGGATGCATCGCCTCGTCGATGCGCAGGCCCTCGCGGTACGGCCAATCGAGCACCGCGCGCCGCTGTCCCGGCATCTGTTTCGGGTCGTAGAGCGTCTCGAATGCGACATATTTCGCACTGGACGTCGGTTTGAACCGTTTGAGTAGCTCACCGAGCGGGAAACCCACCCACGGCACCACCATGGCCCAGGCCTCGACGCAACGCAGTCGGTAGATACGTTCCTCCTGCGGCAGTGTCTTGAGGATGTCTTCGATGCCGATCTCGCCAGGTGCCTCGCACTCACCGTCGACGACCACCGACCAGGGGCGGGTGCGCAGCGTGTGGGCGTTGTCTGCCGGATCACCCTTGCCGGTACCGAACTCGTAGAAATTGTTGTAGCCGGTGACGTACTCGTATTCGGTGGGCTGCATGCCCTCGCCGATCCCGCTCTTCACGAGGTCCTTGATCGGCGTGCCATGCGCCTCGCTTTTCGCCAGTGCCGAGGCGGGCCCGGCGACGGCGCCGAGCCCCAGTGCAGCGGCCGCCTGCAGGAACTCGCGGCGCTTCAGGTAGATGCCGCGGTCGGTAATCTCGGAGGGTCGAATGTCGCTCGGTTTCTTGATCAGCATCGTTTCGCATCCAGTGGGCACTGTCAGTTTAGACCGGCCATCCACGGCAGGCATTTCATCGCTTGTCCTTGGTTTGCTCACGGTTATGTCGGCTGGATACGAGAATCGGGACCATCGCGGCGACGAAGGTCGCCACCATCGACGCATCGCGCGAGCCACCGTACGCCAGCACCGCAAAGCCGGCACTGCCCCCAAGTAGCACCGACAGCAAAGCTACCCGCAGCGTTCGACAAGACCTGCAGCGATTCATCGGCCTGGTCCCCGACTTGAGCCATCCGTCCCGTCATAATAAAAAGGACGTATGGAAGATTGCACCGGTGTCGCCACCGAGCGCTGTTTCGGCCAGCGCATGTTCAACCCGTTTCGGGGCGTGATGCACACGGTCACTACCCGGTGGGCGGATGCGGTGACCACAGACGGGCGCAACTGGACGCTGTATGTGCGCGGCGAGTGTCTGTATGACGATCCGACGGCGCTCGAACAGGCCGAGATCAAGGTCCCCGATGTGAAATTCGCGACCTGGTCGACCGAGACCGGGCTGCGGCGCGCACCGATCCGTTTGCCGACCTTCGATGCCCGCGTCCGTGCAGAGGGCGAACACCTGCTGGCGGCCGTGATGCGCCGCGCCCCGGAACTGCCGTTCCCGCTCGCCGACCGTTTCGAGCTATGGCTCACCCATGCCGGCACCGGCCTGCCCCTGGCGCTGATCGGCAGCCATTGCGCGGGTGATCCGCACGAGCCGCCCGTGGCGGCGCGCTGGACGCCCGGCCGCGCCTGCCTGGCGCAGCTGCCGGAGGCCCGGCAGCTGCACGCCGCGATCACAGCGCTCGCCGGACGGGAGCCACGCGCTGTGTGGTTCGAACGCCATGCCGATGGCAGCGGCCGTGCCCTGACAGCGGAAGCACTACAGCCGGGGAGCGGCGATGCGCAGCGGCTGCCTGATGGACGTTTTGCGACGCTGTTCGTCGACCCCGAGGCACTGATGCCGGAGCAAAGGGAGTGGCTCACCGCGGTCCACCACTGGCAGGCGCCTGCACTGCTGCAGTTGCCGGGTCTCGCCATGGCGCAGCGCGCCGCGTTGGAACGGGAGGCCTGTCGCCATGCCGAGCGCGTCGCCGAACAGCTGCCGCTGTATCCGCAGGTGCTGGACCGTGCGGCGATCACCGCGGCCCTGGTCGAGGCGCGGCTGCGCCGCACCGGCGGCCGTCCTTCAGCAAAGATCGCCGACGACAACAACTGGTCGCCGGATTATCTCGAGATCCCCGAATAACGCCGGACATGCGCGGTCCCGATCCGCCCCCATGCCGATCACTGGCCCAGGCCGCTGGTGAACAGCAGGGAGATCAGACGTTCCACGGGTGCATTGTCATCGGTGAGCAACGGTATCGCGTCCAGTGCGGCGTCGTTCGAGGCCAGGCGGTCGGTGATCCGCGTCCAACTGCGCGCCGGCCGGGTCACCGCGCGCAATCGGTCGCGTGGTCCCTCGCGGTCGACAGAATGATTGGTGGCGCTGATCACGTAGGTCACCCGGGTCGGCCGCAGCGGCACCTCGTGCAGCCATACATCGACCTGCGTAAATGCCGTGCGCAGGGTCTTGAGCAACGCCTGCGCCAATCGCCCGTCGGGATACACGTCGACCAGGTTCAGCACGTAGATCCCGTCGTCGTGCAGACGACGCCGGACCAGGTCTGCGAACTCCGCGGTCAACAGATGATAGGGCGCCGAGATATCGTGGAATGCGTCGCCGACGATCACATCGAATCGCTGCTGTTCCGGCAGCCGGCGCAGAATGGCACGCGCGTCACCGTGCACGACGTGCATGTCCTGGTCATCGAGAAACAGCCGCTCGCGTGCGGTTTCGGTCACGACGGGATCCAGTTCGGCAACCGTGATGTCCACCGCCATCGACGACAACCACAGCGCGCGCGGCTGGGTGTAGGCGCCGCCACCGACGAAGAAGGCGCTGAGACTCGCCTTGTCATGATGATGGCGGCACATCAGTTCCTGCATCAGCTGCACATAGGGCGCCTCGAGGAAGGTGCCGTCGTTCTCGACATTGGTGCCATGCATCAGATGGTCGAGCACCAGGCTGCGCATCCGACCGAGTGCCGGGTGCTCGCCCTCTTCGATCGTTCGGATGCAGAAATAGCTGCTCTCACGCTCACAGGGTGACGCCAGCGCCGGGTGCAGCAGGGTGCCGATACACAAAGCAGCGGCCAGCAGCAGCGCAAGCAGGCTCAGCACCCCCTCGCGCGGGTTGTGCCGGGGCCGGACGAACACGAGTCCGCTGATCAGCAGGGCCACGCCGCTGACCAGCACCACGTTGCGTGAGCCCAGCGTCGGGATGAGCCACCAGGCGGCGGCGAAGGTGCCGACAATGCTGCCAGTCGCACTGAGCGCATGCATCATGCCGACGATATGGCCGGGCTGGGTACTGTGCGCGAGCGCCAGCGTGGTGAGCAATGGCGTGACGATACCGATCAACAGCGCCGGGACCAGGAACAACGCCAGCACCAGCACTAGGCTCGAACTCATGATCGACAGGGTGAACTGCTGAAGGGCGCCGGCGGTCAACCACAGCAACAAGGGGATCAGCAGCGCGGATAGCCCGGCCATGATCAATACACCACCGGCTGCCGCGGCGCTCGCCCTGCGGTCCGCCCAGACCCCGCCGAGCGCGTTGCCGATCGACAGCCCGGCCAACACGATGCCGATGACCGCCGACCAGGTATACAGCGACACACCGACATGCGGGGCGATCAGACGCGCCGCGACGATCTCGAGGATCAGCAGCAAAGCCGAGCTGATGAATACGACCGCCGCATAGACGGCGATGCGTCTGCGATCGGCGTTCACGGCCGGGCCCGGCGAATCGCTGCACGACGCCGGCGCGCCGATTCAATAGTGTGGCGGCGTTTCGTCATGCGCATTGGCATCGAGCAGTGCCGGCCGCAGTTCGCGCAGTAGTTGCTTGACCTGCGCCAGTTCGGCCTGCAGGTCCGCGATCACCCGGTCCTGGCGCACGACGCTCTCGTGCAGCGCCTCGATGGCCAGTTCCTGGTGAGTGATACGTTCCTGCAGATCCTCGACCTGGTCCGGCTTCATCCGATCCACCGCCGCGCATTGCGGAACAACCGGCGCCAGGGCGCATCCTCCAGCCAGCCGTCCGGGTGCCAGGAGTTCTGCACCGCGCGCACGACGCGTTCGGGGTGCGGCATCATGATCGTGACGCGGCCATCTGCGCTGCACAGGCCGGTGATGCCGCCAGGCGAGCCGTTGGGATTGGCCGGGTAACGCACGGCAGATTCGCCGTTGTTCTCGATATAGCGCAACGCAACCTGGGGCACGACCGAACCGAGTTGCTCTGCGCTGGCAAACTCGGCCCGCCCCTCGCCATGCGCGACCACGATCGGCAGACGCGAGCCCGCCATGCCCTCGAGCAGGATCGAAGGTGTCGGCTCGACCTCGACCATCACAAAGCGCGCCTCGAACTGCTCGGAACGGTTGCGCACGAAATGCGGCCAGTGCTGCGCCCCCGGGATCAGCGACTTCAGGTTCGACAGCATCTGGCAGCCATTGCACACCCCCAGGGTGAAGGTGTCTTCACGCTCGAAGAAGGCACTGAACTGATCACGTGCGCGGTCGTTGAACAGGATCGACTTGGCCCAGCCCTCCCCCGCACCCAGCACATCGCCGTAGCTGAAGCCGCCGCACGCCGCCATGCCCTGGAAACCGTCCAGGCTGACCCGGCCGCTCAGGATGTCCGACATATGCACATCGACGCATTCGAAGCCCGCCTTGTTGAACGAAGCGGCCATTTCCACCTGCCCGTTCACGCCCTGCTCACGCAGGATCGCCACCCGCGGGTGACGCGATTCGGCGAACGGCGCAGCGATGTCGTCGTTGTGATCGAAGCTGAGAGACACCGACAGCCCAGGATCCGGCGCGGCGATACGCGCGTGCTCCTGCGCGGCGCATTCCGGGTCATCGCGCAATGCCTGCATGCGCGAGGTGGTTTCCGACCAGGCCTGATGCAAGGTCACGCGGCTCGCTGCAAACACCTCACGCTCGGCATGCGCGATGCGGATGTCGGCGCCGTCGTTCACCGTGCCAATGAGCTGACAGCATGCACCCAGTCCGGCACGCTCGAGCAGATTCAGCACATCATCGCTGTCGCTGTGGCGCACCTGCAGCACTGCGCCGAGTTCCTCGTTGAACAGCACGGACAGGTCGTCCCGGGCCAAGCCTGCCAGGTCGATATCCAGGCCACAGCGACCAGCGAACGCCATTTCGCACAGGGTCGCGAGCAAGCCGCCGTCAGACCGGTCGTGGTACGCGAGGATCAGTCCGTCGCGATTGAGGTCCTGAAGTGCGGCAAACAGGGCCTTGAGCAACGCGGCGTCATCCACATCGGGCGGTATGTCACCGATCTGTCGATAGACCTGCGCCAGCGCCGAACCCCCGAGGCGGTTTCTGCCCCGTCCCAGGTCGATCAGCACCAGATCGGTATCGCCGGCATCTGTGCGCAGCTGCGGCGTCAGGGTCCGGCGCACATCGACCACGGGCGCGAACGCCGAGACGATCAGCGACAACGGGGCACTCATCTCGCGCCGCTCACCCTGGTGCTGCCATACCGTCTTCATCGACATCGAATCCTTTCCGACCGGGATCGCGATGCCCAGTGCCGGGCAGAGTTCCATGCCGACGGCATGCACGGTCTCGTACAGGCGTGCATCCTCACCGGGGTGGCCGGCCGCCGCCATCCAGTTGGCCGACAGCTTCACATCGGCGAGACGCCCGATCGCCGCCGCAGCGATGTTGGTCAAAGCCTCGCCGATCGCCATGCGGCCGGACGCGGCAGCATCCAGCAGTGCCAGCGGCGTGCGCTCACCCATGCTCATCGCCTCGCCGCGATAGCCGTCGAAATCGGCCACGGTAACCGCGACGTCGGCCACCGGCACCTGCCAGGGACCCACCATCTGGTCGCGCGCCACCATCCCGGTGATGCTGCGATCACCGATCGACACCAGGAAGGTCTTGTTGGCAACCGTCGGCAACCGCAACACCCGCCCTACCGCCTCAGCGACAGTGACACCGTCCAGTCGCAGTGCCTGCAGTGACGGCTGGCTGCGCGCGACGTCACGCTGCATGCGCGGCGGCTTGCCGAACAGCAAGGACATCGGCATATCGATCGGGTTGGCGGCGAAGTGCCGGTCACCCAGTACCAGGTGCTGTTCATCGCTCGCCTCGCCGACCACCGCATACGGGCAGCGTTCGCGTTCGCAGATCGCCTCGAAGGCCGCGAGGCGGTCACGCGCCACGGCCAGCACGTAGCGCTCCTGCGATTCGTTGCACCAGATTTCCATCGGTGACATGCCGAGATCGTCGTTGGGCACCTCGCGCAGTTCGAAACGCCCGCCGCGTTCACCATCGTGCACCAGCTCGGGCAGCGCATTCGACAGCCCGCCGGCCCCGACGTCGTGGATAAACAGGATCGGGTTGTCGCCACCGTGCTGCCAGCAGCGATCGATGACCTCCTGGCAGCGTCTCTCCATCTCCGGGTTGGCGCGCTGCACCGAGGCGAAATCCAGGTCCTCTGCCGAGGTACCGGAGGCCATCGACGACGCGGCACCGCCGCCGAGCCCGATCAGCATCGCCGGACCGCCAAGGACGATCAGCGGTGTGCCGGCGGGAAACGCCTTCTTTTCGACATGACCCGCCCGGATATTGCCGAGACCGCCGGCAAGCATGATCGGCTTGTGATAACCACGCAGTTCATCACCCTGAGCCGCAGGCACTTTTTCTTCGAAGGTACGGAAGTATCCAAGCAGGTTGGGACGGCCGAACTCGTTGTTGAATGCCGCCGCACCGATCGGGCCTTCGAGCATGATGTCGAGCGCGCTGACGATCCGGCCCGGCTTGCCGAAGTCCTCTTCCCACGGCTGCACAGCGCCGGGGATGCGCAGGTTGGAAACCGAGAAGCCGCACAGCCCGGCCTTGGGTTTGGCGCCGACCCCGGTCGCACCCTCGTCACGAATCTCGCCGCCTGCGCCGGTCGCCGCACCCGGGTCGGGCGAGATCGCGGTCGGGTGATTGTGGGTCTCGACCTTCATCAGGATATGGATATCCTCGTCATGCCGACCGTACGCCCCGGTGAGGGGATCCGGGTAGAAGCGGTAGCCTTCGCTGCCGCGGATCACCGCCGCGTTGTCCTTGTATGCCGACAGCACATCGTCGGGCGACTTCTCGGTGGTATTGCGGATCATCGCGAACAGCGAATGCGGTTGCGCCTCACCGTCGATGGTCCAGCTCGCGTTGAAGATCTTGTGCCGGCAATGCTCCGAGTTGGCCTGCGCAAACATCATCAGTTCGACGTCGCTGGGATTGCGGTGCAGCGCACTGAAACTCTCGACCAGGTAGTCGACCTCGTCATCCGACAAGGCCAGCCCCAGCTCGCTATTGGCCGCCAGCAGGGCGGTACGCCCCCCCTGCAACACATCGACCTGCCGGAAAGGCCGCGGTTCGGCGTGCCTGAACAGTACGGCAGCCGAGTCCAGGTCCTGCAGCACCACCTGGGTCATACGGTCGTGAAGCTGCGCGGCGATCGCGGCTCCGCCCACATGGTCGCCCGCGTCGACCCAGTAGGCGATACCACGCTCGATCCGGCGGATCTCGCTCAGACCGCAATTGTGTGCGATATCCGTGGCCTTGCTCGACCAGGGAGAGATCGTGCCGGGCCTTGGCACCACCAGAAACAGCTGTCCGTCTTCACCCGGCTCACCATGTGCCGGACCGTATTCGAGCAGACGCTGCAGAACGCCGGCCGCGGCGTCGCCCAGATCGGCATCGACGTCCACGAAATGCACGAACTCGGCACTGACACGCACACCGGGTCCTGCCACCGGCACCAGGCGGTTCAGGATCTTCTGCAAACGGAAATCGGAGAGAGCGGGCGCGCCGCGCAGTATCAGCATGGGAACCCCAGAAACTTCAGCCAGGATGGCAAGCCTAAAATGATACTGCAGCGCGATCGACGCGTCAGGACGAGATCGCGAACCAACCGCTGGCCTGATCCTGGATCAGCAGGCTGAGACAGGCACCAAGATCCGCGGACACGCCCTCCAGTGCCTGCCGCGCCAGTTCCGGCGAGTTGTTCCTCTCGCTCAGGTGCGCCGCCACCAGGTGGCGCAGCCGGCCGTGGTTGATGCGGCGCAGAAAATCCGCCGCCTGGGTGTTGTTGAGATGACCGTACAGGCCGCCGACACGGGCCTGCAGGCTGGGCGGATACGGACCGCTGGCCAGCATTTCCAGGTCGTGATTGCATTCGAGCAGCAGGGCGTCGACCCCATCAAATGCCTCAACCACGCGCGGGGTGATGCTGCCCAGGTCGGTCAACAGGCCGAGACGCTGGCCGGCATGGTCGAATACATACTGTGTGGGCTCACGTGCATCATGCGGCACCGGGACCGGCGTGATGGCCAACTCGCCGATCCGGAACCCACCAGCATGGCCGGCAAACAGATTGAGACTGCTGATGGCGCCGAAATCCGCCGCACGCCAGGTACCGTGGGTCATCCACACCGGGATCCCGAAACGTCGCGCGACCGCACCGACGCCACGCATGTGGTCGCCGTGCTCATGGGTTACCAGGATCGCGGTCAGAGCGGTCGGGTCGAAATCAAGCCGGTGGCATCGCGACACGAATTCGCGTGCCGCGAAACCACAATCCACCAACACCCGAGTCGTCCCCGCCTCGATGACCGTCGCGTTACCGCGACTGCCGCTGCCCAGCGAGGCAAAGCGAAACGCCATCCGGGATCAGCGTATCTGCTCGTTCAACAGTGTAAGGATGCGAATCGATGTGGGCGACGCGTCCGGCTCACCCTTGTCGTTGGCCACGGTCACCACGGTGCGATCGCCATTGTCGCCGACCTTCACCTGATAGCGGTTGACCTTGTCCACATCCTTGTCGTCGCCCCAGAACTTGAGACTCGACAGCCAGCCCTCGTCGGCGTCCTCTTTCGAGGGGTCGTTGTAACGCACGTAGTAGATGCCTGCCGAGCGATCACGGTCCTCGACTGCAAAGCCGCCCCGGTCGAGTGCCAGACCGACCAGGCGCCAGGAGCGGCTGAAGGTGTCGTCGATCAGCAGCTGCGTGCCGGTGCGCGTATTAAGCAGCTGAGAACGGGTCTGCTGGCGCTGACCGCCTGCAGCCAGTTGGGCCTGGGCCCGCTCATCCAGCGCACCGAGGTACACCATCAGGCGACGCAGCATCTCGGCCTCGAGCTGCGGATCACGTTCACGCGGCACCCAGACGGTGCGTTCGGTGGTTCCACCCGAGCCCTGGATAACCTGCTCTTCCATACCGAAATGGGTCATATAGACCTCGGTCCGGCCATCCGTCGAACGCTCGAGGCGCACCCGGTACTGGTCGCGAAAACCGGTCTCGTAGAGGCCATCAAGAGTCTTGCGTATTGCGTCGGTAACGAAATCCCGACTGATATTCGCCCGGTTCTCAATCCACGCAGTGCGCATGATGCCCACGGTCGGATCCTGTTCGAGCATCAGGATGCCGGCTTCCTGCCAGAAATCGACCACGCGTTGCCAGACTTCTTCGACCGAGCCGGTAACCACCAACCACCGAGAATCACCGTCACGCCGGACTTCAATGTCCTTGACCGCCGGCAGCACACTGCCCGCCACCGCCACACGTGTGGCGTCGTCGGCACCACGCAGCTTGCGATCGGTCAGGTACTCGGAATAACTGGTCGACACGCCGCCGATGCTGTCTGGCACGCTCATGCGGTCATTGATCCGGTCAGATGTCAGGTCGGGTGGCAGTTCGAGGTTGCGATCGGCCTGGGTCTCGCGCTTGTATTCAACCGCCTTGTCCGGCAATACGTCATCGACGTTGACGCTGCTGCAGGCAGCGATGCCGACAGCAAACAGGGCCAGAAGCGAGTTACGAGACAACTTTTTCATCATTATCAAGGATCCTGCAGCGCCAGCCCGGAGCGGCGCGCGTTCGACGCAGTCTAAAGGATACCGGCCTGCTGCATGGCTGCACGCAGTTGCCCGTGGAAGCTTTCTGAGAACCAGGTCAGCGGCAGGCGAATACCGCGTTCGATCAGGCCCATCTCGGCCAACGCCCATTTGACCGGGATCGGATTGGCCTCGAGAAACAGGTCCCTGTGCAGGCCCGCCAGGGGTGCATCCAGCTGCTCCGCCCGGGCACTGTCCCCGGCGAGTGCGGCCGCGCACATCGCGTGCATGGCGGCCGGTGCGATGTTCGCAGTGACCGAGATGTCACCATCGGCGCCCAGCAGGATGGCCTCGCGGGCCGTGGCATCGTCACCGCTGTAGACCGCGAAACCGGGTGGCGTCAGCTCTCGCAGGCGGGTGATCCTGTCGAGCTGTCCCGTCGCCTCCTTGACCCCGACGACGTTGTCGACCTGGGCGATGCGCGCGACCGTTTCGGGGAGCATGTCGACCGCGGTGCGCCCGGGCACGTTGTACAGGATCTGCGGGATGTCGACCGCCTCGGCGACTGCCTTGTGATGCAGGAAAAGCCCTTCCTGGGTCGGCTTGTTGTAATACGGCGTGACCAGCAGGCAGGCATCCGCACCGGCAGCCTTGGCACATCGGGTCAGTGCAATGGCCTCGCTGGTGGAGTTGGCCCCGGTACCGGCGATGACCGGGATACGGCCTCCGGCCTGATCCACCGCAACGGCGATGGCGGCACAATGTTCGTCTTCATCGAGGGTGGCCGACTCGCCCGTGGTGCCGACAGCGACGATCGCGTCGGTACCCTGCGCCACATGCCAGTCGATCAGGCGCCGGAACGCCTGCTCATCGACCCCGCCGTCGGCGTGCATTGGGGTAACAATCGCGACCAGACTGCCCTGGATCATCCGCTGGCTCCGATGGAAATCAAGCGTTTGATTCTATCGCGGCGCGTTTTGGCGTGCCAAGAAACATTCAGCCGCGGCGGCGATTCGATGCCCCCATTAATATGGTCAGCTTGAGGGTGGCCGCCCGTGCCAGTAGAAACGAGCGATCAGCAACGGAGATTTGAATCGGCATGAGCGAATCCGGCGAAAACGTACGCGAAATCAGGATCAACCCCATAGTCCCGACCGAGTCGGTGCTGGTCGCCACCGCCCGCGGCATGCGCCCGAAAAACGCCGAGAAACGTGTCGAACGCGATACCCGCGCGGTCGTAGAGACCTGCCCGTTCTGCCGTGGCAACGAGGAACGCACCCCACCACAGATCAAATCCTACCCGGAGGGGGATGAATGGGCGATCCGGATCGTGCCGAACCTCTATCCCGTTCTGGGTGACGACCGCGCACAGTCGAACATCGCCTTCGGCCTGCAGCAGGTGATCGACGGCTATGGCCGACACGAGGTGGTGATCGACAACGCCAGCCACGGGATCGCCCTGCACGAGATGACTCAGGCGCACCTGGCGGACCTTTTCTCGGTCTACCAGCAACGCATGGCCGAGTTGTACGCGTCTGACCGCCGCCTGAAATATGTCTTGGTGTTCAAGAACTTCGGCGCTGCCGCCGGGGCCAGCATCGCGCACACGCACAGCCAGATCATCGCCACACCGGTGGTGCCCGAAAACGTGCAGAACGAGGTCCAGCACAGCCGCGAATACCACAGGAAGCTGAACCACTGCGTGTTCTGCTCATTGATCGACGAGGCCCTGACCTACGAGGCGACGATCTACGATCGAGATTCCGGGCAGATCCGGCGCAAGATCAATGTCGGGCAATACGTCGTCGAGCGTGGCAAGCACTTCGTTGCGATCAAACCTTTTGCCAGTCGCTTCGAGTGGGAGATCCATATACTCCCGCTGCAGCATCAGGCCGACTTTCTCAAGGCCAACCGTGACGATCTCGACGATTTCGCCCGCGTGCTGCGCCGTACGATGGCCCGTCTCGACAAGGTGGTCGGTGGCGTGCAGTACAACTTCTTCCTCCACTCGGTGCCGCATGGCAGCGAGTACGACGACTGCCAGGACAGCTATCACTGGCACCTGGAGATCTGCCCACGCACCAGTATCCCTACCGGGTTCGAACTGGGGTCGGGCCTGTTCGTCAGCACGGTCAGCCCTGAAGCAGCGGCCCAGGCCCTGCGCGACGCCGATATCGGAGACGCCTGAGGTCCACAAGCGCTTCCGCTACCACGAGGCGAGACAAGGGGCGAACGCAGCAGTACACTGGCGCCCTTCCACTTTCAGCACGCCACCCTTTGCCTGCCATGCCTGTCAAAAACAGTCACCTCGTCATTTCAGCCCTGGGAAAAGACCGTCCGGGCATCGTCAATCAGCTTTCAAAGGCGATTTACGAACTCGACTGCAACATCACCGACAGCCGCATGACGGTTCTGGGCGGTGAGTTTGCGATCCTGCTGCTGGTCTGTGGGCCCTGGAATCGCCTGGCGAAACTGGAGGACCAGGTGCCGGAACTCCAGGAACGCCTGGACCTCACGATCAACACCAAACGCACCGAGGAACGGACGGGCAACGCCAATCTCCTGCCCTACGGTGTGGACGTGGTATCGCTGGATCACCCGGGGATCGTGTACAGCCTGGCCAGTTTCTTCTCGGAAAAGAACATCAATATCGAAGATATGACCACCAGTTCCTATGCGGCCGCACATACCGGAACACCGATGTTTTCGGTACGAATGAGTATCGGCATCCCGGCCGACATCCACATCGCGGCACTGCGTGACGAGTTCATGGATTTCTGTGACAGCATGAACATCGACGCGGTGCTCGAACCGATCAAGGGCTGAAACGCACAGGAGGCCTGACATCCATGGCTGACGCCGTTGTTGGCAAGAAGGTACCCGACCTGACACTCCATCTGACCGGAGATCGACGGGTGAAGCTCTCCGATTTCGCCGGCAAGCCCCTGGTGTTGTACTTCTACCCGAAGGCGAGCACACCGGGCTGCACTCAGGAAGGGCTCGACTTCAGCGCCGCGATCGCGAAGTTCAGACGGCAGTCCTGCGCAATCCTCGGCGCCTCGCGCGACAGCCTCAAGGCACAGGATAACTTCAAGGCCAAACAGTCGTTTGCGTTCGACTTGGTATCGGACGGCGATGAAGCGCTGTGCAACGCCTTTGGCGTCATCAAAATGAAAAACATGTATGGCAAACAGGTGCGCGGCATCGAACGCAGCACCTTTCTGATCGGCGCCGACGGTGTGTTGCGCCAGGAATGGCGTGGCGTGAAGGTCAAGGGTCACGTCGAGCAGGTGCTCGATGCCGTCAAGGCCCTGAACAAGTAACCCTTCGGATTCCACCCTGCGGAGCACCATGGGCATCAAATCGCGCCACGACAAGAAGATCTTCATTCTCGACACCAACGTGCTGATGCACGACCCGACCTCGATCTTTCGCTTCGCCGAACACGATATCTTCATCCCGATGGTGGTCCTCGAGGAACTGGACCGGGCCAAGAAGGGCACGTCGGAGGTTGCGCGCAACTCGCGCCAGGTCAGCCGCTTCCTCGACGAACTGATGACCTCTGCGTCCAAGCAGGACATCGACTCCGGACTGCCCCTGCCGTGTACCGCGAAGTTCCGCAACGACGTGGTCGACGCCGATTGCGGCCACCTGTTCTTCCAGACCCAACTGCAGCCCAAGCAGCTGCCACAGACCCTGCCCGGCAATACGCCGGACAACAACATCCTCGGCACCGCCCTGGCACTGGCCGAGATGGCGCCGAAGCGCCATGTCACCCTGGTATCGAAGGACATCAACCTGCGAATCAAGGCGGCGGTGATCGGCATCCACACCGAGGATTACCACAACGACCAGGTCCTCGACGACGTCAACCTGCTGTACAGCGGCGAATCGGAGCTGCCTGGTGATTTCTGGGAGAGTCACAGCAAGGACATTGACTCGTGGCAGGAGGACGGACACACCTACTACCGGGTCAAGGGGCCTGACACGGCCAAGTGGTATGTCAATCAGTGCCTGTACATGGAGGGCGAACAGCCGTTCGAGGCGGTCGTCCGCAGCAAGGACGGCGACGACGCAATCATAGAGATCGTCAAGGATTTCCGCTCCAGCAAACACGCGGTCTGGGGCATCAGTGCACGCAATCGCGAGCAGAACTTCGCGCTCAACCTGCTGATGGACCCATCGATCGATTTCGTCACCCTGCTCGGTACCGCGGGTACCGGCAAGACGCTGCTTGCGCTGGCGGCTGGCCTTGCCCAGGTCCTCGACAAGAACCGCTTCCGCGAGATCATCATGACCCGTGTCACCGTGCCGGTCGGCGAAGACATCGGCTTCCTGCCAGGTACCGAGGAGGAAAAGATGACGCCGTGGATGGGAGCCCTGATGGACAATCTCGAGGTCCTGACGCAGACAGAGGGTGGCGAGTGGGGCCGCGCGGCCACCGACGACCTGTTGCGCTCACGGATCAGGATTCACTCCCTGAACTTCATGCGCGGACGCACCTTCCTGAACAAATACATCATTCTCGATGAGGCGCAGAACCTCACGCCGAAACAGATGAAGACGTTGATCACGCGCGCCGGGCCGGGGACCAAGATCGTGTGCCTGGGCAACGTCGCACAGATTGACACGCCTTACCTGACAGAGACCACGTCGGGCCTCACCTATGTGGTGGACAGATTCAAGAACTGGCCGCACGGCGGACATATCACGCTGCTGCGCGGTGAGCGCTCGCGTCTGGCCGATTTCGCCTCGGAGGCACTGTAAGACACGAGACGCTGTCCGGCGTCAGGCAGCCGAGGCGTTGGCGACGTGCTCCCTGAGCGCCTGTTCGGCGACCTGATAGGCAGCTTCGACGGCGCGGAACGCAGCCGACGCTTCAGACAGGTTGCCACCCCGCGCCAGTCGCTCCGCCTCGCGCGCCAGCTCCGAAAGTTGCATGGCACCGACATTGGCGCTGCTGGATTTGAGTGAATGCACCGGGTTGACCAGCGCCTCGACGCTGCCCCGGTCGATCGCCGCGTGCCCATCAGCAAGCAGTTTCGGCGCATTGCGCAGATAGGTGCGCAGCAGACTCAGATAGTCGTCTTCCATGATCTCCTGCAGTTCACGCAGTACGCCCTCGTCGAGAACCGGATTCATCACCTTCTCCTGCTCCTGTTTGACCGGTGCATTCAGGGCCGCCCGCTGAGGCAGCTTCGCCGCTGCTGTGATCCAGCCGGCAACACAGTTACGCAATTCGTCGAGACTGACCGGCTTTGCCAGGTAGTCATCCATACCCGCATCGATGCACTTCTCGCGGTCGCCCTCCATCGCGTTCGCCGTCATTGCGATGATCGGCGTCGGCGCACGGCCCTCGCCTTTCTCACGCTGCCGGATCCTGCGCGTGGCCTCGTAACCATCCATCACCGGCATCTGGCAGTCCATGAAAATGATATCGAAGCGCTGGCTGTCGAACTGTGACAAAGCCTCGCTGCCATCAGTCGCAGACACGCAACCCAGGCCCAGCTTCGACAGGGCCTTGCGCACCACACCCAGGTTCACCGGATTGTCCTCGACCAGCAGCACCTGGCCGGAAAACTCGCCGCCCCTCACCACTTCAGGCATCTCGTCGAGAGAGACGTCCCACGCCGAGACGTTCAGGTCATCATAGATCTCTTCCGGCCGGAGTTCCGGATTCCCAAAATGGCGACTCTCGACATCGAACAGGCGGTGCAATACGCGCCGCAGCGGCTCTGGACGCAGCGCATCGGTCAGCACCAGTACGCCGAATTCACGTTTGATCTTCTGCGCCAGCGCGTCCGAGCGCACGGCAACGACAATGTTGATGCGTTTGAGGGCATCGACACTGCGTATCTCGGCCAACAAGCCGGGTAAACGATGTTCGATACCGGTGCCATCGATCAACACCAACTCGTAGACCCAGCTGTCACCCAGCATTGCCGAGGAGCGCAGCTTGGATACCGCATCCGCAGGTTCAATCGTGGCCTCTTCGACCACCCCCCAACTGCGCAGATTCTGTGCAACGCGCGCTGCATTCTCGGCATCCGCTATCAGGGTAAGGATACGTACCCCCTGCAGGTTGCGACGTGCCGAAGGCACCTCCATCACCGATTTGCGCAACGGCACCAGGAACCAGAACGTCGAACCCTGCCCAGGGGTCGAGCGCACACCGATTTTGCCGCCCATCAGTTCGACCAGGCGCTTGCAGATGACCAGCCCGAGACCGGTACCACCATGCTTGCGCGTGGTCGAGGCATCCGCCTGGGTGAACGACTGAAACAGACGATCGGCGGTCTCCATCGACATACCGATGCCGGTGTCGGCCACCGCAAACAGCAACTCGACCTCCTTCTGGCTCGTCTGACCACGTGACACCTCCACCCGGATGCCGCCTTCCTCAGTGAACTTGATCGCGTTGCTCACCAGGTTGATCAGGATCTGCCGCAGGCGAATCGGGTCGCCGCGCACCACGTGAGGCACGCTTTCGGCGACACTCGCACTCAGCTTCAGGTTGTGATTGCGCGCACTGCCGCTCATCAGCTCTGTTACCGAGCCGACCAGATCGCGGACATCGATCTCAATCGACTCCAGCTGCAGCTTGCCGGACTCGACCTTGGCGAAGTCGAGGATGTCGTTGATGATGCGCAACAGGTGGCGCGACGAACTCTGCGCCGTGCGCACGAACTTCTGCTGCTCGCCGTTCAATGGCGTGTCGCGCAGCATTTCCAGAATCGGCAGGATACCGTTCAGCGGGGTGCGGATTTCGTGGCTCATCGTCGCCAGGAACTCGGTCTTGGCACGGCTGGCGTCCTCGGCGAGGTTGAGTATCTCGGCGAGTTCGGCCTCCAGGGTCACCCGCCGGCCTTCGGCCTCACGCAGGCGGGCCTCATCGTCGTCGAGACGGCGCTGCAGTTCGGACGCCTCGAACCGCTGGTAATGGAGGTCCGCCGCCGTCAACTGTATACGCCGCGCGTAGAGGGCCGCCATGCCGGCCAACAGTGCCAGCGCCCCCCACACACCGGCGGCGAGTATCAGCTCCTGGAGCGGTTGGCCGGAAACGAACACCAGACCGAGCGCGAATGCCAATTGCACCAGCAGTTGCGTGATCAGACACGACACACTCGACAGGTTCGGCAGCAGCGAGATCGCCAACGCCAGGCAGACGATCGCCAGCAGCCGGCCTTCGAGGGGATCGAAGGTCATCGAAACCGCAAGCGCGAACGCCCAGGCGGCACTGCTGAGCGCCATTACTGCGGTCACGAACATTCGCCAACGGGCCACCGAATGGCGACTCAGCAAGCGCCGGCCGAGTACCGGCCCCCCGAAGGCGGCGAGTAGCGCGGGTGCCGTCGCCCATCCCAGCCAATAACTGTCCAGCCGCGTCTCGGCAGTACCCAGCCATGCAACCAAGGCGGTGAGAATCAGCAGGGCGCCGCCGGCAAAACCAGCCAGCCAGGCCGCACTTCTGAGGCTGTCCACGTCCAGCAGACCGCGCAGGGCCTGGGCGCCGATCTCGGCTTCTGTCGGGTCTCGTTCTGGCGCCACGCTGGTCTGTCGACCTCCCCGGCCGGGCAAATGGGATAGGCGCCATTGTGCAATCTAAACAGCGCTTTAGCAGGAATGATTGTGGCAGACTATGCACAGATAGCATATCGTTGAACGAAAGCCGCCGATGCACCCGGGGAGGTCCCGGCGCAACCCAAGCTCAGCGTGCAGGAGAATCGAATTCGATGGCGCCACCGCCGGACGTAACACCAGGCAGTCACGAGGTGGGGCGCGACGCGTTCGTCCAACAGTTGCCGAAACGTATCGCCGCGGTCGAAGATATCTGGTCCAGGCTCGAGACGGGACCCTGGGACGCGAGCCAGCTCACGGCGCTGTACGAGCGGGTACGCGAGATCTCCGAGTCGAGCCGTCTCTATTCGCTGTTTCAGCTGAACGAGAGCGTTTTCTCGCTCGAGGTCTACCTGAGTTCTTTCGTCGGCTCGGATATTCGGCCCGGTGCGGCCCAGATGGACGCGATCGCCGGGCTCGTTCGCGCGCTCAAGACCTCGGCCAACGTGACCACCGCGGTGGAACATCGCGCGGACGCCTCTCCGGGCGAGGCCGCGATCTACGTGCTCGGCGACGCCGAAGGCATCACTACCGGGCTGGCGACGGCACTGCGTGGCCTGGGATGCGACGTCCAGTACTTCTCGGACACCGCGGCGCTGGTCAGCCAGCTGCAGCCACGCCTGCCGAAACTGATCGTCGCCGACACGGCGATGCTGCCCAAGATGCAGCCGCTGTCCGCAGAGTTGATCCGTCTGCGCACCCACATGTCGGTCGAGATTCCACTGATATTCATCAGCGATTCCAGCGCCCTGCAGCTGCGTGTCGATGCGATCCGCGCCGGCGGCGATGGCTATTTCGTAACGCCGTTGGATACCGATGCGGTCGCATTGCGACTGCGCGAAATGGCAGTGCCGAGCGACCAGCGGGCATTCCGTGTCGTGGTGGTCGAGGACGACCCGACGCAGGCCGACTTCGCCGCATCCATATTGCGCAAGGCCGGCGTGGAGGTGCTGCAGGTTACCGAGCCGGTCAAGGTCATCGACAGCCTGCGGACCTTCCGGCCCGACCTGATCCTGATGGACATCTATATGCCGGAGGTCAACGGCATTGAACTGACGACGATCATCCGCGACCACAAGGAATTCGTCGCCGTACCGATCGTGTTCTTGTCCGGTGAGCAGAACACCGACAAACAGCTGGATGCGCTGAGCGTCGGCGGTGACGATTTCATCGCCAAGCCGATCCGTCCAAAACATCTGCTGGGCATAGTGCAGACCCGGATCCGCCGCGCACGCCAGATGTTGAGTGCGACGGGCCAGCCGCGCAAGCATGACCGCGTCACGGGACTGTTCTCCCGACAACACCTGCTCGATCGGACCGCCAGCCTGATAGATGCCGGCGTACATCGTCCCCCTGCAGCGGTGATCGTCGTGCAGCCCGACGACCTCCAGCGCCTGCAGGAAAGCATCGGTGTAGGCGGCGTCGACCACCTGATGTCGGAGATCGGCGCTGTGATCGCCGACGAGTCGGACGACACCGATCTCGCCGCACGCATCGACGAACACAGTTTCGCCGTGCTCAGCAAGCGCGATGACGACGACGCTATCGTAGAGCTCGCCGAGCGCATCCTGCTGCGGATCGCCGAGCATGAGTTCGCCGATCATGCGAACAAGACGGCCAGCGCCGGCGTGTGTTTCATCGATGACCGGCTGGAAGACGCAAATGGCGTCGTCAACCGCGCCAAGACGGCTTGCGAAGAGGCCGCCGTGCATGGCGGCAACAGAGTCCACACCCACCGTACGGAGAGTGACAGTCAGGAGATCCTGGCGATCCCGGAAAACGACATCGCGCTGCGGGTCAAGGCTGCGCTGCGCGACGAAGGGTTCATCGTCCAGTACCAACCGCTGCTGGACCTGCAGACCCGCGGAAGCGAGAACTACGAGATCGTGCTGCGCCTGCAGAATGCGCAAGGTGATCTGATCGGCGATCAACAGCTGGTGGAAGCCGCGGAAATCGCGGGCGTCTGCGAACAGCTCGACCAATGGATTCTGGAACGCGCCATCGACTTGCTGAAACAGCGTCGGGATACCGGCCGGCGCACGCGGATATTCGTCCGCCAGTCGGCACGCAGCGCGCTCGATGCCAACATGCCCGTTCAGCTGGAAGGGCGTTTGCGAACCAAGCAGATGGTCGGCACCGGTTTGGTGATCGATTTTCGCCTGCCCGATCTTTCCCACGACCTCAAAGTCGCCCAGCAAAACATCAAAGCCCTTCGCCAGATGGATGTCGAAGTCTCGTTGTCACACTTTCCCGAGAAAGACGCCGCATTCAAAGTGCTGCGGTTTCTGCAGGCACGCTACATCAACATCGCCCCCCGGCTGCTGAAGGCCGACCGGGAAACGATAAGCAGCGTCATTCGGCAGGCCCACCAGGCCGCGGCGAAAGTGATCGTCTCCAACGTCGACGACCCGCGCAGCATCGATCTGCACTGGTCGTCCGGTGCGGATTTCCTGCAGGGCAACTTCATCCAGCGCCCGCTGGAAAACATGGACTACGACTTCAGCCAGGTGGTGATCTGATGTCCGTCCAGGCGCATCACCGGGCCTCCGGCTTGCGCCATTGGCGGATCATGCGGCCCGTGCGTGAGGCATGCAGGCTGCAGCACCGTTCCGCGAGGCAGTACAACTGCAAGTCGGGACGCTGAGGCGTGCTCGACCCGCGTACCATCGCAGTGCTCGAGCGGCAGTACCCGCAGATCGCCGCAGACCCCGATCTCCTGCACGAGTGCGCCACTTTCGGCAGCTTGATACGACTGCCGAAGGGCCACAACATCTGCCACGAGGGCGACCGCTGCAGTCATCTCGCTTTGCTCACCCTCGGCTCGGCGAGGGTGTTCAAGCTGGCCGAATCGGGGCGTGAGATCACGCTGTATCGCATAGAACCCGGCGAGTGCTGCATCCTCACGGCGTCGTGCATGCTCAGCGGCCGCGACTTTCCCGCGAACGCGAGTGCGGAATCCGAGGTCGAGGCGGTCGTCCTGCCGGAGACCCAGGTTCACCGCTGGATGAACTCATCGGAATCCTGGCGTCGCTTCCTCTGGAACCTGTTGGCGGTGCGGCTCGGCGAGGTGATCGGCCTGGTCGAGGAGGTTGCGTTCCGCCGGATCGACCAACGCCTGGGCGAGTACCTGACCAACCTGGCTGGCGAGAAAGGCGGCGTCATTCAGGCGACCCACAGCCAGATCGCGGCGGATCTCGGCACCTCGCGCGAGGTGGTCAGCCGAGTGCTCAAGGACTTCGAGATGCGCGGTCTGCTGCGTCTCGCCCGCGGGCGCATCGAACTCGAAGATCCAAGGACGCTACGCACCGGCCTCGGGTCTTTGTGACTATGTCACTGACGGAAAGGGTCGATCGCCCTAATCTAGCGACACAATCGCAAATCCGTGACGTCAGGAGGTCACTATGGGCAAGAACGTGGGTACTGTGGATCGCATCATTCGGGCGGTGGTCGGTATCGCGCTGATCGCGTGGGGCTATACCACGCAGAATTGGCTTGGCGCGATCGGTCTGGTGCCGCTGTTCACCGCACTGGTCGGCTGGTGCCCGGCCTACCTGCCATTCGGCATCAAGACCAACAAGTCTTGAGTCACCTGGCGTGACCCTCGGCGGCAAAGGCCGCCGCGGGTTGCGTTGCGTCAGGCAGGGCTCGCCACCGACCGCGTTGCCGGCCAGGCGCGCAACACCGCGTTCACCAGGGTCGCCAGCGGGATTGCGAAAAACACCCCCCAGAAACCCCACAGGCCGCCGAACACCAGGATCGCAACGATGATCGCGATCGGGTGTAGGTTCACGACCTCACCGAACAACAGCGGCACCAACACGTTGCCGTCGAGCGCCTGGATCACGAGATAGGCGACACTCACCCAGATGAAGTCGGATCCCCACCCCCACTGGAACCAGGCCACCAGCACGACCGGGAAAGTCACCACCGTGGCACCGACATACGGCACGACCACCGAAAGACCGACCAGCACCGACAGCAACATCGTGTACTGCAGGCCGAAGAACGAGAATGCCAGCAGCGTTGCCGCCCAGACGATGATGATCTCCCAGAACTTGCCGCGCACGTAGTTGGCGATCTGGCGGTCCACCTCGCGCCACACCATGTCGGCCAGGTGTCGCTCGCCCGGCATGAATCCACCGATCCAGCGCATGATGATGTCCTTGTCCTTCAGAAAGAAGAACACCAGCATCGGCATCAACACGAGATACACGACAATCGTCAGCACGCCGACCACCGACGATACCGACATGCTGAGCACCTCCTGACCGTAACTGCCGATCTCCCGGCGAGCCGCGTCGAGAATCTCTTGTGCCTGCTGCGGCGACAGCACCTCCGGGAAGCGCTCCGGCAGCGCCATCAATGCCTTCTGGCCGACACCGATCATCGCCGGCAACTGCTGTATCAACTCCGTCACCTGGCGCGACAACAGCGGCAGCAGGCCGAACAGGATCAGGGTCACGAACAGCATGAACGCGAAGAACACCAGGGTCACTGCGATCCACCGCGGCACTCCCCGATCCTCGAATACGACGACCAGGCCCTCGAGCAGATAGGCGATGATCGCACTGGCGATCACCGGGGCAAGCATGTCGCCCATTGTCAGCACGACCGCGAACCCGATCACCAGGACCAGGGTCAGGAACACGATCTGCGGGTCGGAGAAGGTTCGGCGGAACCAGTCAGTGATCAATCGCATGCGCTTGCTCTGTGCGGGGCTTCGAATCCACCCGGTTGACTTCCACGGCAATCATTGCCGAGCGGTGCCGTCCGCAGGTACCACAGGCGCCTGTCATCGGCTGGTGAGCGACTCACCTTCAGGACGATTTTACGCGTTCGTAGTGTCGACGGAAAACGACCTCGAGTTCATCGATCACCTCGACCGCCGGCCTGCCCTGCATCACATGGGCGGTCATCAATGACGACGTCTCATGCAGCAAAGCATCCTTGTCCAGCATCGGGAAGCTGGCCGACAGGCGGCGGATCGCCGCGATCACGCTCTCCGATGCGGGTCGCGGTATCTCCTGTGGCTGCGCTTCCGGCGGTTGCTCCACCGCTCCGTCTGGAGCGCGTTGGGCGAGAAACTCGGCATAGCTCAGCAGCCCCTGGCGGTCGGCGTCACTCAGTTTGCGAAATAGATTCAGCAAATGCTGCTGTTCAGCAGGCAACTGGAGCTTGGGTGGAAGCATGCGCCTTGGGCCGGTCTGCGCGGAACGCTCAATCGTCCCGGTGCGCCTTGCAGTAGGCGCGTGCAAACTCGAGCAGTTCTTCCATCACGCGCACGCGGAACTTCTGCTTTTGATGGACGAACGAAAACGGCCGTTCCAGCGGCGGATCGAGGTCGATCGCCACCAGGGTGCCGAGACGCAGCTCTTTCTGTATGGTCGCATTGGAGACGACCGAGATGCCCATGCCGGCCTCGACCGCACCTTTGACCGCCTCCGGACTGCCCAGCTCCATCGCAACGTCCATGCAGGTCTGGCAACGCGAAAGGCGACTCATGTACTCGGCGATGACCTCGCGCGTTCCCGATCCCTCCTCCCGGCAGATGAACGGGTATTCGAGGAGTTCCTCGAGCGTGATGGTCTCGAGACTGGACTTGGGGTGGCCCGGCGGCACGATGGCGACGAGGTTGTCCCGCCGGCACTCGTCGACCACCAGGTTCTTGTTGCTGACGGGGGCCTCGACGACCCCCAGATCGATGGTGTTGTTCTCGACCATCGACACGATGCCGTCGGTGTTCGACACCTTCAGGTGGATGCTGACATCCGGATATTTGGCGCGGAAGTCGCCGAGCAGCGCAGGCAGCATGTATTCGGCGATCGTGGTGCTCGCCCCGATGGTCAGCGAGCCGCTGATCTCGCCGGTCATTTCGCGGACCGCATTCTCCATCTCACCGTACAGCTCGAAGATCTTGTCCGAGTACTCGTATACGCGGGCTCCCGCTTCGGTCAGGCTGATGCGGTTGTGAGTACGATCGAACAGGCGCGTGTTGAAATACTCCTCCAGCTGGCGCACCTGGAAGGTCACCGCCGGTTGGGTCATGTGCAGGGTCTCGGCCGCCTTGGTAAAGCTCAACAGACGGGCCACAGTATGGAAAACTTGCAACCGGCGGTCGGCCATGACTCAAGTGCTCTCAGTGGATGAATAAGCGAGTTTTATATTATAGCCAGTTAATACTTCAAAGTCTGCGGCGCCAGACGATACCTGTCGCAGCGATCCAAAACCCGACCCGCTGCCGAATTCCGGCGCACCTGTATGGCATTTGCCCGCCTTATCGCCTAGCCTCTCGCGTTGAGCAGGCAGCCGGCTCTAGGGATTAAGACCTGCCAGTCACTTTCATCGGAGGGTAGAAGATAATGTTGCAGAGGTTTCCAGTCAGGCCCGCCGCAGGTCCTTTGTTCACCACGGCGCTGGTCGCACTGGCCGGCAGCCAAGGACTATACGCCGCTGGGTTTGCGCTGATCGAGCAGAGTGTCCCGGGGATGGGTACCGCCTATGCAGGTGCTGCCGCGAGCGCCGATACGGTGGATACGCTGTATTTCAACCCGGCGGGCATGACCCGGCTACCGGGCACCCAGGCGGGTGCCGGGGTTCACCTGGTGCTGACGAACAACGAGTTCAAGAACGAAGGCAGCACCTTCTCGCCGCTGGTCGGCGGCGCCCCGATCAACGGCGACAATGGCGGCAACGCCGGCACATCGGCAGGCATCCCGCACCTGTATCTGACCCACGAACTGAACGACAGGGTGTGGCTGGGCATGGCGATCAACGTCCCGTTCGGCCTGGCAACCGAGTACGACGACGACTGGGTCGGTCGCTATCACGCGATCCACTCGGAGGTCGAGACGATCAACCTGAACCCCTCGATCGCATTCAAGGCGACCGATCAACTGAGTCTCGCGATCGGCGTCAGCGCGATGTATCTCAAGGGCGAATTCACCAATGCGATCGATTTCGGCACGCTGAACCAGATCCCGGTCTCGCTGGGTGGACTCGGCGGTCTGCTCGGACCGGCCGGCCCCGGACAGTTCGACGGCAATATCAAGATCGAAGGCGATAGCTGGGGCTGGGGCTACAATGCGGGTCTGCTGTACGAGTTTTCGCCCGGGACCCGGGTTGGCCTGCACTACCGCTCCGAGGTGACCCAGGATATCAAGGGCGACGCCCATTTCGGGCTTCCGAACCCGGCGCTGGGCGCCGTGTTCTCCAACACCGATGTCGAAGCCAGCGTGGACCTGCCGGCCTCCGCGTCGTTGAGCGCCTACCATGAGCTGAACAACGAGTGGGCACTGTTGGCCGACTATACCTGGACCGGCTGGAGCAGCATCCCGGAACTTCGATTCGACTTCGACAACAACCTGCCGGACGGTGTCACCACCTTCAAATGGAAAGACACCAGCCGCGTTTCGCTCGGCATGACCTATCATCCGGGCGGCGGGCGCCTGATCTACCGATTCGGTGCGGCCTATGACGAATCGCCGGTCCGCAGCGCACAGGACCGTTCGCCGCGCCTGCCGGACGCCGACCGGCTGTGGGTGGCACTGGGCGCCAGTTACCAGGCGACCGACAATCTCGCGATCGACGTCGGTTACGCGCACCTGTTCGTCAACGATCCGCGCATCTCGAAGACCGGCACCGAGCCCGAGGACGTGACCCGTGGTGCCTTGCGTGGCAGCTACGACTCGAGTGTGGACATCCTCTCGGTCGAGGCGCGTTACATGTTCTGAGGAAACCACCGCCACCTGGCCGGCGGCGTAGCAGCGCCGCCCCCGTCGGCCAATCGGTGCAACACACAAACGAAGACCCCCGCCTTACGGCGGGGGTCTTTGTGCGATCGGGTCCCGCGGCTGGGCGCGGTCAGGCTCGATCAGATGTAAAGGCAGATGTCCGACTGTCCGGCGAACTCGAAGAAACGTGCGGCGCCGGCAAACTCTACGCCTTCGATGAACGCCGAAGGATCCATGTCGAAGAGATCGACAGTCATCTGGCAGGCAATCAGCCTCACCTCGGCCTCCTGACAGAGCTCGCGCAGCTCCTCCAGGCTGGCCACGCCTTTGCTGGCCATCTTCTTCTTCATCATCGAAGTCATCATCGCTTCCATGCCCGGCAAAGCCGTCAGCAGGGTCGGGAACCACTTGTCCATGCCCATCGGCATCGGCATGCCCGGATTGCCCAGCGGTGTCACCTTGAGATCAAGGTCTTTCTTCAGCAGTTGAAGACCGTAGAAGGTGAAAAAGATTTCGGTCTCGTAGCCCAGTGCGGCTGCGGTCGAAGCGAGAATAAACGGCGGATACGCCCAATCCAGAGAACCCTTGGTGGCGATGATGGCGAGTTTCTTTTCATCCATCTGTACACCCTCCTAACGTCGGGAAATTTGATCTGCCCCAGAGCCTGGGATCAGGCCTTTTTGATGAGGAACTGGAATTTGCCGCCCTCTTCCTTGGATTCCATCAACTCGTTTCCGGTCTGACGGGCGAATGCCTCGAAGTCTTTTACCGAACCCGGGTCAGTCGCGATGATGTGCAAAACCTTGCCCGACTCCATGCCGGCCAGGGTCTTCTTCGCACGCAAGATCGGCAGCGGGCAGTTCAGGCCGCTTGCGTCCAGTTCTTCGTCGAAATCAGCCATGGGCAACCTCCAGGATGCTCTGTTGTCGTTGTCTTGAAAAAGCGGTTGATCCTTATATTCGAACCGACTAAGAAACGCAAGGATCCTGTCAGCCCCGCGCCCCGCGGCCGAACATCAAATCATGTGCGCACGCGGCTGATGCTGCGGTGCAGCGATATCGAAGCCGAGACGCGCCCAGGCGATGATGCCGCCACGCAGATTGACGACATTGCCGACACCCTGTTGACCGAGGAAGTTACAGGCATGATAGGAGCGTGCGCCGCTGCGGCAGTACAGCACGACATCTTTGTCTTTCGGCAGATCGTGCATCCGCAAAGGAATAAGATGCATAGCGAGATGCTCGGAATTCGGCAACACGCCCTGCGCTACCTCGGCGTCGCTGCGGATATCGATCAGCGCGATATCTTCTCCGGCATCGATGCGCGCCTTGAGATCCGCTGCATCAATTTCTTTAACAAACATCGCGACCTCGCAAGATTGTTGGGGGTCAAATGATCGATGTAGTATATTAATGAATCCTCATATAGTCAATCCGACGCACGCCGGACGACATTAACCGTGACGTAGCCAGGCCACTATGCAACATCTACCCATATTCCTGTCCGTGCGCGATCAGCGCTGCGTGGTGATCGGCGGCGGCGAGATTGCGACCCGCAAGGTCGTGCAGCTGATGCGCTCCGGAGCAACGGTGCACGTCATCGCCCCGCAGTTGTGCCCGAGCCTGGCCAAGTTTGCCGGCGAAGGACGCCTGGAACACGTCGCGCGCGCCTACCGCGAGGGCGACCTCGACGGTGCCTACCTCGCATTCGCCGCGACAGACGACGAGACGGTCAATCAGGCGGTCGCCGTGGAAGGCGAACAACGCCGGGTGCCGGTCAACGTCGTCGACAACCCCGAACACGGCAGTTTCATCATGCCCTCGGTCATCGATCGGTCGCCCGTCGTCGCCGCGGTGTCCACCGGCGGTGCATCGCCGGTGCTGGCCCGCTTGATCCGGTCACGCCTCGAATCGGTGATCCCGGCCGGCTACGGCCGTCTCGCCGAACTCGCCGGCCGTTTCCGCGATCGCGTCAAACAGATGATCGCCGACCCCGCCGATCGCCGGCGTTTCTGGGACTGCATCCTGCAGGGTGGGGTCGCCGAGCGGGTGTTCTCCGGTCATATGCACGAGGCCGAGTTGCTGCTCGAGCGGGAACTCGACCAGGCCCGGGAGCATGCGGGCATGGGCGAGGTCTACCTCGTCGGCGGCGGACCGGGCGACCCCGACCTGCTCACGTTCCGCGCGCTGCGCCTGATGCAGCAGGCCGATGTCGTCGTCTACGACCGCCTGGTTGCCAAGGCCGTGCTCGAGATGACACGCAGCGACGCGGAGCGCATCTACGTCGGTAAGGAACGCGACAACCACGCGATGCGCCAGGAAGAGATCAACCAGCTCCTGGCCGACCTCGCGAAGCAAGGCAAGCGCGTCGTCCGGCTGAAAGGCGGCGACCCGTTCATCTTCGGACGCGGCGGCGAAGAGATCGATACCCTGGCCAGCCAGGGTGTGCCCTTCCAGGTGGTGCCCGGCATCACCGCGGCATCCGGCTGTGCAAGCTATGCCGGCATCCCGTTGACGCACCGGGACTATGCGCAATCGGTGACCTTCGTGACCGGCCACCTCAAAGACAACACCATGAACCTGAACTGGCCGCAGCTGGTGCAGCCGAATCAGACCGTGGTGTTCTACATGGGCCTGAAAGGGCTCCCGGTGATCAGCCGTGAACTGCAGGCCCACGGCATGCCGGGGGACACGCCCGCGGCACTGGTCGAACAGGGCACGACCCATCAGCAGCGCGTGTACACCGCAACGGTCGAGACCTTGCCGGGTCTGGTGGAGCGGGCGAAACCGAAACCGCCGACGCTGATCATCGTAGGCGAGGTCGTACAACTGCACGGCAAGCTCGCGTGGTACAAGGCACCGGAACGCTCGGAACTCGGTGCGACGACGCCGATCACTCCGGGAACGGAGCTCTGATCCAGCGAATCATCCGCCGGGCAAGGTGTTTCATTTCCCCCGCCAGCCCGCTGGCCGCAGCTGGTCGGTACGCAACTTGGGTGTGAAATAGACGTCTGCATTGTCGAGATCGACATCTGTACCAGCATCATCGACCAGCGGTTGTTCGTAGTCCTTCCAGCCGCGCAGCCCGGTCTTCAACGACGACACATTGGTGTAACCCAACAGCTGCATCGAATGTGCCGCGAGCACGCTGCGGTATCCGGAGCGGCACACCACCACGACTTCCCGCGAGCGCGCTTCGACCAACTCGGGTTCGGTCTCTTCGTAGTCCCATTCACAGGCCGATTCCAGAATGCCGCGCGGGACATTGAGCGAACCGGCGATGTGCATCGCCTGGTACTCGTATGGCTCGCGAACATCGACGATCAGCAGATCCGGATTCTCCTGCAGGCGTTCCTCGAGATCCCACGGCATGATCTCCCTGACCTCGGTCAGGCAGTCACTGACAAGTTCCAGAAAGTGTTTCATTTATCGCTCCAGACAGCGGAGTGCCGCGGGTCAGCTGGATTCACCGCCACGACCACAGATGTTTTGTTCCACGGCAATCACGGCCGCCTCGACACGCGAATGCACGTCGAGCTTGCGCAGTATTGCCTTGACGTGCAGTTTCACGGTGCCGTCCGAGATGCCGAGATTGCGCGCGATGACCTTGTTGCTCTGCCCTTCGGCGAGGTGGCACAGGATCTCGAGTTCACGCGGTGTCAGCTCGGCCAGTGAGCGCTGATTCGGTTCGTCCGCAGCCTCGCCCTGCACCGCCTTGGCGAGCACGATCGTCAGTTCGGGAGCCACCACCGTCTGTCCGGCGACGATGTCGTTCATCGCCTTTATCAGATCATCGGGTTCCATGTCCTTCAGCAGGTACCCGCGCGCTCCGCTCTGCAGGGCGCTGACCACGTCCGCCTCCTCGCGACTGGTGGTCAGGATCACCACCGGCATCGAAACCTGACGGCGGCGCAGTTCCTGCAGCACCTCGAGGCCGGACATCGTGGGCATGCGCATGTCCAGCAGCACCACATCCGGTGTCTTCTCCTCGACCCATTTGATGCCCTGTTCACAATCGCCGACCGCAGCGACCACCTCGATCCCGCGTCGTTCGAGCAACTCGCTCAGCCCCATGCGAAAAAGCGCGTGATCGTCGATCATCAAGACGCGCATCAGCTTATCCAACGTTGCTCGGCCGGCTGCCGGTTGGGCTTGGGCTGATAGAACAGTTCCACGCGGGTTCCCTCTCCCACCTCGCTTTCGATGCGCAGATTACCACCCAGGCGACGCGCCCGCTCCTCCATGATCGACAGGCCGATGTGCTCGCCCGGGCGGCCGCGTTTCGCCGCGTCTTCGAATCCGACGCCATCATCTTCGACCAACAGGCTGTAGGGCCCGCCACTGCGACAGCTGAACAACACCCGCACCGTATGGGCCTGGGCATGCTTGCGGATATTCGCCAGACATTCCTGGGCGATGCGCAGAACCTGCATCTCCTCGGCAGACGACAGGTTGGGTTCGCGACATTCGTTCTGGAACAGCACGTGGATTCCGGTCTCCCTGCCGAAACGATCGACCTGCTTTTCCAGTGCCGAGATCAGACCGCGTTGATCGATCGGTGCACGGAAGCTGTTCAACAGCTCCCGCAGTTCGGTATGCGCCTCGTCCAGTCCCGCACGGATGCGTTGCGCATCCTTGGACGCTGCCTGGCTGCCGCCGTCCTGGTGCAACAGGTCCTCGAGCAGACGCACCTGAAACCGCAGGCTGGCCAGGGTCTGCGCCAGGGAATCGTGCAGCTCGTGGGCGAGCGTCGTACGCTCCTCCATGATCGACAGGCGGCGTGCCTCCTGGTCGGAGCGCTGTTTCGCGACCGCCATGCCGAGGTGGCTACCGACCGTCTGCAGCAGCTCGAGTATGTCCTCGCGACCGGAGATACCCGGCCGGTGTACGAAGACGTTGTACATGCCGAGCAGCTCACCGTGGTAGTCGAGCGGCACCGACAGCAGCTCGATCTCGGCGGCACCGAACATCGCGCGTTTGAGCTGCCGCACGCAGTGCCGCGCCGGATTGTCGCATAGCACGTCACCGGCGGAGAGCGCCTTGCCGCATACGCACAGGGTCAGTGGCAACATCTCGCGCTCGCGCAACACTTCGTTGTTGACGCCGATCGATCCGATCACGCGCATGCTGCCATCGCCCTGTTCCAGGCGCACGGTGGCGGCCACACCGTTGACCATCTCTTTCAGAACCCGCAGGTAGCGCAGCAGCAGGTCCTCCAGATCATGCGCCTGGTTGATGCTCGCGGCGACCTCGTAGAGGATCTTCAAGGACGCCGTCTTTTGCGCCAGACGCGTGGTGTGCCGCGAGACACGGTTGTCCATGTCCTCGTAAAGCTCACTGAGTTCTTCGTTGAGACTGTCGATGTCGCTGACCATGGTCCCCAGGACGCCGCTGCCGTCGAGCGACAGACTGGCCCCGGGTTCTCCGGCGCACACGCGCGACACGGCTTCCTCGAGGCGTGCGAGCGGTTCGATCAAGTCGCCGCGCAGGCGGTGCAACCCGACCAGGAATGCGAGGCATGCGACGACCACCGCGATCGCCAGTGCGCCGAGCGACAGGCGCGTGTCGCCGATCCCGGCCGACAGGGCCACCGTCGCCAGCAACGCGAGCCCCAGGGCGCTGCCCAGTACGACCAGTGGAGCCAGTAGGCGGGCACCACTGAATATCCGCTGGATACGCCCGCCTATGCTCGCGCCGCGCGGGGGTTCGGTCACGTCTGCCGCGGGCTCTGCGTTGGTATTCATTCTCACGACAGTTCTCACGTTAGCAGGCCCGCACGCTGCAGCGCTGTGCGCATCGCGGCGCGGCGCGCGAGCGCGAGCGCGGACCCCAGCGCCTTGCCGCTCAGCCCCGGTTCGGCCAGGTCTTCCCGCCTGACCGCGCGTGCCGCCACGAACGCCGTACGCAGCATCGCACCGAGCCGCGGATCGTCGAAGCGCGCCTCGCACACCAGGATCTCGGCCGCATTGTCGGCCTGTCCGTCCAGAGCGCGCCATTGCCGCGCCAGGTCGAACAGCGCATCGATGTCGGCATCCCGCGCCGCCGCACAGGCATCACGGGCCACCACGCTGCGCCGCAGAAGCTGCGTGGTGACACGATCGGCACAGATGCCGGTGGCCAGCGACTGCGCATCGCTGTCGGTATCGACGCACTCCGCCAGTGTCGCGGCAAGCCGCACACCCGGGTCGGCGCTACGCGCTGCGATGCGTTTCAACGTCGCCACCGGCGCGCTGTCCGGCGCCGCAGCATGCGCTACCGTCTCACCCAATGTCGCCGCGAGCCGGGGGATCAACACCCCCAGCGCGCCACAGCGGTGCAGTACCTCGAAGAACCGCCAGGGCTGCGCGGTCTGCATCGCCTTGAACATCTCGCGCCAGAGTCGCTCGCTGGTCAGTTGCCGCATGTCGCCCCTTTCCACCATCTGGCACATCAGACGATGCGTCGAATGCGCGACGTGGAAACCGAACTGTCCCAGCTTCGCGGCAAACCGGGCGATGCGCAACACCCGCAACGGATCCTCGACGAACGCCGGAGACACATGCCGCAACAACCCGGCTGCGAGATCCTCGCGCCCGCCGAACGGATCGACGACGTCACCCTGTTCGTCCTGCGCGATCGCGTTTACCGTCAGGTCGCGCCGGCGCAGGTCCTCTTCGAGGGTGACGTCCGGGCCCGCCTCGACGGAGAAACCACGATAGCCGGCACCGGTCTTGGTCTCGCGACGCGCCAGCGCGTACTCCTCGCCGGTCTGGGGGTGGCGATACACCGGAAAGTCCGGGTCGGCGGCGACATAGCCGGCCGCCCGCATCGCCGTCGCGTCGGCACCCATCACAACCCAGTCGCGCTCCACCACCGGCAGACCCAGCAGACCGTCGCGCACCGCACCACCGACGAGGTAGACCTTCACAACCGGCCTCCGCCGGCCACCCGGTCGCCCGGCCGCCGGTCGGCATTACACGCCAGAAACGACCTCGCACCCGGACTCACGACGCCTCCGTGGCAGGGTTCAACACGGCCTCTTCCCGCTCACGGCGCTGCAGTTCCCACATCTCCCGGTAGACCCCGTGTGCGGCCAGCAGCTGGGCATGGCTGCCACGTTCGATCACATGCCCGCCCGACATCACCAGGATCTGGTCCGCGTCGACCACGGTGGAGAGACGGTGCGCGATCACCAGCGTGGTGTGCCGCGCCGCCACCTCGGCCAGGGTCTCCTGGATCGCCTGCTCGGTGCGTGTATCGAGCGATGAGGTCGCCTCGTCGAAGATCAGGATCTGCGGCTGCTTGAGTATCGCGCGCGCTATCGCGACGCGCTGCTTTTCGCCGCCGGACAGCTTCAAGCCCCGTTCGCCGACCACGCTGTCCCAGCCGTCCGGCAACCCCTCGATGAAATCGAGGATATGCGCCATCTTGGCGGCATGGCGCACCTCCTCTCGGCTCGCACCCGGTCTTCCGTAGGCGATGTTGTAATAGATGCTCTCATTGAACAGCACGGTATCCTGCGGGACTATCCCAATCGCCGCGCGCAGGCTGTCCTGGGTCACCTCGCGCACATCCTGTCCGTCGATCGTTACTGCACCGGCGTTGACGTCATAGAAGCGGTAGATCAAACGGGCCAGGGTCGATTTGCCCGCTCCGCTGTGTCCGACAACCGCCACTTTTTTGCCCGCAGGCACCTCCAGATCGAGGCCGTGCAGGATCCGCCGTTCCGGCTGGTAGCCGAAATCGACCCCGTCGAATCGGATACTGCCACCGCTGACGACCAGGTCCCGTGCGCTCGGCGCGTCGGTGATCTCGGGTGCGCGCTCCAGCAGTTTGAAGATCAGATCCATGTCCGCCAGCGAATACTTGATCTGCCGATACACGATGCCCAGGAAGCCGAGCGGAATGAACAGCTGCAGCAGGAACGCATTCAACAGCACCAGGTCACCGATGCTGATCTCACCGGCGACCACGCCGCGCATTGCCAGATACATCACCAGGGTCACCCCGAGCGCGATCACCGCTCCCTGGCCGAAGTTGAGGATCGACATCGAGGTCTGGCTCTTGACCGCCCAGCCCTCCCAATCCGCGAGGGTGCCGTCATAGCGGGCCAGTTCCATGCGCTCGTTGCCGAAGTACTTGACGGTCTCGTAGTTGATCAGGCTGTCGAACGCCTGGGTGTTGGCCTGCGAATCCAGCCGGTTCATGAAATGCCTGAAATCCATGCGCCACTCGGTGATCGCAAAGGTCACGAGCACGTACACCACGACCGAGCCGAACATCGCCAGCGCAAAGGCCGGCGCATAGTCACGCAACAGTATGAACGCCACCAGAGTGAACTCGACGAGGATGGGAAGTACGCTGAACGCCATATAGTTCAGGATCTGGCTGACCGATCGGGTGCCGCGCTCGAGGTCTCGGCTGACTGCGCCGGTCTTGCGATCGAGATGGAAGCGCAGCGACAGCCGGTGCAGGTGTTCCAGCACCCGGGTCGAGAGGCGGCGCATCGCCCGGTAACGCACTTTCGCAAACACCACGTCGCGCAGTTCGTTGAACAGCGACGCACTGAGCTTCAGGGCGCCGTAGGCGACCAGCAGGGACACCGGCAGCACCGCGGCGAGTACCGCAGGGTCGTCCTTGGCGTGTTCGAAATGCTCGACGATGTGCTTGAGCACGACCGGCACCCCGACATTGGCCACCTTCGACAGTATCAGGCAGCCCAGGGCGAACAGTGCGCGGCCGCGAAACTCCCACAGAAACGGCAGCATCCCCTTGAGGTTGTGCCAATCCCGGCGATCCTTGTGGACTTGAGGCGCACTGCCCCCCATATTCATCATGATAGAATTCTCAGCAATTTCAGAAGGTTCGCGCCGGGCGCAACCAGCTTAGCAGAGTCACCGGGATGCAAAAGCCTCCAATCAACGACCCTTTGAGCAGCTGCAGCAGCTCCGAACCCTTCGCGCTGCAGGTGATCGGCGACAGCATGGAACCGGAGTTTCCGGACGCCTGCATCGTCGTGATCGAACCCACCGACTGGTGTCAGCACGGCATGTTCATCATGGCGCTGGTCGAGGGCGTACGCTGGTTCCGCCAGTACCTGAAGGATGCCGGGGGCGAACGCCTGGTGGCCCTCAACGACCTCTACCCGCCGATCGACCTGACCGGCCTGGATTGGAAGGTCGAAGGCATCATCATGCAGCGCACGCTGCGCCGCCACCAGACACCGTCCGGCCGACGCGAGGTCAAACACTATAAATACGCCTGAGCGATGCCCGCCACCACGCCGGCCGCGGAAGCGAATTGCCGATGCCGATGCCGATGCCGATGCCGAAATCAGACCCGGCGCGAGCGACGCAGCGCCCTGGGAACCTAAACATCTTCAAAACAGCGCCTCGTTCGTGCGAGCATTGTCCGGCACAACCAGATCCGGAGTGATGATGCCGTTTCGCAAGATCGTGCTTTTCGCCGCTTTGGCAGGTACCCAGGTCGCCGCTGCCGACATCTCCGCAGTGACCTCGGATGGTCGCGCCGTCACGCTGCGCGCCGACGGCACCTGGTCCTTCGTGACCGAACCCGGGGCACCTGCAGTGGATGGCCAGCACCTGGCCAAGCTGACCCTGGAACACAAGGTGAACCTCGCGCGCGGCTGTCGCCTCGGGCTGCGTCTGCAAAACGACCTGTCCGACCAGATCCGCACCATGGTGCTGCGTTTCACCGCTTTCAAGGAAGACCAGATCGCGTTCGAGACGGTCAGCCGCGGCTATTCCTATATCAAGCCGACCGCGTCTCAATACCAGGAGATCAGTTTCCGCGGAATCGACTGCGACGAGATACGTGCCGTCGAGGTCAGCGCCGCCCGCAACTGCCATGTCGGCGATCTGACCAAGTACACCGCCACCGCCGAGCACTGCCTCAAGTTGATCGACGTCGCACCCAGCTCGATGCTGCCGATCCACAAGGAAAAGGGCGAATGAGCCTAGTGCGCCGCTTCCAGCCGACGGCAAAGTAGATCGATCAACCTCGGATGCTCGCCGATCAACGGCGAGATCACGATGCGCAGTCCGGGATGTTCCGACTGCGCGTCGGCACAGATCTCGGCGACGTCACCACCGGGACCGGCGTGGCGTCCCGGGCCCAGGAACATCATCGCAACGACCACCGCCGCTTCGGGTTCGGCGGTGGCGATGTCCCTGAGCAGATGGCCCAACAGCGGCCCGTTGAAATCGTACTCCGCACCCGGACGGCGTTCCATGACCGCCTCGGCCAGCCGCACCCCGCGCGGGAGACGCGTGCACAACTGCGACGCGGTTATGTTACGAACCGCGGTGACGTCGGGCGACGGAGAACCATGGTCGACGAGCACGACGTGGGTCGGGTCGTCACCCAGCCGGGCACCGGCCTCCGCGATATGTTGTTCGAGTATCTCGACCAACAGCGGTTCACCCTCGGGCAACGGCACCAGTTCGTCCGCGACACGCAGGTCGAAGGCACCGAATTCCCCGGTCAGTTCTGCGACCAGCTGGGGTACGTAAGCGGTGAGTGCACGGCTCTTGCCGAACAACAGCGGGAGCAGGATGAAGTCGCGGCGCCCAGCAACCAGCCGATCGCGCAGCACGCCAGCCAACAGCTGCGCCGGCCGCCCTTCCAGGTCCGCAGGGGGAATCTTGTCCGCGTGCTGCAAGGACACCGCGTGGACGGGCTCACCACAGGCCGTACTCAAAGCGTTCGCGATCGCACGCAGGCGGAGTGTCGCCGCCGCACGCTTCGAACCGTTGTCGACCAGCAGGATATCAGCTTGGGACATGCCTCCTCCAAGACCAGGCCGTCGAACCGGCACGCGATACACCGACCAGCGGGTGCCGACCGGCCCGATTGTCCGCCATGCACCCCGCGACGTTTAACCCGCAATGCACAATGTTGTATCGCATGCAGACCCGGCACGGGACGGTAAAATGCCGAAAATTTTGTTTTGGAAAGGACCATGACACAGCAAGAGACGTACACCCGCGCGGTCGCGCTGATCGATGCCGCGAATGCCCAGGATCCGAATTCGGAGTCGGCCGAGGGACGCGACTGGCCAAAGGAGCTGTTGTACTCGATGCGCATGTCCGAAATGCTCGAGCGCTATGCACCGGATGCCGACGACGCACAGAAGCTGGCGATCCGCGCGCAGCATATCCAGCGCTGGAAATCTCCCCGCAGCGACTTCCCGGAAGGTCGCCAGGGCTACCTGCAGTGGCGCACCGGCCTCTACAAATTTCACGCCGAGACCGCGGCCACGTTGCTCGCCGAGGCCGGTTACGACGAGCAGACGATCGAGCGGGTGCGCCAGGCCGTCGGCAAACGCGCACTGAAGGTCAACCGGGACACGCAGCTGCTGGAAGATGTCACGGACCTGGTGTTCATCGAGCACTACATGCTCGCGTTCGCCCAGAAACACCCGGAGTACGACGAGGCCAAGTGGCTCGACATCGTACGCAAGACCTGGAAGAAGATGTCGGAAGCTGCACAGCAGTTCGCGTTGTCGGGCAAGATCCGCCTACCCGAACCCCTGATACCGCTGATCCAGAAGGCGGTCTCAGGCGCCTGAGTCGGGCGTGCCGCGGCGCACGCGGCACCGGGGTCGCTGTCAGCCGAGGCTGGCCAAAGGTGCTGCGATCACCAGCAGCAGTGCGATTACGACAAAGCCGCTGGCTGCACCCAACACGCGTTTCGGATTGATCGGGCCGCTGTGTGACCGCCATGCCAGGACCATCGCGAGCAATGCGATGGCGATGCCGATGGCGTCGGTGCGCGAAGACAGCAGGGACGCGGCCAATGCGCCGAGAAACACAATGAACAGCCAGCGCGCAACCCGTACGGTACGCGCCGCGCCGAAACGGACCGCGAACGACAACTTGCCAGCGGACCGGTCGGTATCGATCTGCGGCGGTTGGTGCGACAGCAGCAGGGCCACCGCGAGCGCCGCGAATGCGAGCATGCCCGCGACCATCTCCGTTCCGACCCCCAGTCCACCCACCAGCCACAGGCAGCCGAACACACCCGGACCGTAGCAGATACCGGTCACCCACTCGCCGAGATGGGTGTACGACAACGGCCGTGGACCGGCGTTGTACAGGTAGCCTAGCCCCACCAGCGGCAACGCCACCCACAACAGCCACCACTGCTCGCGCAACCACAACACCGCCAGGCCGAGCAGGCCACCCGCGAGCAGGCTCGCCGCACCGTGCCACGATGCGACACTCGGACGCCCCCGATGCACGCGAACCCAGGAGTCGTGTTTTTCGACATCGGCACCAAGCCGCCAGTCGGCGGCATCGTTGAACAGGTTGATGGCGTGCTGCAGCAGGACCACGGCGACCGTGGCAAGCGCGACACCGAGGGGATCCGGCACCGACCATTGCGCGAGCAGCGGCACACCCAGACCCGGCAGTACCGAGACGAGGTAGATCGGTGGGTTCAATGCCAGGCGCCACGAGACGACCGGCGGCGCCGCCCGCTCGGCCGACATCTCAGGCATCACCGCCCCCGTGCGTCATTCCCGACCCAGGCTCTTGGTCGCAATCTCGTAGACATCCTTGGACACCCTGGCCGCGACGATGCGTTCCAGCACCGCGCGCATGCGGGCCTGGCGGGCCTCGTCGTAGCGTTGCCAACGCGCCATGGCACGCAGCAGGCGCGCAGCGATCTGCGGGTTGGCAGAATCCAGGGCCAGGACCTGCTCGCCGAGGAATTCATAACCGCTGCCGTCGGCGGCATGGAAGCGAACCGGGTTGGCGCCGGTGAAACTCCCGATCAGCGCGCGCACCTTGTTCGGATTGCGCATCGAAAAAGCCGGATGTTGCATCAAGTGGTTTACCTCGGTGAGCACATCCGGACGGTCGGCCATCGCCTGTACCGCGAACCACTTGTCCATCACCAGCGGGTCGTTGCGCCAGCGCGCCTCGAAATCCGCGAGGACCCCGTCGCGCGCGGGATGGCCGCTGTCGGCGAGCAAACCCATCGCCGCCATCACGTCGGTCATGTTGTGCTGTCGCCGGTACTGCGCTTCACACAGATCACCACCGGCGGTGCCGCCGGCCGCAACCAGATAGCCGAGTGCACGGTTCTTCAGGCTACGCCGACCGATCTGCTCGGGCACCGGCCGATACGGCTCGTTGTCCTCGAGACGCCGGTAGAGTGCGAGCAGTTCGCTACCCAGGCGTGTTCCGACCGCGACACGCAGGGTTTCGCGCGCCAGGTGCAGCGCATCGATGTCCACCACCGGCATGAAGTCACCGAGATAGCCGATCGAGGGCAGGCTCAGGACCTCCGCGATCAGCGCGGGCTCGGCATCCTGACTGGACAACGCAGCGTGGATCGCGGCGACCAAGCCGTCCGCGACATCCATTTCGGTGCCTTCACGGTAGTCCTGGACCATGCGCAGTATCACCCGCCGGATCAGGGTCTGAGCCGCATCCCAGCGATTGAAGCCGTCGCCGTCATGCGCCATCAGGAACATCAGCTGCTCGTCGCTGTAGTCATAGTCGAGCTTGACCGGCGCGCTGAAACCACGCAGCAGCGACGGCACGGGCAGTTCGTTTACCCCGTGAAACACGAAACGCTGGCGTCCCTCGGTGAGTTGCAGCGTGTGTTCCGTCGAAGTCTGCTGCGGGTCGCCGAGATGAACGGCGAGGTCGTGTCCGTCGGCACCGACCAGCGCGGTCACGACCGGCACCAGAAACGGTGGCTTGTCGTGCTGGCCCGGCGTATCCGGAACCGATTGTTCAATGTCCAGCGTGTAGGTAGCGGCCTGCGCATCGTAGGCCGTCTGCACACGCAGCTGAGGCGTTCCGGCATAGTCGTACCAATGCTGGATCTGCGCGAGGTCGCGACCCGAGGCATCCGCCATGCAACGCACGAAATCCTCGGTCGTTACCGCCTGACCGTCGTGCCGCTCGAAATACAGATCGGTGGCCTTGCGGAAATCGGCGGGCCCCAGCAGATTGGCCTGCATGCGCACGACCTCGGCGCCTTTTTCGTACACCGTCACGGTGTAGAAGTTGTTGATCTCGATATACGCAGCCGGCCGTATCGGATGCGCCATCGGCCCGGCGTCTTCGGCGAACTGATGCGCACGCAACAGCCGTACGTCTTCGATGCGCTTGACGCCGCGCGCACCCATATCGGCCGAGAACTCCTGGTCGCGATATACGGTGAAGCCCTCTTTCAACGACAACTGGAACCAATCGCGGCAGGTGATGCGGTTGCCGGTCCAGTTGTGGAAGTACTCGTGCGCTATCACGCCTTCGATGCCGAGAAAGTCCTGGTCGGTCGCCGTGTCCGGGCGTGCAAGCACGAACTTCGAATTGAAGATGTTGAGCCCCTTGTTCTCCATGGCCCCCATGTTGAAATCGTTGACCGCAACGATGTTGTACACGTCGAGATCGTATTCGCGCCCGTACTTCTCCTCGTCCCAACGCATCGCATTGCCCAGCGAGCGCAGCGCGTGCTCGCAACGATCGATGTTTTCCGGTTCGACATATACGCGCAGCCGCACTGCGTGTCCCGAAGGTGTCTCGTGACGGCCCTCGACAAAACGCAGGTCGCCGGCGACCAGGGCGAACAGATAGCTGGGTTTCGGAAACGGATCGTCCCATTCCGCATAGTGCCGGCCGTCCGGCAGCTCGCCCGCCTCGCGCGGATTGCCGTTCGACAACAGCACCGGGAATGCAGTCTTGTCCGCCTCGATGCGCACCGTGTAGCGCGCCATTACGTCGGGCCGGTCGATGAACCACGTGATCTTGCGAAAACCTTCCGGCTCGCATTGGGTGCAGAAGATTCCGCCGGACCGATACAGTCCCTCGAGCGCGGTATTGCGCTCGGGCGCGATGCGCACCTCGGTTTCCAGCACGCAGGCCTCTGGCGGATCGAACAGTGTCAGGGACTCGCCATCGATCCGATAACGCTGGGTCGACAGCTCGCTGCCGTCAAGGCGCACCCAGACCGGTTCGAGGCCCTCGCCGTCCAGGCGCAGCGGCCCCCCCGGTCCCAGTGGATTACGCCGCAATGCCAGGCGGGCAACCACCCGGGTACCCTGTTCACGCAGGTCGAACGTGAGATCCGCGGTATCGACCAGGTAGGACGGCGGCTGATACTCGGACAGTTTGATGGTGCGCGGCGAGGCCTCTTTCATCTCGATTCCAGTCTAATGAATTGGGTCGACCGATCGATGATAACGACCGGCCTGCAAGCGGCCAAATGCCGCCAACCCCTGACATGGGATGGGTAAAGACCCCGGTTTCACGGCCGGGCGCCGATTGTTACGATGCACCATCAGCCAAAGGAGGACACAGCATGCCGGAGATCATCATGTACACGACCGGGATGTGCCCTTACTGTGTGCGGGCCAAGATGTTGTTGCAGCGCAAGGGCATGAACTGGGAAGAGAAGCGCATCGATCTCGACCACAGCCTCATGGGGGAAATGATGCAGCGCAGCAAACGCCGCACCGTGCCTCAGATCTTCATCGACGACTACCACGTTGGCGGCTACGACGACATGGCGGAGATGGACGCGATGGGCCGGCTAGACCCGATGCTCGGCCTGGCGCCGGCAGGCCTGCCCGGTGATGCCGCACATACCCTGGACGCGTCCGAGGACGCACCTACCTGAATCCCTGGACGAGCGGGCGCATGCCAGACAACGGCGAAAAGATGCGCCTCGACAAATGGCTCTGGGCGGCCCGGTTCTACAAGACGCGTTCGCTGGCCGCGGAGGCCGTGGATGGCGGCAAGGTGCATCTCAACGGGCAGCGCAGCAAGCCCGGCAAGGAGGTGCGGATCGGCAGTCGGTTGACGATCAGCAAGGACGGCCTGGAATGGCAGATCGAAGTCGCCGTCCTCCCCACGCAGCGCCGCCCCGCCGCCGAGGCACGCGATTTCTACATCGAGACCGACCAAAGCCGGCGCAATCGCGAACTGGCCAGCGAGGCACTGAGGGCGGCCCGCCTCGCCACGCCTCTGCAGACCGCGACCAAACCCAGCAAACGGGACCGCCGGTTGATCCACCGCTTCAAACAGGATCGCCAGTGAAGACCGCGGCATGGTGCTGCGCCGGGCGCGGCGGGTACGACCCGCACGCAGAGATCAACCGTCATCCACGCCCGTTTCAACGGCAATCCCGGCCTCGTGCCTGACCCCGATGGATCAGGATGCCTTTCGCCAGACCTACCGCGAAGTCAACGAGGTGTATTGCGCGTTCGAAAAGAGCGTGCTGACCAACGAGTGCGGCTGCCATTGCGCCGAGCGGTTCTGTATCGCGGAACGTGAAGGTGTGCATTGCCGCTGCGCACCGAGCCAGGCGCGCTGTCTGCGCTGGCTGGAACTGCTGCGCGAACAGGCGCGCTTCGCGTTGCGCACAGAGGAAGAACGCAGGATGTTGCCGCACGGCAAGGCGATCCGCCTGCAGGTGGGCGGGATGCGGGGCCTGCTGCGACTGCTGGACGACTCGGTGGAACACACCATCGGCGACATCGATGCCGTGCTGGGCGCGGCGGCTTCCCGCTACGGCGCCTTGGAGAAGGTACCGTTCTCGGAGATCATGCGTGACGTCGTGGCCTACCAGGTGCGCAGACGCTCACGACGGCGCCGGTGAATCCGGGCGTCCCGGTCATCCCTGACCGGGCCACGGAGGTGTAGGACGCCGGTCTATTTCGACAGCGACGTGAAGGTATTGCCGACCAGCGGCTGTGCATCGATCTGCGGCACGTGGCACTGGGTGCAGAAGTGGCGACTTCCGGCCGGATGGTCGAGTTTCTTGCCGTCGCGATCGACGAAATGCGACTCGCCCATCTCAACCGACTTGGCCTTGTCCTTGCCGGGCTGCTTCATGTGGCAGTCGAGGCACTTGTTTTCCTTCAGGTTGATCGTGTAGTCGTCGTTCCTGTGCGGGATCAGCGGCGGCTGCTGCTTGAAGGTCCGGTCGATGTTCTCTTTGTCGTTGATGAACCGCTCCATCTCCGGTGGCGGTGGTTCTCCTCCGGGTATGGCCGCAGCACCACGCAGTGAAGCGATTTCAGCCGTCGCCTGACCGGCGAGTCCGGCCAGAAAGACCGAGAACAGGAAAACAAGATAGACAGACCGCTTCATGACGACACCTCACTTTTATGGTTCACGCCGGTTACCGCTTGGCTTGCGTTGTTGGAAAATCGCGTACTGAATGCAAAGACATCACGCGCGCAGACATCGATGCAGCGACCGCAGTTGGTACAGTGGCCCGACAGGATCACGGGCCCGTTGCCCTTTTCCGCACCCTTCAGTGCCGGTCGGATCACCTGGTGTTCCGGGCATACCGCGAAACAGTCCATGCAGTCGTCGCACTGCTCGCGTTTCAGCGCCGTGACGCGCAGCACCGCGCCTTCGCCGAGCAGTCCGTAGAAGGCACCGACCGGACACAGATGGCCGCACCAGGCCCGTCGGCCGACAAACAGATCGAGCAGGAAGACCGCGGCCACAATGCCCCACGCGAGGCCCATACCGAATACCAGGCCGCGGTAGACCATCGACACCGGGTTGATCAGCTCCCAGGCGATGCTGCCGCTGATCCAGGAGACGACCAGGACCGCACCGAGCAACCAGTAACGGGTCTTCTCCGTGAAGTGCGCCCCGCCCTTGATGCGCAGTTTGCGCCGCAACCATTCCGCAGCGTCGGTGACGATGTTCACCGGGCACACCCAGCTGCAATACACGCGCCCGCCCACCACCAGGTAGAACAGCAGAACGATCAATCCGCCTATCAACGCGGCACTGGCCGGCATGTGTCCGCTGAACAGCGACTGAAGCAATACCAGGGGGTCGGAAAGCGGCAGGGTGTCCAGCGTCAGGCTCGATGCGAGGTTGCCCTTGACGATCCAGGTACCAAACCAGGGCCCGGCCAGAAACAGCGCCAGGATCAACAGCTGGGACAGGCGTCGCAGGATCAGAAAACGATGCGCCTTCCACCAGCCGTTGACCTTGATCGCCTCGGCGCCTGGGTTGCCGCCGGGTTCCATCAGAGGCCTCCCTTGCGGTTCAGCGTATCCAGCGGATTGGCTGAAAACGGCGAGGCCGGCGGTTCTGGCGCCATCGGACGCGGCGGCGGCGACGGCATCGCCGGTCCCTCACCCACGATCAGCCCACGACCGCCATGCTCGTAACGCACGCCGCCGGGCAGGTTGTACTCGTGCGGCAGGTCCGGCGTGACCAATGCCTTGCCGGCCTCGGCCTTCTGCTCCCAGCCCAGCCTGTAATGGCGACCCAGCATGCCCTTCGCGAGGGCGATCGGAAATACCTTGATGGCCGCCTCTTCGAGGATGCAGGCCTTTTCGCATTTGCCGCAGCCGGTGCAGGCGGCCGAATGCACGACCGGAATGAAGAACGCGTGCTTGCCGCTGCGTGTGTTGTGCTGGTAGTCGAGCGTGATCGCCTCGCCCCGCACCGGGCAGACATTGAAACAGACCTCGCAACGCAGGCCCTGGAATGCGATGCAGGCCTCGTGGTCGACGACGACCGCGAGGCCCATACGCGCTTCGTTGATATCCCGCAGTGCTGGATCGAGCGCGCCGGTCGGACATGCCTTGACGCACGGGATGTCGTCGCACATCTCGCACGGCACCTCGCGGGCCTCGAAATACGGCGTGCCGAGTGCGACGTCGTCGCCCAGTTCGGCCAGTTTCAAGGTGTCGTAGGGGCAGTCGCGGACGCACAGGCCGCAACGGACACAGGCCGCCTGGAACGACTGTTCGTCGGCGGCGCCGGGTGGCCGGATTGCGGTGGCCGGCAGTGCCCGCGCCTGCCGCTGATAGACACCCAGGGTGACGGCAACCAGTCCGACGCCCACGGCGGTGCGCAGCGTATCGGCGAGGAACCGCCGACGCGCCGTATTCACGCCACTGGTGTCTTTGTCGCTCGTGCTCATCGCGTCACCCCCACACCGGTTCGGGGCCGCGCCGGCGGCCTCCGAACCCTGCGCATACCGCTCAGGCCGGCATCACCTTCACCGCGGTCTTTTTGAAGTCCGTTTCTTTAGACAGCGGGTCGGTCGCATCCAGCACCAGCTTGTTGACCAGGCGGCCGGCATCGAAGAAGGGAACGAACACCATACCTTCCGGCATCTTGTTACGCCCCTTGGTCTCCACGCGACACACGATCTCACCGCGCCGGCTGACGATCTTCGCCGCGTCGCCGCGCTTCAGGCCGCGCTTCTCGGCGTCTGCCGGGTTCATGTAGACCAGCGCGTCCGGAGCTGCGCGGTACAGCTCGGGAACGCGACGCGTCATCGAGCCGGAATGCCAGTGCTCCAGGATGCGACCTGTGCCCATCCACATGTCGTACTCGGCGTCCGGGGCCTCCGCCGGCGGCTCGTAAGGTGCCGAGATGATATTGGCCCGTCCGTCCGCATTGCCGTAGAACGCGACCTTGGCGCCCTTGGGCACGAACGGGTCATAGCCCTCGCGGTAACGCCACAGCGTTTCCTTGCCGTCTACCACAGGCCAGCGCAGGCCGCGCGCCTTGTGATACTGGTCGAACTCGGCGAGGTCGTGGCCCTTCTTGGGCCCCTGGGTACCGAAGATCCGGTACTCCTCGTACAGACCCTTGTGCAGATAGAAGCCGAAATGCGCCATCTCGTCGTTTTCGTAGACGTTGCCGCGGTCGTCGGTCACCTTCTGCGTCGGATACTTGTTGACCACGCCATTCGCATACAGCACGTCGAACAGGGTCTTGCCGCGGTACTCGGGCATTTTCGCCAGCAGTTCTTCAGGCCAGACCTCCTCCGTCTTGAAGCGCTTCGAGAACTCCACGAACTGCCACAGGTCGGAACGTGACTCGCCCGGCGCCCTGGTCTGCTGGCGCCAGAACTGGGTGCGTCGCTCGGCATTGCCGAATGCACCCTCCTTCTCGGCCCACATCGCGACCGGCAGGATCAGGTCGGCCGCCATCGCCGACACGGTCGGATAGGCCTCCGACACGACGACGAAGTTGGCCGGGTTGCGCCAGCCAGGGTACATCTCTTCGTTGACGTTGGGTCCGGCCTGCATGTTGTTGTTGGTGGTCACCCAGTAGCAGTTCAGCTTGCCGTCTTTCAGCATGCGGCTCTGCAGTACCGCGTGGTAACCGACCTTGCCCGGCAGCGTACCCTCGGGCAGCTTCCAGACCTTCTCGGAGAAATCACGGTGGGGCTTTTTCGCGACCACCAGGTCGGCCGGCAAACGGTGCGCAAAGGTGCCGACCTCGCGCGCGGTACCGCACGCGGACGGCTGACCGGTCAGGGAGAACGGGCCGTTGCCCGGCTCGGAGATCTTGCCGGTCAACAGATGCACGTTGTACATCAGGCCGTTGACCCAGACGCCGCGCACGTGCTGGTTGAAGCCCATGGTCCAGTACGACACGATCTTTTTGCTCGGATCGGCATACAGCTTGGCGAGCCGCTCGAGGTTCTCGACCGGCACACCCGAAAGCTCCGACACGTACTCGGCGGTGTAGGGTTCCAGGTCTTTCTTGTACTGCTCGAAATCGATCTTCGCGAGCTTGCCCTTGCCGGCGTTCTTCGCCGCCTGCTCACGCGGGTCGTTCGGGCGCAGACCGTAGCCGATGTCGGTCGGGGTCTTGGTGAAATTGACGTGTGCGTTGACGAAGTCCCAGTTCACCGCATCGTGCTGAACGATGTAGTTCGCGATGTAGTTGAGGATCGCCAGGTCGGTCTGTGGCTTGAAGATCACACCGTGATCGGCCAGTTCGAAGCTGCGATGTTCGAAGGTCGACAGTACGTGCACCTCACAGCCCGGCTTGGTCAGGCGCGTGTCGGTCAGGCGCGACCACAGCACCGGATGGTTCTCGGCCATGTTCGAGCCCCACAATACGAAGGCGTCGGCGTGTTCCAGGTCGTCGTAGCAGCCCATCGGCTCGTCGGAACCGAAGGCACGGATAAAGGCACCCACCGCCGAGGCCATGCAATGCCGCGCGTTCGGGTCGATGTTGTTGGAGCGGAAGCCGGCCTTGTACAGCTTCGACGCCGCATAGCCCTCGAACACGGTCCACTGGCCGGAACCGAACATGCCGACGCGCGAGGTGATCTCCTCCGGCGGCTTGCCCTTGTTTTCTTCCATGCTCTGCTTGATCGCGGCCTTCCACTTGTCGGCCATGACATCGAACGCCTCGTCCCAAGATACCGGCTCGAAATCACCCTCCTTGTCGTACTTGCCGTTCTTCTTGCGCAACAGCGGCTGGGTCAGGCGGTCCTCGCCGTACATGATCTTCGACAGGAAGTAACCCTTGATGCAGTTCAGTCCGCGGTTGACCGGCGCGTCCGGGTCGCCCTGGGTCGCGACGACACGGCCGTCCTTGGTGCCCACCAACACCGAACAACCCGTGCCACAGAAGCGACATGGTGCCTTGTCCCAGCGTACGCCGCTGTCGTCGTCCGTTTTGGCGATCGCCTGAACCCCGGGGATCGTGATGCCGGCGGCGGCCGCCGTGGCGGCAATGGCGTTGGTCTTGATGAAATCGCGACGTGACTGTTTCATTGTACGGACTCCTCCGGCACGGATTCTGTGTCGATATGGTGGTAGACGAGAGACGACGAAGCGACGCCGTCGAGGGTGGCCAATTCGTTCATGCGGTCGGCACATTCACGATATTCGCTGCCCTCGATGGTGACGACCATGCGGCCGCCGTCGTTAGCATGCAGTTCTACGCCGGCCATGCCGCCGATCGCGTGCGCGACCTTGGCGACATGTTCCGGACGGGACATCAGCAACACGCCGCAGACGTGGTACTCGTTCATGCCGCCTCCTGGATCTGGATGACATGGGTTGGACAGATGGCGATACAGCTGCCGCAGCCGTTGCACAGCGCCGGATCGATCTTCGGCACTGCCCGCCCCCCGGGCTGCAGCTGAAAACGGATGGCACGCGCCTCGCATTCGTCGCCGCAGGCACGGCACGTGATTCCCTGTACGCTCAGGCACGTCTCGTCGATCGCCGCCCGCAAACGCCATGGCGGGTCGAGTCGCCGGTCCAGGGCACCGTATTCGCAGGCATCGACACAGGCGCCGCACCAGCTGCAGCCGCCCCGTTCGAAATCGACTGTCGGAAATCCACCATCACCGGCCACGAGGATTTTTTCCTCGCAGACCTTGATGCACGCGTCACAACGGCGACAGCGTTCGTCGAACGCCGCAACTGCCCACGGCATCCGATTCTCGATGGTTCGACGACTGTATTTAAAAAAAGCCCTTCGCGCGGCGTTGATTGTTGTCATCGCGTTCGTCAGACGGTGTCTGCCCGCTAGCAGGGACCCACAGCCTAGACCCGGGGCCGCGCAGGAAACTTGATGACGGTCAAGTTTGGCCTTCGGCTTTTTGACCACCGTCAAGTCGACACGATTTATGTCGGCCCGGCTTTTTCCCGTCCGACTGGGACGCGCGTCAGAAATCGGGTGGCTGCAGGCAGGTCTCGGCCACCACACTCAGTGCGTCGCGGTCCCGGATGGTCACCCGGCTGCCGGCCACCCGGATCATCCCGCCATCGGTCAGCGACTTGATGATCCGTGAGAAGGTCTCGGGTTTCACCGACAGCCGCGACGCGACAATCTGTTTGGCAACCGGCAGATCGAAGCTGTCCGCATCCATCGGCGCGTGCTGCACCAGGTAGGCGGCGACACGGCAGGTCGCGCTGTGCAGGCTCAACTCGTCGATCTCGCGCAGCTGCGCCCTCAGGCGCTGACTCATGCTGCCCATCAACACGAAACAGGTCTTGACCGAATCCTTCAGCATGTTCGCAAAGTCGACCGCGTCGATGCTGACGACCGTGCTCGACTGCAGCGCCTCGGCACCCACCGGATAATGTGGCCGCTCCAGGAACATGAGCGCCTCGGCGAAGGTGTTGCCTGGAGTGACCACATCGATCACCTTCTCGTTGCCTGCCGGCGACAGCCGGAACAGCTTGATCTGCCCGGACGTCACCAGATAGAAGCGGTCGGCGACGTCACCCTGTTGGAACAACGCATCCCCCTCGCCGAGCCGGATGCGCACCGCATGCGCGTCGACGCGTCGCAGTTGCTCTTCGTCGAGGTCCGCAAACAGAAAGCAGGTTCTCAATTCGTCGATCACGGGCACACTCCGCCGCATCCGGGTTTCAAGGGTCCGACATTGCTCGAGGTTAACATCCCGCCGCCGGCCGTGGGACAGGTACCCGACCCTCGACCGGCACCGGGGCTCAGCCCGTGTTGCCGGCCGCCCCGTCCAACCGACGGATCACCGACTGCCGAAGCCTCGCGGCACCGAAAAGGGCGTGCGCCAACAGGGCGGCACAGGCGATCAGAAAGCCCCCGCCGAGGTGCGCCGACAACGGCAGCACCGCCCCCATCGAAACCGCGACCAGGGCGGCCGTGAGCGAGATCGCGATCGCGTACGCCAACCCGTCCGGCAGCAAGTCGCGCAGACGCGGCAAGGCCACCTGGGAATGCCCGCCTGCGAGGCGGCGCTGCTGCAGGTCCAGCCAACTCAGGAACGGTACGATTTTGACCAAGGAACCGATCACGAAACTCAAGGCCCCGCCGAGCAACAGCACACCGACGACGCTTTGCGCGTCACCGAGCAACCAGACCACGAATGCCGCATAGACCGCGACGTGGCCCAACTGCCAAAGCCACAGGCTCGCATCGCGGCGCTGCCGCAGGCGCCGCTGTTCATGCCACATCGCGCCGATGTTGAACGACAGATGGACGAGGAACAGGGCGCCGACCGCAATGCGCAACCACGATGGCGCCTGCAGCAGCAACCCGAGGCCGGTCATCAACAACAGCCCAAACACGCCGAGCGACAGCAGTCGCTTGGTCCCGCTTTTGAAGGCTGGAGCGACGTAGAACAGCGGGATGATCTCCATCCCGATGCCGGCCAACAGCAGACCCAGCCACCCGGCCAGGCCCCAGGTGGCATGGGTATCGACCCAGAGTGGGTAGTCCGGCACCGCCAGCAGGCCAAAACGTGCCGCGACGAGCGTCAGCCCCATCCCGACGGTCACCGCCAACGCGAGTACCGCGAGACGCACAGTCCACAACGTCGGCGATCGGCCGGCGGCGCCTGCCAGTGCATGCAGCGATGCCGCCAGAAACACCAGCAGCCCGGTACCCGCCACCAGGCCGCCGCCGAGCAGCAGGCCCCGACCATCGAACAGGAAACCGCTGCCGACCAGCAGGCTGCCGAATCCGAGGCATCCCACGGTAACGCCCGCGGTCAGGCCCGGGCGTGAATAAGGGGCACCCAGCAACACTGGAGCGATCTGCAGAAGCGCGCCGCACATCACCGGCGCCAGGGCACCGAGGACGACGAAGTGAGTTGCCGCCAGCGCGGCCGGATTCCAACGCGAACTCAAGACTTGGTCCCCGTGCCAGGCGAGGGCCAGCCCGGCAAGGCCGAGGAACACCGGCATCAGGTAGAACAGGCCCAGCGGCGCCTCGATCGGTGGTGACTTGTCGGGCGCCAGTCCGGCGAGATTCACTGCCCGACCCCGCCTGCCTCCGCGCCGCCGGGTGCCGGCATGTCGGCCGGCCAGATCACGATCTCGATCTCCCCCGGCGCCAGGTGCGCCGTCTCCCAGCGATAGCCCATGTCCCGCAGCATCGGATAAAGCGGTACCGGGTCGCGACGATGTCTGACCTTCAACCAGTCACCCGGTGCGAGGTCCGCCAATGTATCGAGGATCTGTTCAAGCGGCTCGGGTGGTTCCAGTGCGCTGACATCGATCACCTGTTCCATCACATCTGCTCCTTTTCCAAACCCTTCCCGATCAGGCGTTCGTGCGAAAGCACCTGGTCGGCGATCGGGTAGAGTACGTTTTCTTCTTTGGCGTTGTGCTGCTGCAACAGCAGCAGGATGATGTCGACGGCCTCCGCGACGCCATTCGCATCGCGCTGATCGAGCGCATCGCGAAACTGGGCGAACAGCTCGCGCAACTGCTTGTGCTCACTGCGCATCACGTCGATCGGCGCCGCCGCGCCGGGCTGCGCCTCGGCGAGGGCCGGAAACAGCGTCAGCTCCTCGAATCCGAAATGGGCCTCGGTGTCGTCGACAAAGCGTTGTGCACGCTGCGTGGCAGCCGCCCAGTCACCCCGTTGCACCGCACGCTCCGCCTCGACCAACCGCGCATCGCAGGCGCGATGCTGTGCACCCAGGGTTTCACGGAACGACATGGCAATCTCCGGATCATTGCGACCCCGCACATCGTCCACAGTGGCCACTGCACCTCCTTGACTTCGGTCATGTCGACACCCTGCTTGCGCCGAAATCCCGCGCGACATGACCTGGATCGAGGCGGATTCCGGCGATCTCCCGCAGACTTTCATCAGGCGAGTATTCGGCGGAGGTGACGACCATGACTGCGGGCCGCCTGCTGGTGTTGTTTTGCGGTGTCCTGTGCGGCCTGCCACCGATCGCCGCAGCGTCGCCGCCGGTGGCGACCACATTGCGCTTCGCGACGGCCTGTGCGCATTGTCACGAGGGCGAATGCAGTGGACGCCTGAGCTTCGCACGGCGTCCCGAGACGGCCTACACGCATATCCGCCAGTACGCCGGCCCGGTCGACGACGCCTTTGCCGGATCGCTGTACGCGGCCCTGGAGCGGATGAAGGCGGACTGTAGCTACCCACCGGTGCCCGTCCCGACGCTCGTGCAGACGCTGACCGGCGACGATCTGCTGGCCTATCGCGACAGATGGAGCGCCGACTACTTCCTGCCGCTGGGCGACCTGCCCGCCGGTCGGTACCGGCTGCGTCTGGACCTCGACGGGTCGGGGTCGGTCAGGGTCGAACTGATCGACGCCGAATTCGACCCACTGCTCGATCAGTGCATGAGTGCCACCGGCCACGGGCTGGAAACCACCCTGAACCTGACCACCCGGCATCCGCATTTCCTGCGGCTGCGGCCACGCGCGACGCTGCAGATTCTCGGCCTGCAGATCTCCCCAGACGGGCCGGACGAACCGCCGCGGGATCCGTCGACGCCTTAGCCCGGTCGACCGTCGATGCGCATACGCAACAACATCGGCACGTGCGCATAGGCGAACAGCGCGAAAGCGATCACCCACAGCGTGCTCGACAGATCGACCCACATCGCGTAGCCGGACGCGAACCAGGCGGTACCGAACACCCGCATCAGGGCCGCGACATTGGCCGCGACGAAAGCGGCGACGACCGGTCGGTCGACGTCGATCGGGCGACCGGTATGGCCGCGTGTCACACGCGCCATCATGCCGAGCGTAAAGACTCCGATCGCCCCGGCGGTCAGCGCATGCAACGCCGAACTGCCTGGAAAGGCACCGAAACCGCTCAGACCGACGAGCGCCGCGCCGAGTGCCAGCCAGGCATACCCGAGATGCAGTACCCACAGCACCGGGATCTTGAATACCCGCCGATCGAACCAGCCACCCAGCCGGATCGCCTGAAGCGACGCGACCGACAACCAGAGCGCACCCAGCGCGGCCGCCGGTACAAGCGCCGACGCCTCGCCGGCGGCGATCAGGCCGAGGCCGACGAAGGTCAGCGTCTCCACCCAGGCATATCGCTTCGGCTTGAACCCGGGGACCACGTTTTGCGTGAAAAACGGCATCACCCGGCCGCCGACCAGGGCAATCAACAGCAGGACGAGTTCCACCATCACCCGGCGCATGTCGCCGATGCCTTCGACCACGCCGAGCAACTGCAGATGCGAAAACAGGTTGGCCAGCGCCATCGACAGCAACAGGGGCACGAATACCCGGTTGACCTTGTTCTGCCCCTGCCACAGCGGCGCATACAGACTCCAGGCGACCAGCGGCAGGAACGCGACGTCGACCAGGGGCACGACCCAGGTCGGCACACCACCCAGCCACGGCAGCAACCTTCCCAACAACCAGAGCACGGCCAGCAGACCGAGCCGTCCACCGGTCCAGGTCGGCGCACCGGTCCAGTTGCGCACGGCCGTCAGCAGGAACCCGGCAATCACCGCCGCCGCGTAGCCGAACAGCATCTCGTGGCCATGCCAGGCGACCGCTCCGTAGTACGCGGGGGCGCTGACCCTTTGGTGCCAGATGCCGCCCCACAACAGCATCAACAGCACTGCCGCGACGCCGGCCAACAGGAAGAATGGCCGGAAGCCCAGCGCAAGTGGCGCCCAGCCATTGACCGGCACGGGTCGAGGCGGCGTTTGTTTGAGCATATCCATGGCGGAGAGCTTGCGCAGACCGGGTCACGGCCTCCTTGACTATCGTCAATAGCGCGGCGGTCGGCTCAGGCGGTCAACTGCGCGTACAGCAGTGGCAGGCGTTTGGGCAGCTCGGATGGCTTTCGTATCACCACATAGCCGGCGTTGCCAAACAGGTGCGGCAGGTAGTCGTTGCCCTTGGCGTCGATCGTCACGCAGAACGGCTGCAGACCGAGGTGGCGCGCCTCGCGCACGGCCTCAAGGGTGTCCTCGATCCCGTAGCGCCCTTCGTACTTGTCGAGATCGTTCGGCTTGCCGTCGGTCAACAACAACAGCAAGCGCCGGCCGGCCGGTTGTTCGGCCAGCAGCGAGCTGGCATAGCGGATCGCCGCCCCCATGCGGGTGTAGTAACCGGGTTTGATCGCCTCGATCCGGCCACGCACCCGGTCGCCATAGCGCTCGTCGAACGCCTTCAGCGTATGCACACGCACCGGATCGCGGCGGCGGGACGAAAAGCCGTAGACGCCGAACCGGTCACCGGTCGCATCGAGCGCCTCGGAAAACAGGTATAGGCTGTCACGGATCACATCGATCACCCGGTGGTGGTCGTTCACCCAGGTATCGGTCGACAGCGACAGGTCGGCCATCAACAGGCACGCGAGATCACGCGCGCCGCTGCGCATGTCGCGGTACAGCGCATCCCCGCCGGTCGGGCTGCCGGCGCGTCGATCCGCGGCGAATCGCAGGTAGGCGTCGAGATCGACCTCCTGTCCATCCGGCTGGGCGCGCCGCCAGACGCGGGCAGGCGCCAATGCCTGAAACTGACTGCGCAGCCGACGCGCTATGCGACCCAGGCGTTCAGGCAGGGCACGTGGCGGCGCATCGGCGGCGAGCATCGGGACGATACGGCACTGATCGGCCAGCAGCGCCTGCCGCTTCCAGTCCCATTCCGGCAGGCGTATCCCCTCGCCGATCACCAGATCGTCCTCGGCCTCGGCCGGAAGATCGAGATCGAACCTGAGCGTCGCCGCGGCGCGCCGTGCATCGCGGCTGACCGCGATCCGGTCGATGTCGCGCGCCACCGCCTCGGCGCGATCGAGATCGTCCTCGTCCTCCGAACCGCGGTCGACGTTGACGAACTCACCCAGGGTGAAGATGTTTTCCATGCGTACCGTGATCAGGCCACGATCGCTCTCCGGTGTCGCGACCCGTTCACCCTGGCGACGCAGTTGATCGACATCGCGGCGTTGCTGCGGGTCACCGCCGTCGCTGCGGTCGGGGCCGTCCGGCGCGCCGGCCATGGCCCCCGGCGACTGCGGATGCAACCACAAGGGCACCGCGGCCGGCGGCCGGCGTGCCGAAGGCAGTTCGGCGACACTCCCGGGTGCGCGCAGCGCCGCCCGTACCGCCCGCTCCGCCGCCGCCTCGGCCGCCGGCAGGGAATCCGGAGACGGACGGGTATCGATATGCGCCTCGGCCAACCGTTGGTAGCGTGCGGCCAGGCCGGGATAGCGCTGCAGCGCCGATCGCGCACGCTGCTGGTTGGCGTGGAACCAGTCGCCCCGGTCGCCCTCCTCGGCGACCGCCATTGCGGCGAGCCACAGGTACAACTCGCGATTGAGCGTGCGCGCCGGCAGCCAGTCGATACGTGCCGGCAGGCGCAGGTAGCGCTCGTCGCGCCATGCCAACGCGAGCTTGCGGTGACTGCCCGCGAGGCGTTGCAGGAAGCCGCGCCGGGCGCGGTTTTCGATCTGTTCTGCGGTCGTGACCTGCAGGCCGCCGTCACCGCCAAGCGCGCGGAAGAGTACACCCACGGTGCGTTCCACCTCCCGCAACTCCACCGCGGCCTCCGGGAAGCTGCGGTCTGCCAGGCGGGTAACCAGGCGGTGCCAGAGTTCGCCGACGTGCTCTTCCAATCAGCGTTCCTCCACCGCGATCCTGCGTGTCGCGTGCCGTGGCCCGCCGTCAGGTACACGCGGAGCACTCGCCGATGCCGGCCGTCCGGTGACCACCGGCAGGGCCTCGTGTCCATCGACCCAACGCAGCAGACTGGCATCGGCGTCCCCCCCCTGCACCGTCGCACAGGCCGAAATGCATTGTGCGCACTCGGTGCAGGTGAACATGCGGCGCTTGATGGTGCGCGGCTTCAGGCGCATGGGACAGACGTTGTCACAGGCGTTGTTGCACTCCCGGCACAGGGTCGCGCGTCCGGCGTCGAAACCGACCACCATCGCGCGGTCGTTGGCCATCCACGACAGGCTCTGGAACAACCCGACCGCACAGCCGAAACGGCAGAACAGGTGTCGCGCCAGCAGAAATTCGATGCTCAGTGCGATGCTGGCGGCACCGATGAACAATCCCTGGCGCAGCGTCAGCTCGCCGTGCACCAGGTTGCGATACACCTCGGCGGGCGGCAGCAGATAGGTCAACAGCACAACCGCCCACAGCAGCGCAAAGCCGAACACCGCCAGCAGTGTAGGCAACCAGTACCAGGCATTCGGCACCTCGCGCGCACCGTCGGGCTGGACCTGTGGCAGCGGTCGACGCTCCCAGACACTGGGCCGGCCACTGGCGCGGCGCATCAGTCCGTTGATCATCTCGACCACCGAGAAATGCGGACACAGCCAACCGCAGTACAGGCGGCCATAACGCCAGGCGATCCACAGGAACAAGGCAGCCCCGCCAAACAGCGGCAGGAAGCCGCGCCAGAACAGGTTGAACGCGGCCCCGAGCGGGCTGCCGACGCCGCCGATGAATGCGTCGATACCAAGGGTCCAGTCCATACCCAGCAGGATTGCGTGCCCGCGGTGCAGGTCGATACGCAGGATGTCGAGCGGCGGCGCCAGTACGAACAACAGAAAAAAGCCGACCTGGAACGCCAGACGGCGACGTTGCAGACCACTGCGCCGCATGCCCGTGTTACCGCGTCACGCACGCGGTCGGCAGCGGACGGCCAACCAATGGAAAACGCCAGCACTGTCCGGACATCGCCTTCGCCAGACCGAAGGCCCCGAACATCACCAGCATCGAGTGAAACAGGGTGAAATAGATGATCACGATGACCCAGAGATGCGGTCCCTGGTAGCCGCCCAGCAGCAGGATCAGACCGTTCACGACAACCAGCAGGATACCCGCCCAGACGCTACCCGAGAGGGTCTGTGCCAGGTGGGCCGCCGCCAGCGGCGGCGTCGAGCCACGGTTGCTCCACCACAGCCATACCAGGGCGGCAAAACCGAGTCCGGGGGCCAGCAACAGGTTGACCAGGTACAGGCTCTCCGCGGCGACCGCGATGCCGACGCCCTCGGTCAGCTCAGCCGAGGCTGGCATCGATCACCTCCATCAGTGCGCCCAAGGTCTCATCGTCGTCGCTCAGTGGCTCGACCAGCGCCGCGCGACACGCCTCGCGCACGTCGAATCCACCTTTGATGAGCGTTGCCGCATACACCAGCAGGCGCGTCGAGGCGGCCTCTTCGAGATCGTGGTCTTTGAGCGCCCGCAGCGCACCGGCCAGGCGTACCAGCTGCTCGGCATGGGTGGCGTCGATGCCGCTCTCGCCGATCAGTACCTCGCGTTCGAGCGCGGGTTCGGGAAAATCGAAGCTCATCGCCAGAAAGCGTTGCCGGGTGGATGGCTTCATCCCCTTGAGCAGGTTCTGGTAGCCCGGGTTGTACGACACCACCAGCATGAACTCCGGTGGCGCACGCAGCGTCTCGCCGGTGCGTTCGAGCGGCAGGATGCGTCGGTCGTCAGTCAGGGGATGCAGCACGACCGTGGTGTCCTTGCGCGCCTCCACGACCTCGTCCAGATAGCAGATCGCCCCCTCGCGCACCGCACGGGTAAGCGGTCCATCGCACCAATAGGTACCGTGATCGCCGATCAGATGACGCCCGACCAGATCCGCCGCGGTCAGATCGTCGTGGCAGGCGACGGTGTAGAGCGGTCGCCCGAGACGGGCCGCCATGTGCTGCACGAAGCGGGTCTTGCCACAACCGGTCGGCCCCTTGATCAATACCGGCAGCTGGTTGCGCCAGGCCTGCTCGAACAACGCCATCTCGTTGCGCTGCGGTCGATAGAACGGCAGCTCGACGTCGTCCGGACTTTCCACTCTGGTTTGCATATCCACAATCCTAGCCCCGATAGCTCAATACGAAAGCCAGCGTGATCAGCGCTCCCGGAATCACCAGCCAGATCACCACGACCCAACGCCACACGCCGCGAAGGCCGCGCAGCCCCATGAACCAGTCCGCCAGCAGATGCCCCTTGAACAATGCGAACGCCAGCACCATCAGCGCCAGGCCGAGCCCACCCAGACCGGCCCGGCCTATCCCCCAGGTGATGCACGTCAGCACGACGAGGACCGCGTAGACGGCAGTGCAGGGTCGAATCAGCCGACGCGGAGAAGATCCGGTATTCATCGCATCACGTAGACCAGCGGGAACAGAATCAGCCAGACCAGGTCGACCATGTGCCAGTAGCTCGCACCGGTCTCCACCCCGGTATGCTCGTGTCGACTGTAGCCGCCGCGGCGCGCCTTCACCGCCACCGCGGCGAGAATCACCATGCCCAGGATCACATGCATGAAATGAAAAAACGTCAGCGATAGATAAAACATGTAGAAGGTGTTGGTGCTCAGATTGACACCGGCGGCGATGTGATGGGCATACTCGGCGCTCTTGACGACCAGGAACAGCCCACCCATACCAACCGCCGCCCACAACCAGCGGGCGCACAGCTTGTTGTCGCCCTCGCGTGCCGCAACCACACCACGCACCACGAAGTAGCTCGACGTCAACAGCGCCAGCGTATTGATCAGGGCGGCATCGCGGTTCAGCGTCGACTGATAGTGGTTGAACAACTCGACATGCTGCAACCGCGTGAACGCATAGGATGCGAAAAACACCGCGAAGACCAGCAATTCCGCGAGGATGAATATCCAGATGGCGAGGTCGCCGGGTGGATATCGCGTGCCGGTCGCCTCGTCGGGTGACGACAACTCACTCACCTCTTGCGGTTTGATCGGGTCTTCCGCTGAAGACATTGCCCAGGCCTTGAAAAAAAGCCAGCCTCGCGGCGTCGACTGCTCGGCTGGCATCAGGAGACGGGTGTAGAACACCACTTGAGGAACACATTTCCCACAGGGCGGGCATCTCGCGACACCCGCCCCGTGTCGGTCAGGCGGCCGCCTCGGCCCCCAGCGTTGCGGCTTCGGGCTCTTTCGCACCCACGAAGAAGCTCATGATGTACACGACCAGGCCAATCAGGAAGATCACGCCAGCCAACTCGCGCATCCAGTAGAACAGGGCGATCTTGTCCTGGACCACCATGAACGGCAACGGATCACCACTGAAGCGCTGCAGATAGACCTGCAAAATCCCGGCGGCCGTGAGGAACAGGGTGATGAACACGATCGACACTGTCATCAACCAGAACGACCACATCTCGAGCACCTGCGAACGCTCGCTGTTCGCGGCCGTTCGCCCACGCAGCATCGGCATCGCATACGAGATCATCGTCAGGACGATCATCACGTAGGCGCCATAGAACGCCATATGCCCGTGCGCCGCGGTGATCTGGGTACCGTGCGTGTAGAAGTTGACCGGCGACAGAGTGTGCAGGAAACCCCAGACGCCTGCGCCCAGAAACGCCATCACCGCAGTGCCCAGGGCCCACAGGACCGCGGCCTTGTTGGGATGATTGCGACGCCGGCGGTTCACCATATTGAACGCAAACACGGTCATCATGAAGAACGGAATCGGCTCGAGCGCGGAGAAGATCGATCCCCACCACTGCCAGTACTCGGGCGCACCGATCCAGTAGAAATGGTGACCCGTTCCGATGATGCCGGTGATCAGGGTCATCGCGATGATCACGTACAACCACTTTTCGATCACCTCGCGGTCCACCCCCGTGGTCTTGATGAGTACGAATGCCAGGATGGAACCGAGAATCAGCTCCCATACGCCTTCGACCCAGAGATGCACCACCCACCACCAATAGTACTTGTCCTTGGCGAGGTTGTCCGGGTTATAGAACGCAAACAGGAACAGCAACGCGAGGCCGGTCAATCCGATCAGCAGGACCAAGCTGACAACCGTCTTGCGGCCCTTCAGTATCGTCAGGCCGACGTTGAACAGGAACGCCAGGGCGACGACCACGATGCCGAGCTTGGTGATGGTCGGCTGCTCCAGGAATTCGCGGCCCATCGTCGGCAACAGGCTGTTGCCGGTCAGTTCCGCAAGCCCGGCGTACGGTACCAGCAGATAGCCCAATATGGTCAGGGCACCGGCGATCAGAAAGATCCAGAACATCAGGATCGCCAGCCCGGGACTGACCAACTCGCGCTCGGCCTCTTCAGGTACCAGATAGTACGAGGCGCCCATGAAGCCGAACAGCAACCATACGATCAGCAGGTTGGTGTGCACCATGCGTGCAACGTTGAACGGAATCTCGGGGAACAGAAAATCCCCGACCACATATTGCAGACCGATGATCAGGCCAAACAGGATCTGACCAACGAACAGGCCAATGGCTGCAATGAAATACGGTTTGGCGACCGCTTGTGACTTGTATTGCATCGTTACATGAACTCCCCGTTGATCAACCCTGAATGTTCGGCGGCCAGTTGGCCGTGTTGATCTCTGATACGTATTTCAGGAACTCGGCGATCGCGTCCAGTTCTTCGTCGGTGAAGTTGAACTGCGGCATGCTGCGACGTCCGGGGATACCGTCTTTCGGTCGACTCATGATGAACGCCTTGACACCTTCCTTGCCGCCGTAGCGCTTGTGGACGTTGCCCAGCTCCGGCGCGAAATAGGCGCCCTCGCCCAGCAGCGTGTGGCAACCAATGCAGTTGTTCTCCTCCCACAGGCGTTTGCCCTCAGAGACCTTTTCGGTCAGGTTCTGGCGGTTGTCACGCTCGGGCCAGGCCGTGTGCGTGTCGAACGTCAACGCGAGAAATAGCAAGATGAAAAACGCGCTTCCACCGTAAAAGATGTTGCGCGCCATGGCTTTGGTGAAAGCCTGGGACATGACATGGACCTCCGCTCAATGTGACCACGTGGCGCCATTTCAGGAGGCGGAGGCGCATCCGACCTTGATATTGGTCAAGCGCGACACCAGACATTGCTTCAGATCAACTGTGGAGGTCTAATAGCGGCAATTGCGACACACTTTTCGGCGTCCGCGCACAGGTGTTGAAAACCGATCTGCAGAAAGGCTTTATGTTCGCGCGTCTCGACGACGACCAGCTCGAGCGGGTCGCTAGCCGTGCCCGCCGGGTACACCTGGACGAAGGCGAGATACTGTTCCAGCAGGGCGACCCCGCAAACCGCTTCTTCATGTTGCTCAGCGGTCAGGTGAAACTGTTCCGCCTCAGCCCGCGCGGCAACGAGAAGGTGATCGAGATCGTCACGCCTTGCAGCACCTTCGCCGAGGCGTTGATGTTCCTGGATCGACCGAATTTCCCGGTCGGCGCGCAGGCATTGCAGCCGGCCAACTTGATCAGCGTCGACAACATCGACTTTGCGCGGATGTTGCGGGAATCGGTCGATACCTGCTTCATGCTGCTGGGCGACATGAGTCAGCGTCTGCGTGGCCTGATCAGGGAGATCGACGACCTCAGCCTGAGCAGCGCGACCTGCCGAGTGGCCGGCTACCTGCTGACCAAGTCGGAACCGAATGACGGGACCTTCGATCTCGCGGTCCCGAAACAGACGCTGGCATCGCGACTCTCGGTGAAACCCGAGACTTTTTCCCGGATAGTGCGCAATCTCAGCGATCAGGGACTGTTGGCGGTACGGGGAAGCCGGGTCGAGATCAGCGATCGAATCCGCCTGCAGGAGATCGCCGAGGTCTGCGGGCAGACCGACGACTCCCTGGCCGACACCTTCCACTACCCGTGTCCGCCGGCGAAACCGCGCAGCTGACCGATGTCGTGCCGCTGACCTGAGCCCCTGCCGCATGTCGACACCCGCCAGTCCGTTCGACCTCTCCGACGATCGTGCCTACCGCGCCTGGCGCGAACGCAAGCTGGCCGGTGCGCCGCAGACGATCGACGACCTGGTTGTCGAGGTCGGCGACCCGCGCCGGCTCAGCGCCGCCGAGCACGGCGCGCTGCTGCAACGCTGCCGGCAAGCCAACATGGCGATCTACGCGAGCCGCCTGGGCGCACGTGAAGGCACCGATATCGCGCGCGGCTGCGGCGAACAGTTCGGGCTGAGACGACTCGATCACAACCGTGGTGCCGAGGCCGACGCAGTGACCGCGCTGACCGTGCAGGACGATGCCCTGCACACCCCGTACATCCCCTATTCGAACCGCGCGATCCACTGGCACACCGACGGCTACTACAACCGCCTCGACCGGCAGGACCACGCGCTGCTGCTGCACTGCGTGCGCCCAGCGATGCAAGGTGGCGAAAACGCCCTGATGGATCACGAGATGGCCTACCTGCTGATGCGCGATGCCGAGCCTGGCCACGTCCGGGCGCTGATGCAGGAAGACGCGATGACGATCCCGAAACACGTGCTGGACGGCGTCGAACTGCGCCCGGACCGCACCGGGCCGGTATTCATGGTGACCGCAGACGGACACCTGCACATGCGCTACACGATGCGCAAGCGCCATGTCGTGTGGAAGGATGACCCCGAGGTCCGGGCCGCCGCCGCCTGGCTCCAGGCACTGCTCAACGGCGATTCACCGTACGTCTATCGCGCGACGCTTCAATCGGGTTGGGGACTGCTCAGCAACAATGTGCTGCACGATCGCTCCGCGTTCGAGGACCACCCGGAGCCGTCCGGGAAGCGGCTGCTGTACCGCGCACGCTACTTCGACCGCATCGCCGGGACCTGAGCCGTCGGCACCGGTCACGCGCTACGGCGCTCCGGTGCCGGACGTTCGCAGAAGGGCCCCTCAGAACTCTTCCCAGTCCTCGCCGTCATCCACGGCGGACGCGGGCGCCGGTTTTGCGGTCGCGACGCGTGTGGCCGGCGGCTTCGGTTTGTGGGCCGTAGCCGGCCGCTTGGTCGATACCTGCGGCCGCGGCTCGGCCGCTGCCCGTGCCTTGGGCGCCGCCACCGGCTCGGTACGCGCCGACGAGCCACGCGTGCGGAAGAAGCCGATCAACGACTGCATTTCGCGTGCCTTCTCGTCCAGGGATCCAGCGGCCGCGGAGGTCTGCTCGGCGAGTGCCGCGTTCTGTTGCGTCACCTCGTCCATGCTGTTCACGGCCTTGTTGATCTGGTCGATGCCGGACGACTGCTCGACGCTGGAACTGGAGATCTCGGCGACCACGTCGGCGACCTTCTTGATGCTCAGCGCGATCTCTGCGAGCGTATTGCCCGACTGGTCGACCAGCTCGGTACCTCCGTGGATCTTGTTCACGGAATCGTTGATCAGATCCTTGATCTCGCGCGCCGATTGCGCCGATCGCGAGGCCAGGTTGCGCACTTCGGTCGCGACGACCGCGAACCCGCGCCCCTGTTCACCGGCCCGTGCCGCCTCGACCGAGGCGTTCAACGCGAGCAGGTTGGTCTGGAACGCGATCTCGTCGATCACCCCGATGATCTCGGCGATCTTGTTCGAGGAACTGTTGATTTCGCGCATCGCGCTGATCGCCCTGCCGACCACCTCGCCGCCATCCTCGGCCTGTTCGCGCGCGGTATGCGCCGCCGTGTTCGCCTGCTGGGCGTGGTCGGCGTTGGTGCGCACCGCCGCCGCCAGCTGTTCGACACTCGCTGCCGTTTCCTCGAGACTGGCCGCATTCTGCTCGGTGCGCTGCGACAGATTGCTGTTGCCCGAAGAGATCTCGCCCGCGGCGGTCGATACGCTGTCGACCGATTCGCGCAGATTGCCGATGATCTCCTCGAGGCGTGCAATAGTGCCGTTGATACCCTCTTTGACCTTGCCGAAACTGCCCTGCAGGTCGCGGCTGATCGAGTGGGTCAGATCGCCCTGCGCCAGCCTGTCCATCACCTCCGCGATGTCTTCGAACGAAGTATCGACCGCTTCGATCAACTCGTTGACACCCTCGGAAAGGCGCCGGAAGAACCCATGCTTGCCGTCGATCACGATGCGCCGGCCCAGGTCGCCGCGGCTCGCCGCCGCGACGATGTCGTCGATCTCGTTCTCCACCGAAACCTCTTCGGTGCGATCCATCCATTCGACCGCGATGCCGAGTTTCTCGCGCCGGTCGTTGTGGACCGGGTTGGCGATGACCTTGATCGTCCGTTGCCCGTACTCGACGACCGCCTCGTTCCTGCGATCGAGAGAGCCGAGCAGCCGCTGCTGATTGACCTGCGCGTTACAGAAGCGCGTAACCGGATTGCCGACGATCCGCGCACTGTCGAAGCCCGGCAGCACCGCACGCAGGTCGCCCTGCAAGTCGTCGAACAGGCGATGCGCGGCCTGGTTCAGGTAGACCACGTTGAGTTCCGTGTCGGCCATCATCACGCAGCTCGAGACGTTGTCGAGTGCGTTCTTGATGCGGGTGTTCTGCGCCGCGAGCACCCTTTCCTCTGCGAGGTGTTCGCGTTCACGCTCGGCCGCAGCCAGCTGCTCGGTGAGGTCGGTCCACTCGATCGCGGTACCCAGACGCCCACCACTCGCATCCGTGACCGGATTCACCACTGCGCGGAAAGTACGCCTGCCGGCCTCGACCTGGGACTCGTGCGTCTGGCCATCGCGGCCCAGCACGCCGCCACCGCCAGTGCGGGTCTGCAGGATGCCGTCGACCGGCCGTCCCATCAGCGCCTTCGCATCGAACCCCGGGATCACCTCGCGCAGATCCGGTGCCGCGTCACCGAACATCCGCTCGACCGATTCGTTCAGGTAGATCACCTTGCCACCGTCGTCGGCCACCATCACGCTGGTGCTGACGCAGTCGAGCGCGGTCTTGATGCGCAGGGTCTCCTGGGCGGCCTTGCGGTCGGCGGCGATCCGCGCACGCAGATTGTCGCGCATCGACACGATACTCGCATAGATCCCGGTGCGGCGTTTGCTGCCCTCGTCCTTCAGACGGGCATCGAGCTCACCGTGCGAGATCTGATCGGCGATCTGGGCGATGTACAGCGGGTCCCCGCCGAGCTGGCGCAGGATGTTGCGCGCCAGGACCCAACCGATCAACAGCGTGATCGCGATCCCGAGGACCGAGATCGAAAGGTTCACCGCCAGCGATGCCGCAGCGGTTCTCGAGATCGCCGCGGCGGCGCCCTCGAGATCGGCCGCCAAACGGTCTTCGACCTGTTTCAGCAGGTTGATCTTGGCGGTCTGCATCTTGAACCAGTACACCGCGTCGGTCGCGAAGCCACCGGTCTCCGCGTTGCCGGTCGCGACCTGGCGCATGCGCTCGGTCTCGCTGACGGCTTCCCCGGTCAGGGTGTCACGCAGGAACTGTTTGTGGTCGTCGCTGGCCAACGACAGGAACACGTTCATGTAGTTGTCCTGGGTCGTCTGCAGCCCGAGGAACCGGTGGAACATACCGGGTGCGAAACGGTCCTGGGCGAAGGTGTTTGACAACACGGCACGTTCGATTCCCGCGCGTTCCTTGGACTGCAGGAAGTTGGCGTATGCGACCGTCATCACCGCGAGGTGCTCATCCGGGCTGACTTTCGACATCTCCGAGATCAGGTCGAGAAAGTGCCCGTTCATCCCGGTGTAGTAACCGAGCGCGTCGGCGAGCGGCAGTTCCAACCGGTCGATCAGCTCACGTTTCGCGGCAATCTGGCCGAGTTCCAGCAACACCGCTTCCAGTCCCTGCTGCAGGCGGCTGCCGTGTACCTGTGCGTCGAACCCGTTCAGGTACTGTTCGAGCACGCCGATCTTCGCGTCGGTGTGCGTGCGCTGTTCCGCCAGCTCCTTGCCGAACTTCGCACCCCTGCTACCCAGGAACCCGGCACTCGCACCCCGCTCCTTCTGCAACTCGTGGACCAGCGCGCTGACACGCGTCCCCAGCGCGGCCAACTCGGACAACCGCTCCGCACTGCCGCGCAGTTCCCAGGAGGCACGCGTCTGGGTGATCGAGAAATAGCTGACCATGAGCAGCGGTACCAGCACCAGCACGAACAGCTTTTGATTGAGCTTCAACTTTTCCAGGAACTGCACCGGTGTCCTCCAGGGTGGTCAAACGGGTGTCTTGCACGGACCACCGGGATAGCGGCGGCGGCGGGGATTTTTTGAGCGCGACGAAGCCACCGAGGTACGCGAGCGCGTGACTCCACGGTGGCGTCGAACGGCGTTCCGAACGCCGCCCGTTCGGGGGACGGATGGGCCATGCGGAAGCAACTTGATCCAGATCAAAAACGACAAAAAGAGGCGGTACACTCGACGCGCTGGGTGCTATAAGAATCCCCACTCAACTGCGGTATCTCCAGACCATGCAATCGCCTTCAAGCCGTCGTCTGCAACCACGTCGGCGGTGCCGGTGACCACCCGGCAGACCACCACCGCCGCGGACCTTTCGTGCAGCGACGACTGCGGGCTCTGCTCGCGCTATGACAGCTGCCTGCTCGCAAGGCTGCCGCGCGACGCCGAGAAACGGTGCGGCGCTGCGATTCGGCGGCGTTTCGGACTCGACTGCGGCGGTCGGCTGTACCGACGCGGTACGCCGTTCGATTCGTTGTTTCAGGTCTGCAGCGGCTCCATCAAGACGCAGCGCGAGACGCCCGACGGCAACCTGGTGGTCACCGGCTTCTACCTGCCCGGCGACCTGGTCGGTATAGAAGCGATCGCCGATGGCCATTACCCGAGCGATGCGCTGGCGACCCACAACACGGTCGTGTGCCAGCTGAACTTCCGGCATCTGATGTCGGAATGCTCCCATGCGCCCGATCTGCAGCACTGGTTGATATCGCGCATCGCCTACCACGTGCGTTTGCGGGACAACGATCTGTCCTGGGCCGTCGGACTGCAGACCCAACAGCGGGTATTGCGTTTCTTTATCGATCTCTCGAACCGGATCGGCAGCGATGCGTCGACGCCGCGAAAGGCGATCAGCCTGCCGATGAAAAAACAGGACATCGCCCGCTATCTGCATATCACGCCCGAGACCCTGAGTCGCAGCCTGGCGCAGCTGCGCGAAGAAGGCCTGCTGGAGCTGGATCGCGAACGCTACCAGCTGCCCGATCGCGACCGGGCACTGCGCGCGACCCAGATCTGATACCGGTCCGGCCGCGCTACCCCATGGCGCCGCCACCCCTTGCTTTCGCACCCGCGCGGCGCAACAAGCAATAGACGAACGACTGGACCTCGCCCGCCGGCGTGCGATGCATCTCGCGCTCGCTGCCGAGCAGGTCGAACCCGCTGGCGAATTGCGCGGCGAGTTCCTCGGCGCTATAGCGCATCACCGGCAGACCACTGCAACGCCGGGGGCCATCTTCGGCAAACGTCGCGATGATCAGGTGACCACCCGGTGCGACCGCGTCCCATGCCTGCGCGACATACGCGGCCCGTTTCCCCGGATCGGTCAGAAAATGAAACACCGCGCGGTCGTGCCAGACGGCGAAGTACGCCGATGGGAGTGCGACGCTGCATGCATCGCCTGCGACGAAGTGCACCCGCGCAGCGTCCTCGCCCAGCGACGTACGCGACAGATCCAGTGCCGCCGTCGAGAGGTCGAGCAGCCACAACTCACGAAACCCGCGCGCGAGCAGGTCCGCCGCGAGGGGGCTGGTGCCGCCGCCCACATCGATCAGTGGCGCGTCAGACGCCGTACCGCTCGCGTCGATCAATCCCAGCGAGCGTCGCGCATGCGCCTGGTACCAGCTGAGCCCGTCGGGCTCACGGCCCTGGTAAACCGCGTTCCAATGTCCGCTTTCGTCCATGCGAGACAGCCTAGTCCGCATCACGCCAGGGTGCACCCGGACCGGCGGTCGAGATACGCAGGCGCGCGGGCCCTGCCCAGGTAGGCGGGTCGCCTGCCAGCTCGGCGTCCAGTACCTGCTCGGTACGACAACGCTGCAGCGTCACCTCGGCCACCCCCGCGTGGTTCAGCTCGTCGATCAACTGGTCGAGCCGCTCCGCCGGCAACAACCGCCCCGGCACCGTGACCCGGACCTCGTGCTCGACACCGCTGGCCTGTAACCATCGCAGACTCTGCCAGGCACGCTCGCCGCTGCCCTGCACGCCGGTCAGTGCCGGGTAGTCGGGCACCGCAGCCTTGATATCCAAACCCACCCAATCCACCAGTGGCAGCACGGCGCCCAGCCGCTCGGGGTAGCAGCCGGCAGAGTGGAGACCGACCTTGAAGCCCATCGCACGCACACTGCGGATCGCATCGGCGAGCGCTCGCTGTGCGGTCGGCTCCCCACCGGAGAACACCACCGCGTCAAGCAGACCGCGACGCCGCTCGAGAAATCCGGTCACGGCGGACCAGTCGATCAGCGTCGTGTCGTCGGCCTCGAGCAGATGACCATTGTGGCAGTAGCGGCAGCGCCATGGACAACCCTGACAGAACAGCACCGCTGCGAGCTCGCCCGGATAGTCGATCGTGGTGAACGGCGTGATGCCGCCCACCCGCAGCGTGCCGATCATTCGGTGCCCGTATGCGATTCCGGCACGGTGAAACAGCGACGCTCGGCATGCTCCGACTGCTTGCCCGGATTCCACGCCGCGACCGGCCTGTGATAGCCCATCACCCGGGTCCAGACCTCGCAGCGGGTGCGTTCCTCGTCTTTCAGTTCCATGTCGGCATTAAGCGTTTGCATGACTTGCCTCGTGTTGTTTGCGTGCGATGAGTTCGGCATCGCACTTGGGACAGAACTCGTATTCACCGCTCAGGTAACCGTGGCTCGGACAGATCGAGAACGTCGGCGAGATCGTGATATACGGCAGGCGGAACCTGCCGAGCGCACGCTGCACGAGTCGCCTGCACGCCTCGGCACTGGACAACTGTTCCGGCAGGTACAGATGCAACACCGTGCCACCGGTGTACTTGCGCTGCAGACCGTCCTGACGCGCCAGCGCCTCGAAGGGGTCGTCGGTGAACCCTACCGGCAACTGTGAACTGTTGGTGTAGTACGGCGCCTGCGCGCTGCCGGCCTGGAGGATGTCGGGATACCGCTTGAGATCCTCTTTGGCGAAGCGGTAGGTCGTCCCCTCCGCCGGGGTCGCCTCGAGGTTGTACAGGTGCCCGGTCTCCTCCTGAAATTCGACCATGCGTGCACGCACGTGATCGAGCATCCGTTCGGCCAGCGCATAGCCGTCCGCGGTGGTAATGTCATCGGCGTCACGGCTGAAATTGCGGACCATCTCGTTGATGCCGTTCACACCGATGGTAGAGAAGTGATTGCGCAATGTCCCCAGGTAGCGCTTGGTGTACGGAAACAGCCCCGCATCCATCAGCCGCTGGATCACCTTGCGTTTGATCTCCAGGCTGTTGCGCCCGATCTCGAGCAGCCGGTCAAGACGCGCGAACAGCGCCTGCTCGTCGCCGCGGTGCAGATACCCCAGTCGCGCACAGTTGATCGTCACCACGCCGAGCGAACCGGTCTGCTCGGCCGAGCCGAACAGACCGTTGCCGCGTTTCAACAGCTCGCGCAGATCGAGCTGCAGGCGACAGCACATGCTACGGATCATGTTCGGTTTGAGTTCGGAGTTCAGGAAGTTCTGGAAGTACGGCAGACCGTATTTCGCGGTCATCGAGAACAGGCGTTCGGCGTTGTCGCTCTCCCAGGGAAAATCGGGCGTGATGTTGTAGGTCGGGATCGGAAAGGTGAACACCCGGCCTTTGGCGTCACCGGCTGTCATCACCTCGATGTAGGCACGATTGATCATGTCCATCTCGGACTGCAGCTCGCCGTAGCAGAACGGCATCTCTTCGCCGGCGATCACCGGGACCTGGTCGCGCAGGTCCTCCGGGCATACCCAGTCGAAGGTGAGATTGGTGAACGGCGTCTGGGTACCCCAGCGCGACGGCACATTGAGGTTGTAGATCAGCTCCTGGATGTATTGCCTGACCTGCGCATAGTCGAGACCGTCCTTGCGTACGAACGGCGCCATGTAGGTGTCGAACGAGCTGAACGCCTGGGCACCGGCCCACTCGTTTTGCAGGGTTCCGAGAAAATTGACTATCTGCCCCACCGCCGACGACAGGTGCTTGGGCGGCCCCGATTCGACCTTTCCCGGTACGCCGTTCAGTCCCTCGTGCAACAGCGTGCGTAACGACCAGCCGGCGCAGTAACCGGCCAGCATGTCGAGGTCGTGGATATGGATGTCGGCTTCACGGTGCGCGGCACCGATCTCCGGCGGATAGACGTGCGAAAGCCAGTAGTTGGCGACCACCTTGCCGGAGGTGTTCAGTATCAGTCCGCCCAGTGAGTAGCCCTGATTCGCGTTCGCACTGACCCGCCAGTCGGCGCGGTCGAGGTACTCGTTGATCGAGCTGGCGACGTCCACCAGCGTTCGGCGATCGTCGCGCAGGCGCCGGTGCTGGTCGCGGTAACTGATATACGCCCGCGCCGTGGCCAGATGATTGGCCGAGATCAGGGTTTGTTCGACAACGTCCTGCACACGTTCGACATCCGGCACGCCGTCGGCGAAATGGCCATGGCTCAGTACCTTGACCACCTGGGCGGTCAGCAGGCGCGCCTCGTCGGCGGCAAATTCGCCGGTCGCCTCGCCGGCGCGGCGTATCGCATTGGCGATCCGGTCACTGTCAAAAGCGGTCTCTGACCCGTCGCGCCGGCGTATGCGCACCGGCAACCGGGCCAACCCCATCGCGGGTGAAGCCATGGCATCCTCGTCTGGTGGTGGTCACAACACAACATGTTGTAGTCGTATAATCTACTAACACCAAGATGTTGTGTTTGATCCATTGATCTGGATCAACATCGACCGGACAATCCCCACCCGGTTGACCAGGATCAAAGCGGCCGCCGCGGTGCAGTGGCACAAACGCCGTTCCTCCAGTTCGAGCCGCCGATGTCCAGTCCGTTACCGCAACTCGTCAACACCTTTGGCCAGGACCTGCTGCACCGCTACGGACGGCGGGTACACAAGATAGCGATCAATGCGGGTTTTACCTGCCCCAACCGCGACGGCAGCAAGGGCCGAGGCGGCTGCAGCTTCTGCAACAACGTGTCGTTCAGCCCGCACGCGCGGCGCGAACCCAGTGTCAGCGAGCAGATCGACGCCGGACGTGCCGTGATCCGGAAACGCACGGGCGCGCAGCGCTTCATCGCGTATTTCCAGGCGTATACGAACACCTACGCGGACGTCACCCAACTCGATCGACTGTACCGGGAAGCACTGCAGGCGACCGACGTGATCGGCCTGTCGATCGGCACCCGCCCGGACTGCGTGCCGCCCGCGGTGCTCGACCTGCTGGCGGGCTATCAGGCCGAGGGCAAAGAGGTGTGGCTGGAACTCGGCCTGCAGTCGGCATTCGACGACACCCTCGCCCTGGTCAATCGCGGCCACTACTTCAGCGAATATATCGACGCGGTCCACGAAGCGCGGGCGCGCGGACTCAAGGTCTGCACGCACTTGATCGTCGGCCTGCCCGGCGAGGGACCACAGCACGCCAAGACCACGCTGGCACGCGTGCTCGAACTGGGCGTCGACGGCCTGAAACTCCACCCGCTGCACGTCGTGAAGGGGACCCTGTTGGCCAACCAGTGGCGGCGCGGCGGGTACCGACCCTGGGCGCTCGACGATTACCTGGAAACGGCCGCCGACCTGGTGGAACTGACGCCACCGCATGTCGTCTACCACCGCCTGACCGGGACTGCATCACCCCGCATTCTGCTCGCCCCCGAGTGGTGTCGTCACAAGTGGCGGGTGATCGACGGCATCGCCGAAACGCTTGCGCGCCGCGGCACCTGCCAGGGCAGCGCACTCACCCAACAACCCTGCATGGGAGGTCTGTAGCGCCATGGAACTCGTCTGTCCTGCCGGCAACCTGGCGTCTTTGAAGGCCGCGGTGGACGGCGGTGCCGACGCCGTCTACCTCGGTTTTCGCGATGCGACGAACGCACGCAATTTCGAAGGCCTGAACTTCGATGAACGCGGTATGCAAGACGGCATCAGCTACGCGCGCGCACGCGGTTGCAGGGTGTTTCTGGCGCTCAACACCCATCCACAGCCGGCCGGCTGGCATGCCTGGGAACATGCGGTCGACCGCGCCGCGGTGCTGGGCGTCGACGCACTGATCGCCGCCGACATCGGGGTGCTCGACTATGCCCGCGAGCACCACCCGGATCTGGCATTGCATCTGTCTGTACAGGGATCTGCGACCAGCTACGAGGCGCTGCGTTTCTACCACGAACGGTTTGGCGTGCGGCGCGCTGTGCTACCGCGCGTGCTGTCGCTGGCGCAGGTCTGTCAGGTCATCGAACACAGCCCGATACAGATCGAGGTGTTCGGATTCGGCAGCCTGTGCGTGATGGTCGAAGGCCGTTGCCTGCTGTCGTCGTACGCGACCGGCAAGTCACCGAACACCCACGGCGTGTGTTCGCCCGCCGCGTCGGTGCAGTGGATCGAGACCCCCCGAGGTCTCGAGACCCGGCTGGGCGAGGTCCTGGTGGACCGCGTCGGTGCCGGCGCCCCGGCCGGTTACCCGACCCTGTGCAAGGGGCGCTACCAGGTTGGCAGCAACACCTATTACGCCATCGAGGAACCCACCAGCCTGAACACGCTCGACCTGCTGCCACAGCTGGTTGAGGCCGGCGTAGCCGCGATCAAACTGGAGGGCCGGCAGCGCAGTCCGACCTACGTTCGTCAGGTGACCCACGTATGGCGGGCCGCGATCGACAGTTGCCTTCGGGACCGGGCCAACTACCGACCCTTGCCCGAATGGCAGCAGACATTGAACCGTGTCAGCGAGGGCCAACAGACGACGCTCGGCGCCTATGCCCGCCCCTGGCAATGAATCACGACGGAGCCACGCCCATGAACTCACCACGTCTCGCAGTTGGCCCCGTGCTGTATTACTGGTCGCGCGACGACCTGATGGCCTTTTACCGCGACATCGCCGAATCACCCGTCGACACCGTGTACCTCGGTGAGACGGTATGCGCGAAGCGCCGCAGCCTGCGTCTCGACGACTGGCTGGCGATTGCCGCCGGACTTGCCGATGCGGGCAAGGAAGTGGTGCTGTCGAGCCTCGCGCTGATCGAGGCCGAATCCGAGCTCAAGAGCCTTCGACGCCTGTGCGCCAACGGCCGGTTCATGGTCGAAGCGAACGACATGGCCGCGGTGCAACTGCTTGCGGGCCAGGCGCCTTTCGTGGCCGGCCCCTTCGTCAACATCTATAACGCGCGCACCCTGCGCAGCTTGGCGGCGCTGGGTATGCGCCGGTGGGTGATGCCGGTCGAACTGTCGAGGGACACCCTGGTGCAGATGCAGGCCGAGCGGCCAGCCGACGTGGAGACGGAACTGTTTGCTTTCGGTCGCCTGCCATTGGCGTTGTCGGCGCGCTGCTTCACCGCGCGTGCCCATCGCCTGCCCAAGGACGACTGCCAGTTCCGCTGCATCGACTACCCTGACGGGATGCTGCTGTCGACCCAGGAGGACCGTCATTTTCTGGCATTGAACGGCATTCAGACCCAGTCTGCGCAGACCTACAGCCTGCAGCGCGAACTCGACGATGCCCGCATGTTGGACGTCGACGTGCTGCGCATCAGCCCCCAGTCACGACACACAGGCGCGATCATCCGGGCGTTCGCCGAGGTGCTGCGAGGCAGACGCGGTGCCGACGACGCGCAACACGAACTGGCAAGCTACATGCCGGCAGGACCGTGCGACGGTTACTGGAATGGGCGCGCAGGATTGAGCTGGTCGGGTTGAACCGATGTCGTGCCACTGCGGCAATAACGCGGGTACAAATCGGTGAGCCCGTTGAGCAGGCGGTGAACCACCGCCGGCAACGGCGGTTCGCCCAACGCATCGATGAAGTTTTTCAGGTGCAGGCCGGTCACCGTATCCCCCTCGATGCGCAAGCGACGCTGGAAGAACAGGCTGTCCGCGTCTTCCCACTGGGTGGCGAGCAAAAGGAAAGTCTGCAGTTCGCCAATGAAGCGCAGGTCGTCTTCGAGGCCATCCGGACGCGCGGCGAAACCGTTATCGCCAAGCTGCAGGCGATAGCCGACGCCCAGGTCAGTAACCAGCAGCGCGACCCTTTTGCCGCGCATGAAATCCAGCTCGCCATCCTTCAAGGGCACAGCCAGTACGCGATTCAACAGCAACGCCAGACTGTGCGCATGCAGACGCGGTGGTAACCAGCGCAGCGGCCCGAACAACAGACTGCAGGGATTGGGAAGTGGCATGTGCGTATCGTGTGGCCAGGGGGATGGCGGTGCAGTCTCGCAGCGATCGCCGCTAGCGACCATGACCCCCGTCAACCCGGGCACGCGCGGCAACCGGGCCAGCACCTCGCCGGGACACCGTATTCGCCGGTACCGACGGCCATTCGGTACCGCCGATCGGGGACGCGGCGATCAGAGCGCGCCGTTCACCCGGCGCAATCGCGACATGGCGCGACATGGCGCGACAAGCGCCATCGAAGGGGCCGCGCCAGCGTGACGCGACCCGTCCGCGTCTATCAGGAGGCATCCCATTCGCGGGCCAGGCAGCAGCTCTCGCCGCGCGGCGCCTGTACCGCCTGTTCCGGACCCGACGGCTGGCCCGCCTCCGCCCGCCATTCAGCGGCGAGGCAGCAGAACTGCTCGCTCGATTGCGCCGCCGGAGGAGCAACGTCGAGGATCCACTCCGCGGCCAGGCAGCAAGCATCGCCGACTTCCATTTGCGGAGCCGCCGCGGCCGAACCCAGACCGGCCACCAGCAGGCCTGCAACCAACAACGATTTGAAACGCTTTTTCATGACACATTACCTCTTGGTCATTCGTGTTAAGTGTTAGTATATTAGCTGATACTAATTTTCACTTGACCTCAGTCAAGTGCGCCCGGCCGCCGCCAGGTTGCCCAACACCCATGCCGACCGGGACGATGCGCTATGAACCGTGTCGGTACGCGCCTGAGCAGGCCGCGTCGCGGCCACAGGCGCGAAAAACCAGGTGGCAGAGTTCGACCCGGTTGGGCGCATGGAACAGCCCCCCTCCCGGCGGTCGATGTGCACCCGGACAAACAACGCCCGCAGACGCGCCGCCGTGAACGGCAGATGGAAGTCCGGCCCGGAGACTCCGGCGGCCAATGGATCAGCGCGACCCGTCGCTGCTGAAAATGCACCATTGGCGTTCCGCCGTTCGCCTCAATCAACCCGCCTGCGGGCAGCCGTGCAGTACCGAAAGGCGGCGCACCGGCGACCCCGGGGCGCCTTCATGGACGGCCGTCGGACTCGCCGGCAGGACGCTTTTCCTGGATCAGGTCCGCCCGGGACACGCCAAGCCACAGCGCGAGCGGACTCGCGACATAGATCGACGACACGGTACCGACCACTATCCCAACGATCAGCGCGAGGGAAAAGCCGTGCACCACGGCTCCGCCGACGACATACAGTGCAATGACGACCAACAGCGTCGTGAAGCTGGTCATGATGGTACGCGACAGCGTCTGGTTGATCGCCGCGTTCATGACGTCTGCAACCCTGCCGGTTCGCATACGCCGGAAATTCTCACGTATGCGGTCGAACACGACGATCGTGTCGTTCAGGGAATAGCCAATCACGGCCAGCACGGCGGCCAGCACGGTCAGGTCGAATTCGACCCTGAACAGCGAGAAAAATCCGAGCGTGAAGATCGTGTCGTGCACCGTTGCCAGCACGGCGCCCAACGCAAATCGCCATTCGAAGCGCATGGCCACATAGATGAGAATGCCGAACAGGGCCACGAGTACCGCCAAAGCGCCCTGCTCGGTGAGTTCCTCACCGACCTGTGCACCGACGAACTCGACGCGTCGCACGCTGACCTCGTCGCGTCGCTGGCCTCTCAGCGCGTCGAGTACCTTGGCACTCAGCACTTCGTTGTCTTCGCCAGCCCGCGGCGCCAGCCTGACCATCACATCGCGCGCTGAGCCATAGCTCTGAACGACGGCCTCACCATAGCCCGCCTTCACCAGCGACGCCCGCACCTCGCCCAGATCGACCGGTGCGGCGTAGCCCAGTTCCATCAGTACGCCGCCGGTCAGATCGAGGCCGAGGACCAGCCCGCGAAACGCCAGTGACGCAATACTGGTGGCGATCAACAGTGCGAGCACGACGGCCATGACACGCCGCCAACCCATGAAATCGATTCGCGAATTTGCCTTGAAGAGTTCCACAGAGATACCTACGCCGGGGTGACGCAGTACGAGACCTGCTTTGCAACGGGGGGCAGTCGCTGAACGCGAATGCCGGAGAGGAAAACGACGTTTACGCTACGCCTGTTCCAGATGGTTGGCAATAGCCGGATCGCGGCCGGAGACAGGTCAGAATCCGCATCGCGCTCACGGCGTGCGCCTCACGGCATGCACCCCCGCCCGACAGAACCTGCTGACGCCAACCGCCCCAAAGCGAAACCTGTTTTCCGCCGGACTATTCGTACGGCGTCACCAGCGCATCGTCGATGCGATACCCCGCCTCGGCCAACTCGCTGGACAGCCGTTCGACGTGGATCGTCCCTGTCACCCAGACGACGTCGAAAAGCTCTCCCTGATAATCCTTGCCGTCCCGCAAGACGACGTAAATGGTCTGATTCGCCGGCGGTGGGGGCACATGGATGCAGGCCCCGTAGTACGGCACCAACAACAACTGATCGATCTTTTTTCGCTCGTCCACCTCCAGGGGAACGACGAAACCGGGGATCTTTACGCGCCGGCCTTCGAGTTCATGCACAACCGGTGCATCCTTCCACAAGGCTTTCAGCTTGCTCAGCAGTTCCTGCGCGCGGGGATCGGCATCGTCGAGTTCGTCTTCACTGTATTCGGCCATCAGCTTTTCCGGCTGCCAGTCCGCAGGGACCAGCGCGTCCCACTCGATCTCGGCCGCCTCCACGCCATCCGCGTCGGATTGCGGCACGGTGGACTGTGTCTCGGTCGCGGCTGCCGGTACCGGGTCGGCCTGAACGGCGGCCGTCGCTGCAGGCGCAGCCCGTTCCTGTTGACCGCCCGGCCTGTCGCAGGCCGCACAAAGGCCGAGGGTGGTTATGCATAACAGCAAGAGATGTCGATGGATCATATGGACTCACTAGATGCGCAATGACAGGCCGTCTGCCAGCGACAGCCTATAGGCCCGGTAACTTGGAATACTGCCGACCAGGAATCCGGCCGCAATGACGGCCACGAGGAGTATTCCTTCATGGCCGGACAGGCCGCCGATGCTGATGAAAATGCCAAAGCGGCTTTCAACGAGCGGTTGGCCCAGCACCAACAGCAGATAGAGCAAGGCGAGACCGAGCATCACCCCAAGCAGCGTGAGAACACCCGCCTCGCCCATGATCAACGCGAACACGTGGCCCGGGCGTGCCCCGACAGAACGCAGGATTGCCATCTCGCGCCGCCGCTCGTTCAGGCTGGTCAACAGCGCGGTCAGCATGCCGAAAAGCCCAACGACCACGACGAACACGGAAACGATCAACAAGGCGTTCTCCGCGATGCCAATCAGACCCCAAAGCTGACTGAGCGCAACACCGGGAAGAATCGCCGACAGTGGCTCGTTCGGATATTCGTTGACATAACGCTGATACTGAAAGGTGCCGATCTTCGACTTCAGGCCGACCAATGCCGCGGTGATCGCCTTGGGTGTCAGGTTCAACTTCCGTACGTGCTCCGCTGACATCGTGACACCCGGTGTCGGGACACCGCTCTGCCAGTCGGCGTGGATTGCCTCGATCGACTCGAGGCTGACGTGAACGGTTCGGTCGACCGGCGTCCCGGTGCGTGCGAGGATCCCCGCCACCCGGAACGGTTTGTCTTCGTGGCGCGCAAAGCTCACGTCACCGGCGCCGTGCGCGACCACGATCGGGTCGCCCAGCTTGTAACCCAGCTTCTCCGCGACCTCGGCACCCAACACGGCGTCGTACAGGTCCCTGAACTCCTCGCCTTGCGCCACCGCCAGTCCGCGGTTCCTTGCATAACGGTAGTGCCGGAAATAATCCGTATTGGTACCGAGCACACGGAATCCGCGATGTGAGTCTCCGAGCGAGATTGGCACACTCCATGCCACCTTGGGGTTGCGAGCGACGTCCTGGTAGCTCGTCCACGAAATGTTGTTGGTGGCGTCACCGATGCGGAATACCGCGTACAACAGCAGTTGTACCGGCCCGCTGCGCGCACCGACGATCAAATCCGTACCGGAGATGGTGCTGGCGAAACTCGTCCGTGCCTCGGTGCGCAGTCGTTCGACCCCGACCAGCAGGGTGACGCTGAATGCCACGGAGATCACCGTCAATAGGGCGGTGAAGCGCCGGTTGCGCAGACTGTTCCATGCAAGAGAAAGGATCGGCATCGGCTATGTCCCTGTCGCGGCCGCGCCGAGCGGATCATCCGTAAGCCGTTGGCAGTCGGTGAGCTTTACCGTACGGTCGAACATGCGTTCCAGCGACGCATCGTGACTGACGAACACCAGGGTCGACTCCGCATCCCGGCATTCGTCGAACAACAGCCGGACGAACGTTTCGCGCCGGTTGGCATCGAGCGCCGATGTCGGCTCATCGGCGATCAACAGCTCCGGTGAACCCATCAGCGCCCGTGCCGCGGCCACACGCTGCTGCTGCCCGACGCTCAAGGTCGTGACGGGACGGTGCAGCAGTTGCGGATGTGCCATGTCGAGATGTTCCAGCAGGCGCATCGCCTCGCGTTGCAGGCTTCCACCCCGAGCGATGGCCCTTTCCCGACGCTGCGCAGAGAAGCGACAGGACAACAGCACATTCTCGACGATCGAAAGGTAGGGAATCAGGTTGAACATCTGAAAGATGTATCCGACATGGTTGGCGCGGAAGTGATCGCGCTCGACACTGCCAAGCCGTTCCATCCTCTTGCCCAGTACCTGAACCGATCCGTGGCGCGTCGTGATGACACCCGCCAGCAGGCTCAGCAAGGTGCTCTTGCCACTACCGCTGGGTCCCTCGATGAACAGGCGTTCTCCCGGTTCGACCGAGAGCGAATCGATCGCCAGCACCACCGGTCCATCGCTGGTCCAGCGGTAGTGGAGATCAGAGATCCCTATGATCAAAGTGCGCACTCCTCTCAGTCGATCGCGCGTTCGGGTCGAACGGACGACGCCAGGTCCGACGACCGTCACATCGCATTTCAGAACGTCAAGACGGGGTTCGAGGCATCGAGTGTTGCCGCGCCCTGCCGACCGGCAAAGATGAACTGCACGTCCAGGCGCTCCGTTGCCGGGAACGCCGTGAACAGGTCGACGCCGAGCCGATCGATCCCGTCCGGTCCACGGCATTCGAAGCGATATACGGCATCGATGTCCGCATGTTCACCCGCATGCGGTTCAGGCGTGGATTCATGCGCTTGTGGCGGTGTTTCCTGTTCGTGATGTCGCCCGATCATCGCGGATTCGACATCGGCATGAACCAATCGGCAGTCGGCGGCCTTAGGAAAACGGAACAGCCGATCGCCATCGCGCAGCAGGGCGATGGCCCGCTCCAGGACGGTGTGGTCTTGCTCAGATGAGGCGGCGTGCTCGAAACCGACGATATTCGCAGCCGGGCTTTCGAGTTCGATATCGACCTCGCCACCATCGACGACCAGATTGAGTTTGCCGACACCATGGACGTGCGCCCCATGCTGACGATGTTCCTGGGCAGCGTCGGCGGCGACGCCGCCTGCCAGCACAGTGGCAACGATGACAAGCGCAATACGGCTCATTTTCAGTGACATGACGGGTGCTCCATAACGGGTGACCAATGGGAAACGACCTGCGGCAAAGCGTGCTACGGATGCTGCCTCGCAACCGCAGCGGAATCTCGCCGACGAAGTTGCGACGACACACCGGGACCGCGGAGATCGTTGGCCGGTCCAGATGGCCGCGTCGTCAGCGCGCGTTAACCGGGAAGCAGGGCGGGCGGTGCCCGTGCACGGAAGACGTGCTGGTCACATCGGAATACGGAGGGAGGAAGGCAATGGACGACAAGGTCGTGGCCAATCGGTGGATACGACAGCGAAGCAGCCGCGAGCGGGCCGGCGCTGGTGTGTTCACCGATCAGGCACAGACTGCAGGCATCGTTGTCTGCATGCAGCGCATGTTCGAGATGATGCAGGTACAGCGCCGACTGACCCAGCAGGAGCCCGCACAGCAGCAGCCACGCGGTAGCGCGATTGCGCAGACTGCGTCTGGCCAGCTCAAGCCATGTACGGTCTGGGTTCACCGGATGCCCGTCGTGGAACGAAGACGCCGCCATGCTAGCGTGGCCCCTTCGATGCGCGCAAGCGGCGGTCCTGGCCACCACTGGACTCGCGGAGCCCGCTTGCCGGACCGGCACGTTCAGTCGCAACCGGAGCGGTGAACGCGGGTTGCCGAAACGACGCCCACAGCCGGCGCGTCCGACACGCTTTGTCTCAGGCGACCTGCATGCTTTCCATCGACGCAAACACCGCCTGGCCCTCGGAGCCTGGATCTATCACCAGCTCCAGTACCGCTACCGTGGGCAGGTCGACCCGATGATCCTCGATCTCGACGGTCGCACCGCTCGGGCTGAAGTTCCATTGCTGGCGAACGATCTCCCGGCACGGCTGGTTGCGCTCCGGGGACCACAGCAACGCGTACTCCTGCCTGCGCGCGACCGACGTCTCCTCGAAATGCAACCGAATCCGCGTCACCCGTTGTGCAGGCGAAAACAGCAGCCGGATCACCTGCCGGCCGGGCTTGCCTGCACGCCAGCCCGTTTCGTGACCGGGTACCAGGGCCGCCTCGATCGGATATGCGGGATCCTCTGAACTGATCTCGACCTCCGCCAGTGCGCCGAGATCGAGCCAGTCACCATCTTCATCGGGAGATGGCGTGCCTTCGATCGGTACAATTCTTTTTCGCACCTTCAATATCCTCCCTTCGCGCTCAACCCGCGATCGACCGCCGCCGCAGCGACCAACCGCCTCGAACAAGCATAGACGCCGGCTTGGGCCCGCTACCCGTGCATCGCATCCTGCGACTATCGAGACGGCATCGGCCTCCAAAGGACCGGCCGATTCGGCGCGTCGTCTACACCGGGACCGCGTACCGATAACCCGAAACCGGGTGACGATCGATACTCAACGCACATTTCCCGAAACGGGGCGAGCCGGTCGACGTGGCCGCCGCTTGCGTGCGGCGTTTGGAGCATCGGCGCCGGCCGGGTGATTACGGCCGCTGCCCGGTTTGGCGTGCCGTGGCTGGCCGCCTGCGCGTTTGCGGGCCTGCTGCGCCTGCGGCTTCTGCTCCGGTGCCAGCGGCTTGGGCTCGAACTTCGGCATGGGTGCCACCGGGATCTGCTTTTTCAGCAGGCGCTCGATGTCCGCGAGCAGTTTGACCTCGTCACCGCTCACCAACGACAGCGCGGCACCCTGTTCGCCGGCGCGACCGGTTCGTCCGATGCGGTGCACATAGTCTTCCGGCACGTTGGGCAGCTCATAGTTCACCACGTGCGGAAGCCGGTCGATATCCAGCCCGCGTGCGGCGATATCCGTGGCCACGAGGACCCGCAGACTGCGGTCCTTGAAACCGGCCAACGCCTTGGTGCGCGCGCCCTGGCTCTTGTTGCCATGGATCGCTGCCGCCTCGATGCCGGCCCGATTGAGCTGCTCGGCAAGTCGGTTGGCGCCATGCTTGGTACGGCTGAACACGAGTACCTGGAACCACTGCCCCTCGTCGATCAGGTGGATCAACAGGTCGCGCTTGGCGTCCTTGTGCACCCGATACACATGCTGGGTCACGGTCTCCGCGGCGGTATTGCGCTGCGCCACCTCGACCATCGCCGGGTTGTGCAGCAGACCGTCGGCAAGCCGCTTTATCTCGTTGGAATAGGTCGCCGAGAACAGCAGGTTCTGACGCCGTCTCGGCAGAAGCGCAAGCACTTTGCGGATGTCGTGGATAAAGCCCATATCCAACATCCGGTCGGCCTCGTCCAACACCAGGATCTCGACCGCCGAAAGGTCCACCGTGCGCTGACCGGCATGGTCGAGCAACCGGCCCGGGGTGGCCACCAGGATGTCGACGCCGCGGCGCAACGCGTCCTTCTGCGGATTGATATTCACACCGCCGAACACCACCGTGCTCTTGAGTGGCAGATGGGCGCCATAGGTGGCGACACTCTCGCCGACCTGCGCGGCCAACTCGCGGGTTGGCGCAAGCACCAGCGCGCGGGGCGCATTGTCGGCGCACGTCTTTGGGTGGCCGCGGCGGGTCAGCAGCTGCAACATGGGCAGTGTGAACGCAGCGGTCTTGCCGGTACCGGTCTGGGCACCGGCAAGCACGTCACGACCCTTGAGAATCAAGGGGATACCCTGCTCCTGGATCGGCGTGGGACGCTCGTAACCCTGCGCCGAAACGGCACGCTGAAGTTCGGCCATCAGGCCGAGTTTGTTAAATGGCATGGTTGCTCCTGTTCCAGCCTAGCCGTGTTGGTCACGGCGCCGGTCGTAGGCGGAGCTGAAAATCGTTCGGGAGGGTCTTTCGTGGAGGGAGACGATCGCGAGACAGGGGCACCGACCGGAATGTGCGACTGGCCGGGAGGATACGCAGTTTGACGGAAATTTCAATGGCTACTTTTTACCGACCGGCACACCCGCGGCTCACATCGGACGTTACCGCATCGCGTTAATGCGACCCGGATCACCCCGCAATCGTTTCGCGCCGCACGGAACCACCCTGATCGCTCCCTGGTCTTATTCACCATCGGAACTAAAGTTTTTGCAGGTGGCGGCCGAATATGGTTCATAGGGCCACCACCCGGATACCCCGTAACACGAGCGATCTCATGAAAGAGCTGGAAGACCTGGCGCGCAAATGCCTTGAACAACACTTCTTCGTCGGCAGCGATGGGCTTCTGCACACGCCTCTGGGCCGCACCGCACGCAGCACGATACGCGTCGGACGTACCGTCTACCCGGCCACCCACGTGATCGCGGAAATGCGCCGGCAGGCCCAGTTTCTCGGTTGATCGGTCGCGGGAACCTGACATACAGACACGCGAAGTGACCGATTGATCCCCAACCCGCCGCGGTAGCGGTCTTGCTGCCCCCTGCATCGCAGCCCGCGGTGTAGCCGCAAAGCCTGTGTTATCCCCGACGTTGCGAACGACGCTAGTCCTCGAGCAACTCGCGCAACCGTGCCGCGACCTCGGTGGCCGGGAGACCGTGTGCGAACTTGGTGACGAACTCGCCTTGCCGACCGAGTACGAACAGGCTCGCGGTGTGGTCCATCGTGTAACGATCGGGATCGCCGCTGTCGGATGCGACCCGTTCGTAGCGGGCGCGGAACAGCTCCGCAACACGCTGGGTCGCCTCCGGGCTCCCCGACAGACCCAGCATCCGCGGATCGAAATAGGCCACGTATCGACCCAACACCCCGGGCGTATCACGTAACGGATCGATAGTGATGAAAATCGGTTGCACCTGTTCGGCCTGGTCACCGAGGATCTTGAGTGCCTGCGTCATCACCGTGAGCGATGTCGGGCAGACATCCGGGCAAAAGGTGTAGCCGAAATAGATCAGTTGCAGCCGATTGGGAAAGTCCTCGTTCGAGACGCTGCGGCCATATTGATCCATCAAGAGATAGCGCGGTTGGTAGCGACCCGGCGAACGCGCAAGGTCGGGTCCTGCGAAAACCGCGCTGTGCGAGTCGGCCGGTCGCTGGCGACGAATGCATTGCGACAACGCCGCGAAATTGCGCCGCATCAGTTCGACATACAGATCCGCACCGGCCGGCAGATGGGTGCCGAAGGAATCGAGCTCGACCACTGTCGCATCGGTGTCCTCGCGCAGGAGGTCCAGATGGGGTTCCTCGAGACCCGTTTCGATGAACAGGCAAGAGGGACCGGCGGACAGCATCGCACTGCGCACCTGCAACAGTGAAGCGGTGTCGGTCTGTTCTCCTCCGGCCAGGTGCACGACCGCACCTGCGACATGCATCGCATAGGCCTGCGCAAAATAGCGGTGGGTGTCGTGATAAAAGAACACCGGGACGCCACTGACGTCGCGGTAGCCGAACTCCAGTGCCCGGTCGATCTCGGAGAGCGACGCGGCCGCAAGCTGCCAGTTGCGTTCGTAGGCCGAACGTCGGTCGGGATCCAGTGCAACCAGGCGCTCGCCGAAGCGATCCAGCAGGATCAGCATGTTGCGCGTGTCCAGCCAGTAAAAGGGGTCACGAAGTCCCTCGTCGTCGCGCACCGGCAGCACCTTCAGACGATCGCTGCCCAACACCTCGAACACGCCACCCGGCGCAGCACGCCTGGAAATCGGCGCCGCCAGCCCCGGTTCCAGCTCGGGCCCGGTCCACACCACCAGATCGGCGTTGCGAATCGCCTCCTCCTGCGCACTGTCCGGCGCGAAGCGCCAAGGCGCCGTCTCACCATCGATCAACAGCTGCGGTTCTGCAACTCCCTGCATCAGTTGCGCGAAAAGACTGTGCAGCGGCTTGCTGCTCACCACGACCCGCGGCACCTCGGACGCAGACACACCACGCCATGGCAGTAACGCCGCCAGCAATGCCAATGTGAGCCAGGGGTTTCGGGCAAGCGGTGCGATCACACCGTCGACTGTCTTCATCGTGATACCGGAACGCGCAATCGTTCAGCGCGCCGCAAAGGCCTCCGCAAGCCGGTCGATCTGATGTCCAACCTTGCGTTCCAGGCCGTCGTGGGACGGGCATACATCGTTGTTCCTGGCGAAGGCGAGAAACGCATCATTGGTGGCCTGATCGAACGCCAGGCCAAAACTGCGCTCTTTGGGGGCATGCTCGACCACCGCCGCCTTCATGCGCCTGACCTGATCCAGATACTTGCACTGCAAGGCGACACCATTGAGCTCCCCAAGGCCGGCGACCGCCAGGTAACGCGGGTCGTCGTCGGCATTCACGGGAACTGCCGCCGAAAATGCGAGCACAAACAGCGCGCTGCAGATCGTTTTCCGATTGTTCAATGGCTGGTCCCCGAGGAACGCGTTATCTTGTTGTGGACATTGTACTTGCCGGATGGTTTCACCATCGGCAGTCGCTTGACCGGTTTCAGGGTCGCCGCATCATATACGATCACCGCGCCGTCCATGTCCCAGATGCTGAGCAGCGCATGCCGGCCGTCCTTGTCGAATTCCACATGGGCCGCCGTCTTGCCGGGTTCCGGCTGCAGGGTCTCGACGATCTCCAGCGTGCGTTTGTCGATGATGTGCACCTTATCCTTGTTGGGGCCGAAGAATACGTCTACCCAGGCGTACGGGGTGTTCTCATGGCTGCGCATGAAGAACCCCGGCCCTTCGGTCGGGATACGCTTTATCGTCTTCCAGGTCGTCATGTCGATAATGCTGACCTCGCTCTTCTTCAGATTCGGCGATGCCAACACGGTACGCCCCTGGTACTCCCAGGTAATCCCAGAACCGAGGTGTGGCAGGCCGTCGAGTTCGAGTTCGGCGATCTTGCGGCCGACATCCATCTGTACAACCTGGCCGTTCTTCGCATTGCGCGCCGCGCCGATCAGCAAGCGGTAGGACTGATCGAAGAAGAAATCATCCAGGTAATCGTCCAGCTTGATCCTGCGCACCGGGAAACGACCCTGCTGGCGTGCGACGCCCTCGCCCATCCGGTAGTCGTGCATCGGGCCGTTGTAGACAGGCAGCGGGTCGTCGGCGTACAGGACCTCCCAGACCTCGGGGATGTCCTTCAGCGCGGCGACGAAACTGTGCCTCGGCCCGGCATCATAGACCGCACTGACACGTGAGCTGTTGCCGTTGTCGTCCTGTACCGGAATCACCTTGATCGGATGCAGATCGGCGGTGTCCAGGAGTACCAGGTTGTGCGGCAGGTAGTTGGCGACCATCGCATAGCGACCGTCCGACGACACCGCGAGGTTGCGCGTATTGATACCGGCTCGCACCTCGGCCACCAGCTGCAGGCTCCACATATCGAACTTGCTGACCCACCCGTCGCGTGATGCGAAGTACACGAACCGGCCGTCGGGGGAGTACTTGGGTCCACCATGCAGCGCGAAACGCGTCTTGATCCGGGTCAACGGCTCGAACGTGTCGCCGTCGAGAATCGTCGCATGATGATCGCCGAGTTCCACGACCACGAACATGTTCATCGGGTCGGCGCCATGTACCGGCCTGTCCGGCAGGTCATCCGGCGCGATCAGCACCGTGCGACTCGCTTCGATCTGGTCGACACCCCACGACGGCACCTCGGCCAGCGGCGTGTAGACGTAGTCCACCAGGTCGATGATCTGTTGCCGGTCGAGCAGCTGGCCGAACGGCGGCATCTGGGTCGCGGCACGCCCGTTGGTGACCGTCTCGATCGCGGCGGCCTTCTTCAGTCTGGTCAGGTTCTCCGGCAGCAATGCCGGCCCCATCAGACCGAGGCGGTCGGCGCCGTGACACTGGGCACAGTGCTTGAGAAACAGGCCCGGCGCATCATCAGCCAGCGCCGCACCCCCTGCGAACATCAGCACGAGCCCGCAGGCCGCGCGCCAGGCGTACTTCATGGTTGCTCCAGATCGATACGATAGGTCGCGTGGCACGCGGTACAGTTCTGCAGCAAAGTCGACAGCTCACCCAATACCTGGGAGGTATCCCCGAACTGTTCGGTATCCAGGGCCAGCTGATCGAACCGACCATGGGTGTCGAAACCAAGGCGTTTGAACTCGATTGGCAATTTGCCGACCAGGCTGGCCGGGACGCCGTGCTGTGCCTCGGCACCAACCCGGCGTGCCGCCACCGTGACGGCCCCTGCGTCCTGATCCACGACTGCCTGCACGATCGCCTGCACAGCGACCAGAAAGCCACGCATCTCGCCCAGGACGAGATCCCTCTCGCCGGGCGACAACTGGATGGCCATACGCCAGTCACTGGCGGGCAGCACGCTGCCGCGCACCACGAAAAGGTACACCAGCAGCGCGGTGGTACCCGCGAACACGGCCGCCAGGACCCAGCCCAGGCGCTGCACCTCAGTTACGCCCGGTCGCCGCGCGGCCGCGGTGCCGATAAGGGGTCACTTCCACGCGACCATTCGTCGAGATCACGCCGATCTCGTCGTCGTCGAGGTAGCAGCCGGGGTCCTCCGCCCACGGATTGCCGGTCAGCTGCCAGGCCCGGGTGCGGCTGTTACCACGACACAGCTTGAGATAGCGGCATTGTGCGCAACGGCCCTCGACGGGGCGCTGCGCGAGCTTGAGACCGCCCATCAACGGGTCGGAGACGTCCTCCCAGATCGCGGAGAACGGTCGTTGCTTGACACTGCCCAAGGTGTAGTCCCACCACATGGTATCCGGGTGCACGTTGCCAAGGTTGTCGATGTTCGCGATGTTGACGCCGGAGGCGTTGCCGCCCCAGCGCTCGAGCATCGCGTAGACACGGTCGCGTTGTTCCGGCAGGTTGCGCTCGATCCATTGCAACAGGTAGGCGCCGTCGGCATCGTTGTTGCCGGTCACGAACTCTTTTGGGCGACCACCGCGAATCGCGTTCCAGCAGGTATCGAACAGCAGATCCATCGCCGCCCGGGTCATCTTGTGATGGGCGTCGTCGCCGCGATTCTTGTTGCCACGACCGGCATAGTTGAGATGCGAGAGATAGAACTTGTCGAGCCCCTCGTCGTCGAGCAGCTTCAGCAGCGCCGGCAGGTCGCGGGCATTGTCGCGGGTCAGCGTAAACCGCAGCCCGACTTTGATACCCACGTCCCTGCAAAGCCGGATGCCGTCGAGTGACTCGTCGAACGCACCTTCACGGCGGCGGAACCGGTCATGCACTTCGCGCATGCCGTCCAGACTGACACCGACATAGTCATAACCGACCTCGGCAATGCGCTCGATGTTGTCTCGGGTGATCAATGTCCCGTTGCTCGACAGTCCGACGTAGAACCCCATCGACTTGGCGCGTTGCGATATCGCAAAGATGTCCGGGTGCATCAACGGCTCGCCGCCGGACAGGATCAACACCGGCACCCCGTAGGCCTTCAGGTCGTCCATCACTTCGTAGATCTGCCCGGTCGACAGTTCGCCCGGGAAGTCCTTGTCGGCCGAGGTCGCGTAACAGTGTTTGCAGGTCAGGTTGCAGCGCCGGATCAGGTTCCAGATCACGACCGGACCGGTAGGCGGAGCGACCTGGGGCCGCCGGGACGCTGCGCTTGGATCGGCCAGGGCCTGCAGATAACGGGTCAGACGAAACATCGAATCGACCTCACGCGGCTAAACGCAGTCCGGTCTTTTTCAACACCTGGCTGCTGAACAATACGTCGTGCGCACGGCAGTGCGGCGCCAGAATCTGCTCGATTCGGTCGGCCTTGCGCCGCACCTCGTCGCGATTGCGCCCGTGCACCATGGCGAACAGGTTGTAGGGCCACACGCCGGCATACCGCGGCCGCAGATAGGCATGGCTGACAAAGTCGAGGGCACCGACACGTTCACCGAGTTCGACTGCAAGCGTGTCCGGTACATCCCAGACCGTCATACCGTTGGCCTTCAGTCCGACTTTGTAGTGATTGGGTACGGCGCCGATACGGCGAATCACGCCGTTCGCCAATAATTGCTCCAGACCTTGCATCACCGCTTCGACGGAAGATCCGAGTTGGTCTGCAACCCGCGCGAACGGCTCGACGACCGGCGGCAGACCGGCCTGCGTCGCTGCGATCAGGTCTCGTTCAAAAGCCGTGATCCGGAAATCGCCGGAAACCGCCGGGGCTTGAGGTACGGGCACCGTGGCCACGCCACCGTCTGCGTCGAGAGCGAGCCACAACCCAAGGTAGAACTCACGCAGTTTTGGGAAGTCATATACCCGCTGCCCGGTGATACGCTCTATGTCGGCGAGACAACTTTCCACGCCGGAATGTCGATCACTCGCGACCACGAACCACATGTTCAGCGGATGCTCGCGCCGATAGTTGTGCGCGACGGCCGGCAGACCGTTCACCTGGCCGGCGATCCGGTCGAATTCCGCAGGCGGCGCGGCCAACGCTGCGAGCGTGACATGGCCACCCAGCCGAGCGGCATCGTACAGCGGCCCGAAACGGCTGAGCACGCCATCGTCGAGCAGCTGCCGAACAGTCTGGATCAGGACGGTCTCTGTCATGCCAAGCTTTGCCGCGACACTTTGAAAAGGTCGCTCGACAATCGGGAAACCGCCCTGAAAACCGTTGATGAAGGCGCGCGCTTCTGCGGTCAGCGCAATCATCCTGCGACCTCTACGGGCGTTGCATCGCCCGGGGGCGCCGGTGGACCGATGTAGCGGGCACCGCGCTGTTTGAAACACTGGCGGCTGAACAGCACGCGGTGTACCACCGACTCCAGGCGTGCATCGCGTACCAGCTCGGCGACGCGCGCCAGCACTTGTTCGCGATCACGGCCGTGGATCATCGTAAACAGGTTGTACCGCCAATCCGGCAGCCTGCGTGGCCGCCTGTAGCACAACGTGACGTAGCTCTTTCCCCCGAGCAGGCGGCCAACCTCGCCTACACGCACGTCCGGAACATCCCAGACCACCATGGCGTTCGCGTCGTAACCCAGTTCACGATGCCGCACGACCACGCCCAGTCGCTTGATGACACCCTGCTCGAGAAGTGACTGGATCGAACGGATCACCTCACGCTCGCTCAGACCGATCTGCTCGCCAATCGCTGCGTAGGGGCGTGCGACCATCGGCAAACCGCGCTGGATCGCCTCGATCAACGCGCGCTGTTGCGGATCGTTGAGCGACGGGTGTGGCGTGACGGTCATGTCCATTGCAGACGGAACCCCAGGTCGATGAAGTAGTCTTCGAGCAGCGGCAGATTGAGCGGCTGCAGGCCGGTCGCGGTCGCGATCGCCTGCAGCACCCGTTCCAGATGGGCGGCATCGCGCGCGGTGACAACGAACCAGAGGTTGTAGTCGTGCTCGCGCTCGTAATTGTGATTGACCTCGGCGAACGCATTGACGATCGCCGCGACGTCAGCCAGCGACTCGCGCGGAACGGCGAGCGCAGCGAGCGTGCTGACACCCACCCGGTTGGGACGAAACACCGGACCCACACGGCTGACTACCGCGTTTTCCTGCAGGTGCCCCAGCGCGTCCAGGACCTGTTGTTCACTGACGCCCAATGCCTGTGCTATTCGCGCGAACGGACGCGGCTCGAGCGGAAAGTCCCGCTGGTAGTCATCCAACAGCCGACGTTCGGTTTCGGTCAATGTGATCGTTGCCCTGCCCATCGCCGATCTTCAGAGACCGATCCGCTGCGCGCGCGCAGTCATGAAAATGCCACTTGGTTTTTCCGCCGGCAGCTGCGCCGTACGCTCGAGGGTCGCGGTGTCATAGACCTGAACCTGATCCGCATCGCGCACCGAGATCCACACTTCCTCGCCGCGCGGCTCAAACTCCATGTGCAGCACCCCCGGGCCGGGTTTTAGCGTGTGTACGATTTTCTGACTGGGGACGTCGATTATCTGGACCGTATCGTTGTCCGGCACCGCGAAATTGACCCACACCTGCCGGCCATCGGGACGCGCCATGACGAACACCGGCTGACCGTGTACCGGGATGCGACCGACCTGGTGCCAGGTCAGCATATCGATCACCAGCACCTCGTGATGCCCGACCGCCGGAACGAATGCCAAGGTGCCTGCGACCGCCCATCCCTCGAGATGCGGCATCTTGTACACCGGCAGTTTGGCGTCACCCTTGCCGTACTCGGCAAGGATACGTTTGACACCGGCCTCGGGCTGCCACAGGTCGAGCAGCGCCAGGCCGTCTTCGCCAAACAGGCCGGCGATGTAGTAGCGTCCATCCGGGGTGATCAATGCATCGTAGGGATTCCGGCCGATGTCGGTGAACCTGTCGACCTTCGGTGACCTGGGATCGCTCATATCGGCGATCCAGATCTGGCCGGCGTCCCACAGGCTGAACACGAAGCGCTGTCCAGGCGCATCGACGAGACCGATGACCTTGGACAGTTGACCCGGTGCGTACTCGGCCGGGATGTCGGCGACCAGCGCGAGCGTCTCGGTATCGAACACCTTGACGCCGCCCGGCGTGTAGTTGGACACCGCGACCAGGCGGCCATCCTGTGAAATGGCGCCACCGATACTGTTGCCGGCCTGAACGGTGCGCGCGACCAGTCGGGCGGTCAGCAGGTCGACCTTGCTGAGCCCACCGTCGCGGCCGAAGACGAATGCATAACGGCCGTCGCGTGAATACACCGCCGAGGCATGCGAGAGGTCACCCAGGCCCTCGACCTCGCCGATCGCCCTGTTGTGCGTCGTATCGAGGATCTGCACCTTGCCGCTGGCGCGCTCGACCACGATTGCGAGATCACCGGTACCACGCAGGTCGTCGGCCGCCGCCTGAGCGATCACCGACCCGAGCAGACCGGCAAGCAGGGCCAGCGCGAGCAGTACCGTCTTCAGCTCGGCGCGCAACGGTATCTCGCGGTCCGGCAGGTCCTCCACGAACACTCGACCACTCATTGCGCAACCCCTCCATTCAGCAACTGCTGGACCAGCCATGCGGCGTCGGATTCGCTGATCAGCGGCCGCCATGGAGGCATGGCGGTACCCGGACGTCCATTGAGGATGGTGCTTTCCAGGAATGCGGCCGGTTTGCCCGCCAGGTCACCTGGCAACAGCGCCGGTCCCAGGCCACCGCGGAGGGTCAACCCATGGCAGGAGCCACAGTCCTGTTTCAACAGTCGACCCAGTTCGACCTGACGCGCCGCGTCCGGTCCGGCCAGCGCACCGGCGCTAAGCAAGCACAAGACGATCCAGCGCACCGTCGCGGTCCTCCGCATGGGGTTGAAACCAGTCGAGCTCGCCCGCCAGTGCGACGGTACGTCCAACGATGATCAACAACGGCGAGCCCAGTCGGGTCGCCACCACCCGTTCCGGCAGCGTCAGCAGATCACCGAACACCCGACGTTGGTTCGGCGTCGTGCCGTCCTGAACGGCAAGCGCAGGCGTTGCCGGGTCCAGGCCGGCCGCGACCAGCTCGGCGCAAATGCGGGGCAATGCCGACTTGCCCATGTAGATCACCAGCGTGGCATCAGCGTCGGCCAACGCACGCCAATCCAGATCGATCGGGTCATCGTTCTTGAAGTGACCGGTGACCAGACGCACGCCACGGCTGACGCCACGGTGGGTCAAGGGCACGCCGGCATAGGCACTGCACGCCGCGGCCGCCGTCACACCCGGCACCACCTCGAACTCGATCCCTTGATTACGCAGATACAGCGCCTCTTCACTGCCACGTCCGAAAATGAAGGGGTCCCCTCCCTTGAGGCGCACCACGCTGCGACGACGGCGCGCGAGACTGGCCAGCAAGGCGTTGATCTCGTCCTGCGGCATACTGTGGCGCCCGGCCGCCTTGCCGGCGTCGATACGCGACACACCGGGCGGGATCAGGTCCAAGATCCCCTTTGCGATCAGGCGGTCGTAGACCACGACGTCGGCGGTGCGCATCAACCGTAGCGCCTTGACCGTCAGCAGGTCCGGATCGCCCGGCCCCGCCCCTACCAAATAGACTTTGCCTTGGAATTGCATCTTTGTTCCCGTCCGGCAACGGCACAACGCCGGGTGCGGGGGATAACCGCACCCGGCCGGACATCAATAGATGTCGTGCATCGTGTTGTATACGTTGAACTTGCCGGTTGGCGTGATCAGGCGATCATCCTTGATGACCGTCTTGACCTTACGGGTATTGTCATCCAACACGACGATCGCGGACTTCTGAGTCTTGCCGTTCCAGACCGAGAACCAGACCTCGTCACCCGCCTTGTTGTACTCGGGCTGCACGACGCGCTTCGGACCTTCGCCAAGCTCGGCCCACTCAGCGATCGGCAAAACGTCATAGCCCTTTTCGAGGTTGTTGATGTCGAACACCGCGACCGTCTGGCTGATCGTCTCGACCGGGTTGAGCGCCGTATCGACATACAGGTTCTTGGATTTCGGATGGGTCTTGATGAACAGCGAGCCGCCGCCCTGCCCGTTGATGGATTCGACCATCTTCCAGGCCTGGTCCGGGTGACCTGTCGGATCGGTACCGATCAAGGCGATGGTCTGGTCCCCGAGGTGGCTGGTCGCCCACACCGGTCCGTACTTCGGATGGGTGAAGTTGGCACCGCGACCCGGGTGAGGGATCTGGCCCACATCGACCAACGCGGTCAACTTGTCTTCCTTGGAGTCGACCACCGCAATCTTGTTCGATTTGTTTGCCGCGGTCAGGAAGTAACGTTGCGTCGCGTCCCATCCACCGTCATGCAGGAATCGTGCGGCCTCGATCTCCGTGACCTTGAGGTTCTTCAGATCCTCGTAGTTCACCATCAGGATCTTGCCGGTTTCCTTGACGTTGACGATGAACTCCGGATGCTCGTGCGACGCGACAATTGCCGCCACGCGCGGCTCCGGGTGGAATTCCTGCGTATCGACCGTCATGCCACGTGTTCCCACGACCTTCATGGGCTCCAGGGTCTCGCCGTCCATTACCACGTACTGCGGCGGCCAATAGGTACCCGCGATCGCGTACTTGTCTTCCCAGCCCTTGTACTTCGAGGTCTCGACCGAACGCGCCTCCATACCGACCTTGATCTCCGCCACGGTATCGGGCTTTTCCATCCACAGGTCGATCATGTTGATCTTGGCATCGCGGCCGATCACGAACAGGTAGCGCCCAGACGCGGAAAGCCGCGAGATGTGCACCGCGTAACCGGTCTTGACGATGTTGACGATCTTCTTGGTGTCGCCATCGATGATCGCAACCTGGCCGCTGTCGCGCAGGGTCACAGAGAAGACGTTCTCCAGGTTGATGTTGTTCATCTGCTTGGTCGGGCGCTTCTCAGGTGGCACCACGACCTTCCAGGTCGCCTTCATCTCCTTCATGCCGTACTCGGGCGGCTGCGGCGGTTCGTGCTGCAGGTAACGCGCCATCAGATCGACCTGGTCGGTGTTCAGTTCGCCCGAAGCACCCCAGTTGGGCATACCCGCCGGCGAACCGTAGGTGATGAAGGCCTTCAGGTATTCCGTACCACGCTGCCGCGTGATATCTGGGGTCAACGGCTTGCCCGTCGCACCTTTGCGCAGCACGCCGTGGCAACCCGCACAACGCTCGAAGAAGATCTGCTTGGCCTGATCGAACTCGGCCTTCGTCATCGGAGGGCCTTCACCACCGATCAGGTCTTTGGTCAACGAAGGATCCGTGGCGATCGGCGCCCCTTCGTAGGCCATGCTCTCCTTTGGCGTACCCGGATGGCCGCTGGTGGCCGCGCTGGCCTGGGTCACTGCCAGCATCAAGGCGGACAGCGCGAAGGCACCACCAATGGCTTTTCTGCTAATCATCAGACGTTTCTCCTACTCTTTAGTCAGGGCGTCGAATCGAGAGACTGTGTCGCGGCAGATGTCATGCTAGGCAGGCACCGTTCGACCACCTTGATGAATATCAAGCCGGTCGAAAACGCTGTCTTCTGTTGACGTGCATCAAACCGTCCGGTTTTTCGCCAGGCGTTCCTTAAGTTCGGCCTTCTTGCGGCGTTCGACCAGCGGCGGACAGCGTCGATCGTTCCAGTAGGTCACCTGGCAGTCCAGGCAGTAGTGGCACTCGGTCTCGACGATCTCGCCGGTGGGGCGGATCGCCTGCACCTCGCACTCCCGCGCGCACGTCTGACAAGGCCGGCCACACTCCTTGCGCCGGCGCAGCCAGTCGAAGATGCGGAAACGCGACGGAAAGGTGAGCGCGGCGCCGAGCGGACAAAGGTAGCGACAAAACGCCTTGCGGATCACCAGCCCAATGAGCAGCAACACCGCCGCGTAGACGACGAATGGCCAGTCGCGCAGAAAATGCAGGACGAACACCGTTTTGAACGGTTCAACCTCGGCGAAACGTTCCGCGGTCGCGAGGGATTGCAGCGACAGGCCGACCAGACCGAGCAGCAGGATATATTTCAACGCCAACAGGCGTTCGTGAACGACGCTGGGCAACTCCCTGCCCTGGATGCCGAGCCGCTGACCGAAGCGGTACAGCAACTCCTGCAGGGCGCCGAACGGGCACAGCCAGCCGCAATAGACACCCCGCCCCCACAACAGGATCGTGACCGCGACGAAAGACCACAGCAGAAACATCATCGGGTCGATGAGAAAGCTTTCCCACTGAAATCCGCCGAACAGCGCGCTAACGAATGTCAGTACGTTGACGACCGAGAGTTGGGCAAACCCGTAGACGCCGATGAACAACAGCGTGAACAACAGATAGAGCGTGCGGACCCGGATCAGAAAGGTCGGATGACGGGCCAGCCAATCCTGGAACAACAGGATCAATAGCAGCATCGCGAGGCCGAGGCACAGTACCGCTATCTCCACGGCGCGGTCCTGCCACAGCGTCAACCAGAGCGGCTGGGGAGGTGCGAAGCGACGGCCGTTGGCGTCGTCGATCAGCAGACCGCGGGCCGCAGCCGTCTGTTGAACACTCTGCACGACAGTCCGGTTGACCACCATGGCGGTGATCGTCGCACCGCTGATGCCGTCGATGACCTGTCTACCGGGCGCCGGATCACCACCGATCCTGACCTCGTCGGCGAGCGGAAGGTCAAGGTATTGCGCGACGAACCTGGCCAGGTCGGCATCCGATATCCCGACCACCAGGATAGGCTCCTCGTGCGCGACGATGCGCACGCCGCGAATCCGGCCGGCGGTGTCGAACGCGACCAGCGTGTCGATGGGTTTGCCGGAATAGGCGGGGATCGGCGCGACATCCGTGGTCAACAGCGCATAACCGAGCACTTGGCCATCGCTGTAGACGGCCACGGATGGCGGCGTGCCCTCAGGTTCTCCGATCCGCTGGAGATCGGGAAAGATTGCGCGCAGTTCCGCTTCGTAGGCACCGGCGCCGGCCGTATCCACGCCTGCGATGCCCACCCCGCCGACCAGCAACAGGCCGAGCAGGACAACCCACCAGCCACCGCGGGCGGCACGAAACGGATGCGACATCATGGTGCCGCAAACTGCGGCATACTGGAGCCACCCGCCTTGATCGTGATCAAGCGCGGCCTTGTCGTCACACCAGGCGACTCGGCATCAGAATGACCGGGACACCGACCATGCCCACACAGACCATCAGCTACGAAATCGGCGACAGTCTGTACCTGAACATCACCGACCGCTGCACGCTGCGCTGCGCGTTCTGCCCCAAACACAATGGCTCCCACCGGGTGCGCGCGTACGACCTGACACTGGACCACCGCCCAAGCACCCAGGAAATCATCGCGTCGATCGACGAGCCCGGACGCTATGCCGAGGTGGTGTTCTGCGGATTCGGCGAGCCCACCCTGCGCCTCAAGGTACTGCTCGCGGTGGCGGCTCACGTCAAGGCGCACGGCGGACGCGTGCGCGTGAACACCGATGGGCTGGCCAACCTGGTCCACAAACGCAACGTGCTGCCCGAACTCGCGCCGGTGGTCGACGCACTTTCGATATCGCTGAACGCGCAGGATGCCGCGGTCTACGACCGACACTGCCTGCCGCAGCTGCGGGGTTCCTTCGCCGCGGTGCTGGACTTTCTCAGCCTGGCGCCGGGATACGTCGACGACGTCACCGCGACCGCGATCGACGGCCTGGAGGGCGTCGACATCGGCGCGTGCCGGGCACTGGCCGAGGCGCGCGGCGCGAAATTTCGACGCCGCGAACTCGATGTGGTCGGCTGACACCGCCCGCAAAGTCGGCGCCCGCATGGCCCACTATGGCCGGTCCAGCCGGGTGTGACGGATCTGCGATGCCGGCACGTCCGCGGCGTAGAGAAAATCCCGCGCGACGCGCAGTGCGTCCTCGGGCAACGCCAGGTACCAGTCATGATCGGCCAACAGTGCATGCACCCGAACGACGCGATCGAGCACGTCGTCGATGCGCTCTTCGCCGGCCGGCGCCAGGTCGATCGAGTGATAGCGGAAATCATCCAGCACATCCTGCCAGGCACGGCAGTAGTTCGACAGATAGTGCCCGCGTTCGATCGCCGACAGCCAGTAGAGATCGATCGAGCGGTTCTCGTCCTTCTGGATCGCATGATCGATCAGGCTGCTGATCGCGGCAAACCCGCTCTCCCACGCGACGAATACCAGCGGGCGCTCGGACTCCTCGTCCAACGTGAAACTGCCGAGCGGCCCGCGCAGGCTGACCTCGTGCCCACGGCGCAACCCATCGAACGCCAAGGTGCTGAACGGATCATCCGGTTCGCGACGGAGGTGGAAACGCAGCTGCACGCCATCGCACGGACAACTGGCGATCGCCAGGGTGCGCGCACGCCCGCCTTCGAGTGCCAGCGACACAGTCTGCCCGGCGAGGAAGTGCAGCGCGTTGCTGCGCGGCGCGCGAATCGTCAGCTGCATCACGTCGTCCTGCAGTTGCTCGATCCGGCTGACCTTGGCACGGATGAACTGCTCGGCGATCTCGCCGGCACTGCCGACCTCGTGTGCCTCGAGCTCGACATCCCCGAGCGCACGGGTGCTGCACATCAGCAGCCAGCCCTGGCCGCGCTGCGTCTCGCTGAAGCGGTAATCGTGGTGGCGCGCCGGTTCGACCCTGCCGCGCAGCAGGCGCGCATGGCAGGCACCGCAGCTGCCGTTGGCGCAGGCGTGGTCCAGGTTCAGGCCTGCGCGCAGGCCCGCCTCCAGCAGCGTCTCGCTGGGTTCTGCCGCGAATTGGTGGCCCGAGGGCCGGACGGTGATCCGATACGCCATTTACCGCCGACACTAGCGCCTGTTGCGACGCCCGCCAAGCGGCGCGCGCCATCGGGTGGCCGGTGCGCCGGAATCAGCGGGTTTCGCGCAGCTTCAGCTGGTTCATGAACCAGCCGACCAGGGTGCCGAGCATCATCGCCTGGCGGGCGTCGCACTGCTCCTGCAGCTGCAACAAGCGCTCCTCGGTCTCGGTGGTCAGCTGACGATAGCTCTGCAGCGTGTCCTGCAGACGCTCGATCTCGACCCGGGCCCGCTGCAACTCGGTCGCGAGGTGTTCCGGATTCGGACGCGCATCGTGCATGGTCTTGTACACCGCCGCCTCGCGTATCCGGCTCACCTTTTCGAGCATCCCCGAGCGATCGCCATCGGCCTGCGGATAGGCCTTGTGCAGCTCCGACATGCGAATGTGTCCCTCGAAGGCCTCGATCCGTCCTTCCTGGATATGCTGTTGCAGCAGGCGACGCGGTACCCCAACCATGCGGGCGGCCTGAGAAAGACTGAGCAAGCGGTCCATGATTTCTCCCGATCCTTATCCCAAATGGGATATATGACCGAGAGTATAGCGGGCAAATACCAGAGCAAAAAGGTCAGTTATTACCGCATTCCGGTATGTGGAAACCATCGCGGCGGCTGGCCCGGCGACCGGGGCGGGCCTCCAAGCCACTGTTAAGTAGGGCTATTTTTTGTCCGACAGCCGACCGAGTTCGGTCAGCAGCGGGGTCAGGACCGGCTGCAGCTTGCGACGCATCAGACTGCCGATCGCGGTGCTGTCGCCGAACACCGGCCGCACGACCCCGTACCCCAGTCCGGACATCACCCGCAGCACGCGCAGCAGACCGGTGTCTATATGCGGCACCGCCGCCAGCGCCCGTGCCGCCGGATCCCGGGTCAGCCAGGCATCCGCCTCCGCGATCAACGCCTCCAGCGGCGCATCGGGACGCCCCTCGGGTCGGGCAGCGGCAAAATACCCGGCGACATAGTCGAGCGCGAGGTTGACGACATCCTGGTTGGACGGCTTGTCGAAGATGCGAAACACGGTGTCGACGAACACCTGACCGGGTGCCGATAGCACGCGATGCAGCAGCGCGGCGACCGGATTGCCGCCCCGGGCGAGCTTCTGCAGCGCCGGGCCGAGGTCGGCGAGTGCGGGATGCGCGCCGCCCGCGCCGGGCAGGTCGTCCGGACACGCGCCGATGAAGCCGACGTAATACGCCGGCTTGCGTTGCGCCTTGCGCCACAGGCCGAGCGTGGCGTCTTCGTCGAGCAAACCGGGTTGCAGCACCAGGCGCACCGTCTCGATCTGCTGCTCCGGCTCGCTCTCGAACGGCAGGTGTTCGACGAGATAGTCGGCAAGCACGCGGCCCATCGCACCCTCGACGACCGCGGCCTTGGCCAGCATATGGCGCGCGTTGGACGCGTCTTCCATGGCCCACCAGGCGCGGCGTGCCAGCTCGTCAGTCAACCCCTGGGCCGAAACGGCAGCCACCACCGCCTCGGGTTCACCCAGCAGCAGCAATTGCTCGAGGCTGTCGTCGCGCATCTGTCCCATGCGCGTCCAACGCTGCAGATACACCGGGTAGCCGCCCGGCGAGCCGAGCACGTGCCCGGACAACAGTTCCTTGACGCGTTTGAGATACTGGTCATGGCGACCGGAAGGATTGAGCTGAACCTGCGCCTCACCCTTCTCTGACAGCCCGAACACCGTCATCGTCGATTCGTTGATGCGAATCGCCTGCGGGCGATTCGCCAACAACACGTTGAGCCGCAGGGTGTCTTGCTGGGAAAGTTCTATTGCAGTCATCTACCGATCGCCCGCCGTCGCGGGCCAGCCCGATCAGTTCTCAGCCGGAGGGACGTAATTGGGGTCTTTCGGGTTCAGAAAGATGAACTGTGCCTCGCCAGGCTGGAGTTCGACGAAATCCAGCGTCGCCGCATCCAGCAACGGGACGTACTCGGGGGCCATCACGATCTGCACCCCCTCGGTGCTGAAACGTATATCGTCCTCGGTGGCCTCGTCGAAACCCATGCGGTAGTCGATACTGCCGTCCGCACGCTGCTGCGCCGCCAGACGCAACGCCATTCCGACCGTACCGCCCTGCTCGGCGGCGACCTTGACCTGCTTCGCCGCCTGCGGCGTCACTTTAAACATACCGTCACCTCTCAGTCGATCAACCGTCGCAGCACGTCAGACACCGCCGCCGCGGGATCGGACAAACTCGACGAAGCGCCGCGCCCAGGGGTGCGAACGGGTGTCGCGCCGGTGCGCATAACTGGCCAGAAGATTCCTGTAGACGATGCCGTCGTGTATCCCGTCGAGGCCGACACCCCGGTCGACCCGGTATGCAAACCGCAGACCGTCCGGTACGTTCGCCAACGCCGAGTAATGAAACTCGTGGCCGGGAATCGGCTCGCCTTCCCCCGGCGAACCCGGCCACGGGTGGTCGGCCGTCTCGCGCAGCTGGACATAACCCCGCCCCTGCGGCTTGGCATGCATCACGACTTCGCCCGGCAGTACGCCGGCCATATTACGCGTCTTTCCTGCCCAGGTCAGGCGTTCGCACAGGTACATCAATCCACCGCACTCGGCATAGGCCGGACCACCCCGTTCGATGAAACCGGCAACTGCGGCGCGCATGTCGGCGTTGCGCTCGAGCTGCTCCATATGGGTCTCGGGGAAGCCCCCACCGAGAAACAGCGCGTCGCACGCGGGCAACTGCCGATCGCGCAGGGGACTGAACGGCACCAGGTCGGCGCCGGCAGCACCGAGTGCCGCCAGATCACCTGCGTAGTAGAAACCGAACGCCGAATCGCTCGCGTAACCGATGCGCACGCGCGGGCCGCCAGCGGGCGATATGGGTACCGTTCGAGCCCCGGGCACGCCGCCCTGCTCGGACATCGCCAGCAGGGTGTCAAGGTCGACCTGGTCGCGGATTACCTGCGCCATGCGTTCGATGTGCGCTTCGCTGTCGCCGCGTTCGTTGCTTGGCACCAGACCGAGATGCCGCTCGTTGATCAGCAATGCGTCGCTGCGCTGCACCGCACCCAGCACGCGCACGTCGGTGTAGTGCTCGATCACTGCACGGAGCTTCGCCTCGTGCCGACTGCCGCCGACCTTGTTCAGGATCACACCTACGATGTTGATCGCCGGTTCGAACGCCTGATAGCCCAGGATCAGCGGAGCGACTCCGCGGGTCATTCCCTGGCTGTCGAGCACCAACACGATCGGCGAACCGAGCTGCGCGGCGAGCGCGGCATTGCTGTTGCTGCCGTCCAGCGCAAGGCCATCGTAGAGTCCTTTGTTGCCCTCGATGATACCGATGTCCGCGCCCTGCATCTCGGTCGCAAAAAGATCGTCGATCTCCGCACGCTGCATGGTGTAGAAATCGAGGTTGTGGCACGGACGGCCCGCGGCCTGGCCGAGCCACAGAGGATCGATGTAGTCGGGCCCTTTCTTGAAGGGCTGCACCGTCTTGCCGGCGGCGCGCAATGCCGCACACAGACCGATGCTGAGCGTGGTCTTGCCGGACGACTTGTGCGCGGCGGATATGTAGACGTGACCCATCATGCGACCGCAAACGAAAAACGGGGCGACTATAACAGCCGCCCCGTCTCCCTTTCAGCCTGGTTTTTTCGCGTCAATTCGCGGAATGCGGGTCGACCGCTTCGTCGGACAGCGACGCCGGAAGGAACTGCAGCAGACGCACGCCCACGAAGGTCGCCAGTATGGCCAGCGCAAATCCGCCGATTCCGAGCAGGAACTCGGGCAGCGACGGGGAGTAGTGACGCGCGGCACCATTCACACCGTCGAAGTATCCCGACTCGATGATGGTGTGACCGGGGAACATGTTGAGCGGGAACGCCTGACCGCCGATCACGATCACGTAGATCGCGGACAGGCCGCCCAGCACGACCAGCAGTGCCGCGATCGTGATCGCACCCCGCTGGGTACCGAGCGCCGGATGGAACAGGATACCCATCGGGACCAGCATTCCGAGCAACACCCAACCGATCCAGAACGTCCAGGTATAGACGCCGCCGTCCCGCAGGATGAACGCCTCGAACTCGTGGTTCTCGGTGCCATAGAGGTTGGTCAGGTGGTACACCAGCGTGAAGTAGAATACCGCCGCGACGAACACGCCGAGCAGATTCTTGAGACGGCGCAACACCTTGTCACCCAATGGACGACCTTCGCTGTTGAACGCGAACATCAGTACCAGCAGGTACAACGCCAACCCGTAGGCAAACGACATGATGATGAACATCGGCGCCATGATGGCCGCATCGTAACCCTGGCGAGCGACGAGAAAACCGAAGATCGACCCGGTACCGGTGGTCAACGCGAGGCGCCAGATGAATGCCACGACGCCCAAGCCCTTGCTGTAGTCGTTCGCCTTGCGTTCCATCATCGTGAACAGGTAGACCGCAACGATCGCGATGAACCCCACGTACAGATAGATGTTCCAGGCAAATATCGATTTGAAGTTGTACGTGGTCATCGCCACGATCAGGCGACCCGGCTGACCGAGGTCCAGCACCAACACGATCAGACCGCCGACCAGCAGCGTGATCGCCATCAGGCCGGAAAGTCGCGCCAGCGGCTTGTACATCTTCTGGCCGAACACCGAACCGATCGACGCCACGTTCAGCGCGCCAGAAGCCGCGACGATCAGGAAGATCGCGAACACGTGCGGCGTGCCCCACACGATCTGATTGGTCATGCCGGTGACCCAGTGGCCCTCGTGCTCCATGTAGAGCGTCGCAAAGCCGCCGACCGCGACAATCGCCGCCAATACCGCGAGCAGTCCCCAGTAGCGTGGACTCTCGATATCCCATTCGCGGTAGTGAATCTTTTTCATTGCCGAAATTCTCTCCGGAAAACGCTCAGACGTCGGTGTAACGGACGCCGGTATTCAGCTTCAGATCGGCGCGGATCTCCACGTTCGGATACTTCGCCAGGGCCTGGGAAACCGCACTGTTCGGATCCTTGAGATCACCGAAAACGATCGCGCCGTGCTGACATGCGTCCTGGCACGCGGTGGTCGTGCCACCGTTGTCGCGCCGCTGCACGCAGAAATTGCAGCTCTCGACGCAACCCTTGCCGCGCGGCGCAACGGTCGGCTTGAGCTCGACACTCTCGTGAATGAAGGTACGCGCGTTATAGGGACACGCCATCATGCAGTAGCGACAGCCGATACAGGTATGCCGGTCGACCATCACGATACCGTCCGCGCGGCGGAACGAAGCACCGGTCGGACAAACGTCCACGCACGGCGGTTTCTCGCAATGCTGGCACATCATCGGCAGCGTCGTGACACGCCCGGTGAGATTGTTCTGCAGCTTCACCTGGCGGATCCAACGCGGACGCTGCATTTCCCACACCGCGTCATCTGCGCCTTCCGGCTTGCCGATCATGTCCAAGCCGTTTTCCTTGTCACACGCATCGACGCAATCCTTGCATCCATCCGCACACTTGGTGGTATCGATCAACATGCCGTAACGCACGTCGTCAGTGACGGCGGTGGCGCGTGGCGCGGCATTCGCCACCGACTGCAGGAACACGCCGGGGGCGACCGCGGTCGCCGCCGCGACACCGGTCGCGCCGGTCAGGAAGTCACGACGCCCCTTGTTGGGCGACTGATCGGTCGGTTGACTCATACTTCAGTTCCCCGTGGGCCTGGTGGCATGGCAGGTGAAGCAGTCCAGCGACGCACCTGCGAACTCGTGGCAGGCCGAGCAGAACTCGCCCGGTGCGTTGACCGGAACGTGATTGCCCTGCGCATCCTTGCGGACGTGGCAATCGACGCAACCCGCCAGACTGTTGTCGGTCTTGCGGATGCCTTCATGCACCGTGATATCGCGCTGATGCTCGATCAGCTCGAAGTGGTTGCGGCGCATAAACGCGGTCGGCGCCACGCAAGCGTCCAGCTTGTCGGCCCTTGCCGTCCCTTCCACACCCTGTGCAGCATGCACAGTGCCGAACGCGCCGAATGCGGCCAGACAAAACGTCAGCAGCAAACCGATGCCTAACTTACCTTTCATTGCCTTTTCGGCCCCTGCCTGATTATCCCTACCCGGTTTACTCACCGAGGCCCATCTTGATGTAGCCGGTCGGGCAGACATCCGAGCAAATATGACAACCGATACAACGTGCATAGTCGGTGGCCACGTAACGACCTGTGGTCGCCTCCTTCTTGTCGACGCGATAGACCGCATCCTGGGGACAGAAGATGACGCAGTTGTCGCATTCGAAGCACATACCGCAGCTCATGCACCGCTTGGCCTCATCCACGGCCTGTGCATCTTCCAGACCGATCAGACGCTCGTGGAAATGACCCAGTACATCGTCCGCTGACGGCACTTCCTCTTTCCGCGCGATACGCGGCGTGTATGCGAAGTGCGCGAGGAACAGTTCGTCGTGCGGAATGACCTCGGCGAACGAACGGTCCTCGTAGTTGTGAACCGCAAAGTTTTCACTCGAGGTACCGCGCAGATCACCGCGCTCACTGACGTCGAAATGCTCCGGTGCCAGGCCTGCCTCAACCAGCTTCTTGTCCAGGTTGAAGTGGTGCACGTCGACCTTGGGACGCTTCTTGTGATCCTTCTTCTGCAGGAACTCGTCGATCGAATCCGCTGCGACCGAAGCCTGACCGATCGCGGTCGTCAACAGGTGCGGACGGATGATGTCGCCGGCTACGAAATGCTTCTCACGGTCCGGGACCTGATAGAAGCTGTCGGCATTGATCAGGCCACGGCCGTTGTCGAGCACTTCGAGACCGCTCAGATCGCCACCCTGCCCGATCGCCGAGACGATCAGATCGGCCTCGAGCACCTGCTCGGTCCCTTCGATCGGAACCGGACGGCCACCGTCCATGGTGCACTTGGCGATCTTGAGACCGGTTGCACGGCCGTCAGCACCGAGGATCACCTCGACGGGCATCACCTCGTCGAGGATCGTGACACCCTCGTGCAACGCATCGTGCACCTCGTGCTCGGCTGCGGTCATGCTGCTCTTCGGGAACAGCGAGGTCAGCGTGACGATTGCACCTTGCGCAGCGGCGGTCACCGCGGAGTCGTGCGCTACGAAGCCGTCATGCACGACCAGTTCCGGACGATCGGTCGGGTTGGTCTGCTCGATGTGGCCGAGACGACGCGCGACCGAGACGACGTCGATCGAGGTGTCACCACCACCGACGCACACGACCTTGTCAGCCGTAACCTTCATGCGGCCTTCGTTGAACGCCTTGAGGAAGGCCACGCCGGACACGCAGTTCGGCGTACCGTCCCAACCCGGGACAGGCAGACCGCGACCGGTCCAGCAACCTACCGCCCAAAGCACGGCGTCGAAATCCTTCTCGAGTTGCTCGACAGTCACGTCTTCGCCGACGCGTGTGCTGGTGCGAGCCTCGATCTCACCCATATCGAGTATGCGCTGGATCTCGCCTGCCAGTTTGTCGCGCGGAATGCGGTAGTTCGGGATGCCGTAGCGCATCATGCCGCCGAGTTCCGGCTGCGATTCGAAGATGGTCACACCGTGGCCTTTACGGCGCAGTTGATAAGCAGCCGCCATGCCGGCCGGACCGCCGCCGATGATCGCGACCTTGCGGCCGGTGGTCGGACCGACTTCGAACTTGTAGCCCTTGGCCAAGGCGTTGTCGCCGATCCACTGCTCGACGGCGTTGATGCCGACGAAATCTTCGACTTCGTTACGGTTGCAACCGTCTTGGCAGGGCGCCGGGCAAACGCGGCCCATCATCGACGGGAACGGGTTGGCATCGGTCGAACGGCGGAAAGCGTATTCACCCATTTCCATTTCACCCGCCGGCTTCTCCTGGCCGCGAACGATCGCGAGCCAGCCGCGGATGTCCTCACCGGACGGGCAGCTGCCCTGGCAAGGAGGCGTCTTGTGCACATAGGTCGGGCATTTGTGCGACGTATCCTCCCGGAAGATCTTGTCCGTGAAGGAGTCCCACTGATTCTCGCCGTCTTCGAAACGGCGCCACGTCAGCTTGGTGTTCATCTCATCGCTAGGAGTTGCCATCAGAAAATCTCCTTACCTTTTGCCCAAGTGATCCCGTGGGATCTGTTGTATCTGTTTAGTCGGCCGCGCAACGCTCACGCTGCGTCGTCTTCTGCTTCTTCGTCGTCATCGCTGTCCTGGCCGGTCAGCACGATCGCATTCGATACCAGCTGGTGAACGCTGACGATCATGTCCATATCGAGTCCGTAGTACGGCAGGACCTTGGTGAACTGCGACTTACAGATCGCGCAGATCGCCGCCATGTTGGTCACACCGTTTTCCTCGATCACGTTCTTGAGCGCTTCCATACGCGGCTTGGCGCCCTTCACGCGCAGTTCCATCAGGTCGTCGGTCAACAGGCCGCCGCCCCCGCCGCAACAGAAGGTCTTCTCGTGGATCGTTTCCGGCGCCATGTCCACAAAATGGTTGCAAACCGCTTTGATCACGTTGCGCGGTATCGTGAACTGACCGCCGGGTTCGCTACCCATTCGCGACGCGCGTGCGACGTTGCACGAGTCGTGGAAGGTCACGACCATGTCGTCATTGGCCGACTTGTCGATGTTCAAGGTGCCCTTCTGGATCTCGCCCCAGGTGAACTCGAGAATGTGCTGCGGCACCGGGTATTTCGGATCGAGGAAGTCGAACGGTCCGGCCAGCGTGTTCAGGAAGCTGTACGCCACGCGCCACGCGTGTCCACATTCGCCGAAGATGATCCGCTTGACGCCGAGTTCCAACGCGGCCTCGCGGATGCGCAGCGACACGCGACGCATGTTCTCGTAAGAGCCGATGAACATACCGAAGTTGGCCGCCTCGGACGCTTTCGAACTCAGGGTCCAGGAAACCCCGGCCTCGTGAAACACCTTGCCGTAGCCGATCAATCCATCGACGTGCGGTTCGGCGAAGAAGTCGGCGGACGGAGTCACCAGGAGGATGTCTGCGCCTTTGACATCGAGCGGGTACTTGACCGCGACGCCCGTTTCATCTTCGACGTCCTCTTCGAGACCCTCCAGGGTATCGGCGAGTGCCATTTCCGGCAGACCCAGATTGTTGCCGATCTTGTAAACCTTGCCGATGATCTCGTTGCAGTACTTCTGGCCAACCCCGATGCGGTCCATGATCTCGCGCGCCGCCATCGAGATCTCGGCGGTGTCGATGCCATACGGGCAAAACACCGAGCAACGGCGACATTGCGAGCACTGGTGGAAATAGCTGTACCAGTCGTCCAGTACTTCCTTCGTGAGGTCTTCGGCACCCACCAGTTTCGGGAAGTACTTGCCCGCGAACGTGAAATAGCGCCGATAGACCTTGCGCAGCAGGTCCTGACGACCGACCGGCATGTTCTTCGGATCACTGGTGCCGAGGTAGTAATGACACTTGTCCGTGCAGGCGCCGCACTTCACGCAGGAGTCAAGATACACCTGAAGGGAGCGGTACTTGCCAAGCAGATCGCCCATCGCCTCGATGGCCTTATCCTGCCAACCGTCGACCAGCTCACCGGGAAAGTTCAGCGGCTCCTGGAACTCCGGTTTCGCGATATACGGATGACTGTGCGCCATCGTGCCCGGCACGACCGCGGGGACTTCCGGATATTCTTTCAGCTCGGGGATTTCAAAATCTGCTTTTGCCATGCTCGCTGACCTTGTTCCGACTTAGTGTTCCAGCTGGCGCGCCCAATCGGCGACGTGACGCTGCTCGCGGGGGTTGTCGACCTGATTCCGGGTCGGGCTGAAAAACACACCGGGCGCATGCAACAGCTTGCTGATCGGGAAGATGATCATGAGCAATGCAACCAGCGACAGATGCACGATGATGAACGGATCGGTCGGCAGATTCGGCATCTCACTGAAGTTGAAATACATCAGGCTGCGGAAGAATGCCTTCACCGCGACCACGTCGGTATGTGCGACGAACGTGGTCATCGCGCCGCTGATGCCAATCAACAGCAGCAGCAACAACATCAGATGGTCGGACGGTGCCGAGATGTACCGTACCCGGTCGACGAACAGCCGGCGTCCCCAAAGACCAAGCAGGCCGATGATCATTGCGAACGCCAGGTACTTGAACAAGGGTCCGACGAACGCGGTCAGGTCCATGAGCCATTCGATCTCGGTGAAATAGCGCAGATGGCGGAACAGCACCGCGAACAACGCCATGTGAAACACCCAGCCGAACAGCCAGGTCCACTTGGTCGACTTGAAAAGGCTTTCGAAAAACACCACTTCGCGGAACATGCGCAGCACGACGCCGCCTTGCGTTACCGGTGCCGGCGTAGTGGGGATCTTGAGCGGCGCTGGAGTCTTCCAGTACAGCAGGATGCGACGGGCCAGACCCACCACCAGCAAAACGGTGGCGGCGTAAAACAGCGCGGCAAATGCGATCGTCAGAAACGACATGTTTCCGAAAACCTCTCTTCGTTAGATGGACCGGGCGGATCCTGTGAGATCCGCCCGGAGGATCAGCAGCGGATCAGACGCAGCCGGTCGGCTTCGGCAGACCGGCGTAGCGGCATGCCTGCTTGCCCGGACCGTACGGGAACAGGCCGTACAGGTACTTGCTGTTGCCCTTGTCCTTGCCCATCTTCTTGCCGACGGCCTTGGTCAGAACACGGACCGCCGGTGCAATCTGGTATTCCTCGTAGTATTCGCGCAGGAAGTTGATGATGTCCCAGTGCTCATCGGTGAGCTCCAGTTCGTCTTCCTTCGCCATCACCTCGGCGACGCCGGGCTCCCACTCGTTGATGTTGGCCAGGTAACCTTCTTCGTCGGTTTCCAGGGTCTTACCATTCACTTCGATAGGCATGTCTATTTCCTCTCCGAAAGAGTTTGCTATGTCGACCCGGTTTTATAACCAGGCCTGTACCTTGTCGTTGGCTTCCACCAGATCGACGAATCCCGCGTAGTCGACCACCTCGATACCCTCGATGATGCGATCGTCTTTGATCGCGCGCGCCATCAGGTCGGACTTGAGGGCGTAGACTTTCTTGTCGCCCATTGCGCCCTTCACCATTGCCTCGGCAGTAGTGCCACGCATGGCGCCGTAGACGCCATCTTCGATCAAAAGGATCGAAGAACCAGCCAGCGAGCACTTGATCGCCGCTTCCAGCGAATTCTTCTCGAACGGCGACTTGTTTACAGTATGCAGATCAGCCATGGCGGCACCTCAGAAACTGAATGAGACTTCGGATTCGGCCAGCGCCTTGGCAACCTGGTCCGCATCCAGCACTTCGACAATGTTGTCGACTTCTTCTTCGGTCTCGAAGTCTTCCCAGGCAACCTCGATGAGATCGTCCTGCGACAAACCGCGTGCCTCCAGGGACGCCTTGTCGACATACAAGTGACGGACACCGTAGTCACCCAGCGTGCGGTAGGTCGGCATGAAATTCTTCATTTCCGACTCCGAGGTGTCGCTGCCCTTGACCAGCTGAAACACGCCGTCATCCATGAACATCAGGCTGACTTCCTGGTCGAATGCCGCGCCGATCAGCACCACTTCGAGCGATTCCCAGGCATAGATGGTGCCGTAGGGAGCACGACGGTTGAGATACATGAACTTCTTGATATCAGACATCGCGAATCTCTCCCTCAGTCACCGAACACAACCAGACGGTCGGCCTGGATGGCGGCCTCGATCAGCTGACCCAGGCCGGAAATCCGGAACTTGGGCGCGATGTTGGTTGCATCCTTACCGTTGCGCTGTGCCTCACCGTCGTCGACGAGGCCGCGGCGCTGAGCCGCGGCCACGCACAAGACCAGATCGAGGTCATACTTCTCTGCCAGCTCCACCCAGCGATTGACGATATTGCGATCGTCCTGCGGCGGCGTGGTCAGACGCGTGCCGTTGAGCACGCCGTCGTGATAGAAGAACACGCGGAACACTTCGTGGCCTTTTTCCAGCGCGGCCTTGGTGAAGTGGTAAGCCGAGTCGGTCGCCTGATGCTGGTAGGGACCCTCGTTCACCTGTACTGCCAGTTTCATAACGTCGTTTGACCTCGTCTGTAACCGCTATCAGAAGCGGATGTATGCGGAGGAGTTCAAGCTCTTACGGGCACCACGCCAGTTGTCGATGTGGTACTTGGTGAACGGCAGCTCGACTTCTTCGAAGAAACGCGGCCAACCGATACGCTCGATCCACTCGTTGATGCGCTCCCAATCGTGTGCGCCTTCTTTGTAGGCTTTGAGGATGCGCTTGACGATGGCGGTCGCTTCCGGCCAACGCGGCGGATTGTTCGGGATACCCGCTGCAACCAGCTTCTGGAAGGTCGGCTTGCCACGCGCATTCGAGTGGTTGCCACCGACCCAGATCGCCAATTTGGTGTGTTCGGCATCGTTGATCTGCATGGGCGGGCACGGCGGGAAGCAGGCACCGCAGCAGATGCACTTCTTCTCGTCGACTTCCAGCGACGGCTTGCCGTTGACCATGGCCGGGCGAATGGCCGCGACCGGGCAACGCGCGACGACCGACGGGCGCTCGCAGACGTTGGCGACCAGATCGTGGTTGATCTTCGGCGGCTTGGTGTGCTGCACGTTGATCGCGATGTCACCCTGGCCGCCGCAGTTGATCTGGCAGCACGAGGTGGTGATGTGTACACGGTTCGGCATGTTCGCGTTACGGAACTCGTCGATCAGTTCGTCCATCATCGACTTGACCACGCCCGATGCGTCGGTACCCGGGATGTCGCAGTGCAACCAACCCTGGGTATGCGAGATCATCGTGACGGAGTTCTGGGTACCACCGACGATGAAGCCCGCCTTTTCGATCGCGTCGATCAGCGGCTGAACCTTGGCTTCGTCGGTGACCATGTATTCGATGTTCGAACGGATGGTGAAGTGCACGTAGCCTTCGCCGTAGGTATCGCCGATGTCGCACAGGGTGCGCAGGGTGAACACGTCGAGGATACGCTGGGTACCGACACGGACGGTCCACACCTTGTCACCGTTTTTCGCGACGTGCAGCAGGACGCCCGGACGCGGATGCTCGTGGTAGGCCCACAAACCGAAGTTGCGACGCATAACCGGGTGCATGTACTGGAACGGGTCGGGACAGCCGGTCTCGATCGGTTCACGCATTTCTTTCGCCATTTTTCCCTCCAAAGAGCGGGGCTATTCGCGTAAAGCTTTCCCTGCGGGACGGCTGCCGATGCAGCCGTCTCGCGAGGTATGGGTTCGCTAACGAAGGACCTGGGTTAGGACGCTTCGGCCTGACGGTCAAACCACTTGATCGCCTCGTCGTCCCAGCCATCCATACGGACGTAGGAACACTCGCGCGGGTGGTTGACCATGTTCGGGTCGACGTCGACGCCGACGCCCTCCAGGAAGTTGACCAGGCCGATACGCTCGATCATCTCGCCGCAACGCTCGTGCTCGAGCGCGTTCTCTGCCCAGAAATCAATGATCTCTTCGGCGAGCTCGACCAGCGATTCCCAGTCTTCCTCGGTTTCGAGTTTCTTGAACGGCACCACGACGGTACCCATCAGGTCACCGATCTTCAGCGTACGCTTGCCGCCGATCAGGATCGTGACACCCTTGTCGTCGCCGGGATGCAACGCCTTCGGCACGACGTTCAGGCAGTGCATGCAGCGCACGCAGTCCTTGTTGTTGACTTCCAGCGAGTCGTCGTCCTTCAGCGAAAGTGCCTTGGTCGGGCAACGGCTGATGATGTTGTCGATGGTGTGCTGACGACCCTTGCGACCGACATAGGCCTTCCACTCTTCCTGGTTGACCTTCATGTCGTCGCGCCAGGTTCCGATCACAGCGAAGTCGGCACGCTCTATCGCGTTCTGGCAGTCGTTCGGGCAACCCGACACCTTGAACTTGAACTTGTACGGCAACGCCGGACGGTGCACGTCGTCGGTGAAGTTGTTGACCAGCAGGCGGTGCGCCTTCTGCTCGTTGGTACACGACATCTCGCAACGGGCCGCACCGACGCACGACATCGCGGTACGCACACAGGGGCCGGCACCACCCAGGTCCCAGCCATAGTCGTTGATCTCGTCGAAGAAGTGCTGGGTGTTCTCGGTCGTGGTACCGATGAACATGATGTTGCCGGTCTGACCGTGGAAGGTCACCAGGCCCGAACCCCACTTCTCCCAGCTGTCGGCGAGCTGACGCAGCATGCCGGTGCTGTAGTGGTTACCCGCCGGCGGCTGAACGCGCAGCGTGTGGAATTCTTTCGATTTGGGGAATGCCTTACCGACCTCGGAGAAGCGCGGAATGATGCCACCGCCGTAGCCGTACACCGAAACCGTACCGCCTTTCCAATATCCCTTGCGGGTCTCGTAGGAGTGCTCGAGCTGGCCGAGCAGTGAGTTGGTCATCTCGTTGATGCGCGCATCCGGATGCTGATCGCGCAGACGCTTGATGCCGCTGATAAAGCTGGGCCACGGACCTTCCTCGAGCTGATCGAGCATGGGTGTTGGATACTGGTCGATTGCCATGTCGCTGTTTCTCCTGACTAATCGTTCGTATTTGGCGGAATTCCGCAGTCGCCGAGCCGATTTCTTCGACCGAACGACGTGAACCTGGGTCACACACCGGATAGGAGGTCGGGTCGACACCAGGCCCTGGGCGCGAGTGGACGATGCGCGGGCGCAGGCCCCCTATCAACGGTGGCTAATATTAGGGGAGCATTGAATCCGTCCATACTCCACCATTGGGGGATAGAGGGTGTAAGTGACTATCCCTTTCGGGATATGCGGTTATTTGACCTGGATCAAACGCAGAATGCAGTGCCTTGAATCTACGAGGCTTATCCCACCGGTCGGTCCATTGGAATTAAAATATCAGGATAGTCTAATCTTAATGCCCCACGTACGCGCCCGGGTCACCCCGCCGAGGTCCGCCAATTGATGTCACAGCAACCGTCAACGACACCATTCGGATCGCCGTTCGCCCTCGACGACGACGCCGCGTACGTTCCTTGGCGCGCCGCCAAGCTCGACGCACCGCTGCCGGCGACGCCGATCCCGATCGAAGATCTCAACAACCTGCGCGAGGCGGAACGCCACGCACTGCTGTGCGCCTGCGCCACGCACAATTTTGCGCTGTTCCGCGCAGGCAAGGTGCCGCAGGCCCTCGAACCCGCGCTGCGGCGCTTCGGCCAACGGCTCGGCCTGAGCGAAATCGACCGCAATCTGTGCGCCGAAGACAGCGGCATCACGGCGATCACGGTCAAGGAGACCGCGACCGAGCACGTCTACATCCCCTATACCAACCGCCCGCTCGGCTGGCACACCGACGGCTATTACAACGCCACACAACACCAGGTGCGGGCCTGGATGTTGTTTTGTGCCCAGCCCGCAGACGAGGGCGGCAGCAACGAACTCCTCGACCACGAGATCGCCTTCATCCGCCTGCGCGACGCCAATCCGGCATGGGTCGCCGCACTGATGGCAACGGACGCCCTCACCATCCCCGGCAACGTCGAGGGCGGCGTGCAGATACGACCACACCACAGCGGCCCGGTATTCTCCGTGTCGCCTCTCGACGGCAAGCTGCACATGCGCTACTCGGCGCGGCAACGCAATGTCATCTGGAAGGACGATCCGGCGACCCGGGATGCGGCGGCATACCTGCTCGAGCTACTCGACTCGGACGACGACCATCGCCTGCGACACCGCCTGCAGGCCGGCGAGGGCATCGTGAGCAACAACGTGCTGCACCGTCGGGACGGCTTTCGCGACGCCGCCGAATCGGGCGCGAAGCGCCTGATCTACCGGGCCCGCTACCACCAGCGCCTTCCGGAACCCCAGGCATGCGATTGAGCGGGGCGCACAGGCAGCACGGTACTGCGCGGTTGTGTGATGCCCCGGCCGATCCCAGGGTTACCCTATGCCGTGTTCCAGGACAATACCGCCACCGAGCCAACGCCAAGGGAAGCCTGCAGACATGCTCTATCTGAGCCAGATACTGATCGCCAACCAGGAGATTCAGACGTTCGACGAACTCAAAGACGCGGTGAAGGAATTCGCCCGTCAGGGCGAGATGTTCCTCAGGTTCGACGTCAAACCGCCCTACCCGGACACGCCGGCCGACTGGGAAGACCAGCTCGAGGCGACCTTCAGCAGCAGGTACTGAGCAGATGATCGACTACTTCAACCCCGACCAGCTCGAAGACACCGCGGCCGAGTCGCTGCACAAGCAACTCGGCCAGCAGGCGCAGCTCGAAGGCGCGCTGGTGGAGTTGCGCACCCAGCTCGAACGCCTGCCGGAGAACGCGCCGCCCACGCAGCGCGCCGCGCTGCAACTGGAGATCGGTCGCGCGCTGCAGATCCTTGAACGCGGGTCCGAGGCCTGGCCGATCACCCAGACGGCATTCGGCATCTGCGTCGCCGAACGTAACTGGGCAGCGGCTGCCGATGCCTGCAACGTGATGTACGAATCTGACCAGCCGGACTCGCTGATCGCGCTCGGGCACGGCATCTGGCTCGGCGTGACCTTTCCGATCGATCCCGAAATCTCGGTCAACCTGCTGAGCCACGTGGTCGACGACACGCCCGACGACTCCGACGGCGCCGCGGTAGCGGCCGCGACCGCGTGTTTCATCGCCGACGTGCGTGCCGAGGAGGGCCCGGACCGCGACCGCCTGCTGTTCTTCGCCCAACAGCTGCTCGGGCGGGTTGCCCGTCGGCACAGCGAGATCGAGACGCAGGCGCAGTTCGATCTCTGGATCGAACGCCTCGAGCTGAACGATCCCGACAAGTTCCTGGTGCGGCTGCGCAACGTCGTCGACGTCCTGGTCCAGGACCAGTGGTGGTTCGACCGCGACGCCCTGCAGGCACAGATTCCGGAAAACTAAGCGCGGCCTTGCGCGGTCTAATTATCCAAAGTACCCGAGAGATACGCACGATGTTCTGGCAGGACGACGACAAACCGAAGGCATTCGAGATCACCGACGAGGTGATCGACCTGGTGTTCGATATCGAGTGCCGCGAGCTGCCGGTCGACCATGCGTACGATCTGTCCGCGGCGATCGCCGAGCACCTGCCCGAACTGGGAGCGGACCACAGGATCGCGGTGCACAACATCCACCTCGCCGGGTCGCAGAACGGCTGGGAGCGTCCGGACCCCAAGCTCGGTCAGAAACTGATCCTGTCGCGGCGCACCAAGCTGACCCTGCGGGTCACCAAGGACCGCCGCCAGGACGTCGAGGACGCCTTGCGTGGGGCACGGCTCGACGTCGCCGGCTGCTCGCTGACCGTCGGCAGGGCCAAGACGAAGATGTTGTCGAGCCAGGGAACGGTGTTTTCACGCAGCGTCGTGCTGGAACCCGGTGAAGACACCGACGAAAACGCCTTCCTGCATCGCATTGTCTCCTCACTGGCGGAGCGCGGCATCCGGGTCAAAAAGGCGCTGTGCGGAAAGACCTCGGAGATGAGCGGTCCGAACGGGCCGATCCTGACGCGCAGCATCATGATCGCGGACCTGACCGCGGACGAGGCGGTGCGCCTGCAGCAGGAAGGCATAGGTCCGCTGCGCCACATGGGCTGCGGCATCTTCCTCCCGCACAAGGGGATCGACGCGGTCAAGAAGGCCGAAGACGACCGCTGAACGCCCCTGCCCTGGCGCCGGTGTCCGGCTGCCCACCGCTCCAGCGGGCCCCGGGCCCGCCTTCCGTAGCCCGGTTTAACAAACGCTGATATTCAAATAGAATCGCCGACCGAAGATCGGGCCGCCGCGCTATGCGGCGGACGCAGGCCGGCCGCTCAGCGGTCGCGCCCCGGGCAGTTATGCGATAACACTCGCCATACAAGAGGAGCATACAGATGGCATTGGAAGTAAACGGCAAGACCGTCGAGACCGATGGGAATGGCAACCTGGTCGACCCGACCCAGTGGGACGAGGATGTCGCGAAGGCGCTGGCCGCAGCGGATGACACCATGGGCGAACTCACGCAGGAACACTGGGACGTGCTGAAGTACCTGCGCGACGAGTATTTCAACAACAACGGCAATCAGCCGATGGAACGCCAGATCAACAAGGACATGGGCAAGGTCTGGGGCAAGAAGGTCAGCAGCAAAGACCTGTACAACCTGTTTCCGGGTGCGCCGAGCAAGCAGGGCAATCGCATCGCCGGTCTGCCATACGTCGCCCGCAAGGGTGGTTATTGAGCGATCGGCTGTCGTGGGGTGACGACCCCGCGATGCAAGAAAAGGCAGCCTTCGGGCTGCTTTTTCGTTACCGGGCCGGTAAAGGCGCTCACTGGCGGGACGCCGGTTGTTGGCGCTGCGCGGCTGCCATCAGAAAGCGCTCGGCGGAGCGCACCCGCGATCCTTTTCTTTGCGTGCCCAAAGAAAAGGACCCAAAAGAAAGGGCACCCGACGACTTGCCCCTCGCCGTTGGCGAGGGGTGCCCTGTGCTTCTCGCGTCGGGCGGCGCTCGGGAACTCGCTCCCTGGCGGTCGCTCAGACACCCCTCGCTTGGTCCCGCCCGCCGCTGCGATGCTCGGCGGCGTCCACGGGGCTCTGGGAGACGATAGCCGGCTACGCAGCACCAGTTCCCCCTTGGTGCAGCCGAGCACCACAGGCGGAAAACGGATGAGCGCGAGGACTGTCTGACCGAGCGTAGCGAGGGAGTTCCGCAGCGCCCGTTTTGCGCCGAGGAGCGCAGGGTAGTCCGCGCACAGCGCGGGCCAAGCCTTGGGGGTGCCTTTTTCTTTGCCTTCTTTCTTTTGGGCAAGCAAAAGAAAGAAGGGCGGGTGCGCTCCGCCGAGCGCTTACAACAACCAGCTGCGCGCAGCGCGAACCCACCCGCGTCCGCGACGTCATCGAACCCATGCTTGATCTAGACGTCCGCCCACATCCGCAACAGGTTCACGTACGAACGGTCCACGTGCTTGGTCACGTCGCTCTCGGGATCGGTCTTCAGCAGATGCTCGCGCGCCTGGTCGAGTTCGAACAGCAGTTCACGCCGTGCGGCATCGCGCACGAAACTCTGGATCCAGGTCAGCGCGACCAGGCGTTCGCCACGCGTCACCTCGGCGACCCGGTGCACGCTGGCGGACGGGTATACCACCGCATGCCCGGCGGGCAACTTCACCTGCTGCTCACCGAACGGCGTGCGGATCACCAGTTCACCTCCCGTATAGCTCTCCGGAGGATTGAGGAAGATCGTCATCGAGACGTCGGTGCGGAACTTGGGCCCCTGCCCCATGATCGGATCGTCGACGTGGTCGCCGTAACGCATCCCCGGCTGGTAGCGCGCGAATATGAAATCCGCGACCTTGGCCGGCAGCGCGGCGCTACGAAAGATTGCGTTATGCCCGACACTGGCCATCACGATGCGGTACAAGCGTTGCAGCAGCGCGGGATCTGGTGCGAGTTCCTCGTTGCTCTTGACCTTGCTGGCCGCCATGCCGGCGGTCAGCCGCCCGTCTGCGAACTGCGCACCATCGAGCAGTTCGTGGATCTTGTCGAGTTGCGCAGCGTTGAGGAGTTCGGGGATCTCGATCAGCATCCGGTAGCCATCCTGGTTGGTGGGGGATATCCGCGGCGGGCAGCCGGGATTTCGCACCGCGATGCCCGTAAAATACGACCTCGCCACGCAGCCGCCCCGGACCGACGATGATACTGAAGGTAGTGATCGACGACCAATTGCTGGAACTCAATGTGCCCGAGACGTTCATCGCCCAGGCGCAGGATTTCTTCGCCAAGATGGATGCCGACATGGATCGCGGCTGGCAGGTCAACCGCGAATGGGTGGAGCGTCCCGACCAGCTGTTGCGCGCCCAGATCGCCGCGAACAAGCTGCTGACCGCACTGGACAATGAAGATCACAAGCTGGGTCGCCTGATGGCGGGCTACATCGTCGCGCGCCTGCCTCAGGTCGATCATGTCGAACTCAAGCCGGCCGGCGAGATCCGCGATCACCAGATCCACCTCAACGATACGCCGAACCCGGACGTTGCAGCGCCGGCCCCTTCCCGGGCGCACGAAGGCATACCGCAGGGTTTGTCGCGGATGGAGGCCCTGGCCCAGGCCGCAAAAGACGTCAGCCAGGTATTCAAGTCCGGCCGACACTTTCGTTTCTCGGTCTACAACCACGCAACCCAGCGCTGGGAGGAATCACCGGCAATCGCCGACAAGACGCAGGCCGAGGCGATGCGTGAACACGCGGTCAAGGCGCGGTTCGAGGCGCTGTGCGGTTGAAGCCGTGCCGGCCATCGATTCAGTCACCGCTCCGCTGGTAGTCCGCCACCCGGACGGCCACGAACACCTGGTAGCGGCATGCTTCACGCATCCGCTGGGCCTTCTGTATCTCGATCTCTACTGGCACCGCTCGACGCCGCGGGACGCCGCCCATCTGGTACGCGGCGAGATCACCGGTGAGGGTCCATGGCGGATCGGGGATGTACGCGTGCGCGTGCTTGGCTGCCAACATACCGACCCGCACCTGCAGGCCAGTTTCATCGCCTGGCAACAACACCTGGAGGAACCGGACACCGCGTATCCACCGCGCGCCCAGATCGTCGAGATCGCGCGCCGCCTCGGCGCCACGCCGCGTTGAACCTGTGACGGGCTGTCGCGGCGGACAGGTTGCTTGGGCAGAGCGAAAAGGGTTCGGTGAATCACACAAATTGTTGTGGAATTTCGCATCCGTCGCGCGGTCCTGCTGGTAGGATGAATTAAAAGAATGCCCAGGGAGGCGTTGTGTCCGAGGGCCTCAGACTCAAACCCCATTTTCTGTCCGCATGGCTGCGCAACCCGCTGCAGATGGGAGCGGTGGTCCCCAGCAGTGACGGATTGGCGTGGGCGATGGCGCGCCAGTTGCCTCTGAACCCGGGACGCACGCTCGAACTGGGCGCCGGTACCGGTGCGGTGACGCGCGCACTGCTGGCACGCGGCGTTGCATCGCTGGATCTGCTGTCGATCGAAAAAGACCCCGCACTGGCGCGCGAACTGGGGCGCAAGTTCCCGACGCTGCGGGTGCTGACCGGTGACGCGGCGCGGCTGACCGGCCTGCTGGAGGCATCGCACTTCCTACCGGTCGATACCGTGGTGTCCAGCCTGCCGTTGCTGAGTATGCGCAACTGGACGCGGACGCGGATACTCTCGCAGGTGTTCGCGGTACTGGCGCCCGGTGGCCAGCTGATCCAGTTCACCTATTCGCCGCGGCCACCGATTCCCGAAACCCTGGTGGCCGCGCTGGGCCTCGAGGGCGAGCGCGTGCAGCGCGTCCTCTGGAACCTGCCGCCGGCCAGCGTCTGGGTCTACCGACAAACACCGCACGGCCACCCGGGTCACGGCGTCCAGGCGCTGCTCGCCGCGGTGAACCACTAGTACCGATGGATTGACCCGGCGCACAACTCCCGCGGCGACGGGGCGAGAAGTTCTCAGGTCGACGTGCGGCGGTTCGACTGTGTCGCCGGGTGCCCGCTACCAAGCTGTTTCTCCAACGACCGGCGCAGGTTCTGACGGGCGCGCCACAGGCGGCTCATCACGGTGCCCACCGGCAGGTCCAGGATCCGCGCAGTATCGGCGTAACTGAACTCGGACAGGTCGACCAGCGCGATCACCTGGCGCTGCCCTTCGCTGAGCTGCCACAAGGCGTGGCGCGTGCGGCGGACCATGTCCTCGCGTTCGACCAGCTGTTCGGGCCCGTCGTCTTCGCTGACCAGTATCAGGTTCTCGGCCGATTCCGGTTCGGTGCGGCGGTACTGGTCACGGTAGAGATTGACCATGATGCGCGTGACCCAGACCTCGAGGCGCTCTTCGTCGCGCAGGCTTCCGAGCTTCGCGAGCGCCCGCGTCAGCGTCTCCTGGACAAGATCGTCGGCCAGAGCGGTCGACTGGCACCACGACCAGGCGATGCGCATCAGCCGTTCACGCTGATCGCAGAGCTGCGCGCGCAGTCGACACTGCTGGGCGAACTGGGTCACGCCGGTCACGATCCCGCCCACCGACGGCGCGCCCCGACGGCGCCAGGTACGCAGCACCCCCTGCCTGTACCTCGACCGCCCGCGCCGCACGACAACCGGACGGCCGGTCGTGTCGGCCGCACGCGGGCGAAGCAACCCGGAGCGATCAGCTCACACGGCTGTACCCCGGCGACCCGACCGCAGACCCCGGTTGGCCGAAAGACCGCACGGGGTGAAGCGGCGATCGGTGCCGGCGCGCAATGATGGCGGACACGGTTCAAGGGCGGGCTCCAGTCGGTGTTCGATACACACGACGGCACCCGCCAGGGTGCTGGCCGCGGCGCCGTTGTCACCTCGAGCAGCAAGCCCTATGCCATACGTAAATGTCCAGTTTTTCAGAGACTTATATATTTCATGCAAACACTGGATTGCAATTTGCAATCAGCGACCGATGCAAACCGCAATCGGCCGCGACGCTGCGGGCGTTGCTCAGGCGCCGCCCGCGGGGGCCGTGAGGGCTTCGCGGAGCACGGATTCCACAGCCTCGCTGCTGACCGGCAGGGGTAGTTTGGCGAACAACCGGAAGCGGGCCTCCAGCGCGGCCAGCTTGTCGGCCTGCTCGGGCAGGTGGAACACGACCACCTTCACCGAGGGATGGCGTTGCAGCACCGCCATCAGGGTCTCGAGGTTGGAGGTGCGGTCGCGGAAATCAGACTGGAAGATGTACTCGGCGACGATCACGTCGGGCACCGAACGTTTGAGCAGGTTGCGTGCCTTGCGCTGCGAGTTCACGACCTCGGCGTCGAAACCCAGCCGCTGGTACAGCGGGAGCAGGTTCGGATAGCCGCCCAGCTCGATGATCGCGAGCAGGCTGGGCATCTCAGCGGAACACCACCCAGGTCGTGGCGATGTACTTAACCCCGGCGTGCAAAGTCGCCGCGCGGTGTTCGTGAGTCCAGAACGGCGGAAACACGATCATCTTGCCCCGCTCTGGACGCACCTGGACGTCCTGGTACAGAAACTCGGTCTCGCCGCCCGGGCCCGGGACGTCGTTCAGATACCACAGCACGACCAGCTGACGCTGGCTGAACTCATGGCTGCCGCCGTCGATATGCCAGTGGTAGAACTCACCCGGCAGATAGCGCTGGATCTGGTAGCCCATGTCCTTGAACGGTCCCTTGAAGAACGGAAAGGTCTGACGCAGTTCCGACAGGGCGGCCCCGACGCAGCGAAAAAACAGCTGATCGATGTCCTTCCATTCCTCGCGACCGCTGACCACGAGGTCCATGGTCCGCTTGATCTCGCTGTCGAGGTCCTGCACCTGGCCGATGCGCCCCTGATTCTGTTGTTCCGGATGTGCCTCGAATCGACGGATCATCTCGTCGCACCAGTCGGCCGGAATCGTATTGGGACGCTCGAAGATGAAGCTACCCGGCTTGACCTCGCGAAAGGTCGAAAGAGGTGCCACGGTACGCTCGACTGGGAAAGGATTGGACATGCTGCCGTCCGCCGCTCAGTTCTTTGACATCAGCACATTATCCCGCCTGCCGCCGCGCCGGGCAAAAACGCCCGTCACAGGGTGGACTGTTCCACCAACGCGGCGATATTCCCGGCCGCACGCTCGCCGAACCGACGGTGCAGATCGAGCATCTGCAATGCCAGGCCGCGCCAGTGATCCGCGGCCCGCCCGGCGAGCGCACCCATCGGCGTCGTGTCGCCGCTGACCAGCCAGGTGTCGTAGGCCACCTCCAATGCCGGGAACAGCTGGCGACGCATCGCCCCGAGGTTGGCGATGAAGAAATGCAGCGAGGCCTCACGATCGTGCCCGAGCAGGGTCGGCAGGGTGTGGGTGCAGTCCGCGAGATGGTCGCGCACCGCCCGCGCCATGAGCTCGGCCGGCGTCATGCCGATATCCATCAACATCGACTCCCAGGCGTCGCCCAGATCCAGTCCCGCCTGATACTCGCCGCGCTCGTGGGCCTCGATGCTCGCCATCTCGGCCTCGGTCATCGCATCCAGCGCCTGGTCGAGTGCATGATCGAACGGATAGCACGCGACCGCGCGCGCCATCGCGTTCTTAGACCGGCTCCACAGCCACGATTCGTACTTTTCCCAGAGAAAACGGCGCAGCGACTCGCGGCGCAGAAAGATCGTCGAGCCACGGGTCATCGCCGGCGGCGCATTCAGGCAGCGTGCCAGTTCGCGCCCGGTGACGCGCAGGACGAATCCGCTCTCCGCGCGTCGCTCACCCTCCAACTCGGCGAGAAAGAAATGCGGACGCCCGCCGTGCACCAGACCGGCGCTGTACGCCAGTCGGCGACTGCCGAGCGCATCGTTCACCGCTTCCGCGTCGAACGGGTCGAGCGTCGCGCCATCGATCTCCAGCGTACGGAAATCGGCCTGTTCGAGCGCCTCGAGGTGCGCTTCCCGGGTGCTCAACCAGTCCCCGACCGCCTCGCGGCCCAGCGGTGCGCCCAACGGCAGGCCGCGCTCCCAACGGTAGCGCTCGCGCATCTTCAGCAGGTAGGTGCACATGCCGTAGTCGGTGCCGTGCCGTGCGTCGACAATGTCGCAGTTGTGCTGAACCGCATCGATCAGGGTCTGCATGGGGACTCCGGGCAGCCGTGCTGCAAGGCTGTTACCAAGTAAAATACTCGACTATTCGCCGCAAGCCAATCGCCGCCCCGCGCGCCAACCAGCGTGCATGCCATGGCAATTTGCGCACGACTTCGTGCGATAGTGAGCGGCATACCGAGTTTCCGATGGAGAGACCCCCGTGGCATTGAGGATCAAGAGCCGCTGGCACGACGATGCCGCCGAACGCTCACTCGACGAGATCGCCGGCGCGCTCGGGTTCATCGCGTGGCGCATCGCCAAAGACAAGGCGATCAACCTGCACGGCCAGGATTTCGTCTACGAATCCGACGAACAGCGCTTCGCGGTGATCATCGAGTACCTGATCTTCCAGGTGCAGATCGTCGACCGCCTCGCCCGGCAACAGCTCGGACTCGAAGATGAAGATCGCCGCCAGCTGGTGATCGCGGTCGCCAAGTCCCTCGCCGGACATCTGCACGACAACAGCGTCGATATCTTCGGCCCCGGCGACTATGTCGGACCTTTCGTGCAACGGCTCAACGAGCGCGGGACGGAATACGCCGAACTGAACTACACCGAACAGGGGCCGTCGTATCCGTTCATGCGGCACCTGGGCTTCGAAATTCAACAGGTGATGGGCGAATCGCAGGAAAACCGCTGGGTCATCGATCAGGTGATGGACCGCGACGGCATCGAGATCGATCGCGAGATCCGTCGCGCGGTCGCCAACCTGTTCGAATAGGCCCGCGCACACCCCGTCAGTCGGTTTCGATACGCGTCTGTGCGCCCCTGCAGGCAAGAAAAAAGGCGGGGATCACCCGCCTCTTTCGTCTTGAGAACCGGAAAAGCGATCAGCCCTTAACCCAGTCACCAAAATTGTCGGTGGTTTTTTCTTCACCGTCGCCGTAACCCGCCTCGTAGGCCTCGGTCACACGCTGTTCTTCGCGCTGCGGGTTACCCAGGAAGCCTGCCTGCCAACCCTGGATATACTCTTCGTCGACGCCCATCTCTTCCATCTTGGTGACCGCGTCGTAGTAGAACTGGTTCATGTCCGATCTCCGAATTAAGCCAACTTCTGTCGCCCCTCTCGCCAGCCTGCTCCACCGGCCGCACCCTGTGCGGCGCACATCGTTGACGGCAGGACTGGAGCCGGATTCTGCCCGGCGCAGCGGCTCTTATCTCAATCAAGAGGGGCATTAGAATACTCTGGTTTTCTAAACACTGACAAGGGGCTTTTCTGTTGCGCCCCGGGCGCGACGGTGCCGCGAACCCATTTCCGCGCGGGGGTTGACCTCGCGCGGCGCCGTTCCCATTCTTTGCGGCTGCCGCAGTAGCAGGAGTCCCGATGCGCCCCGCCCAGTTGCTCACCATTCTCGATCGCGAATTCCTCAGTACCCACGAAGGACACCACACCCCGGTGATGCTCTGGGGGCCGCCGGGCGTCGGAAAATCCGACATGATCCGCCAGACCGGAGAGCGTCACGCGGCCCCGGTGATCGACATCCGGCTGTCGCAGATGGAGCCCAGCGACCTGCGCGGCATCCCGTTTCGCAACGGCGAGTTCGTCGAATGGGCCGCGCCGGCGATCCTGCCCAATGCGGCCCGCCACGGCGAACACGGCATCCTGTTTCTCGACGAGATCACGTCGGCCCCGCCGAGCGTCTCGGCCGCCGCCTACCAGCTGATCCTCGATCGCCGGCTCGGCGAGTACGAGGTGCCTGCCGGATGGGCGATCTTCGCGGCCGGCAACCGCCAGGGCGATCGCGGGGTCACCTACACGATGCCCGCACCGCTGGCCAACCGCTTCTCGCATTTCGAGGTCGACACCCACCTCGACGACTGGGTCGCCTGGGCCTACCAGCATGCGATCGACGAACGGGTCATCGCATTCCTGCGCTTCCGCCCGGAGTTGTTGTTCGATTTCGACCCGGCACACAACCCGGTGGCGTTTCCGTCGCCGCGTTCCTGGGAATTCGCGCACCGCAGCCTGCAGAAGTTCGCCGACCACGGCAGCCTTCTGCAGGGCGCGCTGCAGGCGTGTGTCGGACCCGCCGCGGGCATCGAACTCACAGCGTTCGTCAACAGCCTGGACAAGATGCCCGACCTGGACGATATCGTCGCCGGTCGCGAGGTGCCGGTACCGGACGAGATCGACCTGCAGTACGCGGTGGCCGCCGCACTGGTGGGGCGCGCGATCCGTGCCGCCGAAACCCCCGACGCGGTCACGATCACGGGCCGCATTCTCGACTATGCGGGCCGGTTCCCGCAGCGCGAGATGGGCGTGATGCTGGTTTCCGACCTGCACCGGGCGATCGGCGAGTCGCTGTTTCAGGTGCCTGCATTCGCGACCTGGGCCAACGCCATCGCCGACGTCATGCTGTACGAGTGAGATCGGCGATGGATCTGCAGGCGATCGAGACCAAGCTCACCGCGGCGCGTGCCAAGCTGATTCTCGACAAACCCTTTCTCGGCGCCCTGGTGTTGCGCCTGCCGCTGGCCGCGGCCGATCCGAACTGGTGCCCGACCACCGCGACCGACGCACGCAAGTTTTATTTCAACGCCGATTACATCGCCTCGCTGTCGATGTCCCAGACCCAGTTCATGCTGGCCCACGAGGCCCTGCACTGCGCGCTGTCACATTTCGCGCGCCGCCAGCATCGTGTGCAACACCGCTGGGATCTCGCATGTGACTACGCGATCAACCCGCTGCTGCTGGAGGACGGACTCACGCCGCCCCCGAACTGCAACGTGATGCCACAGTACCTGGGCATGACCGCCGAAGAGATCTATCCGCTGATCGACGAGAACGATCAAACGGAGACCCTCGATCAGCACCTGTTCGACCAGGACAACCAGTCCGGCGGCGGGCAGCAGGGGCAGGCACCGGACAAGCCGGACAACGCCCAACAGGCGCCCGGCCGGGGGGGCGACAACAGCGAGCGCGAGGACGACCGCGACCATGGCGGAGACACCCCGCTCGACGAGCCTTCCGAGCAGCAGGACGGTGATGGCGCCAAGCCGCTCGAGGCCGACGCGTCGCGCACCGAGCAGCCACCGCGCGACGATGATCGCGACGGCCGTGGCGAACCTACCCCTCCGCCACTGAGCGCCGAGGAACGCCAGACGCTCGAGGTACAGTGGCAGCAAAGGCTCGCCGGGGCGGCCCAGCAGGCGATGCAGGCCGGCAAGATGGGCGGCAGCATGGCGCGCCTGGTCGATCACCTGCTGCAGCCGCAACTGCCCTGGCGCATGCTGTTGGCGCGCTACATGACGGCGATGGCGCGCGACGACTTCACCTACATGCGGCCGTCGCGTCGCGAGGGCGAGGCGATCCTGCCGTCACTGAAGAGTTCACAGGTGGAGATCGTCGTCGCGGTCGACACCAGCGGTTCGATCCGTGCGGGCGAGATGGACGAGTTCCTGTCCGAGGTGTCGGCCCTGAAAGGTCAGATGCGCGCCCGGGTAACCCTGTTGGCCTGCGACAGCGACCTGGCAGACGGCGCCCCCTGGGTATTCGAGCCGTGGGAAGACTTCCGCTGCCCGGCCGAGATCCACGGTGGCGGCGGCACCGATTTCCGTCCAGTATTCGAATGGCTGGACGAACAGGGCGGCAGACCCGAGTTGCTGGTGTACTTCACCGACGCGCAGGGGCGATTTCCGCAGCACGAACCGAACTATCCGGTGATCTGGCTGGTCAAGGGAAAAGATCCGGTTCCCTGGGGGCAACGGATTCAACTCAACTGACCGGCGACGACCGGTGCCGATGATCTGCATGAACAAACCAGTTAACGCATCCAAGGGCGCACGCATCGCGCTCAGCCTGTTGCTGCTGGCGGCGCCGGCGCCGCCTGCCATGGCGCTCGATACCGATCTGCCGGACCTGGGCAACTCGGCGGGCAGCCTGATGTCGCCGAAACGCGAGCGCGATCTCGGCAAGGCCTTCATGCGCGGCGTGCGACGATCCGAAAAGGTGATGGACGACCCGCTGCTCGCCGACTACATCGAACACCTTGGGCAGAAGCTGGTGGCCGCGAGCGACGTCAAGGGCACACCGTTCCACTTTTTCCTGATCGACGATCCGACGATCAACGCGTTCGCCGGTCCGGGTGGCCACATCGGGGTGTTCTCGGGACTCGTGATGACCACCGACACCGAGAGCGAGCTGGCGGCCGTGTTGGCGCACGAGATTGCACACGTCACCCAGCAGCACCTGATGCGCGCCTGGGAATCCACGAGCCAACTGAGTATCCCGAGTGCTGCAGTACTGCTCGCCGCGATCGTACTCGGGGCGACCGTCGGCGGTGACGCGGCGGCGGCCGCGGCGGTCGGCGGCCAGGCCGCACTCATCCAGCAACAGATCAACTTCACGCGTGCGAACGAACAGGAAGCCGACCGCGTCGGTATCGACATCCTCGCACACAGCGGCTTCGAACCGCGCGCGATGCCGTCGTTCTTCGATCGGATGGGAAAGGCGAACCGGATATACGCGAGCAAGCTGCCGGAATTCCTGATGACCCACCCGGTCACGACCAGCCGCACAGCGGACGCGCTCGGCCGCGCCGAACAGTTTGCGTATCGGCAGGCGCCCGAGGACCTCCGCTATCAGCTGGCACGCATCAATCTGGTGCAGCGTCAGATGGACCGGCCCGAAGAGGCAGTGCGCGAACTCGGCCTGATGCTCGAGGATGGCCGATTCCGCAACGAGGCGGCGCTGCGCTACGGGATCGCGCTCGCCCAGATACGCGCCGGACAATTCGACGATGCCGCCAAGACCCTCGACCGTCTGCTCGAACAGCATCCGGAGGTGGTCGAATTCGTCGTGTCCAGGGCGCAGATCGACGCGCAACAAGGCGCCACGGAGCGGGCGTTGAAACGCCTCGAACGCTCGCTGACTGCGGACCCTGGCAGCCTGGCACTCAATCTGACCTACGCCGAAACCGCGCTGGCGGCCGGCAAGCCGGCCGACGCCGAGACACGGCTGCAACGCTTCCTGGACTTCCGGGGAGAGGAACCGCGGATCTATCAGCTGCTCTCGCGGGCCGCCGGCGACCAGGACAAACGTGCCCTCGGGCACGAATATCTCGCCGAGTATTATTACCTTACGGGTGACGTGAAGGCGGCCATACTGCAACTGGAGATCGCGCTGAAGGTGCCGGGGCTGAACTTTTACGACGCGTCGAGACTCGAATCCAGACTGGTCGACCTGCGCGCCGAAGATGAAGAAAAGGACGACAAAGGACGGCCGAAACCGTAGTTTATTCCATCAGAAAATTTGCTGGAGTCTTATTCGAGGCAGATGTTTGCGAAAGCAAATCAATGCATTATTCTAGCTTCCCTACCCGGGTTGACGGGAAATCCGATGTGACGAGCCATGTCGGAGAGCAGCATCAGGCCGAACCGGATGTCGAAAACAACACCATAACGCTGCACGGCCCACTACACACCACGCAAAGATAACGATAGGAGGAAAGGCGATGCGGAAAACCGCAAGTTTCGCGACAGCGGCCATATCCCTGGCTGCATTGTTCGCCAGCGCAAGCATGCTGCCCACGGCAGCCGGGGCTGCCGATGCCGAGACCATCAAGATGGGCAAAGAGGTTGCCTTCGACCGCAGGAAGGGCAACTGCCTCGCCTGCCACATGATGGGCGACGGCGAAAGCCCGGGCGATATCGGACCGCCGCTGATCGCCATGAAGGCGCGGTTCCCGGATCCGGCCAAACTGCGCGCGCAGATCTGGGACCCGATGGTGGCCAATCCCGATACACGGATGCCGGCGTTCGGAAAGTACGAGGCGCTTTCGGGCAAAGAGATCGATGCCATCGTCGCCTATCTCTACACGCTTTAAAGCAAGTCACGAGTATCAACAAGGTTTAGTTAGGAGAAAGTTGATGACCATGAACATCAAACGTCGCGTATTCCTCAAGGGTTCGCTGGCGGCCGGGACCGTCGGTGTCGCAGTCGGTGCCGGCCTGCTGGCCCCGCAGGCGGTCGTCGCCGCGTGGAACGAAAAGGCCTTCCAGGCGAAGAGCGTCGACGAGGCACTTACCGACGCGCTCGGTGCGGCATCCAATACCGCATCCGATGCGATCAAGATCAAGGCCCCGGACATCGCCGAGAATGGCGCCGTGGTACCGGTATCGGTCGCCGCCGACATGGACGGTGTCGAGTCCATCGCGCTGCTCGCGGAAGGCAACAACACCCCCCTCGTGGCCACCTTCATGCTGGGTGCGGGCGCGGTGCCTGACGTATCGACGCGCATCAAGATGGGCAAGACCAGCGACGTGATCGCGGTAGTCAAGGCCGGTGGCAAGCTGCATTCGGCGCGCAAGAGCGTGAAGGTCACGATCGGCGGCTGCGGCGGTTGATCGGTACCGAACGACTAAATTCAGCAACAGCCAAAGAATTTTCGAGGTAAAGCTACATGGCCAACAGCATCAAAATCCGCGCCAAGATCAAAGGCGACACCACCGAGGTCAAATGCCTGATGACCCATCCGATGGAGACCGGTCTGCGCAAGGACAGCAAGACGGGCAAACTGGTACCGGCGCACTTCATCAACGAAGTGATGGCGGAATCGGGTGGCAAGACCGTGATGACTGCCGAGTGGAGCGGCGGTATCTCCAAGAACCCTTATCTGTCGTTCTCGTTCAAGGGCGCGGCGAAAGGTGACGAGGTGAAGATCACCTGGAAGGACAACAAAGGCGAGTCCGATTCGGAAACCGCGAAAATCAGCTAGTCAGGGCATACCGTGCGAGCAGACTCCGCCCGCTCGGAGTCTCCGCGACGGGCATCCACTCGGGAGGAGAGAAGATCTATGAAATCGACGAGACTGGCCCTGGCAGCCGTCTGCGCACTCAGTGCGACGGTGGCCTTTGCCAACAAGCAAGCAACCGACACCTCACCGTCCGAAGACCTCAAGGTCTATCGTGACTATTTCCAGAAGCGTTTTCCCGGCATTCCGCTGAATGAATTCAGCAACGGTGTCTATGCGCTGGATAAAGTGGCACGGGACAACTGGGAGGCGATCGAGGAATTCCCGCCTTATGAGCCGATGATCGAGGCCGGCGAGTCGATCTGGAACAAGCCGTTTGCCAACGGCAAGTCGTTCGGCAGCTGCTTCAACGACGACCCGGCGCAACGCAAGAACTACCCGCACTGGGATGCCAAGCGCAAGATGGTCGTGACGATGGAACTGGCGATCAACGAGTGCCTGGAGGCCAACGGCGAGAAGCCCATGGGTTACAACAAGGGCAAGATCGCCGATCTGGCGGCCTATATGGCGTACCAATCGCGCGGCCAGCAGACCAACGTCCAGATCCCGAACGATGCAGATGCACTGGCCGCATACAACGACGGCAAGGCATTCTATTTCGCGCGGCGTGGTCAGCTGAACTTCTCCTGCGCCCATTGCCACATGGAGAGTGCCGGGTTGCATGTCCGTACGGAGCTGCTCAGCCCGGCCCTCGGGCACACGTCGGGATGGCCGGTGTATCGCGCCAAATGGGGTGAGCTCGGCACGTTGCACCGTCGCTTCGGCGGCTGCAATGAGCAGGTGCGTGCGAAGAAGTTCAAGCCGCAGGGCAAGGAGTACCGTAACCTGGAGTACTTCCTGACCCACATGAGCAACGGTATCGAATACAACGGGCCATCAGCCCGCAAGTGAGATAACCGAGCTACAGGCAAAAAGCCCGGGGTTACCCGGGCTTTTTGTTGTCCGGAATATCCGGCGCTCTCACACTGTTCGTGTCAGGTGGGATCGACTTCGACTAGCGTTCCCCGGCCTTGGCGACCCCGTCGTCCTCCGACAACGTGTCTTCCGCGGCTGCAGTCTGGTTCTCGACATCCGTAACCATGCTGTCGAACAACGCTTCATCATCCGCAACCTCGACCAGGTCGGCCGGATCCGGCGCTGTGGCCGGCGCGCTGTCGGCCGCACCTCCTCCGGACTTGGCCGCCGCCGCATCGAGCAACGCATCCAATTCATCGTCGTCCATGACCGAGACGTCTTCCGGCGTTTCGGCATCGTCCGCCTGTTCGAGCATTTCGGACAACAGGCTATCCGGTACGTCCGCTTCGACCGCCTCGACCGCCTCGACCGCCTCGACCGCCTCGACCGCTTCGACCGCCTCGACCGCCTCGACCGCTTCGACCGCTTCGACCGCTTCGACCGCCTCGACCGCTTCGACCGCTTCGACCGCTTCGACCGCTTCGACCGCTTCGACCGCCTCGACCGCTTCGACCGCCTCGACCGCCTCGACCGCTTCGACCGCTTCGACCGCTTCAACCGCTTCGACTGATTCGAGCATCTCCTCGGTGGCCTCGCCTGGCGGCGACCCGGCCTTCTGCGGCAGCTCCTCGTCGTCCGGTGCGGCGGCAGCAGCACCACCCGGCGACGTCTTATCCTCCGCCACCGCGAACATCGTCGAGTACTCGCTCAACATCCGGCTCATCGCCTCCATCGTGACCCGGATCTCGTTCGACAGACGCTGGTTTTCTCCGCGCAGCTCCTCCAGCTCGCTGCTGTCCACGGCGGCCTCCCCGGCATCCGTCGCATCGCCCGCGACCAGCGTGGCCGGCAAGTCGTGATACAGATCGACCAGGGCCTGGGTGTCGATATCAAAGCGTGCGGCCGCCGCCGCATCACGCTGGTGGTAGATATCCGCAAATCGCTGCAGTAGCTGCACCTCGTTGCTCAACAAGGTGTGCTTGACCTGCTGCAGCGGCTTTCCCGAAAGCCCGGCCTTTTGCAGAAAGGCCTCGACGGCCGCCTCACGCTCGCCCTTTCCGTTACGGATACGCACCGCCAGGGCGCGCAGTGCCTTGGCGTCGCGCCGACGTTGCGCCTGGTTTCGGAACCAGGCGACAGACAACAGCACCACCAGCAGCAACACCAGTTCGACACCGAGCGCAGCACCCATCAACGGCATCATCTGGTTCACGCCGCGTGCTCCTCCGGGGCGTCCCCGGCGGGCTGCTTCGCCTCTCCACCGCCCCCGACGAGCTCGTCGAAATCGAATTCGTCATCCGTGCCCGCCCGGCGTCGCCGCAGGAACCACCAGGCACCTGCGCCACCCAGCAGCAGCAGGTTGAATCCGGCGAAGGCGAGTACCGGCATCAGCCAGCCCGCCTCCTCCGCTGCCGCTTCCTGCGGTGGCGGTTCGTCGACCGGTTCTACGGCCGGCGGCTGTTGCTCGACGGGCGCCGGCGCTTCGACCGGCGGTGTGGGTTCGGGTTCGGCTTCGGCTGCCGGCTGCGGTGGCGCCGGCGGCGGTACACCGGGCCGCATCAAAGGGCCACCGGTCCGGGTGACGAGATTACCCAGCCGGCTGCGCCCGGCGACCTTGAAGAACGCCGGCTGGTCGGCCTCGATCAGCGACGCCTGCCAGACACCGTCATCCGCGCTTTGCCCCTGCAGCACCGTCCGCGCACCGTCTGCGCCTTGCTGCCAAGCCTCGATCTGCAGGTCCGGCTGCAGGACCGCCGTCTCCGGACGCACCTTCAGTACAGCGCCGTCGGCGGTATCGACCACCTCGCCCACGGCCGCTTCGTGCACCGCCAACCTCAGCCGCTTCTCTCGCATGAAGGTCGGACTGTCGACCGAGACCAGCAGCTCGACGCTGTCCCTGGGGCGCGGTTCCGCGTAGCGCATCGTGAAACGTCCGTCACCGGCCGCCTCGTCATCCGCCTCGCCGCGATCGTTGAGGTCGATCGGCGCACGGCCTTCGTCGGTGGTGGCGTCGGCTCGCACCTCGAGCAGTCGCAGGAAGGCCGGGCGACTCACCAGCTCGCCCTTGTTGCTCAGGTGTGCCTCTATCCGCACCGGCTCATCGGCGGCGATATGGGCCGGCACCTCGGAAACCTGCAGCCTCAGGTCGGTCACGACCATGACCCGGTTGTCGGGATCGAGGTCGGCTCGCAGTCGCCACTCCCCCTTCGCCGGCGAAGCGATCGTGATGAGGTCATAACCCTGGTCGCGATACCAGGCCACCCCGGCGGTCAGGTCGCTGTCGGTGAATTCCTCTCCCGATGGCGAGAACAGCACGGGCGGCGGCGCGTCCGCTTTGCTGAACAACAACACCGTTGCCTCGCTGATGCTGGCATCGACGGTGAAGCGATTGTCTTCGAGTGGCAGGGCGTCCGGCGTCCCGACCGTCTCGAACATCCGTAAGAAAGCGCGTTGCAACTCCTCGGCCTGGGCGACCTGCTGGTACCAACCGCCGGTCTCACCGGCCAGGCGCTTCATCAGTTCGTGGTCCGCCCGCTCGGAAAGTGCGATCGTGTGAACGCGCACCTTTGCCGATTGCAGCCGAGGCAGGATCTCATCGATTATGCGTGCCCGCGACTGCGCATTCTCATCCGCTTGCTTGGAGACGTCGACCATACCGTCGGTCAGCAGGATCAGATGCCGTGCCTCGCCTTCGGCGGCGCCCTCCCAGTCCGCCGAGGCCTTCAGCAGGACCTCTTCGATGTTCGTGAACTGCCCTGGCGAGTTGATCTTCTTGGACAACGACTGGATGCGGGTCTTCCAGGCCGCGTCGACCTCGGCCACCGGCACCAGATTGTTGACCCATTTGGCGAAGGTCCAGACTCCGGCGCGGGTGTCCGGTTGCAGCAGGCCGGCGAGCATGCGCAGCGCCGGTCGGCGCAGATTGTCCGGATCGTTCTGCCGCATGCTGCCGGAGATATCGATCAGAATGCGCACATCCGTCCGTCCGTCCGGCCGGCTCGGCGACGGCAAGGTCCGCCGCCAGCATCCAGGCCAGCACAATACTCAGCAGTCGCAACACACCGCGCACCGACGATGGCGATTCGGGCATAACTAGTCCCTGACGAGAAACGTGTTCCTGTCGTGGTAACGGCCGCCGGCCGCGGCGCTTTAGAAAAGCCTCCCGATATCATTGACTTCGCCGGCTTTCGTCGATGCCGGGGAAGACCCCGGCGGCGTTAGCTGCGCACCCTGCGATAAGGGCTCAGGCGGCGATCGTCGGGCCGCTGGAAGCGACGGTAGGTCCATTGGTAGTGGTCGGGGTGGCTGCGTACGCAGCGCTCGATATCTCGGTTCAGCGCGGCAGCGGCCACCTCCGGCGAGCGGTCGCCGATCGCGGCTTCACCTTCGAAATGGTGTGCTCGGTAACGTCGTGTCGCGTGATCGTAGACCGCGCAACAGACCAGCACGGCCGCCTGATGGCGTCGCACGAGCCGATTGACCAGCGTCATCGTCAATGCGGGATGATCGAAAAACGGCGCGACGACTCCGGAGGCACCGGCTGTCTTGGGCACCTGGTCGGGCAGAATGCCGACGATCTCGCCACGCTGCAGCGCATCGTGCATGGCGCGCAGACCCTGTCGATCGATCGGCACCGGCACCAGCCCCGAGCGTTCGCGACCTGTCCGCATCAGGCCGTCCAACGCCGGCATCCGCGGCGGCCGGTAGAGCGCGGTTGCGGGTGCGACGCGGGTTGCGAGGTAAGCGATCAACTCCCAGTTGCCGAGGTGCGGCATCGCGATGATCAGTCCGTGACCGCGCGCCAGCAACGCCCTCGCCGCCTCGTAGAAGCCGTTGTCATCGACCATCGTCGTCCAGTCGCGCGGCTTGCCGCCCCAGACCTTCACCATCTGGGCCAGACTGCGTCCGGACTCGATGAGATTGCTGCGCACCAGGCGCTCGCGCGCCTGTTCGTCGAGCGCCGGAAAACACAACGCGACATTGACCCGCGCGTTGTCGACCTCGCGACCGCCGACGGCGTAGACGGCGCGTCCCGCCGCGGCGCCGGCTGCACCCACCCAGCCCCACGGCAACAGCGCCAACAGCTTGACCAGCAGTGTGACGAGTCGATCACGCATACCTTGATTGATCGGCGGACATCCCGGACGGCAGACCGCAATCTGCCCAATTGGTCTATAAAACCTACTTGCAAGGAATCGAGGGAATACGATGAGCAAGCAGGACCCGAGCGAATTATCACCCAAACAGGCACACCAGATGTTGCAGGACGATCCGCGCGCCTTGCTGGTCGATATACGCTCGACCATGGAGTTCCTGTTCGTCGGGCACCCGACGGGCGCTGTCCATGTCGCGTGGATCGACGAACCGGACTGGGAGATCAATCCGCACTTCGTGGCGGAGATCCGGAAATTGCTGCTTGGCGGCGCCGTATGCGACGCCCAGGAAGGATGCGCGCCGGTGATTCTCATCTGCCGCAGCGGCAAACGGTCGGCGGAGGCCGGTCGCGCCCTCATCGAGGCCGGATTGAAGAACGTATTTCACATCGACGAGGGTTTCGAGGGCGACCTGGACGACCATCACCAACGTGGCAATGTCGGCGGCTGGCGCTTCCACGGCCTGCCCTGGGAGCAATGCTGACCAACCAGGTCCGGCGTGTTAGGCTTGTTCCGGAAGCCCCCTGTTGTCATGTTACGCATGCCCGCTGCCGTCACCCTGTGTTCCCCGACCTTGCGCAGACCCCTCGCCCGCCTGCTTGCCGGCTACGGGTTACACATCGAACTCGTGGACGACTGCACCGTGATCCCGGGCTCTTACTGGGGCGAAAGCGAGGCGGGCCTGATCGGCGACCGGCTTTACGTGCGCTCGGACACGCCACTGCATTCGATCCTGCACGAGGCCTGTCATTTCATCTGCATGGATGACCAGCGACGTGCACAGTTGCACACCGATGCGGGCGGTACCGTTGGCGAAGAGAACGCGGTCTGTTACCTGCAGGGATTGCTCGCCGATCAGCTGCCTGGCTACGACCGCAGTCGCCTGTTCGCCGACATGGATGCCTGGGGCTACAGCTTTCGCCTGGGCTCAGCCAGGGCATGGTTCGAGCGGGACGCCGATGACGCGCGCTGCTGGCTGCTGGACCATGGCATCATCGACAACACGCAACGCCCGACCGGCGTACTGCGCAGACAGTGAATCACGACGGACCTGAACAATGATCGAAAAATGCCTGTTTCCCGCGGCCGGCTACGGCACGCGATTCCTGCCCGCAACCAAAGCCATGCCCAAAGAGATGCTGCCGATCGTCAGCAAGCCGTTGATTCAATATGGCGTCGAAGAGGCGATGGAAGCCGGGATGAACAACATCGGAATGGTCACCGGGCGCGGCAAACGCGCGCTGGAAGACCACTTCGATGTCAGCTACGAACTCGAACACCAGATCAGCGGTACCTCGAAAGAGAAATACCTTGCCGATATCCGCCGCATCATCAACGAGTGCACCTTCTCGTATACGCGGCAGACCGAGATGAAAGGCCTGGGCCACGCGATCCTGACCGGCGAAACCCTGATCGGACGCGAGCCTTTCGGCGTGATCCTCGCTGATGACCTGTGCGTCGGCGAAGACATCGGCGTACTGGCGCAGATGGCTGCGATCTATGCAAAGTATCGCTGCAGCATCGTCGCGATCGAGGAAGTGCCGCGCGACGAGGTCCACAAGTACGGGGTGATCGCCGGCTCTCCACTGGAGGATGGCGTGTTCGTGGTATCGAACATGGTCGAGAAACCGTCGCCGGAGGAGGCACCATCGAACCTTGCGATCATCGGCCGGTACATCCTGACACCCGACATCTTCGACGTCATCCGCGCCACCCCGCCGGGGCGCAACGGCGAGATCCAGATTACCGACGCGCTGCAGACCCAGGCGGTCAAGAACATGGTCCTCGCCTATCGGTTCAAGGGCCAACGCTTCGACTGCGGCAGTGTCGAGGGTTTCGTCAGTGCGACGAATTTCTTCTACGAGCAGTGGAAGGCCGAGCAGGACTGACAACCCCGCCACCGGGTCATCTGCGGTCGACCAGCTGCAGGAAGGCCGCAGCCTTGTCGAGCGACTCCTGGTACTCGTCGTCGCATACCGAATCGGCGACGATTCCACCGCCTGCCCAGTAGAACAGGTCCCCGTCGCGCAACAACGCGGTTCGAATCGCGATACTGCTGTCGAGCCGACCGTCGAAACCGAGGCGTAGGATGCTGCCGCAGTACGCCTCGCGCCGTTCCGGTTCCAGTTCATCGATGATCTGCATCGCACGGCGTTTGGGCGCACCGGTGACCGAGCCGCCGGGGAAACACGCGGAGACCAGGTCCAATGCATCGTGTCCCGGCGCCAACCGTCCTTGTACCGTGCTTACCAGGTGGTGCACCGTGGCGAACGACTCGACCTGAAACAGCGCCGGCACCTCGATCGAGCCGGGCGTGCAGACCTTGCCGAGATCGTTACGCAACAGGTCGACGATCATCAGGTTCTCGGCGCGGTCCTTGACGCTGTCGAGCAGCTGCGCGCGCAGACGCACGTCGTCCGCCGCCGTGGCGCCACGCGGCCTGGTCCCCTTGATCGGCCGGGTGGTGACCCGGTCGTTGTGCAGACCCAGGAACTGCTCCGGCGAGGAGCTCAGCAGCTGACCGAACGGCAACTCCAGCAGCGCACCGTACGGTGCGGGATTCTGTTCGCGCATGTACTGGTACAAGGACCAGGCGTCGTTGTCCGTGCGTGCACGAAAACGCTGCGCGAAATTGACCTGGTAACAGTCGCCATCGTGGATATAGCGCTGAATGCGCGCGAACCGATCACCATAGGCCGCCCGGTGCATGCCGGCATCCACCAGTTCGCCGCGCACCGCACCCACCCGAGGCGCCGCAGACCGGACCGCGAGCAGGCGGCGCAACGCCGACTGCCAGCCATGCTGTTGGCGCGGATCCCTGCCTTGACGGACGAACCAGCTGCGCTGGCGGGCGTGGTCAACGACCACCGCCCAGTCGTACAGACCGACCGCCATCGTCGGCCAACCGGGCATCCCCTCACGCGGTGGCAGGCCCGTCCAGGAACGCGCGAGATCGTAGCCGAGAAAGCCGATCGCACCGCCGCAGAACGGCAGGTCGCCGACCGCCTCGCTGCGTGGACCGAGGAGCGAACGCAGCAGCGCCAGTGGATCGTCGTGCACCCGAGACAGCGACCCGTCCGCGCTTGCGATCAGCGTCTCACCATCGTGCACGACCAGCGTCTGATAGGGGTCGGCGGCGATGACGTCGAAACGTCCACCGCCCGACGCGGGGTAGCCACTGTCCAGCCAGACCGGCCAGGGTAGCTCGCGCAGTTCGGCGTACAAAGCCCGGCTGTCGCGCCAGTAGGGCAGGCGTTCGATGTGTGGTGTATTCAATCGTCGACCGGGGCGCGAGACGCTCGCCGCGCTGCCACGCAACGTCGTCGACCGGAAACACAGACAGCACCGGGCGAATCCCCGGTGCCGTCTGTCAGGCGGGGCGGTGCGGCGCAAAAGGCCGCATCACGCACCCGCGGGGGGGACCGTGGTAGGGTCGATCAGAACAGATCGATGACCACTTCGACGCGACGGTTCGGCGCGAGGCAGGACAATGCAGCCGAGCCACGCATACCTTCGCAGGCGGCCAGCGGCTCCGACTCACCCTTGCCCGACACCTCGATCGCCTGCGGCGACACGCCGGCACGTTCGACCAGATAGTCGTTGACGGAGCCCGCGCGACGCAGCGACAGGTCGAGGTTGTATTCCTCGGTTCCGACTCGGTCCGCATGACCGGTCAGACGCACCGCCTTGATCGAACCCTGCGACTTCGCCTGGCTGACCAGGCTGTCGAGGGCCGCAGTCGCCTGGCTGTCCAGGTCGGCACGGTCGAACGCAAAGTTCACCGTGGCCTCGGCCGAGGTCATGGCCACCGGCTCAGGCGCGACCGGAGCCGCTTCGACCACCGGCATCGGAGCCGGCGGCGGCTCCGCGACTTTGCCGTCGCAGCCTACGATCGCCATGTCCGCATTCCAGAAATTGGTGTGCAGACACTCACCGCTGCCACTGCGCCACACGTCAGCGGCCTTGTCGTCCCAATAACCTTCGGCGGCCTGTATCTGCGAAGCGCCAACCAAAGCCGCCAACACGACAGCAACTTGAAGAATCCGGGTTTTCATTATCGACCTCCTCACAGATCGTCAGAGCCCATGAACTAGGGGGTTTCCCGCAGTTGATTAAGTATAGCCCCCAACGCATCCAGCACCATTAAGGGAATGCAAAGGCGTTTCGAGATAAAAATCACACTTGTGGGGAAAAACGTCTTAGATGTTAGACGAATGGTGCGCATGCTACAGCTATTCTGGTAGGCCGCGCCACAAAAGATTGATTTCGTCGATGATGTTCCATCTTGGTGCAATCCCGCCGTACGCCTGCACCAATCACGCCACCCGGCCATCCCGAGAGGCCCGACGAACGCCGGCCCGGCAGATCCGGGCGCCCGAAGCGGTGCTGGCGCGGTAATTGCTCCCCCAGTTGAATCCGGACTTGGCGTCGCAGGAGCCATGACCATTCAATCGGCACCCTCCACCGCAGGCACTGTGCCGCCCCTGTCGGAGCTACCGCCGGCGGCGCGCATCGAGGCCCGTCTCGCGTACCTGTATGGCGCAGACCGGGCTGCTGAGATCGCGCGCCGCATCACGCGCCTGATCAAGACCCACCGGCAGTTGCGTACCCGCGTGGTCCAGGGCGCCTACTGGTCGCACGCCGACACGGTATTGATCAGCTATGGCGATACGATCCAGTCGTCCACGCATCCGCCATTGCAGACACTGCACCGCTTTCTCGTCGAACACCTGCACGACGCGTTCAGCATGTTGCACATCCTGCCGTTCTTTCCGTGGAGTTCGGACGACGGTTTTGCGGTCACCGACTTCCGCGCGGTGAAACCCGACCTGGGTGGTTGGCAGGATATCCGCCGTATCGCCGAGGACTTCGACCTGGTCGTCGACCTGGTGTTGAACCATTGTTCGCGTGAGAACCTCTGGTTCGTCGATTTCATCTTCGGCGATGCGCCGGCGTGCAACTACTTCATCGAGATGCCGCCAACGACCAATGTATCGATGGTAACGCGCCCGCGCACCACACCGCTGCTCAGCGGCGTGCGGACACCGCAGGGACTGCGTCATGTCTGGACCACCTTCAGCAACGACCAGATCGACCTGAACTACGCGAACCCGGACGTCCTGGTCGAGTTCATCGACATCATGCTGTATTACATCCGCCGCGGTGCGCGGATGTTGCGGCTCGACGCTGTCGCGTATCTGTGGAAGGAACTGGGTACCCGCTGCATCCACCTGCCGCAGACCCACCAGGTCGTGAAACTGCTGCGCGACGTATTGGACCTGGTCGAGCCGGGCGCACTGATCATGACCGAGACGAACGTCCCGCATGCAGAGAACATCGCCTATTTCGGCACGGGCGACGAGGCGCACGTCATCTACCAGTTCAGCCTGCCGCCTCTGCTGCTACACGCCCTGCACAGCGGCAGCAGTCGCTACCTGAATGCCTGGGCCACCGACCTGGAGAGCAACCCTCCTCCGCCCAACTGCACCTATCTGAACTTTACCGCGTCGCACGACGGCGTCGGTCTGCGTCCGCTCGAAGGCCTGATCCCACCGGATGAAATCAATAACCTGCTCGACGCAATGCGCGAGCGCGGCGGCTACATCTCGACCAAGTCGAACGTCGACGGCAGCGAAAGCCCGTACGAGTTGAACATCAGCTATTTCGACGCATTCAGGGACCCGCTCGCCGATCAGACCCGGCAGATCGCAAGTTTCATGGTCTCTCAGTTGATCACGCTCGCGTTCCGTGGCATCCCCGCCGTGTATTTCCATTGCCTGACGGCAACGCCGAATGACTATCTGGGCGTCGAACGCACCGGCATGACCCGCTCGATCAACCGTCGCAAATGGGACGACGCCGAGCTTCGCTACCTGGTCTGCGATCCTGCGAGCACGACCGGCACGGTGTTTCCGCTCTACCAACGTGCACTCGTGATCCGTCGCCAGCAGGCTGCATTCCATCCCGACGCGGCGCAGACGATTCTCGAACTCGGTGATTCGGTGTTCGGCTTCGAGCGCGTCGCATTGGATGCTAGCCAGCACATTCTGGTAGTCGCCAACCTTACCGCGCAGCCGGTCATGATCGATCGCGAGCGGCTGCCAGGCGACCTGGCGCAGCGTATCGACCTGCTCGGGACAGATTCGACCGTCATCCAGGATGACCAGTTGCAGATACCGGGCCATGCGGTGCTCTGGTTGGCCGCCTCCTGAGACTCGCGGTCGGCCATGCCAGCGACGAATACGGCGACGCGCACACCTCCGGCGATCGTGTTCAGCGATCTGGACGGCTGTCTGCTCGATCACGATAGCTATCGATTCGATGCGGCCCGCCCTGCCCTGGCGGCAATCCGTCGGCGTGGAGTCCCGTTGATTCTGACGACCAGCAAGACGCTGGCGGAAACGATCGCGATCAGCCGCGCACTCGCGATCGAGCAGCCGCTGATCGTCGAAAACGGTTGTGCGCTGTGCCTACCTCGCAAACCTGCATACCCGTTCAGTCTACCCGCACACGAAGTGGTCGATGGATATGCCGTGGTGTATCTCGCGCCACGGTACGACCAGATCCGCGCGTTCATCGACAGCGAACGCACGTTGCATGGCTGGAAACTGCGAGGCTTCGGCGACATGCACTCTGATGAGGTCGCCCGGCTCACCGGGTTGCCGCCTGACGATGCGGCGAAGGCCCGACAGCGGCTGTGCAGCGAACCCTTCGTCTGGCAGGACGACCCAGAACGCCTGGACGCATTGCGCGAAGCCGCCGCGCACCACGGCCTGCGGGTCGTTCAGGGCGGACGCTTCTGGCATCTGCTCGGCAACACCGACAAGGCGATTGCGGTCCGCCGGCTTTGCGAACTGTTCGACGCGGCCGGATGGACGACCGCGTGGCGAATCGCCGTCGGCGACAGCGAGAACGACCGACGCATGCTCGAACAGGCCGATGTCGCGGTGATCGTGCAACGGAGCGACGGGTCGCATCTGGATGCACATGGCCGCCAGCTGACGGTGCGTTCCGAGTTGCCTGGCCCACCTGGCTGGAACGCCGCACTGCTGGCATTGATGACACTACCGGACACGGGCAGCCAGCCCGCTTGAGGAGGAGCGCTCGATGGATTTCTTCCAGAACGGCACCATCACGACCCTGCACCGCCTGTGCGATCGCCCGATCGAACAGATGGAGGCCGAACTGCACAGCTTCGCTGCCGACCGACCGATGGCGTTGATACTGCCCAGCCTGTATTCCGAGTTGCTCGGTCCGGCGCTACCTCGCATCGTCGAACAGCTCCGCCACGCGACCTACATCAGCGACGTGATCGTCGGGCTCGATCAGGCCGACGACAAGCAATTCGCACACGCAAGGGAATTCTTCGCAAAACTGCCGCAGACCGTCCACATCCTGTGGAATGACGGCCCCTGGCTGCGAGAGATCGACAGCCAGCTGCAGGCTCAACACCTCAGCCCGACGCAGCCTGGGAAGGGCCGCAACGCCTGGTACTGCATGGGTTATGCGTTGGCACTCGAAAGCTGTTCGGCAATTGCGCTGCACGACTGCGACATCCTGACTTACGACCGCGGCCTCCCTGCACGCCTGTTCTACCCGATCGCCAACCCCGCGTTCAGTTTTGCGTTCTGCAAGGGGTTCTATTCGCGCATCGATGGCGACCGGCTCAGCGGCCGGGTGACGCGTCTGTTCGTCACGCCGTTGATTCGCGCACTGCGCAAGGTGGTCGGGCAGATGGAATACCTGGAATTCATGGACAGCTTCCGTTATCCCTTGTCCGGCGAGTTCTCGCTGAGCCGTGAATTCGTGCGTACCCTGCGCATCCCGGCCGACTGGGGACTCGAGGTCGGCGTGCTATCCGAGGTGTATCGCACCTTGTCACGCAACAGTGTCTGCCAGGTCGATATCGCCGATCAGTACGATCACAAGCACCAGGCCTTGTCCGAAGACGATGCCACCGCCGGCCTGGCCCGAATGAGCATCGAGATCGCCAAGTCGTTCTACCGAAAGCTCGCCACCGAGGGCATCACGCTGTCCACAGAGGCCTTCCGTTCGATCAAGGCCGCGTACTACCGTATCGCTCTGGATGCGACCGAGCAGTATTTTTACGATGCGAAGATCAACGGCCTGCGTTACGACCGGCATAACGAAGAACGCAGCGTGGAGGTGTTTGCCCAGAGCATCATCGCGGCCGGCGAGACCTTTCTCAGCAACCCGATGGAATCGCCGTTCATTCCGAACTGGAACCGGGTGCACGACGCCTTCCCGGATATCTCGCGGCAGTTGCTGAGCGCCGTGCGCGGCGACGCCTGAACGCCTCGCCGGCGGCACACCGGTCAACCGCCGGGTGACTGGCTGCCGGCGGCCGAGTACTGCTGACGCATCGCGGTCCACTCGATCAACCGCATCTGGATGCGGCCATTGCAGCTGTCCGGTGGGTACAGCCCCTGCCCGTCGGGGTTGCCGGCCGGCATTCCGGTCAGCAAGGCCATCACCTGGTCGGCATGCTGTGCGGCAAAGACACTGAAACGTCCCGCGGCGACCGCGTCGCAGACGTCGTCGCGCAGCATCAGGTCGTGCGTGTTCGCGGCGGGTATCACGACACCCTGGCGGCCCGTCAGACCGCGCGCCTCGCAGATATCGAAAAAGCCCTCCACCTTCTCGTTGACACCGCCGACTGCCTGCACCTCGCCGTGCTGATTGACCGAACCGGTCACCGCGATCGACTGGTCGATCGACAGGTCGCCGATTGCCGAAAGCAGCGCGCACAGCTCGCCCAGAGACGCGCTGTCGCCTTCCACCCTGCCGTATGACTGCTCGAATACCAGGCTCGCGGCCACCGAAAGCGGCTGATGCCGAGCGTATCGGTTCGCGAGGTAGGCCGAGAGGATCATCACGCCCTTGCCGTGGATCGCACCACCCATTTCGGCCTCGCTCTCGATGTCGACCACCTCGCCATTGCCGATCCGTGCGGTGGCGCTGATCCGGGTCGGCGAGCCAAACATCTGATCGCCGGCCTGGATCACGACGAGACCGTTCACCCGACCGAGCTGGCGCCCGTCGGTATCGATCAGCAGGGTGTCACGCAGGATCGCCTCTTTCAGGCGACTGCGCAGCTGACCGGTTCGCTCGAGTTGGGCATCGATCGCCTGCTGAACGTGCGCGACGTCGATCGATGGGCTGTCCGCACGCGCGGCAAAGTGATCCGCCTCCTGCAGCAGCCGGGTGAGGCTGCCCAGGTGCAACGAAAGTTTGTCGCCGTCGCCGGCGTGACGTGCCGCCCAGTCGATCACCCGCGCGACACCGGTACGGGTGACTGCGCGCAGCGTCTCGCGCTTCTGCACTGTCGCGATCAGTTGCGCATACGCCATCTCACGCTGCGCATCACGCGGCACGTCTTCGTTGAAGTCGGCGACCACGTTGAACAGCGGGCCGAACTCCGGATCGTAGGCCTTCAACAGATAGTAGAGGTCGCGCTCGCCGAGCAGGGCGACCTTCACCTGCAGGGGAATCGGTTCCGGCTCCAGCGATACGGTCTCCATCAGGCCGAGCAGACGGCCCGCGGGCTCGATGCGTATCTGTTCGCCACGCAGCGCGCGTTTGAGGGCGCTCCATGCGAACGGATTGGGCAGCAGCTTGTCGACGTCGAGCAACAGGTAGCCGCCGTTGGCGCGATGCAGTGCACCGGGTTTGATCAACGTGAAATCAGTGGTCAGGGTACCGAGATGAGCGGTGTGCTCGATCCGTCCGGACAGGTTCTGATAGTTCGGGTTGCTTTCGTAGACCACCGGCGCGCCCTGACGCCCAGCGTGATCCACCATCAGGTTGACCCGATAGCGGGTGAAGCGTGCATCATCGGCGGACGGCCCGTCGGCACCCTCGTCCGGCAGGAACGCGTCGCCGTGCTCTATGACGTCCGTTCGCACCGTGCGCAGATAGTCGAGCACGCCGGACAGATCGCCGTATCGGCGTTCCAGCTCGACCATCAACTGGCCCACCGTCAGCTCGGTCACGTCGGCGTCAAGTTCGCGGAAGCGCTGGCGCATCTCGCGCTTCCACAGCGGAATCTGGCCGAGTGCGCTGCGCAACTCCTCCTTCATCGCCTCCATGGCCTTGCCGATGTTTTCCTTCTCGTCGTCGGCGAGCGCCTCGAACTCGGGCGGGCTGAGCACCTTGCCGTCCTTCAGCGGCAGCAGGTTGTAGCCGGCCGGGGTCGACACCAGGGCGATGCTGCGCTGCTCACCGACCTTCGCCAGCTTGGCGGCCATGGCATCTTCGCGTTGCTTGAACTCGTCACGGATCTCCTGCGCGCGACGCCGGTATTCCTCGCTCTGAAAGGCAGCGGGCAACGCCGAAAGCAGATCCTCGACCAGTTGACGCATATCGTGCTGCAACTGGGCACCGCGCCCGGCGGGCAGGGACAGGGCATGTGGCCGGTCTGGACGGGCGAAATCGGCCACATAGCAACAGTCGGCCGGTACCGGCGCGTGCGCGGCACGGTCGTCCAGCAACCGGTGCACCAGGCTGTGCTTCCCCACGCCCGGCGAGCCCATGACATAGAGGTTGTAACCACTGCGCTCGATGCCTGTTGCGAACTCGATGGCTGCGAGCGCGCGCTCCTGACCGAGTGCATTTTCGTGAGGCTGGATTTCAGTCGTATCGGCGAAGTCGAGCGCCTCGACATCACACCGCCGGGTGAGCCGGTCGACCGGCAAAGGCGTCAACGGTTTGCCACCCTCGCCACGGTTCCGGTGGGGAACATCGCCCGTCACAGAAACTCCGGTAGCTGCGCTCGAATGCGTTCCGCCGACTGCGTGGTCAATTCAGTCGCGATCTCGTCGCTGATCAGGCCGCGCAAAGGGTCCGACTGGTGCTTGCGCATCATCCCGAGAAACTGCGGTGCCGCCACCACGTACAACTTGCCGAACGCCCGGCTGTTGCGACCACGCTCGAGGTGTTTGCACACGGTCGCCGCGAAGCGATTGATGGTCTCGTCTTTCGCCGAGCTGCCGGCTCCGTAGCCGTGTCGGGCACCTTCGCCGGCGCTGATGCGCCCGCCGCGGTCGCTGACCAGGTCACCTTCGTGCAGGCGGCCTTCCGGGTTGCTCAGGGTCTCGACCTCGGTGAGACCATCAGCCGGTTTGCTGGCAGTGAAGATGCGCGCGCGGCTGGCATCGGCCACAACGACCCAGATCTTGCTCATGATTCGCGTCCTCCCAGTGTCGATAAGCGGCCCCTTGGAGACCGGTGGTGAGGCCTGACCGGCGGGGCACCCAGTGCACCCTTCAGTTTCACGCTACAGGTTTGCGAAGCGTCGCGGTAAGCGCAATCTCGAACTTGTTTGACAGCCGACAAGTGGGCGCCCGACCGTTTCCGGTGGACAACCCCGCGCGCCGTTGCGCAGCGTCGACTCCAGCCGAGTGTAGCCGGGCAAACCGGTCCGCCAGAACCCCACGGAAGGGCCCGGGGGCCCGGCTCACCCGGTTCGCCTCAGCCCTCAGTGGCAAGCGCTTGCGGGGCGGTCTTCAGCGCCTCGACCATACCATGAACGGCGATCGAACAGCCTGAATGGATAGGCAGCACCGATGCGCAATCGTGGATCAACAGACCGGCGGTCACCGCCGCGGCGACCGCCATCTCGCGGAACGACAGCCCGCTGGCCTGCATGATCTTGCGGCACCAGGGCTCGAGGGTCTGCTGGGTCTGCGCCAGCGACAGGCGTGCCAGCGACGTGCTCTCACGGGCGCCGCCGAGACCGTGTTCGTCGAGATCCGTATGCCCGAGCTGCCTCAGGGTGGCGAACATCGTCTGCATCAGTGCCGGACCCTGGCTGTCTGCCTCGTCCGATACCACCGGTGTCCCCGGCTCGATCTGTGCAAACTGCGGGGGAAACGAGCGAAACAGCATGGTCCCGGCCATGCGTGACGCGGCGGCGATGATGGTCTCGGCATGGATGCCGCCGTCGACCACCACGAGCTTGCGCAGCGCCTTGTTGAACAGGTCCGCCGCCTCGATGATCTTGTTTTGTTGTTGTTTGTCCATGGCTCCTCCGTGAGTCATAGTAGTTACGGGATGCGTGCCGCGCCAAGACAGGCGCGGTGTGTTGCGGACCGAGGGTTGGCTGTTTCCGCGCCTTCCGCAGGCCCACGGCCGATGCTAAGGGAAACGGGCGCTGCCGGTCCACGCCGACCGGCCTGTCGCCGCGCGAATTCCGAACCCGGTTCGTCTGCAAGGGATCCGGGTGCGCCGGGACGGAACCACTCCCGCAGCATCGGAGCTTGCCAAATGCACCATTTGCGATAGCTTGAAGAGACACTCCCGCGGGACATCGAACCCGCGATGGACCTTACAACAGAGAGGACCGAATCCATGTCGCGCACCACTGCCCCACTCGTATCCAGACTTCCATCGATTGGGGGGATCGTCTCAGCGATGCTGACCTGTTCCACTGCAGTGGCCGACATCGGTTTCGGCGAAGAGCAGTTCAAGCTCCAACTCGGCGGCTTTCTGAGCGACTTCGACAGCAACGTGAAACTTTCCGGGCCGAACGGCGGGACTTCGGTCAGTCTCGAGGACGCACTCGGTCTGGACGCCGACCAGACGACCTTCCGCGGCGAGCTGACCTGGCGTTTCGCGCCACGCCACCGCGTGATGCTCGGTTACTACAGCTTCAAGCGGGATGCGTCCGATATCAACGACCGCAGCTTTGTCGTCGACACCGAGGATGGCACCTATGAGTTCGATGCGGGCACGCGGATCGAAACCGAGTTCGACTGGACGCTGATACCGATCAGCTACGGCTATTCGTTCTACAAGACCGAACAGTTGGAGATTGCCGGTACCGTCGGCGTGCACTGGTTCGACACCCGGATCGGCTATGCAGGCAGTGCGGTGGTGACGCCGCCCGGTGGCTCGCCAAGCCCGGTGGCATCGGCCGCGGAGGCCGAAACCGCGTCCGGACCGCTGCCGGTATTCGGCATCCGCGCAGACTACGCGATCACACCGAAATGGTACGTGGGTGGTCACGCCCAGTACTTCGGACTCGACTACGACGACTACTCCGGCAGGCTGAGCGACTTTCGCATCCAGACGGATTACTGGCTGACCGACTACATCGGCGCCGGGCTCGGTTACACCTGGTACAACATCGACCTCAGCGTCGACAAGGGTCGTTACGAAGCCGCCGCGGAATATCGCTATAACGGCTTCGAGGCCTATCTGCAGTTCCGCTTCTGACTGTCCACCACGCGTCCGCCGACGCACTCGGGCCCCGGGGTGCGTCAGGCGGAATCGCCCGTTCGGCACCGCCGTGAAAAAGTCACATGGGGGGTGCGTCCTGGTTCAATGGGGGTTTTGCGGGCGGCCCCTAAGATTCTCTCCAACAGGCCGGCACTGACACCGACCTGAACTAACCAACCATCTGTTACCAGGAGAGAGACCATGTTCAAGAAAACCACCTTCGCCGCCGCTTTCGCCACCCTGTTCATCGCCGCTGGCGCCGCTCACTCGGCTTCCAACGTGATCGGCAGCGTGCAGACCGACGCCCGCATCAACAGCGCCAGCCAGACCCAGTCCGGCCTGCTCAACAAGCAGGAGGCCAACTTCGCCTCGGTCAGCGATTCCAACGTCATCGGCTCGGTCGAGACCCACGCCCGCATCAACCGCGCTGACCAGCGTCAGTCCGGCCTGCTCAACAAGCAGGAGCTCAACGCCGGCTCGGTCAAGGATTCCAACGTCATCGGCTCGGTCGAGACCCACAGCACCATCAACCGTGTCTCGCAGCGTCAGAGCGGCCTGCTCAACAAGCAGGAGTTCAACGCCGGCTCGGTCAAGGGCTCGAACGTGATCGGCTCGGTCGAGACGCATGCACGCGTCAACTCGGCCACCCAGACCCAGAGCGGCCTGCTCAACAAGCAGAAGGCCAACATCGCTTCGGTCGAGGGTTCCAACGTGATCGGCTCGGTCAACGCACACGCCACCGTCAACCGCATGAGCCAGTCGCAGTCCGGCCTGCTCAACAGCCAGAAACTCAGCGCCGGTTCGGTCGACTGATCCCATCCACCCCAACCAGGGCCGCTGTCAGGGACGACGGCGGCCCCTTTTTTGTCCGCGCAACACGCCTACGCAGTGCCGCGACCTTCCACTCAACCCTTGCGCGCCTTCGCGAACGCTGCCGCCAGAGCGCCCTGCGGCTGGCTGGGCCGCTCACGCGTGTCTCGCCGCGGCGTACGACGCGCGCCACGCGGCGCAGTGCGCGGCTCGGCAGCGCCGGGTTCGTCAGCGAGACGCATCGACAGCCCCACCCGCTTGCGTCCCAGGTCCACATCGATCACCTTGACCCTGACCACGTCGCCGGCCTTGACGACCTCACGCGGATCCTTCACGAACTTGTCGCTCAATGCCGAGATATGTACCAGACCGTCCTGATGCACGCCGATATCGACGAAGGCGCCGAAATTGGTCACATTGGTGATCACGCCTTCGAGCACCATCCCCGGCTTGAGATCGGCCAGTGTCTCGACCCCTTCCTGAAAGGCAGCGGTCTTGAACTCGGGTCGTGGATCCCGTCCAGGTTTCTCGAGTTCGGTGATGATGTCCTGAACGGTCGGTGCACCGAACCGCTCGTCGGTGTACTCGGTCACCTTGAGCCGGCGTAGAAAGGCACCGTCTCCGATCACCTGGCCGATCGCTCGCTCGTTGCGCTGCAGGATACGCTCGACCACCGGGTAGGCCTCGGGGTGCACCGCCGAGGCATCCAGGGGATTGCGACCACCCATCACGCGCAGGAATCCCGCCGCCTGCTCGAAGGTCTTGTCACCCAGCCGCGGCACCTGCCTGAGCTGTTGGCGGTCTGCGAATGCGCCATGTTGGTCGCGGAACTGCACGATATTGTCGGCCACCGTGGTCGACAGACCGGCGACCCGCGCGAGCAGCGCGGGCGAGGCGGTGTTCACATCCACTCCGACGGCGTTCACGCAATCCTCGACGACATTGTCCAGGCTGCGCGCGAGCTGCGTCTGGCCGACGTCGTGCTGATACTGGCCGACACCGATCGATTTCGGATCAATCTTGACCAGTTCGGCCAGCGGATCCTGCAGACGCCGCGCGATCGACACCGCGCCGCGCAGCGACACGTCCATGCCTGGCAGCTCGTTGGAGGCGAGTTCCGAGGCGGAATACACCGAGGCACCCGCCTCGCTGACCATGACCTTGCTCAGGCGCAGCTCAGGATGGCGCTTGATCAGGTCGGCCGCCAGCTTGTCGGTCTCGCGCGAGGCCGTGCCGTTGCCGATTGCGACCAGTTCGACCGCGTGCGTCTTGGCGAGCCTGGCGAGCGTCGCAACCGATGCGTCCCACTGATTCTTGGGCGCGTGCGGATAGATCGTGTCGGTCGCAACGACCTTGCCGGTCGCATCGGCCACCGCGACCTTGACCCCGGTACGCAGACCCGGATCCAGGCCCAGGGTCACGCGGGGACCGGCCGGCGCGGCCAGCAAAAGGTCGTGCAGATTCGCTGCGAACACCTTGATCGCCTCGATCTCGGCGGCCTCCCGCAGCCGGTTTTTCAACTCCAGATCGAGGCGGGTCAGCAGCTTGACGCGCCAGGTCATGCGCACGCTGTCGCGCAACCAGGGGTCTGCGGCGCGTCCTTCGTCACGGATACCGAAGCGCGCGGCGATCATGCGTTCAGGCTGACTGCGCCCGGTCTCGTCCTCGTCGATCGCCAGGTCGAGGAAGACCACGCCGGCGTTGCGCGCACGAAACAACGCCAGCGCGCGGTGCGACGGGATCGCCTTGATTGCCTGACTGAAATCGAAGTAATCGGAAAACTTTGCACCTTCCTGTTCCTTGCCTGGAATCACGCTGCTCTTCAGCTGTGCGTTGTCCCACAACCAGTCACGCACCTCGCCACTGAGTTCGGCGTCCTCGGCCCAGGTCTCCATCAGGATCTGGCGTGCCCCTTCGAGTACCGCCTTGACGTCGGCAAATCCCGCCTCGGCATTCAGGTAGTCACCTGCCAGCTGCGTCGGATCGCTTTCCGGATCGGCGAGTATCGCCTCTACCAGGGGCACTATGCCGGCCTCGCGCGCGATCTGCGCCTTGGTGCGCCGCTTCGGCTTGTACGGCAGGTAGATGTCCTCCAGGCGGGTCTTGGTATCGGCGGCGAGCACTTCGGCCTCGAGCGCCGCGGTCAGCTTGCCCTGTTCGTCGATGGATTTGAGGACAGTCGCGCGGCGTTCCTCCAATTCGCGCAGATAACCGAGTCGTTCCTGCAGAGTGCGTAGCTGCGCATCGTCCAGTCCGCCGGTGGCCTCCTTCCGGTAACGCGCGATGAACGGTACCGTTGCGCCGTCATCCAGCAGTGCGACAGCGGCCTCGACCTGAGGTGCCGCGACGGCGATTTCCTGGGCGATCCGTTCGGCGATGGGTGGCAGCACGCAGTTCTCCTCACTGGTGAAATCGGGGGCGCCAATCTACACCAAGCCGTGCGGAGGAAAAACCCGCCGATTCAACCGCGGGACCCCGGCGGGAGACGCCCCGCAGGTCGCGGCGCCCCCTGTGAAAAAGTCACACCGGGGGTGCGTCCTGGTTCAATGGGGGTTTTGCGGGGGCCCCCTAAGATTCTCTCCAACAGGCCGGCACTGACACCGACCTGAACTAACCAACCATCTGTTACCAGGAGAGAGACCATGTTCAAGAAAACCACCTTCGCCGCCGCTTTCGCCACCCTGTTCATCGCCGCTGGCGCCGCTCACTCGGCTTCCAACGTGATCGGCAGCGTGCAGACCGACGCCCGCATCAACAGCGCCAGCCAGACCCAGTCCGGCCTGCTCAACAAGCAGGAGGCCAACTTCGCCTCGGTCAGCGATTCCAACGTCATCGGCTCGGTCGAGACCCACGCCCGCATCAACCGCGCTGACCAGCGTCAGTCCGGCCTGCTCAACAAGCAGGAGCTCAACGCCGGCTCGGTCAAGGATTCCAACGTCATCGGCTCGGTCGAGACCCACAGCACCATCAACCGTGTCTCGCAGCGTCAGAGCGGCCTGCTCAACAAGCAGGAGTTCAACGCCGGCTCGGTCAAGGGCTCGAACGTGATCGGCTCGGTCGAGACGCATGCACGCGTCAACTCGGCTACCCAGACCCAGAGCGGCCTGCTCAACAAGCAGAAGGCCAACATCGCTTCGGTCGAGGGTTCCAACGTGATCGGCTCGGTCAACGCACACGCCACCGTCAACCGCATGAGCCAGTCGCAGTCCGGCCTGCTCAACAGCCAGAAACTCAGCGCCGGTTCGGTCGACTGATCCCATCCACCCCCACGCGGGCCGCTGTCAGGGACGACGGCGGCCCCTTTTTTGTCCGCGCAACACGCCTATGCAGTGCCGCGACCTCTCGGTCAGTCCGCGTCAACCGCGCTGCACCGTGCCGTGCAGCGTCATCTGCGGGAATGGGATCTCCCAGCCGAATTCGCTACAGGCATCGACGCAATAGCGCTGGATCGCGCGCCGCAAGCGGTTGAACAGATCCGCCAGTTCGGCCTTGAAGTCGGCGATCACCACCAGTTCGAGGGATGATTCCCCCGCGCGACAGAACTCGACCCGCAGGTTGACCAGCTGGTCCGCATAGCCTTCGTCCTTGAGGCGTGCCTGCACATATTCCTGCAGGCGCGACACCACGCTGCCGGTCGCCTCCTTCTGCAACGCATAACTGATACCGATGGCCTCCTTTATGCGGAAACTGGGAGACAGGTTGCGTGGCGACTCGGCGAGGAAGTCCGACGTCAGATAGGTCATCTTGGCGCCACCACGCTCGACCAGCTGGACCATCTCCGGCGAAATCCCCACGACTTTGCCTCTGACGCCGTCTTTCAGGATCACCCAGTCGCCCTTGCGGCACGGAAACCAGGGATCATCCGGTTTCACCGGTCGCGACTTCAACGACACCAGGTTCTGCAGGTGGAGGCGCTGCTGGATGTCCGCGACCGGGTTGTACAGCGTCGAGAAGATGTTGATTTCCTCGACCACCCACGGAATGCCGTCGAGATACAGCCGCTCGCCCTCGCGGACCGCACCGACATTCAGAAAGATCTGCATCTGTTGCCAATAGCGCGGGATCGTCTGGCGCAACGCGAGCGCGGCGCCGATCAGCAACAACAATCCCACGCTGAACAGCACCCAGTCCTCGACGACATAGAACACGACCATGGGGCCCACGATCACCAACAGGAAGGTCAGGGTGCGGTGGATCAACTCGATCAGGCGGATGCGAAAGCTGCGGTGCTTCGCACGGAATCCCGGCAGGTAGCGCCGCAGCGCCCGGTAGCTGTAGCGCGATGCGAGCAGAACGACGAAGACCGCCAACAGCGCCTCGGTCAGGTAGAGCCCGCGCTTCTGGAAGAACGACTTGAGGTAACCCTGGGAGGCCTCCGCGATCGAGGTCTCGGACTCGACCAGCTTGGCGAGCTGCAGCTGGGCGGTCTGCAACTCGCTGTTCATGAACGCATACTGCCGCTTCCAATCGCCCAGCACGCCGGCGATCGCCGTCGACAGCACCGCGTCCTCGGTCTGGGCTGCGAGCCGTTCCAGGTTGGCGATCGCCTGCTCGATGGTCGGCATGCGTTCGTTGTAGTAGGCGATCTTTTCCCGGAGGTCCGCCTTCTGGCGGACGTGCGCCGTCATCTCCTTCATCTCGTCGATCGCCGGACGCAACAGTGCGAACAGTTCCTTCTGGAAGTCGAACTCCTCGGCACTCGTGGAACGCAGTTTCCCCGCGTCCACGCCGGTCGCTATCGCCTCGAAGTTCCGCCGGACCGTCTGCAGGTCGGCCTCCTGCTTCTCCAGGCGCTTGTTGAGATCGGCACGTTCGAGTTCCGACTGGGCCTCGGCGATCGCCTTCTTCGTCGCGTTGATATCGGCCCGCAACTCGTCGCGCAGCGTCACCGTGTTCGTGAGCGTTCGCAGGGTGTCGGTCAGTGCATCTCCCGGCGCCCCGTTTTGCTGCGCCAGAACGCACGGCACCAGGCCGAGCCACAGCAGGTACAACGCTGCTGTCGGAAACCACCGCAGGTGCTTCATCGATACTCCGGTACGTACATCGCTTTCATCCCCGCGCAGCACATCTGCGCCTCCGACTGATCGGGAAACGGTAACACCGCATCGGACGGCTGTCTTCGGCGAACGCCGTGCCCGCGGTCGACCGGCGCGACCGGACGGCGCTTCGACCGAGCGGTCGCCGGCGCGGCACACGAAACATCTTGAAACATTCGTCCGGACCTCGGAAACACCCACGAAACAGCTGTGCGGCAAAGTGTTTTAAATACATCGAGTTGCACACCCGCCCCGTCGCCGAAGCCGGCGTACGGGTAACCGTCGGGCGACCCAACACCTCGCAAAGCTCAAGGAAACAACGATGAAGAAACTCCTAGTCGCAGGCCTGTTGACCGGCGCTATCGCCGCCTTCCCGGTATTCGCCCACCACCCCGCGGCGGATATCGTCGATCCCGAGGTCTACGAGATGATCGACGGTCTCGTGGCGGACACACCACATGCGGATATGACGTTCGACGACATGGGCAGCACAACCACCGAGACCGTGGTCAGCACCCGCTCGCTGCGCACACTCGAAAACATGATCGACGACGGCCTGCTCGAATACGCATCGATGCTCGACGGCGAGGTGGCGGTCGACATCACGTTCGACCCCAGCGGCGAGGTCTTCCTGACGATTACGCAACGCCGCTGACGGAAGCCACGGCCGACCGCCGCTGCGCGCTTCCGGCGCCGCGACGAACCGGCTGCAATCACCGGCCGCGACTGCTGTCGCCGCCCGCCCAGTCCCTTGGAGATCGCCTCAATGAGAATAACCACGCTGATCCTGTCCACCGCGCTTGCATTCGCTGTTTCCACAGCACAGGCGGCCGGTCCCAACCGTGCCCCCATCACGACCACCACACTCGACGCCGGCGAGATCGAGACCGCACGCTTCATGCGTGAAGAAGAGAAACTCGCACGCGACGTCTACCGGGCGATGTTCCTGGTCTGGGGACAGCGCATCTTCAGCAACATCGCACAGTCCGAACAGACGCACATGGACGCGATGGCCCGCCTGCTTGCCCAGTACGGGATTCCCGACCCGGTGACATCGGACGCGGTCGGTGATTTCCAGGATCCCGGGCTCGCCGACTGGTTCGTCACACTGACCGACACGGGCACCCGTTCGCTGGAGGACGCGCTGCGCGTGGGGGCGCTGATCGAAGAGACCGACATCCGTGACATCCAGGAGGCGATCGATGCCACGGACGAGACGGCGATGCAGGCCGTCTACCAACATCTGCTGCGTGGTTCACGCAATCACCTGCGTGCCTACGTCGGCCAACTCGAGCGACTCGGCGTGGTCTACGAGCCGCAGGTGCTCTCGCTTGCCGAGCTGTCGGAGATCGTGGACGCGCCGACCGAGCGCGGTACGCCGGGAGCGCGCAGGCTGCGCTGATTTGCGCCTTTCGGCCGCCGGCACGCGTTGATCGCGCCGGCGGCCAAACGAGCTCCTTGATCGCCGACCACCGGACCGGGATCAGTCCGAAGCGAACTCCACGGTCGACAACAGGCCTCCACCCGGTGCATCCGCAAGGACCAGTGTCCATCCGTACGCGGTGCACAGCTGATTGACGATCGCCAGGCCGAGACCCGACCCCCCTGTGTCCCGACTGCGCGAACTGTCCAAGCGGTGGAACGGCCGCAGCACGGCCTCGCGTTGGTCCGCCGGTATGCCCGGCCCGTGATCCCTTACGCTGACCACAGCCCGGCCAGGCCTGCATTCGACGGATACGCTCACCGGTTGGTCGGCCCCATACCGCAACGCATTGTCGATCAGGTTGCCCAGCACACGTTTGAACACCTTGGGTGGCACCAGCACCGGGCATTCCCGCGGCAGCGCCCAGCTCAGCGACTCGCCGGCACGCGCGTAGTCCTGCCGCAGAGACGCAGCGACTTCACCCAACAAACCATCGCTCGCCTCGCGCCGATCCAGCCCCCGGGCAAGTTCCAGGGTCCGCTGGATCAGGCTCTCCATCTCGTCCAGATCGCTGGCGAGTTGCTGCAGCAGGTCCGGCGCCGCTTGGCCCTCGAGCAACGCCAGCTCGAGTTGCATGCGTGCGATTGGTGTCCGCAGATCATGCGAGATCCCGGCCAGCAACGTGGTGCGGTTGGCGATCAGGTCGCGCACCTCGCGCTCCGCGCGATTGATCCGATGGGCCAACTGGGCCAGCTCCGTGGTGCCGGTCTCGGGCAGCGCATCGAACGACTCACCCCTTCCCAGGCGTCGGACCGCCTGCTGCAGCCGCGACAGCGGTCGCGTGACATGTCGCACGACGAGCAAGGTACTGAGCAGCACGAATGCCAACGCCGCACCGCCGAGCAGCAGCAGCGCGGTCGGGATGTGTTGTCGCAACCGCGATTGTTCGAATCCGAGCCGCAGCACCTGTCCACCGACTGGCAGATCGACCCAGTACCAACCCGGCCGGTCGGGGTCGACCATCAGCGTCAGCGGCTGTTCCACCCTGCGCGCCAGTGCCCCGGCCAACATCTCCAGGTATTCCGGCTGCTGCGACAGCGGCTGCAACGGGTCGATGGACGGCTGCACGAGCAGACCGTGCCGGGACTTCAGTTCCAGTTCGTAGTCGTTGCGTGTCCACGGTGGCAGCTCCACCCAGACCTTCGCCGAGAACTCGAGCAGTGCGGCGAGTTCCTCGGCGGCCCGTTCGGTCACCGGCTGGGTGACGTAATAGCGCACCACCAACAACGCAAACATCGAGAAGATGCCCAGTCCGAGCGCCAGCGTCAGGCCGGTGCGCTGAAACAGACTGAGCGATGGTCGCGTCACGTCGGACGTTGGTCACCGGCCGGGGTGAACATGTAACCCTTGCCCCAGACGGTCCGGATGAACTGCGGGTGCGCGGCGTCGTCCTCGATCTTGCGCCGCAGGCGCGTGACCCGCACGTCTATGCTGCGGTCGAAAGGCGAACGATCGTAGCCCTTGATCATGTCCACCAGCTGGTCGCGCGTCAGCACCCGGTTGGGATGTTGCGCAAGCACCTCCAGCAACGCGAAGTCACCGGCGGTCAGTTCGACCTCCTGGTCGCCGTGCAACAGGCGTCGCGCCGCCAGGTCGAGACGAAAGCCGGCAAAACTCAGGTAGGCATCGTGCGCGTCGTCCCGGGCATTGCCACCCGCATGCCGGCGCAGCACTGCCCGGATCCGGGCCAGCAGTTCGCGCGGGTTGAACGGTTTCGGCAGATAGTCATCGGCCCCCACCTCGAGCCCGACGATACGGTCCACGTCTTCACCGCGCGCCGACAGGATGACGATCGGCATACGGCTCGATGCACTCAGGCGCCGGGCGATCGACAGGCCGTCTTCGCCGGGCAGCATCAGATCCAGCACCAGCAGATCGAACCCGGAGCGCGCCAGCGCCGCGTCCATCTCCTGGGCGTTGCCAACCGCCGTGACGCGAAAACCCTCCTGCCCCAGGTAACGCGCCAGCAGGTCTCGCAGCTTCGGATCGTCGTCGACGATCAATATCGCGGTCTGCTCATCCATATCTTCCCTGGCCCTTCGCCCGGCCGTCCGGTGCAACGGCACGGGTTGGAAACATGTTGTTACATACTGGTCCAAACGTGAATTCGGCCTGAAACGCTTCTTTCATAGCATAACCCTCGGAACGAACAGGTTTGCTGAGGAGTATCAGACTATGAACACCCATTCTCCGATCATCACAGGACTGAGCGTGATCGCACTGGTCGGCGCGCTCGGCGTCGCACAGGCGGCTTCCGGGCCGAACCCCGGCTACAATCCGGAAGGCGTCGCCGGGACCGCATTGAGGCTGGGGGCCGGGGCACAGACCGGCCAGCCGGCGGCCAAGACGCGCGAACAGGAGCGTCTGCGGGTCAATCAGAACCCCGATGCGGCGGGTGCCGACAAACGCATGGAATACCGCTACCAGGAACGCCATGAAAACCGGCAGACGCCGTTTGGTGGCGGCTCGGGTAGCATGCAGGGGCGGGGACGCCGTTAAGACATAGACCGATGTGGTGGAAATTCGACAGATCCGGCCTGTTGCTCGGCAGCGCAATCGCACTCTCGGCGGCGTCGGTCGCCGCTGCGGACGCTGCCGGGCCGGGCACGCCGGCTCCGGCCGCGGGACCCTCGCTCGAGGACGACACCTCGTGGACCTGGTTCGGCATGGGCTACGAGAACCGCTACAACCGGCGTCGCCTGCAGGATAGCGGCAGCAACGCCGGGCAGGTCCCGACGGGCGCCCCGGGCAATGCGTCGCAGGGCGGCGGAAGCGCGTTCGGCGGCATTCCACAGAATGCGTCCGGTGGGATCGGCAGCGGACCGCAAGGTGGCAGTGGCGCATTCGGCAACCGCGGCAACACGACGGGACATCGTGGCGAATCCCGACCGCGTACCGGCACTGGCGTGAACCGCGCGGGCCCGGCTCAGAACGGCGGCAACGCGGCGGCTGGCGGCCGCGGTCGGTGAGATCACGCCCACCGGCGGTTGTCGTCGAACCTTGGATCAGCGATTGCCACTGACGCCCCACAGGGCGCCGAGCGTCAGCCACAGCTGGTTGCGGTCGAAGTCCAGGGCACTGCCGTATTCCGGTGGCGGCGCGCTTGCGTCGTCGACCCGGCGCTGTGTCCAGCCGTATTCGAGCGCCGCGAACACAGCCGGTGAAATGCTGTACTCGATACGCGCGCTCAACCCCTTCACCCGGTCGTCACGATCGACCTGCTGATAGTCGGATATCCCGTAGTAGGCGTTGCAACGCAACTGCCAACGATCGCTGAGGCGCACATCCAGGGTCAGATCGAGGTCGGTCTGCAGGTAGCCGGATGCGCCCGCCTGGGTGGTCTCCATCAGTTCGCGACGTACCTCGACCGACCAGTTGCCCAGCCGGCCGGCGCCCATCGACAGCGTCAACCCGAAATCGGCCGCATGGACATCGTCAAACGCGCTCGACGCATAGGACTGCGCGAGGTAACCCAGATAGGCCTCGATGGCGTCACCGTCATCTTGGCCCTGGCGAAAACCCAGTGCGACGCGGTATCCGTGAGAATCACGCGCATAGCCGTTGCTGTCGACCACCTGGACATAGTTGCGGACGTCGTACTGTGCCTGCGCGAATACCCGCCCGTTCGCCGACAGACCGTGTGCGAAGCGCACCCCGAGCCCGTAGTTGTCGCGGTTCCGGTCGCGGTTGATCAACACCCCGTCGACACGTGGGACATCGTCGAAGCGCAGCGACTCGACGGTACCGCCGACGCGCAGGCGATCGGCGCCGAGGCCGAACAGTGCGCCGAGGTCGGCATTGTGCGAGCGCCAGGTCGTGGGCTGTTCGCCACTTCGGTCGTCGTCGGGAGAGTCACGCTGTTCATGACCCTGACGCGTACCGATGCCGGCGAACAGATGAAACTGCCGATCGACCTTCAACCGCCCCTTGGCGGTCAGCCAGTAATCATCGAAGTCTTCACCCGGATTCGACTGGTGGCGACCGAAGTTGGCACCGAGGTCGGTCGTGATATCGAGATCGGCGCTGTGCAGCGCCATGTTCAACGCCGGCGTCAACAGCACGACCTGATCGGCGACTGTATCGCTCGGCGTGGCAAAGATGTTGTCGTCGTGCAGCCATGTCAGTTCGACGGAAGCGTCGATGCCTGCGGTCTGGTGCGCCTCGGGCGCTGTTTCGACCGAGGGATCTGCCTGTGCCGTGACCAGGCCCGGAAACACGCAGACCAGCATGATGATTCGGCGCGCGATCTTCACCGATACATCCTTGTGCATCGCTCGCCGTGCGGCGCTGCGCCGCCTTTGGCGTTCGGATGAGAGCGGAACGACATTGACCTTCCTGATTGCTTCGCGGTGTGCAGCGGCACTGCGGGGTCAGAGTCTCCCAGAAATCGAGCGTCCGGTCAGGTTGCATTTGCCCGGAAACGATCCCGCCGGACGCCGCGCCCCCCTGTGAAAAAGTCACACCGGGGGTGCGTCCTGGTTCAATGGGAGTTTTGCGGGCGGCCCCTAAGATTCTCTCCAACAGGCCGGCACTGACACCGACCTGAACTAACCAACCAATCGTTACCAGGAGAGAGACCATGTTCAAGAAAACCACCTTCGCCGCCGCTTTCGCCACCCTGTTCATCGCCGCTGGCGCCGCTCACTCGGCTTCCAACGTGATCGGCAGCGTGCAGACCGACGCCCGCATCAACAGCGCCAGCCAGACCCAGTCCGGCCTGCTCAACAAGCAGGAGGCCAACTTCGCCTCGGTCAGCGATTCCAACGTCATCGGCTCGGTCGAGACCCACGCCCGCATCAACCGCGCTGACCAGCGTCAGTCCGGCCTGCTCAACAAGCAGGAGCTCAACGCCGGCTCGGTCAAGGATTCCAACGTCATCGGCTCGGTCGAGACCCACAGCACCATCAACCGTGTCTCGCAGCGTCAGAGCGGCCTGCTCAACAAGCAGGAGTTCAACGCCGGCTCGGTCAAGGGCTCGAACGTGATCGGCTCGGTCGAGACGCATGCACGCGTCAACTCGGCTACCCAGACCCAGAGCGGCCTGCTCAACAAGCAGAAGGCCAACATCGCTTCGGTCGAGGGTTCCAACGTGATCGGCTCGGTCAACGCACACGCCACCGTCAACCGCATGAGCCAGTCGCAGTCCGGCCTGCTCAACAGCCAGAAGCTCAGCGCCGGTTCGGTCGACTGATCCCATCCACCCCCACGCGGGCCGCTGTCAGGGACGACGGCGGCCCCTTTTTTTGTCCGCGCGACACGCGCCGGTCCCGCGCGACGTGTACCGCACTGATCACGCGACGCACTCCCGACCCATCCTCGCGCCCGAAGCGCGCCACGCCCAATTGACGAACGTCAAAGCGAAGCGAATTTTCGTCGTCCCGAATGGCGACGCACCGACCAGCGACGGGGAAAATAGTGGCCCCGGCATCGGCTCGTCCGCGGCTTGCGGGCCCATAACCGGCCGGGGTCGGGCGCCCGATCGGGGGCGCAGTAGAGGTCAAGAAGGTTAATCGAGTGGACGCCGGCAACCCGACAACGACTGCTGCGCGGAAACCACCCGTGATCGGAGCAGGGCTGCGCAGCCTGCTCGGCGGGGTGTTCCTGCTGTTTGCGCTGTTGGTCGTCAACTCGTCCTATCTCGGCGCGATCACACTGCTCGAGTATCTGCGCGCGGAGACCTACCAGGACTTCTTCTACCTCAACATGTTCCTGGTGCACCTGGTGCTCGGGTTGCTCTCGATCCTGCCGTTTCTGCTGTTCGGTGCACTGCATCTGCGGCGCGCGATACACCACCCGAATCGCAACGCGGTCCGTGCCGGTGCTGCCCTGTTTGCCAGCGGCATCCTGGTGCTGGCGTCCGGTGTGCTGTTGACCCGGTTCGGGTTCTTGGAGGTCGATGACCCCGGCGCGCGTGGGGTGGCCTACTGGTTGCACGTCGGCTCCCCGTTCGCCGCAGTCTGGTTGTTCATCCTGCACCGCCTCGCCGGTCGTCGCATCCGCTGGGCAGCGGGCCGCCGCTGGGCGGGCGTCGCTGCGGGTTTTGCGGCCTGCATGGTCGCCTGGAAACTTCTCGCCACACCGCGGGTGGAACAACCCGCACAGCCGGCCTTTGCGAACACCCTGGTAGCGACGCCGGGCGGTCAACGGTTGGCGGCGCGGTCGCTGATGACCGATGATTTCTGCGCCGAGTGTCATGCGGACATCGCCTCCGGTTGGCGGACCAGTGCGCACCGCCTGAGTTCGTTCAACAACCCGTTCTACAGCTTCAGCGTCCAGGAGACGCGCCGGGTTTCCATGGAAAGCATCGGCAGCGTGGCCAAGGCACAGTTCTGCGCAGGCTGCCACGACCTGGTACCACTGCTGAGCGGCGCGTTCGATGACCCGGCGTTCGACATCCTCGGCGATCCGAGCGCACATGCCGGTGTCACCTGCACCAGCTGCCACGCGATCACCGCGGTCAACAGTGTGCGTGGCAATGCCGATTTCACGATCGCCGAGCCAGTGCGTTATCCCTTCGAAGACAGTGACAATCCGCTGCTCAAGGCGATCAATCGCCAACTGATTAAGGCCAAACCGGCACACCACAAGCAAGGCTTTCTCAAGCCGATGCACTCGACCGCGGAGTTCTGCGGCTCCTGCCACAAAGCGCACCTGCCGAGGGCGGTGAACGACTACAAGTGGCTGCGCGCACAGAATCACTTCGACAGTTTCATGCAGTCCGGCGTCCCGGGGCATCGGGTCGACAGCTTCTACTATCCGCCGCGCGCGACCACGGCCTGCGCGACCTGCCACATGCCACTCGAGGCGTCGGATGATCCGGCCGCTCGCGACTTCGACGGCAGCGGCACGCGCAAGATCCACAGTCACCTGTTCCCCGCGGCCAATACCGGATTGGCTCACACGCTCGGTCTGCCCGCGCAGACGATCGCTGCACACCGGCGGATGCTCGAAGGCGCCGCACGCATCGACATCTTCGGCGTGCGCGCTGCGGGCGTGATCGACGGCGAGTTACTCGCCCCACTCGACCGCTCCGGATCCACGCTCGAACCCGGCCAACGTTATCTGGTGGAGGCAGTGATACGTAACCTGCGCGTCGGGCACCATCTGACCCAGGGCACCGCGGACTCGAACGAATTGTGGGTCGACCTCAGCGTGCGCGCCGGCGACCGGATCATCGGTCGCAGCGGGGATCTCGGTCCCGATGGAGAGGTGGATCCGTGGTCGTATTTCGTCAACGCCTATGTACTCACCAAGGACGGCGAGCGGCTCGATCGACGTAACGGCCAGGACACCTTCGTGGCGCTGTACAACCACCAGATCCCTCCCGGTGCGGCGGCCGTCGTGCACTACCTGTTCGAGATCCCGGACGACGTGCGTGGACCGATCACGATCGATGCCGCGCTGCGTTACCGCAAGTTCGACACAACCTACCTGAAGCACGTGCAGGGCGTACGGTTCGAGGGCAACCATCTTCCCGTGGTCACACTGGCGTCGGACCGCGTTGTGGTAGCGACCGGTCCCGCCGCGGCCCCGACAGAAGCCTCGCGCGATGACCGGCCGCCACTGTGGGAACGCTGGAACGACTACGGCATCGGCCTGTTGCTTGCCGGGGAGGCGCAGCGCAGCGCGCTTCGTCAGGCCGAGCAGGCCTTCAAGCAGGTGGAGGCACTGGGACGAGCGGACGGACCGCTCAATCTCGCACGCGTCTATCTCAAGGAGGGTCGGATCGACGATGCTGCCGCGGCGCTCCAGCGCGCCGCAGAAGACCATCCCGATTTCCGGCCCTGGACGCGTGCCTGGCTGACCGCGTCCGTGGACCGCGAAAACGGCCACCTCGATCAGGCGATCGACACGCTGCGCGCATTGCTTGCTACGCGGTTTACCGAGGCCGCGGCGCGCGGCTTCGACTTCAGCTTCGACTATCGTGCGCGCAACATGCTTGGCCGAACGCTGTACGAACGCGCCCGCCAGGCGCGCGGCAGCGCCAATGCCGAACACCGACGGGCACTGCTCGGCGAGGCGCGCGACGAGTTCGAACGCGTGCTGACCCAGGATCCCGAGGATCTCAGTGCGCACGTCAACCTGGCACTGGTATACGCGGACATCGGCGATACCGGGCGCGCGAGCATGCATCGCGCGCGGGTCGAGGAGTACCGACCCGACGATCACGCCGTCGAACGTGCGGTGGCGAGCCACCGTCGCCGCCATCCGGCCGCCGACCATGCCGCCGACCCGGTCGCCATCTACGACCTGCAGCGCCCCGGCGCCTACGGTCTTGACGTACCCGCGCACTACGCCGTGCGGCCAGCCGGAACGCCCATGGGAACCAGCGATGCGCACGGAAGCTGAAGACCACGGCGGCGAGGCGCGGATCGCCCGTGCGTTCCGCCGGTCACTGGCGCTGATCGCGGCCGTCGCCATGATCGGCGCACTGGCGTGGTGGCTGGGGCGCGATACCCAGGCACCCGTCGCGGTCGAGGAGGCGATCATCGCCGCGCCGGTTCACGAGACCGCGGCAGGGCGAACACCAAGTACCCCGCCGGTCGTGCCGTTCACCGACATCACTGCCGCGGCCGGGATCGAGTTCGAACACGTCAACGGTGCCTACGGCGACAAGTTGATACCCGAGACCATGGGCAGCGGCCTGGCGTTCTTCGATTACGACAACGACGGGGATCCCGATCTCTACCTCGTAAACGCGACCTACTGGCCGGACAAGGCCGCGCATCGGACCACCAGCGGCCGCCTGTACCGCAACGACGGCAATGAACGTTTCACCGACGTGACCGTCGAGGCGGGACTCGAGTTCGACCAGTACGGCATGGGGGTCGCGGTCGGCGACTACGACAACGACGGCTGGCAGGACCTGTATCTGTCCAACCTGGGACCGAACCGGCTGCTGCACAACGAGCGCGGCCGTTTCGTCGACGTCACCGTGGCGACCGGCGTCGCCGGGAATCCCGAGGACTGGAGCACCGGTACCGCGTTCATCGACTACGACAACGATGGCGACCTCGACCTGTTCGTCGGCAACTACATCACCTGGACCCGCGCGATCGACCTCGAGATCGATTTCCGGCTGGCCGGTCTGGGTCGCGCCTATGGCGGCCCCGAACACCACACCGGCGCGCTGAACCGCTTGTATCGCAACGATGGGGATGGTCGCTTCAGCGAGGTGAGCCAGGCCGCGGGGATCGCACTCACAGAGGGCGACGACCGACATCCGGCGGGCAAGGCGCTGGCGGTCGGCATCGCCGATATCGACCGCAACGGCTGGGGCGACATCGTCGTCGCCAACGACACCACGCGCAATTTTCTCTACCAGAATCGCGGCGACGGACGCTTCGACGAGGTCAGCGTACTCGAGGGGATCGCGTTCGACCGCGAAGGCAAGGCGACCTCCGGCATGGGGATCGACATCGCGCGTTTTCGCAACGACGCCGACACCGGTATCGCGATCGGCAACTTCGCGAACGAGATGAGCTCGCTGTTCGTCACCCTGGACGGCCGCGGTCCTTTCGTCGACGAGGCGGTGCTCGAGGGCTTCGGACCGGATTCGCGCCAGGCGCTGACCTTCGCGGTATTGTTCCTCGACGTCGATCTCGACGGTCGTCTGGATCTGTTCCAGGCCAACGGACACCTCGAGAAGGAGATCAATCGCGTCCATCCCAGCCAGACCTATGCACAGCCGGCCCAGCTGTTCTGGAACTGTGGCAACGACTGCGCACAGCGATTCCAGTTGCTCGACAGTACCGCCGACCTGCGACAGGCGATGGTCGGACGTGGTGCGGCCTACGCCGACATCGATGGCGACGGTGATCTCGACCTCGCGATCGTACAGAACGGGCGGCGCGCGGTACTGCTGCGCAACGACCAGTTCACCGGCCATCACTGGTTGCGCGTCAAACTGGTCGGCACACGCGCCAACCGTGACGGTCTCGGTGCCGAGGTCGTGCTACGTGCGGCCGGGGTGACCCAGTACCGCTACCTCAATCCGAGCCGCGGCTATCTGAGCCAGGTCGAGCTGCCGCTCACCTTCGGTCTCGGCACGGCGACCTCGGTCGACGAACTCAGCGTGACCTGGCCGGGCGGCCAGGTGCAGCGGGTGCCGGTGACAGGCATCGATCGGCTGATGACCGTCACGCAGGAAGAGACACAATGAGGTGCATCGTCGCGGCACTGCTGCTGTTCGCTGCCACGGCGGCAGCCGCCGGTGCATTGACCGAGACCCCACGAACCTGGGCGGAGCTGTTGGTGCCGATTCCGGCGCAACGTCTCGACGAACTCGAAACGGCAGACGTCGAGCGCATCCGGGAGACGCGCGACCGGCTCGATCAGTTGCTGACAGCCACGGACACGGAAGCGGATGCGCTCGCCGCGATCTACGGTCGGCTCGGCGTGCTGTATGCGGCGCACCGCCTGTATGCCGGGGCCGAACTGGCGCTGAGCAACGCACGCGCCCTCGATCCGCAGAATCTCCGGTGGGCGTACTTTGCCGCCCACATCGCGCTCGAACAGGGCGAGGCGGCACAGGCGCTGGATCTGCTGACCGAGGCGGAGCGGATCGACCCCGACTTCCCCAGCCTGGCGCTGCGCCGTGGCGAGGCCCTGCTCGGCCTGAACAGGCTTGCCGAGGCACGCACCGCCTACACGAAGGCGGCCGACGATGCGGCGCTGCGTGCTGCCGCACTGTACGGCCTCGGCCAGATCGACCTGCTCGAGCGCCAATGGGGTGATGCCGCGGCGAGGTTCGACGAGGTCCTGCAGCTGCAACCCGATGCCGATGCGGTGCATTACCCGCTGGGCCAGGCCTTGATTGGGCTGGGCCGGCGCGACGCGGCACGCACGCACCTGGCACAGCGCGGCGCGATCAAGCCACGCTTCACGGATCCGCTGATCGAGGGCCTGCGCTCGTTACAGACCGGCGCACGATTCCAGTTTGAACGGGGTGTCGCCGCGGTCAAACGCCGCGACTATGCAGCGGCCGCAGCGGGGTTCGCCGCCGGACTTGACGCAGAGCCGGGCAACGTACGCGCACGCACTTCGTTTGCACGCGCACTGTGGCTCTCCGGCGAAAAAAAGGCGGCCGCTGATGCCCTGCACCGCGCGGTCGCCGAAGACCCGGACCAGACCCTGCCGCGGTTCCTGCTGGCGGTGATGCAGGACGCCGCCGGTGATACCGCAACGGCGGTCGCGAGTTACCGGGCCGTGTTGGCCAGCGATCCCGCACATGCGGGCGCATCGAGCTACCTGGCCGATCTGTATCTGCGACGCGGCGACTTCGGCGACGCCGCGCTGCATTTCGAACGCGCGATCGCCGCCGGCGCGACCGAGTTGCCGCTGTTGCTGCACTATTGGGGGGCGCTGCGCAATGCGGGCACGGACGATTCGCTGCTACGCGACAGGTTGGTCGCGTTCGACAGGCGTTTCCCCGAACCGCCGGTGTTTCGTTACCTGCTCGCCACCCTGTTGGCCACCTCGGACGACGCGGCGGTCGCCGACCCCGCTCGCGCAGTCGAGATCGCCACCACACTCAACACCGAGCAACCGATCCCGCCGCATGCCGAACTGCTGGCTTTGAGTCTGGCGGCGGCAGGCGACTTCGGAGAGGCACTGCAGGTGCAGCAGGGCCTGATCGAGTGGGCACGGATGACAGGCAACTGGGCCGAAGTGGCGGTGCTGCAACAGACCGCAGATGACTACCGGGCCGGGCGCCTGCCGGGTACGCCGTGGACGCGCTACGACCCGATGTTTCGGCCGGGGCCGGCCGACCCGGAACCGGTGATGCGCAACTACCCCGCCGGACAACCTTACTGAACATCTGCCCGGTGGTCAGGGACCCGCTGCGCTTTTCGCGCCGTCCGGTCCCCTGCCGGACGGCAGCGACCTTTCTCAACCCCTGCATGGCACTCATCGGTGGTCCGTCCGGCGCCCGCCGGTAAAGCGCCGGTGCAATTGGCCGTTAGAGAGATGGCCGTGCAGAATGCGCATGTCTCCAACTTGCAGGGCTGGCCAGCCAGGGGTGAAACAATGAACTTGCGAATACTCGTATCGGTGGCACTGGTGTCGCTGCTGACCGGATGTGGCCAGGACCAGCCGGCGTCTCATCAGGCATCCCAGCAACAGAAGTCCTTCGGCGGCCAGGTGGGCGACGCCTACAAGGGGATGCTCGACGAGGCCAAACAGGGCGCCGCAAACGCCAGTCAGCAAATGGAACGCACCGAGCGCTCGGTGCGTGAGCGCGACCGGTAGCGGGTCGCATCACCATGCCGGCGTAAACCCGGGCTCCGCGGCAGTCCAATTCACCGGCCGATCGCCCAGATATTCCGCCCCAACGAAAAGCCCCGCCGAAGCGGGGCCGTTACGCTGACATTCAGCGATTGTCAGATCGCCTGGCGCTTGCGCCGCTGGTAACCCAGCCCCACGAACCCGAGGCCAAGCAGGGCCAGCGCGGCCGGCTCGGGCACGTCCGCATCGGCAGCGACGTTGAATTGCACGTCGTCGATGACGGTGAACAAGGCAACGTCGGTGCCGTCTCCGTAGCGGATACTCACCTCGGTCACCAGCTCGTCGCTGTTGAACCCGATGAACTGGTCCACAAAGTCGTTGCCATTTGCCGTTACAGAGACACTGCCGATCAAACCGGTGGCATCGTAGATGTCCAGGAATGCGTCAAAGGTCCCAGCGCTGGGTTCGTCGTTGCCGAAGAACAGGCCTACCGATGAGGCGGGCGCGTCGAAGGTGATGTTGATCGGCTCAGGGAAACCGTTGGTCGTCAGCACGTTCACGCCAGAAGTCGTAACGCCCGATGAGGCCCCTCCGGAAGATACAGTGCGGATGCCGGAACCCGAACTGTAGGTCGCGCCGATACCGCCCGTGATGGTCTCAAAATCGTGCAGTCTGAACGGATCCGGGGACAGGCTGGCCGAGTCGAACACTTGAACGATGGCCGCTTGACACATCGAACTGACGCCCAGCGAAAGCACGGCGGAAAGAGTGACGAGAGATGTGCGAATGTCCACGGTACGCGCTCCTTGTCGACCGATTGTGATGCGAAAATCGGGTTTCGATATTATTAAAGCATTTTTCGCGCCAGACTAAAATTTTCTATATAAATCTTCTGCTTGCCAACAATTCTCATTTTTCTCGGAGCGCAAAACGTAAACATTATCGACACATTGGGGTTTTCAATCCTCAAAAATCCTTATCTTTGTTCCAAACCAGCATCGTAAGGGTGTGTGCAAAAAAAAAGCGCGCCCGCAGGCGCGCTTTTTTTGGCAAAACGTTCCAGTTACTTACTGGACTTGCTGCTGCTCGATTGCTTGCTGGTAGTCGTCGTCGGATAGCTGTAGGTCGCACCGTAGGGGTAACCACCCCAGCCGCCATAGCCAGGATAGTAACCGCCACCCCAACCACCGTAGTTCGGATAGCCGCCACCCCAGCCCCCGTAATACGGATAACCGCCGCCGTAACCCCAAGGGCCGCCACCCCAGCCGCCGGAGTACGGATACCCGCCGCCATAACCCCAGGGGCCACCGCCACCGTACCAGGGACCGCCGCCGGACCAGGGTCCGCCACCCCAATCGTTCCAGAAGGCACCGGCCGAACCGGCGAGCAGCGCACTGCCGGCAATGGCACCGGCGATCAATGTCTTGGCGAAGTCACGCATGGATATCCCTCCCTTTTCTATCGAAACGCTGTGGTCAGAATCCGGGTCGATGTCCACCTTCGCACCGCCCTTCATACGCGAAGTTTATTTTGCCGCCAATGCACCGTGTCGATCTGACCAAAGTCAAAGGAATCGCACGTGACCGGTGCGAATACCGCTCCGGAAAAGGCACCGTGCGCGAACCTGCGCTGCCGCGCAGGAGCGGATTCACATGACGGCGCCCGCCTCCCCGCAACTTCACCGCTGGCGCCGCCGACCGCAAAAGGTGCCGTCGGCCGGTCGACAACGACACACCGAGGACGTGAATACGCCACAAGCGGTGACAATGCGACCCGGTACGCTGAATGTCGTTAACCCAGGCGGAGAAACGGACATGACCAGCGTGTTCATCAGTTATCGCCGCAGCGACACGAGCGGCTATGCCGGTCGGTTGTACGACCGGTTGGCGTCGCACTTCGGTGCGCCGCAGGTATTCATCGACGTCGACCATATCGAACCGGGCGACGATTTCGCGCGCACGATCGACGCCCGCATCCACACCGCAGACGTCGTGCTGGTGCTGATCGGTCCAGGCTGGCTCGACGCCGCCGACGCCCATGGTCGCCCGCGACTCCACCTCGACGACGACTATGTACGCATCGAGATCGCGACCGCACTGCAGCAGGGCAAGACCGTTATCCCGGTGCTGTTCCGGCGTGCGTCGATGCCGGTTCGCGGCCGCCTGCCGCTCGATCTGCAGGCACTGGCGACCCGCCAGGCGTTCAGCTGCAGCGACGAACGCTTTCATGCGGATGTCGACGTGCTGGTCGCGGCACTCGAGCGCAAACCAGGAAGGCGCTGGAGAAAGGCGGCGACGGGCGACGGTGGCTGGCGCCGGTATTCGCGGTCGGTGAGCTGGCTGCGGCGGATCGCGGTCGTGTCGGCAATCGGCAGCGCCGGACTCGCCGGCCTGGCGCAGATCGCCGACAGCGGCTCGACGACCGGCGGCGATTTCGCTCGCCCGCGGACCACCTCGACATCGCAGACGCCCCCGGCACGGGTGCGCGTCGACACCCCGAGCGCGTCACGGCTGGTCGAGTCCCAATCGACGCTGACCCGGGTGCGCCCCGCCCAGCTGCCGCCCAGGGAGGTCATCGACCGGTACAACCGAACGGCACGCAACATCATTGACTCGCTCGGCCGGTGACCCTGGGCATTCCGGTCTCGCGTGACGGCGAACCGGGCGCGTCGTGTCGCCCCCTTGTGCATGCCGCAACAACGCGGTGATCCGTTCAGCGGCCCATGGGACCGCGATCTGCGATGCCACGGGGACTGCAGTCGATCGCCGACGCCGTCAGGCCAGCCCCCCCATACACAGGTACTTGATCTCGACGAACTCGTCGATGCCGTAGTACGAACCCTCGCGGCCGAGCCCGGATTCCTTGACCCCGCCGAACGGCGCCAGCTCGGTGGAAATGATCCCCTCGTTGATGCCGACCATGCCGTACTCCAGCGCCTCGGCGACACGCCAGACCCGGCCGATATCGCGGCTGTAGAAATACGCGGCGAGGCCATACTCGGTGTCGTTGGCCATGCTCACCGCTTCCTCTTCGCTGTGAAACCTGAACAAAGGTGCCACGGGTCCGAAGGTCTCTTCGCTGGCGACCCGCATCTGCGATGTGACATCGGCGAGGATGGTCGGCTGGAAAAAGGTCCCACCGATCGCATGCCGTTGTCCGCCGCACAGGACCCGTGCGCCCTTGTCCACGGCATCGGCGATATGCGCCTCGACCTTGCGGACCGCTGCCTCGTTGATCAGCGGTCCCTGGTGGGTTCCCTCGGCCATGCCGTCGCCGACCTGCAGCCCATCGACCGCGTCGGCCAGCTTGCGGGCAAAGGCGTCATAGATGCCGTCTTGCACCAACAGCCGGTTGGCGCACACGCAGGTCTGACCGGCGTTGCGGTACTTGGAGGCCATGGCGCCTGCCACCGCCGCGTCGAGGTCGGCATCGTCGAACACGATGAACGGCGCGTTGCCACCCAGTTCCAGCGACACCTTCTTCACGGTGTCCGCACAATCGCGATACAGGCGCTTGCCGACCGCGGTCGAGCCGGTGAAGGACAGCTTGCGCACGACCGGGCTTGCGGTCAGCACGCCACCGACCGTCGCGGCGTCCGTGGTGGTGATCACATTGAACACACCGTTCGGAATGCCGGCCTGCTGCGCGAGTTCGGCCAGCGCCAGTGCGCACAACGGCGTGAGTTCCGACGGCTTCACCACCACGGTGCAGCCCGCCGCCAGGGCCGGTGCGCATTTGCGGGTGATCATCGCGATCGGGAAGTTCCAAGGCGTAATCGCCGCCACGACACCGACCGGCTGCTTGACCACCAGGTAACGCCGGTCAGAGATCGCGGCCGGGATCACGTCGCCGTAGATGCGCTTGGCCTCCTCGGCAAACCATTCGACAAAAGACGCGCCATAGGTGACCTCGCCGCGTGCCTCGGCGAGCGGCTTGCCCTGCTCCGCGGTCATCAGGTGCGCGAGGTCCTCGCGATGCACGCTGATCAGATCGAACCAACGCCGCAGGATCGCTCCCCGCTCCTTGCCGGTGAGGGCACGCCAACCCGGCCAGGCGGCATTGGCGACCTCGATCGCGGCGAGTGTCTCGCGCTCACCGAGATCCGCGACCCGGGCGAGCTCTGCGCCGTCCGCGGGATTGAGCACGGCGAAACGTGCCCCGCTGTCGGCCGCGGCCCACTGGCCGTCGATGAATGCGGCATCGCGCAGCAGCGCGGTATCTTGAAGCCATTCGGTGGTCATTTCGGTTCATCCCCCTCGTGCACAATCGCGCGCCGTACGTCCTACCCGACCTGCGCGCGTCGGTCGTTCGGCCGCCTCGCGGTTCATCGGGCCCGGACGGGCTGGCGGACCGATGCGCGGATCAGTCGCGCGGCATGCCGGGCGATGATCAGTTCCTCGTTGGTCGGGATCACCCAGGCCTTGAGATGGCTGTTCGGCGTCGTGATCAGTGGACCGCCGGCCGCGTTCGCGGCCGCATCGCAGTCCAACCCCAGCCAGGTCAACTGGGCGCAGACCTTGTCGCGAACCGCCGCGGCGTGCTCACCGATACCGCCGGTGAAGACCATCGCGTCGACGCCGCCCAGCGCCGCCGCCATCGAACCGACCGCGCGCACCAGCGTGTAACAGAACAGATCGACCGCTGTTGCGGCCGCCGGCTCGTCGCTGCCGAGCAGTACCTGCATATCGGCACTGATGCCGGACACGCCGAGCAGGCCGCTCTCGTTGTACAGCAGGTGTGACAGTGCCGCCTCGTCCATGCCCTGCTCACGCATCAGATGCAACAACACGCCCGGGTCGATGCCGCCACAGCGGGTCCCCATCAACAACCCGTCCAGCGTCGAGAACCCCATCGACGTGGCGACCGACCGGCCGTCGTGGATCGCACACAGGCTGGCGCCGTTGCCCAGATGGGCGACGATCAGGCGCCCTGGCAGGACACCGCCGTTATAGGCCGGAACCGCAGCGGTGATGAATTCATAGGACAGGCCATGGAAGCCGTACCTTTGCAGCCCCTGGTCGCGCAGCGGGCGTGGCAACGGCAACAAGCGCGCGACCGGGTCCTGTGAGGCATGGAATGCCGTGTCGAAACAGGCCACCTGTGGCAGGTCCGGCGCCGATTCGGCAACCGCGCGGATCGCGGCCAGATTGTGCGGCTGGTGATGCGGCGCCAGGGGCGACAGCGCGTCGAGTTCCTGCAGCAGCCGCGGTGTCACCAGGGCCGGCTGACGCCGGTCCGGACCGCCGTGCACGACACGATGGCCGACACCGATCAGGTCGAGACCGTCGGCATGCGCATCGACCCAACCGAGCGCGACCGAGATCGCCTGCTGATGGTCGGCGATCTCCCCGAGGTTCGCGGGGGGCGGCCCGCTGTCCGCCTGCGCACCGTTGACCGCGGCGCTGAACACCGGCTTGGAACCGATACCGGCCACCTGGCCACGCATCAGCGCTGCATCAGCATCCGCCTGTTCACCGATCCGAAACACCGCAAACTTGAGGCTCGATGAGCCGGCGTTCAGAACCAAGACCCCGCTGTCCGCCATTCGTCTCCTCCGTCGCTTTGCCCCTGGTGGAAACTAGCACCCCGCCCCGGTCCATCGAAAAAAAAGGGAACCCCGGGGGACGAGGTTCCCGACAAGCCTTCCTTAAAGGAGGATCGAGGGAATCGTACGGCTCGCGCCTGGACTCAGACGAAGTCCTTGTATTTCTCCAGGTAACGGACCGGCTTGCTGAGTGCGTCGCGGCGGAACGGGTCGCCGAGTTCGCGCGTACACATGATCTCGAGGATGCAGGTCTTGCCGGCGTTCATCTGCATGTCGACCGCACGCTGCAACGCCGGACCGACGTCTTCGAGCCGATCGACGCGGATGCCCTCGGCGCCCATCGCCTGCCCGATCTTTGCCCAGCTTTCGTTCTCGAGTTCGGCGGCGACGAAGCGACGGTTGTAGAAGTCGACCTGGTTCTTCTTCTCCGCGCCCCACTGGCGGTTGTGAAACACCACCGCGGTCACCGGTATGTCGTGGCGCACACAGGTCAGCGTCTCCTGCATGCTCATGCCCCAGGCGCCGTCACCCGCGTACGAGATCGCCGGACGGTCGGGTGCGGCGACCTTGGCGCCGATGATCGTCGGGAAGGCGTAACCGCAGTTACCCCAGCTCATCGCCGCGAAGAAGCTGCGCGGCCGCTCGAACCGCAGGTAGCTGTTGGCGACCGAGTTGATGTTGCCGATATCGGTCGACACCATCACGTCAGCCGGCATCGCCTTTTCCAGCTCGCGCAGCACCTGGCGCGGATGCAGGTAGTTGCCGGGTTCGGCCTCTTGTTCGGCGATCATGTCGAGGCTGAACGGGTCTTTCTCATGCGTCCATTCGTCCAGCTCTTTTTCCCATGCAGCCTTCTCGGCCGTGATCTCGCTGGAACGGGCATCGCGTGTCGCATCGCAGGCCAGGGTGCGGTCGGCAAGCCGCGCGCTCAGCGCCTTCGCGGCCTCACCGGCGTCGCCACAGATGCCGACCGAGATCTTTTTCACCAGGCCGAGCATCTTGTGGTCCGCATCGACCTGGATGATCTTGGCGTTCTTCGGCCAGTAGTCCATGCCGTGCTGCGGCAGCGTGCCGAACGGACCGAGGCGTGAGCCGAGCGCAAGCACCACGTCGGCCTTGGCGATCAGTTTCATCGCCGCCTTCGAGCCCTGATATCCCAGCGGGCCACACCACAGGGGATGGCTGGCCGGGAACGAATCATTGTGCAGATAGCTGTTGACGACGGGCGCGCCCAGGCGCTCCGCCAGTGCCTTGCACTCCTCGACCGCGTCAGCCATCACGACGCCGCCACCGGAGATGATGACCGGGAACTCGGCCTTGGCCAGCAGGTCGGCGGCTTCGGTCAGGCTCTTGTCTCCGCCCGGCCCCCGGTCGAGACGCTGCGGCTGCGGGATCTCGACATCGATGTCGCCGTAGAAAAAGTCACGCGGAATATTCAGCTGGGTCGGCCCCATCTCGGCCATCGCGCGGTCGAAACAGCGGCCTGTGAACTCGGCCATGCGCCGCGGGTTGCAGACATGGCCCTGGTACTTGGTGAACTCCTGGAACATCGGCAACTGATTGGCCTCCTGGAAACCACCCAGGCCGATGCCCATGGTGCCGGCCTCCGGGGTGATCAGCACCACCGGGCTGTGCGCCCAGTAGGCCGCGGCGATCGCGGTCACGCAGTTGCTGATGCCGGGACCGTTCTGGCCGATGGTCACGCCATGACGCCCGCTGACACGCGAATAGCCGTCCGCCATGTGCGCGGCGCCCTGCTCGTGCACCACCGGGATCAGGCGGATGCCGGCCGGGGCGAAGATGTCCATCGCGTCCATGAACGCCGATCCCATGATGCCGAACATGTCGGTGACACCGTTGGCGGCCAAGGTTTCGACGAATGCTTCACTCGGGGTCATTCGGGCCATTGGACTCTCTCCTCATCCGAAAAAAGCGCCCTTGTACGGGGCGCTATAATTTTGTGTTTATGAGATTAGTTGTCTCATTTTTAATGTCAAGTCATTTTTCCAGGGATGAATGAAGCGAAATTCAAGATCAATCGTTTCTTTATCCGACGGGTCGCTAAACCTCATTGAGTGCCGATACGCACGCACCGCGGATCCATCGCGCCACGGCCGGCTTGCGGTCTCGGCGACCGCCCCCTGGCAGGAAAGGCGGCGGTCAGTGGATCTCATTTTTTGGCACCAACCAGCAAATTCTCTTCAATTTCTAAAAAAATCAGGACTTTTTGTATCTTTTATGCTTGTATTGTCGTGGTTGATGGCCGAGCGCACCCGGCCCCCGCCGCCCTTGGCAGTGGCATACCGGGTAACGCGACGGCGCCGGTTCCCGAGGGAAGCAGAAAGGCATGAAAGACAGTGGCACCCAGTCCACGCTGATCCGCGGTTTTGCCATCGTCGAAAAGATCGTCGAGGCCGACCGGCCGGTGTCGAGTGCCTTCCTGGCCGAGGAACTCGACCTGCCCAAGGCCACCGTGCACCGCATCTGCCAACAACTCGAAGAGGAAGGGCTGCTGCAACGCGAACCGGGCGGCAAGCGTTTCACCGGCGGCAAGCGGCTGCGTCGGCTGGCGATGTCGACGATGTCGAACTCGGTGCTGGGGGCCGGCCGTCGCTCGATCCTGCAGGACCTGTCCAAGGAAGTCGGTGAGACCTGCAACCTGACGATGCTCGACGGCAACGAGATCGTCTACCTCGACCGCATCGAGACCAACTGGCCCTACCGCATCCATCTGCCGGTGGGTTCTCACCTGCCGCTGTACTGCACCGCGACCGGCAAGCTGTTTCTCGCCAGCATGAAGCCGGCCGCACGCCGACGCCTGCTCGACAGCCTGACGCTGCAACGGCATACGGACCTGACGATCACCGACAGCGAACTCCTGGAGGCTCAACTGAAGCGGATTGCCGACGAAGGCGTCGGGTACGACAGCGGCGAATACCTCGAGGGCATGGTAGCCATCGCGGTACCGGTCATCGGCGAAGACAACCAGGTGTGTTTCGCGATCGCGATCCACGCGCCGTCGGTGCGCAAGTCACTCGACGAGTTGCGTCAATACCTGCCGACCTTGCGCCGTGCGGCCGCGCGGATGGCTGCATCCGAATGCCAGCAGCGCGACGAGGAAGACGCCGCCTGAACGGTGGTGCGACGGGATGGGCGACCCCAGCACGCAGCTGTTTCCGGTCCTCGACGTCATTGCCCTGGTCGCATTCGTCGGTAGCTGGACGTCGTACGTCGTTTACACCAAGCGACGCAACATCAATGACCGGCGCGGCCTGCTAGCGGCCATGAACCGGGTGCGCGAGCAGTGGACGGCGTCGATCCTCGAGCGCGACAACCGTATCGTCGACAGCCAGGTCATCAACGGCCTGGTACGCAAAGAGACCTTTTTTGCATCGACCACGCTGCTGATACTCGCCAGTACGGTCGCGCTGCTCGGCACGGGCGATCAGGTCAACCAGCTGTTCCGGGAGATTCCGTTTGCCCGCGAGATGCCGCTCGCGCTGTGGGAACTCAAGGTGGCGGTGCTCGCGATGATCTTTGTCTACGCGTTCTTCAAGTTCACCTGGTCGATCCGGCAACATTCGTACTGCGCCATCCTGGTAGCGGCGATCCCGATGCCGGACAAGGTCGCCGAGAGGAATGGCCGCCAGCAGGCCGAGCGCCTCGCACGGCTGAGCAATCTTGCGGCGCGCCACTTCAACGACGGCATGCGCGCCTATTATTTTGCCCTCGCCGAGTTGAGCTGGTTCTTCAACACCTGGGTGTTCCTGCTGGCGATCGTCTGGGTGATCGTGGTGCTCTATCGCCGCGAGTTTCATTCCAAGGCCCTGTCGATCCTGAGCTGACGGTATGCAGACCGTGCAGATGCGACGCCTCGCTGCCCACTGTTTTCCGCGTGGAGAGCCGATGACGGCGTGGCTTTCTGCCGGGTGCCGAAACAAGACACCCCGTTCGCTGGCGTGATACCGGCGAACGCCGCGCGATGACAAACCCACAGACCGAACGCCTGAAGGTCCTCTCGGCCGGCATCATCAGCCTGGTGCTGATGCTCGGCATTGCGCGCTTCGCGTATACGCCACTGCTGCCGCTGATGCAGCAACAGGCAGGACTCGGCGTTGCCGAGGGCGGCTGGCTGGCGGCGATCAACTACATGGGTTACCTGAGCGGCGCCGTCATCGCCTCATTGATCAGCGACGTAGTGCTCAAGGACAGGCTGTACCGCATCGGGCTGATCGTCGCACTGCTGACGACGCTGGGCATGGCGCTCGCCCAGAACCTGTGGTTGTGGTCTGCCATGCGCTTCTTCGCCGGACTGAGCAGCGCCGCGGGCCTGCTGCTCGGCTCGGGGCTGATCCTGCACTGGCTGATCCGCCACGATCACCGCAGCGAACTCGGCATCCACTTCGCCGGCGTCGGCCTCGGCATCGCCTTCTGTGCCGTTGCCGTCGAACTGATGCACCCGACGTTCGACTGGCGCGAGCAGTGGATGCTGCTCACCGCGATCGGCGCACTGCTGGCGGTCCCGGCGTGGGCCTGGCTACCCCGCCCGGAGAGCCTGTCTGTCACCCGCAAAGGCACCATCATGGTCGACCGTCCGCCGAGCGCGGCCTTCGTACGACTGTTCATGGCGGCGTATTTCTGCGCCGGGGTCGGTTACGTGGTCAGCGCAACCTTCATCGTCGCGATCGTCGACGACCTGCCGGGCATGCAGGGCAAGGGGGCCTGGACCTTCATGGTGCTCGGGCTCGCCGCTGCGCCTGCCTGCATCGTCTGGGACCTGATCGCGCGACGCAGCGGCGAGATCAACGCGATGATCTGGGCCTTCGCATTGCAGATCGCCGGCATCCTGCTGCCGGTGCTGACACCGAACCTCGGCATGACACTTGTCGGCGCCGTGTTGTTCGGCGGGACCTTCATCGGCATCGTCAGCCTGGTACTGACGATGGCGGGGCGTTTCTACCCGACCCGGCCGGCCAAGATGATGGGCAAGATGACGATCTCCTACGGGGTCGCCCAGATCGCCGCACCGGCAATCACCGGCCAGCTCGCCAAAGGCGATGGAAGCTATGCCGACGGACTGTACCTGGCGGCATTCGTGATGCTGTTGGGCACCGCGTGCATGCTGCTGTTGAAGTCGCGCCACGCCGAAGAGTTGCAGACCCCGGGCGGCGTACCCAGATAGCCCAGGCGCCGGTCGAACCGCACTGACCGGCCCTGCGGGGCCTGGTCGTCACCGCCGTCGCCGCCCGCATGGTCGCGCCGGCGGAAAGCAATGCGACACGGGCGCGCCCTACGATTGGGGGCTCATTGTCGAGCGGCATCCTCGAGGATCATGTCGGAGGCCTTTTCCGCGATCATGATGGTCGGGGCATTGGTATTGCCGGAGACGATCTCCGGCATGATCGACGCATCAACGACACGCAGGCCGTGGACGCCGTGTACGCGCAGCCGGTCGTCGACCACGGCCATCTCGTCGTGTCCCATCTTGCAGGTACTCGTCGGATGGTAGATCGTCTGACTGTATCGGCGCGCGGCCTCGAGCAACTCCTCGTCGGTCTGATACTGTCTGCCCGGCACGTATTCATCGATGATGTGCGGTGCCAGCGCGGGTGCCTCCGAGATCCGTCTGGCGACCCTGATGCTGTCGACCGCGACCTGTTGATCGCGTCGATCCGACAGGTAATTGGGGTGGATCGCCGGATGCTCCAATGGATCCTTTGATTTGATCTCGATGTACCCACGGCTGTGCGGGCGCAGTTGGCAGACCGACGAGGTGAAAGCGGAGAACTTGTGTGCGCCGTCGCCCGGCTTGTCCGCGCTCAGGGGCTGCATGTGGAACTGGATGTCCGGGCGTTCCACATCCGGCTTCGAACGGGTGAAGATCGCCACCTGGCTTGCCGCCAGCGTCAGCGGCCCGGTTCGGCTGACGATGTATTGCAGGCCTACCCAGGCCCGCTTGAAGATGTTGTTGACCTCGTCGTTCAAGGTGCGCTGACTCGTCTTGAACACGAGCCGGATCTGCAGGTGATCCTGGAGGTTGCGACCGACTCCTGGGAGGTCCTTCACGACGGGCACGCCCACCCTGTCCAGCAGAGCCTTCGGACCGACACCCGAGAGCTGCAGTATCTGCGGTGAACCGATCGCACCCGTCGAAAGGACCACCTCGCGGTCCGCCCTGGCCTGCTGAAGCCGGCCGCCTTTGAGGTACTCGATACCGATCGCCCTGTCGCCGTCGAACAGCACCCGCGTGGTCTGTGCCCGGGTCAGCACCGTCAGGTTGGTCCGCTGGCGCGCCGGGCGCAGAAACCCCTTGGCGGTGCTCCAGCGAAAACCTTTGTGGGCGGTCTGCTGGAAATAGCTCACGCCTTCCTGCGTGGCGCCGTTGTAATCCCTGTTGTAAGGAATACCGACCTGCGTCGCCGCCTTGATGAAGAAATCGGCGATGGGTCGTCGCAGGCGCAGGTCCGCGACCTTCAGGGGACCACCCACACCGTGATACTCGTCGGCGCCGCGCTCCTGGTCCTCGGACTTCTTGAAGTAGGGCAGCACGTCCGCGTACGACCAGCCCCTGTTGCCCAGGTCCGCCCAGCGGTCGTAGTCCGCAGGCTGGCCGCGCACGTACAGCAGACCGTTGAGCGAACTTGAACCTCCCAGCACCTTGCCGCGCGGCCATTGCAGCCGCCGACCGGCGATCCCAATGTCCGGTTCGGTCATGTAGCACCAGTCGGTTGCCGGATGGTGCATCGTCTTGAAATACCCCACCGGGATATGGATCCACGGATTGATATCCGATCCCCCGGCCTCGACGAGCAACACACGGTTGGCCGGATCCGCGGACAGGCGGTTGGCCAGGACGCAGCCAGCCGAACCCGCGCCGACCACGATGTAATCGTACCGCTGTTCAGTGCTGCTCATATCGCTCCTCGCGTAGCTGCAGGCCGACCCGATCGGTCCCCGACAGGCATCGGACCACCGGCCCCGTCACGGCCCGCTGCGCACGGACGGATCGGGGTGATAACAGTTTTTGAGCCTAGTTGAATCATTTTTTTGCGTCAAGCATTGCTTTCAACCCATATAGCAACTATAACTGAGCCTCATGGATTCACTTTTAAGGCCTTCCCCGTGGGGTCGGCCTGGTGTCGCCCACCTTTTTCGGGAAGCGGCGTAGTGCGGACCGAGTCCCGATGTGATCCATACCGAAAGCCACCGGCCGTCGTCCGAGCACTGCAAAAGGCCACACAAGAACAATCACCGACGGCACGGTGCCCCACCAACAACTGAGGAGTGAACACAATGACCGACGAGTCCAAGCAGTTTTCACGGCGTGACTTCATGAAGGTGTCCGCGCACTTCGGCATGACCTCGACGCTGCTGGCAGCGGGGACCCTCGGAGCCGGCGCGACGCTGTCACAACTGGCGAGCGCCGCCGAGAGCACCGCCAGTAAGCGTGCCGCCGTCAAACCAAAGTTCGAGCTGAAGTTTGGCGCATCCGGGTTCAACGAGAAGAACCTGGATATCCAGAAATCCGCCCAGCTGTTCTTCGCCAAGGATCTCGAGGACCGCACCAACGGTGCGATTCGCGTCGAGTTCATCGGCAGCAACCAGATCTGTGGACAGACGAACTGTGTCAAGAAGACCCAACAGGGTATCGTCGACATCTACTCGGCATCGACCCAGAACTCCGCGGGCGGCGCGCCCTACCTGAACGTGCTGGACTATGCCTACATGTTTCCGTCGCGCGCCGCGCAGTTCCACTTCTTCTACAGCCCGAAGAGCGAGGCGCTGCTGCGCGAACCGCTACGCCAGCGCCACAAGCTGCAGTTCCTGTTCACGCACTGCGAACTGCGCGGCATCCAGCTGGGCCTGAAGTGGAAAGACAAGCCGACCATCACCTCGGTGGAACAGCTGGCCGGCACCAAGAACCGCGTCACCGGCACGCAGCTCGGCCGCATCGCGATGGAACTGATGAACCTCAACCCGGTGCCGATCGCCTGGGAAGAGACGCTCGACGGACTCAAGCAGGGCCTGATCGACGGCGCCGAGACCTGGATGGGTGCCGTGGCCTACGCGGGCATGGCACCCGTCGTCTCGCAGTGCGTCGACCTGCAGTTCTTCTGTGGCACCGAGCATACGTCGATGAGCCTGCCGGTGTTCGACAAGCTCGGTTCCGACCTGCAGGACGACGTGATGGAGTCCGCCTACCTCGCACAGATCTACACCCAGGGCATGAACGAGGCGGCGCTGTACGAGGTGGTCGGTGCAACCAACCCGCAGAAACCCGGCACCATCTTTGCCGAGAACAACGTCCGCGTCGCCACACTGTCGGACGCCGAGCTGCGCAAGGCCGAGGAGATGTGCTCTCCCGAATTCAATCCGAAACCGTGGGAGGAATGGCGCGAGCGTCTGAACAAGTGGTCGGGTGGACACGACACCTACAAAGAGATCTACGACGTCGCCCGCGAGATCCCGAAAGACCTGCCCGCCGTCAACGTCCCGCCGCGCCGGTGGTGGAAGGCGTAAGCCGCCGCGGTCGTCCGGCAGGCGGGCACCCGCCTGCCGGTGACGTTGACGCGTTCACGGCCGGGTACCGGCCGGTGACACCCCGATCATCGCCGACCGCCCCGATGATCACCTCTCGTCGCAACGGGGGAAGACCATGACGTTTCTCAAAGCACTGCTCGGATGGCTCGACAGAAACACGGAGAAGACCATCATCCTGATCTCCTACACCGGCATGGCCGGCATCATCTTCGTCGAGGTGATAAGACGCTTCCTGTTCAACGAGCAGGTCGCATGGAGCACCACGGTCCCGGTCCTGCTGTTTCTCTGGGTCACCTGGTTCGGTGCCTCGTACAACGTGCGCAAGCGCAATCACCTGGCCCTGACCGAGGTGCGCTCGCGCCTTCCCTACAAGGCCCAGTTCGCCTGTCTCCTGCTGGACGCCGTCTTGTGGGTGGTGTTCGGCTGCATCGTCGTGTACTTCACCTACGAGCAGACCTGGCTCGCCTACGACAACTTCGCGATCGTCGGTGGCACCGACAACGTCATGGAGTGGTGGTTCTACCTCGCGACCCCGCTCGCCTGGGGGCTGATCATCCTGCGCGTGATGCAGAACCTGGCAGAGGACTTCCGGCGATTCCGCCGGCACGAACCCTTCATCCTGCAGGCCTCGCTGCTGGACTAGGAGAGCGGACATGGACAACGGTACTCTGATCGCACTCATTTCCATCGGCGTCACCCTGCTGTTCATCCTCGGCGTACCCATCTTCCTGGTGATCGGATTCTGGGTGGTCGGCTGCAGCCTGGTGATCGACTTCACGCTGGCCAACGTCGGCGTGACGCTGTTCGAGGGTTTGAACTTCTTCGGCCTGCTGGCGCTGCCACTGTTCATCCTCACGGGTGACCTGATCAACGCCGCCGGGATCGCCAAGCGGATGTCGGACTTCGCACACCTGATGCTCGGCTGGGTGCGTGGCGGTCTCGGCATGGCGACCATCGGCGCCAGCGGCATGTTCGCCGCGATCTCCGGCTCCAATGCGGGCACCACCGCCACGATCGGCTCCATCATGCAGCCGGAAATGGCCAGGAACGGTTACGATCCGCGCTTTGCCGCCGCCACGGCCGCCGCCGGCGGCACGGTCGGCATCATCATTCCACCGAGCATCATCTTCATCGTCTACGGCTTTCTGCTCGACCTGCCGATCAGCGACCTGTTCATCGGCGGCATGCTGCCCGGCATCCTGATGGTCATCGCGATGCAGGGTGCATGCTTTTATGCGTGCCGGAAGCGGCAGTGGGGCCACCTGATCCCGTTCGAGCCCGGCAAGATCATGAAGGCGGGCGTGAAGGCCTATCTTGGCTTCATCGCCATCGCGATCGTCGTCTACGGGATTTATTCGGGTGCCTTCTCGCCGACCGAGGCGGCCGGTGTCACGGTGGGATTCTGCCTGATCGCCGGCGTTCTCATCACCCGCGAAATCAAGCTCAAGGCGTTGCCGGACGTGCTGATGCGTTCGGGGCAGATCAACGGCATGCTGGCCCCGCTGATCGCCGTGTCGGTGGTCATGCAGCAGTTGCTCTCGCTGCTCGGCGCCGGCGAGGTGGTGAATGGCTGGATGGCCAATCTGGGCGACCCGGTGTTCGTGCTCCTGGCCTGCATGTTCATGGTGCTGGCCGCCGGCACCGTGCTGGAGAGCCTCCCCAACACCATCATCCTGGCGCCGATCCTTGCGCCCATCGCCTACAGCGCAGGTGTCGACCCGATCCATTTCGCGGTAATCTTCCTCGTTGGCGATGCCATCGGCTTTATCACGCCGCCTTACGGCCTCAACCTGTATGTGGCGAGCGGCATCACCGGAATACCCTATTTCACGATCGTCCGCTTCGTGCTGCCCTACCTGTTCGCGCTGCTCGCGGCATGGATGATCATTGCGTTCTGGCCGCCGCTGTCGACCTTCTTGCTGCAGTTCGGCGGGACGGGCTGAGTACATGAAAGCGGTTGACCCGATGACAACAGAGAAGAGCGGCCACCCCACCATCCTGCGCGGCCTGATCGTGCTGGAAAAGGTCGTGCAGGCGCTGCGTCCGATATCGGCCACGGACCTGATCGCAGAGCTCGGGCTGCCGAAACCCACCGTCAACCGCATCCTTCAGCAGCTGGAGGAGGAAGGCCTGCTGCAGCGCGAACCCATGCACCGGCGCTACCTGCCCGGCCCGCGCGCCCGCGACATGGCGCTGAACCTGATCTCGAACAGGGCGCTCGGGGCTCCGCGCCATGCCATTCTCCGGGCGCTGTCCGAGGAGGTCGGCGAGACCTGCAACTGCACGATGCTCGACGGTGATCACACGGTCTATTTCGACCGTGTCGAAGCCAACTGGCCGTTCCGTATCCAGCTACCCGTCGGCTCGCAGCTGCCCCTGCATTGCACCGCCAGCGGCAAGCTGTTCCTCGCCCACATGCCGGCAGCGCAGCGCCGCCGCCTGATCGGCGCAGCGCCGCTGAAACGCTTTACCGACCGCACGATCACCGATCCCGACCTGTTGATGCAGGAGCTGCAGCGCATCGAGAAAGACGGTGTCGGAATCGACAACGAGGAATTCATGGCGGGCATGGCCGCAGTCGCCGTACCCGTGTTCAACGCCGCCAACCGGATCTGCTTCACGATCGCGGTACATGCGCCGACCGTGCGCAAACCGCTCGAGGCACTGCGTCAGTACGTGCCTTCCCTGCGCCAGGCAGCGGCGGCGATGGCGGCGAGCTACTGCGGCACGGACGACGACCCGGCCTGATCGCTCCGACCCGCCGCATCCCACCGCAACCGGACACTCGCATTGGATACGCCGTCGCTGCTGATGTTCCTGGGTCTCGTGGCGCTGGGCAGCTATATCCAGACGGTGTCCGGTTTTGCGATCGCGATGATCGTGACCGGCGGTGCGACCGCGCTGGGACTGGCCCCGGTGGCGTTCTCCGCCAACGTGGTGAGTTTCCTGGCACTGGCCAACACCGCGGTCGCAGTGCATCGCCAGCACGCGCACGTCGATATCAGGATCCTGGTGTACGCCTCACTCGGCGTGTTCACCGTGGTCGGCATCGGACTGGCGATACTCCACCACCTCAGCAACCAGTCGATCGACCTGCTGGAGATGCTTCTGGGTATCGTGATACTCGGCAGTGGTGCGCTGTTGATGATCCATCCGCATCCATTGCCAAAGGTCTCACCGAACTACGTGCATTTCATCGCCGGCGGCTTCGCCGGCCTGCTCAGCGGTCTGTTTGGTGCGGGCGGCCCGCCGCTGGTGATCCACCTCTACCGTCAGCCACTGGCGTTCGCCGTCGTGCGTACGACTTTGCTGGCAATCCTGGGCATCATGCCGCTGACCCGCATCGCGATCGAAACCTACAACGGCAACATCTCCGGACTGGTGCTTCAGCTGAGCCTGATCAGCATACCGATCACCGTGATTGCGACGATCATCGCGCGCCGCTTTCCACCACCGGTGTCCGATCAGACGATGCGCCGCTTCGCTTTCGCGCTGCTGTGCGTGCTCGGTGTGTCGCTGATCGTCGGAAAACTCTGATCGCGTCAGAACGGCATCGCAGAGCGGTCCCCGCGGATCCTGTCAACCGCGCCCGACGAATGGCTGGCCCTGGTGCATCACCGTCGCCTCGAGCAGATTCACATGATCGGGCAATTGACAGACGCTCAACACCACCGTGGCGAATTCGTCGACGGACATCGCGGGTTCGTCGCAGCCATCCAGATGGACGCGTTCGACACTGACCCTGCCGGGATTGATGCAGGTGCAGTTCACGCGGTGCGGCCGGCCCTCCAGCGCCAGCGACTGGGTGAGCCCCCAGATACCGTGTTTGGCCGCCGAGTATGCGATCGCATCGGGCCTGACCCGTTTCGCGGAGGTCGAACCGATGTTGATGATCCGGCCACTGCGTTGACGCTGCATCCGCCTGAAGGCCTCGCGCGCGCACAGAAACGGTGCCGTCAATGTCGAGGCGATGACGCGATCCCAGGTCTCCAGCGTCATCTCCGTCACCGGGCGATAGGCGAACACGCCGGTCGAGTTGACCAGCACATCGAGCCGTGGCGAGAAACGGTCGACTTCCGCGAATGCGCGTTCGACCTGGGGCTCGTCGGCGAGGTCGGCGACGATCGCGATCGACCGGGCACCCAATGCTACGAGTTCGTCCCGGGTCGCATCGAGGCGCGCGCCGGTCCTGCCCAGCACGGCGACCGCGTAGCCCGCCTGCGCACACGCCCGGGCGACCGCCTTGCCGATACCGGAACCACCGCCGGCGACCACCACTGTCTTCTGCTCATCCACCCGTCACCTCTCCGTCGACCGGATCATGCCCGGCGAGTCACCGTGAACCGACCCCACCCCAGCGTCAGCGCCTGGCGTCTCGGCGCCCTGCCAACAACGCAACCGTCTCTGCCACTGCGCTGTTGGTGAGTCCCTTCGACAGGTCCAGTGCCAGGCAGCGGCGGTAGTAGCGACTGAGGTCCAGGCCCACTCCAAGACCGATGATCTCGATCTCGGCCTCGCGTTCGCGGCGCGCGACAACGGCCTGCAGATGCCGTTCGAGATACAGGGGGTCGTTGGCGAGGCCAGTCGCCGCATCCATCGGGCAGCCGTCCGAGACGACGATCAGGATGCGTCGCGACGCCGCTCGCCGACCCATGCGGCCGCAGGCCCAGTCGACCGCCTCGCCGTCCATGCCCTCGCGGAACAGGTCGGGCTTCAGCATCGCGGCCAGCGCAGGACGCGCGGTGCGCCAACAGCTGTCCGCATCCTTGTACACGATGTGGCGCGCCTCGTTGAGCCGTCCCGGCCGCGCCGGCCGCCCGCTGGCCAGCCAGTCGCGCTGCGCACGCCCACCGTTCCAGGCCCCGGTCGTGAACCCGAGGACCTCGACCCCGACACCGGCCTGCGACAAGGCCCGGCCGAACACATCCACGAACACCGCAACCGGCTCGATATGTGCCTTCATCGAGCCGGAACAGTCGATCAGCAGGCTTACCTGGGCGCGTGGCCGGGGCTGCCAGTGCTCACCGCGGAACAGGCGTCGTTCCGCAGGCGAGCTGACGAGCTGGGCGAGTCGCCGGCCGTCGATCCGACCCTCCTCCTCACCGAAGGTCCAGCCGTCGCGCGCCGGTTCTGCGAACACGGCCGCCAGTTGCCGTGCCAGACGCAGCACATTGATCCGCTGCGCGCGGACCCGCTGGTCCAGTCGAGCGCGCAGTTCCCCCAGCATGGCGGGGCGTACCAGGGTCGCGGCGTCGACCTCGGTATCGTATCGGGACGTGAACACGCGATAACCGTCGTCGCCCGACTGCGACGGGCTGCGCCGGCCATCGGTGACCGCCGCGGAATCCGCAGCGTCGCTGTCTTCGAAATCGAGCAGCAACCTGAGACGGCTGCGCAGTCGCCTGTCGTCGGGCGGCGTGACCACGGCGTCGCGCGCGGTGCCACCGGCGGCGCCGATCAGTGCGTCCACGGTGCGTGCAATCGACAGTGCCGCGTCGGCGTACGCTGCCTGATCTCGAAGGTGGCGCTTCAACGCCGCCAGGTCGTGGCCGATCAGCGGCACGATGCCGGCGCGCGTGGCCTCGATGAAATCCGCGGTCTCTTCGAGTACCGGTCGGGCGTTGAGCCGCGCCCAGCAGACCTGCGCCACCGTGTACAGCAGGTTGCCAAGCGCGGTGTCACTCAGGCCTGCATGATGAAACGCCCGCGACCAGTCACTGAACCGCCGTACCAGGTTCTGTGCCATGCCCGGCAGATGCGCGGGTACCAATGCCTCGACGCGCAGTTGCTCGAGCAGTTCGAACACCAGTCGCTGAACGGGTGCCGCCGGCTGGTGTGCACGATGCAGCTGCCAGTCGGAAAGACACCAGCGCAATGCCATGCCGTCGGCGATACCGCGCCGACCGACCGGGTCGTCGTGCGCCGGCGGCGTCGACAGATGCGGCGCGTGCAGCGCGAGGCGAGCCTGACCCCGGTACAGGGCGCGGGCGCGCACATCCAGCGCCGGCTCGCCGGTGAGTGCGCGTACCGCGGCACCGCACAGCGCCTCCCAGTGCCGCTGTTCGCGTACGCGTTGCTGTACCGCATCCATCCCGGTGCGACCGCGACCGACGCTAACCGTTGACCGCCTGCAGACTCCGGACCTGCACCGGGGCCAGCTCGCGATCGAAGCAACGCTGAAAATACTCTGCAACGATCGGGTGCTCGGCCTCGTCGCACTTGTTCAGGTACGACAGCCGAAACGCCAGCACGGGGTCTTCGAAGATCTCGCAGTTCTCGGCCCAGGTGATCAGGGTGCGCGGAGACATGAGCACCGAGACGTCACCGGCGGCAAATCCGTTGCGGGTCAGTTCCGCGAGCGCGACCATGGCCTCGAGCAGCGCACGGTCGGTCATGCCGGGCACGCGCGCCTGGATGATCGCGATCTCTTCGTCGCGCGGCAGATAGTTCAGCGTGGCGACGATGTTCCAGCGATCGATCTGCGCATGGTTGAGCAGCTGGGTGCCATGGTAGAGACCGTTCAGATTCCCGAGACCCACGGTGTTCGACGTCGCGAACAGTCGGAAAAACGGGTTCGGTCGAATGACCTTGTTCTGATCGAGCAGCGTGAACTTGCCGTCACGCTCTAGGATGCGCTGGATCACGAACATCACGTCCGGGCGACCGGCGTCGTATTCGTCGAAGATCAGCGCAACCGGCCGCTGCAGGGCCCAGGGCACGATGCCTTCCTGGAACTCGGTGACCGGCTTGTCGTCGCGCAGCACGATCGCATCGCGACCGACCAGATCGAGGCGCGAGATATGGCCGTCGAGATTGATCCGTACACAGGGCCAGTTGAGACGCGCGGCGACCTGCTCGATGTGGGTCGACTTCCCGGTCCCGTGCAGGCCCTGCACCATCACCCGCCGGTCGCGCATGAACCCGGCCAGGATCGCCAGGGTCACGTCGGCGTTGAAGCGGTACGCCGGGTCGACCTCCGGCACGTGTTCGTCGCGCTCGCTGAATGCCGGCACCTGCAGATCGGTATCGATGCCGAACACCTCGCGCACCGGGACCCGGACATCGGGCCGGAGTTCGGAGATCGCCGTCACGCTGCACCTCGCTGTGATTCGCTGACCTGGTCCAGCGGCGGTGCCACACGCGGATGCCGTTGGACTTCGCGGAAAGCATAGACAATAATCGAGACGATTTATATCATTTTTAATGCCAATGTCCACAGAAGACGGGCTGGACCGGGCCCATGCGACCGCACTGCAGCGCTGGCAGGCGCCTTTCCCGGATTTCGCGTCCGGCCACGACCGCCGCACCAGCGACGCCGGACTGCTCGAGCTGTTCTACGGCGGCCTGCTTCACGCCGCGGCCCACGACTGGCTGAACGCCGGCCGCCGGCTGATCGACAAGACCTATGTGGACATGCTCTGGCACGTCCAGCGGCTGACCCGGATGCGCGCCTGCGGCGCTGAGCAGATCGCCGCGGCGCTGGATGACTTCATCCGCGGCGAGGTCGCCCTGCGCTGGACGACCCTGGGGCAGCTGACAGCCGACGACCGGGCCGCACTTGCCAGGGCCTGGGTGGAACACCTCGCGACCCATGGATTCGGCTCGATGCACAGCGAGGCCGCGGCGAGTCGGCTGTTGTTCTACCTGTGTCCGACGCTGCCGGTGTTCAACCTGTCCAGCGGTCATCTGCTCGCCCTGCGGCAACTCGACCACCCGGCGCCGAGTCAGCGCTACGGTGACTACGCGGCGCACGCGGCGGCGGCCTACCGCGAGCGTCTTCCGGCGCTGCTGGATCGCGCGACACCGGTAAGCACCGACGGCGATGCCGCACGGCAGGTGCTCGCCGAGACCGACTGGTGGCCGCGGCGACTCTTCGATCAGCTGCTGCGCGAACAGGTCCGCGAGGGTGATGCGACGCTGTTCGCGTGTGACGACGCCGGCCAACTGGTCGTCGGCCGGCGGCCACCCGGCTGAACGCCCGTCGCAGCGGCAGGCAGCGCGTCGAGCACGTCAGGTCAGCGCCCGTCGGATCAGGTTCGCGCCGAGCAGGAACAAGGCGACCGTCACCAGCCGTCGAAACGGGCCTTGCGCTATGCGGCCGCGCAGCCGGCTGCCGACCCACAGGCCGATACCGACCGGCAGACAGGCGGCCAACGACCAGGCGAACCGCTCGCCGACCAGGATGCCGGCCCGATTGAACGCAACGATCAGGGCCAGCGAACCGAAGGTCCAGATCGCGCCGATCGCGGCGATGAACGCCGCCTTGTCGAGGCGCAGCGCCGTCAGGTACATGATCAACAGGGGGCCGAACGCGGTCGACACACCGCCGAGCAGGCCGCCGACCAGGCCGGCTGCGACACCGACACTGCGTTCCCGCGCCGGGGAGACCGGCAACACCAGCCGGAACTGCTCCGCCAGCGCGAACCCGATCACCACCAGGCCGATGATCATCGAGAACGCCTCTTGGGGCAGCGCACCCAGGCTGTGCGCACCGAGCATGATGCCGACACACAGCGCCACGATGGCCGGCCAGAAACGGCGCAGCGACGGTAGAAAAAGACGCCCCTCGACACCGAGGAACAGATTGCTGAGGACGACCGGCAGGATCATCAATGCCAGTGCCCACTCCTTGCTCAGGAACTGCATCAGGATCGACACCGCGACCAGCGGCAGACCGAAGCCGATCGTGCCCTTGACGACGCCGGCCACCATCAGCACGCCGAACAGCAGCGCGATCGTCGCCGGATCGCCGTTCACTATCGATCAGCCGGGTGCCAGCGCGCGACAGGGCCGCGCATCGCCCATCACTTGACGATCATCACCGGGCACGGTGCAGCAACGCTGACCTTGTGTGCGACGCTGCCCATCGCGATCTCGCGCAGGCCGGTCAGGCCGCGTGTGCCGACCACGATCAGGTCGACCGGCGACGCGCGTACCGCGGCGAGCAGGGCCTTGACCGGGTCACCCTCGCCGATCAACCGTTCGATGCGTTCGACGCCGGCCGCCCGCACCCTGGTCTCCGCGTCCTGCATGATCGACTCGGCCTGATCACGACCGATCTTGCGGTACACCTCGCGCGCCGATTCGATCACGCGGATGTCGTAGTCGCTGCGGAAGGCGCTGACCTCGACCGCGTGAAACAACACCAGGGTCGCATCGCAACGTCGGCTCAGGCCGGCCGCCATGTCCAGCGCACGGGCCGCGTGCTCCGACCCGTCGAGTGCCACCAGCACCTTGTCAAACATCGGCGTCTCCGTTGATCAGTCGGTCAGTTGGCTCAACGCCGCGCATCGGGACCGGCGGTGCGCGAACCCTGGCGCAGGATTGCGAGCTGCCCCTGGATCATGTCGGCCAGTTTGAGCCGTTGGATCTTGCCCGAAGGGCCCTTCGGCAGCTCGTCGAGGATGAACACCCGTTTCGGTGACTTGAACGCGCCCAGGCGCGCCTGGGTCAGTTCGGTCAACTCCCGCTCGCTGCACGACACCCCCGGCTTGAGCGCGACACAGGCCATCACCTCCTGGCCGTACATGGTATCCGGCATGCCGAACCCGGCCGCCTCGAGTACCGCGGGATGCTCGTACAACACCTCGTCGATCTCGCGCGGCGCGATGTTCTCGCCGCCCTTGATGATCAGCTCCTTGATCCGCCCGGTGATGAAGAAGAAGCCGTCCGGGTCCTTTACCGCGACATCGCCGGTGTGCAGCCAGCCGTCCGGCTCGATCGCCTCCGCGGTGGCCTCCGGGTTCTTGTAGTAACCGCGGGTCACGTTGTCGCCGCGGATCACCAGTTCACCTGGACAGTTCGGCGGACACTCGTTGCCGTGTTCGTCGATGATCTTCGCCTCGTTGCCGACCGCCACGCCCGGCGAACCGTACTTCGGCCTGGCCGGTGGCATCGGGTTGGACAGGATCTGCGCCGCGGTCTCGGTCAACCCCATGGTCTCGACGATCGGTATCCCGAAGCGCTCCTCGAACGCACGGTGCATCTCCGGTGCCAGCGGCGCGGACGCGGAACGGCCGAAACGCAGATACGGCAGGCCGCCGAGTGCATCGCGATCGAAACCCTCGCGCTCGGCGTGTTCGAGCAGATAGGCGATGATCGTCGGCACGACGCTGAACCAGGTGCAGGCATAGCGCGCCGCGGTCTGCCAGAACGCGGAGGTGCTGAAACGCTGCGGCATCACGACACTGCCGCCGCTGACCAGCGGGCCCATCACCGTGACCATCTCGGCATTTATGTGATACAGCGGCAACACGCACAGCGCACGGTCGGTCTCGCCGAGTTGATGGGCGAGCATGGTGTTGCGGCCGCCGGCAACGGCATTGCGATGGTTCAGCAGGACGCCCTTCGGCCGGCCGGTGGTGCCCGAGGTGTAGATCAGCAGTGCATCCGTCTCTTCGTCCGGCGGCAGCGGGTCGGCGGGCGCGAGCGTTCCATCCGGCCATTCCGGCCCCGTATTCACCGAGGTGTGGATCAGCTGCACGGCCTCGGGCCGGTCGTCCAGCACTCTGGCCAGCTTGCCGGCATAACTGTCGTCGACGAACAGGGCGCGACAGTCGGAATGCTCGATCACGTACGACAACGCGGCGTCACCGGACACGGCGTTCAATGGCACCACCACGCGACCGCTGTACATCACGCCGACGAACAAGGCGCAGGTCCAGTACCCGTTCGGCAGCAGGAAGGCAACCTTTTCACCGCGCGCCACGCCGAGTGCGTCGAGATGAGCGGCGATGCTCCGTGCGTGTTCACGCAGCGCCGCGTAACTCATCGACCTGTTGATCTCCGGCGCGACCAGGAACGTCTTGCCCGGCTGCGCGTCCGCATATCGATCGACGAAATGATTCACGGTGTTCATCGCGCTTTCCTCATGCATCGTCGGCGCCGGGTTCGACACCGAACTTTCGCCAGTAGTCACCGAAGATGTCGTCGAGCGTCGGTTCGTCCGGCGGAATGGTTCGCGCGATGCGCGTGGTGTTCAGAAAATGGCGGTAGTTCATGTTGTCCGAGATGTTGTTGCCGCCCCAGGTACCACAACCCATCGACAGCGAAAACGGCAGACCGTTGTCGAACGCGCCACCGGTGGCGAAGCAGTGCGCCTGATTCACGATCACGCGGCACACCGGCAGCTTCAGGCCGAGTTCGAGCGGTCTCCGGTCGTCCTCGGTGTGCACACCGACCGAGTGTCCCTTGCCCTTGATCTCGAGCACCGCCGCCGCGATGTCGCCGGCCGCGGTGAAGTCGCGCGCTCGATATACCGTCAACACCGGACTGAGCTTCTCGTCGCTGAACTTGCTACGGCGATCGGGTACCGCCTCCTCGACCAGGATCGCAGTGACCGACCGGCCATGACGATCGATGCCGGCGAGGTCGAGGATCTCGTCCGCCGACTTCGCGGTGACCTGCGCGGTCAGCCGGCCATCGACCCACATCACCTCGCGCAGCCGTTCCTTCTCGTCTGCGTCCAGCAGGCGGGCGCCGCCCGCCCGGAGCGCATCCAACATCGGCGCATACACCGGGTCGACGACGATCAGGCTGTTTTCCGACGAACAGCTGGTCGCATTGTCGAACGTCTTCGACGCAATGATCTTCGCGGCCGCGGCATCCAGGTCGGCGGTCTCGTCGACGATGCTCGGCACATTGCCGGCACCGACACCGATCGCCGGCGTACCGCTGGTATAGGCCGCACGCACGTTGCTCTGCGAACCGGTCACGACCACCAGGTCGACCTGACGCATCATCGCGTGCGTTGCGGCCTTGGACACAGGCCCCGGCAGTTTCTGCACCAGGTCCCCCGGGGCACCGACCCGCAACAGGGCGCCGCGCATCAGTGCGACGATCTCGTCGCACACCGCGTTGCCCTTGGGCGAGGGTGCCAGGATCACCGCGTTGCCGCCCTTGAGCGCATTCAGCGTCTTGTTGTACGGCGTCGCCACCGGGTTGGTCGACGGCACGACCGCGCCGACCACACCGACCGGTCGGGCGATCTCGATCAGTCCCTGCTCCGGGTACTCCGCGACCACACCGACGCTGCGGGCGCGCTTCAGGTCGCGCAGCAGACCCAGCGTCTTGCGATGGTTCTTGGTGATCTTGTCCGCTACCCGACCGAGCCCGGTGTCGGCAACCGCCTGTTCGGCAAGTCGCCGATTGTTGGCCGGCTCGAGCAGGGTCCAGGCAACCGCGGTGACGACCTCGTCGACCGCGGCCTGGTCGTATCCGGCATACACCGCCTGGGCGGTACGCGCCCGCGCGACCAGTTCCGCAACGGTCTTTTCCACCTGTTCCTGCTCGGCGTCCGCCGGTCGCAATGTCGCATTCGTCGGCATGCTTCGATTCCCTGGCTGGACCCTATGCCTGTCGCACACCGGGCCCGCGATAAAACGTTACTGCTGCATCGATCGACGCGGTGGGGGGCGAACCGCGCAGCCTGGGTTCGTCCCCCGCACCGGGTCAATTTTCCTGACGCAGATCCTTGAGCAGGTCGGTCAGGTAGGCCTGACGCTCCTTCCACATCTTCTGCACCTGCGCCCTGTTCATCACCCGCATCGGCGAGCCACCCTCTTTCATCTTGCCGATCACCTTGCTGTCCTGAAACATCGCCGGCACCTTGTCGGCGAGCATCGTCAGCACCGGTTCGGGCGTTCCGCCCGGCGCCATGATGCCGCGGAAGTTCACGCTGCTGTCGTCGACGTCGACGCCCTGCTCCTTGAAGGTGGGCACGTCGGGCAGGAACTCGTTCCGTTCGAGATCGGCGATCGCAAGTATCTTCAGGCGATCGCGGTTGCGGTACGCATCCGAGAGGTTGTTGAAGCCGGCCATCGTCTGGCCACCCAGCACGAACTGCATTGCCTTGACGCCACCACCGGAGGGTACGTACTTGGTCTCGACCCCCGCCGCCTTGTCCAGCTGCAGGTTGGCGATGTGATGCCCGACATACAGACCGGCGCCCGATACCGTGAGCTTGCCCGGGTTGGCCTTCGCGTAGTCGAGGTAGTCCTTGAGCGAGTTGAACGGGCTGTCCTTGTTGACGATCAGCACCGCGGGATCCGCACCCCAGTTCGCGATCGGCTCCAGGTTGTCGATGTTGTACTTGACCTTCTTGGGAAACACGATCGACTGGGCAATGAAATGCGGCACGTTGTAAGCGGCCAGTTCGTAGCCGTCGGCCTTTGCCTGCTGTACGAACTTGTTCCAGCCAACCTGCCCGCCCGCGCCCGGCCGGTTGACGATCACCATCGGCTGGCCGTTCAGGTAGACCCCCTTGCCGTCCTTGTCCTCCTTGGCCGACATCATCGTCACGATGCGTGCCTGGAAGTCGGTCGCGCCACCGGCGCCATAAGATACGATCACGCTGATCGGCCGGTCGGGATACTCCGCCATCGCGGACCCGGCCGCGAACGAGACACCGGCAACCACGGCGGCCGCACTCACGGCGAGTTTCTGAACAAATCGTTTCATCTACGTTCCTCCTCACTGATTTATCGTCGCCCCCTGCGGCGGGGGCTTGTTATGCGACCGAACGACGCCGGCCCGCACCTCCGGACTGCAGGCCGTTCAGATCAGCCAACCTCTCGGCACCTGCACCTTCAGCAGTAGCGAAAAAAGCCCATACATCGCCAACGTGAAACCGACGGCCATCGCCAGGCTGTGCAGCGCGCGTCGGGCGCCCTGCTCCTGTGGCGAGTACCAATAGGTCACCAGCAGCAGCACCAGGAAGGTCGTCGCGTACATGCCCAGCGTCTCGATCAGCGCCACGCCAGCCGCCATCATCAGGATGGCCGGCCACTGGCGCCCGAACGGAAACGGTTGGAAATCGTCGACGCACAGGTTGAACGCCTCGCGCGCCAGCGACACCAGGCTGAACGCCAGCATCGCGCCCGCGACCACCGCAGGAAACAGATAGGCCTCGGCGTTGTCCTGAAAATAGCTGACCTTGAAGATCAGCCCGGCGACCAGCGTCACCAGCGCGGCGACCAGCAGCCGTCGTCCGTAAACGATCATGCGCCCGCCTCCTGTCGCCGGCGGCGAATCTGTTTGCGTTCACTGACGATGCTGTAGGCGATCGAGACGAAGCACAACGCGATCACGATCTTGTTGATCGGACCGGCGAAGAAATAGCTCCACGCCTCGTCGCCGGCGATCATGCGGCCCTGCAGGAAATTGGTCTCGGTGAGCTGACCGAGGATCAGGCCCAGCACCAGCGGCGCGGCACTGAAACCGATCCGCGACGCGAAGTACATCGACACGCCGAGGACCAGCATCACGATCACATCGGACACGCTGTTCTGCACGCTATAGGTGCCGAAGATCGCGAGCACGATCACCGCCGCGGCCATCATGTGTTTCGGGATGCGTGTGACGAACACGCTGTAGCGGGCGATCATCAGCCCGAACACCATCATCAGCACCTGGCCCACCAACAACGAGTCGATGAAGGTCCAGGTGACCCGGCCGTGGGTGCTGAACAGATCCGGACCGGGAAACAGGCCGTTGATGAGCAGGCCGCCGAGCAATACCGCGGCGGTCGGGCTACCCGGAATGCCGAGCGTCAACAACGGCACCAACGACGGTCCGACCATCGCATTGTTCGCGCTCTCGGCGGCGATCACGCCGTCCGGTTCGCCCTTGCCGAAGGCGCTCGGATCACGGCTCATCTTCTTGGTCTGGTCGTAGGCGACCAGGCCGGCGATCTGGCCGCCGGCGCCGGGGATCACACCGACGATGCTGCCGACCACCGAGCCGATGGTCAGCGCCTTGACGCGGCGGATGTTGTAGGCGAACGAGCGCCAGACGCTGTGGTTCGAGAGGTCGGCGTACTCGACCTTGCCGCGCGACGCGCTGGCGCCGGCGACCAGGGTCAGCACCTCGGGGATCGCGAACAGCCCGATCAACGCGGCAATCACGTGGATGCCGCCGGCGAGATGCTCGGAGAACACGAACCGCTCGGTGCCGAGCACCGGGTTGTAGCCGATCGTCGACAGCCACAGACCGACCGCACCGGCGATCAGGCCCTTGATCACCGAGCCGCCGCCGATCGACGCGATGATGGTCACGCCGAAGATCGCGATCCAGAACAGCTCCGCGGGTCCGAAGCGCAGCGCCAGTTCCGCCAACGGCGGGGTGAAGAAGATCAGCAGGATCACGCCGATCACTCCGCCGATCAGCGAGCTGATGAAACAGTAGTGCAGGGCCTCGGTCGCACGTCCCTGTCGGGCCATCGGATAGCCATCCATCACGGTCGCGATGTTCGCCGGTGCGCCGGGGATGTTGACCAGGATGCCGCTGACCGCACCGCCGGCGACCGTCGCGGTGTATACCGCTCCGAGCATGATCAGCGACGCGGCCGGTTCCATCTGGAAGGTGAACGGGATCAGCAGCGCGACCGCCATCGTCGGACTCAGGCCCGGGGTCGCGCCGAGCAACAGCCCGCCAATGGTGCCGAACACCAGGATCAGGAAATTCACCGGCGTGAAGACATCACCGAAGTAGTGGATGAATTCCACACCCCCTCCTCTCTGCCCGCCGGCGGCTGCGCCATGCATCGCCGGCTTCTTATATAGGTCATATACATGACCTATTTGTAGGGGAAGGGTTTAGCCCCGTGCCGATGCACTGTCAAGGAATTCTTCGGCCGAATCATCTAGATCACCTATACTATTGCGACGCAGCATTTCCGCTAATGCCGTGATTCGTCGCCGTTTTCCGACCGGAGGAGCTACTGGGGTGAATGTGCCTATGGGCCGGGGCCGAACGGCCAAACCGCTCTATCAGGTGGTCGAGGACCACATCCGCGGACTGATCGACAGCGGCACCCTGGTGCCCGGCGATCTGATCCCGTCCGAACCGCAGCTGGCCCGACAACTCGACGTCAGCCAGGGCACGGTCAAGAAAGCGATCGACAACCTCGTCTGGGAACGCCGTCTGTACCGCCACCAAGGCAAGGGCACCTACGTGTCCAACATCGATTTCAACAACAGCCTGTTTCGCTTCACCACCTACGGCGACGCAGACGGCATACCGACCCGCATCCACAAGGAGACCACGGCGCGGCACATCGAACAGGCCTCGAACGCGCTGCGCGCCAAGCTGCAAGTGTCCGCCGATACCCAGGTGCTGTACATCGAACGCGTCGGTTACGTCGACGACCAGCCGGTGATGGTCGAATACTCGCATTGGCGCGCCGACATCGTGCCCGGCCTCGAGGACGAGGCGCTGCATATCCCCGACCTGCTGTATGCGCTGATCGTCGAGAAGTTTCAGGTGCCCGTGGTGCGTGCCGAGGAGACCCTGACCGCCGGCGCCGCCGACAAGCAGACCGCGCGCCACCTCGAGATCAGCCCGGGCACCCCGGTACTGGTGCTCAACCGCACGACCTACACACGCGACAACCAGATCATCGAGGTGCGCACCTCCAAAGGGCGCGCGGACCGGTTCAGTTACAAGACCGAGATCCGCTGAACCGCACCGCAGTGTCGGGTTCACCCCATCGCGGGAAGTATCCGGGTTGGGTTCGCTCCGCGTTGCGAGGCCGCATGCCCTGCCGGATCTCCGGTATGCTGGTGACCAGCCACGGGGCGCGTCGGCCGCGCCATTCGGCGACCCGCAGACCACCGAACGGCCCGACATGCACGACATCTTCATCAGCTACGCCCATGAAGACCGCGCCTACGCGCACCGACTCGCCGAACTGCTCGGTCAGGCGGGCCTCGACGTCTGGTGGGACCCCGAACTGCGCGCCGGCCAGAAATTCGCCCGGGTCATCGAACAGACGCTGCAACAGGTGCACGGCGTGGTCGTGTTGTGGTCGAGAGCCTCGCTGCAATCCGACTGGGTCGACGCCGAGGCCAGCGAGGGCCTGCGGCTGAACAAACTGATCCCGGTGGTGCTGGACGATTCCACGCCACCGCTGATCTACCGCGGCCTGCACACGCTGTGGCTGGGCGAGGCCGACCTCTACGCGGGTTCCGACAAACTGCAGCGGCTGGTCGACGACATCCGGGCACAGATCACGGCGGCGGGCGGTGCTGCGCCCGGGGCGACCGCGGCCGCGAATCGTCGTCCAGTGGTGCCTCGGGCATGGCGGGTCGCGGCCGGATTGACGTTGCTGGCCGTGCTCGCCGCGGGATCGGGCGGATGGGCCGCCCGGCTCGTCGATCTGTCGAGCGGATGGCTGGCGACCTCCGCGCTGGCGATCCCGCCGTTGTTCGGCGAGGCCCTGGTCACACTGCTCGCCGCACTGGGTGGCGCGATCGCCGCGCTGCGTTATCGACGGCGCCGCATCTGGCTGTGGCTGGGCTGCGCCCTGTTCTTCGCCGCCGGTGTTCACGGCTATGCTTGGGTAGAGCGCACGCTACGGGACACCCAGGACCACCTCTACGGCCGGGTACTCAGCGACGACTGGACCGATATGCAGGTAGTCGCACTCGATGCGGTCGGCCGCGAGGTATCCCTTCAACCGATGCGCGTGCAGACGGACGGCGGCACCTTCGGGATGCGGCTGAAACCGGTATTCGCGGACCGGCCCTACTGGCTGCGGGTGCAAAGGCCGGGCTGCCGCGCACGGCAGGTCCGGATTCCCTGGCCGGTGTGGCGGGAGCGGCAGGATTTCGACGTCGAATTCAGGTGTGACTGAGATGCGGACCGGACACTGGTTGGCCGGCTTGACGGGGCTGGGGATCGCCCTGATGACGATGCCGCTGTGTGCGGAGGTCGTCAGCGGCCGGATACTGACCGGCACGCCGGAACAACCGCTCGCCGGGGTCGGCATCGAGGTCCAGGCCAGTGGTACGACCCGACGACTCGACCAGGCATCCTCGGCGGACGGCGCCTTCCGCTTCGATCTCGACACCCTGTTCACGCCACAGGCGCTGGATACCGAGATCCTCAACGTCATCTTCAGCAAACCGGGCTTCCGGTCATACGTGTTCAGCCGGCGCACGCGCCAACGCGGCGTATTCTCGATCGGTGCGTTGCAGATCCGGATGGAGGCGATCAACGCGGAACCGGCACCAGGCCCCGGGACCGGCGACGCCGACGGCGAACAGCTGCGGCGCATCTTCCACGGCGACTATGCGCTGTTCGGGGAAGACGACAGCCCCGAACGCCTGCTCGAGCAGCTCAACGAAAGGCTGCCACGCCACCTGCGTCGTGGCATCGTGACGCACCTGCAACGGCTGCACCTGCCGGCCGACGTCACGATCGACGCGCTGCCCGGCGAACTGCAATCGGCGGACTCGGTCGCGATGCGCCGATTCGCCCGTGAGCAGAACGCCCTCGCGGTCATCCAGGGCGAGGCCGAGCTGGTCGGCGCCGACGGCGACGGCGTGATCGAGATGGCATCGGAGTTCAGCGTCATCCCCGACCTGCCCGAGTTCCACCCGGGCACGCTGCACATCGATGACGTGATCCCCGCCGACGAGATCCGGCCCACGCGATTGTCGAAGCAGCTTAGCGAGACCTGGGGCGGCTCGACGGTGTTCGCGATGGCACTCGACGAGACACGCCGGGCGATCCACGAGACCGACCCGGCGAAACGGCGCGAACGCCTGCAGCGCGCCGAACAGTTCCTCAAGGCGCAGCAGCGCGATCTGCCGGCGGACGACATCCTGAAGCAACAGATCGAGGACCTGGTCGCGTTCATCACACGGGCCCGGCAACCATGAGCCGGCGATCCTGGCTCGCTGCGATCTGCCTGGTGGGCGCGTTGTGCGCGCCGGCCCACGCCGGCGAGCGGGTGATGGCGGAGTTTTTCGACGCCTCGGAGGGACGCAATCAGCGCACCCCCGAGGTGCTGCCGCATGTGCCGCTCAAGGCGATCGTCGCCGAGTTTCTCGACCCGCTCGACGTGGGCCTGGGCAAGTCGCTCAGCTATCTGGTCTGGCGCGAGACCCTGACCGCGATCAGCGACCAGGCCGGTGCCGGCGTGATCCTCGCCGAGGCGCCACCGGGCGAACGCCTGGTCGACATGCTGGAACGCGACTACCACCTCGCCGCCGAGCGCATCGCGCGCCACCAGCACGGCCGCATGGCGCTGTGGGGTGCGGTCGAACCCGAGGGCGATGCGCTGATCATCGAACCCTATCTGTCGATCCAGGACGTCAAGGGTGACAGCGCGCTGCGACTGGCCCTCGAGGGCAAGGTGGTGACAGGGCCGCGCAGGTCGGCACAGGCTGAGCGGCAGCCGCTGATCAGCGCCGCGATCCGCCGCAACCGGTTCAATTTCGCCCCCGTGTCGAGGACCCGCAGCGAACTGTTCGAACGGCCGATCGTGATCACATCCCGGGTCGCGGTACGCGGCGCACCGCAGGCCGACGCAGCGGTACTCGAACAGGTGCCGGCCGGTCGCGTGCTGCACGCCGTCGACATGCAGGACGCCTGGTTCGAGGTCGAACTGCCGGATGGCCGTCACGGTTTCGTGCACGCAGGCACGTTCGGCAACCTGCAGCTACCACCGCGCCAGGTCATCGCCGACCTCGGGCAGGTCAACCTGCGCGGTGGGCCCGGCACCGACCACCCGGTCGTCGCCAAGCGGGATCTCAAGGGCGCGTTCCGCGTACTCGACATGCGCTATCGCGAAGGCAAGGGCCTGTGGTACCGGATCGACACCGGTGCCGGCGACACCTGGGTTGCCGGCTGGCTGGTCAGGCCGCGCTTCTCCCTGCCGGTGGTGCATTTCCTCGCCGGTCTCTACCGCTACTACGGGAATCGCCCACAGGACGGCATCACTGCCTTCGAAGATTTCATTCGTGCCGCCGGTGACGCGGAAGACCACATCGTGTTGGCGACCGGCTACCAACTGCTCGGTGCCTGCCGCCTTCTGAGCAACCCCAAGGCACGTCGCGGTTATGACGATTTCACGCAGGCGCTGCGCCATACACCCTACGATCCCGATGCCTACCTGCTGCGCAGCGTCGCGGCGCTGGGCAACAGGCAGGCGGGTAAAGCGCTGGACGATCTGGACCGGGCCTTGCAGCTCGACGCCAGCTATCCACCGGCACGTGAGCTGGCGGCGACCTTGGCCGCCGTCGCCGGTCAGGGGGGCGTGACCCCGCTGGCGGTGGCCACCGGGCTGATGAATGCGACACGCGCAACCACCCGGCTGGTCGAGAAGTACGGCATCCAGGTGGATACGCCGTCCCGGCCCGGTGGGCGACGATACCGCTGAGCGCGGGGCGGACGGGATCGGACCCGGCACGCCGGCCGCACACGCGCTGCTATGCTTCGAGGCATCCTCTCGCAATGGTGAAGGCCGATGACCCTGGTGCTTTCCTCGGACGCTTTTGTCGACGGCGGTGCGATTCCGCGTATCCATACCTGTGAAGGCGACGACATCGCGCCGGCGCTGGCGTGGTCGGGATTGCCTGCCGAAACGCAGAGTCTCGTGCTGATCGTCGACGATCCGGATGCACCGGATCCGGCAGCGCCCAGGATGACCTGGGTGCACTGGGTCCTCTACAACATACCGCCGGACGCCGGCGGTCTCGCCGAGGGCGTCACCGCGCAGGGACTTCCGCCAGGCACGGAACAAGGGCTCAACGACTGGAAAAGGACCGGCTACGGCGGCCCCTGTCCGCCGATCGGCCGGCATCGCTATTTCCACAAGCTGTATGCGCTGGACACGGTGCTTGCAGACCTCCGGCATCCGACCAAGCCGCAGGTCGAGGCCGCGATGCGCGGCCACATCATTGCCGAGGCTCAACTGGTCGGCACCTACGCGAAGGCGTGAGCCGCGGACGGCGATGCCGTCGACCGGCTGCCGCGCCGACTGAACGGATCCGAAGGCTCACCGCCGTCACACGCTCCGGACCGCCCTGACCCACACCGGACACGGAGTCACCGCTCAACGATTGGCACTAGCGGCCGTTAAGACCAAAGGCGGTCGTGCGACGCCGAACGAACGGCCCGGGACGCCGATGCGCCCGCGGACCGGGCACGCCGACCGGCACCGCCGGGACACCGCTGGATGTCCGCTTCGAGAACACCCGACCGTCGGTCACCGCAATGGCGATGAACAGAGAGACACAGCCCCTACCGGATACGCCACCCAACCTCGAGGTCGGCTCCGGCGTCAGCGACGGCGAAACCGGTCGCGAGGCCGGTCGGCGCGCCGCCGCGGACGCGATGCGCGGCGTCCTTGCGCACCGCGTGTCGACCGTGCTGGTCTATTGCTCGGTCGAACACGCATTGGACGAGGTCTTGCACGGCGTCGGGGAGGTGGTGGGCGACGCGCCGGTGCTCGGCTGCACGACTGCCGGTGAGCTGGCCAACGGCATGCACCACGGGCGGGTCGCCGTCGTGGTGATCGCGTCGCCCTATCTCCAGGTGCATGCCGCCGTTGGTCGAAACGTGTCCGGGGATTGGCAGGCAGCGGTCGACGAAGCCGCCCGTTCCCCGGCGCTGCAACCGTTCCTCGATGCCACCGCGGAATTACGCGGGCGGCGTCTGCGCGAAGGCAAGCGCCTGTTCGCCCTGTTGTTCTCACCCGGCAACACCCGCCACGCGACGTCCAGCAGCTTCGAGATCCTGAACGCGATCAAGTCGTATACCCTCGGCGATGTACCGATCTTCGCAGGCAGCAGCGCGGATGACTGGAAACTGGAGAGCAACGCGGTGCTGTTCGGGCGACAGGTCTACCCGGATGGCCTGTTGCTGGCGGTGTTCGAGACCAGTCTGAATTTCGGCCTGGCGCTGGGCCACGGCTTCGCGCCGACCGAGTCCCGCATGCGGGTGAGCGCCGTCGACGGGCACGAGATCGTCAGCCTGGACGAACAGCCGGCCGCCGACATGATCGCGCGTCAGCTCGGGCGTCCATCAGGCGACCTGGCGGGCAGGCACATCACCTTGAGTACCGGCAACACCTTTGGGGTGCCCCGCCTGATGGGGCAGTACTCGGTCAACGTGGCGACCTTCCGGACCGAGCGCGGCGGTGTGCAGATGGCACAACCCGTCGCGGTGGGCGACGAGCTGGTGATCATGGACAGCAACGCCGACTCGGCGGTGGCTTGTGGCAGCGACACCCTGCGCAAGGCATTGCTGCGCGCTGACACCAGCGATGCCGCGGTCATCATTTGCAACTACTGCGCCCTGCGTCCGCGACTGATGGGCGATATCCGCTCGCACAACGAGATCGACGGCATCCTGTCGATGGCTGCCGGTACCCCATTGGTGGGGTTCTCGAGCTTCGGCGAAGGCGGACTGACCGACGACGGCGTCAGCATCCAGAACAATGCGTCGGTCAGCGTGCTCGCAATCAGCAACGAGCTTTCCGCACTGGCCCAGGCGGCACAGGAAAACGAGCGCCTGAGGAGCGAGGTCTCGACCTACGCCGACCAGCTCGAAAGCCTGGTCGAGGAACGCACCTCGGAATTGAAGAATGTCCTGGAGGGCACCAATGCGGGCTCATGGGACTGGGACGTGGCCACCGACGAGATCCGCGTCAACGACCGCACGGCGGCGCTCGTCGGACTGACGCCGGACGCATCCGGGGTGATCAGCAGCAGACTGTGGAACGACCGGATTCATCCGGACGACCTGGGCCGGGTGACCGCACAGATGGAGCGCCTGTTCGAAAACACACGCGATTTCTTCGATGCCGAGTACCGCGTACGTGGTGGCAGCGGCCACTGGTTCTGGTTGAACTCGCGCGGCAAGGTCGTCAGCCGGGATGCGGCCGGCCGGCCGCTGCGCGTCAGCGGCACCCATCTGGATATCTCGCAGCGCAAACTGATCGAGCTGGAGAGAGAGGAGGCCCGGGAGGCCACCGAGTCGGCACGACAGATGCTGCAGCTGGTGCTCGATACGATCCCGGTACGGGTGTTCTGGAAGGACCTCGACCTCCGCTACCTGGGGTGCAATCGCCTGTTCGCCGAGGACGCGGGTTACCACCTGCCCGAACAGTTGATCGGCCGCGACGATTTCGAGATGGGCTGGCGCGACCAGGCGGACCTCTACCGCGCGGACGACAAGCGGGTCATGGACGGCGGTCGGCCACTGGTCGGCTACGAGGAGCCGCAGACCACGCCTGACGGCAAGACGATCTGGTTGCACACCTCGAAGATCCCGTTGCGCGATGCGCACAGCGGGAAGGTGTTCGGCATCCTGGGTTGCTACGAGGACGTCACGACCAGGAAACAGGCCGAGATCGACATACGCAACGCCCAGGAGCAGGCAGAGCAGGCGACGCGTACCAAGAGCGCGTTTCTCGCCAACATGAGTCACGAGATCCGCACGCCGCTCAACGCCATCACCGGTATGGCGCACCTGATACGCCGCGGCGGACTGACACCGCGCCAGACCGGCCAGATGGAGAAACTCGAGGCGGCCGGCCAGCACCTGCTGAACACCATCAACGCGATACTCGAGCTGTCCAAGATCGAAGCCGGCAAATTCGTACTCGACGAGCGCGACCTCAGCGTGATGGGTTTGGTCGACAACGTGATGGCGATGCTGCAGGAACAGGCGCGGACCAAGGGATTGCGGTTGAGCACGGAGGTCGGACCGCTGCCGCAGAACCTGACAGGCGACGCGACACGTCTGCAGCAGGCCTTGCTCAACTACGCCAGCAACGCGCTGAAGTTCACCGAAACCGGAACGGTCACCGTTCGGGTGCGGCTCGTCGAGGAGGATGCGGAAAGCGCGCTGCTCCGCTTCGAGGTCGTGGACACCGGCATCGGTATCGACGAGCCCACGCTCGCGCGTCTGTTCGGGGTGTTCGAACAGGCCGATGGCAGCACCACGCGCCGCTATGGCGGCAGCGGACTGGGACTGGCCATTACGCGCAAGCTTGCCGAACTGATGGGTGGCGATGCCGGCGCGCAGAGTACCCGCGGTGTCGGCAGCACCTTCTGGTTCACGGTGCGCCTGAGAAAAGGCAACGTGTCCAACAATGCCGAAACGCCGTTCTCAGCGGCTGACGTCGAAGCGCGGATACGCGAGGCCCACGCCGGCCGCCGTGTGCTGCTGGCCGAGGACGAGCCGGTCAATCGGGAGATCGGTTCACAGCTGCTCGAAGACGTCGGGCTCAGTGCGGACGTTGCGGTCGACGGTGCCGAGGCGTTGAAGCGTGCCGCGGAACAACGTTACGACCTGATCCTGATGGATGTTCAGATGCCGAACATGGACGGCCTGGATGCGACGCAAGCGATTCGCCGCCTGCCCGGCTACGCGGACACCCCGATCCTCGCGATCACCGCGAACGCCTTTGCCGAGGACAGGGAGATGTGTCTGCGGGCGGGGATGAACGACTTCATCGCCAAACCGATCCAACCGGATGCCCTGTTCGCCGGGCTGCTGCGGTGGTTGGAGTCGACCGGCCACCGCTGACCGGCGTCTGCCCAGCCCATTAGAGCCCGTCCCTGTTGCCGTCGAACAAGGCGGTCATGGAAGAAAGGTGTCTGCCGTTCTTCACCATCCGGTAGGTCCCGTCCGACTGCCGGTCGACCACGAAGCACAGCGGTTTGATCCTGCCATCCCAGAGAATGCAGAGCCGATCGGCATCGTCGAGAAACCAGCGCCCGTCCTTGCGGTCTTCAGGGTCCGCCAACACCTGTACCACCCTGCCTTCGTCGGAAAAAAATGTGACGCACTGGCTCTGGTCCTTTTCTTTCCGGCACTCCGCCGTCTTGCCCGACACCAACGTCTCCAGCTCCTCCGCTGTCAGCGGAGGTGATTCTTCGCCAGCCGACACGACGGATGCCGCGAGCAGTGCGAGCGGCGCCACGATCGACCACCGCCGAATCGCCGATGCCGGCTTCAGCGCAGGCCACCGATCGCTGGCGCGGTTGCGACCTTCCGGTTGCAGTGAGTGTTGCTTGCTTGCGTACGGTTTTGACACAACGGTGAACCTCCAGATGCAATTGCACGTTCTCGGTGAATGATGGGACGTCCAAGTGTCCGGTCCGACGCATCAATCTACCAGGAACCCATCGACATGTATGCCGAGGCCACCAACGAAGATGCCAGGGCGCCCAGCAGGAACATGATCGCCGCGGTGAGTCGATCGTTACGTCGCCTGCGCGGCCGGCGGGCCACCCATCGGGCCTTGGCCACCGTCGACGCCGTACCGACCGCTCCACGCCGCGGCATCCCCGGTCACTCTTTCGGCACAGGCGCAGCGTAGTAGGCAACGAGCGCTTCGATCTCCTCGTCGGTGAGTTGTTTCGCGATGTACCGCATCCGACCATAGTGGTCGTTCTGCCGCTCACCTTCCTTGAACTCGGTCAGGGTGGTCATCAGGTATTCATTCGACTGGCCGGCCAGCGCAGGTACTTCGGCACCCAGCCCCTCACCCTGCTTGCCGTGACACACATCGCACGGGAGCAACAATCGGCCCATGTCGCCGGCCGTCACCATCCGCGGCGCCGCGGTCTCGCCAGCCGGCGTTGCCGGCGTCTGCGCTGCATAGAACGCAGCAAGGTCCGCCATGTCTTCGGGCGTAAGCTTCCGCGCGATCTTTTCCATCTGCCGCTCGTTGCGGGTGCCGTTCTTGTAGTCCATCAACTGTTTGAACTGATAGGCGGCGATCTGACCGGCGATACTCGGCGTATCCGACTCGTCGCTCACACCGGTGTCACCATGACACTTTTGGCAGCGGTGCTTGTCCGCGACCTCGGCGCCCTGTTCCTTGTTACCCGATGCGATCAATGCCAGGGTCTGTCTGGACCATTTGAAATGCGGCTCTTCGGCCACGGCGACCGACGTGACGCACCCGGCCGCGACACCGATCCCGACGCAGAAGGTGATTGCTTTGCTGGTTGTCATTCTCTGAATCCTCCCCGCTGTCTGTTAATGCCCAGCGTCGCTGGCATCGGCCACGGTCAGTTCACTGACCGGGTAGCGCTGTTCGAGTGAAACCATCTCGACCGATGGGACCTTGATCGCGTCTTTGCCGAGCAGGAGGTCGGCGAGCTTCTGGCTGAACGATCGGTAGTGGAGCCTGGCGATCACCTTGATCTCCTTGGCGTCGTCGGGGAGGTTGAAGTAGTACTTGCCGTACTTGTAACCCTTCGGCGGGATCGTGTTGACGTCTACGAAGCGCACGATCTCCCAGGGCAGATGCGTGTCCTGTCCGTTTTCATCCACCGCATGGGCGTTGAAGATCACGGTGTCCTTGGGCAACAGGTTGTGTTCGTCGAGCGTGCCCGAGCGCATCAGCTCGCGACCCTGGTCGTCGGTCACGACGACCTCGAGCCAGACCTCGCGCACCTCGGTCAGGCTGGTCGGCAGGTTGTGACCCGCGCGCTCGTTGGTGACCTTGATCTTCAGTTGGTGCATCGGACCCGACTTGGGCGCGACAGCGATGTCCAGCGATGCGGCACTCTGCAGCCGCGCGATCGCTTCCTGGTAGTTGGACTGGGCGCCGAAGGTCTCTTCGTTGCCGGCGTCCCAGGTGTTCAACGCCGCGGTGACCACGGCGTTGCCGCCGACGAAGCCGTGCTTGTGGACGACCTTGCGCCAGGGCCCGCCCAGGCCCGCGAAGCCCTCCAGCGAGGGATCGTCCAGCTCCTCCGGACGCTTCAGGGTGTCTGCGACCTTCTTCGCCACCTCGACCGGCACCATGTGACAGTCCTGGCACTGGACGCCGTTCTGCGCGTAGATGGAGTACTTCCACTCGTCGTAGGTACGCTCGATCGGAAAGTTGTTCCCCGGATGGAAGATGTTGTGGCAGTTGCCGCAGAAGTCGGACTTCGCGTGGTGTTCGGAATACTCGGTCTCGTGGTACGGCGACTTCGCATCTTCCAGCGTCGCCCGCTTGGTATTGCCGGGCGACATGACGAACGACGCATTGCCGTGTTCGAGCACCGCCGTCTTGGTCAGGTTGGTGCCGGAGATCGTATGACAGACATCGCACGACACGCCCTTGGCCGCGACGCCCGGCGCACTGAACCTGCCGTGCAGGCCGGCATCCGGGTCGAAGGTGATGGTGTTTGTGCTCACCCCGATCGGGGTATGGCAGGCCCCACAATGATTGCGCAACTTCGGATCGGCCTTTTCCGCGAGCGCCCACAGCGCCTGGAATACCGGGTCCTTGAACGCATTGGAGTGCATCGACCCGTTCCATCCCTCGTACTGGCGCGTATGGCACTGACCGCACACCCGTGGGTCCGTCCACTGCTCGGGGGTGACGTCCTTGTGCTCCTCGACGGTGATGTACGAAGGCGGGAACCGACGACTGTCGCCCGGGCTGCTGTCCCTGGCAAAGGCGGTATTGGCCAGCAGTGCCAAGACGGCCAGTGCGACCACTGCCGACTTCAGGTTTCGGCCTCGCACTTGCGCTGTGCTGTGCATTTCGATCCTCCTCGGAGACTCTCAGCTACTTGTTGGTCAGGTGCATGCAGACGCTGGCGCCACCCGCTGGGCCTGCCTGTCTTCGCCCCCTGCTGCGCGGTTCCTCGATCCGGTCGACACGCTGCAAGCCGTAACGGCTGAAACGGTGAACGCACCTTGTATCGGTCGCCCTTAAAGGGCCGACTCGCGCAGCAGGGGGGATAGCAAGACGCGGGCCACCCCGGCAGCTCGACGAATCAATACCTTGCGAGCGCGCTGTGCGCTGCGATCGTTGCAACGTTGCGTCGATGCGCAACAGCTGCAGCGGTCTCGAAGCCCCCCCGACGCCTTGGTCGGGTTTCCGGCACTCGGGTGCCGGCCGGCCGGGTCGCCAACGGCGTCCCGGTATCCCTGGGCCGACCGGGTGACGCCGAACCCGCCAAAAAAAAGGGCCCCGAAGGGCCCAGAGGAGATCGGAGCCGAGAGCCCCTAGCGAACACTCGGCCCGGCTCTCTTGCTCGTCGTGCGCGAACGCCTCGTCGGTACCCCGTACTTTGCGGGACCTCGGCTACCGGGTTCGCGTCGTCACCGGGGATCACCCGGTGACACGATTCGAGCGATGCCGGATGGTCCCGCTACCGGGTGAACGGCATCATGATCGTTTCCGGTCGTGTGAACTTGTTGATATCGAATGCCATCTTGGCCATGTTCCCGTCCATCCGCTGCATCGCGTGATTCATCGCGCCCATCGACTGGTTCATCACCGCGATCGCACCGGTCATCGCCGAGATGTTCTGACTCAGGTCGGCCATGTCGCCCGCCATCTTGGACATGTCGCCGGTCATCATCTCCATGCCGACCCGCACCCGCGCAAAGTCTTCCGACATGCCCTTTTGCCCATCGACCATGCTCTTCGCCATCACCGTCATTCGGTCGGTCATCATGCGCATGTCGCCGGCCATGCTGGAGACGTCTTCGCCCATGTGCGAGACCGCCGTGGTCATCGTGCTCATATCGCGCCCCATGTTGAACATGAACAGGCCCATCCCCAGCATGCCGGCGCACATCGCGAGCACGATCACGATAACCAGGAACGACCTCCCGAACCTCGCGCCGCCCGAATCCGCGACATTCGACGGTGTACCGCTTGCTGACCCCATGGCGCCCCCTTCTCGGTTTGAATTGCTGGTGCTGGCAGCACGCTGTCGGTCGAGACGGGCCTCGTCCGACTCGGCGCACCCCAGCGGCGAGCGTTCCAGCGCACTGCCTACCTTATAACCGTAGCGGGGCCAAAGATGGCGCGGGTCGTGCTTATCGTTTGGCAACGAAGGTCAGCAAGTTCGATGCCAAGCACCCAAACGCAGATAATCAATGGGTTAAGAGCGGACGCTGCTCGCTATAGTGTTGCAACGTTGCGTTGCAGCCGGGCGGATGCAACGCGCATCAAGCCCCTGTACAGAGGCCTCCGATATAGGTGCAGCTGCGAAATGTATGCGCTAAGCGACATCCTCAACCTGTTTGAGCCGGTGCTCGAGCCGATCGAAGAAGGCGTGATCATCTGCAGCCAGGAAGGCTCGATTTTGAGCATGAATCACGCGACCCTGCGACTGCTCGACCTCGATCCCTCCACGGTGCCGCCGTCGCTATCCAATCTGGGCGGACACAATCTGCGCGCCTCGCTGATCCGCGCCGGTCTCGCCCAGGAGGACGGCACGCACCATCACTGCGAGATGTCGATGGAGTTCGACGAAGAGATCCGCCTCAACGGTGAATCGCGGTGGTTCCGCATCAACTCCTGCCTGCTCGACCTCCCGGACCAGCCCAAGGCATTGCGCATGATCGTGATGCGCAACATCACCGCCGAAAAACGCCTGTTTGCCGTGATGGCGGACAAGGACGCCTGCGGCGTTGCGACCGAAGATCCCGACATGCTGCGACTGGTGCACCGGCTGTCCACGGTCGCCGCCTCCGAGGCATCGGTACTGCTGCAGGGGGAGTCCGGGACCGGCAAGACGGAACTGGCGCGGCTGGTACACCGACGCAGCCAGCGGCACAACCGGCCTTTCGTGGAGATCAACTGTGGCGCGATCCCTGCGACCCTGATCGAGACCGAGCTGTTCGGACACGTCAAAGGTGCGTTCACCGGCGCCGTGAAGGACCGCGAGGGTCGTTTCAAGGCGGCTGACGGAGGCACGCTGTTTTTGGACGAGATCGGCGAGTTGCCGCGCGAGTTGCAGCCAAAGCTGTTGCGCGTCCTGCAGGACGGCCTGTATGAGCCGGTCGGATCCGACAAGACCGTCCAGGTCGATGTCCGCCTTGTCTGCGCATCCAATCAGGATCTGCGTGAACTCGTCGACCGTGGCCTGTTCCGCGCCGACCTGTATTACCGGATCGCCGTGGTGCCGCTGCAGGTCCCGCCGTTGCGCGAGCGGCCCGGGGACATCGCGCTGTTGACCAACGTCATCCACAAGCGACTCACGATGCGCGGTTATGCGGCAGACATCGCGTTCGGCGATGACGCCATGCGCGCCATCATGAACTATCCATGGCCCGGGAACGTGCGCGAACTCGCCAATGCGATCGAGCATTGCATCATCTGCGCCGAGGACGGCGTGGTGACCAAAGAAAGCCTGCCCGACACGATTCGCTACTACTGCGAAAGCCGCAACAGTTCGACCGCCCAGGAACCCGACGCCTCGCCCGAGGACGCGCGCCTGGAGATCGAAAATGCGCTGCGCAAGGCCAAGGGCAACAAGACCCTGGCGGCGCAGTATCTCGGCGTCGATCGCACCACGCTGTGGCGACGCATGCAGCGACTGGGGGTCGATTGAATAAACTGTCTTCCCTGGTCACCGATCGCTACAGGCGATGGCCGAAGCAGTGGCGACCATGCCCCTCTGCACAATCCTGAACAAAGGAGGAATCAACGATGAAAATGTCCATGATCGTCGCGGCAGCTCTGAGTGCCGCCCTTTTTGCCGGCGCAAGCCTGGCGGCGCCGCCCAAGTTCGACAAGGCCGACAGCAACGGCGATGGCTTCGTCGACGCGACCGAGTTCGCGGCGTCGGGGGTCCAGAAGAAGCTCGAGAAACTCGACAAGGACGGTGACGGCAAACTCAACAAGAAAGAGTATTCGGCGGCACTCGACGAAGACTGCGAATAACGACACCCGCAGCCCGGTGTTCAACACCGGGCGTGCGTGAATGCCGTCGACCGCGGTCGCACTATGCCGACGCCCACCGGATCAATCGGCCGCCTGCCTGATCTTCAGCGCCACCCCACTCAATGCCCGCTTCAGGTCGTCCGCCTTGTTGTCGGTCGGCAACATCCTGACGAGGAAATCGAACTGGTCAGCCGCTGAATCGTGTTCTCGGGCGCTGCCGATGCGCCGCATCACGTCGAGGTAGACCGTCGCCAGTCTGGCGGCCACCGCGGTATTGGTGATGGCCTCTTTGTCGCGCCCGTCGTAACAGGCCCACAAGGCGTCGATGCGCTGTGCCTCGGCATCGGCGAGCGCATTGAAGAAGTCGCGGCTCTCGACAAGCTTGCGCTGGGCATCCGCCCGACCCGCCTGCAGCAGATCCGGCAACTGGCCGGCGCGCGCGTCGAACGTCTTGCGATCGTTCCATGCCGCGGCCAGGAAATCGCCGTCCAGCGCATTGAACAAGGGATAGTAGTGCCACTCGCCGGTGCGTTGGCGCGCGTACTCCGCGGCGTCCCAGTACGCCTCCCGCATATGTCCCAGGTGACCTTTGACACGACCGCGATTGCCGCGCGCGCGCTCAGCGCGCGCCCGCCGTTTCCAATACGAACCGAGCAGCGAGTAACGCTCGACGGTCGGCGCGATCGCGATCAACTGTTTCAGACGTTCGTACGCCGTTTTCAGGTACTCGCTGCCGAGCGCGTATCTGCCGGTCGCGGTGTCCTCCAGCAGTCGCGCACCGTAGCGGGTCTCCTGGTTCGCCAGCTGCTCCAGCGCCTTCAGGCTGAAGGCGGCATCCTCCATGCCGAGCGCGGCACGGTAATGGTTGATCGCACGCTCCATCTCGCCCAGTTCCGCCCACGCCGCCGCGAGCTTTTCGCGCACGCCGGCGTTCTGGAACACCGATACGCGCGCGAGCTGTTCGATCTTTTCGATCTGCCTGTAGTAGTAGCCGTGCTTCTCCTTGTCCGTGGCACCCTGCAGGCGCGCGGCATACATGTCGAGATCGGCGATCAGCCGGCTGGCATTGACGTACTCGTCCGCTTGCTCTTCGCTCCAGGCGGTGTCGGCAAAGCGGTAGAGTTCGTCACCGTACGCCTGGTAGGCGCCCCAGGTGTTGCTCTGCCGATAACGCCGGAAGGTGGCATCGCGCGCCCGCCGCACGGCTTCGCCAAACCGCTGGCCGTCGAGCATCGCCTCGTAGAAGACTTCCGCGAACAGATTCGCGGCGTTGTCGTCGACTGCCCAGCCGGCCGCGATCACCGCCTTGCAGCCCATCTCGATGAACTGCGTCGCCAGATTGGCGGCCAGCCGTCCCCAGCGCGGCTGGGCGTCGTCCTTGGTGCTGCCGAGATAGCAGCAGTTGATGAACACGAACTCCGGGACATGCCTGAGCTTGCTCACCTGCGCCGGCGTCAGGTAGGTGTGCGGACCCAGTACCATCCCGGTGAGACCGTTCTCACCCTCGCGGACCACGCCGTGACCGGCCAGGTGCATGATGCGGTAGCGGCCGTTGAACAGGCCGTCGAACACCAGCTGCGGGCTGGCACGCAACAGCAGGTTGACCGTCTGGTAATCCTTGTGCCGGAAGGCCGCCGCGACGATCTCCGCCTCCTTCTGCGCACCCTTGAGTTCGACCATCCCGGACTGCGTATCGCCGACGATGAAGATGCTCGCCTCGGTGACCGTCGGCACCCGGCCGCGACCATGTGCCGATGCCAGCTGGCGCACCAGCTCGACGCGCGTCGACAGGGGGCCGTCGTCCGAGGGATCGCTGTCGCGCATCAGCTCCCAGGGATAAGACGCGGCCTTCGCGTCGACCGACATCATCAGGGAACGCACCTGGGCCACCGCCTCTTTCATGCCGTTCGGCACCAGGAGTTCGAACAGGGCCCGCGACAGGCCCGGCTGATCGCGGGTGGCACCCGTGATCGAGTCGATCAGGCCGTCCACCGCCTGGCGCTGGTCCGGCTCGATCGCCACCTCGTTGCGCGCCCGGTCGGTGATGACGGTGAAACGCAGGCTGCCGTTTTCGTCGACCACCAGCACCCGATAGGCGCCCGATGGCGCGGCACTCGACGTACAACGTCCCCGGTAACCGCCGGCCGCGATATGCAGGCGCCCGTCGGTCTGTGCGACATGCTCGAACTGCGCGTCGCGCAGGAGCTCACGGAAGCTCTCGACCACGGCGACCGCACGGTCTTCCGCCTCCTCGTAGACCCTGAGCCGGCCGATGCGCACCCGCGAGTCGATGCGGCGCAGCGCCTCGTTCGCGAGCCGCAGCGCATCCAGCAGGCAACGGCTGCCGACCTCGATCGTCAGACCGGTGAAGCCGGTGCCGACAAGCAATGCACACACCACGAGGCGCGTCGAACCGGGCTCGCCCGAGGATTGGCACTGCTCCTGATTGCGCGCGAACTCCAGCAGGCCGTTGGTCAGCGCCCGTGTCAACATCCCCGGCAGCAGGTCGCCGAGGGTTCCCAGACCCACGACGATCGCGCCGCTCGGTTTGCCGCCGGGCTCCGGATTCATGAAGACCATCGCGTCGCCGGGTTCCGACGGGTAGCGCCCGAGATCGAAGGTACGCTGCAACTGCCCACCGAGATGGGCGTCCAGGACCTTGGCGCTGCCGCGCAGGCTGTCGTTGGCATAGGCACCGATCAGCACCGGCGCCTCGGCGCTCGCCAGGCTGCCATGGAAGACCTCGAGCATCGCCAACGGCTCCCTGGCCACAACCGGCCGCAGGCTCGGTCGCGTCCCGCCGACGGCCGCGGCGAGCACCTCGTCGACGCTCGGATACAGCGCGTGTGCATCCAGGCCGCGCGCCTGGAACACCGGGACGCTGTCGCCGCGCGACACCGGCGGTGTACGCGTCAGCGCGCCCTGGCGGGTATCGCCGGTGTTCAGCAGGTCGAGGTACGCCTGGAAGGCCGGCTCGTGGTTGGCCAGGTCGCCGTGTGACGCATCGACATACCAGACCGGCACCCCGGCCGGGATCCCGGTCTTCCATGGCACCCGCCCGTCGCCTTCGTTGATGGTGCCGATCTCGACCCGCCCATCGACCACGCGGACCGCGTTCGGCGTCGGCGCGTGTCCGGCGACGTAGAGCGTGCACTCCGGATCGAGTGCAGCGGCCTGCAACGTGCCGATCGCCTTGCGCGCATCTCCCAGCGGGTCCTTCTGCGGCGGCAGCCAGCTGCTGTCTCGCTTCGGATCCCCGTCCTGCTCATACCAGGCCTTCCACAGCCCCGCGTCGAAATAATCGACACCATCGCCGGCCCTGCCGTCCTCGCCCGGCCACGGCAGGAGTTCCAGCACGCCCGGAAAGTCGCGCACGATCTCCAGGAACTCGCGCATGTTGTGCTTCCAGTCGAACCAGCGCTCGATCAGCTGCACGAAGTCGTCGCGCGCCATCAGCACCGCCGCGATCGAATGCGAACCCCGGTTCGGCGTGCCGAGCTGCAGCAGGCGGCTGCCCGGTATCGCCTTGAAGCGATCCCACTGGTCCTGCAGCGCCAGCCGCGCGACCAGGCCACCCATCGAGTGCGCGACGATGCGCAGCGGCTGGCGGCGCGACTCGGCTTCGTCCATCGCATCGGCGAGCACCTTGCCAAACTTGCGTGCGGCATCGGTGATCGACAGGCGCCAGTCGTAGGCAAAGGGCCGCACCTCGTGGGTATCGGCGAGGAACCGCGCGAGGTCTTCGTAGCTGCGATCCATCCAGCCGTCGGCCGACACCTCGCCGCCCGCACCGATGCGCAGTCGCTCCATCTCGCCCGACCACATGCTGATCGGCTCGAACCAGATGCGGTTGCGGCCGAGCTGGATGTGGCTGCCCATGATGCCGGGCAGGATGCACACGATCGGCGCGTCCTTCTTGGGCTTGGGCTTCCTGCCACCGCGGCTGATCGCGGCACGCGAGGGCCCCTGCAGGAGTTCGAAGGGGCTGTCGTCGCCGTGCAGTGCCCCGAGCAATGGCAGGGCGCTCTCGTCGTTCTCGAAATAACTGAAATGGGTCACCTGCGGGCCGCTGGTCGGCTTCAGGTAGATGCCCTGGACACGCGCCGCACCGCCGCTCATGGACGGTGTGTTCACCACGAGGTCGGTCTGACCGCCGTAGAAGACCTCGGTCAGACAGTCACCGAGCCACGCCAGCAGGCCATCGCCCTGGTAGTCCCCGGCCACCACATGTACCGGATTCAGTACATTGACGTCCGGCGCGTTGAGCAGGCCGACCAGCGGCGAATCGGGCATCATCGCCTCGATGCCCGGCAGGATGCGCGCGTCGGTACGCTGACCGACGACCGCGAGCAGGAACTGCTTCAACAGGCCGTAACCCTTGGCGACCGGTACCATGCCAGGGATGATGTTGCCGGCGGCATCGAAGCCCCTGCCCAGCAGGTTCAGCATGACGCTCGCCCAGCGGTCGAGCCGGCCGGAAGCCAGTGTCGTGCCGCGCGCCGGACAGGCGACCCGCACGAAACGTTCGACGACGATCTTGCGTGAGCGCAACGCCTGGTTGAGTTCGCGCAGGCGCCTGGCGTCCGCTTCGAAGGCAGAGCTGTCCCTGCGGGCCCGCCCGGCGTGTTGTACGAAGCGCTCGACCTCGTCGTCGGTGAAGGGCTCCAGGTCGACGCGATTGGCGCGTGCCAGCAACTCACCGATCATGCCGCCACGCGAATGGCTGACCAGGTGTACACGTGCGCCGACCGGCAGTCTCTCGACCAGCGCGAGGGCGTTGGCGATCGGACTCTCGGTCAGGCTGCGGTGCTCGAACGCGTAGATGCGCGCGCCATAGCCCTTCACGAGACTGCCGAGGTAGTCCGGATTGGCCCAGAGGTCCCTGAAACTTCCCTCGGTGGACGATGCCGTGCCATGGATGAAGATCAACGCGGCCTCGTCCGACTTCGGCAGTGCATCGACCCGGGTCAGGCGAAACCCATCCGTGGCGCACCGGTACAGGCCATCACGATCGTCGAGCTGTGCATCCTGGAAGGCACCCGCGGCAATCAGTGCGGTCATCGCCGCGGGGCCACGGCGGAAGATCTTCAGACCCTTCAGGACCCAGGCACCGAGACCGTCGCGCGAGACGCCTTGAGGGAGGCGCGTACCGGAAAAACGCAGCACCTGGCCAATCTCGAGCGCCTCGCCGACGTCGCCACCGCGATCGACGGGTTCACCCAGGTAACGTCCGGCATCGGCCGCGGCGACCAGGATGCGGTTGCCGTTGGCCAGCTCGAGTTCCAGCACCGCGTCCGGCTCGATGGCATCGAGCTTGACCCGCTCCGCCTCGCCCCGTGCCAGTCCATCGATCTCGTAGACGGTGGCGTTCCAGTCACCCAGCGCCTCCGTGCCTCGTTGCACACCGTCAATGAGCACCTTGATGCTGTCGTCGTCTTTGCTCATGTCCCTCTCCCCATGGCGTATGCAGCAGCGGAATAGATCAGGGTCGGTCGCTCGGGTCGAGCGTCAAACCGATTGCGCGACGCCTCTCGCGGGCACAGTGCGCCGCGTCGGTCGCCGGGGTATCGATGTGACGGGCGCAGCGATCGGCCGATTGCATGACAGGATGAAAACGACATCGCGATCCCTGCGTGAGGGCCTACCTGTCCCTTGGTGCGACGCGCCGGCATGCCGATTTACGAACGCCCGCACCCGACAAGATCGAGTATAGGCAACAACCGTTCTAGCGTTTTGCGTCGAGGTTGTGTCGCAATGCCAGCAGTGCACGCAGCAGCAGCGCCTGCGTCCACAACAGCGGGGTCGCGTCGCTGGTCTCGTGGCGGCCGTCTTGCAGATGGTACAACTCGGGGCAGCGCAACGCCGGGATCGCGGACGTCGCAGCGGTGAGGTGACCGAGCGAACGGTTCAGGTGGAATGTCTGACGTTCGAGGTCCGCGATCGCGCCGGTGCGCCGATACCGCGTGCCGGCGATCAGCGACAGGACCGGATCGAACAGGCACCACTCGGCCTCCTCGCCAGGGCCCGCCAGGGCGTTGCGTGTCGCCAGGTCCCTGCTCCAGTCGCGTGTGCGCTGGTCCCGCGCCAGCTTGCTCCGGTAGTCGGTGCACCAGAACGAATCACCGGGATACCGCCGTACGCCGATGTCACCTGACAGGTGTTCGAGCACATCCTCCACGATCCTGTCCGCCATTGCGTCGTCGACCACGTCGAGCGGATGGATCAGGAACAGCAGTGCGGCATCGTAGCGACGATGCTTGTCCGGGTCGGGCTGCACGCACTCGGCCGGCAGAATGCCACCGAGCGCGTCGCTGCCCTGAGCAATCAGCTGTTCGATGAGATCGGCCCCCAGCGCGGCGCTGTGTCGCGCCGGTATGGCCTGTGCCGCCGCATCGCCGATCAGCGCCAGCAACGCTCTCAGTCCGGCCACCACGGTACCGATGCTCGATGCCGAGACCTTCGGCGTCTCCTCCCAGTGGCCGCTGTCCTCATCCTGCCAGTACGCAATGGCGCGGAGGTAGGGCGGGAACAGCGCCAGCACATCCCAGTCGATGGACCGCCCCGCCGCCATTCGCTCCCGCGCCAGACGCGCATACAGCCACAGGAAATACCCCAGGGCATCGTTCTGTGCATTCGGCCAGTCCTGGTCGGGCACCAGGGTCTCCGGACGAAAGCGGATCGCCGGGCGCATGCCGTGCTCAGCGGGATCCGACTCGCCGTCGCTGATCGCCACGAACCGTCCCGCCTGCCCGCGAAAAAACCTCGCCAGCGCATCGACTGTGGCATATGCCTGCTCGACCAGGCCGCAGGCATGCAGTGCAGCGGCGATGTGCACATTGTCGCGCACCCAGACGCGTCCATAACCGGTATGGCGAGACCCCTCCGTCACCGGCGATGCGGGATAGAGGCCATTCGGGAACGCGGGAAAATCGAAGGTCCCGTGGCTACGCAGCCACGCGACCAGGCGGTCGATGTCCGCGGCCGAGTAGCACGTCCTGATGAAGCCGCGCACCTCCTCGTTGAGCACCATCAGCATGGGGCGTCGTGCCCTCCGTCGGGCAAGGCCGTGCACAGGCGCATCGCCGAGATCTCCAGCTCGCCGGCGCCGGCACCGGGTCGGCTGCCCCCGGGCGTTCCGACCTCGATCACGACCGCCGAGATCACCGTGAACCTGGGTTTGTCCGCCGCGTAGTGGTAGTTGCCGTCCGACTCGAACAGCTCCCAGTCTCCGCGCAGGTCCAGCGCGATGCGCGTCCACGCATCGGAAACCGGAATCCTGAACACCTGACGCATGTCCCTGTTCCCGTAGGTCCATTGGGTCGCCTGCCCGTCGATCAGACGAAACGCCACGCCAAGTGCCGGCTCACGCCCGTCGTTGCCTCCGCCGGAAAGCGGTGCACGCAGGTCGATCTCCAGGAATCGCTGCCGGCGCGCCACCGCGATGGCACGGAAACCGAGCGGACGGATCGTCACGTCACCCGGCACGCTGCCCTTGTGATTCGTGAAGCGCACCCGGATCACCTGTCGGTCGTCGCCGCGGCTCAACGTCGCCCGGATGCTGTTGTCGAACGCCGGGTCGGCCCACAGGCGCATCACGTTCGTGATATCGACGGGCAAGGCATCGCCTTCCAGCGCGACGGGTTTGGCGTCCTGGCCGAGAAAGGTGTGCAACCGGACGTCCGGATCGCGGCGCGCCTTCATCCGCTCGTGGAGTCGCTGCATCGACCGCGGCAGCAGCGGTGGCGCCTTGGTGACCCGTGAGAGCTTCTTCTCGAGCCGCTTCATTGTGTCGACGACGAGTGCGAAATCCGCTTCGGGCTTGGCGACCCCGAGCGTGTCCGAGAGCGAGGCATACAGGCTTTCGAACCCCTCTGGCCGGTTGGCCACGACGCCATGCAGCAGGTTGAAGGGCGTCGGCAGTTTCTTCGGGATCATCCCGGAATGACAGAAGGGAACCACGGGGATCCTGCGAACCCAGCCACCCCCTGCCTCGAACTGGACCCAGGGCCGGCTCACCGACGCGGGGCTGCACACGACGATCACCGCCACCGCATCGCGCAATGCCTTCTCCACCGCGTTCAGCCAGATCTCACCCGCCTTGATAGAGACCAGGTCGGATGACACGAACACTTTGACCGCCTGCCCGAAATCCGCTTGCAGCCGGTCCTGCAATGCGAGTGCGATCTCGCGCTCGGCACCGGTGTGGCTGATGAAGACCTTTCGTTGCCGTTCGTCCATGTCGAGCACTCCTGCCTGTCTGCGTCATCCGCCCACTGCGTGAGCGGCCCGCCGGAGCGCGCCGGCGTCGGGCCGTTCACTCGTCAACAACATTAGCCAATCGCGGCCCTGTTGGCGGGTTTTACTTGGCTATCGCTCGACTCCCGACCCAGGGCGGCACGGCAAATGCCCGGGACTCGTCCGCACCACCCGGTTCCATGAAATCGTGGATTGACTCATCGGTGAAGTAACGCCAGAACCGTTCCGCGACGATCGGATCGCGGATCTCGAACGCGCCTGCCGCCTGCCGTTGTTCGAAGAAGCGCCGGTAGGCGTCCAACGGCTCGGGGCCGAGCTGCTGATAGATGATGCGCCCACCGTAGCTTTCGTACAGTGCCTTGTTGATCTTCCATTGACGGATGATCGAACGCGCCATCTGACGACGCATCACGTCGAGCGCCGCGGCGTCTTCGGCGGTCAAGCCGGTGTCGGCCGTCAGTCCCTCTGCGGCCATGCCATGGCGCAGATTGTCGACAAAGGCATCGATCTCCGCCGGCTCGGCTGCTATGCCCTGTTCCGCGGCATACTGATCGAACAGGCGCGTGATGATGGCGGCCTGCACCTCTTCGACATCCGTGGTGTGGACCGCTTCACCCAACACCGTGGCCACCGCTGGCGCGTCGTCGACGGGTTCGAACTCGATGATGGCGCCATCGGCCATGGTGGCGAGGAACAGATGCCCGTCCCTGCGCACGTAACTGCGCACCCATTCGAACTGGGCGAGGTATTTTTCAGACAGCGATCCGGGCGGGCACATGGCACGGGTCGCCGCGACGGGGCCGAACCGCAGCTGTCCGGACGCCTCCGAATGCCAGGACCCCTGCCCGCGATTGCAGTCGGCCTTCATCCTTGCGGTGCCGTCCGGCTCGAAGGCGAGCGTGTACCGTGCCCGGTCGTCCGCGGCATAGACAGCGTCGTCCATCGACTGGATCCGGACCAGCTGCCACGCGGTGCCCGCCAGCTCGGAGGCGACTGCCGCTGCGGCCCACAGGGTCGCGATTGCCAGGACGGAAAAGCATCGCAGGCGATTCATCGTGTAGGCCCTTCTCAATCGCGATACGCGGGAAGACCACTATAGAACACTCGGTTCGGCAGTCTCAGCGATTCGGGTACCCGCGCCGACCAAGACAGGGGCGACAGACGAACCTGCGATTCAACCCGTCGTTCGCTTAAGATCCGGGAGTTCGCGTCGATGTTTTCGAAACGGGACTCAACGGCGTTGAAAGCAAAGGGATCAACAGTCTCGAATTGAGGAAGCAGTGAATACCACGAAGATTGTTCTTGCAGCGGCGTGCTGCCTGATGGCGGCACAGGGTCACGCAAACCCCTATCCCAACGCCGGTTCGCTCTACCGTGACGTGCACGACGATGCGATGCGCCGCCTGCCGCCACAGCGGCAGGCCGAGCCCGAGATCAGTGCGCCCGAGTCGGCCCCGGTGGTGGGGGGCCTCGACGAGCTCCAGGTGTCGCACTTCGTCGTCTACGGCAACCACGAGCTGGCACCCGAGACGCTGACGCAGATCCTGGAACCATTCTCGCACCGCACGCTGAGCGCCAGCGATCTCACCCTTGCGGCAACCACGCTGCGAGCGGCCTATCGTGAACGCGGCCTGTTCGCTGCGGAAGTCTATGTGCCGCCGCAGGCGATCGTCGATGGCGTCGTCACGCTGCACGTCTACGAAGGGGTCCTGGAACAGCACGGGGTATTCCTCACCAACAACGGCGAGCACGTCCACGACGGGACGGTGAACGCCATCCTGCAATCGAACCTGGCCACCGGCGCAGTGATGCGCAGCGACGAGTTCGAGCGCACCCTGCTGCTGATCGACGACCTGCCGGGCGTAACCGGGCAAGGCCTGCTCTATCCCGGTAGCGAACCCGGCGAGGCGCGGTTCCTGGTACAGATCGACGACACCCCGCTGGTCACCGGCAACGTCGACGTCGACAACTTCGGCAACTATTACACCGGCAAGACGCGCGTCGGTACCACGCTGTACGTCAACAGCCCCGCAAGGATCGGCGACCAGCTGACCCTGCGTGCCGTGACCAGCGGTGCGGATTATCACTACCTTTTCCTCGACTACAGTGTCCCGATCGGTGGCAGCGGCCTTCGCCTCGGCGGCAATGTGGATTACCTCGATTACGAGCTCGGAAAGGAGTTCCGCGACACGGGCAGCGGCGACGCGACCTCGCTGCGACTGTTCGCGAGCTACCCCTTCGTGCGTGCACGCCACCACAACCTGACGGGCCGGCTGGAATATGCCCACCTGGACGTCGAGGACGATCACGACAACTCGGCGCTGCGCGCGGAACGGCGAATCGACACGATCACGGCCGGCATCCGTGGCGACTACGATGACAACCTGTTCGGCAACGGGATCAACTATTTCGTCGCCAGCGTGACGGCGGGTTCGCTGGACATCCTGGGTAGCCAGGCCTATGTCGATTTCGACGACGCGAACGTCGGCGCGCAGGGCGGTTTCACCCTGGCCAATCTCGACCTCTCGCGCCTGCAATACCTCGGCGGTGACTGGTCTGCGTTCGCCAGCCTGGCCGGCCAGTTCTCCAGCGGCAACCTCGACGCGGCGCAGAAGTTCTACATCGGAGGTCCCTTCAGCGTGCCGGGCTACCCGACAGGCGAAGCCGGCGGCGACAGCGGCTTCCGTCTCTACGCCGACATCCGCCGCGATTTCCGCCAGATGCCCTGGGGCGGCGACTTTCAGTTGTCGCTGTTCTACGCGACCGGCCAGGTGCGGCTGAACGAAGACCCCTGGGAAGGCTGGCAGGGCGGCAACCCGATCATCGAGAACGAGATCCACCTCTCGTCCTGGGGATTGGCGGCCAGCCAGACCTGGGAAGAGGGTGTCGTGCTGCGGGCATCCATCGGACGCCAGATCGGGAGCAACGACGGCCGCAACCCGGTGACCGGCGACGACAGCGACGGTTCCGACAGTGACGTCCGCGCCTGGTTCCAGGCCATCTACTATTTCTAGGAGTCCATGATGCGCGCAATATCCAGCCTCGTGGCCGTCTGTTCGCTCTTTGCCGGTACCGCCTGGTCCGCGGCGAATTGCCTGCACTCTAATTCGTGGCAGTGCAGCGGAACAGTCTCATGGTCGGGACAGAGCTCGCAGACCGGTGGGGGTATCGCGACCACGGGTCAGTCGCCCGGGCCCGCTACGACAAAGCCGCCGCTCGGCGGCGGCGGCACGTCCGGTACACACCCCGTCATCATCGCGCCACCGCTGCCGCCGGAGCCGAAGGTGCCGCAGCCGATGCCGGTCGTCGAGCCGCCGAAGCTGCCGAACAAGACACCCTACCTGGTGCCGCCTCAGCCGGTGGTCAAGGTCCCGCAGCCGATGCCGGTCGTCGAGCCGCCGAAGCTGCCCAACAAGACACCCTACCTGGTGCCGCCTCAGCCGGTGGTCAAGGTGCCGCAGCCGATGCCGGTCGTCGCGCCGCCGAAGCTGCCGAACAAGACACCCTACCTGGTGCCACCTCAACCGGTGGTCCAGGTGCCGCAGCCGATGCCGGTCGTCGAGCCGCCCAAGCTGCCCAACAAGACCCCCTACCTGGTGCCACCTCAACCGGTGGTCCAGGTGCCGCAGCCGATGCCGGTCGTCGCGCCGCCGAAGCTGCCCAACAAGACCCCCTACCTGGTGCCGCCTCAGCCGGTGGTCCAGGTGCCGCAGCCGATGCCGGTCGTCGCGCCGCCGAAGCTGCCGAACAAGACACCCTACCTGGTGCCGCCTCAACCGGTGGTCCAGGTGCCGCAGCCGATGCCGGTCGTCGCACCACCGAAGCTGCCGAACCAGACTCCACCGCTCAAGCCCCTGGTCCTCACACGGCCACCGGTGGCGCACCCACACCCCGACCTGGTGCACAACCCGGGCGGATCATCGTCGGTGCCGAAAGGACCGGCCAAAGTCCCGCAAGGACCGATCGGCGGTACGGGTGTCGTAACGTTGCCGCACCTGCCCGGGACCGGTCGGCAGCCAGGACCACAGGTCGTCGCCACGACCGGTGTACCGACCCCGGTGATTACCGGGCCCAAGGGTCCAGAGGGTGCGACGCATCACCTGTACCCTGTGCTCGATCCGGGCCACGCGGTGCCGCCCGGCCTGCACGGCCACTACTGGACACGCGAGGTCATCGAGCCCGGCATCCAGAACGAGCGCGTCACGCTGTATCGCAGCAACGATGTGCGCGAGGCGCAGTACAAGGACGTGATCCCGATGGACAAGGCGGGTTTCCACCTGTCGGTCATCGGCACCCGCAGACCGAACTACTTCGAGGCGCCTTGATGCGCAGGGTCTGACATCGACGCCGTCGCGCGGGAATCCACCACCGCCGCGGCGCCGATGCCGGCATTGCCGATCTCGCGCTTCGGCGTCGCACCGGGCCGGGTCGTACATCTGTCGCGGGGCGGGGTTGACGGGTAGCCGGCACGCGATGGCTCGTGCCAACGGCAACGATGAACAACCGTCACCACGTCAACGGTAGCGATTGCCTGGATCCCCCGGCCTGATGAGGCCGAAGCTCGCAGCTGAGCGACCTGTCGTCATCCCCCCTCGATCGCGGCGAGCGGGACCTCGTAGATCTCCTTGTCGTCGATCGTCACGGTCCAGGTATCGCCTTCCAGTTTCGCCTCCGCCTTGCGGTTGGTGGCGTTGACATAGCCGGTCATGAAATTGATCGTGAACTGTTCGCCGGCCGGGTTCTGTACCACGATCGAGGCCTGCCGGTCCTCCATGCGCAGGATGCCGGCCGGGCACTGGCCGAAACCGGCATCCGCGACACCGCGACAGCGCAGCAGGGTCGTGGCATCGTAATCCCTGGTACTGAACGGCGCGGTCGGGTTATCGCCCGTGTCCGGCTCCAGGCCCGCCGTGCTCCAGTACACGAACACGCTCTCGTCCGGAAACCGGAAGATCAACCCCTGATCGCCAAGGCCGCTCTGGCGATACACGGTGCGGCCCTGCTGGTCACGGAAATTACCGACCGCATCCCCCGTGGGGCTCAGGTCGTGGGTCACGCCATCCTCACGGGTGATGGTCACATAACCCTGGCGCTGCGCGAAGGTGCAAGGGATCATCTTGTCCGTATGATCCGATCCCTTCGGATAGACATCGCAACGGGCCTGCGTCGAGTCGGCTGCCGCCGAACCCATCCATACCACGGCGACAACGACCATCCAGCATCCAACCGTCTTCATGCCCGTTTACCTCCGCAGGTGATGCACTCTTTTTATTTTCGCACGTTCGCGAGCGCCTTGGCCTGCACAGACCCTGAACCTCGCATACGTCAACCGACACGCGGCGACCATCGATACCGTTGCGTTCTCAAGTCAAAGGCTTTCCGGTTCGTGCGCGGCCAACCGCCAGACCGTGCACAAGTTCCGCATACCGTGTTGTCGTGATATTTGCCGACCAGGAAAGCACCGGCAAAACCCGGATCGATGCGACCAAATTGCGCCTGCTGACACCGATCAACGATGCCCCGGTTTGCAGGGTTCGCCAGGTCTCGACAGCCGTATGCTGGAAATGACGGAGCATCGTCGATTCGCAAAGGGAGGTGTGTCATGAGATCGACGCGAAGACACATGATCGTGAACCTGCCGGCCGCCGTACTGGCAGCATTGAGCGCGATGGCCAGCGTTCCCGCCTCTGCCATCGAGTCCGAGATCCAGGACGTGGTCATAACCCTGCAGCAAGATCCTTTCGAAAATCTGGAAGCGTCGTGCGTGGCGATCCAGATCGGGATGTCACAGCTGGCGATGGGCTCGAACGTGACGCTCTTTCCGACCTTGGCGGGCGTGGGCGTGGTCAACAACGAAGTGTTGGAGACCCTGTACCCCGACGACGACGCGGGACGCCCGGGTAAGACCCAGGGACATGCGTACGGCCATCGAAACACCAAATGGGCGGAACCCGAACACTGTGTCGTCGGCAAGCCGGATGGGAGCATCGTCATGATGCCATTGCGGGACCTGCTGGACGGTTTCGTGAATGCGGGCGGTCAGATCCTGGTTTGCCCGCTGTGCTGGTATTCCCGTTATCCGGAGACCATGGAGCATCCAGAGCTACTGTCCGAACTGCTCTACGAGCCGGCCGTGATGGGTGGTCCATCCACCATTCCGTTCCTGTTCAATGACGCGAACAAGGTCATCGACTATTGATGGTGAACGACGAAGGGGTACCGCATCCAGCGTGGCGCCCCTTCGGTTCCACGGTCAGATATCCGAGGATGGAGAGTCCCCGACGTGATCGTGAAACCGGCGGGGCGCCGGCGCGCTGCCGTGAGGGAAGCGTCGTTGTCCACGGACGGCGCGTGGATGCCGCCGGGATCCCGAACGCCCACACTAGCGCCTATGCAGTTTCTCGAAATAGGTCACGCGCCCGTTGTCTTCCACATTGCACACGTAATTGCCGTCGTCGTAGTCCAGGATGATCTCCCAGGCACCCGCCTTCAGCGGCGTGGAACTGACCACTTTCCCATAGCGGTCGTCAACGGCATTGCAGGCCCGCACTGCAGAGGAAGGAGGCCCACTCCGCTCATGCGCACCACCACCCTGCAGCTCGAACTTTGCGCGGCAACCGCCATCCACCCAGATCGAATGCTTGGACAGACCCCAGTTCTCACCCTCGACGCACTTGGTCTTGCTCAGTTGCTTGACGACCCGCACGTCACCGCGGGTGTCCATGGCACATTCCTTACGCCGCTCATTCTCGGATTCGCAGGTCACGCCTGTCGGGAGATCTCTGTATGCATCGTCACCTCCGCCCACGTAGCCTGACGACTTGTGGCCGCCGTCGGAATGTTGACCGCTCGATTCGAACTCTGCACGACAACCGTCACTCACCCAGACGGAGTGCTTGAAAAGCCCCCAGTTCTTGCCCTCGACACACTTGGTCTTGCTCAGCTGCTTGACGATTCGCACCTCGCCCCGTGTATCCATCTCGCATTCCTTTTGTCGCTCGTTCTCCGATTCACAGGTCACCTTGTCTGCCAACACAGACGAAGGCGCCAGCAATGCCAGTACAAATACGCCAGAAAAGTACTTCGCCATCATCTCGTAGTCCCCCGCTCGTGCTTGTTTGAATCCCTGATTGCAGTCGGTTTACTCGAGCCAGCTTGTCGTCGTGGACCAGTGATGTATCCGCTCGGCCAGCCAACCTTCGGCCTTGTGGAAGGCCAGCCAGGTGTTGAGGTAATTCAGGAAGTCGGGGTCTCCCTTGCGCACGCCCATCGCGGTGAAGGTGGCCGACAGCGGCTGTGCCAACGGCAACGTCAAGGTGTCGGGCGCCAGTCGAACCACGAGCTGCGGTGCAAAGGTCGGCACCAGGGCGGCATGCGCCCTGCCCTCCAGCACCGGGGTCATCTGCAGGTCGTCACCCTCGACCCGGACCAGCGTCGCCTGCGGGAAATGCGTCTTCACGAGTCGCTCCTGCACCGAACCGGCATACGCGGCGATCCTGACGTCCGGCCGGTTGAAATCCTGCTCGGTGGTCATGCCGGCCGCGAGCTTGCTGTTTGCGACCAGATGGACGCCTTCGGTCGCCGTGGCCTCCGAGTAATTCACCAACAGCGCCCTTCCCGGCGTGGCCCACAGGCCCGCGACGATCACGTCGAAGCGGCGGTCGAGCAGGTCGGGAATGATCTGTGACCACGAGGTCGGCACGAACTCCAGGTCCACCCCGAGATCGTCGGCCAACTGGCGCGCCAGATCGACGCTGTAGCCGATCAGCTCCCCGTTCGCGTCGTGCATCACCATCGGATCCGACAGGGCGACGCCCACCAGCAGGGTGCCGCGCTTGCGGATCGTCGCCAGGGTATCGACGCTCGGGCCACGGTAAACGGGCTCGATGTCCACCATCGGCGGCCGCGCGGGAATGGCCTCCGGATCGAAGAATCCGCTGTCCGGCGGCATCGCCGGCGCGGACTCCTCGGCCGCGCTGACCGTCAAAGATGAAAGGATCGCAGCGCACAGCGCAGCAAAGATTAGGTTGCATACACGTTTGATGATCATGTGTCTCTCCGAGGCCGCTGCCGGTCAATAACCCGCGCCGGAGCGACGGAACATCACACGGTGCCTGGAATCGGATTCGTCGGTTGCGAGAAACCCGTTGCCGGAGCGCTCGATCGTGAAGCGGTGCCGCCCTGTTTCAAGACGACGGCCGTCCAGGTTCCCCGAGAACCTGATCCGGTCTGCGTATCCCGTCACCGACCCGCCCGGATGAATCGTCAGCTCGAGGTCTTTGCGCTCGACATCGTCGTAGCCTTCGAACTTGCCGATTGCCCAGGACGCGACATCGTCCTGGCTGTGATCGGAACCGGACGCGAGCGCCGCAATGATCGCGACACCGGCGATGGCCGCGCCAGCCGCGAGTGCCTTTTTGCCGTCATCATCGTCGTGCCGGTCCCGGTCGCGGCGATGGCTGTCGTGACGGTCGTCGTACCGGTAGTCATCTCCGCCAACCACAAACTCGGCATCGCAACCACGGTCGACCCAGACGCCGTGACGGTCGAAACCCCAGTTGTCGCCCTTGCGGCAACGCGTCTTCGAATGCTGTTCGACCAGGCGTACATGGTTGTGCGTCTTGGCCCTGCAGTACTGGTAGTGAAAATCCCGGCTCTTGCATCGGATCGTCTGATCAGCGACTGCCGCGCCACACGGCAACAACGCGGCCGCGATCAGAAAGATCCAAGTGCGTCTATGGTCAATCAATTGCATATTGCCTCCGAGCTATGCGTGCACCTGACTGCTCAGCCCTACAAGATTGAATGCGCCCTCGAACCGGCCATCCAGAACGGGACACCGCCGAGGCGCGGCACAATTCCCGCAACGTATCCGATCACCCAAACGCCGAAGTCGTTATCGCTGGACGCTGCGACCTGAACCTTGATCAGGACCTCTGCGCACATCAAGGTCCCGCTGCGCTCGACCGCCTTCCGCAAATGCTCACTGCGGATGGAACGCGCGAGTGGACCTGGCCGAATGCCTTGCGCACCTGCTATTGGTCGCCTTTGATGCCGGCCCACCTCCAGTCCACGACCCATCTTCGTAAACAGTTAGCGTAGCAGCAATGCACCGGCATTCCTCGATGCTGCTCGATGTACCCGGGTCGGTGATGCCAAGCACGCTCGTTTGCCGCCAACGGACGTGACGCGACTACCCGGGCTCTGTTGAATCCAGGCCCGTGCTGACCTCGGCAGGCATCGCCTTCGAGTACACGGGGACCCGCTTTGGAAGGTTACCGCGATACCGAAACGCCGAGAGCCCGATCGTCTGACAACAAAAAAGGCTCACGATCGCTCGTAAGCCTTTGATTGGGTGGTGGGTCGTGCAGGATTCGAACCTGCGACCAATTGATTAAAAGTCAACTGCTCTACCGACTGAGCTAACGACCCATAAACTGGTTTTAGCTGGCGAGTCGCCAGGAAAGAGGGCGCATTATACAGGACGTGCGGACCCGCTCAAGCCCGCCGCGTCGCTGGCAACGCAGATGCGGAGTGACGCCGCGCCCGAGCCCATCGGCAGGACCTGTATCAGGCCCGGTATCGGGTCGGATCGGGCACCCCGGCATCGTGGAATCCCGCCGCGCGCAGCCGGCACGAGTCGCACACGCCGCAGGCCACGCCGTCGGCGTCCGCCTGGTAGCACGACACGGTCAGCGCGTAGTCGACCCCGAGTCCGCTGCCGGTACGGATGATCTCGGCCTTGCTCATCTCGATCAGTGGTGCATGCACCTTGAACACGCTGCCCTCGACACCGGCCTTGGTCGCGAGGTTCGCGAGGCGTTCGAACGCCTCGATGAACGCCGGGCGACAGTCCGGATAACCCGAGTAGTCGACCGCGTTCACGCCGACGAACAGGTCGGTGGAACCGAGCACCTCTGCCCAGCCCAGCGCGAGCGCCAGAAACACCGTGTTGCGCGCCGGGACATAGGTGACCGGGATGCCGCTGCCCGGCTGTTCGGGCACCGCGATCGCGCGGTCGGTGAGCGCCGATCCGCCGATCGCATCGAGCGACAGCGGCAGTACCTTGTGTTCAACCGCATCCAGCGCCGCGGCGACGCGCGTGGCGGCGTTCAGCTCGGCATGGTGGCGCTGGCCATAGTCGAGGCTCAGCGCATGACAGGCGAAGCCCTGTTCGCGCGCGATCGCCAGCACGGTCGCGGAATCGAGTCCGCCGGACAGCAGCACGACGGCCCTGCGCGTCGGCGTCGTCATCGGCCCGGCTCGTTGCCCCACAGCAACTTGTGCAGCTGCAGCTGGAAGCGCACATCGAGGCGGTCGCGCAGTATCCATTCGGCAAGATCGGTCGGCGCGATGACGCCGAACACCGGCGAGAACAGCACGCTGCAGCGTGCCGGCAGGTCCCAGCGTTCGAGCTGCTCGCGGCTCCAGGCATAGTCGTCGGCATCGGCGATCACGAACTTCACCTGGTCGGTCGGCTTGAGCAGCTCGATATTCGCATAGCGGTTGCGCGCGCATTCGCCCGAGGCGGGCGTCTTCAGATCCATCACCACGACGACGCGCGGATCGACCGCGGCGATATCCAGCGCACCGCTGGTCTCGAGCGAGACGTGATAGCCGACATCGCACAGTGCGCTCAGCAATGACAGGCACTCGGGCTGGGCGAGCGGCTCGCCGCCAGTGACCGTGACGTGCCGGGCCTGGAAGCTCGCGACCTGTTCGAGGATCGCGTCCAGCTCCCACCACTCGCCGCCCTTGAACGCATAGCTGGTGTCGCAATAGCCACAGCGCAACGGGCAACCGGTCAGGCGCACGAATACGGTCCGCCAGCCGACGCTGGCGGCCTCGCCCTGCAACGAATGGAAGATTTCGGTGATGCGCAGTCGCGCCATCGGAATGCAGGCCCGCCGATCGGGCCTGTTACCTGCCGAGCTGGTCGAGCTGCTGCCGCGCGAGCCCGGCGGCCGATGCGTTCGGGTAGTCGCTCACCACCCGCTCGTAGCTTGCACGGGCCGCCGCCTTGTCGCCGGAGGCCTGTTGCAGACGCCCGATCTTGTACAGGGCACCGGCCATCTTGTTGCTGTCCGCCGGTCCGCTGAGCACCGCCTGGAAGGCCGCGAGCGCCTCGGGATTCTGCTGCGAGACGTAGAAGGCCTCGCCGAGCCAGTACTGTGCGTTCGGCGCGAGCTCGTCGTTCGGGTAATTCTTCAGGAACGCCTGAAAGGCCTTCGCGGCCTCGTCATAGCGACGCTGTTGCGGATCGAGCAGCGCCAGCGCCGCCTCGTACTCGGCCTTGACCTGCTTACGATCGACATTCGCCGAGGACACCGGCGACCCGGTTGGCGCGGCATCCGCCGGCGGCGGGGTCGCCGCCGCCGCGGGAGCCGCGTCCGGCGCGGCGCCACCGGGCTGCAGTGCGCTCAACCGCTGATCGATGTCCAGGTAGATGTCGCGCTGTTTGCGCTTGAGCTGCTCGATCTCGTAGTCGAGGCGCTCGATCTCACCACGCAGCTTGCGGTTCTCGGCCTGCACCTGGTCGAGTTGCAGCGTGAGATCGGTGACCCGGCTGACGCGGCGCTCCAGCAGGTCGAGGCGCTCGACGACAGGATCGGCTGCCGCCGCACATATCGGCAGCAGCAGCGCGGACACCCACAGGCTGGCGCGCAGGTACTTCATGCGCTGCGCATCGCGTCAGTAGACGAGTACGCCACGACGGTTCTCGCTCCACGACACGTCGTCGTGTCCGAGTGCCGCAGGCCGCTCTTCGCCGTAGCTGATGGTGTTGATCTGCGCGGCAGACACACCCTCGGCCTCGAGGAAGTTGCGGATCGCGTTCGCGCGCCGCTCACCCAGGCCGATGTTGTATTCGCGCGAGCCGCGCTCATCGCCGTGCCCCTCGATCAGCACGTTGGTGCCACGGTTGCCGTTCAGGTACTCGGCATGTGCGCGCAGCACATCGATGAAGTCGCTGCGGATCGAACTCTGATCGAAATCGAAGTAGATGGTCTTGGTGTACAGCGGGCTGTTCGGATTGTCGAGTGGGTTGCCGGTCCAGGCACCACCCTGCATCGCACCGGAGGTCTGTGCACCGCCGGCATGGTCTTCGACCGATGCGCCGGGGTCATCTTTGGTGCCTGTGCTGGAACAGCCGGCGAACAGCAAAGCCGCGCCGACGATGGCCAACCAGGCCGAAAACGTGGACTTCATCTAGCGATTCCTCTCAGTTTGAACGTAGGGTGACCAGACAGGTTCGCGCACATCACCCTCTTGCAGGCGAAGGCGCTGCTGCACGCGCCCATCGGTGGAGACAGCGGCGAGCACGCCCTTGCTGCCGACGCGCGTCGCGTAAATTAGCATGGCGCCATTGGGCGCGAAACTGGGCGACTCATCAAGTCGACCAGTGCTCAGAACGCGAAAATCGCGTGTTGCGGGATCCAGCGTCGCGATCCGGTACTGGCCGTCGACGCGCGTGACCATGCCGATCAGGCGCCCGTTCGGCGCATACGAGGCGCGCGCGTTGTATCCGCCCTCGAAGGTCACCCGGCTCGCCTCGCCACCACCGGCCGACACGCGGTACACCTGCGGCGCGCCGCCGCGGTCGGAGGTGAACAACAGCGTCTTGCCGTCCGGCGACCAGGCCGGTTCGGTGTCGATCGCCGGATGCCGGGTGATCGCGCGCAGGCTGCGCCGCGCGATATCCATCACGAAGATGTCCGGGTTGCCGTCCTTGGACAGGGTCAGCGCCAGGTAACGGCCGTCCGGCGACCAGGCCGGCGCACCGTTGATACCCTTGAACGAGGTCAGTTTCTCGCGCTGACCGGTGAACACCTCCTGCACCCAGATCGACGGCTGGGCATTCTCGAACGATACATAGGCGAGGCGCCGTCCGTCCGGCGACCAGGCCGGCGACATGATCGGTTCCTGCGACGACACGATGGTCTGCGGCCCGTAGCCATCGGCATCCGCGATGCGCAGCTCGACGCGCTCCTTGGCGTCCTTGCCGCTGCCGCTGCGCACCGAGGTCACGTAGGCGATGCGTGTCGCGAAGGCGCCGGGCTGGCCGGTCAGGGTCTCGTAGATGATGTCGGCGATATGGTGCGCGGTCGCGCGCAGGTCGCGCGCCGTGGTCGGAATGCTGTAGCCGGTTATCTGCTCGCCGCGGAACACGTCGTACAGGTAGAAGCGCACCAGGTAGCCGCCCGGACCGTTCGGGCTGACATCGCCGATCACCAGGTTGTCGACATTGAGCGCGCGCCAGTCGCGGAAATCGACCTCTTCGCCGCGCGACGGTCGCGCCAGCATTTCCTTGGTCGGCAGCGGCTTGAAACGCCCGCTGCGGCCCAGGTCCGCGGCGACCACCTCGCCAACCTCGTGCGGCGGTGGCGTGCCGGCGTTACCGCGCCAGGCAAACGGCACCACCGCGATAGGCAGCGCACCCTCCGCGCCCTGGGTGATCTCGATAGTCAGAGGCGCGGCCAGCGCCGGCAGCGCGGCGGCGATCGACAACAACAAGACAAACAATCTCTTCATGACAACCACGGCTTAATTGCTCGGTTCAAAGACAAAATCGATCTCGCGGAACTTTGCTAGCAGGCGCTCTGACCGCGGCATGGGCAAAGGATCGGCCTTGCGCACCGCGGCTTCCACCGAGCGGTCGAAGGCCCCGTTGCCGCTCGACTTTACCACGCTGACCAGCAGCACCGAGCCGCTCGACCCAAGGCGTACCCGCACGGTGCAGCGCAGCCCCTGCTCTCCGGTGCCCGGCGGCCGCAGCCAGTTGCGTTCCACTCGGCTGCGGATCGCACCCATCACCTGCGACAACTCGTTCGCATCCATCTGTGCCGCCAGCTCGGCCTCGCGGTTGGCGCGCTCGCGGTCGGCCCGTTCCTTTTCGGCCTTCTCCTTCGCCAGACGCTCTTTCTCCGCCTTTTCCTTTGCCAGGCGCTCCTTCTCGGCCTTCTCCTTGGCGAGTCGCTCCTCCTCGGCCTTCTTGCGCGCCGCTTCCTCGGCTTGCTCCTTGGCCTCGCGTTCGGCCTTCTCGCGCGCGGCCTGTTCCTGCTGGCGTTTCTGTTCCTCGGCCTTGCGCTTCTTCTCGAGATCGGCGATGCGCTTCTTCTCTGCCTCCTGCTGTTTGCGCAACTCCTCCTGCTTGCGCTCGATCTCGGCCGCACGCGCCTGCTCTTCGGCGGCCCGTTGCTTTTCCTCGGCCGCCTTGCGCGCCTCATCCTGTTGACGCTGCTTGCGCTGCTTTTCCAGCTCGGCGAGTTTGCGTTTCTCTTCGTCGCGGCGTTTCTGCAATGCCTCGAGCTCGGCCTGCTCGGCACGCTTGGCTGCGGCCGCCTCTTCGACCTTCTTCTGCTCTTCGCGCTTGAGTTTCTCGACCTCGGCGTCGAGCTTCTGCTGATCGATCAGTTCGGCCTGGACCACGACCACGTCGGCGCCGATCGGCTTGACCTCGTCGCGCCAGTCGATCTCGAAGATCAGGAATACCGCAAGCGCCAGGTGCAGCAGGACCGCAAGGCCCAACGCGACCGGATTACGGCGGAGTACGGCCAGTACGCTCAACGACCGGCGCCCCCGTGTTCCGGCGGCTGGGTGATCAGTCCGACGCTCGGTGCACCGGCCTGCTGCAGCACGACCATCGCCTCCACGACACGCTCGTAGGCCACTGTGCGGTCACCCTTGATCAATACCGGGATACCGGGATTGTTCTTGATGATCGCGGCGGTCTTGAACAGCAGTTCATCGGCGTCGACGCGCTGGGTGCGGTCGTCGTCGTAGGTGATCGACCAGTTGCCGTCGGCCTCGACGCTGACCACGAGTGGGCGCTTGGCGTCCTCTTCGATCGGTTTCGCATCCGCCTCCACCAGATCGACCTTGACCCCCTGGGTGAGCAACGGCGCGGTGATCATGAAGATCACCAGCAACACCAGCATCACGTCGATATACGGAACGACGTTGATCTCGGCCATCGGTCGGCGGGTCTTCTGTCGCTGTGCCATACGCGCTACCTATGCGAAACCAAGCTGTCTCAGTGCCCGCGTGTGCGCGTGTGCGCCTGGCGCTGCAGGATGTTCGAAAACTCCTCGACGAAGTCGTCGTAGCGGTTTTCGAGTCGCTGCACCGAGTTGGCGTACTTGTTGTACGCGACCACCGCCGGAATCGCCGCGAACAGGCCCATCGCGGTCGCGATCAACGCCTCCGCGATCCCCGGCGCGACCAGGTTCAGGGTCGCCTGCTTGACGTTACCGAGCGCATGAAACGCGTTCATGATCCCCCAGACAGTGCCGAACAGGCCGACATAGGGGCTGGTCGAACCGACCGTGGCGAGAAACGCGAGGTGGTTCTCCAGCGTATCGATCTCGCGGCTCATCGCGACGCGCATCGCACGGCGTGCGCCCTCGACGAGTGCCATCGGCTCGACGCCCGGACTCTCGCGCAGGCGCGCGAATTCGCGGAAGCCGGCATGAAACACCGCCCCGCTGCCGCGCAGGCTGTCGCGATCGCGGTCGATCGATCGATACAGATCACCGAGATCGCCGCCCGACCAGAAGCGCTCCTCGAAATCCTCGACCTCCTGCAATGCACGTTTCAACACCCGCGAACGGTCGAAGATGATGGTCCACGACAGCACCGAGGCGAGCACCAGCAGTGCCATCACCAGCTGGACGATCAGGCTGGCGTTGAGGATCAGGCTGACGAACGACAGGTCAGTGCTGTGCATGGCTTATTTTCTCGTGGATGTCAGTCGGTATCGCGGTGGGACGGAATCTGTCCTTGTCCAAACAGACCACGGTGACCGTGGCGGTGCTGAGCAGCGTATCCGGCGCGCGCACGATGCGCTGACGGAAGGTGAAGCTGGCCCGGCCGAGTTCGGCGATCGCAGCCTCGACCACCAGGGCGTCGTCGAACCGGGCCGGCAGAAGGTAATCGATTTCCACGCGACGAACCGCGAACAGGATCCCGGCGTCGCGCATCAGCCGCTCCTGCTCGAAGCCGAGGTCACGCAACCATTCGGTGCGCGCGCGCTCGAGAAATTTGAGGTAGTTCGCGTAATACACCACGCCGCCCGCGTCGGTGTCTTCGTAGTACACCCGCACCGGCCATTCGAATCCGCTCAACGCATTGCCCTGCTGTGATCGATCGATTGCAAGAAAGTTCAGTCGTCCTCGAGGTCGGTGAACAGATCGCGCGCGTCGCTGCTGCGTGGCGGGTTGAGGCCGAAGTGGATGTACGCGGCGCGCGTCGCCATACGACCGCGCGGTGTGCGCATCAAAAAGCCCTGCTGAATCAGATAGGGTTCGAGCACGTCTTCGATGGTGCCACGCTCCTCGCCGATCGCGGCCGCCAGGTTGTCGATCCCGACAGGGCCGCCGTCGAACTTCTCGAGCACCGCCTGCAACAGGCGGCGGTCCATATGATCGAACCCGTTCGGATCGACCTTGAGCATCTGCAACGCCGCATCCGCGATCTCGGCCGTGACCTCGCCGTGCGATTTCACCTGGGCAAAGTCGCGCACGCGGCGCAGCAGCCTGTTGGCGATACGCGGCGTACCGCGCGAACGACGCGCGATCTCGGCCGCACCCTCGGCGGTCACCGTCACGCCGAGGATCGATGCCGAGCGCGCGACGATCCGCGCCAGTTCGCCCTCGGAGTAGAACTCGAGGCGCTGCACGATGCCGAAGCGGTCACGCAGGGGCGAGGTCAACAGCCCTGCGCGGGTGGTCGCACCGACCAGCGTGAACGCCGGCAGGTCGACCTTGATCGAGCGTGCCGCCGGTCCCTCGCCGATCACGATATCCAGCTGATAGTCCTCCATCGCCGGGTACAGCACCTCCTCGACCACGGGGCTGAGGCGATGGATCTCGTCGATGAACAGGACGTCGTGGGGTTCGAGGTTGGTCAGCAGCGCGGCCAGGTCACCCGGCCGTTCGAGCACCGGTCCGGAAGTCTGGCGCAGGTTCACGCCCATCTCGTTGGCGATGATGTGCGACAGCGTGGTCTTGCCCAGGCCCGGCGGTCCAAAGATCAGCACGTGATCGAGCGCCTCGCCGCGGCTACGCGCCGCCGGAATGAAGATCTCCATCTGCTCGCGCACCGCCGGCTGACCGACATAATCGGCCAGCGTCCGTGGGCGGATCGCACGATCGATCGCGACATCGTCGGCGACCGATTGCGCACTGATCAGGCGATCGGCGTCTTGCATTGGGCGATTATGGAGCAACCGCAGCGCCGGTTCGAGTGGGGAAATCGGGCTAAACGCGGGCAATCCCGGAACCAACCGGCGTACACGGACGGAAAGTCGATTGAGTGGTCGGTGGGGGCGCTTGGGGTGACCAGACGCGCACCCTTTCACCATTCCCCACCATCGGGCGCAATTTTGGCACAATCGAACTCCAGAACCGGGAAATGGTTCGCTACGCACTCAAGGATGAGGTCATGCAGATTGGTACGCTGTTCGAAACGGAACAACTCCCCGCCGAAGGTCCCGGCGACCACCTCGACGAGCACGCCAGGCTCCAGCAACTTCTCGGGCCGCGCGACCGGGCGCCTGTGAAACGCTGGCGCTCACCCGACGGATCCATCATCGCTTACGTGATCCGGCAGTATCATTTCCGTGAGGAACAGGGCGCCAGTTACGCGCTGTTCGTCGAAGAACACCTGGTACAGTTCGAAGATTCGGTGAACGCACTCCCGGGAGGTAGGTTTGCGAGGGACATCGGCGGCATCAGGATCGCCGAGGCACTGGATGGTCGCCGCTCCCTGGTAGCACGACTGATGAACGATTTCGTCGCCTTCGCGATCCTCGACGGCGGCGTGTCTCCTGCGCGCAACGTCACGGTCAGGCTCGGTTCTCTCAAGTGGACGGTCGTGCCCGACGATCCTGCGCCGACGCCAAAGCCGGCAGCGCGCCGACGTACCCGGACTGCGCCGGGAGGCCCGGAGTCGTCCGGAACCTTGTTGATCAAGAGCCCATTGGCCGCGGCCGTGCTTTTCGTCGGGGCGATCGTGCTCACCCGCAGTCAGCTGCTCACTGTCACAAGCTCGTCTTTGGCCATGGCGTTCAGTGGTTACTGGTTGTTCAACAGACTTGGCACCTTTGACGCCAGCAAGAAACTGGTCCCCTGGATTGTCGGCAAGCGGGTCTCGAAGAACATATTGCGGGACGTGGCCCTGCTGTTGAAACCGATATTCGACGAAGCCAACCAGCGCGCTGTCGTAACCGACAGGATACGGCTTACGGTACGCCCGCTGGACGCTCTGGGCGAAAGATATGAGATCCGCGTGCGCAACGCGACCGGGCGGGCAATCCAGTCCCTGAGGATCCAGGACATCGACGATTTTCTCGCACCCGGGCTGAGCGAGTTGAGCGAGGAGGAACGCAACATCGTGCTGGACTGGCACACCATCGATGAGTATTTCCCCCCGATCGAATTCGACGGTCTACAGCGTGATCAGGAAACCGCCGTGACACGGCGGGGCGCGCCTGGCTTCGCCCCCATCGCCGCGCAGGCGACGTTGCTCGTGCGCTTTGTCGACAACCCCGGGGAGATCGCAGAGAAACTCGCGGCCCCTGTAGGGATCGCGGAGCCGCCGCCGGCTATTTCGCCAGACCCTTCAATGCCGCGCGGATGATCGCCTCGGTGTCCATGTCCGCCTGGAATACCTGGCTGACCATGCGGCTGGCCTCCGGCGCCTTGTAGCCGAGCGCGATCAATGCGCTGACCGCGTCCTGGTCGGCGCCCGCAGGCGCACCGCCGGGTGCAGGGGCCGTGCCGGCGGGCGCCGCCGGGGCCACCTTGTCGAGCTTGTCGCGCATCTCGACCACCAGGCGTTCCGCGGTCTTCTTGCCGACCCCCGGCAGCCGGGTCAACGCGGCGATATCGCCACCCTGCACCGCGTGCGCGAACTCGTCCGCTGTCATCCCGGACAGGATACCGAGTGCCATCTTGCCGCCGACCCCGGTCACCTTCAGCAATGCGCGGAACAATCCGCGCTCGGCCTCGCGCGCGAAACCGTACAGCACGTGCGCATCCTCGCGCACCGCCAGATGGGTGTGCAGCGTGATCTCCTCGTCGCCGGCCGGCAGGACGTAGAAGGTCGACATCGGCGCCTCGATCTCGTAGCCGACACCGTGCACGTCGAGCACCAGGAACGGCGGGTGGCGAGCGACGATGCGTCCGCGCAGGCGACCGATCACTGTGCGGCCTCGATCTGGCGACGGGTGGACGCGCTGTGGGCATGGCACAACGCGATCGCGAGGGCGTCGGACGCATCGAGCGCGAGCCGTCCCTGCAGGCCGAGAATCACCCGCACCATGTGCTGCACCTGCTCCTTCTCGGCGCGGCCGTTACCGACCAGGCCCTGCTTGACCGCCGCCGGCGTGTACTCGAATACCGGCAGTTCGAGCATCACGACCGCGCTGATCGCCGCGCCGCGCGCCTGGCCGAGTTTCAGTGCCGATGCGGCGTTACGCGACACGAACACCTGCTCGACCGCAACCTCTTGCGGGCGCCACTCGAGCAACACCTCGTGGACGCCGGCGAAGATCTCGCCGAGGCGCTGCGGGAAGCCGCCCGCCGCGCTGCGGATGCAGCCGGAGGCAAGGTGTCGACTGCGCACCCCGTCGGTCTCGATCACGCCGTAACCGGTCGTGCGCGAACCGGGGTCGATGCCGAGCACCCGGGTCACCGGCAGGCCGCCGTCGCGTCTCGCAGGCAGCGGGAGGGATCGCGTGGCGATGTGGAGATGGCAGCGATAACGGGGTCCTCCACCGGTCAGCCGGCCAACGCCTCCATGACCTCGGGCGCAATATCGGCGTTCGTGTAGACCTCCTGCACGTCATCGAGGTCTTCAAGGAAATCGACCAGCCGCAACAACTTTTCGGCGGTCTCGGCATCCAGTTCGGACGGCGTGTCGGCCTCGAACGTGACCTCTGCATTGGCCGGTTCATGGCCGGCCGCCTGCATCGCCGCGAGCACGTCCGAGTAGTCGTCCGGATTGGTATAGACATCGATCGAACCGTCATCGTTGGTGACGACGTCGTCTGCGCCGGCCTCGAGCGCGGCCTCCATGATCGCGTCTTCGTCTGCCCCGGGCAGGTAACTCAGGATGCCCTTTTTGCTGAACATGTAGGCGACCGAACCGTCGGTGCCGAGGTTGCCGCCGTGCTTGGTGAATGCGTGGCGCACCTCTGAGGCGGTGCGGTTGCGATTGTCGGTCATGCAATCGACGATGATCGCCGTGCCTCCCGGACCGTAGCCCTCGTAGCGGATCTCGTCGTAGTCGGCATCGTCTTCGCCGCCGGCGCCGCGCTTGACCGCGCGCTCCACGGTGTCATTCGGCATATTGGCGGCACGCGCCTTGTCGATCGCCAGGCGCAACCGGGGATTGGTGGCCAGATCGCCCCCTCCGTGTTTCGCCGCAACCGTCACCTCGCGAATCAGCTTCGACCACAGTTTGCCGCGCGCCTTGTCGTTCGCGGCCTTCTTGTGCTTGATGTTGGCCCATTTACTGTGACCTGCCATGCCCTACCTCGTAACCCTTGTGTCCGCACCGCGCACGTCGCGCTTACCGGCGGATTTTATCACGCCGCCAGCCGGTGGACGCTGTTCAAGTTGGGCCGCGGACAGCCGCCAAACCCAGCATCCCGGTTTCGCGCGACGCCATGAAAACACCCCTGCTGCGCCTCGATCAGATCCAGCCGCCGGTGATGCCGGCGACGCGTGTCCGGCTGCAGGCGCTGCTCGATCAGGCGACCACCCGTACACCCCACCTCCAGGACGTGCTGCTCGGTGACCCGGGCGCGGTGCTGGCGGTGTTTCGCGAGCTGGAAAGGGTACGCCCCGGGGCCGGCGAACAGGCGACCGACGTCGCCCACGCCGTGTCGCTGATCGGCATGGACCGCTTCCGGCGACTGCTCGGTTCGCTGTCGGACCTCGGCGCCGCACAGCCGGCGCCGGCTGCCGGTACCGGACTGACCGCGGCGTACGGCCAGGCGGCGCATGCGGCCTGCTACGCGGCCGCACTGGCCGGGCGCCAGGGTGCCACACGACCGACCGAACTCGTGACCGCGGCCGTGCTGCACCAACCCGCGGTCCTGGCGCTGTGGCTGCTCGACCCGGATGCCGCACAACGCGCGAGCTACGCCACGCACGACGGCGTCGCGCTGGAGACCGCTTTCTCGGCCGAACTCGGAGAGCCGCTGGCCAAGGCCAACCGGCGTCTCGCAGAGCGCTGGGCCCTGCCGTCACTGGCCCGCCAGGCGATGGACGGACACGGCGACCACGATCCGCGCCGCCAGGCCGTGCGGTTGGCCGAACGGATCGCCGCGGCTACCGCGGTCGGCTGGTACGGCGAACAGACGCTGCAGGTCAACGCGCAGTTGGCGGATTTCCTCGGGATCGACGACGACCGCGCCTGCTCCTGGATGCATTGCGCCGCGGTCGACGCGGCACGCGAACTGGCCGGTATCGGCTACCCGCTGACCGGTTTCACGTTGCTGCAGCCACCGGGCGATGTCGAGGAAGAGGACGACGAGGACATCCCGCTGATGGGTCAGGTCCGTCGCCGCCCGCCCGCAGGGCCCGCAACCGGCGCGCCCGAGGCACCGACGCCACCCGCGTCGTCCGCCGCCGCGGACCTCAACGGTCGTATGGCGGGACTGATGCGACGCATACGCCACGAGGCCGGTGCGGCACGCGTGGTGTTCGCGATGCTGAACCGCGAGCGCAGCCGACTGCGCACACGTCTGGCGCTCGGCGGCGCCGCGGACGACCGGCTGCGCCATCTGGACCTCGACCTCGCGCAACAGAACCTGTTCTCGCTGCTGATGCAGAAACCGCAGAGCGTCTGGCTGAATGCGGACAACGCTGCGCGCTATCAACGCTACCTGCCGGGCGGATTGCGCAATGCCGTCGCACCCGGCGGGGCCTTCCTGATGTCGCTGTTCGTCGGCGACCGGCCACTCGGGCTGATCTATGGCGACGGCGGGCACCTCGACGATCAGGGCTATCGGCAGTTTCGGACGCTGTGCAAGGAGGCGGTCGATGCCTTGACCGCCGGCAGCGCCAGCGCGCCGAAGGCCGCACCAATTCCGCAGACCCTACCCAGTTGAAGCCCCACGCCGGGCGTGAAAACATGCGCCCCGAATCCGGCAGCCACCCTGCCGGTGCCCTGCGGAGAAGCGCGCGTGACAGACGAACACAAGGGTCCGGTGCCCACAGAGATCAGCCTGCACCGCAAATCGCGGCTGTTGAACATCCGGTTTTCCGATGGCCAGGCGTTCGCCCTGCCCTGCGAGTACCTGCGGGTACACTCGCACGCGGCCGAGGTCACCAGCCGCAAGGTACCCGAGTCCGGCAAGGAGTCGGTCAACATCGACCGTATCGAGCCGCAGGGCAGCTACGCGATCCGCATCGCGTTCGACGACGGCCACGACACCGGGATCTACTCCTGGGAGACGCTGTACGACCTCGGCGTGAACCAGGAACGCTACTGGCAGGCCTACCTCGAACGCCTCGCCGCCGCGGGCATCGATCGCGACGGCCAGCGTCTCGCCGGCCGGCCCGATGCCGAACGCAAGATCAAGCTGCTGTATTTCAACTACCTCGCCAACAAGATGCGCAAGGAGGCGGAAGAGGTCACGCCACCGGACACGGTCGAGACGGTCGAGCAGCTGCTCGCATGGTTGCGCCGCGTGAAAGGCGACCGCGGCTACCTGTTCACTGACGACAGCGTACGGGTGACGGTGAACAAGCAGTTCGCCGAGCCCTTCACCCGGCTCGATCCGGGCGACGAGATCGCGATCGTACCGAATTCTCCGCACCCGCCTGCCCCGCCCCCGCCGCCCAAACGGCGCAGCGACGACTGGTAGGCAAAAAAAACCCCGCCGCGCGGGCGGGGGGTCTCTGGAGTCGTCTCGACGAGCAGAGAATCATCGAGCGACCTTAATGCGCGACTCTGCGGCAGTCTCGGCAACCCCGGTCCGGGCGGTCATCGGAACCCGGGGCCGGGCGCCTGCCGGCACAGCTTCGGCCGTCCTTCGCAACGCGGCCTGCACGCGGGCGCTGGCCACGACCACCGATCTCAACCGCTTGCGCGCCCTATTACCGACCGGAATACCGACGCCGCAGCGGCGAGATGCGATGTGATGCGTTCGTTTGGTTTGCCCTTCCCTGTCCGCATCGTCCCTCTTTACCGAAGGTTTGCCTTTCGGGAGTTAACCCAGCATGAAACGCGCCAACATTTTTAGCGCTTTATAATCAAGGCGTTACATCGACAAGTAACGAGTTTCTTCAACAACTGTAAAAATCCGTGTGCCAGCCTGGGAGTTAAACGACTGAAAGGGCTCGCGGACGCCGACGGAGGAACCGTCGAGCGGCGGACATGGATGGCCTAGCGCCGCCGGTGAAGACCGGCGAACCACTCGAGGATCAGCTTGCGGTTGGTCCAGGAAGAGGCGCGGCGCGCCGCCTGATCGGCATTGAGCCATCGCGACTGACGGTGTTCCGCGGAATTCAGCCGGATCGTGCGTCGCGCCGGCAGTTCACAGACGAACCAGTGCTCGCGGTTGAAGCGCACCTCGGGGGCGTAACGCGCGCGCCACGGCGGGATGATCGGGAAACGCTCGCCGCAGTGCAGGTCGTGCAGGCGGGCGCCGGGCAGCAGCCCGGTCTCCTCGTGCAGTTCGCGGACCGCGGCTGAGGCGGCACTCTCGCCCCAGCGCAGCGAACCGGTGACGGACTGCCAGAAGCCGTGCGGCCGGGTGCGTTCCATCAGCAGCACCTCGCGATCGCGGGTACAGACCAGCACCAGGACCGACTCGGGACGCTTCCAGGGGCCGCCGTTCATCGCAAGGTCGCCACCGGGCCTCTCCGGACGCCCGGGCGGAGTCGTCGCCTGCCGCGGTTCGGTCCGCACCGGGTGCGGGCCGTCAGCCTTCCGCCGCAGGGTCGACCTGCGGTACGCGCACCCGCAGGTGCAGTTCGCGCAGCTGGCCCTGGGTGACCTCGGACGGCGCCTGGGTCAGCAGGCAGCTCGCGCTCTGGGTCTTCGGGAATGCCATCACGTCGCGGATCGAACTGGCCCCGCTCATCAGCATCACCAGCCGGTCGAGGCCGAACGCCAGACCGCCATGCGGCGGACAGCCGTATTTCAGCGCGGTGAGCAGGAAGCCGAATTTCTCCTCGGCCTCCTGTTCCTCGATGCCCAGCAGATGGAACACCTGCTGCTGCACCTCCGGCCGATGGATACGAATCGAGCCACCGCCGACCTCGGTGCCGTTCAACACCATGTCGTATGCGCGCGACAGGCAGTCGCCCGGCGCGCTGTTGAGCCGCTCGAGGTGTTCCGCCTTGGGTGCCGTGAACGGGTGATGCAGCGCCTGCCAGCGGCCCTCGCCCTCGTCCCACTCGAACATCGGGAAGTCGACCACCCACAGCGGTTTCCAGTCGCTCGACATCAGACCCAGGTCATGGCCGAGCTTGACGCGCAACGCGCCGATCGCCTCGTTGACGACCGTCGCCCTGTCCGCGCCGAAGAAGATCAGATCGCCGTTCTGCGCACCGGTACGCGTGACGATCCCGTCGACCGCGCTGTCAGGGAGAAACTTCAGGATCGGCGACTGCAGGCCTTCGCGTCCCTGACCGAGATCGTTGACCTTGACGTACGCCAGCCCCTTGGCACCGTAGATACCGACAAACTTGGTGTATTCATCGATGTCCTTGCGGCTCAGCTCGTTACCGTTCGGCACGCGCATCGCGACCACCCGGCCCTTGGGGTCCTTGGCCGGCCCGGCGAACACCTTGAACTCGACGTCGTCCATCAGGTCGGCGACATCGATCAGTTCGAGCGGACAGCGCAGATCGGGTCGGTCGGAACCGAAGCGCCGCACCGCCTCCTGGTAGGTCATGCGCGGAAACGGATCGGGCAGGCGGATCGCCAGCGTGGTATCGAACAGCTCACGGATCATGCCCTCCATCAGGGTCATGATCTGGTCCTCGTCCATGAAGGACATCTCGAGGTCGAGCTGGGTGAACTCGGGTTGGCGATCGGCGCGCAGGTCTTCGTCACGGAAGCAACGCACGATCTGGTAGTAGCGATCCATACCCGACATCATCAGCAGCTGCTTGAACAGCTGAGGCGATTGCGGCAGCGCGAAGAACTTGCCCGCGTGCACCCGGCTCGGCACCAGGTAGTCGCGCGCACCCTCGGGGGTCGCCTTGGTGAGCATCGGCGTCTCGATGTCGAGGAAACCGCGCTCGTCGAGATAACGGCGCAGCGCACGCGTCGCATGCGCACGCAGCATGATGCGCTGCTGCATCACCGGCCGACGCAGATCGACATACCGGTAACGCAGGCGCAGCTCTTCCGAGGTGTCGTCGTCGTCGAGCTGGAACGGTGGCGTCTCGGCACGGTTGAGGATCTCCAGCTCCTCGCCCAGGACCTCGACCTCGCCGGTCGCCAGCTCGCGGTTCACGGTGCCTTCCGGGCGCGCACGCACCCGCCCCTTGACCCGTACCACGTACTCGTTGCGCACCTGCTCGGCGGTCGAGAACACCCCGGGGAGATCCGGATCGTAGACCACCTGAACCAGGCCGCTACGGTCGCGCAGGTCGATGAAGATGACCCCGCCGTGGTCGCGCCGGCGATTCACCCAACCGCTGAACTCGACAGTCTGATCGATGTTGGCGGTGTTGACTTCACCGCAGTAGTGGCTGCGCATGCTGCATTCCCGGGTTACAAAAGACGCGGCGCCCCGACGGGGCGCCACGATTGTCGACTATCGGACGTCTTGGACTCAGCTGCAGGAGGGACAGGACCCCGTTCCGCAGCTGTGGCCGGCGGTGGACTCGCTCGCGGGCTTTTTTGCACCGCCTTTGAAATCGGTCTCGTACCAGCCGCCGCCCTTGAGACGGAAACCGGCCGCGGAGACCAGCTTGACCAACTCCGGCTTGGCACACGCCGGGCAATCGGTGAGCGGCGCGGCGCTCATCTTCTGCATCGCCTCCAACTCATGGCCGCAAGACCCGCAGCGGTATTCGTAGAATGGCATGCCTACCCCCAAATGGATGTTGAACCGGGAAATATTAGCACGGCGGCATATGCAGCGAGAAGCCGCCAGACGGGTCGCAAATGGGGGCCGGGCGAGCCGTTTTCAAGGGTGGCCCGGACTACAGCGGCAGCGGACTGTCGGTCGTGCCGCGGTCGTCGGCGTTCCATTCGCTGGCGCGCAGACGCTCGACCAGCAGGCGCATCTCCGCCAGTTCGTGTTCCGGAAGGCCGAACCGCAGATAACGGTCGGTGGCATGCAACAGATCTTCGAGGCCGTGGCAGCGCCGGTGGTAGTAGTCCAGCCATTTCGCGACGTGGTGCGGATCGTCGGCCTCCTCACGCATCCGCGCGGCCGCCGACAGGGCCTCCTTCAGATCATCCGGTTCGGGCGGGTGAAGGCTCATTCGGTCTCCTCGCCCTGCTGGCTGCGCAGCTGCGCGCTCTGGCGACGCAGCAGGTGGCGGATCAACAGCTCGCGGTCGTGCTCGCGGATATGCGTGAATTCGATCCGCGCGAGGTGCTGGTACTCCTCGGACGCCGACTCCGGGCTACTCTCGACCACGGTGCCGTAGATCATCAGGCCGGTGAAAGACGGGAACAGCAACATCCGGATCTCCAGCGCGGTACCCGGCGCGAACGCCTCGTCGACACCCACGCTCATGCCACCGGCGCTGAGGTTTACCGGCACTGCCTTTTCCGCGGTCAATTCCGGTTCCTGGGCGAGGAAGGCGCGGCCGATCACCTCGATCTTCTGGTCGATCGCGCGCAGGTAGGCGGCCAGGTCGGGATCGCGGTTTTCGATCCGGCGCAGCCCGACGCTCATCTGCGCGGTGATCGCGGCCAGGCTGGACATCACCGTGAAATTGCCGGCCAGGTCGAGTTCCAGACGCCGCAGGCGTTCGTCCAACTCGTCCGCCGGTATGCGGCGCAGACTCATGCGCACCGTATCGTCGATACGGAAGAAGTTGCGCCGCTCAGCGGCGTTCGCAGATCCCGGTTCTGATCTCGTCATGCTCGGTCCACCATGTCATTGCGCCTGCAGGTCGTTCAGACCCTGCACATCGTCGAAGTTGTCTTCCAGGCCGCGGATCAGGATCAGTTCGACCCGACGGTTCTTCGCGCGGTTCTGCGGCGTGTCGTTCGGTTCCATCGGCTGGGTGTCGGCGAATCCCTGTACCACCACGCGGTTTTCGGCGATGTCCTTGTTGCGCAGCAGCGAATGCAGCACGGTCACCGCGCGCGCAGAAGACAGTTCCCAGTTCGAGCGGAAGCGGCCTGTACTGATCGGGATGTTGTCGGTGTGGCCGGCGACCAGGATGCGTCCCGGCTTCGGCGCGAGCACACCGCTGATGCGTCCCATGACCTCGTGGAATTCGGGATCGAGACGCGCGCTACCGGAGGCGAACGAGCCCTTTTCGTGGATCCTGATGATGATATTGCTCTCCTTGCGCTCGAGGCTGACGATGCCCTGCTCGATCTCCCCCTGCAGCGCCTTCTGCAATTCGGCGAGTTGCTCCATCAGGTCCTCGTCCAACGCCTCTTTGGCGGCCTGCAGTGCCGCCGCTTCGTCGATCTCGGCCTGTTGCTCGGCGCTCGCCGACCGCTCGTCGGTGGCCGGCGTCTGCGGGGCCTCGGGCGGGGCCGAGGTGGCGGCGCTCTCTCCCTGCCCCTGGTCGAGCTTCAGGTGCTCCCGCTGTTCATCGGTGGTTTCCTGACGAATCTCGGTGATCACGGCCTGTTCGGCGACGGTCGGGCTCCACTCCTGTTTGATGACGCTGACACCCATCACGATCTCCGGGGCCGGAACCTCGCGCTGCACACCAAACGCATCCTTCATCGATTCGGCCATCTTCTTGAAACGCACCGCGTCCACGGTGGCGAACGACAACAGCAGGACGAAGAAACACATCAGCAGGGACATCAGGTCGGCGAAGGTCGCCAGCCAACCGGGCAGACCCTCTTCACACTTCGGGCAATCATCCGCCATGTGAGACCTCTCAGCCCTGCTCCGCGCGCTTCTTCGGCGGCAGGTAGGTACTGAGCATCTGCTCCAACACCTTGGGGTTCATGCCCTCCTGGATGCCGGAGATGGTCTCCAGTATCAGCGATTTGTTGGTCTGTTCCAGTTGGCTTGCGCGCGCCAGCTTGTCGGCCACCGGTTGCGCGAAGGCATTGGCGATGACCGCACCATACAGCGTGGTCAGCAGCGCGACCGCCATCGCCGGACCGATCGCCGCCGGATCGGACATGTTGGCGAGCATCTGCACCAGGCCGATCAGGGTACCGATCATGCCCATCGCCGGGGCCATCACCGCCATGTTCTTGAACATCCGCTGCCCGGTGTCGTGGCGCTTGATCGTCAGGTCGATATCGGTGCTGAGCATCTTCTGCACCAGCCCCGGGTCGTGACCGTCGACGCACAGGCCGATGCCCTTTTTCATGAACTCGTTGCTGATCTCCTGGCCTTCGAGTGCCAGCAGGCCGTTCTTGCGCGCGATATCGGCGAGGGTGACGGCCTCCTCGATCAGCTTCTTCGGGTCGTCGACCTTGTAGAGAAAGGCCTTGAGACCAATCGCGAACGAACCGAGGAAGTCCGACAGCGATACCTGCATCAAGGTCACCATGAAGGTGCCACCGACCACGATCAGGATCGAGGGTACGTTGACGAACAACATGACGTCGCCGCCGGTGGCGATTGCGCCGATAATGATGCCGAAGCCGCCGAGCAGGCCGACGAGCGTAGCGATATCCACGGATTGACCTCCTTGCACCACGGCCGTACGACGAATTTCGGCCATGGCGTTGTTTGCTGGATAGCGGATATCGAAGTGAAAACTTTAGTTCTGCCGATGGCACGGATTGGGTGATTGATGGGCGAATCGAGCGTTCTGGTGACCGGGTGTTCGAGCGGGATCGGGCGCTGTGTGGCGCTCGGCCTGCACGCGCGTGGCTACCGGGTGATCGCAACGGCGCGCAAGGCCGACGATCTCCGGGCACTGCGCGATGCCGGCCTGCACGCACTCGAATTGCATCTCGACGATCCGCACTCGGTCGCGGCAGCGGCGCAGGCCGCATTGGACATCGGCGGCGGCCATGTCTACGGCCTGTTCAACAATGGTGCCTACGGCCAACCGGGTGCGGTCGAGGACCTGCGCTGGGAGGTACTCGAGGCGCAGCTGCGCACCAACCTGCTCGGCTGGCACGAACTGACCCGGCGATTGATCCCGGCGATGCGTGCGCATGGTGCCGGACGGATCATCCAGAACAGTTCGGTGCTCGGTCTGGTCGCGATGCCCTACCGCGGCGCCTACAACTGCTCCAAGTTCGCTCTCGAGGGACTGACCGACACCCTGCGTCTGGAACTGCATGGCAGCGGCGTACATGTCAGCCTGGTCGAACCGGGACCGATCGTCAGCCGGTTCCGAGAAAACGCCTTCGCGAAATTTCGCGAGCACATCGACGCCCAGGGCAGCGTGCATCGCGACAACTACCAGGCCATGATCGCGCGCCTGGCGCACGAGGGACCGACGACCCGGTTCACGCTACCGCCCGAGGCGGTGTTGAAGCGGGTGATCCATGCCCTGGAGAGCCGAAGGCCGCGTGCACGCTATGCGGTCACCACCCCGACCTATGTATTCGCTTTCCTGCGCCGACTGTTGAGCACGCGGCAACTCGACGCCCTGCTGCGCAGGGCCTCGGGCGGCGGCAGCCGCTGAGCAGGTTAGCAATCGCCAGCGATCACAGTCTGCAGTTGCGAAGACAGCGCCACGTCGGCCAGTTGACCGGTGCCCGGTTGCAGACCGACCAGCAGCCAGCACACACCGTCCGCGTGTTTGACCCGATACATCGTTTGATCCGCCAGATGGACCAGCTGTTCGGCACTCACGTCGCTGTCGCAGACATGCACGGCACCGACGCTCAGACCGACCGTGACCGGCTCTCCGGCGACGTCGAACGGCTCACGCATCGCTCCGACCAGCCCTTCGAGCACCGGTTTGACCTGCTCCGGGGCGGCCACCTGGTGCAGCAACACGACGAACTCGTCGCCGCCGATCCGGCCGATCAGATCGGTGTGCCGCAGACGGCCGCGCAAGCGCCCGGTCACCTGACGCAACACCTCGTCGCCGGCGGCATGCCCGTGGCGGTCATTGACCTGTTTGAATCCATCGAGATCCAGAAAGCCGACCACCAGGCCACCCCGTTCACTACAGGGTTGCGAGAGTTCGCTCTGCAGCATCTCCAGCAGGCCCACCCGATTGGGCAGACCGGTCAAGGCGTCACGTCGAACGATGCGCTGCATCTGGTCATGGCGCCAACGCAGACCGCGCATTCGCCGCCACACCGCGTGCAGCATTACCGTGAAGTTGAGCAACGCCAGGACAAAGGCCAGCACCTGCAATCGCCGCAGCTTGTCGGTCTTGCCGCGCGAAGCATCCTCCACCCGACTGGTCAGACGGTTCGCCAGGTCGAGCAGGACGAGGTTGGTGCGTTGTGCGTCCCCGACCAGGCCGGCCAGGACCTCCGTGGAGACACCTCCCGGCCTGCCCAGCGCGCGCAATGCCCGGCCATAGGGTTCCCAGACGCGCAGCGTCTCGAGCACCAGATCCGCACCCTGCTCGCTCGTCACCGCGGCCTGGTACATCGGCTGCCCGTCTCCGGCGATGGCGTTACCCCCGTGCGCGAATGCCGCGAGCGTCGTGTCGAACAGTTCCACCGATTCGCGCAGCTCGCGCAAGGCCGCATTTCCGACCCGACCCTCGCGGCGGGCGATGTCGAACTGCAGCAGCGCCTTGACCATGCGCTGCGACAGCATGCGTTGGCGGCCGGCCAGGTTGATCGTCACCGCGTCGTCCGCGATCTGCCTGGCCATCCAGTAGCCGATGCCCAGCACGGTGGCGTCAAACACCAGGAACAGCACGGCACTGATCGCCACCACGCGGTTGCCGGTCGAATTCGGATTGCTGACGATCATCGGCAGGTCATGTCGTTGTCTTGCCCGCCGCGGTGGCGGACAGAGCGGTCCTCCCTCGTCGCCACATCCGGCGCTCAGGTACTTGCAAAGTAATCGGCCAGGAAGCGATCGAATTCAACCTGTGGCTCGGCTTCGAGACGTGCCTGTTCGTCGAGCGACCGCTGGACCTGCGCGTCCAGCGCAGCCAGCTTGTCCGCGGCCAGTTGGCGCGCCAGGAAATATCGACGGTGCTGGCTCGAAAGTCGACGCGCGAACTGGTAGAAGCTCTCGCCCTTGTCACGCATCTCCTCGAGCATCTTCGCCGAAGGCGTCAGATCGGGCAGGCGGACCTTGGCGATCTGGTCGTCCAGGGCATCCTCGAACCACGCGCCGCCTTCGATATCGTCCAGCACCTCGCAGACAGGCAGCATCGATTCGAGGATCTCTAGCGCCCAGGCGCGCATCGGCAGCTGTACGCCACGGTGCTGCAGCTTGAGCCGCGGCGCGCGGCCACGGTGTGCAACATCGAGCAGGTTACGGTCGATCTCGCGGCGTTCCTCTGGATCGATCAGTGGGCTGTCGGCCAGCATGCAGAACAGCAGGAATACTTCGAGGAACCGTCCCTGCGTCTCGTCGAGGCCGAGGGGATGATAGGCGTTGACGTCCAGCGAGCGCAGCTCGATATAGCGGACGCCGCGCCGTTTCAGCGCCAGACTCGGCTTTTCCATCCATTCCAGCGTCTGCTTGGGACGGACCGTGCTGTAGTACTCGTTCTCGATCTGCAGGATGTTGGCACTCAGCTGCCGGTAATCGTCGCCGACCTGCACCCCGATGGCCTTCCACGCGTCCGCAGGCGTCATCGTGGCCTTCAGCAGGCTGTCGGCGTACGACGTCACATCGTCGTAGCACGCCTTGATGCCGAGCCCTTCCTCGCGGCTGTTCTGGTAACCGATATCGCCCATGCGCAGGGAGGTGGCGTGCGGCGCGTAGTACGTCGACTCGTCGAACGACGGCAGGTTGGTGGTCTTGCCGACGAAAAACGACTTGCACACGGCCGGTGATGCACCGAACAGATAGGGGATCAGCCAGCCGAAACGCTGCAGGTTGCGAATCTGCGCCATGTACTGCTGGTCGCGGAAGTCGCGCAGGTTGCACAGTCGCCCCTCGACGCGGCGGAAGCTCGGCCACAGATCCTCGGCGAACGACCAGTTGAAATGGACACCGGCAATGACCTGCATGACCCGGCCGTAACGGTAACCGAGGCCGACGCGGTACACGTGCTTCATGCGCCCAGCGTTCGACGCACCGTACTGCGCCACCGGGATGTTCTGGTCACCCGCCAACACGCACGGCATGCTGGTGGCCCACAACATCTCGTCTTCCAGGTGACGGTAGACGTAGGTCTGCACGTCGGCCAGGTATTCGAGCGCATCGCCCACCGTTGCCAGAGGCGGCGTGATGAACTCCATCAAAGCTTCCGAGTAATCGGTCGTTATATCCGGATGGGTGAGTGCGGATCCGAGCGTGCGCGGATGGGGTGTAAGCGCGATGCCGCCGGTGGAAGCGACCCGCAGGCTTTCCTTCTCGAGGCCGAACCGACCTTGGTGCAACAGGCGGATATCGGCTTCGCCGGCCAGCCGGGTGAGCCGGCTGTGGACAGAGTTGAGCAAGGGTGTCACCAGAATGAATCCGAAGGCGCGCGATTATAACCTTTCGCTGTTGTGCAACCCAGCCGACGCTTTACGCGACCCCGCGGCTAGGCGATCATTGCGGGCCATGCATACCCGCACCCCGCTAGTCTCGATACTGCTCCTGTTCCTGATTGCCAACTTCCCGGCCATTGCCCCGGCGGAAACCGCGCCAGCGGCGCGCGCCCATCGACTCTGGGAACAACTCGACACACGCAAACTCAAGCTGAAGTCGAAAGCGGCCCTGGTCGTCGACCGGTTCGGCAACACGCTCTACCAAAGCAACGCCGACGAGGTCATGCCGATCGCGTCGGTGACCAAGCTGATGACCGCGATGGTGGTACTCGATGCCAAGCTCCCGATGGACGAAAAGATCGAGATCACCAATGCCGATCGCGACATGATCCGGTTGACCGGGTCGCGACTGCGCGTCGGTGCCCGTCTGACCCGCCAGGCGTTGCTCGATCTGGCGCTGATGGCGTCGGAGAACCGTGCGGCCGCGGCCCTGGGTCGGGCCTTCCCCGGCGGTCGCGAGGCATTCGTGCGCGCGATGAACGCCAAGGCCCGCGAACTCGGCATGCACCACAGCCGGTTCGCAGATCCGGCGGGGCTCGACGCTGCCAATGTGTCGACCGCCAGCGAGCTTTCACGCATGGTGTTCGCGGCGATGCACTACCGCGAGATCCGCGAAGCCACCACGCGCACCCAGCACGAGGTGCGGCCGTTCAAGGGTCGGGGTCCGCTGCGTTACGTCAACACAAATCGCCTGTTGCGCAATGACAACTGGGATATCCAGATCAGCAAGACCGGCTATATCAACGAGGCCGGCCGCTGCCTGGTGATGCACACCGAGTTCAACGGCACGCCGACGGTGGTCGTACTGCTGAACTCCTTCGGCAAGCTGACGCCGTTCGGCGACGCGAACCGGGTACGCAAGTGGATCGAGAAGGGCGTCGCGGGCGGACGCCAGCAGAATGCATTGAAGGCGAAGCGCACCGCGGCCGCCGGCTGACACCGGCCACTGCGCGACGGCCGGGGGTGAAAGGGGACCGCCTCCCCGGGCGGCCCGTCAGCCGGTGCCTGATCAGTTCAACAGCGCGGTGCGTGGACGCGATGCGCGGATATGATCGGCCAGGATCTTGGCCGACTCCTCGAGCATGATGCGCTTGATCCCTTCGTCGTCCTTTTCGTCGGCATCCGCGTGTTTCTTGTCTTCTTCGTCGTCCAGCGTGGCCAACGGCGGCAGACCGCGGAATGCACGCAGACGGTTACGCCGGTCCAGCCTGTCCTGCTCCCGCTGTTCCCATTCCGCGCGACGCACCGATTCGCGCAGCGACACCGTGGTCTTTTTTTCCATTTCGATCAGGTCGTCTTCTTCGGCCAGCAGGAACTGGAAGCCGGGGTTGCTGGCGATGCGCCGCTCAGCCGCCTCACGCAACATCGTGAGCGAGGTAAAGTCGGCCTGATTGTGTGCTGCCGGCTTGATCGCCGCCCACGGCAGCGCGTTGTCCAGCGAACGCTCGCCGTGCTCGCTGGCGCCTTTCGCGGTCGGAAACAGGATATCGGGGGTCACGCCGCGGTGCTGGGTACTGCCACCCTCGACCCTGAAGAACTGGGCCATGGTCAGTCGCAGGCGGCCGATGTCGTCGCGTGAACGCAGGAAACGCCCGAGGTCGACCAGGGTCTGGACGGTGCCCTTGCCGAACGTCGGCTCACCCAGGATCAGGCCACGCCCGTAGTCCTGGATCGCACCGGCGAAGATCTCCGATGCCGAGGCGCTGTTGCGGTCGACCAGTACCGCGAGCGGGCCTGCGTACACCTGCTCCGGATCCGGGTCACGTTCGACCTCGATCCGGCCCGAGGCATCACGCACCTGGACCACCGGGCCTTTTTCGATGAACAGGCCGGTGAGTTCGGTGGCCTCGGACAGGGAACCGCCGCCGTTGCGTCGCAGATCGATGATGATGCCATCGACCCGCTTGGCCTGCAGTTCATCGAGCAGTTTGCGCACATCTCGCGTGGTGCTGCGAAAATCGGCCTCGCCGGCGGCTTGCGCGGCGAAATCGCGATAGAACGCGGGGATCTCGATGGCCCCGAGTTTGACGCCGCCATCCAGTTCGATCACTTCGCTCTTCGCCGCCTTGTCCTCGAGCTTGATCTCGTCGCGCACCAGCAGCACCTCATGGCTGCGGCCGCCCACTCCCTGGCTCTGCGGCAGCACGCTGAGGCGTACGACGCTATCCTTGGGACCACGGATCAGGTCGACGACGTCCTGCAGCCGCCAACCGATCACGTCTTCCATCTCGCCGTCCTTGCCCTGCGCGACACCGACGATGCGGTCGCCGCCATTGATCTGGCCGCTGCGCTCAGCAGGACCACCAGGTACCGTGCTCTGTACCTCGGTGAACTCGTTTTCGTTGCGCAGCACCGCGCCGATCCCCTGCAGCGACAGCCGCATGCCGATATCGAAGTTCTCGGCGATACGCGGCGACATATAACTGGTATGCGGTTCGACGCTCAACGTGAAGGCGTTGACGAACGCCTGAAACACGTCCTCGGCCTCCATCTGGTTGACCCGCCGCGCGATGCCTTCGTAGCGTTTGCTCAGCGTCTGTGAGATCTCGCCTTCCGCCTTGCCCGAGAGACGCAGTGAAAGGATGTCGTTCTTGATGCGCTTGCGCCACAGATCGTCGAGCGCCGCACTGTCTGGCAGCCAGGGTGCCTCCGAGCGATCGAACTGGTAGTCCTCGTCGCGATCGAAGTCGAAGTGGCCGGCCTGCAGCAGCTGCTTGGCAAATGCCACGCGCTGATCGACCAAGGTGCGGAAATGGCGGAAGATCAGGAAAGCCGGTTCGATCTTTCCGGTGCGCAGACCGTCGTCGAGGCGCTCACGGTAGCGTTCGAACTGGGCGATGTCCTGCTGGCTGAAAAAGCTCCGGTTCGGATCGAGCGTGTCGAGGTAGCGATCAAAGATCGCGTTCGACATGCGATCGTCCACCTTGGGCTTGCGATAGTGAAACTTCTCCATCACCTGCGTGATGATGAGTGCCGTCTGCCGATGCTGCTCGTCGGCCCGCAGGTCGTCGATCGACACCTCGGTGGGCTTGGCCAACACCACCGTGGCGAACAACGCAGCACCCAGCGGTAACAGTCTGATCATGCGCAGCTTCATGTCGCGTACCTCGTCGTACGGATTGCGGAAACCCGTGACCCGGCCGGGTCGTCGGTCCCTGTCGGCACCATGCCGTATCGTGACAGTTCCGGCAAGCGGCTAATCCCCGATTTTCAAAGCGTTATCGGCTGCGTCCAACGGTTGCCTTAGACCCACGACCAACGCCAAATACTCCGCAGAATGTGGTTCCAGCCAGCCATGGCGGATCAGGAAGTCGATCACGACCAGGTTGCAGTTGAGCTTGAACTCGTCCGTTTCGCGGACGATCGCGGCCACTTCCGGCAACGGCAGGCACAAAAACTCGGCCACTTCCCCGTCTGCGTTGTGCGGGACGAAGTCGTCCGGCAGCACCAGGTCATAGCAGTAGAGCACGTCGCGGCGCAGCCCCCGCTGTGCGACCCGGTTGTACGACACGATCCCGACGGGAACAGCTTTCCTGGCAAGGTCCGGCGCGACGCCAGCCTCCTCGGCACATTCCTTGACCAGGTTCTCCTCGAGACTCAGCGCGTGCGGCAGCCCCCCGGCGACCATGTTGTCCAGGGCCCCTGGAAACACCAGGCGATCGTCGGCGCGACGTCCGATCCACATATGGATGCCGTCGGCGCGACGCACGTAGCCGTTCAGGTGCTGGCCGAAGGTACGCACGCCGAAATACGGCGCCGCCGCCCGGTCGACCACGCACAGCGCGGATTCGCGTCCGGCGGGCGTGACCGCGTACGGCTCGGACATGTGCGGCGCGGTCACCTCCCTGTCCGCCAGTTCACGCGCGACCTCGTCGAGCACCGCGCTGCGCCGCGCAAACCCCTGCACCGCCGGGTGCAGGTGCACCCCGCCGTCGTCGGCCTGGAACACCCCGGGAAACTGCCGCAGTTCGCGCGCGAATGCCGGGCGCAGCCAACCGACCACACGCCCGTCGATCCGCCAAGGCAGAAACGGCTCGGCGATTGGCGGGTTGCAGGCCTCGATATGTCGGAAGTAACTGCTCATTCGGCGAGCCGCGCGTCGCTGACCAGCGCCGTGTAACGCCGGGCCTGTTCGGCTTTCATCGGCCCCAGGTCGGTCTTGATCTGCAGCGTCTGGCCGGCGGGCAGCGCGCGGTCCACCCGGAAACTCGCCTCCTCGCGCACTGTGGAGCCGATCCGCGGACCGACCGTGACGCGCAGATCGCGTACCGCGAGCGGCGCCTCGTTACGCACCCTGACCACCAGGAAGCCATCCGCAGACAGCCCGAGTGCCGTCTCGATGTAACGCGACGGGTTGTCCTTGAGGTCGAGCCGGGCCAACTGCTTGCCGGCCTGTTGCCCGGCGTCGGAACGCGACGCCGCCGCCTTGCGGAAGTGCTCGACCGCCTGCTCGCGTCGGCCACTCTGTTCCGCAAGCCGACCCAGACCGTAGTACCCCTCCGCGGTCGGCAACAACGCGAGGCTGCGTTCGAAGTCGCTGGTCGCCCCACGACTGTCGCCGGCGACGCGGCGTGCCATGCCGCGCGCGAGATAGGGTCGGAAGTAGTCCGGATTCAGCGACACCGCACGATCGAGGTCTGCGCGCGCCTCGCCAGGGTGTTCCTGCGCGAGCTTGATTTCGCCGCGCAGCCCGTAGAACGACGCCTCTTTCGGTTCGATGCGGATCGCCTCCTCGACCTTGTTCAGTGCGGTCCGCAGATCGTCTTTCTTGAACGCGGCCAATGCCGCATCGTAGGCCTCGTAGGCCGGCCGGTTGCGCTTCAGCCGGGCGATCGCGCGTTGGTAATCCGCCTGGCCGATCTCGCCTCCGGGATTACCCAGTTCGGCCACCAGCGCGCGGTTCGCGGCAACCCGCTCGCGCGACGGCGGATGGCTGGCAAACAGGCCCTCGAGCCAATTGCTCTGCTTACCCTCGGCGAGGCGCACGAAGGTCTCCTGCAGGCCGACCGCAGCCGCCGGGTCGTAGCCGGCACGCACCATGTAGCGCATGCCGTACAGATCCGCCTCGGACTCGTCGTCGCGACCGTACTTCTGATTGGTCAACTGCGCGCCGAGGCCGGCGCCAAGCATGCCCACGTCGCGGTACTGCGAATCACCCAATGCCACCCCGGCCGCCACCAGCGCACCTTGCAGGAACACGCCGCGCTCGATCGACTGCGCACTGTGCCGCGCAGCGGCATGCACGATCTCGTGTGCGAGCACCGCCGCCAACTCGGCCTCGCTGCGCAGTTCGACCAACAACCCGCGGTTGATCGAGATCTTGCCGCCAGGAAGGGCCCAGGCATTCGGCGTCGAATCGTTGAGGACGCTGAACTCGTATGGCAGCTTGCGATCGCTGACCGCGGCCAGCCGCTGCCCGACCCTGCGCACATAGGCCGTGAGTTCGGGTTCGATCACATAGTCGCCACCCTGCGCCTGGCGGTACGGCGAATAGTTCTTCTGACCGATCGCCAGCTCCTGCGACTCCGGTACGAACGCAATCTCGCTCTTGCCGGTCACGGGGTTGACCGCGCAACCGCCGAACAACGCAGCGACGGCGAGGATCGGCAGTCCGCGTGACATCAATACTCGAAACATATCCTGCATCTCTCTCCACGACGCGGCGATACCGACCAACGGCCGATGCCGCGCATCACGTCACTCGATCCTGCGACCCGGCCAAGCGGCTCAGGTTCCACGCTCGGTATCTTTGACCGCCTCCCAGGCCGCGTCGAGTTCGCCGAGCGACAGCGCGGCGAGATCGTCGTGACCGGCCGCATGCAGCGCCGTCTCCATCGCACGAAAGCGCCGCTCGAACTTCTCGTTTGCACGACTCAGGGTCTGCTCGGCGTCCATGCCAATCAGGCGCACGACGTTGACCATCGCAAACAGCAGGTCGCCGAGTTCGTCCTGCAACCGCTCTGGGGCGCCGTCGGCAAATTCGGCTTCGATCTCCGCCAGTTCCTCGTGCACCTTGTCGAACGCACCGCGCGCATCCGGCCAGTCGAAACCGACCCGTGCCGCGCGCCTCTGCAGCTTCTCGGCGCGGATCAGTGCCGGCAGCGCGCGTGCGACGCCGTCCAGATGACTTTGCCGCTGCGATACATCGCGCGTCGCGCGCTCTTCCGCCTTGGCGTGTTCCCAGGCCTCGCGCAGCTCGGCATCGTCGCGATACTCGGCATCTGCAAACACATGCGGATGACGACGGATCATCTTCTCGCAGATCCCGCGTGCAACCTGGTCGAAATCGAATGCGCCCTGCTCGTCCGCGATCTGGCTGTAGAACACGATCTGGAACAGCAGGTCGCCGAGTTCGTCGCGCAGCTCTTGCAGATCGCCGCGTTGGATCGCGTCGGCCACCTCATAGGCCTCCTCGAGCGTGTAGGGGACGATCGTCGCGTAGGTCTGGCGCTGGTCCCAGGGGCAGCCGTGCTGCGGGTCACGCAGCCGCGCCATGATCTCGAGCAGGCGCCGCATCGCGTCCATCAGCCAACCTCCGGGATCGGATCGAGCAACGCCGGTGCATCGTTGCGCGGGTTGTTCACGGCGCGTCCGACCGGGTAGATATCGAGTTCCGGCGGCTGTTGCGCAGCCAACAGGGTCTCGATCGGCTGCGGTTTCTGGCTCTTGCTGTCGAGCCACAGCCCGAATGCCTGCGGCGCGATGATCACCGGCATGCGATCGTGGATGGTGCCCACCTGGCGATCGGCGGCCCGGACCAGGATGGTGCAGGATTCCAGCTCGCTGCCACCGTCGTCCTGCCAGTGTTCCCAGAGTCCCGCAAACGCTAGCGGCCGGGCATCACGCGGTCTCAGCACATAGGGTTGTTTGGCCCCGTCCTGCGCACGCCACTCGTAGAAGCCGTCGGCGGGGATCAGGCAACGCCGGTAACGCAGCGCGCTGCGGTAGGCCGGCTTTTCCGCGACCGTCTCGACACGCGCATTGATCATGCTGAAGCGCGTATCCGGACCTTTCGACCAGCCGGGGATCAGGCCCCAGCGCACCAGCACCATCTCGCGCCGGCCGGCGGCGTTCTCGCGTACGATGGGTACCGGCTGGGTGGGAGCGATGTTGTAGCGGGGTTGCAGCAGCGGCATCGGCATCTCGCCGAACAGCGCGGTGAGCTTGTCGGCGGTGGAATGCAGGAAGTAACGGCCGCACACATCAACCCCCCGGCAACGAGATTCCGGTGACCTTTTTGTACAGACTGACCGCGTAGGAGTCGGTCATGCCGGACACGAAATCGGTCAACATCAGCAGTCGCTGGTAGGCATCCGAGGCCGGCACGCGTTGCGGCCCGATGAACTGGTCCGGCACCAGGCGGATCAGCATCTGGCTGTGTGGCGACGCACGTTCGGCGTGCTCGGCGACATCGTCGACCACCCGGGTGAAGCGTTCGAGCAGGTCGCTGACGACCTGGAAACCGGCTGCCTGGATCCCGACCACCTCGGGCGCGCAGTAGATCCGCTGGCGGGCATTTTCGATCAGCGCGTCGAGCTCCGCGTGCAACGGCAGTTCCTGCAGCAAGGGCACATCGAAGGTACCGTCGAGAATTGCCGCTTCGTTGTCCATGAAACACTCGACGACCTGGCGGATCACCTCGTTGATCACCTTCGCACGCAGGAACTCGACCCGGTTTTTAAGATCGCGGATGTGTTCGAGGCGCGGGCGCTGATTGACCTGGTCGGCGATCAACGGCCAGAACAGGTCGAGCACCTCCTGATAGGTGAAATGGCCGAGGCGAAAACCGTCTTCGATATCGATGACCCGATAGCTGATGTCATCGGCGGCCTCGACCAGGAACGCCAGAGGATGCCGGCACCACATCGCGTACTGACTGTCACGGGGGATCAGTCCGACGGTCTCGGCGACCGTCTCGAACGCGGCGCGATCGGCCGCGGTGAACCCCTGCTTCTTCGCACTGACGCCATCGAAGGTGCTGCCGCCCAGCCACGATTCGCGCGGGTACTTGGTGAATGCCGCCAGCGTTGCGCAGGTCAACTGCAGGCCGCCCGGATTGTCCGGATTCTGCAGCCGGGTCAGGATACGGAATCCCTGGGCATTGCCCTCGAACGACAGGAAATCCTCGCGCTCGCTGCCGGTCAGCAACGCGACGCGGCGCGCACCGTATTCCGCGGAATGTGCCCAGTGACGCAGCGCGTCTTCGCCTGAATGGCCGAATGGCGGGTTGCCGATGTCATGCGCCAGACAGGCCGCGGCGACGATACTGCCGAAATCCGCGGATTCGAAGCCACCCAGGGCATGCCGCGCGATCACCTGTTCGCCGACCAGTGTGCCCAGTGAACGCCCGATGCTTGAGGCCTCCAGACTGTGCGTCAAACGGGTGCGCACATAGTCCACCTTGGACAGCGGAAAGACCTGGGTCTTGTCCTGCATCCGGCGAAATGCGGAACAGAACACGACGCGGTCGAAGTCGCGCTGAAAGTCGGTTCTGGTCGAGGTGGCGCGCGACGACTCGGACGAGCCCAGGCGAGTGCGCGCGAGCAGTTGCTGCCACTGCATCAGGGTGTGCAATTCCGGATAGCTGTGATGTCCACGAGCGGATACGCTCGAATGTACCACCGGCGGCTCGGCGCTGGCCAATGCACTACAGAATGCGCTGGTGCGTCAATCACGCCGGGATGACCCGCACTCAACACTCGTCGCGGCAGGCCTCCGGCTTCGAATAGCGTTCCTTCACCCGCTGGATCTGTTCGTCGACCATGCGCAACGCCGCGTCGTTGCCCTGGCGGGCCTTGTACAGCGCATCCAGTTGATCGCCAACGCTCGGGTAGGTCGCCCGGCGCATCTCGCGGTAATTGCTCTCCTGGATCATCTGCCGGTACTGGCCTATCGCTTCCTCGATGTGATCCGGATGCGGGATCGGATGTTCCAGCAACCACTCCTTGATGTAGGGGCCGTCGCCGTCATCGGCCAGCTGGTAGTCGATACCGTGCAACGCATGCGGATAGATACTGCGAATCGCGCAACACATCTCACGCGACGCGTGGCTCGGCAACAGCGCTTCACGCTCCATCTTGTCGATCTGGTCACGCAGGCGCGCGACCTCAGCAACGGTCTCCTTGTTGCTGCTGCGGATCGTCAGCACGATCGCGACGATCACCAGGATGCCGATCAGGATAGCGCTGATGGCGAACGTATCGATAATCATGGGCATCACCACAGTATGCGATGGGTCAAGGGGTGTCTCGACATTCTAAGCCACAACGACGCCGCCGGCATGCGCCTGCCGGCGGCCTCGAACCCTTGCCCCGCGCGGTACCCCGGTATCAGGTCCCTGCGTCCTCGGGCTGGGTCGTGATGGCGTCGTCGGCGCAGGCATCGCGATCGGTGACGCCGGCGCAGCGGAAGATGCGTTCGCCGAGGCTCACGCAGCCCAGCGGAATCACGATGAGTGTCAGCAGGGTGGAGACGAATACGCCGAACAGCAGCGAGATCGCCATCCCCTGGAAGGTCGGGTCGGTGAGGATGACCGCCGATCCGAGCACCAGTGCCAATGCCGTGATCATGATCGGGCGGGTACGTGCCTTGGCCGCGGCGATCACCGCCTCGCGCAATTCCATGCCGGTGCGAACCTGATTGATCGTGAAGTCGATCAACAGGATCGAGTTTCGGACGATGATACCGGCCAGTGCGATCCAGCCGATCATCGAGGTGGCGGTGAATTCGGCGCCTAGCAGCCAATGTCCGGGGATGATCCCGAGCATGGTCAACGGGATCGGCGCCATGATCACCGCCGGAATCGAAAAGTTGCCGAACTGCCAGACCACGAGCATGTAGATGGCGACCAGCGCGACGCCAAACGCGATACCCATGTCGCGGAAGGTCTCGTAGGTCACGGTCCACTCGCCCGACCACTCGAACCCGGAGACATCGTCGTGCTCGGGTGCGTCGATCATGGTGCCGGACATGATCACGCCGTCCGGTGTCGGGTGATCCTGCAGACGCTCGTCGATGTCGCTCATCGCGTAGATCGGCGCCGGCAGTCGGCCGACCGCGTCGCCGACCACGAACTCGACCGGTCGCAGATCCTTGTGGAAGATCATCGGGTCGTGCTTGTCTTTCACGAAGGTCCCGATCTCACCCAACGGCACGGTACGTCCGTCTTCCGTCATGATCGGCATATCGGCCATCAGATCGAGCTGCGAGCGTTTCGACAGCGGCACCTGGACCAGGATGTAGGTCGGCTCGTAGACCAACGGCTCCTTGATATCGCCGACCTTGAACATGCCCATCGCCATCGCGAGATGCTGGTTGATGGTCTCCAGGGTCACGCCCTGGTTGGCGGCCTTGTCGAGGTCGATATCGAAGCGCCAGATCTCCTGATCTTCGCGCATGAAGTTGTCGACGTCGTCGATCAGCGGCGATTCGCGGAACAATTCGGTCAACATCGTGGCGACGGTCGCGCGGGTCTCCGCGTCCGGTCCGTGTACCTCCGCGACCACGGTCTGCAGCACCGGCGGACCCGGCGGCATCTCGACCACCGTGATCACCGCTTTCGATGCGGCACCGATCGGTCTCAGCAGTTCGCGCGCCTCCTGTGCGATCTGATGGCTGCTGCGCTTCCGTTCGGACTTGTGCAGCAGTTGTACCTGAACCTCGGCCTGCCACGGGAACTGGCGCAGGTAGTAGTGCCTGACCAGACCGTTGAAATCGAAGGGTCGCGCGGTTCCGGCGTAGGTCTGCAGCGCGGTCACCTCGGGGATCGTGCGCAACTGGTCGACCACCTCGTTGGTCACGTTGATGGTATCCGGCAGTGCGGTCCCATCCGGCATATCGATCACCAGCGCGAATTCCGACTTGTTGTCGTAAGGCAGCATCTTCACCCGCACCGCGTAGTCGGTGATGCTGAGGAACATCGAGATCGTGATCGCAAACGCAACGACCAGTCCGACCAGGAAGCCCCAGCCCCACATCTTGCTGTCGAGCAGCGTGCCGATGACCTTGTGGTAGAAGCCGCCCAGCCATTCGTCGATCTTGTGGTCGCGCGCCTCCATCTTGTGGAGCGTCGCCATCGGCGGAATCATGCGCATCGCCAGCCACGGGGCGAACACCACCGCGGCGATCAGCGAGAAGATCATCGCCACCGACCCGAGCGCCGGGATCGGTTCCATGTACGGCCCCATCATGCCGCGCACGAAGCCCATCGGCAGCAGGGCCGCAATGACCGTGTAGGTTGCGAGGATGGTCGGGTTGCCCACCTCGCGCACCGCGTCGACCGCGACCTCGGTCGAGGGCTCGCCGACCTTCAGCCAGCGCGCGTAGATGTTTTCGACGATGACGATCGCATTGTCGACCAGGAAGCCGATCGAGAAGATCAGTGCGAACAGGCTGACGCGGTCGATCGTGTAGCCCATCAGCATCGCCATGTACACGGTGATGACGAGCACCACCGGTATCGTGAGCAGCACGACGATGGCCGGACGCAGGCCGAGCGAGGCCCATACGAGGAAGGTCACCGCGGCAGTCGCGACCACGAGCTTGAACAGCAGGTCGTTGACCTTCTGGTTGGCGGTCTGGCCGTAGTTTCGGGTGACCTCGACGTGGACATCGTCCGGGATCAGCTGCCCCTTCAGGTGTTCGACCTTGTCGAGGATGCTGTTGACCACGGAGACACCGTTGGCACCCTTCTGCTTGGCGATCGCGATCGTGACCGCCTGCGCGCCATCGATCTGCTCACCCTCGTGTGCCGGGCCGGTGTAATAGGCCACCTGATGGCGCGCTTCTTCGGGTCCCTTGGTGATCTGCGCAACGTCGCGCAGGTACACCGGCAGCCCCTCGTGACTGCCGACGACCAGGCGCTCGAAGTCCTGGGCGGACTGCAGGAACGAGCCGGTCTTCACCCAGAAATACTTGCCGCCCTGCTCGACCGAGCCGACGGTCTGCTTGGTGTTGAAGCCCTGGATGGTCTTCGCGATATGCCCCATCGAGATGCCATAGCCCGACAGGCGCTCCGGTAGCACGTCGACCCGCACCTGCTCGGCGCGGCCGCCCGAGACGAACGCATTGCCGGTCTGTGGCAGCTGCTTGAGTTCCTGCATCAGGCTGACCGCCAGCTTGCGCAGGATCGCATCGTCCATGACCTTCGACCACAGCGTCAGGGTGACGACCGGTACATCGTCGACTTCCTTCGGCTTGATGATCGGCATCTCGACGCCGGGCGGCATCAGGTCGAGGTTCGCCTGCACCTTGTTGTGCGTCAGTACGATGGCGCGTTCGATCTCCTCGCCGACGTGGAACTCGAGGGTGATGATCCCCATGCCCTCATCGCTGACCGAGTAGACATGCTTCACGCCATCGATCTCGCTGACCAGGCGTTCCAGCGGGCTCACGACGAGGCGCGAGATCTCCTGCGACGAGGCACCGGGCATCTGCAGCATGATGTCGATCATCGGCACCGAGATCTGCGGGTCTTCCTGGCGCGGCGTCGCGTACAGCCCGTAGATCCCGACCAGCATCATCGCAATGAACAACAGTGGCGACAGCGGGGAATGGATGAATGAATCGGCTAACCGGCCGGCAAAGCCCAGCTCTTCTTTGGACAGCGTATCTTTCTTGTTGGCTATGGACATGAGCGTTTGGCTCCCGATTGCCCCAGCGGGCTCCAGAAACTGACGAAGTTGACCGCGCCGGGGCGCCCCGCCCAACGGCGCGGCCTCCCCAGGTGCAATTTCTCGGGTCTAGCGGTTCGGCTGGTAGGGACCGGATCGCATCGATGCGTCGGGCACCCTGAGGATCGCGTCACCCTCGTTGAGGCCGGACAACACCGCGACGCGATCGCCGATCACGGAACCCAGACGCAGCGCACGCATCCTCACCTCGGTGCGGTCCGGCGACACCAGGAATACGGCTGGCAGACTGCCACGCCAGGTGACCGACGATTTCGGCACCGTCAGCGGTCCACCCTGGCCGTGATTCGGATCGGGCACCAGCACCTCGGCGTACATGCCGGCGCGCGCACCGCTGTCGTCCGGCAGCGCGATCTTCACGGTCGTCGTGTGTCCACCGGTGTTGGCCATCGGGAAGATGCGTGCCACGCGCGCCCTGACCAACTCGGTGCCGCGGTCGAGCCGGGCTTTGATCTCCTCGCCTTCGCTGAGCGCGGCGACCAGCCGGGTCGGCACCTCGAGCTGGATCTCCATCTGGCTGGTATCGGCAAACACCACCAGCGGCATCCCGGGCTGTACGACGTCACCCACTTCCACCATCTTTTGTACGATCACGCCGTCGAACGGCGCCACGCTGACCGCATTCTCGATGTTCTCGTCCAGTTCCCTGAGGCCCGCCTCGGCCTGGGCGACCGCGTCACGCGCCGTCTGGATCTGCACCCCCTGGCCGTACAGGTTGGAATGCCGCTCGTAGCCGGGACTGCCCTGGCCCATCATCGAGCGCATCGGATCGGAAAATATGCTGACCATGCCGGGCAGCCCGCCCATCATCGCGTTCGACTGCGAATTGGGCGTCAATACCTCGCGCCGGTACTGCACCTCGGCGTTACCTAGCCCGGCACGCGCGCTGTTCAGTCCAGCGAGCGCCGCACGGCGTTTCGCCATCATGCTGGAGACGTCCAGCGTGACCAGTTGAGTCCCGGCACCGAACGCGTCGCCTTCGCGACCCGCGACGAATTCCACCTCGCCGGGAATCTGCGCAAGCAGCTTGACCATCTTGTGCGGAATTACGGTACCACCGAGCACCGCCGCGTTGGTGTCGCGCTCGCGTGTCACGACGTACACATTCTGTTCAGGGATCTTTAGCTGCGCGCCCGGCTGCGTTTCGGGGCTCTCGTCCTGCCCGATTGCAAGCCCCGCCAACAGGGGCACCGACATTGCGATTGCGACAAAAAGTGGTTTCATGGCATTCGAGATCTGGGTTGATTAAACGTTTGTAATGCAGGGCCGCGCCAGAGTTTCAGCGCTCACTGCCCAGTTCGTAATACAAACTTATTATGTCACACATTAGCTATTTTTATCCAGCAGAATTTAATAATATTCCCACGACAATTCAATCACCTCCGCTACTGCGGTGTTCGATCGTAGGCCGCCCGTCGCATCGGATTCGGACGGTGAGTCGGCGAAGCGTAAACCAAAACATAGCCTAAGCGGATCACCCGGACCGGTCGAATCGACGCGGCGCCGCAGGCAGCACCGGCGGGCAGGTTTGCCCACAGCGGCACTGTGGGGATTCACGGGGTTTCGACGTCCTTTGGTGGGCAATCGGCGGCGGCCAGCAGTACCGGCCCGGCGAGGTCTCCCGCGGCGGTGAGCTCGGCGCGCAGCTCCGCCAGACGGTCCAGGGCACGGGCACGCTGGGTCTGGCTGAGGGTGCCGTCCAGGTTGACCAGCAACGCGATCACGCCCTGCCGCACCCGCTGCGACTTGCTGACCAGCGGCGCCTCGCGGCCGGCGAGGTCGACCCACCAGGCGCGCAGGAAATGCCGCAGGGCCTCGCGATCGGCACCGCTGCGCAACAGCTCCAGCAACCGCTGTTGCTGCCGCTGCCGATACCCGAACCAATCGTCGGCGAGGTCAGGCAGGCCCCCGACCATCGCCTCGACCAGGCGCAGCTGTTCGGTCGACAGGTCGCCGGTCCAGCGCTCGATGCGATCCACGTAACGCTCGACGCGCCGCCGCTCGCGCCGCTGCGCGTCGGGATCGAGAAACTCGTCCGCGTACTCGGTGTCACGTTCCTCGAATTGCCGGTCGAGGTAGGCCACCTGATCGGGGGCGAGGCCGGCGAGCACCTCGACCGCCGGGACCCCGGCCCATTCTGCATGCGCCCGGTAGACCCGGTCGGCAGCGGCCAGCCAGCAACTCAGCTGTGGCTCGTCCAGGCGTCGGCGCAACATCTCCTCGAACCCGAGGATCAGCTGCACCAGCGGCCGCAGAAGTTCGCGACGATGCCGATCCATCGCTTCGCGCATCAACGCACGCCATGCGGTCGACTGCCCGTCGCGCGCATCGACCATACCGTCGACCCAGCGATACAGCAGCCAGTCGGCGTTGTCGTATACCAGCTCGGTGGTGCTGCATGCGGCACCGACAAGAACCAGCAGCGCCAGGGCGTAGCTACGCCATGCTCGGATCATGATCCCCCCGGGCCGGCCGGCCCGGCCGCCCTGCTGGACTGTAGACGCCCCGTCCGGGTGCAAGGTTCACCGGCTCCCGAAAGGCACGGAACTGGATCGGATGGCCCGGTTGGCTGTCTAATGCAGATGCATCGATACGCGTACAAGAACAATACAGGATGCCGGATGGGCGCCTCGCAGCGGCGATCCGGATCGCCCCACACAGAGAGGATCACCATGCAGCCGATCAATCAGGCCCGTCGCCGCCTGTTCCAATGGATGACCGCCGCCGGTGGACTGTTCGCGCTGAACCGTGCGCAGGCGCACCACACCGACACCCATTTCGACGACAAGTCCGAGCATCAGATCGTCTATCAATGCAACAAGGCCGACCACGATTACCTGTCGCACATCCTGTTCTCGGTCGGCGAAATGATCCGCCGGCACGGCGACAACGTCGAGGTTGTCGTGAGCTGCTTCGGGCCGGGCATCCACCTGCTCGGCGATCCGCCGGAACGCCCCATCGCCAAGGAGCTGCAGGAACGCGCCTCGTCGCTGAGGGCCTACGGCGTCGCGTTCCACGCCTGCCGCAACACCATGGACAGCCTCGGCTGGACCGAGCAGAACCTGGTCGAGTATGCGCAGATCGTCGATGTCGGCGCCGAAGACATCATGCTGCTCCAGGAGAAGGGCTTCAGCTACATCAGCTGGTAAGGCGATCTTCGCGAGCGCGATGCACGCCGCGCGGGTTCTGCAGGTCAGCGCCGGGCGGCGGCTCCTGTTGCGTGTTTCGCGATGAACGCCTCGATCGAGTCGACCGGCACGGCACCGGCCTGCACGGCCGTCAGCGTGCCGTCGGGCGCATACAGCAGGAAGGTCGGGGTACCGCGAAACGGTTCGCCGGTCAGGGACATGAAATACAGCATCGCGACGGCCGGCTCAGCGATCAGGTTCGGAAACGGCAACCGATGCCGGTCGATGAAATCCGCGGCCTCCGCCTGATGCTCGGGACCGTCGATGCTGACCCCCAGCACGCGGGCATCGCGATCGGCATGTGCCGTGTGAAAACGCGCGTAACTGGTCGCCTCCTGGTTGCAGATATGGCAGTTGTGGGCCCAGAACATCACCAGCAGCCATTGGCCATCGGCGATATGTGACTCGATCGTCTGCGGTTGGCCGTTGAAATCGGTGAACAGGACATCGTCGGTCGCGTGGGCCGTCGCCACACACAACACCCACAGCGATAGTGCGCGCAAGCCGTTCATTGCTGCCTCCATTAAGCGCTGGGCCAGGCGGGCACGATAGGCCCGTTCCCGCGGTATCAGACCCGACGGGCGCCTGCATTGTTGCACCGATGGCTCGACGGGGTGCTCAATGAAAATCGCGCGACACCACGTGCAGCTCACCGAGCAGATCGCTGTGATTCTCGAGCCGCCGACAGACCAGGTGCTGCACACCCTCGGCACGCTGGATCTCGGCGACCACGCCAAGCAGCTGTGAGCCGAGCAATACCCTGCGCTGGCGCTCGGCGAGATCGGCCCAGATCAGCAGGTTCAGCCCACCGTACTCATCCTCCAAGGTGACGAAGATCGCCCGGCCGTTGCCCGGCCGCTGGCGGATCAGCACCAGACCCGCCGCACGCACGATCTCGCCCGGCGCCCGCGCGGCGACCTCCTGGGACGACAACAGGCCACGCGCACGCAGCTGGGCGCGTATCAGGGCCAGCGGATGTTCGCGCAGCGTCAGGCCGGTCTGTGCATAGTCCGCCAGCACCGCCTGGCCGGCGTCCGGTGGACGCAACAGTGGCAACTGCTCGTTGAAATGCGCGAGCCCGGCGATCGGCAATGCCTGCTCGACCCCGGCGACCTGCCAGGCGGCGAGATGCCGATGCCCGGCGAGCCCCTGCAACGCATCGGCGGCGGCCAGCACCCTGAGATCGCCCCGGTGGAGTCCGGCACGCCGGGCCAGGTCGGCGACGTCGCTGAAGGCGCGCTCGGCACGCGCCACGGCGATCCGCTCGGCGGCCGCCTGCGCCAGACCACGGATCATGCGCAGCCCCAGGCGCAGCACCGGCGTTCCGGACGCGACCGGCGCCGCAGCGGCTGCGGCACCGCCGCTCACGGCCGCTGCCTCCAGCGTGCAGTCCCAGTCACTGTGGTTCACGTCCGCCGGGCACACCTCGACATCGTGCGCACGCGCGTCGCGCACCAGCTGGGCCGGTGCGTAGAAGCCCATCGGCAGGCTGTTGATCAACGCGGCACAGAACGCCGCCGGGTGATAACGCTTGAGCCACGCCGAGACGTACACCAACAGCGCGAAGCTCGCCGCATGCGACTCGGGAAAACCGTAGTCGCCGAAACCGAGGATCTGGCGATACACCCGCTCGGCGAACTCACGCCGATAGCCACGCGCCTGCATGCCGTCCATCAGTTTCTTCTGGTACGGCTCGAGACCACCGCGCCGCTTCCACGCCGCCATCGCGCGCCGCAGCTGGTCGGCCTCGCCGGGTGTGAAGCCGGCCGCGACCATCGCCAGCTTGATCACCTGCTCCTGGAAGATCGGCACACCGAGCGTTCGTTCGAGCACACCGCGCACCGCGTCCGACGGATACTCGACCGCCTCCTTGCGCTGCCGGCGGCGCAGATAGGGATGCACCATGTCGCCCTGGATGGGCCCGGGACGCACGATCGCGACCTCGATCACCAGGTCGTAGAAACACGCTGGCCTGAGCCGCGGCAACATCGACATCTGCGCGCGCGACTCGATCTGGAACACACCGATGGTGTCGGCCTGCTGGATCATCGCGTACACCGCCGGATCCTCGGCCGGGACGTCCTGCAGGGTCAGCGGCAGGCGCGGCACCCAGTGCGCCGGATCGGCGCAACGCTCGCGCACGCCCGTCCCGTCCGATGTCGCCGCATCGACCCGGTACCGGGCGGCATAGTCCGCGACCGGCCGCCCCGCCCAGTAATCGTTCACCAGGTCGAGCGCGCGCCGGATCGCGCTCAGCATGCCCAGCGCCAGCACGTCGACCTTCAGCAGGCCGAGCGCCTCGAGGTCGTCCTTCTCCCACTGGATCACGGTGCGTTCGGACATTGCCGCATTCTCGATCGGCACCAGTTCGTCGAGCCGGCCGGCGGCGATCACGAAGCCGCCGACATGCTGCGACAGGTGACGCGGAAAACCGCGCAGCGTGTTGACCAGCACGCGCAGCCGTTCGACGGTCGGGTTCGCCGGATCGAAACCGGCATCGCGCAGGTGCTCATCGCGGATCTCCGCGTGGCGGCGCCAGGCGGCGACCGCCGCGACCAGCGCCTCGATCTGCTCCAGGCCAAACCCGAGCGCCTTGCCGACGTCGCGCAACGCGCTGCGCGTCCGGTAGGTGATCACGGTCGCCGCCAGCGCGGCACGTTCGCGTCCGTACTTCGCATAGATGTACTGGATCACCTCCTCGCGGCGCTGGTGTTCGAAATCGACATCGATGTCCGGCGGCTCGTTGCGTTCACGTGAGATGAAACGCTCGAACAGCAGGTTCATGCGCGCCGGGTCGACCTCGGTGATGCCGAGGCAGTAGCACACCGCGGAGTTGGCCGCCGAGCCGCGCCCCTGGCACAGGATGCCGCGCTCACGCGCATGCCGGACCAGGTCCCAGACCGTGAGGAAATAGGCCTCGTAGCGAAGCTCGGCGATCAGCGCCAGCTCGTGTTCGATCTGCGCGCGCACCCGTGCCGGGCAGCCGTCCGGCCAACGCCGCGCTATGCCCTGCTCGGTCAGCCGGCGCAGCCAGGCATGCGGCGTC